>JAOPTT010000009.1:0-529455 GCA_051531975.1 Spirochaetaceae bacterium
CCTTTCCAATGGAGTTAGTAGAATCAGCCCAGATTGACGGAGCAACTTTTTTTGATGTATTTAGACGAATAATTCTTCCTAATTCGGCACCAGTTATTGTTGTTTCTGTTATCTGGCAAACTACAAATATCTGGAATGATTTCCTGTTTGGGGTCTCTTTTGGTGATGCAACTTCTCAGCCGATGACTGTTGCTTTAAATAACCTAGTAAGTTCTTCCACAGGTGTTAAAGAGTATAATGTACACTTTGCAGCTGCCATGATAGCGGCATTACCTACATTAACAATCTATATCGTCTCCGGAAGGTATTTTGTTCGTGGCCTTATGAGCGGATCTGTTAAAGGTTAATAAAAGAGTAATTACATTACATAATTACAAATTAACAAGCCCTGGAATTATCTGGGGCTTTTTTCATTAATGATCAACTCATAAAAATATTTACTTAGTACAGCTTCAAAAGCTTCTGTTACAGCAAACCAATATAGGTCAAATCTTAAGATCTCACTCTCTAAATAATCAATTTTATACATATAAAAGTATGCCAAAACCTAATATCAACTATGTATGTGATGAAATTTATAAAGCTCAAATTAATAAAAAAAACATTTACAGCTTTCAAGTGCAGTGCTATACTGCTTTCATATGAAGCATAATACTGTTAATTCAAAAGTAAATACTTTTCAAATGACTGTTTATGTTTTTCAATATTATTCTTTTAAAGCTGAGAATATGGTTTTATCGGGTAGTCCGAAACTAATTATTAGCTATATAAAGAGCATATAGAATCAATGGAGGATACTATGAGAAGAAAATTTGTTGCACTTATTTGTGTGGGTTTATTAATGGGAACTATGGCTTTTGCCAACGGTCAGAAGGAAGCGGAAACAACAGAAGATGGAATGGTTAAAGTTGCATTTATTCCTGGAGACATGGCTAATGAGTCACAGTCTTTTTCTGCAAAAATGTTTCAGAAGCATGGTGCAGATTATGGTTTTGATGTAATTATTCTTGATGGTAAAGGTGATGCTCAGGTTCAGGCTCAGGTTGTAACTAATGCCGTTGCCCAGGGTTTAAAAGCTATTTTTATCAATCCAAATGATATAAATGCGGTTATTCCAAGTTTGATGCAGGCTAAAGACGCTGGTGTTATTGTCGGAATGTTTTCTTCTGATTTACCTTCAAGTAGTGATCATTTAAGAGATTTCTTTGTAGGTGTTAATGATAATATGGCTGGAGAAGCTTCAGGTCAGGCTTTCCTTAATAATTTTCCTGAAGGTGCAAATATTGTTGAAATCGGTGGTCAATCAGGTCACGATGCTCAAATTAAACGTCATGATGGATTTAATGGTAAAATCGCAGGTTCAAAAATCAATGTTATTGATTACAAAGCAACACAGCAGTGGTCTACAGCTGAAGCGATGGCTATCATGGAAGATATGATTGTTAAGCATGGTGATGAAATTGATGGTGTTTTCTGTCATTGGGATAATGGTGCAACTGGTATATTAGGTGCTTTAAAAGCAGCAAGTATGGAAGATGTATTTATTGTTGGTGTAGATGGAAACAGAGCTGGATTTGATCAAGTAAGAAGTGGTGAGCAGAGTGTAACTATTATGCAGAACTTTGAAGCTTTTGCTAAACTTTCACTAAAATTGACAAAAGATATCCTTGCTGGTGGAACTATTGAACCTGTGAACTTTGTTAATTTAGATATTGTTGATCTAAAAAATATTGACAATTTTACAGCTCCTGAGTGGTAGAAACAGAGTTATATTAGTAAAGCTCTCGTTTGTGCTTATAGCAGAGACGGGGGTTTCTTGAAAATTATAAAGAGGTTATGGCGAATGAATATAAACGAAACGGAAGTCATACTTTCGATTAAAGATGTAAGCAAGACATTTCCGGGAGTTAAAGCACTGGATAACGTTTCCATCGATGTACATTATGGAACAGTTCATGGAATTGTAGGTGAAAACGGAGCTGGTAAATCTACTCTAATGAAAATATTATCAGGAGTTTATAAAAGGGATTCCGGAACTATTATTTTTGATGGTGATAATATTAAAAGTACAACACCCCTTCAGTCTATGAAATTAGGTCTAAGTATAATTTACCAGGAATTAAATCTTGTAAATACTATGACTGTTGGAGAAAATATTTTTCTCGGTCGTTTTAAAGAGATGCACGGTATGAGTGGTACTCATACAAAAGCAAAAGAGCTTCTAGCAAGTATTGGCTGTACAATAGATACTCATACAATAGTTTCTGAACTAAGTGTTTCGGAAAAACAGATGGTAGAGATTACTAAAGCTTTGTCATTTGATTCTAAGCTCATAATAATGGATGAGCCAAGTAGTAGCCTTACTGCTGATGAGATGAAGGAGTTAGTTGTAATAATTCGTCATCTTAAGAAAAAAGGTATTTCTGTTATATATATAAGTCATAAATTGAATGAGATATTTGAATTTTGTGACAAAGTAACTGTAATGCGTGATGGAAATGTTATCGATACCAAACCAATTTCTGAGATCACAAGAAGTGAGATGATCACAAAAATGGTTGGTCGTTCAATTGAAAATGAATTCCCCGACCGTCCAAGATGCGTAGGTGATACGCTGATGGAGGTTAGATCCATAAATACAAGTAAACTGAATAATATATCTTTTAAGCTAAAAAAAGGAGAAATCCTAGGACTTGTTGGACTGGTAGGTGCCGGAAGAACTGAAATTGTCAGAGCTATATTTGGTGCAGACAAGGTAAAAGGTCATGAGATTTTAATAGATGGAAAAACAGTAAGTATAAAAAATCCAGCAGATGCAAAACAGGTTGGAATGTGCCTTGTACCAGAGGATAGAAAGCTGCAAGGATTAGTACTTCCTTTTTCTGTAGAATCCAATATTTCTATGGGTAGTCTAGACAAAATTACTAAGTATGGTTTTGTGAATAATGAAAAAGAAAAAGAAATAGCTGAGCGACAGGTTAAATCCCTGGGGGTTAAGACTCCTTCTATTAAAACCAGAATTGGTAGTCTATCTGGAGGAAACCAGCAAAAATGTATTGTAGGAAGATGGATGGAGCTTGATCCTCGTATTCTTATTCTTGATGAACCTACAAGAGGTATTGATGTTGGTGCAAAATTTGAAATTTATCTATTGATGAAACAGATTGTGGAAAATGGCGGATCTGTAATATTGATCTCATCTGAACTTCCTGAAGTATTGAATATGAGTAACCGTGTATTAACTGTTTGCGATGGACAAATAACAGGGGAATTTGATCCTGAAAAGGCTTCTGCAGATACAATTATGGAGAAAGCATTGGAATTTAAGGATGAAAACTTTGAATTATCTAAACCTGAAGGAGCGGATTCATGAGTGATCAAACAACTTTAAAATACAGAGCTTTTAACAGCATTAAAAATCATAAAGATACACTAAAAAATTTCGCTAGGGAATATCTGGTTCTTGTCGCGATAGGTTTGCTTGTTCTTGTAACAGCTATCGTGGAACCTAAATTTTTATCTACTGCAAACATGACCAATATTATGCGTCAGTTTGGACCGCTAATAATGGTTGCATTAGGTATGACTTTTGTTATTATCGGTGGATTCATAGACTTATCAATAGCTGGTATTATGTCTTTTGTTGCAGTTGTGACCCTATCTTTAATTGAACCTTTAGGACAAATACCTGCTTTGTTTATCGGTTTGTTATTAGGTGCTCTGTGTGGACTTTTTAATAGCGCATTAATTTTACTAAGTGGTGCGACTACGCAAGCAGAGGGACTGTTTATTACATTTGGTATGAGTGTTGTATATGGAGGATTAGCTCTGATTTATACAGGTGGTGTAACAGATCATATGAGTTATATTACAAGAGATTATTCTGTGTTTACATCGATAGGAACAGGAACAGTTGGAATTTTTTCAGTCTCTTTTCTTATATTTCTTGTTATTCTCATGATTCTGTATATTTTTCATAATAGAACATATATGGGACGTACAATAAACCTTACTGGTGGAAATAAAACTGCCGCAAGATTGTCCGGTATATCTGTCAATAAAAGTATCATGACTATATATACTATTGCAGGATTAATGGCTGCCATGGGTGCAATCGTTCTATTTTCCCGAGTAACAACTGCTTCCCCTGTATTAGGAAAAAACTATGAGACTAATGCAATTCTTGCAGTAGTTGTTGGTGGTACATCCCTAAAAGGTGGTAAAGGAAGTGTCGTTCGTACAGTTCTAGGTACTATGCTGGTTATACTTCTAGCGAATTGTATGAACCTTCTAGGCGTTTCTGTATATATGCAGAATGTGCTTAAAGGTTTAATTCTTATAATGGCCATATGGCTTGATAGTCGAAAGCAATACTAGGAGGAAATTTATATGAATAATTTTTTAACCAGACATAAGTTCTTAAAAAAAGCTATAAATCAGAAAGCCACTGTAGCGGTTATTGTAATGCTAGTGACAATGCTTTTCTTTAAAACCAACTTCTTTACAAGGTTCAATTTATTTGATTTGGTGAATTCAGCATCAATATTAATGATTCTAGCATTTGGTATTACAATGGTTATTACTGCCGGAGGAATAGATCTATCCATTGGTGGTACTTTGGTCGTTGCCGGTATTGTTGCTATTAAGCTGATGGATTTTATGCCTATCCCGATTGCTATACTTGGTGCACTTCTAGTAGGTGCATTAATAGGGGCGATAAACGGTTATCTGGTTGTATATCAGAAAACAGAACCTTTCATAATTACATTGGGTATGGGAATGTTATTAACTGGATTGGCAATGCAGTTGACAGATGCACACCCAATATCCGCTAGTAATTTTGATTTTATGATGATCGCAAATGGGAAAGTTTTTGGGGTAATTCCAAATCTAGTAATCATTATGCTTCTTGTATTATTTGTTACCTACTGGATATTAAGGCATACGCAATTTGGAAGAAATTGTTATGCAATAGGTGGAGATTATGAAGTCGCTGAGTATTCAGGTATTAATGTTCGACGGATAAAAGCCACAACATATGTAATATGTGGAGTTGCAGCAGCTTTAGGTGGTGTAATGCTCTCATCTAAACTGAATTCTGGGTCATCTGTATATGGTGAGACCACTGCCTTAACTGTTATAAGTGGTGTAGTTGTTGGAGGTACTTCTCTTGCTGGTGGAGTAGGAGGTATACCTCAGACTGCAATGGGTCTGCTTGTTTTTGGTATTATGGAAAACTCTATGAATATGTTGGGAGTTAATCCATATATTCAGATGATATTAAGAGGTTTGCTTATAGTGACTATTCTGTGTCTTGATAGTTATGGTAGAAAACGTAAACGTGATCTTGTATAATTTAGTTTTATAATATTATTACAAAGAAGTGAGCTGTTTAATGCTCACTTCTTTTGTTTATAAGCAGTAGATATAATCTTTAATGGTGGAAACAACAAGATTATGATCCTCTTCATCGGGAAGTCCACTAACAGTAATTGTGCCTATGACTCCTGAATCTTTTATTATAATAGGAAAAGATCCACCAAATGCAGAATATTCTTCCTGATTTAGATAAAACATCTGATCGATTGTTGTATTATTTTGCTCAAGAAGATTTTTTATATAAAAAGAACTTTTACTAAAATGATTTGTTACACTGTTTTTTCTTTTAATCCATTCATCATTATCCTTTGAAGTCCCTTCACAGGCATAATGAAATAATTGCTGATTATGCCTAGTTATATCAATTGTTAAAACTAAATTTTTTTCTTCAGCTATCTCCAGAAGTCTGAGGCCAATTGTTAAAGCGGTTTTATTTGAAAAGCTCTGAAATTGTAAGTCATTATGCTCTTTATCCAGCTTTTTTAATATATTATCGTAGTTTTTCATTATATAATCCTTTTTCTTGAGTTTTTATATGAAAGGGTGTATTCTTTCATATGGAGTATTATATTGCTGTTTATTACCTTTGTCAATTTTTAAACGAATATGAATATCCATATTAAATACTTCTAAAACTGGTCAATATTTAAGTATATATATTCTAAAAGTGGTCTTGGGAGTGTTTAGAGTGTAGTTTTAGATCAATATTTGATAAGAAATAGTCATTTCCTGCCATTGTGGTATGGGAAAAACAGACTTATTATATTATATGATCTTATTTTCGATTAATTGATGAAAAAAATGTATGAGGTGAAGAGATGAAAGCAGATAAAAACAATAGTAGAGAACTGGTTTTAACCGATAGAATTAAGAATCTGAAAGAGAATATGTTAAAAGAACCAAGGTTCATGTCTTTAGAACAAGCAAAGATTATAACTAATTGTTATAAAGATAACGATGGGGACTCTATTGCTCTAAAAAGAGCTAAAAGTTTAACTGCTTCACTATCTCAGATAACTATAAAAATTGATCCTCTAGAATTGATTGTAGGAAATAGAACTCCAGGAGTACGTGGAGGAGTTGTTTTCCCTGAGGCGGGTAGTTCCTGGATTAATGGGGAAATAGATACTTTGGCAACCAGGCCCCAGGATAAGTTTAATGTAAGGCCTGAAGATATTATTGAATTTAAAGAGAATATATATCCTTATTGGGAAGGAAAATGTCTAGAAGATATTATTAAAAATAAAATAGGTGATGAAATTAGTGAAATAGGTAAAGTTGCTAAAATAAATCAAAAAGATCATGCCCAGGGACACATCTGCCCAAATACAGAAAAATGGCTGAAAATTGGACCTGTTGGATTAAAAGAAGAATCTGAAATTAAACTTAAAACAGCAACTGCAAATCAGCTAGATTTTTATAGAAGTGTAATAATTGTCCAAGAAGGGGCAATTCTATTTATGAAAAGATATGGCCAGTTAGCATCTAAGTTAGCTGAAAATCCTGAATATAGTGATAGCCGTATAGGATTGTTGGAAATTAGTAGAATCTGTCTGAAATTAGCAAAAAGCCCTGCAGAAACCTTTCATGAAGCTCTACAATCACTGTGGTTTTTATATGTAATACTTCAAATGGAATCAAATGCTTCATCATTTTCTCCAGGTAGGGCGGATCAGTATCTATATTCATATTATCAGAAAGACATTGAATCCGGAATTATCGAGAAACAGGATGCACTTGAGTTAATCGAAGCCTTATGGCTGAAGTTCAACCAGATTGTGTACCTGAGAAATTCCCAGGGTGCAAAATATTTTGCTGGATTCCCAATAGGTTTTAATATAGCCTGCGGTGGTCAGACTGAAGATGGACAGGATGCTTCAAATGATCTGTCCTACCTATTTCTTAAAGCTCAAAGCCATATACTTATGCCTCAGCCAAACCTGTCCGCCCGTCTTTTTAAAGATTCGGATGAAAAATTTGTTGATGAGTGTAGTCGTGTTATAGGAATGGGTAGCGGTATGCCTCAGATATTTAACGATGAAGGGGTTATTCCTGCTCTTATGAATGTTGGTATAGGTGAAAAAGATGCAAGGGATTATGCCATTGTTGGTTGTGTAGAATTAACAACTCAAGGTAATAATTTAGGTTGGAGTGACGCTGCTATGTTTAATCTGATGAAAGCTCTTGAATTGACTCTAACTAATGGTGTCTGCCTTCTTACTAGTAAAGAGATGGGATTAAAAACCGGAACACTAAATGACTATGAAACCTTTAAAGATCTTGAAGATGCTCTTGAAAAGCAGCTGAAATACTATATAGAACGTATGATTAAAAGTTGTGAAGTTGTTGATGTAACCCATGGAGAAATCCTTCCTTCGGCTTTCCTTTCCAGTGTAATCGATGATTGTATAGGTAACGGTAGGGATGTAACTGTAGGTGGAGCTTTTTACAATCTCTCAGGTATACAGGCAATACAGGTGGCTAATCTTGTAGATAGTTTGGCTGTTATTAAAAAAATGGTATTTGAAGATAAATCTATTTCAAAAGATGAGTTTTTAAAGGCTTTAATTTGTAACTGGAAAGGGAAAGAGCCTCTAAGACAGTCTGTTCTTCATAAAGTACCTAAATATGGAAACGATGTGAAATGGGTTGATGATTTAGGAAACCAGTGGGTTGAGTTTTTTGCTGGTCAGTTAAGCAGGTATACCAATGTCCGTGGTGGTATTTATCATACCGGTCTATATACTGTTTCTGCTCATGTTCCTATGGGACAAAATGTTGGTGCTTCAGCCGATGGAAGAATGGCCAAGGATCCACTTGCAGATGGAGGAGTTTCGGCTATGTACGGCCGTGATGTTAGTGGCCCAACAGCTCTGCTTAATTCTGTTTCCAGAATTAACTCAAAATTAGCTAGTAATGGAAGTTTATTAAATATGAAATTTTTACCGGAGTTTTTTAAGACATTTGAAGGGGTTAAGAAATTCTCTTCTCTTTTAAGAACTTTTGTAGATCTTAAAATTAATCATGTACAGTTTAATGTTCTTAAAAAAGAGGATCTTGTTGCAGCTAAAAAAAATCCTGAGAAATATTCAAGCTTAACAGTTCGAGTTGCAGGATATACTGCATATTTTACAGACTTAGCATCAGATCTGCAGGATGAAATTATTGCAAGAACCAGTTATGGAGAAGTTCAGTGAAAGGAAATGTTTTTGACATTAAAAAGTTTGCCGTTCATGATGGACCGGGTATTAGATCAACCCTGTTTTTGAAGGGGTGTCACTTAAACTGTATCTGGTGTCAAAATCCAGAAGGAATAAAGAACCAAATTAATTTGTGGTATTTTGAGCGTAAATGTATTCAGTGTAACTTATGTCTTAATGTCTGCCCTAATCAGGCGTTAACACTAGGAAAGGAAAATGAATCATACATCTCTATAAATCATAATAAATGTGACAATAATGGTGCCTGTGTCAATGTTTGTCCTACAACAGCTTTAACCTTCGACGGTTATGAAATGGAAGTTGACGAAGCCGTAGAGAAATTACTACAGGATAAGGCTTTTTATGATAAATCTGGAGGTGGTATTACCATTTCTGGTGGGGATTCTCTTTATCAATATAAATTCAGCAGAGCAGTTCTAGAAAAATGTAAAGAGCATGGTGTGCATACGGCAATTGAGACATGTATGTATGCAAAAAAAGAGATATTTGAGTCATTTATTGGACTAGTTGATCTTTTTATAGTTGATTTAAAACTGTTCGACGAAAATGAACATTTCAAATATGTAGGAACTGGAAATGAGTTAATTTTATCTAATTTTAAATCACTTGCTAATAACAAACAGAATATTCTAGTTCGGATTCCACTAATCCCCGGAATAACAGCAAAAGAGAAGAATATAAGATCCATTTGTAGGTTTGTTTTTCAGAACTCACCAGGAACTGAAATGGAGCTGATTAATTTTAATCCTCTTGCACAGAATAAATATAGGCTAATGGGAAAAGATTACGACTTTATGAAAAAAATGAAACCATATACAAGGGAAGAACTTGACTGTTTCTACTCAATTCTTAAAGAGGAAGGTATAGGAGCAAAACGGGAGACAGATGTTTCCTAATATAATATTGAATAATTTTGGGAGTAGATTTAATGATTTCAGATTTTTTAACTAAAGCAGAAGCAGGGAATCCTGTTTATATCAGCAATGTATATAAATCTTTTCAGGGATTAGCTGATAAAGATAGCCAAACTCTTAACTGTATTTTAACTTTATTGGAAAAAGATGAATTGCGTTCCTTTCCTATTAAAATACCAAAGTTTCAGGGAATGACTAAACAGGATAATTTTATCAAAGAGTATGTATGGGCTGAAATTTACAATATATTATCCAGCCTTGGTGGAAAAAAAATGGATGTTTATGTTGATTTAGATAATAAACAACTTGTTCAGTTTGTCAGAAACTTAAACAATACCTTTGATATTGATAAAAAACGCAGTGATAGAAGAGGTTATGGCCGTGCTGTTAATGTTATTGATAGAATGCTTAATACATTGGCTCCTGATGTTAATGGTTTCAGTTTTAAAGTCGACTCTATAGAAAATATTCCAGAAATAAAAAAAATAGAAGAGAAAAAACAACAGAATCTGGATGTATACCATAATGTTACACAAAATATGGATGGAAAGCTTTTATGTGGAATCGATGTTGGTGGTACAGATATTAAAATAGCTCTGGTTAAGGATGGGGATATAGACTGTTATAAGGAGTATGATTGGTTTCCTGCCAGGTTCACAACATCACTTCAGTTAGTTGATCCTATTTGTCTAATTGTAAGACTTATGAGGGCAAAAGCTTCTCTTGATGTTGCACCGGATTCATCTACAAAAGAAATCTTAAATATAAAGATGGTTAAAGCTCTGGATATAGCAGCGAAAGAAGATTTTATGATTGAATTTTGCGACGAGGTTGAAGAATTTCTGCAAGAAGACATGGTGGAAATTGACGGCGTAGGTATGTGTTTTCCAGATGTTGTTGTTCGTAATAAAGTTGTAGGAGGAGAAGTCTACAAAACACGAGGTATACGAAATAATAGTAATATCAATTATGAGGAAGATTTTTCTAAGCTTACGAATCTAAACGATAGAATTCAGGAACTGATAAAAAAAGATGGGAATGTTTTTATTATTAATGATGGGCCTATGGCCTCTTTTACAGCCGCCGTTGAAATAGCAGCATCAGATTCTCCTCATCTTATTAAAAATGGTGTTTTTGCCCATACTTTAGGTACAGAACTTGGAACAGGTTGGGTTGATGAAGAAGGAAATATTCCAGATATTCCTTTAGAAGTGTATAATTTTATTATTGATTTAGGTAGTTATGTTGAAAAATCTTATGTCCCTGATGATTTAAGAAGTATTAATAACTTTAATACTGAACTGCCAGGAACTTTACAGAAATATACAAGTCAAAGTGGTGTCTTCCGGTTGGCTATGAAATATTTCCCTAAAGAAAAACCTGAACTTTTCCAGGAATTGATAGAAAAAGAATTTGTTGTTAAAAAAACAGTTTATGGGATTACAGGATATTATGTGCCTACTGAACCAAAAGATCAGCGGAAACCATTTCTTGAACATATGATGAGTCTGCCTGAAAGAGAAGCTGATGAACTTAATGATCGTATCTGGAAAGAGATAGGTGAATTCCTTGCAGTTACATGGATTGAAACAAAAAAAATCTTAAATCCTACTGCAGATCCAAGGGTCTTATTTGGAAGACTTGTTAAACGTAAAAGATGTTATGATCTTATGTGGGAAGGAGCAAAGTCTATTAAAAATGATATTCAGTTTGAGGTTGCAGACTCCACTTTAGCCAATACTCCACTTATGAAGCAGCTAGAAAATGATCCACATTTTACTGTTGCACAGTTTGCTCAGGCCGTAGGGGCAGCATATTATGCTAATAAATAAATTTGTAATATAAATATAGGTCTATTCAGGATATAAGTCCTGAATAGACTTTTAATTTACTAACAACATTTTACTAGAGATGCAGCTCCAATCAAGCCAGAATTACTTTTTAATTGCTCATAAACTACTTCTGTTTTATTTACCATCATCTTCCCTGCATATTTGTAGAAATTATCCCTTATTTGATTCATATAGGTATCCCCTAAGTTCATAAAACCTCCACCTAGAATTATAAGTTCAGGATTTAACGTTTGAAACATATTATAGATCAGTATTCCTACGTACCGTGCAGAGTGTTTCATAACATTTATAGCAGATATATCACCGGCTTCTACTTGCTGTCTTAAAAAAACTCCATCTATTTTTTTTCCTTCTGAAGGATCTAAAAGTTGATGTCCGGTTATCTGGTTTTGTCTTTCAAATTCCTTAGAATATTGATAAGGCAGACCCAGACTAGAAGCTTCAGCCATTACGCATCCATAATTTCCACAATTACAGAGAGCTCCTGAATCTGGATTCATAATTGTATGTCCAATTTCTCCAGCTGTTCCAGTCTTTCCATGAACAAGTTTATTATCAATAAATATCCCTGCTCCAATCCCTGTACTGATAGTGATATAGAGGATATCAGAAATCCCTTTCCCGGCTCCAAAGGAGTGCTCTCCACAGGCCTGGGCATTAGCATCATTATCTATAACAATAGGTATATTAAAATATTTATCTAACTCATCCTTTAATGAAAAGCCATCAAAGCCCTCAATATTACTAGATGTTATACATTTTCCTGCAGGGTAACTAATATGCCCAGTAAAACCAACTCCAATACCTATTAAGTCTTCCTCTAAAAGATCATTTTTTTTAAGCAGACTCTTTATAGTTTCAGCTATTATCTTCATAGTCTCTTTTTCAGAAATACCTAAATGATCGTACCGGATAGTTTTATCTATTAAACGACCTTCCTCAGGGGTTACCAATCCAACAGCAAGCTTTGTTCCCCCAAAATCTACTCCGCAAAGTAACTTTTTTTTCAATGTAATCCCCTTCTAAATAGTCTGCTCTGTTCTTGCAATGATATCGTTCTGAGTTTCAGTCGAAAGATTTGTAAAGAAGGCCGAGTACCCAGCCACCCTAACCACTAGATCATGAAACTGCTCAGGATCTTTTTGGGCTGCTAACAAAGTTTCCCTATCAACTATATTAAACTGAATATGCCATCCTTTTAAATCATCAAAAAATCCATGGAGCATAGAAGCCAGTTTTTCTTTTTTCTCATTAGATTGCAAAATTGTTGGTGATAATTTTTGATTTAATAGAACCCCTCCTAGAATTTTATCTGTAGGCAATTTACTAATACTTCGCATTACAGCTGTAGGCCCAAGCTTATCTGCACTGGCCGAAGGTGATGCACCTTCAGCAAGGGGCATCCAAGCTTTTCGCCCGTCTGGAGTAGCAGGGACTATTGATCCTGCAGGAACATTTCCGGAGATACTTGATGTCCCGGCAAAATACCTACAACCAATTGCTCCACTTCCTTCACGGATAGTATGATAATTTTCAATCTCATTAATGTAACAATTATAAGCTTCCACAAGTATATTATCGACATAGTCATCGTCATTACCGTATTTAGGGGAATAATTTAGTAAAATTTGTCTGAACTTCTCACCAGATGGACCTTCAAAGTTATTTTTTATAACATCCATCAACTCTTTTGCAGTAAAACGTTTTTCTTCAAATATAAGTTTCTTAATAACCGCCAAGGAATCACCTAGGTTTGCAATCCCTACCTGAAGACCAGATACAAAGTCATATTTACTACCACCTTCGTGTATTGTCATTCCTCTTTCAAGGCACTGATCAGTGAAAGCTGAACATAGAATATCAGGAGCTTCATCCCGTAGAACGACATCAATCGCTGAATCTATTGCTATTCCGGCTTTAGCATAATAACGGACCTGTTTATCCCAGGAATCCATAACCTGTGAAAATTGTGTGAAATCTTCAAGGTTTCCTATTCCTTCACAGAATTGTTTCCCGCTGACTGGATCAGTTCCATTATTAAGGGAAGCTAGAAATACACGCATAAAATTGAGAAAGTGTTTACCTGTACAACGGTATCCCCATTTCCCAGGTACAGCAACTTCAATACAACCAATAGCTGAATAATCCCAAGCGTCTTCTTTTTCAACACCAATCTTGAGAAAAGAGGGGATAACAATAGCATCATTATTAAATGCTGGCATTCCAAATCCAAGTTGAATTACTTTAATACATTCCAACAGAAAATCTTTATTAAGGTTTTCATGAAACCGAACTGTCAAATTAGGTTGTGTAAGCTTTGTTTCCCCTACAGATTTAAGAATCAAGTAAGATAGATCATTTACTGCATCGGTTCCATCCTGTAATTGTCCACCAATTGTTACATTCTGATAAAGAGGTCCTCCTGCTGAAAACCGGGTGTGGGACCAAGAACGTATTTTTTTCATACTTACAAGTTTAAGCCATGTATTTTCTAGAAGTTCCATTACAAAAGAATCTTCTATTATGCCTTTCTCTTTATCATCTTTATAAAAGGGATAGAGGTATTGATCCATACGTCCAAGGGATAATGAATGACCGTTACTTTCAATTTGTAAAACCAACTGTACAAAGTAGTTTAGTTGTAGAGCCTGATAAAAGTTCTCCGGTTTTTCAGAAGATATAAACCGACAATTTATTTCAATCTTTTCTAGTTCGACCTTTCTAGTTTTATCTTGTTCTTTTTTAGCTAACTCTCCAGCTAAATTTGCATACCGAATGATAAAAAAATGAAAAGCCTTAAGGGACATCAGAGTCGATTTATAAAATAGATGTTTTTTTATTCCATCAGGTGAAATTAGATCAGGTTCAGCCATTCTTTTACTGACATCATTTTCAAACCATCCTAATCCTTTATCCATAATTTTCCTGAAATGAGCAGCAATATGGGCATCTCCAGATGTTAGGTTTCCTTCTGCACGGATTATTCCTGATTCATGAATTGCTAAAAGATCTTCCGTCAACAAGGCACGGCCTTTATCTAGCGTAGTTTTCTTTTCCCAATATTTACAAATATCCAATAACTTTTTTTTGGTATTTGTATCAGGGAAAAATGCATCTCCTTGACGCTTTTCAAAATCATCTATCTCTTTACTTATCCATTCAACTGCGTATTCCGGAAAAATAGGTGCTGCATATATAGCAGAAGAGTGATTACCTACAATTAGGTCTTCAGGCTCAATGCCAATTGTCATTGATTCTAGAGTATCTTTTAATGCATGAGCCCTTTTAATAATTACTGGTTTATCTTCGTGTTCCTTATAAGCCTGTGTATAAAAAAAAGCTCTTTCGGTACAGATTGTCGGCTTTGTCTTTAATATCCTATCTCTGTATAATTTCATTCGTTTTGTCAAAACTATCCTCCTATTTTTACCGGTATTTTCCGGTATTCCGCATCTTCAATATATTTTAGTAATTCATCTTCTGGCATCATATGCTCTGGTAGGTCATAGGATCGTCCCAGTTTTTCATATTTCCCTGCACCAAAAGAGTGATAGGGTAGAAACTCTACCTTGTGATCTGTCTTAAGAGACTGGATTATATCTAGTATTCCTCCTATGGTTTTTCTATCGTGATTAAATCCGTATATTATAGGTATACGAATACGAATAGATGTTCCACTTTCATCTAACTTTTTTAGATTGTTGGTTATTAGCTTTAGATTTCCTCCGGTATGTTCTTTAAACTTTATTGGATCGCTATGCTTTAAATCACATATAAATTCATCAGTATATGGTATTAGTGCTTTTATATTTTCCCAAGGAATATGAAGACAGGTCTCAATGGCTAGGGGGATGTCATCTTTTTTTAATATTTGGGCCACCTCCCGGCAAAGTTCTGCCTGCATAAGAGGTTCTCCACCTGATAGTGTGACACCTCCACCAGATTGTTTATAAAAAACCAAATCACGTTTAATAATATTGCAAATCTCTTCAGCTGACTTTTTTTCACCTATAACCTGTAATGCTTTGCTTGGACAAATATCTTTAAAATGTTGAGTCTCTCCCTGACGGTGGGGATGAAAGTTAATCTCTTTATTTTGGTAGTCCATCTCAGAATTTTTCGATACTCTAATACAATCCTGGCAACCGATGCATTTTGAGGAATCAAACATTATCTCTGCTTCTTTTTTTTGGCTTTCCGGATTACTGCACCATGGACAATGTAGTGGGCATCCCTTTAGAAAAACAGTACTTCTGAGACCATCACCATCATGCAATGAATAGCGCTGAATATTAAAAATCATTTTCGTTTCCCCTTTTGATATTATTCTAATTCCCTTTCGTTCGAAAGTCAATTACGAAAATACGAAAGTGCAATAAATGTTAATACTATCTAAAAATTTATAATATTCCCTTGGGAGATATACAATTACTGATCCATAAAATATACTGGGTATATGAATAAACGTCATGAACAGATCCTGAACATAGTTAGTAAAGAGAAAGAGATCTCTGTTAACAGTCTTTCAGAAATACTTAATGTTTCACTGGTCACCATTAGAAGTGATCTAAGGCTTTTAGAAGAACAAAATCTTCTTATACGCACCCATGGAGGAGCCAGCCTTTCCCCTACGGATGATATATCCCATCGGTTAAGTATTAATTATTCACTGAAACAGAAAATAGCTTATGCAGCAGCAGAACAGGTGGAAGAGGGTGAAACCATACTTCTCGAAGCAGGTTCTTGTGTTGCATTGATGGCTCAGGCATTGGCAACACGGAAAAATATTAATGTCATAACCAATAACGCATTTGTCGCAAGGCAGATGAAAGATTCAAAAAGTATAAATGTTATCCTTATTGGAGGGATATATCAGAAAGAGAGTGAATCTATGGTGGGGACAATGGTCCCTGAGTACCTTTCCTATTATAATTTCACCAAGGTTTTTATAGGTATGGATGGATTTACCAAAGAACATGGGGCCATGTGCCGGGATCTCGACCGTTCGGAAGTTATGAGTGAATTTGTCAAAAGAGGTAAAAAGGTCTATATACTTTCAGACTCAGGTAAAATGGGGAAGACAGCAGTAAAGACTATATGCAAACCTGAAGATATAAACTGTATTATTACGGATGCAGATGTGAGTGCTGAATACCAGGATTTTTTAAGAGAGAATAATGTTGAATTGATAATGACATAAAATCATTCCATTGATAGGTTATACTCTTTAATACATTGCTTGATAGCATCTGATGATTTAGAAAAGTGAATACCCTTTGATTGAATTAATGATGTATCGAGTCTGACATCTCTAGTATAATTTTTATACTTTTCTTCATCTTTAATAATAAGCTTGGATATCCGGTCTTCCATTCCTAGTTCTTTAAATATTAAACAGACAATTTCATATCGACTTAATCTGTTTTGAGATCCTATGTGGTATGTCCCTGGAGGAATTTCCATAACCTTCTGAAAATTATCTATTAACTCATTTATGTAAGTCAGTCCTCGATACTCGTTGGTAGGAACCGATACAGTATTTCCTTTCATTAAAACTTTAAATGTATCCCAAAATATATTGTTTGCAACTGGTTGGAATCTTCCCGGCATACCAAACATCCAAGTTAAACGTAGGATTATGTGGTCATCAAGTATCTCTTTTATTTTGATTTCTGCTTCCAGTTTATTTTTTCCATAAACAGTGCTTGGAACAGGTATGGTTTCTTCATTATAGGGACCTCTTTCCAAGTTCCCATTAAAAACCTGTTCAGTACTTAGGAATATCATTCGGCTTTTTGACTCTAAGCAGGCCTTGGCTATATTTATGCTTCCATCTACATTGATTGCCTGGCATTTTTCAGGATAACTATTGCAATAATCGGTTTTGGCAATTGCTGCAGTATGAATTACATAATCAGGTTTAAATGACTTAAATGTAGAATCTATTTTTTCACGATCCATGATGTTTAGTTCTTTTGAGCTAGGTGAAAGGATTTCAAAATTATTTTTATAGGTCTCAACAAATCTGGTGCCAATAAATCCACTACCACCTGTAAAAAGTACTTTTTTCAATTTTAAACCCTTATTCCAATATTTAATTTTATTATATAAACCTCTGAAAAATTATTAAATAAAAAATATGTATTATATCTCTAACATTCCATCATTATACCGATGGAATGTTTGTCATCCGCTATTCTTTCAAAAAGTAGCGCTTAGAGATGTTAACCGATAACATCCTGAAAAGCTTTGGCCATAACTTTTTTATCTGGATCCTTACCTGTCCACATATTAATATTAATAGCTGCTTGATTGATCAGCATACCCATTCCTGTATTCCACCTAGCACCTCTTTTTTTAGCTTCATCCAAAAATGGAGTAAAAGCAGGATTAGGTATTACATCCTGAACAAATAGATCAGGTCTGATTGTAGAATAATCAACATTTGGTTTGTCGTTTATGTTAGGGTATAAACCAATAGGTGTTGCATTAATAAAAATATTTGTATCGGCAGGAACCTTATAATCACCTATCCAGGGTCTATATTCAGCTTTAGCATCTGTATTATTATTTAACACATCAATAAGAGAATTAGCCATTTTTTCATCCTGGGGAATATTGACGATAGTAATATGCTGCGCACCAGCAAGAGCCAATTCCACACTAATTGCTCTTCCGGCACCACCAGCACCAAGAATAACTATATTTTTCCCTTTAGGTGATATACCTGCATCTTTTAAAGATTCCATAAATCCTTTTCCGTCAGTATTATCGCCAAAGAGTTTACCATTATTATTAACAATAGTATTTACAGCGCCAATAAGTTTTGCACTTGGTGATATCTCATCGATATATTTTAAAACTTCAATTTTATGGGGTAGGGTACAATTAATACCTCTCATTTTCATTGCTTTTAAACCGGTGATAGCATCTTCTAGTTTATCAGGATCAACATCAACCGTTAAAAATCGCCACCTCTCCAGGCCTAAATCTTTAAAAGCCGCTTCCTGGATAACTACACCGGGATTTTCTGAAGCTGGATGGCCAAATACACCTACCAGATTATCTAGAAAATTTTGTTCTTTCATAATTTGTCTCCCTTCTCTTATTAGAACAAGACTAATAAGGAATATTTATTCTTATATGAAAGTAAAATCTCTTTCATATAAGAATAATAGTCGATAAATTAGGATCTGTCAATTCCAATGATTTTTTCTGAAATAACCTGGAAGATAAAAGACAATATCTCCAGCATCTGCAACAAAGACTTCGTCTTTTATAGAAACTGTCATTTTCCCTTGATATAGTCAAAATAGATTATACTGTGTGAGTATGTAGAGAAATATGGAGTTTTTCGGTATTCTTTATACAATAAATAGGAGTAAATATGATTCGTGAAGCAAAACTAGAAGATCTTGAAGATGTATTAAAATTGTATCAGCAACTTTTCCCTGCTGAAGATTATAGCTCTGCCGAGACATTCTCTAATACTTGGTTGGAGATAATTAAGGACGATAAGATTACATGTTATTTAACATATGAAGGTAACATAGCTGTAGCTACTTGTATCATTACAATAATTCCTAATTTAACTAGAAACCAGAAGTCATATGCTGTTATTGAAAATGTAATTACTCACTCAGATTATAGGTATAAAGGTTATGGTAAAGCCATAATGGAAAAAGCTACAAATTATGCTATTGAAAATAATTGTTATAAAGTAATGTTATTAAGTAGTTCTAAAAGAGTAGAAGCCCATAAGTTCTATGAAAAAATAGGATATGATGGGGATTCTAAAAAGGGTTTTCAGTTTAGGATCTGTTCATGAATATAGAAATAGTTAATAAAAAACCAGCAGTTAATGATTTTAGAGTATTAAGGGTATCAGTAGGTTGGCCTATTCCATCTGAATCAGAAATTGAAACCGGCTTAAATAATAGTACTTACATCGTAATTGCCATAGATAACAATAAAACAGTTGGGATGTGTCGTCTCGTTGGAGATTCTAGTTTTATGTTTCTAATTGCCGACCTGATTGTATTACCAAGTTACCAGGGTAAGGGTATTGGTAAAAAGTTGATGGAGGATGTTATATCTCACTTAAAAGTTAATTATTCTTCAGTATCTGCAATTTCATTGATGTCTGCAAAAGGTAAAGAGGGCTTTTATGAAAAGCTAGGTTTCATCTCCAGACCAACTGATATATATGGATGTGGGATGATGTTAGAAATATAGTTAAACTCTTACACAGTTAGAAGCTACTCATAAATATAGTCAACACTTTGAACGAGCATTCAAAGTATTGACTATATTTAATTATAATATTAACTTGAACGTACATTCAAGAATTAAAAAGGAAATTAAATGTTACTACAAGAACAGATCAATGAAAAAAAACTAGAGAACCTATCAAAGATTTCTGAAGAAGATAAAATCGTTCTATTTTCTGATGCAGAGAGATTAGCAAAATCAGATATATTAGATTCGGCACCAAAAATTGGGGATAAGTTAGAAGATTTTTATATGCTAAATCATATAGGTGAATATAAAGATCTAGATTCGATATTAGAAGATGGACCTGCAGTTATAACTTTCTATAGAGGAGGTTGGTGCCCATATTGTAATTTAGAGCTACATGCATACCAAGAGATGTTACCAGAAATAAAAGCTTTAGGAGCAACACTAATTGCTATTACACCTGAAGTCCCAGATGCATCTTTAACAACTACAGAATAACTAGACCTAGAGTTTGAAATCTTATCTGATATAAATTCAGATTATATAAACAAAATAGGGCTTAGTTTTACATTGTCTCCTGAGATGGTCGAAGTATATAAAGGATTTGGTATTGAACTTGATGAATATAATGGTGAAGGACAACTTGATTTACCATTTGCAGCAACACTAATTGTTGATACAGAAGGTACTGTTGCATACTCTTATGTAGATACAGATTATACTGTGAGAGCAGAACCAACTGAAGTATTAAGAGAATTAAAAGCACTAGTAGAATAAATATATATTTAGGAGAAATAAAATGAAAATTGAGATATGGTCAGATTATGTATGCCCCTTTTGTTACATCGGGGAGAGAAAACTTATACAGGCTTTAACAAAAACAGGTAAAACTGATGAAGTTGAAATAATTTTTAACTCATTTGAATTAAACCCAAATGCTGAGAAAAGTTATGATGTTGGTATTAATCAGCTACTGGCAGATAAATATGGTATGAGTATTGAAAGAGCAGAAGAGAGTAATAGACATATAATTCAGGCGGCAAAAAATCTTGGATTAGAGTTTAACTTTGAAAACCTTAAACCAACTAATACGTTTGATGCCCACAGGGTCTCTTTTTATGCTAAGTCTGTCGGGAAATTAAAAGAATATACTGAAGTTGTAATGAGAAGTTATTTTACCGATTCATTAAATATTTCAGACTTTAACGTTATTACAACTATTGCAAAAGAAGTTGGACTCGATGTTAACAAAGTTCTAGAAATCCTGAACTCTGAAGAGTTTACAGATCAAGTTAGAGCAGATGAAAAAAGTGCATATGAAAAGAATATTTCTGGTGTTCCTTATTTCCTGTTTAATGGTAAGGATGCTATTTCTGGGGCACAAGATGTTAGTGTCTTTGTAGATTTAATTAATAAAATTGGCTAATAACTTGAATGACTACTCAATTAGAACCGTATATAATAGAAATTATAAGGAATAATTTATGACTAAAGCACAATTTAATAGAGAAGATGTAATTCAAAAAACCATAGAACTCTTTTGGTTATATGGATACAGTGGTGCTTCTATGCAACAAGTAGTTAAAGCAACAGGGTTAAAACCTGGTTCAATATATTTAGCATTTGGTAGTAAAGAAGGTCTTTTTCGTGAAGCATTAGAGAGCTATTCTAAAAAGTCTTTATTAGAAATGGTTGTTGTTATGGATGGTGAAAAAACCGTTGGTGAGGGTATTTGTAAAATACTTAGGCAGCTAATAGATAACTCATCAAAAGAGGAATATAGTAGTTGCTTTTTACTCAAAACCCAACTGGAACTTGGATATAACGGTACAGATCTAGACGATTTAGCAGGTTACCTTTTAAATGAGAGAGAAGTTATATTTCAGTATTATTTGGGGAAAGAATACGATGTCGATTTAAGTAAAAGTAGAGCAATTAGTATTATGCTTCATGTTTATGGTCTACTGGCATATGGTTATCAAAAGAAGTCCCCTGAGAGTATGTTATCTGGTTTAAAAGAAGGCCTACCATGGTTACCTTGGTAATAATAAAATTTTCAGATAAAAAAGTTATTTAAAGAGGTTCTATGAAAACAATTGGTCTATTAGGTGGTATGAGCTGGGAAAGCACAGTCGGGTATTACACAGCTATAAACATGGGGATTAAAAACTCTTTAGGAGGTCTACATTCTGCTGAAATTGCTATGTATAGTGTCGATTTTGATCCTATTGAAAAGTTACAACACAATGGAGACTGGGACGGTACAGCAAAGATCTTAGGAGAAGCTGCAAAGAATATAGAATCAGCAGGTGCTGACTTTTTACTTATATGTACAAATACGATGCACAAAGTTGCCCCTGAAATTGAGAGATCAATAAATATTCCAATACTTCATATAGCTGATGCAACTGCTGAAGTTCTGATTAAAAAAGGTATAAGAACTGTTGGTCTGTTAGGGACATCTTTTACTATGGAGCAGGACTTTTATAAAGGAAGATTAACTAAAAACTTTGGTTTAGATGTTTTGATTCCTAATAAGGAGGATCGAAGTATAATACATAATGTAATTTACAATGAACTCTGTTTAGGTAAGGCACTTACTAGTTCTAAATCTGAATTTCTAAGAATAATAACTTTATTAAGAAACCAAGGAGCAGAGGCTGTCATACTTGGTTGTACTGAAATTGGAATGTTAGTAAGTCAGGCAGATACAGATGTCACACTATTAGATACAACATATATTCATGCAGAAAAAGCAGTTGAATATGCTTTGTCAGATTGATGTAAAAAGAGGCCTATATTGGTAATTATTAAAAACGCAGAATTAAATACAACTGATTATGAACAATTTAAAAAGATGGTTTTAGACAAATGGGGCACAGTTGAGCAGTTAGCTGACAATGAGGATCTATATCAACTCCCGATGCCACTATTAGCTTATTATAATATTCGATTAGCAGGTGGATTATCTTTTAGTCATTATAAAAGTCCTGAAAAAGATGTTGATTCTATATGGATAAATACGGTTTATATTGACCAAAAATATCGAAGAAAAGGCATTGCTAGTTTATTAATAATTAAGGCAGAAGAGGTTTTGAAATCAACTGAATCAGAGATATTTGTTTTTACTGATAAACCAAACCTATACAAAAAATTAGGATGGGAAATTGTTAGTCAAAAGGAAAAAGACTTTGTATTAAAAAGGTCTTTACTTCCATGAGTTCCAATTAGAACAAACTAAAATTTAAACATTATTGGCTATAATTGAATATAATTTTTTGGCATAAATAGTCTTTTTAGTTTGATTTATACCCTGAAACACTCCTAAAGTGGACTTTTAATGAAAACTGGAAATCTAATAACTGAATAATTAAAATTGACTAATTTGACAGATTAATACCTACCATTTACTATAAATCATGAATAAAAAAATACTAACAGTTACATTAAATCCAGCTATCGATTTTACTATTGAAGTACCAAATTTTTCTATAGATTCTGTTAACAGAGCAGTACGAAGTAGAAGAGATCCTGGAGGGAAAGGCATAAATGTTGCTACAGCACTATCTGCAGGTGGAATAGAGACTTTTGTTACAGGTTTTCTTGGAAACGATAACAAAGATATATTTTTAAATCATTTTAAAGAAAATTCAATTTTAGATAACTTTTTATATGTAGAGGGTTCCACCCGTGAGGGAATTAAAGTTGCCGATACAGAAAATGAAATTACTACAGATATTAATTTTAATGGTATCGAATTAAATCAGAAAGATATCAATCAGTTTATTTGTAATTTTCAGGAATTAATTAAAGGGTATGACTATGTGGTTTTATCTGGAAGTTTGCCTAAAAACGTACCCACATCTATTTATGGTATGTTGGCTGGAATAGCACAAAAAGAGGATATCTTTGTTGCGATAGATACCAGTAGAGAAAGTCTATTGTCTAGTATAAATTCAGGTAAAATAAATTTAATTAAACCAAATATTGATGAGCTATCTGAAATCTATCCAGAAATAGAACATGCAGATGATAAAGAGGCTGCAGTAGATAAGTTAGCAATTAGATTATTGAATAAAGTTGAAATGATTGCTCTATCGTTAGGAGAAAAAGGAAGTAAACTTTATACGAGAGATGGTATATATAAAGCAAATGCTCCAAAAATAAGTATTAAAAGTACTGTAGGTGCAGGCGATACATTTTTAGCCGGTTTTATTTCAGGATTAATGCATGAGAAACCAATTGAAGACGTATTAAAAACTGCCGTAAGTTGGGCCGCCTCTAAACTTACTATGTATGGACCAGGATTGTCTAAAGAACAGCCTCCACAGCAGTTTTTTGAGGATATATCAGTAGAAAGAATGTAAGACTGAATCAGATCAGATCTTTGTAGATATCCATTAAGTTCTTTCTGATCTGGTTCATTTCTTGACCAATTACAGACTGTCTAAAAAGTTTGTTTTCTAAAAATGAGATGGTTATAGTAGAAAGCAGTTTTCTATAAACATCAGGACATGGATCTGGTGCGACCATATATATCATTCTTGGAGTTTTACTATCATTAAACTTTAGAATTCCAGCCTTTGGAATTTCAGTAGATGTTGATTTACAGTGTAAAACACGTATTCCATACTCTTCAAAAAATAGAGGCCCAATATCTTCTCTCTTTTTAAATGAATTAGAAAGTTCTTCATAATCTTCGTTAGTTTGAGTAATCCTATTCGATAATTCCTTAATAATATCGTTATGATCATCCATCATTTCAAATGTAAACATATTAAAAGATTGGATAAAATTAATAACTAGATCGAAGGACATTGTCTCTTTTATGTTTATACTTTTGGTTTCTATTATTTCCCTAAATGGAGGGTTTTGATCTTTTAGATTATTAATAGAGTTATTAATTTCATCTAATAAAATCTCTTTATTTAGAGGTAATTTAATTGGGATAACAGGCACTGACATATTTAATGGATATGTTGATATTATTAATTCAATTCCATTTTTATCAATATATTCTTGATCAATTTTATTAACTGCAGTAGCTTCAACTATTTTTATGTTCTTTAAATCTCTTTGTAATACTGTTTGCAAATAAGATGCTAGACCAATACCTTCAAAACAACAAACAACTGTTCTTAGTTTATGTTCTGGAATATCATTTTTGTTCAGAATAAGAGAGTGAAAATGCAATAAAATATTTTCAAGATCACGCTTTTCTACATCTAAACCAAAATGCTTTTTAATTAGAATTATTAATGCGACTTCTTTTTTCTCATTGTTCCACTCTTCATTTGCTGAGTGTCCCCACTCACCATGCCAGTAAGGAACTTTATAATTTAACCTTAAAATTAAAGTTGCTAAAGCCATATTTATAACAGCTTCTATATGTTCATTTAGATAATACATTCGATTATCTATAGTACTAAATTCTTTTATCATGTTTTGGGTTAATTTTTTAATTGGTTTCGAAATTATATCTTTAAAGTCTTCGGTTCTTACAGAACCTAAATCGCCAATTTCAAGGATCTGTAAAAAGATCCCAAGGATCTTCACTTCCTCTTCAGGAATTATTCCGATATAAACATTACCAACTAATTTATTAAGAGTTTTTTCACTAATTTTATGGAATTTCTTTATACAGTTATTGTTTACTTCCTCGCTAATTATTGCTCCAGATTTAATTCTATGTAGAGTTAGCTGAAAATAAAAATACAATAAAGCCTCACCGGACATTGTAAAATGATAACCAAGGTTTAGATTCAGATCTTTAATCAGATCTGTCATTCTACTGTTACTTTCTGGTATATTCATTCTCTTCATTAATAGACGGAACTGATTAACTTCAAGGGATGAATTAGAACTCTCTTTTACCTGGTAAAGATATGGGATTATTGTATTTGAGGTGAAAGCTTCTGTTAAAGTTGTTAAAAAATAGAGACGGATAGCTATCTCACTACCTGTTAATCTAATCCCTACACCTTTTAGCCTCACTATTTTAAAATCTAGGTGCTGTATGTTTTTTTCAATCTGGTTAAGATCGTTCCATACCGATGTATCACTAATAAAAAATGTTCCAGCAAGCTCAGTTATTTTAATCTCTCTATTATGATAGAGCATATAAATTAAAATATGTTTTTGTCTCTGTGCCGGAGAAATTGTTTCTAGATGTGTAGTAGGTTTATTTAATAGATCTAGAAGATTTTCTAGACTATTACTAAAACCTAATACTCGAATCCCATGATTTTGTTTTCTTTCTAACCTTGATCCCCTTATAGAGAGCCATTTATCAAGAATATCTAAATCACGGGAGACTGTTCTTCTGCCAATAGAAAATGTTTCTGCTAAGTGATCAATTAAAATTAGATCCCTATTAATGAGCATATATCTTAACATTTGTCTTTGGCGTTCTTTCATTTAAGTAGATCCCTCTCACTTAAAAATCTAGATAACCTGGCTTTAATTCCTTCTGTTGTTGGGATCCTTAAAATCTCTTTTACAAGTTCTCTCGCTTCTGAAGCATTAATCTTTCTAATGATTTTTTTCATCTTCAAAAGAGAAGCTGCATTAGTACTTAACTCTTCTACTCCAAGACCTACAAAAAATGGAAGAGCTAATGTATTACCTGCAAATTCTCCACAAATCCCGTTTAGTTTGCCTTTTTTATTAGCCTTTTTTATTACATGGGCTATGGATCTTAAAACAGCAGGATGAAATTCGTCATAATATTCGCTCATTAACGGATTCCCTCTGTCAGCAGCCAATGTATATTGGGTTAAGTCATTTGTCCCAATACTAACAAAGTCTACAGCATCTAATATCTCTTCTATAAGCTGTACTGCAGCAGGAGTTTCTACCATTACACCAAGGGATAAATTATCTGGACCCTTCCAATCTAATGCTTTTTTCTCTTCTTCAATTAAAACTCTTACCCTCTCTATAGGTTTTAAAGAGCCAATCATAGGAATCATCATTCCAACAGGGCCATCTACACTTGCATTTAGAAGTGCTTGAATTTGAGTTCGTAAAATATCCTCTTTCTGGAAAAGTAGTCTAATTCCTCTAATCCCTAGAAATGGATTATCCTCTTTGGGAAGTGGCCAGTAGGGTAGGGGTTTGTCCGCACCTGTATCTAATAATCTGATAATTACCATATTACCATTCATAGCTTTTACTGCTGTTTTGTAAACTTCAGTTTGTCTAGCTAAGGAAGGGCTACTCATTGTTTCCATAAAAAGAAATTCAGATCTAAAGAGTCCAATACCATCGGCTTTATACTTAACGGCATTCTTAATATCTCCAGTACCACCAACATTTGCATATAGACCCATTTTTTGATTATCAAGTGTAACTGCAGGGAGATCTAATAACTCTAAAAGTTCAGCTCTCTCTTTTTTATTCTTTTTATCTCTTTTATCAAGTTCCTTAATTATAATATCTTCAGGATTTATCCACATCTCTCCACTATCACCGTCTATAAAAATAGTATCAGTATCATTTAGAGTTTCTGATAAATCTTGATCCCCAAGTATTATTGCTGGTATTTCTAAGGATCTTGCAATAATTGCTGCATGGGAATTTTTACCTCCGGTTTGAACAATAAAACCTTTAACCTTAGTCATATCAAGTGATGCAGTTTGTGATGGAGTTAATTCATGAGCTACTATAATTGCATTAGAAGGAAGAGGTTTTTCAGCACCAGAAGAACCTTGGATTCCTTTGATTAGTTGCCTACCTATATCTCTAATATCATGGGCTCTCTCTCTCATGTACTCGTCATCAAGTTCTTCCATATCTTTTGCATTTAGTTCTGCAAATATATCAGAGGCTTTGTCTGCATGCACTAGTTGTTCTGTTATAATTCCAATTACTTCATCTTCAACATCTTCGGAGCTAAGAATTTCTAAATGCCCTTCAAATATTTCAGCTTTATCCTCTCCAAGTTCAACTCGGACTTTTTTTATCAGACTTGCAAGTTCTTTTTCAGCTCTGACTCGACCATCCTTAAATCTTTGAATCTCGTGTTTTACTTCATCTTGAGTTATTTTTTTATCTGAAACACTCTGTTTTGCATCTAACATGTAGACATTTCCAGAAGATATTCCACTGGATACTGGTATACCTAACATATTAATCCTCCAGGTTTAAAAGAAATTCTTTTACATGAGATAAAGCTTCGACTTCATCAGATCCTTCGCATATTAATTCTAACTTACTGTTTTGACTAATTCCTAGTTTCATAAGTTTTAAAAGGCTTTTAGCATTTGCTTCTTTTTCACTAAAAACTATTTTTATATCTGATTCAAACTTTTTTGCTTCTGTGGCTAATCTTTTAGCAGGTCTTGTATGAAGTCCTGTTGGATTATTCATAGTTATTATCTCTTTGATCATTAGATTTTTTCTCCATTTGCTAAGATATAGTTTTCTGCTTCGACACTCCACATCCCATTATTATTATTAACCATTATCGCTAGCTCTTTAAAAAACTTTGATTCTGATTTTTTACTTTCTAAATCATCAAGTGCAACTAAAGGAAGTGATATACCTGTGTAAATTAATTTTTTACCACCTGGTATTTTAGGTAAATTGAGTGTTGCATCAGCTACAGCATTTAACCCACCAATATGAGTAACTAGAACTTCAGGAGATAGAAGACCATGTTCCATTAAAGTTAAAGCTTCCTTCATATCATCTACATTTCCACCTGTAGTTCCCATTATATGTTTTTCCATGTAATGCACATCAAAATAATTTATTTTAGCAGAAAACTTTTCATCAGTTGGACCTGCAAAGAAGTTAAGACAACCATTAAATCCTAAAAGACTTTCACCAAACTCTAATGCTTCTGCAAACGGAATCATAACAAGCATATCATCAAAACCACTGTTGTCAGTTAATTTCATTATAGAACTATAAGCATTATCTAACTCTCCAGTATTTATAAACAGTAGAGAAATTCCGCGTTCTTCAGCGACTTTACCAAAAATAGATTGTGCTCTGTTTAATCGATCATTATTAAGGTCTGTTACTACTAATTGTTTAGGTCTAAACTCTCCAGAAAGAGCATAATCAATAGCTGCTAATCCCATAGGACCACATCCACCAATAATCGCCATTCGGCCACCTTCTTTAATTCCAAGGTAGTGGTTATGTTTACTTCTATCAGTTCTGTATAAAGATCTACAAGCACCTATAACACATGAATATGGTTCTGAAAGAGCTGCGTTGAAATAACCTTCTCCTTTAAATGGTAAAAGACAATCCATTATCATTACTTCTGGAGGTATAATCATGTATGTTGCATCTCCACCACAATATTTATAGGAATAACCTGGGGAATCCATAGATCCTTTATAATTTATTGCTGGTTGCATTGAGAATTTTTGACCAACACTGTATTTTTTAGACCATTTTTCTCCAATTTCTAATATTTCACCTGATAACTCATGACCAATTATAATTGGATTATCTGCAACATCGTCTGGGACTCTTTTATGATCTTCCCCTAAAAATGCAGCTTTATATGAACTCATACATAGGCTATCTGCAAATACTTTTACTAATATTTCATCTTCTTTTATATTTGGAAGTTCAAACTCTTCCATTCTTAAATCCATTTTTCCGTATAATCTTACAGCTGTTGTTTTCATATCTTTATTCCTGATTTCCCAAAATTTCTATAATTTGATCTACAGTAGTAGCCTCTACTATTTTTTTTACTAAGTCTTCGTCATCACATAGATCTGCTATTTGACATATAGCTGTTTCGTTATGCGCTTTTACATCCGGTGCTGCCATAAATATTAAAAAGTTTATTGGATCATTGTCCGGATCTTTAAAAACTACTGGTGTTTTTAAGGTAACTATTCCATAACCTAGAGCTAATGCTCCCTCTTCTGGTCGTGCGTGGGGCATAGCGATTCCAGGTGCAATAACAATATATGGCCCATTTACTTTACATTTCTTAATAATAATTTCTAGATATTCCTGTGTTGCTGCACCCCTATTAACAAGGACTTGACCACCTTGTAAGATGGCCTCTTCCCAGCTGTTAACTTCAAGGGCACAGATTATAGCTTTCTCTTTTATTATATAATCTGTGAATCCCATTTTTATCTCCTATTTTTGGCTTTTTATTACCAGTTCTACTACATCTTTATATTCTGGAGCATTAACAAGGTTAGATACACTTACACAGTGTGCCTTTGTACCTGAAAGTTTTACTCTCTCCATTAAATCTCTGTGGCAAATAATTACCTGTGCACTTAAAGGTATGTCATCTACTGAACAGTGTTCAACTTTTATATCAATTCCTTCAGCCTTTAATAACTTTGTAAGTTTGTTTGCACCCATTGCACTTGAACCCATTCCTGCATCACAAGCAAATAGTACTTCAGTAATTTTACTAGTTACTTTCATTGATTTTACAGACTGTTTTGCTTCGTCTAAAGCATCTTCTGCCATATCTTCTTTAGCAAACTTTTTAACAAATGGCATAGCAATTAAGAATGAAACAACTGTCGCTACAATTACTCCTGCTAATACTGGTAATAATCCACCTTTTGGTGCTACTGCCATTAAAGCAAAAATACTTCCTGGAGATGGAGCCGCCACCTCTCCTGCACCTGTAATCATGAACGTTAATACTCCTGCTGCACCACCACCAATTGCTGATAAAATTAGAACTGGTTTCATTAATATGTATGGAAAGTAGATCTCGTGGATTCCACCAAAGAAGTGAATAATTATTGCACCTGGAGCAGAGTTTTTAATACTACCCTTAGAAAACATCCAGTATGCTAATAAGATACCTAAACCAGGACCTGGGTTAGTTTCTAATAAAAATAGTATAGATTTCCCAGACTCTTGAACCTGCTGTATTCCAAGTGGACTCAGAATACCGTGGTTTATTGCATTGTTAAGGAACATAACTTTACCTGGTTCAATAAATATTGAAGCAAATGGTAATAATTTTGCGCTAATAATAAACTCAACACCTGTTTGTAAGAAGAATATAACTCCAGTTATTACTGGTTGAACTAAGTAAAAACCAAAAAGTGCTACTAGCATTCCAAGAATACCGGCTGTAAAGTTATCTATTAACATCTCAAAACCAACAGGAACTTTACCTTCGATAAGTTTATCAGACTTTTTAATTACCCATCCACCAAATGGACCCATAATCATTGCTCCAATAAACATTGGAACGTCTGAACCTACAATAACACCCATTGCAGCTACTGCTCCAACAACTCCACCTCTTGTTCCCCATACCATCTTTCCACCGGTATAAGCGATTAATAGTGGTAATAAGTAGGTGATCATTGGACCTACTAAAGTTACTAGTTTTTCATTTGGTAACCATCCAGTTGGAATAAATAGAGCTGTAATAAGCCCCCATGCAATAAACGCTCCTATGTTTGGCATAACCATACCACTTAGGAATCTTCCGAACTTTTGGATACTAGCTCTAAATGATACTGATTCTTTTTTTGCTGTACTCATTTTTTAATACCTCTCCTTGATTGATAATTAATAATAAGTCTGGTTTTAAAATTCACATAGTTTTAGTACTTTGTTTTTGGCACCATTTGGATTATAGATTTTTGGCATGAATTATTTTTATATTATAGTATATAATTATATTATGGGAAAAATTGAATTACAGGGATACATAAATATTCCTAAAACTAAAATTATAGAAGTCAAAAAAGCTCTTAAAATTCATATAGAAAACACATTAGCTGAAGATGGATGTTTAAAATTTGAGGTTTTACAAGATAAACAAGATGTTACTAAATTTAATGTCTATGAAGAATTTATTAATAATAATGCTTTTGAGAAACATCAAGTTAGAGTAAAAGAGTCAGATTGGGGTAAGTTAACAAAGAATTTTACAAGAAGTTACGAGGTTAATGAGAACAATGGAAATAAATAGAATTATATTGAGGTCAAATATTGAAAGTAGAATTTTATAATCTAAACTATTCAGCTAATTTAAAATATTCTGTTATTGTTGCAAAAGACGATAAGGGTTTTGTCTTTGTAAGACATAACTCTAGGAACACATGGGAAATCCCTGGTGGACATATAGAAGATGGAGAAACTGCATTAGAAGCCGCTAGAAGGGAACTAATTGAAGAAACTGGAGCAATAGACTTTGATATAAAAGAGGTTTGTATATACTCTGTTCAAAGAGATTCTACTAAAAGTTATGGAAGCCTATTTTATGCTGATATTAAAAAATACTCAAATAAACTAGAACATGAAATTATAGAAGTTCAATCTTCAAAGAAACTAATGGAGAAGTTAACATACCCTTTTATCCAGCCACAACTATTTGAAAAAGTCTTAAAAACGCTAACATAATTGTATTTTCTATCATTGTAAACAATAATTAATAATGAGGTATCTTATGGGGATTGATTCAAGATTACGGATTGCATTTTTTACAGCTTTTATGGAGGGTGAAGATTGGAATTCACCTTTATGGAAAAGTGTAGATGCAGAATGTAAAAAACTTGATATTGATCTTATAATATTTCCAGGACGAAATATAATAAATGCATATGATCAAGAGGCTGTTTTTGATGAAATGTTTGAATTTTTTAGCCCTGAAGAGTTTGATGGTTTAATATTTGCATCAACATCTCTAATGTATTCTTTTCCAAAAGAGAAGTTAATCTCAATAATAGATAGATATAAACATATTCCCACTGTTAGCCTTGGTATTGAGTATCCAGGAATATCATCTGTAGTTTTTGATAATTACAAAGGCATGTCAGAATTAGTTGAGCATTTAGTACTGAGCCACAGTTGTAATAAATTTGGTATGTTAAATGGGCCTCTAAATCATGATGATAGTTTACGAAAAAAAAGAGGAGTTGAAAAAGCTTTAAAAAAATATGAGTTAAAACTTAAAACTGAACATATTATACATATTGATATAGCAAGAGTTGAATTAAGAAATGCTTTAAATCCACTATTCCAATATAAAGAACTGGAAATAGATGTTTTAATATGTGCAAACGATACAATGGCATCTGAAGCAATTGATATATTTAAAGAGCATGGATATACGATACCTGAGGATATAATAATTACAGGTTGTGACCATAGTATTTATTCATTAAACCAATTCCCATCTATTACCACTGTTGATCAATCAGTTTCTGAAATGGCTACTAAATCTGTTGAAATTCTATATTCGTCAATAATAAACAAGACAACAAATATAAATCATGTAGTAGATACTCACTTAATTCTTAATGAATCATGTGGATGTAAAATGAGCACTACAAATCAAACTATGGATATTAAATTCTTAGAAAATGTACTTCTTTCTTCAATATCTAAAAGAGATGACTACTTCTATAATCAGGTAAAAAATACTTTATATATGAACCTAATAGGTCAGAATTTAGAAAAGTATAAAAATAGTCTATTTACTAGTTTCGATATTCAGCTCGAAGAACAAATGGACAAAGATGAATTAAAATTTGCTAATAAATTGTATAGAGATATAATTCTTCTTTTTGAAAATTTTGAATCAAGAGAAGCTCAGAAGAATATCCAGTTATCAAATTTAAAAAAGACTATTACTAGGGGACGTTATGAGAACCTTATAACTTCTGGAAACTTGAAAATTCTACTAGATAATATATATTCAGCATTTAATGATAATGAAATTGGTACTTCTTATATTCTATTATACTCAAAGAATAGTTCAGAAAAGGAGCTCGAATTTGTATACGCAGTTAAAGAGGGCAATTTAATAGATACAAAAAGTCATAAAAGTAAATTCTCAAAAAATCAACTAATGACTACATCATTTTTTGATTTTAATAATAGGGTAACCTTAGTTGTATTACCTCTGTTTTCATCCACAAAATATTTTGGTTTTTTGGTTGTTGAAGCCAGTGAGCAAGATAGTAGTTTGTATGAGGATATACAGATGATTTTAAGTAGTGCTTTAACAAATGTTTTATCAACAAAAGAGCTTAAAGAGACACAAAGCCTACTAATTGAGTCAGAAAAGATGGCATTTCTTGGAAATCTTGTTGCAGGGCTTGCCCATGAGATTAATACACCTGTAGGTGTAACTGTAACTGCAGCTTCCTACTTAGATGATTTAATATTAGACATATATAATGACTATCACAGTAATAAGTTAACAAAAACTAAAATTGAAAATTTCTTAGAGTTTGCGAAAGATTCATCTGATCTAATAAAAAGTAATATTAAAAATACTGTTTCGCTTATCAATAAATTTAAAAAAATATCTTCAAATACTGATTTTGAACTGAAGAAAGTCTTTGATCTATCTGAAGAAACTAACAATATATTTAGAAGACTTAATAAGAATTTGACAGATGTTATTACAAACATAGATGTTCCAGAAATACTTCTAATCGATAGTTATAAAGAGACTTTTTATGAAATATTCAAAGGACTTTTTATAAACTCTATAGATCATGGTTTTAAAGATGGAATTGGAGAAATTTCAGTAAAAATATCAAAAACATATAATTTAGTTAAAATTACGTATTCAGATAATGGAATAGCATGTGTTGAATCATTACTTGAAAAAATGTTTGATCCTTTTTTTACTACAAAAAGAATTCAAGGTTTTACAGGGCTTGGATTAACTATAATATACAATCTAATCAAAAATAGGTTAGGTGGCGAAATTGATGTTGCAATAATAAATGGTCAGCTTACTTTTACTATTATTGTTCCAGTTTAAAGTAATTAATTTTATTATAGCAAAACCTGGCTTCTTTATTGTAAGGTAGGACAGGAGCAATCGATGAAAAATGGTGTACTAATTATAAAAAATATAACTAGAGAAGAACCAGGGATCTTATCTGAACTTTTAATGCAAAAGGAAATACCCTATACCATTGTAGATCTTGATAAGAATGAGACATTTCCTGATATAGACGATTATGACGCCTTAGTAGTTCTTGGTGGACCAGATAGCGCAAACGATGAAAACTCAAAAATATCAGATGAATTAAATTATATAAAATCCGCAATTAATAAAAACATACCATATTTAGGAATATGTTTAGGACTACAGCTTCTAGTTAAAAGTTTGGGAGGGCAAGTCGTTAATACTACAAAAAGTGAAATTGGTTTTGTTAGCCCTAACAATGATAATTACGATATCACTTTAACTAAAGATGGAGAAAAAGATCACCTGTTTTCTGGGTTAGGTCATTGTTTTAATGTCTTTCAACTACATGGAGAGAGCGTTGAACTCACAGATAACATGACTCTGTTAGGATATGGTAAAGATTGTAAAAACCAGATAGTGAAAATTGATGGGTTAAATGCATATGGAATACAGTGTCACTTTGAATTAACAGAAGATCTATTTATTAAAATAGTTAAAGAGGATCCTGAATTATTGGAACTAGATTATAATCTCTTAGTAGGTAACTTTAAAAGTATATATCAAGATTATTTACAAACAGGGACTAAATTATTTACTAATTTCTTAGATATCTCCGGTGTGTTAAATAGTAATAGGACAACTAATGGAAATTAATAAAGGAGATATCTTTTTTGCCCCAGTTTATGATGAAAATGGAAATAAGAGGGATATTGATCATCCTCAAGTTGTAATTCAAGAGACTGTTATCAATCAAAGTCGGATAGATACAGTAGTTGCGTGTGGATTATCAACAAATATGAAACGAGCATACATACAAGGAAATATATTATTAGACTTAAATGAGGGCAATTTACCTAAGAGAAGTATAATAATTGTTTCTCAAATATCTGTTGTCAAAAAAAGTGATATCAAAGAATATATTGGCAGTTTATCGGATAATAGGGTTCAGCAGATCTTTGCTGGAATGAATCTTATACAAAATGTTTAGGAAGGTAAAATGAATAAATACTTAGATATAAATAGAGTTGAATTCCTAATTACTGGTAACTGTACATCAAACTGTAAACACTGCTCCAACAGTAATGTAGGTGGTAAAAGCCAATACCTTACATTAGAAAAAGGCAAAAAAATCTTAGACTCTGTAAAGAAAGAATACCAGTTAAATTCAGTGATGGTATTTGGTGGAGAACCACTGCTTTATCCAGAAACCACTATCCAACTATTAAAGTATGCAAAAAAGCTGAACATACCAAATAGGCAAATAATAACGAATGCTTTCTGGACAAAAGACAGATCAAAAATTGATAAAATATGTCAAATGTTAAAAGACGCAGATGTTAATGATATATTAATCTCTATAGATAGTTTCCATGATGAGCATTTAGATTATGATCTTGTTGAATATGCTGTGTCTAAGTTGAGTAAGTTGAATTTTCCTAATATTAAGTTGCACCCATGTTGGTATATTTCAAAAGATGATAATAATAAATATGATACACATACAAATAATTTATTAGAAAATCTAGCAAAGTATGGAATCCCAAGAAGTGATGGGAATACTCTCTTTGCTGCTGGTAATGCGGTTAAAAACTTTCCTAATAGGTTTAAACCATTAGACAACATTAAACATATAGACTGTGGGAAACTACCTTATACCGAGAGCCCAAAACTATTAGAATCTATTGGTATCGATCCTGATGGTAAAGTCAGTAGTTTATGTTTTGGGCAGAGTATTGAAATTGAAGATTTCCTAGAAAATTATGATCCATATTCAGATGAAGTTATGAGTCTCTTTCTAGAACAAGGAGTCACCGGTTTAACAAAACTAGCTGATCAAAAAGGTATAACCTTTAGTATTTCTGATTACTACTCTATATGTGATGCTTGCACAGAATTAAGAAACAAACTAAGTGATATCTCATGACTTAGATTATAGAAGATCGTATATAAATAAATCCAGGAACTAATACCTTCGCAGAAATAGAAAATATTTGAGTTTATAGGTTTAGTTCCTAAATTTAAATGTTCATTGTATCTAACTTACTGCTCTGTATTTAGTTTTTTCATATTGTTCTAATAAAGATTCAATAACAGGTATATTTTTAAAATAACTTTTTAACAAATTGTAGCTTACTAAAGAGTCCTGTTTTTTCTTTTCACTTAAAGGTGTAGACATCGCCCTTAACATAATATTCTTCCCACTATTTTTAACTGAAGTAAAAGCAAAGATATCAGTTTTAAATCCATACTTTATTAAAAATTCTGTTCTCAAAGAGTCTGCTAAAATTGCTGTAAGCTGTTCTTTATAGACACTGTGCCTAGTTGCTGAACTTAAAGTTTTTGGCTTAAGCCTGTTTTGGGCAGTAAATTGACAACAAGATACAGATAAAATATATCTAGCATTAGTTTTTATACCTAAAGCAATAGTATAGTCTGTTGCCATATCACATGCATGCAAAGAAAAAACTACACTCACACTGTTTTTGAAATCAACTTTATTAACATCCGAAGTTATAAAACTCATATTATCTAATCCAAGTTTCATTGCTGTTTCTTTGGCTTCGGACATAAGTCTCTCATTTTGTTCAATACATGTGAATTTAATAATTCCTGGGAACTCATCTTGGTAGAACCATGCAAGATAGAATGAGACAAAGCAGTTCCCTGCACAGCTCTCAACTAAATGTATGGTACTCTTTTTTGTTATTTTTTTAAGAATTGAATCCATCTGTTTTTTATAATCCTGAAGCTGTTTCAACTTTAAAGATCTTCCTGCATATAATTTATTACCGGAGTGGCCTAGTTTTATTGCTTTATAAAGACTTTCAATATTTTTAATCATAATAATCCTACTAATTAATTCTGAAATACAGAATGTATTTGGGAGAGTTAGGAAAGTCTTTGTTTAATGATTTTTATTTAAATGGCAGTGTTTCTTAACGATATAATCATAAACAAAAACTCATAAAATTCAATTAATTAGCAACATTATGTTTTAATTAAAAGAGAATCTAGGTCAATTTAAATTGTCCTAACATTTTGAGTTAATTTAGTTTTGATTATTATCGTTTCCAAATTATAGAAAAGCTTTAAAACTCAGCTAATAGATGGACAGGCCACTCCTTGTAGAATATATAAAATGAATACTATATGTCCTTTATATTAGGCATATAATAAACTATCTATAGATAAAAATAAATATGCCAGGAGAGAAAACATATTTATTCAATTTTATTTTGTAGAAAAAACTCTACAATTGTTGATATAATTATTAATGAAAGTATTAAATCCCACTACCTTCTTGGAATACACAATCAATACATTCATCTTCAGAAATTAAACCTATTTTCATTAATAATCCAAAAATTTTACATCCAGCACAGAATTTAAAAATAGCTTCAAGAAAGGAAAAAAGTGATAATATTCCCAAAGTTATTATTCCTAGCGTTGCATAACCAAAACTTATGAAAACCAAAGAAACTAGTGACATAAAAAGTCCAATTCCTGCAGCAAATCTTTTAGGTTTAAATATAACAATTCTATTTCGGAATTTTAATAATTTTCCGACTACTTTTCTAGACGTCAGTGCTAATAAGCTATACTTTGGAGATAAAAAAGCACGTATAAAAAAATCTACGATTAGAAATATCACTGGTATAACTGATAACGTATATATTGATAATACAGAGAGTATAAATACCTGTATCGCAACCCCTCTTACATCTTGTTCTTTTACTCTAAATGGTCTATTTATTTTCATCATACTTAATAATAGTAACAGTTACCAATAAAAGGCAATAGTAAATACCAGCAATTCCCCATAATTCCCACCTGATTAGGGTGTTTTTGAGTAAAAAAGCTATTTTGAGGGTTCTAGGACAGGTATATTAAGGATTCCAAGTTCATTGTAATAGCGTATTAGGATATCTTGGATCTCACCACTATTAATCATTTCATTGTATGAGTTTTGTATAATATTAAAGGTTTTAATCGAAATATTTTTATTAAATGCCATGTATGAAAGTTCCCCTTCCCTAAAAAGCATAACTTCTTCTACATCTAACTTAGAGTATCCAAAACTTTTTAATGCGGGTATTAAAGTTATTGAATCTGCAATTATTAGATCTATTCTATTTGAATAGAGCATTTTAATCTCCTGCTCCATTGAATTTACAGCCACAATATTATGGTCTGACATACCTAATTCAATTAAGTACGAATGGTTTTTTACACCTCGAATTACTCCAACAGAATATTCTCTTATATCTTCAATAGTATTAATTTTTATTTCATTTTTCTTCAATTTAAAAAGATACATATTGGATGGAGGAATTATTGGACCAATCCATCTAAAGAGGTTTTCTCTATCCTCTGTTTTATATGTTGTATACAGCATTGTATCGTTATTAGTTAAAACTGAATTATATGCCCTGGTCCATGGGAAAGTCTTAATATAATACTTTACTTTAGAATGTCTCAATATAAGATTTACAATATCAGTTGCCATTCCAGTCTTAATACCATCTTTTTTATACATAAATGGATAGTAGTTATCTAGTGTTATAACATTTAGGTTTTGTGAGTAGATATTAACAGTTAAAATAAAAAACAGAATTAATATTTTTTTCATAATTTCACCAAGCTTACTATTAATATTAATGTAATTTTACTCAGCTTGCTATAATTATTAAATATATTTTATCTGACTTTCTCAATATATACTGAAGATCTTCATACAGAAAGTTTAGTTTGGTTTTAGATAGTAAATGTTCCTAATAAGTCTGGCGATATATGAATACATAGGTTATAATAAATTTATGGAAAATGAAAAAATAGTAGAAACAAATGTTATTGGTATATGCACAGGAAAAACTTGTAGCTCAAAGAACTCTGAAGATATAGTACAAATGGTTACAACAATTTTGAATGTAGGTGTAGGAGAAACAACTCCCGACGGTAAATTTCGAGTCGAAGCTGTTGCATGTATGGGTAAATGTGAAAGTGCTCCTAAGGTTGTAGTTAACGGAGAAGTTTTAATACAGCAAACAGTAGAAGACTTAGAGGTAATATTAGCTGATCTATTAGTTGAATAGTTCTCTAATGATTCTTAAGAGTTTTTATCGCCCAAAACAGTGTCATTAAAGCTGCTGACCAATTTATAAATATTAACCCAGTCCACACACCTTTTTCTGCCATAGAAAAGTTGAAACAAAGTATATAAAAAATTATCGCCGGAGCTATTATCTGCCTATATAGTCCCATCCACATAATAAGTTTTGGCTTTTTTAATCCTTGTAATAGTGCGTTGCTCTGAAATAAGATTATGTAACTATAAAATGTAAAACCTTGTAGGAGCAGATAATCATAACCCATTCTAATAACATCTTCTGTATCAGTAAAAAGGCTTATTATTTGCTTTCCAAATATTAGTACTGGTGGAAGAATTATTAACATGACTACAAATCCCCCAAGTAAGGAGAGTTTGTAAGACTTAATTACTCTATCTATTTTATTTGCTCCATTATTTTGCCCTACCATCGCTCCTAGTGCAACATTTAATCCGGCAGCAGGAACTAAAGCTATCTGCTCAACCCTAATTGCAGCTCCATATGCAGCAACAGCATTACTTCCAAATGCTGCTATAAACCAAGTAATAACAAATGTTCCTATACTCATTGTTAAAAAGTTCGCAGTAGCTGGAACTGCCTGTTCTATAATTTCTTTAATATAGATCTTATCTAATTTATAGTCGCTTTTATTTAAATCTTTTAATCCCTCAGCTTTTAATACCTTATATAACAAATATATTAAGCTTAGAAATTGAATTAGTACTGTTGCTAATGCAACTCCAGATTCATTCATTTTTAATGTATACATAAAGAGGGGATCTAAACCTATATTTAATAGACAACCAATAATAAGAATATTTCTATAACTAACAGTATCGCCTCTAGATGCTAAAGCAGAAGAGAATACAGGAGCTAGATTTATTATAGGCATTCCGATAATTATAACTCTTCCATAATCCATGGCACCTCTAAGAACATCCCCCTCAGCTTTTAATAATCTAAAGACTGGTTCTAAAAGTAACAGTAGAATTATTGTGCTTATTAAAGAGAAAATAGTAGAAATGACAATCGATTGACTTAGATATTTTCTAGATTCATATATCTTTTTAGCACCAATCGAATTAGCAATTAATGCTCCAGATGCTGCTGAAAAACCAATACCAAGAGACATAACTAATAAGTACAAAGGGAAGTTTAGTGCTAAAGCAGCTAGAGAATCGGTGGAAAGTTGACCTGCCCAGAAACTGTCTACAATATTGTAAAGTGTATTAAATAAAAGACCTACACTTATTGGTATTGCAAGTCTTTTCATATGTGGCAAAAGTGGCCCTTGTGTCATGTCTAATGAATTTTGTACCATTTGATGCTCCTTTTTCAATGTTAGCTTATATATAGAAGAAGCAAAACACATTAATAACTAAAGGTGTTAATAATAGATCAACGACGACATAGCAATTTAAATAGCACTAAATATTAGTTTAAAAAAAATAAGTACTATCCTATACTTAATCTAATGAAATATTTTCATTTAATCTAAAAATGAATATTAAGGAGAAAATATGAAAGTAGCATTTATGGTTATAGACATGCAAAAAGAGTATTTTAAGGGCAGTTCAAAAGAATCTATGGAATCTGCAGCCGAGTATATTAATGAGGTTTTGGAGTATTTTAGAGAGAAAAAGCTACCTATAGTGTGGGTTCAGGATATTGCTAAAGAGTCTGGAGTTGTTCCTGGTACTAAAGGTTTTGAGGTCATAGATATCCTAAATAAAAGTGATGATGAATTATCAATATATAAAGAATATGGCAATACTTTTAATAAAACAGAGTGTGGAGGTATCCTAAAAAAAGAGGGTGTTGATGTGATTGTTTTAGCTGGTTATTGTGCTGAAAATTGTGTTTTATCTACATACCGAGGAGCATTGGATCTAGATTTTACTCCTATCCTCTTAAAAGATGGCATAGCCAGTGGAGACGCTAAAAACTTGGAATTTGTCGAAAAAATAAGTGATACAGTGCCATATAACATCGTCAAAAAATTGCTTTAGGAGAAGTTATGCTGACCTTTGAACCTGCAGAGTTTATGGATGCAGAAGAGTTAACTAGAATACAGATTTGTTCATTTGCAAAAGATGTTGAGGCTTGTGGAGATGGCCCTCCTGGTTATGATTCTGTAGAAAGTCAAAATGAGAAGATTCTCAAATATAATTTCTATAAAATATTAGAGGATAAAGTTATCGTAGGTGGGTTTTATTATACCTTATTGGATCCTGATACTTTAGAGCTTATAAGACTGTTTATTGAACCTAAACATCAGGGGAAAGGGTTAGGTTGCAAGGCGTTAGAGTTCTTAGAAACACTAAGTGAAATAAAAGTTATAACTCTAGAAGCTTCAGATTTTAATATTCAAAACCAGAAGTATTATGAAAATAGAGGTTATAATAATGTAGGGAAAAAATATTATACCGAGAATGACTATTCTGTTGTATATAAAAAAGTTATAAAATGATTTCATAATCTTAAATTCTAAGCATATTTACCTTGTAAAAATTAAATTAAATAAAGTTTATTTATATATAATAATAGTGTAATCTACAACCATGAATAAGAAAGTACAAGAGTTATTACAATTACCAGTTTTATCTATATTTTTATTATTAACAGTAGGAACTTCATTTTCAAGCCATATGTTTTTAGACGGCGTTACAATGGCTGCAATATCCCGTAACCTTTCAGTAGGTCTTGGATCATATTGGGACATGTTTTATACAACAGACATTAATCATTTTATTTCACATCCCCCTTTTGGTTTGTGGTTAGAATCAATTTTATTTAGAATTATTGGAGATAAACCATGGGTTGAGTCTCTGTTTGGATGGTCACTAGGTATTTTCTCGATATATTTAATATCAAAGCTATGGAAAAAGGTTACAGGTAAGACCAGTGGTTCATGGTGGGTTATATTAATTACTCTTTTTAGCCCAATATTAACATGGTGTTTTAATAATAATATGCTTGAAAATAGTGTTGTTGTATTACTTTTAATTTATACATTATTGGTGATTGAAGCCTTTAATTCCAATAATATTCTAAAGCTTTCATTATTTTCACTATCATCTGGTATTATAATGTTTTTAGCTTTATCTACTAAAGGACCACCAACACTGTTTCCCATAATACTACCACTGGTTATTCCTCTTTTTCTGAAAAAGTTCAGTATAAAAAAAGGTTTAACTATTTTAAGCTTAATCTTATTAACAATTATGTTATCAGTTGGTATTACATATTTAATTAGTGGAGATGAATTTATGAGATTCATTAGTAGATATATTCGCCACCAGTTATTACCTAGTATAAACGGTGATGTTGAAGTTTCCCCTAATAGGTTACTAATATTACAAATCCTACTTAAACAACTGCTTTTAGGACTAATATTGATAGTTATATCGATAACTACTATTACCAAGAAAAAAAATATTTTAAAGGAAAATAGCTGGATTATTGTTCTTATTGTCTTGGGACTTGCCGGAAGTTTACCTTTCTTGATTTTTAAAAAACAGATGGCTTGGTATTTAATGCCAAGTATTCCATTCTTTACTATAGCAATAAGTATTTTAACAGCTCCCATTGCAGAAAAAATAGAGGTGTTTATATATAAAAAAATAGGAGTTTTCAATAATATTATTACAATTTTCACGGCCTGTTTAGTATTGATTTCTCTATTTTCAACCACTATATATAAAGGTAAATCATATTTAGCTCCTGAAATTGTAATAAGAGATATTTTTTCTTCAGGTAAAGATGGATCAAATAAAGATAAAGCAAGATTTTATAGTGAATATACATGGCAAAATTTCAACCTAGATATTGTAAATCAGAAAGTTGAAATCCCAGTAGGAAGTAGTATCGCTACTCAAGAAACACTACACGATTTTTGGCGAATGAATGCTTATTTTCAGAGAGTTTATAGTGCTAATCTTAGTCTTAGAATAAAAAGTGATGGTGACTTCTTTATAGCTGGGGAAGTATCAAAAGATAATTTTTCTCCATTTGGTTTTAGACCTATTAGTAATAAAAAGGCTGTTTATAACTTTTTTGAAAAAACAAACAAATGAGAAGCTGTAAAGTTTATTAGGAAAGCAGTTAATATTCCTATTCCTTGTGGAATCGTTTTATAAGGTATATTGGGAAAAACTGTAAGCAGAAGATTTAGAACTATTAAATTGATTAGTAGTCCTACTAATGAAACCGATACAAACTTTACATATCGAACAAATGTTAATGAAGCACCTTTATACGTCCACAGGGTATTTATTATATAGTTCTGAGATACCGCAATAATAAAACATATAATAGCTGCTATATTTTTATCTAACATATATCTATCTGCGATTATATAAAAAATGATTAAGTTTGTTATTAACCCTAAGGAGCCAACTAGACCAAAACTTATTAGACGCTTAAATATATTCATTTGATAAATCTTAAAAGCCAAACTTTAAATAATGCTTCAAAATATATTTTTAAACTCATTTTAGATTTACCAGCACTACGTTCAATAAAAACGATAGGAAATTCTAAAAAACTAAAACCATTTTTAATTGCCCTAGTTTTTAGTTCAATCTGAAACATATAACCCTTTGATATTATAGAATCAAAATTGATAGATTCTAATACTTCTTTTTTCCAAAAATTGAAGCCACCAGTCATATCTTTTATTCCACTTTGTAGAATTATTCTAGAATATAATGACCCATATGAGGATATAATACTTCTAAACCGACTCCACCCTTCAATACCTCCGCCATTAATATATCTAGAGCCAATTACAAAATCACACTTCTCATCAAATTTAGACATCATGGATTTTAAATACTTGGGTTGGTGGGAAAAGTCAGCATCAAATTGACATATATAATCATAATTGCTATTTAAAGCCCATTTAAATCCTTGAATATATGCGTAAGCTAACCCTTCTTTAATTTTACTTTCCACTAGATAAAGGTTTTTAGTTCGAATCATAAGGTCTTTTACACATAAGTTAGTACCATCGTTTGAATTACCGTCAACTACTAAAATATCTACATGGGGACAGTTACTAAAAACTTTAGTAATAATATGGCTAATATTTTCAATTTCGTTATATGTTGGTATTATAATCAAGTTTTTTGACATAATGCCATAATAAAGCTTCATATTATAGCTGTCAATAATAAAGCTTGTCAGAGATTATCATATATATTATTATCAAATAATGAAAAAGCTCATCATACTTTTTATATCAATCCAATCAATATATTCAAATAATTTTGACCAGTTAAACCAAGCAATTAAAAAATTAGATTATGACAAAACATTATTGAGTTTTGAAGCTGAAACAACAATATCTAATTATAATAAGATTACAGCTAAAACTTTAGTTAAATATGATCCAAAGAATAAAGACCCTTATAGTTTGTTATTAAAAGATGATAAACCTCCTACTGAAATAGACATTAAAAAATATAAAAAACAGAGAAGTAAAAACAAAAGTTTTAGTGCTGTAGATTATTTAGGAAAAACATTTACCTTTGTCTCTCAAGAAGATGATATTGCATATTATACCTTCACTTCGAAAAAAAATATTATCCCAGGTTTTCCTTCAAAAATGCCAGGAAGATTATGGCTAGATGTGACAAATAAAATGATTACAAAAGTTGAAATATTAAACAAAGAAAAAAAAGTCATATTCCCAGGTGTTTCTCTGAATATGTTTATAATGGAACTTAAATTTTTACCATTTAATAAAGATATTACAGTTTTAGATTCAATGGATACATTTATAGATGCCAAAATCTTTACTAAAAAGCTTAAACAAAAAATTAAAACAAGAACAAAGAACTATCTATCTGTCCCTTAGTGACGATGCAAGAATTAAATAATTATATTGTCATAATTATTTATAGCATATATAATTTGGTATAATTTTAAAAAAAATGGATGGTATAAAATGGCTAATATTCTCCTTACCGAACAGTGCGTAAGATCATGCCCATATTGTTTTGCTAAGAAACATATGGAGAATTCTGAAAATAAAAACTTGCAATGGGAAGATTTTATTTATATTGTTGATCTTTTTGAAAAGAGAAACCCTAGATATATGTCTCTTTTAGGTGGAGAACCTACTCTACATAAACATTTTGTAGACTTTGTTTTATACTTAATAAATAGAGATTTTGGTGTAACAGTTTTTACAAGTGGTATTATGAGTCCTTCTAAATTAGAGGCTTTAAAAAAGGCTTTAGCAGAGTTTCCAAAAGCAAAGGTAAGTTTTGTTGTAAATCTAAATCATCCATCAATGTCTGATGAGAAAGAACTAGAGAGAATTGATGCATTTCTAGATGAGTTTGGAGAGAGTTGTACTTTAAGTTTTAACTTTTATACGTTAGATATGGAGATGGAATATCTTTTTGATTATATTGAAAGATTTAACTTAAATAGACATATTCGAATCGGTTTAGCTCATCCAATTCCAGGAGAAAAAAACCTTTGTATTCCTACTGACCAATTTGACGAAATGGTCGAAAAATTAGCAACATATATACCTATGTTTATTAAATATAGAGTTAGCCCTGGGTTTGATTGTGGATTCCCACTTTGTAAATTTACCGATGATCAATTAGGTAAATTTAAGAAATTAGAAAAAGGTAATGGCTCAGGTTCTGTTAAATTTGGTTGTAATGCTGCAATTGATATTGGTCCAGATATGACTGTATGGTCTTGTTTCCCTTTATCTAAGTATCATAGAAAAAGTCTATATGACTTTGATTCAGTTGATGCTGTTTATGAGTATTATCAAACAATGCATTATAATGTGAGAGATAAAAAAGCTGGAGTTTTTGAAGAGTGTGAAGGATGCCGATATCAAGAAAGTGAGTTATGTAAAGGTGGTTGTCTTGCGCATATAGTTAATACTGATGAAAGCATTATTAAGGAGGCTAGTGGTGTTAAACGTAACTAAAAAAATAATTGTTGCTGCTTATGAGCCAAAGTTTGCAAATGATATTGGTAAACAGAAAATAGTATATTACACAGATAAATTAGAAGACGTTCTTACAATTTATGGTGATGCCATAGATAAAAACGAACTTATGTGTATAAAAGTTGATACTGATAAAAATCTATCTGAACTTGAATTTAAAGATGAATGGCAAAGTATTCCAATTGCCCTTTATACTCCATCTGTTGGTGATCTATCAGAGATGTTAATACAGGGTAAGAAACTAAAAAAGTTTAATATCCAGATTTTCTTACCAATAGAAAATAAAGATACAATTAGAGATCTTAGAATACTTTCTTCTGTCGGTATCAATTGTGGTTTTTATATTAAAGATGAAAATTCAGATGTAGACTGGGAACAAGTTGATGATCTTTTTTATTACTATGCTTATACAAATACTGAAAAAGGAAATATAGAACCTTTTAGATATATAATTGAAAAAGACTATAGAGAAAAATCATTTGATTTTAGAGCTGTAATATTTGATGATCCAAATAAATTTGTTTATGTAGACAAGGATTTTAACTATTCAGTAAATCTTGATGAACTTACTAAAGGTTCTTTTCTTGGTAATGGAATTGATGAGTTAAAATCATATATAAATGAAGAAATAGATTATGTTTCAAAAAAATCAGATATGTTTTCTAAAAATGAAATCTGTTCATACTGTAGTAGTTGGAGGTTTTGTAGATCTAATTATTTTTCTCAATGTCAAAAGAATGAAACATATAAAATGTTGTTTGATAGTGTTTCTGATTATCTTGAAGTTCGAGTAAAACAACCATCTCAGAATGTGGAAAAAAAATGGCAGTTATAATTTTTAAGGCTATTGAATATTGTAATTCAAATTGTATTTATTGCAGCGTTATAGAGAAAGATGAAGGCCATACTATGAGTTATGAAAGGCTTGAAACTGTTTTTATACGTATGAACCAATATTTGGAAGAACTTCCAGACGAGATAATCGATTTTACTTGGCATGGAGGGGAAGCAACCTTATTAGGTCCTGAATATTTTAGAAAAGCTTTAGAGTTTCAGAATGTTCACTGCAAAAAGACTAAGAATAGGATTAAGCATATAATACAATCTAATTTAACATGTATTACCCAAGAAATTATTGATGTTCTTAAAGACCTAGGTATAAACTCAATAGGATCAAGTTATGATCCTATTGAGGGAATTAGAGGGATTGGTAAAAATAGAGACTCTAAATTATATAAAGAATTGTTTTTTAAAGGTGTTGATTTAGTTGAGAAAAATGGAATGACTTGGGGGATTATTTATGTTGTTCATAGAAGATCTTTAGAAGACCCCGTAGGAATTTTTAACCATTTGTCAAACTTAAATTTAGGCACATCTCCTGTTTTTAACTGTATATATTTGTACGAGGATGATAAACATCATTTAAGTATTACCCCCGAAGAGTTTGCGGACTTTTTAGGAGCTCTTGTCCCTTTATATATGGAAAATCCTGAAAAATATAAATCTATACGACCACTAAGCATGTTTATTGACTCTATAAAAGAAAAAACACCATTAGGTTGTGATTATGCAGGAAATTGTGCAAATTATTGGCTATATATTGGACCTACTGGTGAACTATCCCACTGTGGTAGAGCAGGTGATCAAAGAATAATAAGTTATGGAAATATCGACGATACTAGCCTAAAGGAAGCACTAAATCATCCTTACCGGAAAAAAATACTTGCTAGACAGACGTATTTGGTTGATAATGATTGTAAAGGCTGTAAATATTGGGGCATATGCCATGGTGGATGTCCAGTGGATGCATTGTCTATGACTGGTGACATTATGAATAAAGCTATGTCATGCGAAATGGTAAAAAGATTAATGTCAAAATATATTGAACCCTTAGTTGATAAAGAAGTGCAATTTTATCCTAATAATTAAAGTTAGGTTTTATATAAAGAGGTGTGAATTATGAATGAGAAAGAAATCATGGAAACTGGATCAGAGAGCAAAGTAATTTCTAGAAAGGAAGCTTTAAAAAGAATTTCTAAGATCGGTTTAGGTATTGGTGCTGCAGTTGTTGCTACAAGTTGTGATCTTTATTATTACGACTATACTTATAGTGACTATAGTGATTATTATTACAGCTACTATGTTTATACAAACTACTACTGGTAATCTATGCTGAGTTTTGTAGAGATTGCAATAGTAGGTGGAGCGATTCTTTTAATTTTTGGATCAACGAAACTTCCAAAATTGGGCCGAACAATGGGTCAAAGTTTGACAGAGTTTAAAAAAGGACTTAAAGAGGGTATGACAGATACTAATGTTACTGATGAAAAGAAAGATGAAGAAGTAGCTGATAAGTCTGATATTGTGAATGAGTAATACATTAACATTTTTTGAACACGTCAAAGAACTTAGAAATAAATTAGGAATCTCTTCCATTGTATTTGTAGTGGCATCTGTGTTTGGTTACATAATTTTTCCATCTGTAATTAGTTATTTTAATAACTTTTTAGATGTAGGACTTCATGTAACCAAATTATATGAGGGCTTTTTTATGCGAGTGCAGGTTTCTCTTTATATTGGTCTTATATTTTTTATACCAGTTTTTTTATTAAATCTTTTGTTATTTATAGTCCCAGGTTTTGAGAAAGGTGATAAAGCAGTATTTGTTTCATTATTTCTTCTCAGTATCATTTTGTATGTAGTTGCTATACTTTCAGTTAGTATCTTTTTACCTATCACTATAAATTTTCTTCAATCAAAATCTTTTATTCCTGATACTCTTAATAAGATATTTTCATATGGTGAATTTATAGATTTCTTTTTTACTTTTTTGTTAGCATTTTGTGTATCATTACAGTTTCCAGTTGTATTATTGGTTTTGCTGTATTTCAAAATATTAAAAACTGCTTGGTTAACTAAGTTTATTCCATACTTTGTTCCTGTTGCATTATTGTTGTCAGCAATAATGACTCAAGATATACTTTCTCAATTTTTGGTTGCAGTACCACTGTTTGTTTTATATTTATTGTGTATCTTAGCTGCAAAGAAGTTAAAATGGGGTGTTGATGATATTTCTTGAAATAATTGCAATTCTTTTTATTATTTTTATTATTAATCCACAAAACTCTGTTTCTATGTTACGGAAAGCTGGTGTTTTAGTTGGAAAATTAAGAAAAGTAATAAATCAATTAAAATCTTATTCTAAAGACTTTAATATAACTAATCTTGATAATGAAGTTGCAGGTAATAAAAATAGTGGGGTAAATGTTAATAATGGAAAAGCTGACCATTCAACCACAGTAACAAAGATGGTTCTTTTAGATGTTATTGAAGCTAGTTATAGTATTAACATGACAAAAAATATAATTCCTTTTCTATTTGATAACAATCCAGATATTGTAAGTAAAACTATTACTATCTTAAAAAAGGATCCTCTGTTTTCATTTGAAAAGAGAGATTCATTTAGTAACTGGAATGTTGAAAAATTAGTAAGGAATCCCAATTCAGAATATTTTAATAAGGTTTTTGATCCTAATAGAGTTGCTGAAGTATCAGGAGCTATCTTTAGTATTCCTAAGGAATCTTTTGAGAAACATTATAAAAATCTCGCTGACTTTAACGGTATAGATAATTTAAACATGAAAACAATATTTTCTAAAGATAAAAGCTCATTTTTTGGTGAGTTTAAAAACTTAAGAAAAAAATATATCGCTAAGTGCTATCCTCCACAGGGATTTGTATCACCTAGTTATAGATGTAATCTAGATTGTTCCTATTGTTTTTCTAAAGACTTATTGCAAAAATTTAATAACGATATGACAGTTGAACAATTTACATTGTATTTAAAAAAGCTTAAGGCTGACTATAATATTAAGGAAATTGGATTTTTTGGTGGTGAACCAACTTATTTCAAAAAATTAAATGAGTTTATAGATGTAGTTGAAAATGAAAAACTATTTTGTAATATTGCCTCAAATGGTATTGTTGAAAATCAAATCTGGGAAAAAATTGTTTCTAGAGGTAGTCTAGCAATGATTACATTTCATATTGAGGATAATGATTTTTATACTAACGATACCCACTTACCTAATATTATATCTAATATTAAAAGTGCTAACCAATTTAAAAAACAGATAACTTTTAGATATAATATCGTAGATAGTGAGAGAACTGATTGGAGTTTTCTAAATAAATATATTGATTTAGTTTCACAGTTTAGGTTTAGTTTTGCTATTCCATTTCCTTCTGGTAATGGTGAAAACGAATATGTATCATTAGATGAGTTAAATAAATTTGGAAAAACAATTGTTTCTATGATCGATCATATAGATTTTTATAGTAGAAATAGACCATATGAAATTGTATTAGCTAAACCTATACCTCTATGTGTTTTCTCTGAAAAAGAATATTTGAGAATTTTAGAAAAAGTCAGATACAAAAATGTATGTGAAATTGATAAAAATAATAATACAAATAATCTTATAATTAATCCTGATGGTTCATACCAGTCATGTGTAGGTTTAAATAAAGACAAGTACATATTCAATGACTTTTTAGGTCAAGAGTCTCTTCCTAGCAGTTATCATATGAATATTGATAGAGTTATAAATAAACCAATGATGGATGACTGTAAAAAGTGTTATCTATTTAATATCGGAGTCTGCCAAGGGGCTTGTTATGCCTACACCCAGTAAGGTTGGAGTCAATTACATAATATTCAATGAACTCTGGGACGATGTTTTAGAAAATGAAAGTAATCAACCTATTAAGACAATTGAGCTAAATAAGTTAAAAACTATATATTTTGACTATTTATCAAATGCTTTAAAAAACCTACAACAATCACATACAAATATCGCAGTAACTGTTTGGCTAATTGAGATTTCTGAATCAGGTATAAAAGAAGTCGATCTTAGAGAGCAATTATTTAATACATTACCATACGTAAGAATTTATACAATTCCATTCATGAAAATAAGAAATTATATTTCAGCTGCAAAGAGACTAGCAAAAGGATTATATAGATCTCCTAATGAATTACACGAATTTTTAATTCTACATATAATAAAACTATCAACAACTCCTTATATTGCTATTTTAGACACTGATAATCTATTTCTAAGGCAAGATGCTTTGAATATTATTTTCCAATCATTAGAAGAAGATAAAGATAAATGGATAGGTTGTATCATGGAAAAAGGTATTAAGAGACCTTATAACGATGGATTCACTCAAATGAGAGAGAGAATGCATAGTGTAGCCCTTTTTATTATTAAAGATCGATTTAATAAAGGATTTACTGAGACAACAAATTGGCGGATAGATACTTTTGATAAAGTTAAATTAATACAAAATGATGAATGCAGAGATTATTATCATAAGTATAAATTCTTCGATACTTTGGCGTTGTTAACCGATCTATTTAAATATAACTTTGGTGTAAATAGAATAAAAGAGTTAAACAAAGAATTAAACTCCCAAGAGTTTGAAAAATTAACCATAGTTAACGATCTTTTTGTTCATAGTAAATATTTGCATGGAATAGATTATATTTTTGAAAACTTAAAAGATAATAAATTCATTTCTTCAATTCAAAGGTAAAAAAAGTCTTTTACGACTAAAGTATGATGTTATTAATCACTTTTACACCTATAGTCTGATATCGTTTTAATATATTAAATACTAATCTTATCTTATATGGAGGTCGCAATGTCAATGTATAAAATAGTATTAGTAATAATTAGTATTTCACTTCTATTTTCATGTACAGAGCAAGAGTATTTAGAATTAACGGGTGATTATTCTATTGGAACATCAGTTTTTGAATTAGAAGACAAATCAAGGTTAGAATATTATTCTGAGGAAGTATCTGAAAATAGAACAATTGTAATCAGAGCATGGTATCCAATTGAAGCCAAATCGGGTAAAACACTTCCACAATATAATGGTAAGGGAGTAGCAAAAGAATTTCAAAAACTTTTTGGTATACCTTCCTTTTTAATGAAAGATAATATTGGAAGAGCCTATACTGATGGAAGCCCTTTAAAAGGTAAATATCCTGTAGTCATTTTTAATCATGGTTTTAGTTCATGGGAATCTCAAAATGCTACAACAATGGAAGAAATAAGTTCCAACGGTTATGTTGTGCTAAGTATAAATCATCCATACGAAAGCCTTTTTACTCAATTTAATAATATGGATAGTGTTAAATTCTCTATACCTGGTTATAAAGATAAGCTTAAAGCTATGAATAAAGATATTGATGATATAACTAACGAGTTAATACAAATGGTTAAAACTATTAAAGAAGCAACTACTGAGAAGTTATATAAAGAAGCTGTTATTAAAATTACTCAATCAAAGGCTTACAAACCTGTTTTCCCATCTTTAAAATTGTGGATTGAAGATACAGCTTTTTTAATCTCATCTCTAAATGATATTAATTTAAGTAATATAATCGACAGTGATAATATTGCAGTTATAGGTCACTCTTTTGGAGGACTTGTATCTAGTGAACTTTCAATGTTAGGAATTAGTGGTATTAAGTGTGGCATAAGTTATGATGGACCTGTTCTATTTGATAATATGAATAAAGATATTTCTCTGAAAACCCCATTTCTATTTTTAGCAAGTACCAATGCTAAGTATGGAAAAACTGTTGTTGATCTGTCAGGTCAAAATGATTTTTTAACAACAAAAACTGATAAAAAAGTTATTTCAGGCTCAATAAATGGTAGTGGGCATTATAATTTTTCAGATATGGGTTATGTCTCTTTTCTTAAAAGAACATCGATGTTAGGTCCTATTGATGGAGTTAAGTCGTTACAAATTATGAATGGTATAACACTGTCTTATTTAGACCATCATTTAAAAGGTGAAGTTGATCCAACCAATTCTTGGTTAAAAATTTACCCTGAATGGAATGTAAGCAGATCTAACTAAGACCAACTAGTTCAAATCTACTATTAACACCAGTTTTTTTAAAAATGTTTGTTATATGTGTTTTGACTGTGGGTATTGATATAAATAGTTCTTCGCTAATTTGTCTGTTTGATTTTCCTTTTAAAATATAATGTACAACCTCTTCCTCTCTGGGGGAGAGGCCTTCAATTTTTTTTGTGTTAATGTTATGTGTAATACTCGTATAATAAAGAATACAGTATAAAAGATATATGAATGGATATAGACGAATAGGTAAGGTATCTTGAGATATTATATCAAAAGCTATTAATGGAAGAAGAATCATATCATATTTTGAACTCTGTTTTTCAAACTTGGTTTTGTTCTTTTTAATTACACTACCAAACATCGTAAATGCAAATAGAATAACAATAAATATCCGTATATAATTTACATGTGGAGATAATATTGTAATAAAATTATTTTCAATTTTCATAACAAATAAGATAGATATTAAAATTATCAAACCACTAAAAATGTAAAATGCCAAAATTGGTTTTAAATATTTATGGTGCTTATATTGTAATTTAACAAGGCTTAACATAAATAATATGACCATAATAGAAGTTGAATAATTTAGAATATAAATTATTGAAGGGTGAATTGAACTTATATTAATATTTAGATAAAAAATTATTAGTGTTAATAATTGAAGTATTGTAAAAGTACAAAAGACCCAGAAATATTCTGAGTTAAGATTTTTTAATTTTTTTAGTATAAGTACACCTGCAACAATTATCGATGCAAGGTATAGGATGTAAATATGAATCATAATACTTAGTTTAGATAAATTATATAATTAAATCCATGTCGTTTCTGATATTTTTCTTATATAATATATTTAGAAGTTATGTAATTAAAGGGAATCTTATATGAAACACGAATGGAGAAAAAAAGAAAAAGCAATTTATATACCTAAAACTGAACCTGTGGTTATTGATGTCCCAGAGTATCAATTTGTTACAATTAAAGGAGATGGTAGTCCCGCTAGTGATCTATTTCAAGAATGTATTGGTGCATTATATGCAATTTCGTATGCTATAAAAATGAACTTAAAAAAAGAGTCTGAAGTTAAAGGTTACACTGACTATACAGTTTACCCATTAGAAGGAGTTTGGGATATTAATGATAAAGCAAAAAAGACTTTTAATGGAACATTAAATAAAGATGATTTAGTATTTAAACTTATGATTAGACAACCAGATTTTGTTACACCTGAGTTTTATAATAAAATGTTGGAAACTTCTAAAATTAAAAAGCCTAATCTTATGTTAGATAAAGTAAAGTTTGAAAAAATATCTGATGGAAAATGTATTCAGATGTTGCACATAGGTAGTTATGATGATGAACCCAAAAGTTTTTCAATAATGGAAGAATTTGCAGAGACTGAAGGATTAACTAGAGAATCAAAAGTTCATAGAGAGATATACCTTTCTGACTTTAGAAAAGTAGCTACTGAGAAACTAAAAACCGTACTTAGGTTTAAGGTTATATAATTTAGTCCATATTATTAATTTTATTAAGTGTATTTAAGTTTCTTGTTGTTGAAATAACTTTTAGTCTGTTTTCTAAGAATTTATTTGAAAGCTTAGATTTACCATAACCACCAGGACAATACAGATATACTATATTATCTAAAACTTCTAATTTATCTGGTGCTTTTACATATTCCATAACCTTAGTAATGTTTTCTAATAAAGGTGGTTCTGATAAAAAAGAGATTAATATTTTATTCCCAATATTTTCTAGATCTAAACCTTTAAATGGAAAATTGTCTAAAACCTCAGTTATATGATATTTAGTAATAACAAATACACTAACTTCAAATTTATATTTTTTAAAAATTAACTCTTCTATATTTTTTCCAATAATTTCTGTCTTATTATCTGACTCAAGTAATATATTACCTGTCTGTAAATATGTAATAATATTGCTGTAACCATTTAACAGTAGTAGCTCTTTTAGTTCGGTCATTTTAATTTTTTTTTGACCACTTACATTGATTCCTTTTAATAATATTAAGTATCTAGTCATATCCGGGATCCTTATGCTGTTGGGTCAAAATCTTCAGATATAAAAATAGTCATATTAGGAAATGCTTTATCCCGATCTTCTATTAACGTTTGATATTCAGGGCTATTAAAAACATCTTTAATAATCTGGGAATTAGGAAAGCTTATTACAGCTAATATTTGAGGAGCATTCCCTAATATAACATCTATAATTTTGGATCTAAAAACTATTTCTCCCTGGTTTTTAATAAACAGAGGCATGGCTTTTGATATGTAACTTGTCATGGCTGTTTGTTCCCCAGGGTTTATATCATTTAATATATTTAAATAGGTTTTTTTCATATTACATCCTTTAACAACATAATTTTCTTATTTAAGTATATATTAAAAAAAGGATGACTGCATTAGATTATCTGTTTATGACCTTTTTGATTAAGTTATCTTTTCCCAATCTTTGTATAGTTTCTCTAGCCGTACTTCAAGTTTTTCTAACTTAGTTGCAACTTTTCTACCTTTTTGGTGATCATTACTATTTAAAAGAGATTTAAGTTCCTGCTCCAATTGCATTTTCTCTTCTTCAGCATTTTCAATCCTTTTCTCAATATCAATAGAATTTACTGTTTTAACTTTAATGCTGCGTTCTGTACCTCTAGTTTTAATTTCACCATTGAGTCTAGGAAGTACTGGATACCTAAACTTAAAATACTCTGAGAAATTACCATCAAAGGAAGTAAACTTTTTATCTGATATTTCAATTACCCTATCTACTAACTGATCTAGAAAAAATCTATCATGAGATATAACCAACACAGTCCCACTAAAATTATTAATAGCTTGTTCTATCATCTCTCTGCTATTTATATCCATATGATTTGTTGGCTCATCTAATATTAAAAAGTTTGTATTCTGGTACATTAATCTTGCAAGTTGTAACCTGTTTACTTCTCCACCAGAAAGAACAGATAGGTGTTTATCCATATCTTGAAACTCAAATGAAAACTTTTTGGCAATATTGAATGCTTCATCCGCTGTTAAAGGACCCCAGCATCTTATCTCATCTGTTATTGTAATTGCACTGGAATCAAATGATGGAACTTGTGATAGATAACCAACCTTCTGACTAGGTCCAATTCTAAGCCCTTTATTGTTCCAATCACCATGATTTAGTACAACATTTATAAAAGTAGTTTTTCCAACACCATTTGGTCCAACTAGGGCAACTTTCTCCCGACATTGAATATCTAAAGCTGCATTTTTAAAGAGTACTTTGTCATCATAACTGAAACTAAAATCTTTAACTTCCATTGCTATGTGTGACTTAGAGTTTTCCTCACCAAAATTTAGTTTTATGTTATCGTTTTCAATTTGTGGTCTTTCTAAGTTTTTATCAAGTTCAAACTGTAACTTTTTTTTATTTGCACTAAGTTGATCCATGATTTTAGCAGGTGGATTATTCTGAGACATTGCGATTGATTGTAACTCTTTAAGTTTACGTTTAATTCGTACTATTTCTTTTTTTGAAGACTCATATGCACTTTTTTCAATAATTGCATGCCTATATTTTTCTAATCTTAGGGAGGAATATTTACCATTAAAAGTTGTAAGTTTACCATTAAACATATCAAAAAGAGTTTCACATGTTTTATCTAATAGATAACGGTTATGAGATACAATTAATACAGCGGATTTATACCCTTGGATAAAAGATTCTAGCCATGCTAATCCTAAATAATCTAAATGATTCCCAGGTTCATCCAATATTAAAAGTTCAGGTTCTGAAATTAATGCTTTAGCAAAAAAAACTAGAGACCTCTCCCCTCCAGATAGGGAACCCATAGACTGATCTAAGGAGTTATCAAGACCGAGCTTTTTAAGTAATGCCTCACCTTTATCAAGTGCAGAATATCCTCCAAGAGTTTCAAACTGTTCAGAAACCTTTTGGTAATCTGTAAGTAATGCTTCCATTGTCTCTGGATTTGTATCTACCATTGATGATTCTAGTTTATGAAGTTTATCCATAATAGGGGTCAATTCTGTTATTAAAAAGTCCTGAAGGGGCATTTCAGAGTCAAATTTTGGTTGCTGGGGAAGGTATCCAACATTTAGATCTTTTTTTAGAAAGAGAGATCCATTATCCTGTTCGGTTTCACCTAGTAATAGACGAATTAGTGTAGTTTTTCCTACGCCATTAGGGCCTATCAAACCAATTTTTTGGCCTTCCAAGATTCTAAAATCTGTATCAATTAATATATCTTTTGATCCATTGTTAAGGTTTAGTTTTGTAGCTTTTACCAGTTCCATAATAATACAATTTTAAAACAATACAATAGAATAGTCTCTACTACTTTAGTTTAATTTTTTAGCAATAACAAATAGGGAGTCATTAGGTTCTAATTCTTCATACTCACTATATTCTATAACTTCATAATTTTTACTAATAAGATCTATAAGTTTTTGCGTCGGGAAGTATACACAGTGCATGTCATCAAAATCTTCTGTTTTATCTCCAATCCAAAAGCTATGTATTATTAACCCGTCAGGTTTTAGAACTTCATGTTGTCTAATTAATGATTTTTTTAACTGGTCTAACTCAAAATGATGCAATACTTTACAAGAATAGATAGCACTAAACTTTTTTTGACACTTTATAGTTATTGCATCAATTTCTAAAAAATCACCCTGAGGAAATCTAATCTTTGCTCTCTTTATAAATTCTTCAGAGTAGTCGGTTCCAGTGACATTATAGTTTTCTGATAACCAGATATAATCATTTCCTGGCCCCATACCTAGTTCTAGAATGTTGCTACCTCGACCTAAGTTTTTAATAATGCTACTCTTAAAGCTTGAATTATCGTAGCCTTGGCACATTTTAATGTACTGATCTACACCTTTAGGTGTGTTATATGTATCCATATCTATAACTATATAACACACAGGAGAGAGTTGTGTACAAAAAATATAAATATGAAACCCATTGTCATACTTCTGAAAGTAGTGAATGTAGTCGTATCACAGGTGCAGAATTAATTCGAGGATATAACAATGCTGGTTATTCAGGTGTTGTAATTACTGATCACTTCTATAATGGCAACTGTACTGTTTCTACAGATCTATCATGGGATTTATGGGTTTCTGAGTTCTGTAAAGGATATGAAAATGCTCTTGAGGAAGCAAGAAAGTTAGATATGGATCTTTTTTTCGGATTTGAATTTTCATACTTATGTGCAGATTTTTTAATTTATGGACTTAGCCCAAATTATTTATTAAATAACCCAGATATTAAAAATTGGACGATAGAGGATTATTATAAACATTCAAGGGATGAAGGAGGGTTTATAATCCATGCTCATCCTTTTAGAGAAGCCCCATATATAGATGAAAATAGATTATTCCCTAATAGTATTGATGCTGTAGAAGTATTTAATGGTAGGAACATAGATGACCAAAATGACAAAGCTAAAATATATTCAGATAAATACAATTTAATTAAAACCTCAGGCAGTGATTCCCATAAGTGTGATGAAATTAAAGGTCACGGTATAGTTCTAAAAAAACGTGTTAGAACTATTTCTGAGTTTATTCAAATATTAAAGAGTGGAGAGTATCAAAATGTCTAATGAAAGTCATATATTAAGATTCGCTACAGCAGAGGATATAGATAATGTTTCTAATGTTATTAGAGATGCAAATAAGCCTGTTGCACTTATTCTTCACTTAACACCAGAAAATTGCCCAAAACACCCTTCTAACTGTAATTCTGGTTGGATCGCCGATGCTATGGGTAAAGGTGAAGTTTTTTTTATATTAGAAATAAAAGGAAAAGTTATTGGATGTATTGCATATCAGGATGCACAAGCGGATGTATGTTATTTAAGCCGTTTAGCAGTATTACCTGAATTCCAGAAGCAAGGATATGGTGAAAAATTAACTTCTTATTTCCAACAATATGCTAAAGATCAAGGTAAAAAAACTGCAGGTATTGGGGTTATTAATCAGAATACTAATCTTAAAGATTGGTATAAAAAAATAGGATATATCGAGACAAAAATTAAGAACTTTAAACATTTGCCTTTTGATGTATGTTTTATGGAGAAGAAAATATGAGCCGTGATATGTTTAAGTTAAAATCAAATATTAAGAAATTCTATATATATAAAGTTTTTACTGGTATGTTCTTCTTTGTTCCAATTATGGTTCTTTTTTGGCAGGATAATGGTTTAAGTTTAACTCAGATAATGTTATTACAATCTATTTTCTCTATATGCACTGTTATTTTAGAAATTCCATCTGGTTATTTTGCAGATGTTTTTGGTAGAAAGAAAACTCTGTTTATTGCAAGTGTAACAGGATTTTTAGCTATGTTATCATATAGTTTAGGTCATAATTTTAATCAGTTTATCATTGCAGAAGTATTTTTTGCCTTAAGTGTTTCGTTTACATCTGGGACACTCTCTGCTTTTGTATACGACACTCTAAAAAATATTGGTGGAGAGAACGACTATAAAAAGGTTTGGGGTAATATACTTTTTTATGGAATGATCGCATTAGCAATATCTAATGTATTAGGTGGTCTTATTGCAAAAATTGATTATAGATATACCTTTTATATTGCATTACCATTTTTTGCTTTAATGATACCTTTTGTTTTTACTTTTGAAGAACCTGAGAGACATAAAATGATTATGGAAAAAGGATATACTAAAGAGTTATTTAAAATTATCAAAATGACTATCTTCCATGATAAAAAACTACGGTGGATAATTATATATTCTGGAATAGTTTACGCATTTAACCAGTCTGCGTTATGGTTATACCAGCCTTACTTTCAGTTATCTGGCCTTGATTTAGGTTTTTTTGGTGTGGTTTTTGCATGTTTTCAGGTAGTTTCAGCTTTTTCTGCTAAATATGCCCATAAATTGGAAGTTAAGTTAGGACAAAAATACTCTCTAATGATGCTTATATTCTTAGTTGCAATTAGCTTTTTATTGATGAGTAGCTTTGTATTTCTATTTAGTTTTAGTTTTTGTTTCATTCAACAATTTGTTAGAGGATTTAAAAGCACTGTTGTTACAGACTATATAAATAGGTTAACAACATCTAGTATGAGGGCAACAGTATTGTCTGCAGAAAGTTTTGCAAGTAGACTTTTTTATGCAACAATAATCCCTTTGTTTGGTTTAGCCGCTGACCTATTTAGTCTACGATTAGCACTGTTACTTATTGGTTTAACATCTTTGGCTGCTGGAAGTGTCATTTTACTCATCCTGAAAAGAGACGAAGTTATATAAATATCTAATGTTAATGTTGTATAAATTATAGTAACATTAGATTGAGGATTATTATGGAAATTCAAGATTTAAAAAGTATAATTCATAGTTCAGAGCAGAAACTATCTGCTGAACTAATTAAAACCTGGGATGATATTAAAATTAGTCCCGCCCTGTGGGTTGAAGCTTCAAATGGTAAGTTCTGGGCTGTTGCAATAATGGCAGATGAAGTTATTTGGTATAACCATATAGAAGGTGGTTTTAATGTTTCGACTTTTAAGACTTACGGAGAGATCTCTGAATATTGGAATGAAAATACATATTTACATGACCTATTATGGCACCTCTTTTGATCTTAAATTACAAAGAGATTGAAGAAGATATTTTTGAAGAACTTTTAGAGCTTAGAGTCAAAGTTATGAAAGAAAGCCTTACCAAATTAGGACGATTTGATGAAAAACGAGCAAGATTAAGGTTAAGAGACAGTTTTAATCCAAAAAATTGTTATGTTATTACTGATAATAATGATATTCAGGGTTTCTTCCAGTACTCCTTAGATTCAGATTATATAAAATTAGACCACCTATACATAGATTTAGAATTTCAAGGTTTGGGTTTAGGTAAACTAGCCATGGATTTTATAAAAAATATAGCTAGTTCTAAAAATATGGCTATAAGATTATACGCCTTAAAACAGAGCCCGGCTAATGACTTCTATATTAAAAATGGTTTTGTTGAAATTGAACAAGAAGAGTTTGATAATGTATATGTTTTTAACTCTTCTAGTCACCTATAACTACGTATAGTTATAAATATGTTATTGTTCACTCCATGTTGCTATCTCTTTTAGTCTATCTATAATTGGAAGATGTTGTGTACACTCTTTTTCGCATAATCCACAAGCTGTACATGTTTCTGCAGTTCCTTTTTTCCCTGCAAGAATACCCCACTCATAAGCTCCGTCCATTGAGTCTTTTAACTGCTGATCTGTTTTTTTGAATACGTGTTTTTCGTTATAGAACTGTAAAAAACTTGGAATCTTTATATCTTGAGGGCAGATGTCGCAATAACCACAACCAGTACATGCCTCGTTCATTGAAGCCCCAATTTTGCTTTTTACATCCTCAATTTCCTGGTCTGTAAATGGCTCTGATTCATCAGCAATTCTACAAGCTGTATCTATATGTTCTTTGGTTGTAAAACCATTAAGAGCCACTGTAATTTGAGGGCACGATATGATAAACCTAAGAGCAGCTTCTGTTGCAGATTCATTACCATTTGTAATAAATTCTAGCTCTTTTTCATGGGTTGGAATTGCTCCTCCAGCTAAGGGATTCATTGCCACTACACCATAATCCATATCGTATGCAGCTTTTACTCCATCCCATCTGTATGGAAAGTTTAAAATGTTCATACCAAGTAATATTCCATCAATTTTGCCATCTTCTAATATAGCCTTAACATCATTTCCTGGTTGGTGAGAGGACAGTACTATATGGTCAATTAAACCCTCTTTTTGACACTGTAATAGACCGTCGTATTGGCCTCCAGGTTTCATAGCCAGTTCATAATGTTCAGTTTTTCTAATACACCAGATATGATAAAAATCTATTTTTTTAACATTAAGTCTTTTTATAGAGGTTTTAACAGCTTCAATAGCTTTTTCTGCAGTATCAAATTTTGTAGGCATACCTTTTGTTGCTACATAAAATTGCCCAGGCATATTTTTAAAAGCTTCACCAAATATTAATTCACTTGTATCGCTACAATAACCAGGGGCAGTATCAAAATAGTTAATACCTTTTTCATTTGCATATTTAACAATCTCAGCATTCTCTTCTAAAGATTTTTTTTCATCAAATCTCATTCCACCAAAACCAACTGCTGATACTTTTTTACCTGTTTTACCATATGTATTATAAATCACGAAATGTTACCTCTTTTTAAATATTATATACTATATATAGGGAAAGTTAAAAGTATCATATTAACTTACATCCATGTATCAATTATGTCGAAACAACACATCTTTGTAGGTTTTTACCTCTTAAAAGTTAACTTTTTAGTCGTTTAAAATATGGCATCAGAATTGCAGGTAGAAGACATAGGAGGAATCTATGAAGCTATTAATAGTAGATGATTCAAATATTATGCGAAGAGCTATAGCAAAATATCTAAGAGATTTTGATATTACAATTGTTGGAAGTGCTGGTAATGGAGAGATTGCTTTATCTATGTGTAAAGCTACTAAACCCGACTTGGTAACACTGGATATAACAATGCCAAAAATGGATGGCTTAACATGTTTAGTTGAGATCCTGAAATTTGCACCAGAAACAAAGGTTTTGATTATCAGTGCATTAAAAGATAGTGCTACAGGATTAAAAGCTCTTAAAAAAGGAGCTAAGGGTTTTTTACCTAAACCATTTACAGAAGAACAGCTTCAGGACGAAATTAAATTAATTTGTCAGGAGTCTATATGAACGAATCTGAACTAAAGGCATTTGTAGATATTGTAACCAGTTATTTTGAAAGTATAACAGGATTAAAAACTACTATGGGTCTTCCATTTATAAAAGATGATGATACAGATGTATTTGATTATACAGGAATCATCGGGATTTCAGGTACCAGAAAAGGTGCCATATATTTTACAACTTCAAAAGAGTTATTAACACAGTTTGCCTCATATATCTTAGAAGGTGAAGAGTTAAACGGTGAAGAGTTATATGATTTGGTTGGTGAAATGACAAATACCATAAGTGGGAATATGAGGGAGTTTTTTGGAACTACATTCCATATTTCTGTACCTATAATCTTAAAAGGTCGAATAGAGAATATACAGATGAGATTAAATCCTCCAGTTTTTATAATACCAATTGAGTGGCAAGGATACTGTTCTCATTTAGCCATAGGTTTGGAGTAATCATGGATTCAAACTTATTAGATATACTTTGGATAATTGTTGCTTCATGTCTTGTTTTTATAATGCAAGCTGGGTTTGCTATGGTAGAAACAGGTTTAACACGGTCAAAAAATAGTATAAATGTTGCTATTAAAAACTTAACAGACTTAGGTGTTTCAACATTAATATTTTGGCTTGTTGGTTTTGGTTTCATGTTTGGTAAAAGTTATTTAGGGTATATAGGCACAAATAACTTTATTTTTAGCTCTGATACAACTTGGAAAGCAGCTTTTTTCCTATTCCAAGCTATGTTTTGTTCTACATCTGCAACAATTGTCTCTGGTGCAATTGCTGAAAGAGTTAAATATGGAGCTTATATTATTGGGACTATCTTTTTGTCCGGAATAATTTATCCTATTTTTGGACATTGGGTATGGGGTGGAATAGTTCCTAATACTGGAGCCGGCTGGTTAGGAGCATTAGGATTTATTGATTTTGCAGGTTCAACTGTTGTTCATAGTTTAGGTGGTTGGGTTGCATTGGCTTTTCTTTTTGTTATTGGACCAAGGACAGGAAGGTATAAAAAAGATGGATCTCCAGTATCTATAAGTGGAAGTAATATTCCCATGGTAGTTTTAGGAGTTCTAATTTTGTGGTTTGGTTGGTTTGGTTTTAATGGTGGGAGTACCCTGGCTATGGATAATACTGTACCAGGAATTATTTTAAAAACTACTCTTTCTGCAGCAGCCGGCATGGTTTTTACCCTTGCAGCAGGTTGGTCAATATTAAAGAAACCAGATGTTGGACTAGTTATGAATGGAGCATTAGCAGGTTTAGTAGCTATAACAGCACCTGTTCATGCTGTATCAGAAGCCCAGGCTATTTTAATTGGTGGAATAGGTGGACTTGTAATGTTATTTTCTACTTTTGCACTAGATAAGTTAAAAATTGACGATGCAGTTGGTGCAATTCCTGTGCATTTAGTAGCTGGAATCTGGGGAACATTAGCTGTAGGAATATTTGGTGATCTGAATATATTGGGAACAGGTCTTAGTCGTGAATCACAAATTATTAGTCAACTAATTGGAATTCTAACTTGTGGCGGGTGGGCATTTATTTCCGCATTCATATTTTTAAAGGTACTAAATAGATTTTACCCACTTCGTATAAGTATAACAGATGAACTTGATGGTCTAAATAAGTGTGAGCACGGTGCATCTACAGAAATATTTGATCTATATACTGTTCTTCATGAGCAAGCATCCACAGGGGATATTACTTTAAGAGCACCAGTGGAACCCTTTACTGAAGTTGGGCAAATTGCTTCAATTTATAACGAAGTAATGGATAAGTTAGAAGACAATACAGTTGAAAAGTCTGACTATTTAAATATATTAGCAAATGTTTCAGATGGTATGTTTTTATTAACCCGTGATGGTAGAATAACTAAATATTACTCCCATAGCTCAGACCAAATTTTAGAATCAAAATCCTTATCAGGAAAGATTTTAGTTGAGATAATTGAGCCTATATTTATGGAATCAGAACGGGATCAGATACAAGATTTTATAGATTTATCATTTGATCCAGAGATTGCATGGAGGCATATAGAACGTTTAAATCCCATAGCGGAAGTAGATGCATTTTTTGATAATGCAGAGGGTGGATTCCGAATTAAACACCTAGAATTTAATTTTAAAAGAGTAGAAAAAGATGGGATTATAAATAACCTTCTTGTTTTATTAAAAGATGTCACAGAGGAATATGATCTAAACCTTGAAATAGAAAAAACGAAAGAGAAAGGAAATTTGGACATGGAGCTTTTATATAGAATCCTTCATGTGGAACCAAATATTTTAAAAGAGTTCTTTAATAATGCAAGTAAAGACCTTTCTGGAATAAATTCTATATTCAAAGACCATAGATATACCCCTAAAAATAGATTACAAAGGGCATTTAGATTGAGTCATGGGTTAAAAGGAGATGCAGAACTATTAGACCTATCATTTATCTCAGAGAAAGCTGAGGAATTAGAGTTTTCTATGCAGAAGATGTTAAAAGATGACGTTATTGATACAAATAAATTTATACCACTAACAATAAAATTCAGTGAATTACAGAAAGTTTTTAGTAAAATAGAAGGATTATTAGATAAATGGACTGTTTTTAGTGGGAACATTGGAAGTGATGTTTCGTCTCCATCAGAATATTTTGAATCTTACCTATTAAAAATGACACAACGTATTTCAAATAAACAAAATAAGAATGTTCAACTTAATTTACATAACTTTTCATTAAATCTATTTCCAGAATCTAACCACAAATCAATTAGAGATATATTAGTACAGCTAATTAGGAACACAATTTCTCATGGTTTAGAGTTAACTGAAGAAAGAATCTCTAATAATAAACTGGATATTGGAAGAATACAAATTAAAACTGAATCGAAAAATGACTTCATTACACTGACATATTCTGATGATGGTAGGGGTTTAGATATTGAACGTATTCGTCTTCAGGCATTAGAAAATGGCCATATAACAGATAATCAGTATAAATTACTTCCTGATTCATCTATACCAAAACTTATATTTCAAGATGGTTTATCTACAGCTGATAGCTCAGATATTATGGCAGGAAAAGGAGTAGGTATGCCCCTTATAAGTAATATAATAAACAAGTTAGATGGAAGTATTGGAATAAAAACAAAGCAGAATATAGGGTGTCAATTTATTATAAATATTCCTAAAGCTAAAACAATAGAAAAGGTTACTAATTAATGACAGCTATCAAAAAAGAGAGACGAAACTTATTAACAAAATATGTTAATGAGGACACTATTGAGTATATAAATAAAACAGGTTCAAATCCAATGGCGGCTTCTAATAGAAAGGTTACAATTCTCTTCTTTGATATAAGGAATTCAACAGGTATTGCTGAGATTTTATGTCCATCAAATTTTGCAACTTTTTTAAGTGAAATCTTTACTGATATTATGGATCTTATTTATGGAAATGGAGGTTCAGTAAATAAAATGTTAGGGGATGGAATAATGGCTACATTTGGATGTCCTGTTAGCTCTGGAAACGATCCACTTAATGCAGTAAATACAGCACTTCAGATAGTAGAGTATTTAAATACTTTTAATGATGTGAGGCCAACATATATAGCAGAACCAATAAAAGCAGGGGTTGGTATTGCCACTGGTATTGTTTTTACAGGTGTTATAGGTTCAATTCATAGGGAAGAATACGCAGTTCTAGGGGATTCTGTAAATATTGCCAGTAGGTTAGAGTCACTAACTAAAAAAATAGTTACTTCAGTTCTAGTTGATGAAAATACATATAAAGAAACTCTAACAGACTTTAAGTATATAAATTGTTACAAAGGTTATATACGAGGTAGAAAAGAACCACTTAAAATGTACTCATTATAATCGCATTGACAATATTTTTTTTGTAATATCAAAAGGAGATTTAATGAATATTTAAGCTATTATGCATAAGCCAAAAAGTAAAACCAGATGCTTACATAGTTGGTGAAAATTGGCACAATAGTCAGCCATGGTTACAAGGCGATCAATTTGATGGTATTATGAATTACCCTGTTAATTACTCCGGCTTAAAATATTTTGCTAAAGAATCAATTAGCACACAGACTTTTAAGTGGATGATTAATGAAGCGTTGATGAGAAACACATGGCAGGTAAAAGAGGTGATGCTAAATCTATTAGATTCCCACGATACCCCCCGATTTGTGAATATATGTAACATGGATTTTAGACGATCTTTGCTTGCCATGAGTTTTTTCTAACATTTGTTGGTACTACATCTATCTATTATGGAACCGACCTTTTAACAGATACAACATTAATTATTACGAGTAGTAATAAGAGTGTGATTTTTGATGAATATTCAATAAAAGTACTCCACAGATTATCCTAATTTAATGTATTATTTAAATCATGATAAGAGAAGCCACAATTAACGATGCACAGCAAATATGTGAAATATATAACCACTATATAGAAAATACAGATGTAACATTCGAAGAAAAATTATTAAAAACCTCTGATATGGTAGAACGTATGTCAGAGGTTCTTAAAACATTACCATGGCTTGTATATACCGAGAATAACAAAATCCTAGGGTATGCTTACGCGTCTAAATGGAAAAGTAGAATTGCTTATAAATTCTCAGTTGAATCCACAGTTTATATCTCTGAAAAAAGTATAACAAAAGGTCTTGGTACCAAACTTTATAAAGCATTAATAGAAGAACTTAAAGTTCAAAATATTCACTGTGTTATTGGGGGAATCGCCTTACCAAATGACAAAAGTTGTGGATTACATGAAAAATTAGGTTTTGAAAAAGTTGCTCAATTCCCTGAGGTTGGCTTTAAGTTTAATAGATGGATAGATGTAGGTTATTGGCAGCTTAATATTTAGAAAAATCTAAATCTATTAGCTGTTTATCAGATTCAATAATTTTTTTCCATTTTACAATATGTTCTGGTATGGATTTGCTTGTTGGGTTTTCTTTGTAAAATAGTACATATAATATTATTAATCTTAGTTTCAAAAATTTAGGAATCATTGCTAGTTGCTCCTTCTCGATAGAACAAACACTCCTAAACCCTTTTAAGAAGTTAGTCATGAAAAATTCCGAGAAACCTAATAATTTATCCTCTGGAACTTTCATCATTCCATAAAATAGAGGCATTGCAATTTCATTAACAAACCAATGGTATTCACAGTCATCAAAATCTTCCATTGTTATATTATTACCATCAAAATAGAAATTCCATCGATGGAAATCTCCCTGAATCAGACCAAAGGTTGATTCTGCTATATTCTGGGAGTGTAAATCAGCTAAACATTCTTCAATTTTACTTTGCACCTTAGTTTGTTCTAATGGGACGTATTTTGAGTAGTTTTTTATAATTGGATCATTATACCATTCAGGTCTTCTACTTGTTACATCTTTAAAGGTATATTTTTTAGATAGAGAGACTAATCTACCAACTTCATTTCCCCAACTTTGTAATATTTCATGGTCCCACTTTTTAGTATTGAAATAACTACTGAATGAGAACTTTTTGCCTGAAGACTTTTGATAAGATAAAACATAATATTCCACATCAAATAATAATATTGTTTCAATATAAACGTTGTTAATCGATTTAATATAACTTTGAACATTGGCCCCATTTTTAGATAGATAATTAACAAAGTTTACTTCACCCATAAGTTCTTGGATTTGATTATCTTTCGAGTGTATAACTTTTAATATGTATTCAGAAGAATCTTTTGAACAGATATATTTTAGTTTTTCTGGAGTTCCAATATCTTTAATCTTATTTGTAAAACCAAAAAGTGGAACTACTTTTTTAAGAATTTCAGTCATATACTTATAAACATAAGCCATGATTTAATATAGGACAAGATTATTAATTTTTTTCTAATGTAACAGAATTATTTCTTCCTGATTCTTTAGCCCTATAAAGGGCATCATCTGCTCTTTTAATAAAACTATCATGGTTATCTTCTAAGTTAAAAAGAGTTAGTCCTAAACTACATGTAATCTGTGTTACTGGCTCAAAATTATATTCTGAGATTTTTATTCTTATACGTTCAGCAAGCAATAACCCATCTTCTAGACTAGTTTCTGGTAGAAGTAATATAAACTCTTCACCTCCCCATCGGGCAAAAAGGTCTGTATCTCTAATAAGGTTATGAATAATCTGGGATAAACAAATTAAAACTGTGTCTCCAACCAGATGGCCATGGGTATCGTTTACATTTTTAAAATGATCTATATCTAACAATATTAATGATAAAGGTTTTTTATATCTTCTAGTTCTAGATATTTCTAAGTCTAAAACTTCAGTAAATTTAAATCTATTAAAGGCTCCAGTTAACTGGTCCGTAGTAGCTTGTAGAGTTATCTTCTCTTTAGCTTCTAATAAAAGTGTTTGATCATATATTACAATACTAACTAGCCCTGGTTCATAAAATGAAAAAACAACATCTTGTTGCATATTTTCATAAACTGATTTTATCATTTTATTTTGTGGTATTTTTATTAAGTATTTATCAACTATTGAGTTCATAAAAACATCAGATTTAAGTGATAAAGTAACTCTTATTTTTCGTGCAATTTTTTTTTCTAAAACTTCAGGAAAGATATCAGAAAGCTTTTTACCTATAATATCTTTTTTTAATATCTTTGTATTTATTTCTAACCACTGATTCCAGGCGTGTACTTCTAAATCTTTATCTATAAGCAGAATCCCATCTTTAATTGTATCTAAAATTGTTAACATTAGCAGTTCTCCATAAAAATATTAAGGGCTTCTTGTAACCATTTAAATGAGCTATTATTTGTTAAAATTATTAAGTGTCCAGTTATTTGTTGCTCTTGGAATTCTAAAAATGTTTCAATAATAATAACTTTATCATACTCTTTCCCAGTATCATCAAACATAACACTATGATCAGCTTTGTAATCTATAGATGGTGCTGTAAACTGTACCGAAGTATTAAGTAGTTCTGATAACTTTCCAACACATGATGAACTTACAATATTTGAAATTTCTAATATTGCACCATCTATATCATCGTTATCATATTCTCTGACATCCTTTTCGATATCATTAATTTTATATAAAAGTTTAACTAAATTTAATGTCGACTTTTTCTCAATAAAAAATAGAGATTCTCCCTCGAAAGTTCCTTTAAACATCTGAGCTGCTAAATGAATATCATCTTCATCTTTAAATTTTTTACTTACAAAATCATTCAGTTCAGAAACATCTATAATCTCCAAGGATGGTGCATGTAGTGTTGCAAAACTCTCAAACATATCAGCTATTAACGAAGCCGCATATCCAAAAGATATATTAATTAATTCTGATAAAATTTCTCTGTCTTCGTTAGTTAGTTCTATTGTTTTTCCCATCTTAACCTAGTAGTTCTTTAAAAATTTTAGTCATTTTTTCATCATTTATCGGTTTATGCATTATACCAACAGCACCGGAAGCCATAACTTTATCTTTAGCAGTTTTTTGAATATCTGCAGAAATTATATATACTTTAGCATCAGAATTTATTTCAATTATCTTATCTAAAGCTTCAAACCCATCCATTACAGGCATTGTTAAATCCAAAAAAACAATATCTGGTTGTATTTCTTTGTAAGATTGAACACCTTCAGCACCATTTTCCGCTAGAAACAGTTTAAATTCAGAATCTAAAGTTCTTTCAAGACTTCTACTAATCATACGTCTAGATAGAAGGGAGTCATCAACAACCAATATTTCTAACAATTTATTCTCCTAATAATAATCTTTATATTATATATTATAACTCGGTATATTCAAGAAAGAGCTTTAAAATTATAAACTACTACTATAGTAGTATTGACTAAAAATAGTTTTAGGTTGAAAGTTAAGATATATTAAAAACAGGGAGTATATAGTATGCAAATGATAAAATTCAACCACGGATCCCTTCTCGGATTCCATCTCTAGATAGTTATTCTTTTTATTTAAACACTAAAAAAATTAACTATCTCTCGTCAGCCTTATTGGGACAACTTTAATGAAATTATTAAATTTTATAATTTGTCATATTAAAAAATGTAAATTAAAAACAAGGAAACCATCTTGAAACGGTTTAAATTATTATTTTCCTTTTTAAAAGGATCAGTTGGAATATATGTATTAGCAATTATTTTTTGTCTAATATCAGTCGGGATATCTCTTTTTATACCTTTGATAGTAAAGGTTGTTATAGATTCTATTATTGGATCAGAACCATTTAACGTAAGTGGGTTAGTAGGTTATGTCTTTAGTTTTAGAACTGGGATTATAGCAAAAGATCTATTGATTTTTAGTTTTATAGGTGTTCTTTTTGTCGTTTTTTCATCAATTTTAGAGTTTTGCTATACAGCATTAATTACGATAGCATCTCAAAGAGCTGGTAAAAAAATGAAGGATAAGATGTATTCTCATATCCAGAAATTAGATTACGAATACCATGCAAAAGCTGAAATTGGGGATTTGATTCAAAGATGTACTACAGATATCGAGAACAGTATGATCTTTTTAGCAGAGCACTTTATTCAGATTTCTAGAGTAGTATTTATTATGGGAATTACAATCGGGCTAATGTTATCTTTAAATGTAACAATGTCTATTGTATCAATGGCTTTGGTTCCATTTATTTTTATCTACTCTTATATTTTCTTTAAGAAAGCTCAGAAAGTATTTGAGGCACAGGAAAAAACAGATGCAAAGTTAAGTAGTGTTCTCCAAGAGAACCTAACAGGTATAAGAGTAGTAAAAGCATTTGCTAGACAGGATTACGAAATTAACAAATTCGATACTGCTAATAAAAACCATAGAGCACGAACTATGGATATTATTAAAGCAATGTCTAAGTTCTGGTCGGCATCTGATGGTCTCTCTTTTATCCAGATAGGTGTTGTTTTAGGTTTTGGTAGTTATTTTGTAGTTACTGGGGTATTTGGAATAGGTATGATAGTTGCATTCTTTACTTATGTTGAACGTATTATGTGGCCAGTAAAGCAGTTGGGGCGGTTATTAGCAGAAACAGGAAAAACTTCAGTTTCCCTTAAAAGGTTACAGGAAATTCTTGATACTAATACCGAGACTTTAGAGGATTCAAATTATAAACCTTATATTATTGGGGAGATTGAGTTTCAGAATGTATCCTTTTCTTATCCAAATGGAACCCACGTTTTAAATGATGTAAGTTTTAAGATAAACAAAGGTCAATCAGCGGCAATTATTGGTCCTACAGGTGCAGGTAAAACTACTCTGATTCATCTACTACATAGGTTATACGAGAATTACACAGGAACTATTTTAATTGACGGTACAGATATAAGAGGAATTAATAAAAGGCATTTAAGACAGAATGTAAGTCTTATTTTACAGGAACCTTTCCTTTTTAATAAAACTGTTAAGGACAATATATCCTATGCTAGGGAAGAGTCCCACGATAACCAGATATTTAATGCAACAGGGATTGCATGTATACATGAATCAATTGAAGATTTTGATAAAGGTTACGATACACTAGTTGGTGAGGGTGGAGTTACCCTATCTGGTGGACAGAAGCAGAGGATTGCAATAGCAAGAACCCTGATTTCAGAGAACCCTATAGTAATTTTTGACGACTCTTTAAGTGCGGTGGATACAGAGACGGATAAAGTTATTAGAAAAAACTTAAAAGAAGGGGATATTAAGCCTACTTCTATAATTATTTCCCATAGGGTTTCAACAGTTAGAGATGCGGATGTAATTATCGTATTAGAGGATGGTATGGTTACTGCAAATGGTACCCATAGTCAGATTAGAGAACAGGATAATCTTTATAGACGTATTCTGGACATACAGAGTGATATTGAAAAAGAATTTCACACTACGTTTGCCTAAGGAAGAGTTATGAAAAAAAATATATGGGGACGTTTAATCTCCTATTCAAATAGTTACAAAAAAAACTTTGTATTAATGATTGTTTTAATAGTTCTTTGCGGAATAGTAGAGGGCTCTATGCCCTTTATTAGCGGCTGGATAATAGACAATGTTGTTGAGACAGGTAACCTTGATATGCTAAAAATTGCTGGGGTTATCTATGTTTTTGTTATTAGTGTGCAGGTTTTATCTGTTTACTGGTTTATCTACCATGCAGGTAAGGTTGAGTCAGGAATGGCTTACGAGATAAGAAAGGCAGGTTTTGCTAAACTTCAACATCTCTCGTTGTCATTCTTTGATAAAAACTCTGCAGGTACAACTTTGTCTAAATTAACAAGTGATGTTGGACGGGTTTGTGGAACTATAGCATGGGGAATAATTGACTACTCATGGGGTATTGTTATGATGTTAACAATGACAATCTTAATGTTTATTAGAAGTTGGCAGTTAGCATTAGTTACTTTAGCAATTATGCCTATTTTATATGGTGGTGGTTTTCTATTTCAGAAGGTTATTATTAATAAATACAGGGCAGTTAGAAAGATAAATGGAATCATTACCGGTGCTTATAACGAAGGTATCATGGGTGCAAGAACTGTTAAAACTTTAAGCCAAGAGGACAGATCTCTATCTGAATTCCAGGAAAAGAGTTTAGATATGCGTACAAAAGCTATTAAAGCTGGAATAATTGGTGGTATATTTTTCCCTTTTGTTGGTTTTATGGCAACTATAGGTACCTCTTTAGCACTTTATGCAGGTGGTTCTGCTGTTATTAGTGGGGCAATTACATATGGACTTTTTGCATCTTTTATTTTTAGTTCAATGCAGTTTTTCTACCCTGTTTATCAGATGTCTCAGACGTTTGCTAACCTCCAGTATGCACGGGCAGCTGGGGAGCGAATAATAGACTTAATGGATACACCAGAGGAGATTGTTGACTGTGTTAAGTCTGATACAGCTACAAAAATAAAAGGAGACGTTAGATTCGAAAACGTCAACTTTGAATATGTAAAAGGTGAAACTGTATTAAAAGACTTCTCCATAGACATTAAAAAAGGTGAGAGCATCGCTTTAGTTGGTGAGACTGGATCTGGGAAAAGTACTATTGTTAACCTTGCATGTAGGTTTTATGAACCAACAGAAGGTAAGATATATATTGATGGAAAAGACTACAAAGAGATTAGTCAAAAGGATCTGCACAGTAGTTTAGGTTATGTGCTACAAAGTCCATATCTATTTAATGACTCTATAATGGAGAATATTAGATTTGGTAGGTTGGATGCAACAGAAGAAGAAATTATCTCAGCATGTAAGGATATTAATGCCCACGAGTTTATTATGAACTTAGAGCATGGGTATTCAACAAAGGCTGGAGAGAGTGGGAAACTTCTATCTACAGGGCAAAAGCAGTTGGTTTCTATGGCTAGAGCAATATTAGCTGACCCATCTATATTTGTATTAGATGAAGCTACATCCTCTGTAGATGCAGAGAGTGAGGTTATAATACAAAAAGCTATAGATAAGTTATTACATGGTCGAACTAGCTTTATAATAGCCCATAGGCTTTCAACTGTTGTACATGCCGATAGAATACTTGTAGTTAATAAAGGTGAAGTTATAGAGCAGGGTAGCCACCTAGAGCTAATTGAGCAAGGTGGACATTACCATAAGTTATATACAAATCAGTTTTTCGAAGAGAGGGAAGCAGAGCTTCTAAAATAAATCTAAGGGAGGTGTAAAAGCTTCCCTTAACCTCTTTCGTTTTTAATAATACCATCTAAAAATCTTCTTAATAGTTGGTCTCCACAGTTTACAAAGTTCCTGTGTCCTCTACTTCTAAACAGAGCATTTATCTCTGTTTTACTAAGATTCATCTCAGCTTTTTCCAATGTCTCTTTAACATCTGTATCTTTCATAGAAAATGCAATTCTTAGTTTTTTTAATATTTCGTTATTATCCATAGGTTTTATTATATATAAGTTAAAATAAATTGTAAAAGGATTAAAATAGTTTTAATATATATCTATGCTTAGTTATCAGTTTGATTTTGATATAGAAGAAGGAAACATAAACACATTTCTAATTGGATCCAAGAAACTTTTTGGACAGATCCAAAATATAGGAACTCTACTAGGTAATTCTATCGATATTGGTATAGATATGGAGTACAAACTTATAGAACTGGACAATAGTATAATCTCATATAATCTGACTTTTAGTATAAAATATCCTGTTCAGAAGCTTTTAGGTGCGAATTTAGGTAGGTGGCAGATAGAGGCATGGATTAACCGAGGATTAGATCTGATTTTAAACAGAGTAGAGATTGAGCAGTGTTTTTCCTCCATTGATATGTTAGCAACAGAGATAGAGTTAGATAAAAATATAGTATATGTTAAAATTCCTGAGAATATTTTAGAGATAGCACTTGAAGATTTTGAAAAATTGTCTATATTATTGTTTAGGAAATTAACTTTTAAAGAGAAATAAGGAAGTATTATATGAGTGATTATGATGATTATGAATATGATGATGATGGCAACGTATCCCTAGACGATGTTATCGATGATGAATATTCTAAAAATGGCAAAAACAACGACGATTGGAGCGACAACCTAGATGATATGGATTCTGGTGAGTGGGATAAACAATACGGTATTGATAACGATGATGACATAGATGAAGATGTAGACCCTTGGGATCTAAATTAGAATTATAGAGTAGTTTATAGGGGCGAAACAGATCGCCCCTTTTCTTTTATAAAGTTTTAGATGATTTCCCTAAGAAAGTCTTCGTTAAAAATCTTAGACAGTTCCTGTTTTGTAGGACCATACTCTCCAACATCTTTTAAACCCTTGTCTTTTAAAGTTTCACTAAAACACTTCCACTTCCGATATGCTGGATGACTTTCAAGTACATACTTCTCTTTAAAAAATAGTAGTTGCTGACTTTTATTAGATTTATGGTTATAAAAATTCATCTGCTGTTTTGCTAAGTCAATTTTAATTCTAGTATGAAGTTCTGGTAATAATTTATTATTAAAATCATCGTAGTTGTAAAAAGAAATTTTAATAGAGTTTTTATGTATTTTTATAATATCAGCATTATGTATATCGCCATAAAAAATACCAGCCATTCCAATAAATACTCTAAGCACCGGATCTAAATCCTGTACTGCGCTTGAGTGTATATAAAATGAATCGTTATCGTTAATACCAGTAGGTGCTTCTGTACACAGATCTATAATGTTCTTTTTATCCCCGGTAGAAAATAGTAATTTTTTACTTAGAGATACTGCTTTTAAAAAGTTTCCTAAATAAGTTTTAATACTGTCCTGTATAGTTGTAGGTAGAGAACTTGTAACATTTTCACTTCTAAATCTAGCTAGGGCTAAATAAACAAGTAGATCCTCTTTTTGAATCTTGATGTCATCTAATAAAAGTCTTTTTTGAATACTGTATAGATAGTTCTCTCTGCTATCAGTATCTTTAAATAGGTAGAACATTCCAGGAGCTATAGGTGTTACAGGGTTATTAAATATATTCTCTAGAAACTGATGAATTTCTCTCTGTTTAATTCCAGGGGAGCTTATTACAAGTATTTTTGTAGTATCAGCCCATGCTTCTTTTACCTCTTTAAAAAGGTTCTGTGGGTCATTGTTATCTATATCTACATTGTAGTGTACTATTTCAGCTTCACCACTATCTTTGAGGCTATATCCATCTTCGTTTAATGTTTCAAAAAGCTCGCTTTTATCACTACCATTAAAATCTTTGAAACTTATATCTTTTGTTAATAAATTGTTCTTAATTAAGCTTGTTATCACTGAGTTTGTATTGTTCAGATATTGCTCCTTAGAATTTTAGTTGGATTGACATTCTATCGGAGAGATATAGATCTATACAACCTATATAGGTATAAATAATTGTAAATAATTTTCAGGAATTCACTTGACAGAAAAGTTATCCACAACCTTTCAAGAGAAATTCCATCTGGTTGTGGATAACTTGGGGAAAACACTTAAGAGTGCAAAATTTGGGGGTTTCAGCTTGTCTACTAAATTTTCAAAAAATTCACGAAATTTAAAAAAAAGTGTAAAACTGGCCAAAAATACGGGATATTTCCCTATATAGAAACCTCTAAGCATGAAATTTCGGGGTTTTAGCCTAGTATATACATTTTGTAATATTCAGAACGCCCTTGGTATTGCTTGTGGATAACTTATGGAAAACTATTTATTAGGATTAAGGCAGATAGCATCTGGGATAGTGATCGCAAACTCTGTTCCACCGTCTCTAGCAGGCTTACAGCTGATATTTCCGTTATGATAACGTGATAGTAAGTTATATGAGATTGCAAGACCAAGACCATAGTGGTTGTCGGCTCTTCTGGTAGTATAGAAGGGATCAAAGATATGTTTTACCTCTTTCTCTGCTATACCTACACCGTCATCTCTAATGATAAGGATTAGATCCCGGACATGTTGTTCTGTAGTAATAGTTACTTCTCCGAATTCATCCTCTTTAAAGGCGAACTCAAATGCGTTCTCAATTATGTTTTTTACTACAATAGACAGACTCATTTGGGATATGTTTATCCACAAGTTTTCTGGTAAATCAAGTTTAATAGTATGCATCTTTCCAAAAGAGTTATTTGTACTTACTCGACAGCAAGCAAAATCAACAAACTCAGAAATTTCAACAGGACTTGAATCATCTTCTGCATTACCTCCAGAGATTTCTGTAAACTTCTCCACAAGGGATATAGACTTTAATAGGTTATTCATTGTTAGATCTAACATCGGTTTAGCATCGTCTAACAGTGACTTTCCCTCTTCGCTATGAATAACATCTTCTAGGTAACTAAGGGCTGTTAACGATACTCCTAATGGGGTATTTAACTCATGAGCTATACCAGATACTAAGGAGTTAAGAGAGGATAATTTTTCATCTTGTATTATGCCTTGCTGGCTCGCCCAAAGGGCATCAATATATTCTAAAGATGAGTCTCTGCTATCAGTTAACTCTTTATTTTTTCTATTTAAAGCTTTTATCTTCTGTCTCTGTCTATTAAACATTATATATAAAGCCGATAAACTAAGGGTTAAAAAAAATATAGATATGGTTAGTGTAATAGTCTCTTTTTGAAAGTTTAATATGAAGAATATAGATATAGCTATTATATTTAAAGAAACCAATATATATAGATATCTACTTTTTATAGTTTGAGTCATAAAATCATTTTAACCTCTAAAACCGTATAGGTAAACTCAATTAGAAATTATTCCAGGGATGATAAGTTTGAAGGAACTACCTTCCCCTAATTTAGACTTAACCTTTAGTTCTCCGTTATAATGTCGAAGCACTAAATTGTAAGATATTGCTAATCCTAGACCATAATGGTTTTCTCTTTTTTTAGTAGTAAAAAATGGGTTGAATATTTTCTTAATAATTTCGCCATCGATTCCAGCACCATTATCATTAATTTTAAGTATTAAGTCCTGTCCAAATTTCTCTGTTTCAATTGTAATTAGTCCTTTCTGCCCATCAATAAATGCAAAATCATATGCGTTTTCAATTATGTTAACCAGTATAGTAGATAGGGTAGTTTGAGATACATTTAATACAACATCGTCTTTAATTTTATACTCTACTTTTATACCCTGATGCATTCTTCTATCTTGATCCACTTCGTTAACAGCATAATCTAAAAAGTCTTTTATACCTACTTTTGCTAAGTTGGTATTTGGCTCTGTATCTGCAATCCCTCTAAAGTATTTTAACAGAGCGATAGATTTTTTTATGCTTTCAACAGTCATTTCAACCATTGGTCCAGCATCACCTATTACTTTTAAACCACTTTCACTTTTAAAAAGCTCTTCTATATAGGTTATTCCTGTTAAAGATATACCTAATGGTGTATTTAGCTCATGGGCAACCCCAGCAACAAGTGAGTTAAGTGATGATAACTTTTCATTCTGAATAATTTCATGCTGACTTATCCAAAGAGCATCGATATACTCAACAGCATTTGCCTTACTCTCTATTAAACTTTTATTCTCTTTCTCAAGATTCTCTAAGTCCTCTTTTTTAATTAATATCAGATAAATAAATACTGCATTAAGAGCTAATATAAAAATTACTGTCACATAGTATAGCTGCATAAAGATCAGGAAAATAAAAAGAGAATTTAACAGTGGTATAACAAAATATAAAGGTTTTTTTAAAATATATTTGAACATATATTGATTATAGTACATCTAGACTATTAAAGAAAATGAATTATTCACCAAAATAGCTAAAATATAGGTTATTGACAAATCCAGAATCTATAAGACTTTGTAATGCTGTGTTATAACGCTTAATTGTAGCTTCATCTAATATCTGAGAAAAACCAGTAGTTATATCGTATGAAATAATAGAAGTATCAATAAATCTAAAGTCCCAACCGTTTAACTTAGAGTAGTGCTGCATTATTCGTTTAACTTCAGGTACAACATCAATCTCACCATTATGCAGTGCTTCCATAGCAACTGTGGTTGTTGGGTATTCAACTAATATAATATCTTTATAATCTCGTAGGGCTTGGTAGATGTGTCCTCTAGTTTGTACTCCAACTCTTTTCCCATATAAAGATTTAATAATTTCATCTCTATCTGTAGGGTATTCTGTAGGATCATCTGCTCTAACTACAGTTACATATTTTAGAATTTCGTAGGGTATACTCAAATTAAGAAAGGTTCTGTAGTCGGGAAGGTCAGGAACAGCAAGGGCTGAGTGTGCTTCTCCTATCTTTATTTTTTGAACAACAGGGCCAGCATCAGAATAAGAGTTCAGCCTATACGTTTGTCCCATTTTATCCATAACAGCTTTCTCGAGGTCAACATAAAAACCTTTTAGTACGCCATCGGAATCTAGATACATTCCAGGTGCACCATCGGCTCTAACATATATTTCTAATGTATCCTTTAATCCTATAGTAACAAGTGGTTTTGTTCCTGTTTCGGGTTCTTTAGCTACAACACTATCAGCAGTTTGTGTAGTAATAGATTCTTCTATAATCTCAAGTTCAGATTCAGCTTTTTTACAGCCAAAAGTTAAGGTGAGAATTAATATATTTAAAATTAGTATAAGTTTCTTTGTCATGTGATTATTATATCATAAAGTTAATGTAAAATTAATATCTATTATTGACCAAAGTAATCATTATATAACTTATCTACATATCCTGAATCTATAAGAGCATTAAGTGCTGTATTATATCTATCTAATACTGATGTATCTAATGCTTGGGAAAATCCAGTACCTATATCTAAACCAAAAATTGGAGCTCCAACAGGTTTCACATTCCAATTGTTTATTTTTCCATAATGTATACCAATACGTTTAACTTCAGGTACTGCATCTACTTCTCCATTGTTCAGAGCTTCCATAGCAACTGTAGTTGTTGGATATTCTATAATTTCAATATCTTTGTGATCTCTAAGTACTTGATAAATATGACCTCTTGTTTGAACACCAACTTTTTTACCATATAATGTTTTAATAGCATCTTCTTTATTATTTGGGACATCTATCGTTGAGTCTGAAGGTAAAAATATTACAAAATCAAGGATCTCATACCCATCACTGATATTTAAGAAGGCCTTATAGTCTGGAAGTATAGGAGTAGCTAAAGCTGAGTGGGAAGCTCCTGATTTTAAATTTTGTAACAGTGGTCCTAGGTCAGTATATGCAACTAAATCATATTTTTGACCCATCTCCTTCATAACAGCCTTTTCTAGGTCAACGTAAAAACCTTTAATAGAACCATCTGTGTCTAAGTACATTCCAGGTGCACCATCAGCTCTCACCATTATTTGTAAAGAATCTTCTTTTGTTATTTGTAATAGAGGTTTCTTTTCATCTGAGTCAACTGACAATTCCTCTGTAACTGTTTCTTTTATTGTTTCTGGAGCATTTTCAGAGATTTCTAATTCCGAACCTTTTTTACTACAACCTAGTAATAAAAATATTAATGTTACTATTATTGATAATTTCTTCATCTTTTTTACACCTTTTAGCTAAGTCATATTATGATACCAATATATCTATTAATGTTAGTGTGAGGAACCTATGGAGTCAAGTTTAAAAAACAAAAAAGAAGTTAGAAATCTTTCAGAACCCCAGAAAATGATTTATTTGGGGGAATCTATGCACCCTGGAGTTAGCTTAAATACGGTTGTGACCACCAGTTGTTTAGGAAATCATAATGATTTAACTATTTTGAAAAAAGTAATCAAAGAGGTTATTGAAGAGAATCCAGGCTTACATATCAAAATTGATCTTAAAAATGGAAGTCCCACACAGTATATAGATAATAATTTAGATCATGAGATTTTAATCATGGATTTTAGGAATGCAGCTATTGAAAAAGAAGTTTCTTGGCTAAATTCTGAAATATCTAGAATTTATACCCTTGATAAAGGTAATCTATTTAATTTAATTCTCTTTTATAAAAATGATTCTTCATTAAATTTACTAATTTCAATGCATCATATTATATGTGATGCTTGGTCTCATCAGTCTATTGCAACCCAAGTTTACGATAAATATGAAGCTATACTTAAAGGTAATTTAAGTACTTTACCGCCCAAATTATCCTACCTAGAGTATGTTGAAACAGAGAAAAATTATATAGATTCTAAAAGATGTAAGCTTAGTGGAGACTATTGGAAGTCAAAGTTTGTACAACATGAAACATTACCAGAATTTTATAAAGATATTAATAATAGAGCTCGTGCTGTATCTAAACAGTTTCATAATAGTTTTAATGGAGATATCCAGAAAAAAATATTAAAAATTTGCGATGAAAATAATATTTCTTTTGCAACATTTTTTTTAGCATGCTTGCTCATCAGTTTAAGTAAATTAAATGATAATAAAAAACATGTTCTAGGCACATTATCGTATAATAGATTAGGGAAGAAAGAAAAAACTGCAGTTGGTATGTTTGTAAATACGTTACCCTTGATTTTTGACTTAACAGAGACTAATGATTTCCAATCAATAGCTAAATTAATAGATAATGATATGGCTGGACTAATGAAGAACCAACGTTATCCATTAAGAATGATTACTAATGATAAAGAATTAAAACAACTCAATATTGCAAATCATTTAGATCTGATTTATTCATATCAGAATATCATTCTTCCATATGATTATACATATCATTTTAGTGGGTATAGTACTCACCCTATTTTATTTAGACCAACTAGGAGTGGTGTTGATGGAGACTTCTTTTTAGATATCGATTATCAGATTGATTGTTTTTCAGAAGATGAAATTATAAATATTTCAAATATTTTTCAGAATGTAATAGAGAATCTTGATTATGATCTAAAAAAGTCCATCAGTTTGGGATCAGATCAATTCCTACAAAATACTGAATTAAAAATCATAAAAAAAGATCATAACCTAAATCAAACCCTACACGGTATTTTTGAAGATAAGGTATTGGAATATCCAGATAATATTGCTGTTACTTTTAAAGAACTGTCTATTACTTATAGGGAGCTTAATAGACGGGCTAATATTCTTGCAAATATGTTGATTGAGCTTGGTGCTGGAGAGGAAAGTCCTGTTGCACTTTTATTAGATCGATCTAAAGAGATGATGATAGCTATTTTAGCTGTATTAAAGGCAGGAAGCTGTTATCTGCCTATGTCACCTGATCAGCCTATTAAAAGAACAGAGAAAATAGTTGAACTAAGTGGTGCAAAGATTGTTTTATGTAATAAAGATTGTGGCGAAGGTAAAAAAGAAGGCATCGTTAAGTTAGACTTACGAACAATTGAATACGGTGTAGAAGATGTTCCTAATTTAGATATTGGTGTAAAACCAGGAAATCTTGCATATATTATATATACTTCAGGATCTACTGGTGAACCAAAAGGTGTTATGGTTGAACATAAATCTGTAATTAATAGACTTTTATGGATGCAAGAAGAGTACCCTTTAAATGAAGACGACGTAATAATGCAAAAAACACCCTATACATTTGATGTTTCTGTATGGGAACTTTTTGCTTGGTATTTAACTGGATCAAGGCTTCATTTTTTAATACCAGGGGCAGAAAAAGAACCATTAACAATTATTGAATCTATATTCAAACAGAAAATAACAATAATTCATTTTGTACCATCTATGTTAACTCTATTTTTAGAGTATCTTGATGGGTTTGGGTCTATAGACCACATTAAAACTATTCGACGTGTTAGTTGTAGTGGAGAAGCTATAAATACTGAACATGTAAATAGATTTAGAGAAATAGTTAGAGAGTATATTCCTGCAGAATTATATAATTTATATGGACCAACTGAAGCTACAGTTGAAGTATCTATATTCGATTGCCTTGCTAATATACATAACTTTGTTCCTATTGGGAAACCAATTGATAATGTGGAAATATATATATTAGATGCAAACGGAGTCGTTTTACCGACCGGACAATCAGGAGAACTACACATTGGTGGAGTCTGTTTAGCAAGGGGATATTTTAATAAACCAGATCTGACTAATGGAAGTTTTAAATTTCATGAAGGATTACAAAAGAGACTATATAGTACTGGAGATCTTGGAACTTATTTAGATGATGGAAATATAAAGTATCAGGGAAGAATTGATAATCAAGTTAAAATTAGAGGGAACAGAGTTGAACTTGGGGAGATAGAGAGTTGTCTATTATCAATAGAATCTGTTTCTGAAGTCGCAGTTATTGCACCTGTGGATGAAAATGGAAATGCCTATTTAGGTGCATATATAATTGCCGATGAAGAGATTCCTCATGCCGACTTAAGGCACCATATTCAGAGAGAACTTCCATCGTACATGGTACCATCTTATTTTATTCAGATGGATGAATTTCCACTGAGTTCTAGTGGCAAGTTAGACCGTAAAGCTCTTCCTGAACATGTAAATAAAAGGAAGAAAGTAAAAGCTTTCCACGCTCCTATAAACGATAGGGAAGAAGAGATATGTGAAATCTGGGAAGATGAACTTAAAATAGAGGGAATAGGTCGGGATGAGAACTTTTTTGATCTTGGTGGAGATTCTCTATCACTTATAAAAGTTCACTTTTCCCTTGAGCAAAAGTATATAGTATCTTTGCAAGATCTATTTGAATATCAGACAATCGAGGGTTTAGCCCAACATATTCATATTCGAATTCAGGAGAAGGTTACATATGACGATGTAGGTTATTCGAATATTGTTAAACAGAATATTGAATCGAAGAAAATAATGAACTATTTTAGTAGTTTAAAAAATGATTCTGATATTGAACGAGTAAATTATTCTAAGATATTGATAACTGGTTCTACAGGTTTTTTAGGTGCTTATTTAGTTAAAGATTATTTGGAGAATAGTAGCTCTTTACTCTACCTTTTAGTTCGAGCAGATACATTAGATAGTGCTTTTAGTCGATTAAAATCAAAGTTAAGTTTTTATTTTGGAGATGATTTTTACGATGGTTACAAAGAGAGGATAATTGTTATTTTAGGGGATGTCTCAGAAGACTTTCTAGGTATGGATGAAAAAGAGTTTATAAACCTTTCTAAAGAGATCGAAACTGTTATTCACTCTGCAGCTAATGTTAGACATTATGGTGACCGATTAGATATGAACAAAATCAATGTACTTGGTACACGGAATGTTTTAGATTTTTGTAATGAATCTGAATCTAAGAAAATGTTTTTTGTTTCAACATTAAGTGTAGGACTGAATTCTGTAAAACCAGGCTGGAGTCTACATTTTACTGAAGCTGATAATCCAGAAACTAATAACAGTGGTAATGTTTATATCGATAGTAAAATATTAGCCGAGGAACTTGTTAGAGACTATATCTCTAGTTATGGTGGTCAGATATACCGTGTTGGAAATCTAGTTAGTGATTCAGAAACCGGAGTGTTCCAGGAAAACAGGGAAGATAATGGTTTTTATAAAATTATGAATGAGTATAAAAGGAGAAACTTGGCTCCAGATGTGGATATACCATTTATAGATTTATCATTTATAGACCAGACAGCAAAAGCTATTAGATTATTAACCACATGTAATGTTTCTGATACTTTCCATCTATTTAATCCAAATACCATAACAATACAGGATATGTTTTATAAGAATGAAACTAAAATAGACACATTTAAAAACTATGTAAACAATATTGTTTATGGTGATTCTGTTTTAACCCATGGCTATTATCTAGAAAATATAAATATGCTTGGTTTTATCCCTTATTGCAATAAAACTGAGAGTCTATTAAATAGACTAGGTTTTAATTGGGAACCTGTTGGAAACATTGAAATTGATAACTTATGGGACAGTTGGGCATAATAACTATCTTTTGACCTGAATAACTACTTTAATCGGGTCATGAGGGGTTATATGTATATATGGCAGTCAAATAATTGGCCTAGTTTTAATTGGGACGATAAAAAAATTCAAGAATCATTATTATTAACCAAGAAGAGCCAAGGGTATATTTTAGGTGTAAATTCACTCTTTAATCAAAAAGAGTTAGGTGAAATAATAACAACTGAAGCATCTACAACTTCTGCAATTGCAAAACATACCGATGGGCTAGTTGAACTACTCTTAGATGCTATTCGTAACTATAATGTACTACTAACAGAAGATAGACTATTTGCTTGGCACGCAGCACTATTTCCTACTGGTTTCTCTGGAATGACAAAAATTGAAGTTGGTTGTTGGCGAAGTAGTAAAATCCCAATGCAGGTTATTTCTGGATCTTTAGGTAAAGAGAAGGTTCATTATGTTGCACCTGAGTCGGAATTTATGGTCAAAGAGCTAGATGATTTTTTTTCTTGGTGGAGCAGTTCCATAACTGAAATCGACGGTCTTATTAGAGCAGACTCAGAAAGGTTCTGGAGATATTACAGAGTGGTTAAATTGGTTTTTTGATATGTTTTCTAGAAGTATCGATAACTCTAAAGTTTTGGTAGAACGTTCTATATATATTAACAGTTTCTATAAGAAGATTTTGGATATTGATATAAGTAAAAGACAGTTAAAGGTAATTAAAAAACTCCTAGAACGTTATCCTGATGATTATATTGGAGGATTAACAAATAAAAAATATGTATCAATAACAAAGGTTAGTTCTGAAACTGCTAAAAGAGATATTAGGGATCTGTTGCTAAAAGGACTTATTGTTCAAAATGCTGGAGGTGGTCGTTCCACTAGTTATAGACTTGCTTAATTAATGTGTATAAACACATAATTGTTATTCCTATACCTATAATATCTGTAAAAATAGTGTTTTATCTATATACTAAGATTAATTGTATGTTTCCATGTCCTTATATCTGGATTGTTGATTAACAATCCGTACAATTTGTAATTGCAATTGACAAATTGTACAACTATGATAGACTAAAATATGATTAATAGGCAACTTGAAGATGAAATTAAGATCTTAGAAAACGAATTCCCAATAATTGCAATATTAGGTCCAAGGCAATCAGGTAAAACTACAATCTCTAAAAAACTATATCCAGATTTTGAATATATATCCCTAGAAGATTTGGATCATAGAGAATTTGCTAGTAGTGACCCAAGAGGATTTATAGAAAAATATTCTAAAAATATAATATTTGATGAGATTCAAAGAGTTCCCTTATTAATGTCATATCTACAAACTCACGTAGATAATAATAAAGAAAATGGTAAGATTATTATAACAGGATCACATAATTTTTTACTTATGGAGCAAATAAGTCAATCCTTGGCAGGTCGAGTTGGAATTACTAAATTATTACCCTTTTCGTATAAAGAGATGGCATCGGTAGATATAGGTATTAATGAACTTATTTTTAAAGGTGCGTATCCAAGAATTTACGATCAAAATATAAGACCCGAGGTATTTTATAAGAATTACATAGCAACCTATATTGAAAAAGATATTAGGCAGATAAAACAAATCACAAAAATTGATGATTTTCTAAAATTCATAAAATTATTAGCTGGTAGAACAGGACAAGAATTAAATACAAATACTCTAAGTGAAGAGTGTGGTGTATCCCATAATACAATTAAAGAGTGGATATCTGTTTTAGAAGCTAGTTTTCTAATATACAGATTAAAACCTTTTCATAAAAACTATAATAAAAGAGTTGTTAAGAATCCGAAAATTTATTTTACAGATACAGGGTTAGTTTGTAGTCTGCTTGGTATCAGAAAGAAAGAAGATATAGATTATCACTTTTTGAAAGGTAGTCTTTTTGAAACCTTTATAGTTAACGAATTTATTAAGTATAATTTTAATTTTGGTGAGAAGTTCGATATATATTTTTGGAGAGATAATCACAAAAAAGAGATAGATTTAATTCTTGATTTAGGTATTGAACAATTAGCATTTGAGATAAAATCAGCCAAGACAGTCCAAGAGAAGTTTTTTGATACACTTAAATATTGGGAAAAGTTAACAAGTAAAGATAGAAGTAATATTTATCTTATATATGGTGGTCAGGAAAACTACATTAGAGAAAATTTTAATGTTGTGTCTTGGGATAATATTTATGATGGAGTAATTAAAAAGACGACTTAATAAAGCCGCCTAATTATTACATTCTGTCTAAAACTTCTATCCCTAGAAGGTCTAAACCTGATTTTATTGTTTCTGCTACTTTGTTTATAAGAAGTAACCTTGAGTTTTTCTCTAACTCTTCTGAATTCATAATGTTTATAGCATTGTAGAATGTATTAAACATCTGTGCTAATTCGTATACGTAGTCTGCAATAACATTAGGTTTACACGTATCTGCAGCTTTTATTACTACACCATGGAACTTAGACATCTGTATAATTAACTTATTCTCAATTTCTGATTCAAACAGTAAGTCTGTAATTGAGTCTGAACCTTTAAAATCTGCTTTTCGTAAAATAGATTGGATTCTAGCATAAACATATTGAAGATAAGGTGATGTATTGCCTTCGAAACTTAGGTTTTTATCCCAGTCGAATATAATTGCACTACTTCTGTTTTGACTTAGGTCTGAATATTTAACAGCACCTAAACCAACAACCCTAGCTATCTCTTTTTTCTCTTCTGTTGATAGTTCTGGGTTTTTCTCTTCTACAATTTTAAGTGCTCTACTCTCTGCTTCATCTAATAAAGTTTCTAACCTAATTACATTACCTTTACGGCTGCTAAAGTGGGCATCTGCAAACTTCATAAGACCAAAAGTTACATGGATATTCTCTACATTCCAACCTAACATCTCCGAAACTCTAAAAAACTGCTTAAAGTGGTCAGCTTGCCTGTCATCTGTTACGTAAATTAACTTATTAATATCGTAGGATTCCATCTTCTTTTTAATACATGCTAAGTCCGAAGTTGCATACAGAGTTGCACCGTCTGATTTTCTAATTAGGCACGGGTGTAGATGTTCACTTTCGTCAAACTCAACAATTAATGCACCCTGGCTCTCTTTAGCTATCTTTTTTTCTGTTAACTCTTCTATAACACCTGGCATTGAATCAAAATAATAGGACTCTCCCCAATATGTATCAAAGTCTACATCTAATCGTTTATATAGTTTGTTATACTCTGTAATTGAGTTATCTATAAACTCTTTCCATAGTTTCGTATTACCTTCGTCCCCATCTTGTAGCTTTTTAAGTTCAGCTCTAGCTTGTGGAAGTAAAGTTTCATCATCAGCACTAGCTTTTTCAAACTGCACATATATTCTTTCTAACTCTTCTAATGAGTTTTCAGCATATTTATCTTTATCTAACCAGTTATCATAACCAACAATTAACTTACCAAACTGTGTACCCCAGTCTCCTAGGTGGTTATCTGCAATAACTTCTCGTTTTAAAAACCGGTAAACTCGTTTAATTGAGTCACCAATAATTGTAGATCTAAGGTGAGCAACATGCATACGTTTTGCAATATTAGGTGATGAATAATCAATTACTGTTACACCTTTTTCAATTTCTAAATCATACTCCCAAGACTGTGGGTTAAAAGATTTTATATATTGGTTTAGAGATTCTGGTTTTAAAAAGAAGTTAATAAAACCTGGACCTGCAATATCGGCTTTTAATATTATACCGTCAGTTTTAATGTTTTTAAGGATTTCTGTTGCAACTTCTCTTGGGTTTCTGCGGAGTTTTTTAGAGGAAACTAAAGCAATATTAGACTGAAAATGTCCTAAGCTTATATCTTTTGTAAACTGAACTGATACATCACTGTTATCAATTTCTCCATTAAAACTTGCCTGTACAGCCTGGGCTAAAGCTTCTGTAACAACATCTGTTAAAATCTTCATGTTAACTCCTATTGGACATAATTTACACTTTTTTAATGTCTATTGGAAGTCTGTAATTGTTAAGAGTGTTAATCTTCTTTTTGTTTTTAACAACAGAAGCTAAAGAGCCACCGTTTTCGAATACTACTTCGTCCATAAATCTCTTAATCATCCATACACCTCGTCCATGGGAATAAGCTTCCTCATTGTCAGATTCTAATAAAATACTAAGTCTGTCAAAGTCCGTAGGGTCTGGAATGTCATCCTGATTAAACCCAGAGCCCTGATCTTCAATATTTATGGTTATATCTTTACAGGTTAATAGATACTGAATGTTAACAGATAAAGTTGTATTCTCTTTGTTTCCATGTACAACAGCATTTACTAGTAACTCGTTATAAGCAATTAGAGCCTGCTGACAATCATCGTATTCGTAGTCATAACTAATTAAATTTTGTCTTAATACCTCAATCTCTCTTGGGACAGATTTTATTGAATTTATTACACTATTATATACTAGAGGCGTTTTTACTTGCATATATATTAGACTTAAATCGTCATCTAGAATTGTTGTTCCTGTTGTTTTATTAACAAATCTCATAATATCATCGTTATCTTTTTTAAGATTATTTCCCATTTTGCATAACTGTTGTCTTAATATTTTATCGTTACTTCTTTCCCAAGATGCATCTTTTATCTCTATAATTGCATCGGAATAAAAAAATAGAATATCGTTATTTTTTAGGTCTATCGATTTAACATGGTAACTACTCTTTTCGTCATAACCTAGGTGCATACCAGGTGCCCTAGGTACTAATTCAGCTTCCCCGTTTCTAATTAAATACGGATGTTCTCCATTTGCACTGCAATAATAAAACTTCATTTCGGTGGAATCGTAAACAGAAACAAACATTACAGGGTATTGATCCGAGGTAATATAGTCCTGAATATCTATATTTACCATCTCAACAAATGTTGCTAAATGTAGTGGTATATCTAACAAGGATATATGCCTATCACACACGGATTTTAACAGAGTTGCATACATGGACGCTTCTAACCCGTGGCCTGTACAGTCAACTATTATTGTTGCTATGTTACCACTATTGGTTTTAATAATATTAAAAAAATCACCACCCATCTCTTCCGAGGGGTTATATAGTGCTCTAATATTTACTTGTTCATCTAATGGTAGTTCTTTTGAGTTTAGTACTTGTTGAATTTCCTGTGCTTTTGATATGGCGTCTTTTTGTAAAAAAAGCTGATCTGCTAGTTTAAGTTGTACATTGTATAGCTGTTTTTGCTGGTTAATTATTCTCCGGGCAATCTTGAGCCTAATACTAAGGGCCTTAGGGTCGATAGGTTTTGGGATAAAATCGTCTGCACCTGCTGCAAAACCTATGTCTGCATATTTTTCATCTGTGTTTGACGTTACCATTATTATATATGTATATAATCCAGTATCTTTTTCTTTTAATCTGATTTTTTTTATAAGATCTATTCCACTTAAATTAGGCATCATCCAGTCAATTAAGGCGATTCTTGGAGGAGACTCATCTTCTAGTTTATTCCAAGCATCAAGACCATCAACAGTTTCAATTACATTAAAAGACATTTTAATTAATATGGATTTAAGTAGCTTTCTGGATGTTAATGAGTCTTCTGCAATTAATATATCCATTTAACCTACTTTTAAAGTTCTGTATTTTCTATAACTTGTTTGGTTATAGTATAAATATCTTCTAAATCTAATGTTAGTTCTTTAATTAATTGATGATTGTTTTTTTGTGATTCATATTGTATTTTCTCTGATAATTTCTGCATTTTAATTGCACCTACTGAGGCACTTGAACCCTTAATTCCATGGGAAATTTCATGAATTTGTCCAATGTTTTCTAATTCTACTGCTTTTTTAAGTTCTTCTAATTGTCCTGGAGTTTCTTCTAAATAGCAACTTAAGACTTCTTTGGTTATCTCTAAGTCGTTCATTGTCCGGGATATCAAACCTTCTATGTCTAAAAATACATCATCCATAATATAATTATTATTGATGATACTGTTATTTTCCAGTAAGTTCTTTAATTAAAACTATGTTAAAATTTTATATAGCTCTTTTTCTAGCTCTAATAAGTTTGGGTTATGCAAAGTTCTTTGGGTATGGGGGATTGGATTTGTTATATGTTTTTTAATAGTAACAGGTCTCTTTGAAAGAACTATTATTTCATCTCCTAACAATATAGCTTCGTGGATGTCGTGGGTTACAAAGATTGCTGTTCTCTCCTCTTTTCTCCACAAATTATTAAATAGTTTAAACAGATTTAATTTTAATGCTAAGTCTAAACCTTTAAAAGGTTCATCCATTAATATTGAATTAGAAGGATAAGCAAATGCTCTAGCAATAGATACCCTTTGTCTCATTCCTCCACTTAGCTGATTTGGATAATAGTTTTTAAACTCAAAAAGTTCTAACTGTTCTAAGTAATATTGTACTCTTTTATTGGCCCCATCTAATGGCAGATTATCTAAAACAAATTTAATGTTCTGCTCTGTAGTTTTCCATGGCAGAAGCCTAGGTTCCTGATAGATGTAACTTAGTTCAAAGTTATCTGGAAGTTGTATAACTCCACTATCAGGTTTTAATGTATTAGAAATTAAGTTCAGTAGAGTTGTTTTTCCACAGCCAGATGGACCTAATATTACAGTTACTTTACCTTTGTTTATGGTTAGATTTAGATCTGTAAAAATAGGAAGATCCTTATAGGTGAAGTTTATGTTATTTAATTTAATGTCCATTTCTTCTTCCATATATTAAAAATCTTTTCGGTTATTACACTTAATAGTATAGCTATTACAGTCCAGGCGAATACTTCTTCTGTTACTAAAAAAGCTTTTGCTTCGTTTAAACTTGTACCAATACCCCATTCCGGCTGACTAATAACTTCTGCTGCAACAATAACTTTCCAAATTACACCTAAAGATAGAGAGGCCCCTGCTAAAATAAATGGTATGATAGATGGTATATATATTTGGAATACCTGTTTCTTTAGTGGTATTTTGTATGTATTAGCCATATCTAAAAGATTTTGGTCCACTGTTGTTAATCCCTCTATTACATTGCCACATACAATTGGAAATGCCATTAAAAAAGCGACAAAAATAGGCACATAGTTAACGTTAAACCATATAAGTGCTAATAAAATAACTGATATAACAGGGGTAGTTCTAATTACTGAAATTATAGGCCTAACAAAGAGACTAAATTTAGGGAATATTCCGGCTAATACACCTACAATTAAACCTGCAGAAAATGATATTAGAAACCCTATAGTCCCACGTAATAGAGTAGTCCCAACTTGGATAATAAAACCTTTTTGAAATGTAATGGATATTAGAGATTTTAATACTACGAGTGGGGATGGAAGTATAACTTCCGCCCCAATAATAAGGGCAGAAACCTTCCATATGATAATTAGTATTGTGATAGAAAGTAGAGATAGTAGATGTTTTCTACCTATTCTTTTCACAGATTACCTCTTAATGTCCATGTAAAAATCGTCTGAAGGCATAGAACCACCAATAGATTTAGGATCAGATTCAAAAAGAACTTTATAATATGTCTCTAGGCCAGCTTTAGCTTCTTGGGCATTAATAAAACCTAAGTTAAGCCTAGGCATTGCTTTTGTTATAAGTGGTCCAGTTACTCCAAGTTTTACAGCAGCACCTTTTTGACCAGCTTCCATTGGATTTTTTATAACCCAGTTTATTGAATTTTCTAACTCTTTTAAAAATATTTTAACAACTTCAGGATGCTCTATAATTAGAGATTTTTTTACAACAATACAAGATAGAGGGTAATCACCAAACTCTTTCTGGAAATCTAAAACTACCTTCATTTTTCTGTTTTTTAATAAAACCTTAGTAATTAGAGGTTCAGGTAGAATTCCAGTTTCTACTTTGTTTCCAATTAACATAGGGGCTAAAGCAACATGATTATATGTATAATCAACATCAACATCTGTTTTTGGAGCTAAACCATTTTTATTTAAAAGGTTATTAAAAAGAAAGCCAGGAGTAGAAGATCTAGCAATGTTATATACTTTTTTGCCTTTTAAGTCTTTCCAAGTTTTAATATCATCTCTACTACTAATTACATATAAAGTACCATTACCTGTAACTGCAGCTAGTTCATAATCTGACTTTTTATTGAAGATTATAGCAGCTAAATTTGTAGGTAGTGCAGCAATGTCATAAGAACCTGATAGTAGTCCCGCTGTAACTAGTTGAGGTGTATTAACTATACTATATTCTACTTTAGTATTGTCCCCAAAGTTTTTATTCCCATGTATAAGATTAACCATGGAGAGTCCTGTTGGTCCCTTTAAAGCTGCTACATTTATTTTAATATCTTCTGCAAAGATACCTGTAGTCAGAATTAAAGAAAGAACCAAAAAGTGTAGTTTTTTCATCTGTTATTCCTTCTATTTAGTATTGTTAGATTATATATAACTCTTTATAAATAAAAAAGCCTCTGTAATACAGAGGCTATGTGTTAATTAAATTTTGTTTATATTGCTACAATGATACTTGCTCCAAGAGCTAAACCTTCAGTATTTGTTTGAAAGTCAGGTAAGAAAAAGTAGTGTGCATTAAAGTTTAATGATACAGGACCTAATCCTATACCAAGACCAGCACTAATTCTTGGATTGATAAATGATGGGCTATAATCTTCGCTATAAGGGAACTCCATACCAGAACCTTCTATAACTTCTTCTATAACACCTGTTAATAATTTTGTAGTAAAACTATCATCTTGTGACGAATCAACGTCGAAACTAATATTTGTTTTACCAAATTTAAGATCGGCACCAGCTGCTACTTTTAGAGTTAATACAGACATTACTTTAATACCAGTAGATACTTCTAAAGGAATTGTAAAGGCTGTATTTGTTAAAGAAAACTCTGCAGATAGTAGTGGTTCTCCACCTGTATCTGGAGCATCTGGAGCTAATAAACTAGTAAGATCACTTGTTGCTACAATGTCATATCCAGTATAAATAAAACCAGAACCTAAAGAAACTCCAGTCCATTTAAGGATAATAGGAATTCCCCAAGACTTAATTAATTGATAATTTGCTGTAATACCAAATATTTGGCTTGTCATTACAGCTTCCATTGGTAAGTCTTCTATTGGCTCATCACTAAGAGTAATCTCAGTTCCTAGGATATCAATACCAATACCATCGCTTCCTGCTGTCATGCTTAAAGATCCAAAAACAACACCAAGATACAGTCGATCTACTAACCAGCTAAAGTTAAGTCCAACATTTGCTGAAAATCCTTGTAGACCTATACCTAAAGATAGACCTTCATCTTCTAGTAGGGTTGTAAGATCATCCATTGTTGATGAACCTGTAAAATATCCAAGTGCTGTCTGTGAAATTTCAGAACTATAAGATACTGAACCTAATATACCTACTTGAACTGCAAATAGTTTATATCCTTGTAATCCAAACATTGAACTAGCTACTGAAGTTTGAGCATTTGCATCTGCAAAACCAGATAAAACACTTAACGTATTACCTAGTGCATCTATTGCCTCGGTTAATGCTGCTGTATCTCCATTAGCTAATACTTCATCTGCTATTTGTGATATTATAGCGTCAGCAACCATATCATCAACAATATCAAAATCAAACGCATCGTCATTTTCTAGATCTTCTAATGTTGTCCAGTTTCCAGCATCAATTCCCTCTACAATGTCTAAAGTGCTATTAACTTGGTCAACTGTATAACCCTCTTCGTAAAGTGAAATTTCTATTTCAGCAACTGCTGCGGCATCAATAGTTCCTGCAAAAGCAGACAGGTCAACATCAGCTGAGTTCCCACTATTTAAAGCTTCTAACATTGCTTCCATGTCTAATGCTTGAGCAGAAATGGCTCCAACAGATAAAAACATAATAATTAAAAAAGTTAGTATTTTTTTCATATCTATAATCTCCTTATATTTTTTATTGATAGTTTCTTCGATTATAATTATATACTATGTATAACCAAAATGTAATTAAAAGTGCACTTAATAGGTAATTAATTGTAAATTAATACAAACTTTGTTCGATGGAACTAATTCTGCAAGTTTTACATTTTAGTATTGTTGATTCGTAAGAGTCTATTAACAAAAGTCCAACACTGTTATAAATATACTCTTTTAAACTGTCCTGAACTTGCTGAAATAGTATAGGAGTAACCAGAGAGACAACAAAAATAAGAGGGTGACTTTTTTTTATAATAAATTGGGTTGCCCAGAAATATCCTTGAATGTTTTTAGCTATTTTACTTCCAGTTTTTATATGGGGAATATATTCTTTTATCCCACTGGTTCCTAAAAAATCATTAATATCTATAACTAATTTCAAAGGTATTTTATCTAATAAATCCTTCGATGCCGGAATAGTATAGATATTTTTTAATAAAATTGTAGTTAAAAAATAACCTAACTCTATAGCCTCTTTTACTCTTAGGTTAAATAGAGGTTGTTCTGATTTTGGAAAGTAAACTCTTCCTATGGTTTCAGAAATTCCTATTAAAGGTTTAAGATTCAGAGAGTTTTTAGAATCAAAATTTAGTTCAGAATCAACTGTGTTTTTTATAGTATTTGTAACTCTTGTTATTAGTCTTTGCAGTGTATCATTATCTTGCTGGGCTTCTCTACTGTGTAGTATATTCTCTTTTTTTAACTCATCTTTAAATGCTTTTAATGCACTTTCAAGGTAGGTTGTAAAATTAAATCTATTTTTAAACTTAGTATGTCTATCCTGGGCAATACCACCTTTCTCTATTATATCTTTATGAGAAAATTCTAGTCTATTGTGCAGTGAACTATTTCGATCTGAATAGAGGTAGATTGTATAATAACCAACCTTGATCAGTATTAAACCGTAAATAAATCTAAGATAACCTTCAAAAAGAGTAGAGTATAGCAGGGAGAATATGAGTTGAGAAATAATAATTGGTAGACCTAAAATAGGAGTAAGTATTAACCTAAATATCTTGGTTGTAATTCTATACTTTTGCAAAATTTGTACTATCCTGTTTTGAGTTATAACTTTTATGGACCTATTTAATTTTGTGATTCTTAAAAAAAGATTAATTGGAAGTTTTTCCAGTATTCTAAATACTTTCAGTTTTTTTAAGTCAGCATGAATATCGTCAAATATAAGGTATGTAGCCTCTAAAACTTTTTGAATCGAGAATTTAAGATCAATTTTCCCTGTAGAATCATCATTATATATCTGGGTTATATTGATAAAGAGTAGTTTGATCTGGTTTTCCAGAAATTTTATATTAAAAGACATAAGGAAGGGTGAGTTTAGACCTTTCCATGCGTTGGTTTTTAGAAATTCAACAGCTTCTAAATCTCTATCGTCTATCCAGCCCTCTTTAATTGTTGAAGTTAGCTCTTTAACATATTTTGATTTTAATCTGAATAAAATTATTGGGGCTATTATTAATCTCATTATAATAGGGACTATAATTATTGGTAAAAACAGAGGTAGATATGGTAGGACTTTATTAATCATTTAGTAAGGTAACAACCCTATGCATTGTTTCTGTTAAAGAGAATCCTTTTGCACTAAATATTACTCCCCCAGCCATCTCTATATGTCCACCACCAGCCCCTATAGACTGTGTTATAGATCTAATTATTTCTGCAGCATTCCAGTTTGCATTCTCATTTCTTATTGATATTGATATTACATTGTCGTTTTTAGCAAATAAGATTGATAGTTCAATCTCTTGGGCAGATAGAATAAAATCCCCTAATATTCCCATTAGGTTTGTTTCGCAACCTTTATTAAAATAGTGCCATGCTATATTTTTGTCTGTTTTTAATTTACTTATTGTCTGGTTAAAAAAAGCAAAATCCGAGAGCTGTATATTGTTTCTTAGCAGAGTATTAACCAGTGTGTTATCTGCAAAATTATATAAATAGTGGTATGAATCAATATCTTTTTGTGTAACTTTTCTAGTTAACAGGTCAGTGTCTCTGCTAATTCCAATTTTTAAAGCTGTTGCAGCTTTTTGGGATATGCCTAGACCTTGTTTAATAAAATAGTCAGTAATAATTGTTGAGCAGGAACCTAATTCATGATCTATCTGTATGTATGGAACGTCTTCAGGTTTTTCTACAATATGGTGGTCAATTACAGCAATTTCAAAGCCAGGTAGATCCGTTACATTTTTACTCCATTTACAACCATCAACTATAATTATTAAGTCATCATCTAGGAATTTTAATTCCGATGCCCTAGTTATTTCAATTTCTAACTTATTAATCATGTTTTTAAGTGCGTCTCTTTGGATGTCTCCGCAATAGACAATCTGGGAATCTATATTGTAATGGTTTAGATAGCTCTGGAGGCCGTATGCAGATGCTACAGCGTCTGGATCAGGGAAATCATGGGTCTGAATAAATAGTCTTTTATCACTCTTTTGTAGTTCTTTAACTAATTCATTTATCATATATAAACATTATTATACTAAAATATCCCCAATAGTTTCTATAGTAACCAGTTTGGGTCTTGCAGAAAGGGGGCTGTAAATGTATAATCCGAAATACTTTATAGTATATTTAGATTTTTATAAATCGAATAAGATAATTAAACGAGAGGTTGTTTTTAGAATGGCATACGAGCTAAGTAAATTAAGAAACATCGGAATCAGTGCACACATCGATTCTGGTAAGACTACATTAACAGAGAGAATATTATTTTTCTGTGAGAGAATACACGCTATCCACGAAGTAAGAGGAAAAGACGGTGTTGGGGCAACAATGGACTCAATGGAACTTGAGAAAGAGCGTGGTATTACTATTGCGTCTGCTGCTACAAGTGTTGAGTGGAAAGATACTCCAATCAATATTATTGATACTCCAGGACACGTTGACTTTACTATCGAAGTAGAAAGATCTTTACGTGTACTTGATGGTGGTATTCTTGTTCTTGATTCAGTTTCTGGTGTTCAGTCTCAGTCAATTACAGTTGATAGACAGTTAAAAAGATATAAAGTTCCTAGAGTTGCATTTGTTAACAAATGTGACAAAACAGGTGCTGACCCATATAAAGTTAAAGATCAGTTAATTGAAAAACTAAACTTGAATGCAGTTATGGTTCAAACTCCTCTTGGGCTTGAAGATAAAATTGAAGGTTGTATTGATTTAGTTGAAATGAAAGCATACTACTTTGATGGTGATGAAAGATATGCTGTTAGAGTTGAAGATATTCCTGCTAACTTATTAGACGAAGCAAACGAGAAGAGAGAAGAGTTATTAGATGCTGCTTCAATGTTCGATGACCATATCATGGAATTAATGATGGAAGGTGACGACGTACCTTCTGATGTTTTAAACGCTGCAATTAGAAAAGGTGTTTTAGCATTAGAATTATGTCCTGTATTTGTTGGTTCTGCTTACAAAAACAAAGGTGTTCAACCATTATTAGATGGTGTTGCACTCTACTTACCATGTCCTACTGACGTTGAAAACATAGCTTTAGACTTAGATGACGAAGAAAAAGAAGTTGTTTTAGAATCAAATGATGATGCTAAAACTGTTGCTTTAGGTTTTAAACTTGAAGATGGTCAGTTTGGTCAGTTAACATATGTTAGAGTTTACCAGGGTATGCTTAAGAAGGGTGGAGAGCTAATTAACATTAGAACTCAGAAGAAATTCAAAATTGGAAGACTTGTAAGAATGCACTCTAATAACATGGAAGATATTACTGAAGCGCAAGCTGGTGATATTGTAGCACTGTTTGGTGTTGAGTGTGCTTCTGGAGATACTTTCTGTCATCCAGACTTAAACTACTCACTAACTTCAATGTTTGTTCCTAACTCAGTTATATCCCTATCTATTGAACCTATTGATAAATCAGCTTCTGACAAAATGGCTAAAGCTTTAAACAGATTTACTAAAGAGGATCCTACATTTAAAGTTCATGTTGACAAAGAGTCTAACCAGACTATTGTTTCTGGTATGGGTGAACTTCACTTAGAAGTATATATTGAGAGAATGAAACGTGAGTACGGAGCAGTTGTTGAAACTGGACAGCCTCAGGTAGCATATAGAGAGACAATTACTACTTCCGCAGAGTTTAACTATACTCATAAGAAGCAGTCAGGTGGATCTGGTCAATACGGTAGAGTTGCAGGAATCATGGAGCCTCTTGAAGAAGAGAACTACGAATTTGTTAACTCTATTAAAGGTGGATCAATTCCTACTGAATATATTCCATCATGTGATAAAGGTTTCCAGGAATCTATGAAGAAAGGTCACTTAATTGGTTTCCCTGTTGAGAGAATTAAAATGACTATTTCTGATGGTCAGTATCACCAGGTCGATTCTTCTGATAAAGCTTTCCAAATTGCTGCTAGAGGTGCTTTTAAAGAAGCATATCTTAAAGCAAGCCCATGTATATTAGAGCCAATTATGAAGGTTACTTTAGAAGGTCCTTCTGAATTTCAAGGTTCTTTATTTGGATTAGTTAACCAGAGACGTGGTATGATACTAGGTTCTACAGAAGAAGGTAACAATAGTGTTGTTGAAGCTGAAGTTCCATTAAGTGAAATGTTCGGTTTCTCTACAGTATTAAGATCTTCTACTCAAGGTAAAGCTGAGTTCTCAATGGAAGTTGCTAAATATTCTCAAGTTCCTAAAAGTATCTCTGATGAGCTTATGAAAAAATACGAAGAAGAGAAAAAAGCTGCTCAAAACAAGTAGTTTTTAACTTAACTTTTAAATATAAAAGACACCTTTGTGGGTGTCTTTTTTTTTATAATAAAAGAGTCTAGAAAGTAATATAATTGAAATGAGGGGTTCATTATGATTGTATTATACGTTTTGTTTTTTATAGTTCTTTTATATTTTATCTACTTAGTTATTATTATTTTTTTACCAGTTCTTAATATAAAAAAACAGCCATTTAAAAAAGAGTTAATTAGGGTCGCACCTCCTATAAATAGAGGGGATATATCTTTTCTTGTAGATGGAGATTTAGTTCGAGGGTGGTATTATGATTCAGGTACTATCGGTTCAAATAGTTGTATTGTTATGAGTCATGGTTTTAATGGAACAAAAGATTGTCTTCTTGAAAATTATGCACTTGAGTTTAATAAAATTGGAATAGATGTAATAACCTACGATTATAGAACGTATGGTGATAGTGAAGGATTACCAAGGCAGTTGTTATCAGTAACTAAACAGCATGATGACCTAAGGGGAGCTATAAAGTTTGTCCGGGAAGTTAAAGGAAGTAAAGTCTTTCTCTGGGGGACTTCTGCAGGAGCGAACTATGGGTTAATAGTTGCAGCTGAAGATGAAGATATTAATGGTGTTATATGCCAATGTGGTTCATATGATCATAAGCTGGATGAAAAGAAAGGAATAGCTGATAATGGGATGTTCTTCTATATATCCTTTTTACCCCACGGTATTAGAGCTAAGTGGAGATATAAGCTTGGATTATCACCTTATGTAGTTCCAGCCTATGGTCGATCAGGAACTAAAGCATTTTTACGAAGTGATTCTATATTTGAGGGAGCTGAAAAAATAGGTTTAAATTCTAAGAATTTTATAAATGAAGTTAATGCTTATTTTATGTTACAACCCCACGGACCAGATCTTCTAGAAGTAGCAGGTAGTATTAAGTGTCCTGTTTTATTTCTAAATTGTGAAAAAGATGAAATTATTGCACCTGAATCTCATTTAAAGATTTGCGATATTCTAGGGGATAAAAGTAAAGTTATAAACTTTCCTATTGGTCATTTTGATATTTATTATGGTGATTGGTTTAATAAAAGTATTAATGAGCAAAAACTGTTTTTATCTGAATTATAAAAGTATTATATTATCTGTATGACAGATAATAGAGATTTATTAAAAGAGAATCCATTTTCTTACAGAGAAGGGAAAGATAAAGTTTTTATACAATTTAGAAACAGAGAGATAATGATATTAAAAGGTAAGGCTGCTGGGAAGTTATTAAATAAACTATACGGAGAAGATGAATTCACAGTCCAGTTGACTTTAGCCAAAGTAACTGGCCATTTTAAACACTAAGAAGGTTCTTTCTTTCATTTAAAAAATGTTATTATTAAGTATGATTAAAACATTAAGAATTATACCACTTTTATTGGTGTGTTCTGTTATTATATATTTAAGTTTAACTAGCAGAAGCATTAATCCTATCTCCTTAAATAATATTGATAAGGTCTATCATTTTATAGCGTATTTCACTCTTGGCTTTACAATATGTTTAGCATTCTCCAATAAAGTACTATTAATAATAAACCTATTTCTTGGACTCGCCCTAGGAATCGCTCTAGAATTTATTCAAGGAACCCTAGGTTATAGGGATATGTCAGTAGCTGATGCTGTGGCTAATAGTTTAGGACTTTTTACTGGAGTTTTAGTTTTTTATATTTGTTATAAGCAGATATATTGGGTTTTTAAAAAATTAAGATTAAATAGAATATTTTTAGATAAATAAAAGAAGGTTAATAAATTGGAAAAGATATACTGGTTAGGTTTAGATATAGGTTCTACAACAGTTAAAACTGTTTTAGTAGACCAAGATACAAAAGAGATACTTTCGAGAGATTATGTTAGGCATGGAGCAAAACAGAGAGGTGTTGCAAGGGATTTATTAACAAATATTGTTAAAAAATTCCCTGGATGCAAAGTTATACCGATACTTTGTGGTAGTGGTTCTAGGTCTTTAGCCGATGAACTTGGAGTCTCTTATATACAGGAAGTAGTTGCAAACTCCCTTGCTGTTAGAGAATTTTACCCGCAAACTAGAGTCGCTATAGAACTTGGTGGCCAGGATGCAAAAATAACATTTTTTCATAAAGATGAAGAGAGTGGAAAACTTGTAGCATCGGATATGAGAATGAATGGTAGTTGTGCCGGAGGAACAGGGGCATTTTTAGACGAGGTTGCAACACTTCTAAAACTACCAGTTGAAAAACTTAATGATGCAGCAGAAAAAGGAACTACAGTTTACGATATTTCTGGACGTTGTGGTGTATTTGCTAAAACAGATATTCAACCTCTACTTAACCAAGGTGTATCAAAAGAGGATTTAGCACTTTCATGTTTTCATGCTGTTGCTAAACAAACTATAGGTGGTTTAGCTCAGGGGTTAGAAATTCATCCCCCAGTTATATTCGAAGGTGGCCCACTATCCTTTAACCCTAAATTAGTTGATGTTTATGCCCAGAGGTTAGGTCTAACTGGTTCAGATGTGGTTATTCCAGAAAACCAAGACGTTTTAATAGCTTTTGGTGCTGCTTTAGGTATTCCCGCAATGTATAAAGATGCGCCTGCTTTAGAGCTAGAAGATCTAATAAAACATGAGGCTTTTGATCATTTAGACATTGTAACAGATGGTGTGCAAAAACCTCCATTTTTTGAAAATAAAACAGAGTTTAAAGAATTTAAAGAGCGTTATCAATTACCAGAAGCTCCAACATTGGAAAAATACAGAGGATTAACTCTCGATGTATATTTAGGAATCGATGCAGGTTCAACAACATCTAAGTTTGTATTAATAGATAAAGATGAAGAACTTGTTTATACATTTTATGGTAAAAATCATGGTGAACCAATTGTTGTATTAAAAGAAGCTCTGTTAAATCTAAAAAAAGAGGTTGATGAGTTAGACATAACTCTAAATATACTAGGTTCTGGAACCACCGGTTATGGGGAGATGTTATTTTCTAACGCATTTAATGCGGATTACCATACTGTTGAGACTGTAGCCCATGCAGAAGCTGCTTTAAAATACTCTCCTGAAGTCTCATTTATATTGGATATTGGTGGTCAGGATATGAAGGCCATATTCTTAAATAATGGGATTGTGACAGGTATTACTTTGAATGAAGCGTGTAGTGCGGGTTGTGGCTCATTTTTGGAGAACTTTGCAACATCGTTGGACATTCCTGTTGAGCAGATAGCAGAAAAGGCATTTAAGTCTAAAACTCCTTCATCATTAGGGTCTAGATGTACAGTATTTATGAACTCATCTGTAATATCAGAGCAAAAAAATGGTAAAACTCCAGACGATATTATGGCAGGACTGTGTAACTCTGTTATAGAAAATGTATTTACTAAGGTTATTAGACTTTCAAATATGAAAACTTTAGGTGATAACATTGTTGTTCAAGGTGGAACATTCAGAAATGATGCAGTACTAAGATCCCTAGAACTTTTTACTGAAAGACAGGTTGTTAGAGCTCCATTCCCTGGAGAGATGGGGGCTATTGGTATCGCTCTATTAACAAAAAAAAGACAGGAAGAAAAAGGAATTACACAAAGTACTTTCATCCTTTGGGATGATCTACAAAACTTTTCATATAAACAAGAGAGTGGTTTAGTTTGCTACTTTTGCTCAAATAACTGTAATAGAACTAAGATCTCATTTTCTAATGGTAAGGATTTTATAACTGGAAATAGATGTGAGAAAGGGGAGATTTTAACTGCCCCTAAAGATAGTAAAGCTGAACTTAAAAAACTAAAAGAGAAACATATAGGAACAAAGGATCTGTTTGCATTAAGAACTGAACTACTGTTTAAAGAGTATAAACCAAACAGCTTATCTCCTAAAAAAGATATTACGATTGGTATTCCTAGGGTTTTAGAGTTTTGGAACTCATTCCCATTTTGGAACGCTCTTTTTACATCTTTAGGTTTTAAAGTTGTCTTATCCGATAAAAGTTCAATGTCAATGTTTGAAGATGGTTTAGGTTCTATACCATCAGATACCGTGTGTTTCCCTGCAAAATTATGCCATGGACATGTTAAAAACCTTATTTCAAAAGGTGTAGATAGAATATTTAACCCTATGATCTCTAGGATGATATCAGAGAACAGAACAATACAAAAATCTGAACACGTTTGTGCTGTTGTAAAAGGGTATCCATTAGTAATTAATATAAGTGATGACCCTATGGGTAAACATAATATAGCCTATGATAGTCCTGTTTTTCATTGGACCTGTGAAGATGCAAGAAAAGACTCAATTGCTGCATTTATGGCAGAAACTTTTGCCATCCCAACAAGATTAACATTACAAGCTATGGCAGAGGGTGATAAAGCTTTTAAAACATTTAATGAAGAGCTTGTTTCCGCAGGAAAAGATCTATTAGATAATTTAAAAGATGATGAGTTTGCTGTTGTAATAGGTGGACGACCATACCATTCCGACGATCTAATTAACCACAATATTTCTCAATTTTTTATTAAAGATGGAGTTTCGGTGCTTCCTTTAGATGCTATTCCCGGTCTACATGAGACAGATTTAAGTTCTGTTAGAGCTGAATTAACAGTAAATTTCCATGTACGTATGTTTTCTGGTGTTCAGCAAGTTGTTAAAAATCCTAAGTTAGAATTTCTACAAATTGTAAGTTTTGGATGTGGCCACGATGCTGTAATTTCAGATGAAACAACTAGGCTTTTAACAAAAGGTGCAGGTAAAAGTCCACTCATATTAAAAATGGATGAAAGTGATGTTTCAGGTCCACTTAATATAAGGATTAAATCCTTTTTAGAGACAGTTAAGAGTCAGAGAAAAGCTGGAATTCAGAAAATAAACAGCGATGTAAAACCTTACGATATAGCTTTTACAAAAGAAGATAGAAAAAAAACTATTTTAGTTCCTAATGTTTCATGGGCATTTGGTCAGGTGGCTACTGCATCTATTGGGAAGCAGGGATATAAAGTTGAGGCACTTCCAATGGCAAATGCAAATGCTGTTGGACTTGGGAAAAAATATGTTCATAACGATATGTGTTATCCAGCACAGATAACAATTGGAGAACTTTTATCAGCTTTAGATGAGGGGAAATATGACCCCGATGAAGTTACCTATATTATGTCAAAACCTCAGTGTGACTGTAGATTGGCCCATTACTCTTTAATGGCACGACAAGCATTAGATGATGCTGGGTATCCACAGGTTGCAATTGCTTCTTTAGACCCAGATGATAAAGGAATGTCTCCTGGTTTTAAGATGAATGCACTGTTTGAATTACGAACTCTTTGGGGTCTTATTATGACAGACTGTTTAGAAGATTTAAAACGTAAAATTAGACCCTACGAAAAGATAAAAGGTAGTGCAGATAGGGTTTTTAAAAAGGGCGTTTTAAGTATATGTAAAGGTTTTGATAGAAGCATTAGATCAGCATTTAGAAACTATGAAAATGCTGTAGATAACTTTATGGAAATTGAATTCGATCGATCAGTAAGACTTCCTAGGGTATTTGTAATTGGGGAATTTTTACTTAATTTTCATCCTACTTCAAATAATTATATTGAAAAGTATTTAGAAGATAACGGATTAGAAGTTGTTCTTCCATCTCTGTTTCATACACTACATAGGGAATTCCTATTAGGTATGGATCAGAAAAAAGAGTACCATGTTAGAGTCCCTGAACTTAAACATTTAATGAATAAATTATCTGATAAATTAATTAGATCTGTATTAAAAAAGTGTCATAAAGTTGCATCAAGACACCCTCTTTTTGAATCCCAGACACCATTAAGGGAAATTGCAGAACTCTCACATCATGTAATAGATAAAACTTTTACATCTGGAGAAGGCTGGCAAATTGCAGGAGAGATAATGCATTTTGCTGATCATGGTGTAAATTCATTTATCATACTTCAACCTTTTGGCTGTTTACCAAATCATATTATTGCTAGAGGTGTTACTAAAAAGCTTAAAGAGGAGAGACCAAATATTCAGATATTAGCTTTGGATTTTGATCCTGATACAAGTTTTGCAAATATTGAGAATAGATTACAAATGTTAATAATTAATACAAAAGAGAGGATGAAAGTTTAAAACCCAATCCATCTATGATTACCAATATAAAGTAGTTGGATTTTGGTATCTTTTAGTATAAGTTCTACAAACTCAGCATTTTTTGTTATCTCGTATTTCCCCACTTTAAGTTCGGGGAATATTAGAGGAGCTACAACTGTAGGATTCCATATTTGGTATAATAATCCAAATCCTCCAATGCTCTCTTTTTTACGTTCTGTCTTAACTATTTCGTTTATTTTATTGGATAGAAGTTTGGTATTATCACCTTTTATTACAAAATCAGTTATTACAGAGTCTATTTTTAGAGTTGATCCTTCTAAGGTATATTTTATTTCTTGAAAGATAATTACTGCATCTAAACTTATCTTTTTATATTTTTTAGCCCATATTTCTTGTAATTTAGCTGTTTCGACCTCATTTAGAAGATAATTTACATATGTTTTATTTGTCTCTAAGTTTGAAGTGATAAAAGCTTCTTGAACTACTCCAGGAAAATACTCTGTTTCTCCGTCTAAATAGTTTGTAATTTGCCACATTTTAATCTGCTCAGTTCCTGTAATTTCCGGTGGTTTACTTTTACAGCTGAGTAACGCGAATAATAATAATATTGAACATAAAAATCTCATACTTTAATTATGCCCTAAAATCCTTGATATTCCAATGTATTATTTGTTTTGATAATAATTTTATTACGTAATATAATAGTATTAGATGAAAAGTAAGAAGTTTGGAACATTTGAAGGCGTATTTATCCCAAGTATAGAAGCTATTTTAGGTACTGTACTATTTTTAATATTACCAAAGCAGGTTGCAGAAACAGGGTTAATCAAAATGATTATTATAATCTTGTTTGCTCATACCGTTACAATATCAACAGCATTTTCTTTAGCTGATTGTGCTACGAATTTAAACAAGATTGGTGCCGGTGGTATGTATGCCCTAGTTAGAAAGTCTTTAGGAATAGCTCTTGGTGGAAGCATCGGTGTTCAGCTTTTTTTAGTCCAAGCAGCATCTATTGCATTTTACGCAACTGGTTTTGCCGAGCCTCTACAGCCCATTATTGCTTCTAGCACAAACTTTGCTTTTTTTGTTTCGGCTTTTCCGGACCCTAAAATCCAGCAACAGATGATAGCCCTTTTTATATATATAGTGTTTTTTGTAATAGTTTTTATAGGTGCAGATTTTACTATAAAGTTACAAAAAGGAATCTTAGTTATTCTGTTTATGTCTATATTATCAATATTTTTATCTCCACTATTTCCAAGTACAGCTTCTGTCTTTACAGGATCTTTTAATCTATTGGGTACTGAAGCTTCGAGTGGCTCCGGTAATACAGGGATTATTGTATTGGTTTTAGTTTTTACTACGTTCTTCCCTGCTGTAACAGGTATTGGTGCTGGTGTTGGTATGAGTGGAGACTTAAAAACCCCACAAAAGAGTATCGTAACTGGAACATTTAGAGCTATTTTTGTTGGACTAATTGTATATTTAATAGCAGCAGTTATCTTCTCCCTTATTGAGCCACAATTATTAATAGATTCATCTTTAGTTATAGTTATGGGTTTTGCTAGAGGTTCTATCCCAGCAATAATTGTATTTATTGGTATATTAGTCGCTACTTCTTCTAGTGGTTTAAGTTATTTCATGACTGGACCCCGAACACTTTTTGCACTAATGGACGATAACTTATTACCATCAAAATTAGGTTTCTTAAAAAATGATGTAATTAAAGGTGGATCAGAGCCACGAATTGCAATTATATTAACTGGAATATTAGGTGCAGGAGTTATATTTAGTGGAGGTACAGAGACTATCTCTGCCATTGTTGGTATTGCTTTCTTAGCTGTTTATGGTTGGATTAATTTGGCTGCCTTTTTGGAACGAGTATCAAGGAATCCAAGTTTTAGACCATCATCTAAAGGTCACTGGATTATATCTTTATATGGCTTCTTAATATGCTCAATAGTCATTGTAATATTTAGCCCCCCAGTAAGTATTTTTATTGGATTAGCTATAGGATTATTTCAGGTAGTTATATTTTTACTTATTCTTAAATATAAATCTAAAAATAAGGTTGAAGGAGTTTGGTGGGGAGTTATTTTTTCACTTGCTGCCTTTTTAACAAGTAAACTACGTCTTATAGTCCAAGGAACAAAAAATTGGAGACCTGTAGTTAAAGTATTTGCTTTTGGAACTAATAAAAATGGTGTAAATAATGCTGTATTAAAAATTGGGGAGATGATAGCAAGTTATCAGGGGTTGGTTACATCCCATGTTATAACTACAGCTGATGACGACTTAACAAAAGAGGTAGAAAGAGGTTTAGAAGGACCTGTTCATAGAATTAGAGTAAATAATAATGCCGAATTAACTATGTCGGTAAACAGTATTATCCAGGCTGGAGATTTTAGTAATATCGATACAAATAGTATTTTATTACAGTACGATAGTAAAATTAACTGGGAGAGTGTTATAGATCAGGTTGTTAATGTTTCTAAACTAAATCTGATGTTATATAAAGATAATCCATACTATTCTTGGAAATCTGCAAGAAATATTTATACTGATTATAATATTGATGTTTGGTGGCGTGGTACAGATAACGGTAATTTAAGTGCATTAATAGCATATGTTATTCATAGATCTAATCTTGCTGGGAAAATTAAAACCAATGTTAGGATTATTAGAAAAATAGATGGTGACGACCAAATGACGAGTGCAAAGAGAGATTTAGAGACTCTTATGTCTAAAGCAAGATTAACAGGTTCTCAGCTAATTTTACCTAGGGATAACAGGGATATAATGGACACAATAAAAGAAGTTTCTAAAGATGCAAACTTAATCATGATAGGTCTACCAGATTCTAAAAATGACAAAAAAGATAAAAGGACTATTTTCCAGAATCTTCTATATAGTTTTGATAAGCAGATAGAAGCTTTTGACTCTTTACCACCTATACTTTTTATTAAAGCATCTCATACTATTAATCTAATAGAAGAGTAGCTAAATAGTCGGAACCATCGTGTATTCCCCAAAGCCATTGTTCGTCGTCTCCGATTATTGTTGCCATAAGTAGGGCTTCATCGTAGGTGATCTCTTTGGCCTCTGGTTTAAGTATGTTTTCTGCTGAGTGGATACGTATAATATAGTTATTGTTATAATGCTCTGTAACACTTTTACCTATTTGTGGTAGGAGTTTATAATGATTTTCAATTATTTTAATAACATCCATATTTGGTTTTTCTACTGAGAAACTAAAAGATAAAAAAAGATTATCGTCATCTACAGTATATATAGAACCTTCTTTGCTTATTTTAACAAAACCAAGTTGTACCTGATCTCTGTTTTCAAGTAGAGAGTCTAATTTATCTACAACTTCTGTTCTTAGAACTACTGCTGTTAAAAAATCTAACATAGGATCTGCAGGCAGTGTTTGATATCTTTTAAAAGTAGAATCTTTTACAGTTAAAATAATATCTCTATCTTCCGACCGGGCATATAATCCATTATCGTGGGTTTTATATATCTCTACAAAAGAGTCGTTAGAAAAAATATTAACTGATAACAAAACTAGAAGTGATAAAAAGAAATATTTCATATACTTATGATCTATGTTTTTTACCCCATAGTCAAGATTTATTTAAATTCAACACTATTCCAACCAATAGATATGAAGAGTTTTTCTAAAAAAGCCCGATTAGATTCCTCTGCTGACTTTATTAAACCTCGGTTTATAATCTCGTCTTTTATCTTTGGTAATAACAGTGTTATTAACTTCTGCCATTGTCCTGGAGTTATATTTATATCGGGGAAGTTTTCTGCTTTAGAGGTATCTTCTACTTCTAGTGATAGTATTTTACTTTCAGGGGATTTAATCTCTATTAATCCTATTTCTTCATCTGAGAAGAGTATTGGATTTTTTAAATAACTTTCCATATCAAACCCAGCTACTGCTTGTGTTGTAATAATAAAGAAATACTTATCTTTGTTCAGATCGATACCAATATTTTTACACTGATAGAAGAAATTTTTATTTTCTATATCCTCTGTGCTTAGGAATTTAGCATTTTTATACAATAGAGTGCCCCAATTAGGTTCTCCATGGATAAAATCAAATGGAAATATTGTTTTATATGTATATTTTGAGCTTCTAAACTGTGCAATTTTTACTGTTTTGATACTTTCATGACTTGTCTGTGTTAGAGTGGCTCTCTGGAATGGATTTATATCAAGTTTATTAAGACTAGGAATAAAAACAAATGCCAGAATTATAATGATAATACTAAGAACTAGAATAATATACTTCTTCACATTTTCTCCTTTATTATATCATCAGAGAAATGAACTTTTACTGAGATACCAGAAATTTGCAACAATGTTGTAAGAATATCCTTTGCACTCTCTTCACATTCTGATATTAATGTTTTTATATTATCACTTTTTAATATTTCATCTTTGGTTTCTTGTATTACAGTTACGTAGTCCTCTCTGTTTATATTAGAAAAACGTTGTTTGGTGAAATATTCAGTAATAGAGGAGTCTACTGCATCAATAGAAAGTAGTTCCCCTTTAGGCAGTGTAATTAGCGTATAACCATCTTTTTCATCTACACTGAAACCTTTTGAAATATCTATACCAGCAGTTAAACTAAAGTCTATAGATATTAAAAATTCTTTACTAGAAATTGGTATCCATAAAAAGTCTGCAGTTTTTTTTGAGTAAATTATTTCTCTATAAATCTGTTTTGCTGTTGCTAACTCTTCCAATAACTCTATTTTATTAAAGATAATATTCTCTTCTAAAGCTTTATCTTTAAAGGATATAAACATGGTGAGTGTCGTAATTAATATTATTAAAATGCTTATTGTTATAATTATCTTAATCTTCACAGGGTTATTATACTCGGTTCTAGGTTCTTTACTATTAAAATAAATATTTGAAGAAATAAAAGAAGAGTCTGTATTAGATTAAACAGACTCTTCAGTTTTTATAACAAAAATTGTAACTCTTTATCATCTTGTTCTGGTAGATTTTCGTGGGCAAAATCTGGGTATATCACAATCTCTTTTGGAGCTGTTATTTTATTGTAAACAGCAAACTGTGTAGATGGTGGGCATATCTCATCCATTAGGCCTGTATGATACTGGGTTTTTGCTTTGATCCTATTAGCTAAATGTTGAATGTCTATATAGGATAGTGTTTTAAAAAACTGATCAACATTTTCATGCCGAGGATCAAAATGTCTAAAATATTCTCTGATACCTACATATGCTATCTGGTCCAAGTCCATATCCCATACTCTTTTATAATCAGATAAAAATGGATAAATAGGTATTATCTTAGATATTCTAGGTTCAAGAGCCGCGCAAGCTATTGTTAAACCTCCACCCTGGCTTCCACCAGCAGCTGATACCTTTTCTGAATCAACTTCATCCATATCAATTATTATGCCCGCTAACTTGGCAGTATCTAAAAACACATGTTTAAAATATAGAGACTCTTTTCCGGAGTCTACTCCTTTAATAACAAATCCATAAAGTGTTCCACCTTGAACTCCACCAACATCTTCAGATTTACCACCTTGCCCTCGGCAATCCATAGAAGCTACTATCATTCCTGAAGCGGTATATTTTAGTAAGTTTGACCATGAATCTGATGCCCCCGTATATCCGTGAAATCTAACTAAAGCTGGTACTTTACCCTTAATGTTTTTAGGTTTAACTAGTTTTGCATAAACTCTAGCTCCACCAGTACCTGTAAAATAAAGGTCGTAACAGGTTGCAAATGGTACTTGGAATTTAGCCTCTGTAATAGATAGTTCTGGATCTATCTCTTTCATCTGTTTTATCTCATTATCCCAGAAACTATCAAAGTCAGTTGGTTTAACTGATGTTCCTTGGTATTTTTTTAGTTCATCTAATGGCATATCTATAGTGGGCATATGTTCTCCTTTTTATCTGTTTTATTTAAGACAGTCTAATCCTATTAATATTGCTTTAAATTCATTACCTAAATTTATACCAAAATCGTTAACTATCTGTTTGTTTTTAACAGACTCTGTAACTTCAGCTAAAACTGCCTTTAGCTCTGATAATAGTGTTGGGCATAAATCTGGTTCTGCTAAAAGCAGTTCTGCCACACTACCCTTAGAAAGTAATATTGTAGCCTCTAGTCGTTGGAAGTTGGAATTAAAACCATATCCATTAAACTGTTTTGAAACAGCATATAACATACCAGTTTTTAAAGCATGCTCAAAACCTTCAAGGTTTTTAACCTCTTCTGGATACTTCTGTTTAAACAGGGCTAGCGTTGCGACTGCTAGATATGTAGGGAAGTAATGAAAATCTATTTCTTCATCCTCTGGAGTATTTTCCGGTTCTGGTGATACACTCCATGAGTCTTTAACAATATCCTCAGTTCGCTGTAGATCAATTAGAGTCATTAAATATTTTTTAATGTCATCCATTGTATATTTCTCATAGGGGATCTTATCCTTTTGTAGGTAGGTAAGAACATCCTTCATTAAGCCTACGATAGCACCTTGGTGTTCAAAGTCCATATCTCGGCAGATTCTAAATTTGTCTAATACATATAACATACCTAGATTCTATATAAAAATATAAATTAAAAAAAGTGAGATAAATGGAATTTAGGTTAAATATGGATTAAAATATATATAGAAGTTATCGTGGTGTAGAACGATTTTACTTGTGAAATTGGACATTTATAGTTATAGTATCTTGAGCTAAAAGCTATTGGAGAGTTCATTGAAAATACAAAAGAGGTTACTCTTATCTATACTTCCTGTTGTTTTTGTTACTGTAATGGCAGTAACGTTAATAGCGATCTCTATTTCAACAGACGCTATGGAAGTTCAAGTAAAGGATAACGCAGAACTTTTGAGTCGTAGTTACTCAAGTCAATTAAACTCTAGGGTTATACAAATAAAAAGAAGTTCAAGGGATATTGCATCTGCTATTGTTACAGCCGTAAATGTGGAAACTGTGATAATTGATGCAAGAAAAAGATATACCGAAATGGATAGAATATTTTACACCTCATTAGATGGTTCTATAAAAGATATGTCACCTTACTCTAGAACACTATTAGGTAATAACTATTCTAATGATTTAGATTGGCAACAAGCAATAAAAGATAAAAAAACTGTTCTTTCTAATCCGTTAGAATATTTAGGTAGCAGAGTTCTATTTGTATATACACCGGTTATTATAGACTATGTTGCCAATAAGAATTCTGAAGTTATTGGTGTAGTCATAATTGTTATTTCCGAATCTGATGTATTTAAAGATATTCATGATGTAGTTTATGGAGAGACAGGGTCAGTATTTGTAATAAATAGGGATGGTCAGTTTGTTTCCCACAAAGATCATTCATATGTTATGGAAAAGAGAGTTGTTGATATTCCAGCATCTACAGGTTTAACAAAAATTGAGAACTCTATGAAGGCTATGCATTCTGGTCTAGCATCTTATTATGATGGTCCCAAAAAACACTTTTTAAGTTTTTCTCCTGTGCCTGAAGCAAACTGGTCACTTTCTTTAACTGGAGATTATGGAGAATTTACTCGTGATATCGATTCCTTAGTTAAATTTAATATTCTAATTCTATTTGTTGGAATCCTGTTTGCAACTGTTATAATATATTTAATTGTTAGTGGTGTTGTTAAACCTATTACAATTTTAACAGATATGGCAGGAAGAATTAGCCAAGGTGATATGAGTTCTAGGTCAAAATTAACAACTAAAAATGAGATGGGGATACTGTCTAAAGCTGTTGATGGAATGGTTGATAGATTAGAAGATTATAATAAAACTCTAGAGGCTGATGTTCAAGAGAGGACAAAAGAGATTCAGGCGGCAAACGAAGAACTTACAGCCATGAATGAAACCATGGAAGCTATGAACGAAGAGTTAACTGTTACAAATGAATCATTGGATCATAATAGTCGTGAAGTAGAAGCTATGAACGAAGAGTTAAAAGTTACCAATGAAGCATTAGATGATAAAAATCGAGAATTTGAAGCTATGAACGAAGAGTTATCTGCTACTGTTGAAGAATTAGACAGTGCAAATAGGCAGTTATTAGTAACTAAAGATGCTCTTTGGAGTGAGATGGAACTTGCTCAAAAACTACAAACCGTTCTTTTACCAAAAGAGCCAAAAATAGCAGGATTTGAAATTTCTGCATATATGAGTACTACAGATCGTGTTGGTGGAGACTACTACGATGTTATTAATGTTGACGGTAAAGATTGGTTTTTAATTGGTGATGTTTCTGGACATGGAGTTACCGCAGGGTTAATAATGATGATGGTACAAACCTCTATACATGTTGCACTGTCTCATAATCCTCATAGTCTTCCTGGAGATCTATTAACTATTATAAATAAAACTGTTCATTCTAATATTTCTAAATTAGGTGGAAACAGATATATGACTCTGACTGTCTTCGCATGTTTAGATGATGATAAGTTTTCCTTTGCAGGAGCCCATCTTCCTGTTATTATCTATAGAAACGAGACGAAGTCATTAGAGATGTTGGAAACTCCAGGGGCTTGGATTGGTCTTATTGATGATGTTCATGGTTTAAATGATAATGGTGAATTTAATTTATACTCTGGAGATATTGTGCTTCTATATACTGATGGTATAAGTGAAGCTGTTACCGCCTCAGGGACTCAATACTCCCAGAAAGCTTTAGCAGAACTATTTATGGATAATGTTGACCAAGATGCAAAGGGCATTTGTAATGTAATTAAAGATTTTTCACATCAATTAGTAGTTGATGATGATGTTACCATTATGGTTTTAAAAAAGGTGTCTAATGAAGTATAAAAAAAGGATGAAACCCCAATGGAATAACATTCATTTAGTACAAGAAGCATTAGGGAAAAAATTAAAAAAACATGATAAAGGTTATATCGATAGTGTAAAAATGGTTTCAGGTGAACTACTTGAAAACAGTGTTAAATACTATATGAAAAAGAAAATAAAGAGACCTATAGAGTACAGGTTTTCAAATAATAACGGTATTGAAATTTCTATATGTAATCAAGAAATTGAACATGATGATATGCAAACTGTAGTTACACTTTTTGAAAAGATTAAAAAGAGTAAAAAACCATATGATCTTTTTCTTGATAGGTTACAGGAAATTTTAGATAATAGAATAAAAGGTGAAAGTAAGTTAGGTTTATTAAGAATTGCAAGTGAAGGTGGATACAACCTGGACTATAAATATAAAGATAAAAGTTTTACAATATGTGCAAATAAAAGTGCCATTGCCAAGGAGATAACTATGAAATCATTAGAATATGAGGATCTTAAGATTGAGGTCACAACACTTGATACCTATGTTAAAGTTGCATGGATAGGTAAGTGTAGAACTCTTAATCCTGAAAATATTCTAGATACTTATCTTGCTAAGCTAACCCAGTTTTCTAAGGGTCATAAGATCGTGGTTACTTTTGATCTACTAGAATCAATGAATTCTTCAACTGTTCCGCCACTTTTAACTTTTATTAAAGATCTAGAAGAGAACGGTATAGATAGTACATTTTTATTTGATGATAATGAGGATTGGCAAAGAGCCTCATTTAAACCCTTATCAATAATCGCTGGCAGATACAAAAATATAAAAATTAGACCTTTTTCTGTCCAAGAAACTGAATAAATATTGTATTATGCCATATGGCATATACAATCTATCATTCAAATAACCTTTATGAGTTTATAAACAAGTTCTCCCCTCTGTTCCATACAGCTGACCTTTTTGGAGAGACAGTTGTAACCGTTGTTCAAAATAGAAACATTGCATCCTGGCTTAAGCTTCAACTAACAAAACAAGATGGCATATCCATGGATCTACATGTTGAATACCCTGAAAATGCTGTTAAAAATCTAGTTTTAGGTTATGAAGCAGGGCAAAAGCTATTCGACTTAGACGGTGAATCTAAAAGTTTACTATTCATGGACAGTCTTAAAATTGTTGTTTTTAAAACATTAGAAGAGCTATTAGTAGATAATACAAAGTTTCCAAATCTATATAATTATGTTCAGAACTCCTCTCAAAGGTTATTTCAGTTATCAGATAGTATTGCAGGTCTCTTTTATCATTATGGTATGAACTGTCCACAAATGGTTAGTAGTTGGGATAAAAATGAACTTTATAAAAATGTAGATGGCTTAGTTTTAAGAGCAGAAGATCAAACATGGCAAATGGCATTATGGAATAGGCTTTTTAGTGGCGAAACTAATTATTTACATATAAGTAAAGTTTTAACATCTGTTTTAGAAAGTAAAGAGAGTTATAATTCCCAGTTATCTCCATATGGGAAATGTAGAGTTATATTGTTTGGTTCATCATTTTTAGGTGAATCTGCTATTAAATTTTTTAATTATCTAAGTTCTGATATTGAAATCCACCATTTTATATTAACACCATCTAATATATATATTGGAGAAGAAGAGGTAAAACCTGTCTCTTTATTAAATAGGTTTAGTGGTTTAATAAATGGATTCACATCTATAAGCAGAGAGCCGGATTTTACTAAAAGTCGAATAAACCTTTTAATTAACAATAGTAATGGATCCCTATTAAGCCAACTAAAACAAGGCATTAAAGAGAACTCATTAGTTGAACAGGATAGACCACAGTTACTAAATATTTCAGACAGTGATAACTCGTTAAGAATATGTAAAGTAACTGGAGGGTGGCGTGAAATTGAAATCTTAAAAGATAAAATTTTAGCACTCCTAGACTTTGATTCAGAACTTAAGCTTACAGATATTGGTGTTGTTGCGCCTGAAATAACAAATTATAGTTCATATATAGAGGGCGTCTTTCCAGAAGTAGAATTAAAAGATGATGGAACCCCTATCTTTGGTAAAAAACATATTCCATATAATATTATGGGACTAAAAGGAGGTGAGGATTCTCCTTATATTAGAGGAATCTTATCCCTCTTAGATCTACCAGGTAGTGACTTTAACCGTAAAGATATTTTTAATTTAATATCAAATCCATGTTTTATGCAGAAGTTTAATTTAACAAATTCAGTAAGAGATCTTTTTCTAGAACAAGTCGATGCCTTGAATATAAAGTGGGGTATCGATGGAAAACACAGGGTAGATCTTGGTTATACAAATGATAACTTTAATACATGGGAAGATGGTTTTAAAAGGTTTTTATTAGGGATCGCACTTAATAGAGGTAGTGATGTTTCTTTACCACATAATGTAACTGATTCCCAGGCAACTGATTCATTAGGAGAATTAGTTCATATTATACGTTCACTGTATAGTGACTTATGGAACCTAAACAGTCTAAGTCTTAACATGGATGAGTGGGTATATTATATCGAAACAGTTATGGAAACATATTTACAGCCTGTTAAAAATGATCTGTTTGATGAAAGAGAGCGACTATCTGTTAAACATCAATATAGAAATATACTGAATTTATTAGATGATCTTAAAAACCTCTCTAATTTTAAGAAAAGGAACATCCCTTATGCTGTGTTTAGATCTTTATTAAAAGAGTTTATTGTCAAATCTGGAAATAGCAGAGGTCGGTATCTAACCGGGGGAATAACTTTTTCATCTCTTAAACCTTTAAGGGCTGTACCATTTAAACATATATTTGTATTAGGGCTTAACGAGGAACTTTTTCCAGGTAAAGAGAAAGTCCCAAGTTATGACCTTAGAGGCATTTATGACCAAAAAATTGACTTATCAAAGAGACAAAATGATAAATTTGCATTTTTAGAACTGTTATTATCTGCTAAAGATAGCCTTACACTATTCTACAATGCAAAAAATCAAGTAACAGGGGAAGAGTTACAACCCTCAGTTGTTATTAATGAACTACTTGAAGCTATCTCAATTAACTTTGGGAATACCCAGTTCCAGGAGAATGTTCTAATAGAAAATCACCCACTTCATAATTTCGATTCAAAGTATTTTTCCACATCATCCACATTAAAGTCTTATAACAGAAGGGCTTATGAATCAGCCAATGCTTATGGCGGTCAAAAGAATATTGCTGAACCTATAGATCTTTATGATCTAGGTGAGAACACAGATGATATAGAGATAGATATTAAGGATTTAATACAGTTTGTTAAAAACCCTGTTAAATCATTTTTCACAAAATCAGAAGGCCTGTATATAGATGAAAGTGAGTCTAAGGAAGAGGATGTTTTTGAAAATAGGGATTTAGGTTTTATAACAAAATGGAAACTAGCAACAATGGTGTTAGAATATGGATTGGAAAACAGTATCGATTTAGAACCTTTAAGTGACAGTTTTTTTAATACAGCAAAAATTGAGGGTGCATTTAAAGATGACAATCTAACAACTAATATTAGAGAGGAAGTTAACGATTTAATAAAAGGTGTTGATAACTTTTTAACAGATAATGGGTTAAAAGGGACTAGTTTTGTTAGAGAAAATAGAGAGCTAAAGGCCGAGTATAAACCTATTATTTTTGATATTGAAGGTAAAAAGGTTTCCATTATTGGTGAGTTAGAAAATTTGTGGATAAATGACAATAGAGAGTGTTTTACCACTGGTATTAGTCTTGGTAGTGGGAAAGAGATGAAGCCTAAAGATAAAATAACCCCATATATCTACTCATTAATAATGTATAGTCATGAAAATATGCTTGAAGAAAAAATAACCGCTTACAGTATTGGTAAAGAGGTAATAGCCCCTACAGAATTTGTTAGAAACGACAAAGCTAAAGAAAATCTGAGATCATTAGTGGAATTATATATTCAAAATAGCCAAAAACCGATACCTATATTTCCTGATATTATGGAAGATCCTGATAGTGAATCCCTTTCTAAAGCATGGGAAAAGTCAGCTGATAATTCTATGTTTTACTCTTTAATTGCTGAGTGTCCATATGTGAAAATGGCGTATGGTGATCAAATTCCTGAATTTGAAACTGAAGATATCGATAAAATATACAGTGCTCTATATAGTGAAATTATTGTAAAGAAGGCAAAAAAGTGAGCAGAGAGTTTGTAATAAATAGTGACAATACAATTGATATAAATCTTAGAAACAGTACTCTACTAGAAGCTTCTGCAGGAACAGGTAAAACTTATAGTTTAGAACGAATAGTATTAAACTTAATAAGAGATAAAAAATATGGACTGACTATTAAAGATATTTTAGTAGTTACATTTACTAATAAAGCAACAAGAGAGATGAAGGAACGGATTAGGATTATACTTATAGAGGAGTATAGGAAAGAGACAGACCTTGAGATAAGAAATAGATTAGAGGATGCTATAGGCTCTTTTGATGAAGCTTCAATATTTACTATCCATGGATTTTGCCAAAATACACTTCAAACTTTTCCATTTGAGTCTTTATCACTTTTTAGTCAAGAAATAAATCAGGATGTTACACTTTTAGAGAGTTCTGTCTGGGACTATCTAAGACATTTTGAAGCCTCTGCTACAGATTCTGAACTTAGAGAGTTTTATGCATTTAGAGGAAACAAAAAATTTACAGATGTAGTTACTGAACTTTGTAAGTTATATAACAGAGATGAGTTTAAAGGACAATTTAATTATTTCCCAGGTGCTGAAGATGTAAAAGATATATATGTTTTGCAAAATGAGTTTGATAGTGTAAAAGGTCAATTAATAGAACTTATCAATACTTTTAAAAACTATAATGCCGACCTGATGTGGGCATCATCTAAGGCTATGTCATGTGCAACCCGGGTTACATCTTTTCAGAAAGTACATTTAGGTTTTGAATCTATTGTTATAGATGATGGTTTTTTTAGCTTTATGGAAAAGCTTTATACTAAAGGGTTTTGTGATAATTTATACAAATTAAGCAGCCAGTATTTAGAATCAAAGAGTAAAAAAGGTTATACTATAGATGATGTTGATGTTACTTCTAGAGAGATTATTCTTAATGTCGATATGTTATTTGCATGTCTTGAACCTCTATTTGATTCAAAAAATCTTACTAAAAACCCAATAGTTAGTTTTTTATCCGGTGAATTTATTAAAAAATCTATCCCTAGTATTTCTGAGCTATATAAAATTAGACAAGAAAAACTAGGGGCTTTATCATACAACGATTTAATTGATAACCTGCATTCTAGATTGATGAACCTAGAGGATGAGTCATTATTAAAAGCTATACAAAACAGGTATAAAATAGCACTAATAGATGAGTTTCAGGATACTGACAAAAAACAGTGGGATATTTTTAGCAGAGTTTTTGCAGATAGCCCGTTCCATAACTTCATCTTAATAGGTGATCCTAAACAATCAATTTATGGTTTTAGAGGTGCCGATTTAGAGATTTATTACCAAGCTAGAGAGACCGTATTAGAAGATAATAGGTTCTTTTTAGGTACAAACTTTAGATCAGAAACTGGGATCGTGGATGGTGTTAATAGGATATTTGACCCAGTTTTTTCTGTTAAAGGTAAGGGTAATACTGCACCAACTACATTTACCAACGTTAAGGACTCAGGGAAAACATATAGAGCTATTAATGATACAAAACAAAATATAGAATTCATAGTTTATGATGAGGATGTAAAAGAGGGAAAACTTCTAAGCGCCAAGGAGTGTAAAAGAGGTTATTTTAGAACAGTTATTAATAAAATTGTATCACTTCTTTCCGATAGTGACAAAGTTCTTCCTGGTGATATTGCTATATTGGTTGAAAACCATAGGGATTCAATAATTTTAAGGGATTCACTATTAAATAGAGGGGTCCCAGTAGTTATTTCTAAACAAAAAAATGTCTACTTTTCCGCTGAAGCAAACCATATATTATCTCTTCTAAAAGCGCTAAATAGACCTGGAGGTCGAGGAGAATTAAAAGCTGTTCTGTTATCTCCTCTTTTTAACTACAGCTTAAAAGAGATCCACCAAATGGAAGAACTCGGTGAGTTAGAAGTAATCTCTACCCAGTTTTTAATCTGGAGTCAAAGGTTAATACATTCAGGGATTATAAGTATGTGGGAAGAGCTTCAGGCTTTTTCTACAAAAGGTCACCTCCAGACAAGACTACTATCAACTATTAATGGTGAGAGGGCGTATACAAACTATAAACATTTAATAGAAAATTTAAATGATATACAGCGAGGTGAGAGGCTAACAAGTTTAACCTTGTACCAGAGGTTACATAATTTAATGTCTTCGGCCCAAGAAGATGAAGAAAACTCAGTAAGATTGGATAGAGAGTCACAAGCTATTCAAATTATGACAATACACGCAAGTAAAGGTTTAGAGTTCCCTGTGGTCTTTTTTGCTGGTGGTATTACTAAACCAAGAAATAGCTCTGCTGGGTATGGTATTAAATATGCTGATAAAAATAGCTCTTGGACTATGGATTTTTTATCTGGATCTAATAGCCAGATATATGCACAAAGAGATGAATGGGAAGAGAAAAAACGACTCTATTATGTTGCTTTTACTAGAGCTGCAAATAAATTATACCTACCACTTTTCCCCAATTGTGAATTAACCGTATTAAGCTCTTTATATGCTAGTTTAGATTGGGATCAAAATAGACTTCGAATAGAAGAGATAGCCGATGGGTTATTGGAAATGTGTGAACAACCGATACATAATCAGCTAAAAATATCCAATGCTAAAAAAGCTAAGGAGATTAAAGCTGCCTTAGTTACAAAGGTATATGATGATGTATTAAACTTAGCTAAGGTAAATCCAAAAACATTTTTTATTAACAACGATTATCTAGAATCTAATTATAATCGATATGAACTTAAACAAAATTCTGAATCTTTAACTTTTACAGATTTAAAATCTAAACGGGGCTTTAGACATAGGATAACTTGGGTTTCTAGTTATTCAGGTTTAACAAAAGATAGCCATGGATCAGTTTCAAAAGAAGATGCTGACCGTGAAGATGATGAAGAAGTTATTATACCAGTATATAAAAAATCAGATGAAATTAACTGCTTTAATGTTCCTGGAGGAGCAACTTTTGGAGATCTAATACATGAGTTTTTTGAACAGGTAGATTTTGGGAATTATAACCTTCCCTTAGAGGAATTTTTGGTTAATGAAGATGTGAATTATATCTTTCTATCAGAGGCAAAAAAACATTTTGATTTAGAGTGGGCTAAAAAATACGGTATAGTTTCAAAAACAATGGTTTGGAATACTCTGAATTGTAAATTAAATCTCGACGGAGAGATGGTTCCTCTTGGAACATTTAACAAAGAGAATCGAATACATGAAAGAGAATTTTACTTTAGGGTAGATTCAAATAATAAATTTGTAAGCCACAACTTAGAATTAATTGTAGAAGAGGGTTATTTAAAAGGTTTTATCGACCTTATAATAAACTACAATGGGAAATTATATATTGCAGACTGGAAGACAACAACTATAAAAGGTGAAGAGAGTTTTAATAACTATAATATAGACCGGGTTGATAAAAGTATGAACGAGCATAACTACCACCTACAGGGATTAATATATACTGTCGCTATTTATCTACACCTACAAAAAACCAAGACCAGTTTTGATTATAACAGTGACATTGGTGGATATTTTTACTTCTATGTTAGGGGGATAGACCCAAATGGACAAACTGGTATTAGTTTTTATAAACCAACTGAGGTTGAAGTATTAGAATTTATCAGAGAACTAAGGAGTGATATATGAAAAAACAGTATGGAAGCGCCCTTAGAGAATTCCTTAAAAATAGAGATTATTCCAATGCATCACCTGACTTAAAAAAACTTTATGCTGAATCTAAAACATGGGATTCTTTTATTACCGATGCAAAGGTTAATGGATTTAAATGGAGTCAAATATATTTTGTAAAAGAACTATTAGATCGATATAAATGTAATAATCCAGATCTATTAAAATGGTTTTTATTGCATATAATGTACCAGTATGATGTAGGTAACTTAAGGACATCAATTATTACGTTAGAGGAAGATATAAAGGAGTGGTATTCAGAAGAATTAACTCCATTTTTACTTTCGGATCTGTTAACCTCTGTGCATGAATTAATTGTAGGAAATATAGAGATCTTTGGATCTGAAAATGAGCCCTTTTTAATAGAGGGAAACTATATTTATATAAATAGAATAGAAAAATACGAGGAAGAGTTTTTAGCTCTCTTATCTAAAAGATTAACCTCAAACATTCCTAACTCTGTGGATATAACAGCTGTTAAAAAAAGTTTAGAAGATCGTATGGAGTATGGTTTAGATGGAGCTAGATTAGAAGCTGTAGAGAAAGCACTAAATAATAATTTTTTAATTATATCAGGTGGCCCTGGAACTGGAAAAACAACAACAGTAGTCTCTATTATTAGAGGTTTATTGTTTATGGGAATTAATAATATATCCTTAGCAGCACCTACAGGGAGAGCAGCTAAAAGAATGATAGAGAGTATCCGACGGGAAACAACTGCCAAAGATGAACAAATGCCAACTGAAGCTTTTACTCTGCATAAACTTTTAGGGATAATACCAAACAAAGATAGACCACGTTATAATTCAGATAGGTTATTACCAACAGAAGCTGTGATTATTGATGAAGCATCTATGGTTGATATACACATGATGTATAGACTTTTTGATGCATTACATGCAAATACAAAACTAATATTAGTGGGGGATAAAGATCAACTCCCTTCAGTTGAGGCTGGAGCACTCTTAGGTGACTTTTTACATAACTATAAAGACCCAAAACATAAAATGTTTAACTCTATAATTATATTAGAGAAGTTTTATCGGTCTACAGAAGGGATCATGGATGGTGCTAAACTTGTTATAGGTGGAGATTCTACTAGTGCCTTAGATTATCTAAAAAAAGGTTCATCTGAAATAATTACATCAGAATTACCAGAAACTGATAAATTAGTTTCTATACTTATTGGACAGTATAATAAGACTGGGTTACCACTGAATTTCTCCATCCCTGTTTCTAGGTATACTGAAGTCAGTAGACAAATTGAGCAGTATTTTTCACTTTATGCTGACTACACAGTTCTTAGCCCATCGAAAAAAGGTCTTTATGGCACTTATTCGTTAAATTCGTTAATTAAAAGAGTGTTTAATCCTCATTTTAAACCCTTTTATCATGGTGAGCCTATTATGATAACCAAAAATGACTATGTTAACGGACTATTTAATGGAGATAGAGGTGTTATTTTAGGGTTCACAAACGGTTTATATGCATTTTTTAAAGAGGTCGATAGTTATAAAGTCGTCTCTATTAGTAAAATTATAGACTATGAAACATCATATGTCGGAACTGTTCATAAAAGCCAAGGATCTGAGTTTAAACATGTTGCAATAATAATACCAGAAGGTTCTGAGAAACTATTAACTAGGGAAATACTATATACCGCTCTAACCCGGGCAAAAAAACAGGTTTATCTATATGCTGGAGATGAGCAGATTGTTACAGCGGTCAAAAAAAGAATAAAAAGAGAATCAGGTATCAGAGATTTTCTGTTAGATTAATTGACCATTATGCATACATAGATGTATACTTATGGAACAAGTGGAGATTTTTTAGATGAAGAAAGTATTAGACAATTTCAGATCATGGAGATCAATAAGAACTTACCTAGACAAACAAATTAATGATGAAACAATAAAGCAGTTATTAAAAGATGGTAAAGATAAGCTTGAAACTGTAGGTGATAAAGTATGGTCTTTTACAGTTATTCAGAACAAAAAAATAATTAAAGAACTAAATATTCTTACTAAAAAAGATATGTTTAAAAAAAGCGATGTTGATATTATTAATAGATTAGGTAAAACACCTGATTTTGATATATTCTATGGTGCGCCAACTGTTATTATGATATCCGTTAAAGATAAGTCCAAGGCAATTGGTGATGCTTGTTCTGATGCTATTCATAATATTATTACCCAAGCAAAAAATCTCGGTCTTGCTGCAAATTGGAACAGCTTTGTTAAATATCATTTTACTGATAACAACGACCCTGAAGAGAAACAAAAACTTGATATTCCAGATGATTATACCCCATATTATGCTATTAGTATTGGTTATGCCAAATAAATAACATTTCAATTATAATACCTCCTAAAATATTTCAATTAATAAATTTTTTTGTTGAAATTTGAATCTATTATCAATAACATTAAATTCAAATAGGAGGCAATTATGTCTAAAAGTATTAAAGGTTCCAGAACAGAACAGAATTTATTAAAAGCATTTGCTGGAGAGTCCCAAGCAAGAAATAGATATACCTACTTTGCTGGAGTAGCAAAAAAAGAGGGATTAGTACAAATTTCTTTTATTTTTGAAGAGACCGCAAACCAAGAAAAAGAGCATGCAAAAAGGTTTTTTAAATTTCTTGAAGGTGGAGATTTAGAGATTACAGCAACTTATCCTGCAGGTAAAATAGGAAGTACTCTAGAGAACCTAAAAGCTGCTGCGGCAGGTGAAAAAGAGGAGTGGATGGAGATCTACCCTGAATTTGCTACTGTTGCTAGAGAAGAGGGGTTTCTTCAAGTTGCTGCAGCATTTGATGCTATATCAGTTGCTGAGAAACAACACGGTAAAAGATATACAGATTTAGCTACGAACCTGGAAGAAGGAAAAGTTTTTAAAAGAAATGGTGTAGTTGTTTGGCGTTGTCTTAACTGTGGTTTTTTACATGAATCTGAAGTTGCACCTAATGTTTGTGCAGCATGTCTACATCCACAAAGTTATTTTGAACTGTTAAGTGAGAATTGGTAATATTATTTGATTATTATCTTATAATCTCTTAATAGAGACATGGCCTCAGGCAGACTGAATATAGCCTTTTCTATTTTGTTTGCACTGGGGTTTATAATATACTTTTTAGCACCCTTAAAATTAGCTTTTCTTAAATCGCTGTGTAAAAAGTTAGTTTCTGATAGATCACAACCGGAAAAGTCTGCTCCTGATAAAAAGGAATCAAAAAAATCACAATCGATTACTGAAGATTTTAAAAACTTAATTTTATTTAGTTTCATATCTGAAAAACTACAACCCTGGATAAGACAATTATTAAACTCAAAATCTATAACAAACTGATCACATTTTCTAAAATTCAGACCTAGAAGTTTACAACCATCAAACTTAACACCTCTAAACTTTGTCTGAAAGAAGTTTGAAACACTAAAGTTGCAGTCGTTAAAGATACAATCTTCAAAAGTTGTTTCTGAAAAGTTTGTATTTGAGAAGTCACAACTGTTAAATGTGCAATTTGAAAAAACTTTATAAATAATAGATTTATCTGCTCCTTGGAGGGAGTCAATTATTTCGTTTTCGATGTAGTCTTCTGTAAGTATATCCATATTAATAATAGTATAGAAAAGTTAGATGATGGTATATAATATTTCGAGGGGTATTTATGGCTAATTATAAAATTGAAGTGTGTGTTGATTCTTTAACTTCGTGTATTGAATCTCAAAGAGGGGGGGCAGATAGAGTGGAGCTTTGTGATAATATGTTTGAAGGTGGAACTACACCTAGTTATGGTAATATTAAGCAAGCTAGAAAACTACTAGATATCGGCTTACATGTAATAATTAGACCCAGAGGCGGGGATTTTAATTACTCAGATTATGAATTTGAATCAATGAAGGATGATATTACCATCTGTAAAGAGTTAGGTGTTGATGGAGTAGTTTTTGGTATTTTAACTAAGGATGGACAGATTGATATAAAAAGGTGTGCAGAATTAGTAGAGATATCAAAACCTATGCAACTAACATTCCATAGAGCTTTTGATGTAGCGAAAGACCCTTATATAGCACTGCAAGAGATAATTGAATTAGGTTTCCATAGAGTATTAACTTCTGGGCAAGAACCTAGTGTCATGGAGGGTGTTGATCTAATATCTGAGTTAGTAGATATCGCGGAAGGAAATATTATTATTATGCCTGGTTGTGGTATTACAGTTCGTAATATGCCAAAAGTAATTGAAAAAACTAAAGCAAAAGAATTCCATGTTTTAATTAACTGTTTAGAAGAGAGTCAGATGGAACATCGGTCAGATGATATTTTTATGGGAAGCTCAGTAAGGAATCCTGAATTTCAGAGAGGCATAACAGATAAACAGGCTATTTCTAAATTGAAGAAATAGCCTTTCATATTATCTTACATTGAAAGGTCTTCACCTTTTGAGAACTTATTAAAGAGCATAAGAGATAAAATTGTAAGCAGTGCTAACATAGATGAAAGTGCTGCAGCAACACCATAATTACCTCGTATAATTTGTGTATAAATCTCTATTGTTAGAGTTTTTGTCCTACCTGTATAGAGTAGAATAGCAGATGAAAGCTCGCTAATCATGGTTATCCAACTTAATATAGCACCTGATATAATTCCTGCTGCCATCATGGGCATGGTTATTTTGTAAAAGGTTTTAATTTTAGAACTTCCTAGACTTAAGGATGCTTCCTCTACATTCATAGGTATTTGCTGTAAAATTGCAGCACTGGACCTGATTGTATAAGGCAAACGCCGTAAAACTAAAGCTATGACCATAATGGCCATTGTTCCACTAAGTATTATTGGAGGTTTATTAAAAGCTATTAAGAGTGTTATTCCCATTACAGATCCAGGAACAATATATGGAACCATGGATACTGTATCTATGATCTTAGTTAATATTCCTGGTCGTCTAACAGAGATATAAGCTATTAAAACAGCTAAAAACAGTATGAAAATAAGAGCAACACCGGGAATAATCATTGTATTGGTTATTGCATTCCCAATTCTGCTAAAGGCATTTTTGTAACTCATAAAGGAGTATCCTGAAGCAAACATTGTTCCTTTTGTATTTTTAAAAGATGTATAAAAAATGTATATCTGAGGCATTATAGAAAAACCTACTAATATATATGTATAAGCATGTATTAATACTTTTGTAATTCCCTTTGCTTCAACTGGCCTAATTTTGTTTATTGTTGTCATAGTAAAGGATTTTTTAGATGAAAAATATTTTTGAACTAAAAATATAAGAGTCGTAATTATGATTGCAATTATTGATATTGCTGCAGCAAAACCATCATCACCACCCATTTCACTTATAAACTCGTTAAATATAGTTACTGGGAAAGTTCTATAACCCTCTCCAATTAACATTGGTGTACCAAAATCTGCTAAAGAACGCATAAATACAAGTAGTCCACCAGCTAAAAGGGTTGGTATTATCAGAGGAATTACAACAATGAAAAATCGTCTGATTCCAGAACAACCCAGATTTTCACTGGCCTCTAATAGAGAGTTATCTACATTCTTTAGTGCCCCAGAGATATATAAAAATATCAGTGGATAGAGCTGTAATGTAAGTACTAAAAGTATTCCTGAGAAACCATATATCGTTGGGATCTGAATACCAAGTACATTTTTACAAAAAGCTGTGATTACACCACCACGACCTAATAATAATATCCATGAATAAGCTCCAATAAATGGTGCAGACATTGAAGATAAAATTATTAAAACTCTAAATAATTTTTTTCCTTTAATATGGTATCTTGTAAAAATGTAAGCTAATGGAGTCGCTAATACTACAGTGAATATTGTTACTAATATTGTAACTTTAAAACTATTTAACAGGGTATTTAGGTAGTATGGTTTACTAAAAAACTTAATAAAATAAGCTAGTGTAAACCTTCCTGTTTCTTTATCCCTTACTGCTTGAATAAGAAGATTAAAAAGTGGGAATAGTAGGAAGATTCCATACCCTATAAGAAGCCCTAGAGTTACTATAACCCAGAAATCAAAACGTATTTTAGTTTTCATATGGTTCTAGTCCTCTCTTCTTAGGTTTTGCTCTCCATCTTCTGAAAAGATGTTGATTTTTTTGTCTTTAATTGTAAGACCTACATTCTCTCCTGGGTCAAATGTATTCTCAAAAGATGACTCATGAATTATCTCTACTACCTGTTTATTAAAAGCTAGTTCCACAATTATATGGGTACTTAATCCAAGGAATATTGAGTCTTTTACAGTTCCCTGAAGTTGTCCTGTGTTCTCTTTGGATATAATAAAATCCTCTGGTCTAACAGAAAGTATCACTTTTGAGTCTGATCCTTGTAATATATTTTCTGCTGGGAAGTTAAAATCCCCAAGGTCAATAATTTTTTTATCTGATATATAATTTGCATCTAAAAAGTTTGTTCTACCAATAAATGTAGCTACAAATATATTTCGAGGTCTATGGTAAATATCTTGTGGTGTTCCTACATGTTGTATTATTCCATCTTTCATAACAGCTATCCGGTCAGAAATTGCCATAGCCTCTTCTTGGTCATGGGTTACATATACAGTTGTAATCCCAACCTCTTTTTGCACATCCCTTATAACCTGACGCATCTCTAGTCTTAACTTTGCATCTAAATTCGATAGTGGTTCATCCATTAATAGAACATCTGGTTTAATAACCAGAGCTCTAGCTAGTGCAACCCTCTGTTGTTGCCCACCTGATAACTGCTCAGGCATTCTGTCTCTGTAGTCATATATTTGCATAAGTTTTAAAAATTTATCTGTTTCTTCTTTAACAACCGCTTTCGTTAACTTTCTGTTTTTAAGACCAAACTCAACATTTTGCCTAACAGATAGGTGAGGGAATATTGCGTAATTCTGAAATACCATACCGATATTTCTCTTACTTACTTCCACATCATTAATTAACTTTTCGTTAAAACTGAATTCTCCACCTTCTATTGTATTAAAGCCTGCTATCATTCTTAAAAGAGTTGTTTTTCCGCAGCCTGATGGGCCTAAAAGAGTAAACAACTCTTTCTTTTTAATATCAACAGAAAGATCCGGTATAATTGTTAGATCCCCATATTTTTTCATTGCTTCTTTTATTGTTATGTTAACGCTCAATTATCCGTACCTTCCTACTGTTTTTATTTTAGATCTACAAAAATATCTTTAAAGTGATCTTGTAATGCACCTTTGTTTTTGTAAACATACTCCATATCCTCTTTAATAAGTTTGATTTGTGATATATTTGTCATAAAATCTGGTGTTGCTACATTAGACATAACAGGTCTGTTTGTTAATGTCGTTCCGTAGGTATTTTGTATATCTGCTGAAGTTATAAAGTCTATAAATAGTTTTGCATTTTCTAAGTTTTCTGCACCACTAATAATTCCTGCACCAGCTGGTAAATATACAACACCTTCTTCCATATATATTACTTCTACATCTGCACCATCTCGGACTAAGGTTACACTAGGATCTTCGTATGATAGACCAACAGCATATTCACCATCTCTAACACCTTTCCAAACGGAACTAGAACTTCCTATTACAACTGTATTAGAAAATAGATCTTTAACAAAGTCCCACGCCTCAGCACTTTCATAGTCACCTTTACCAACTGCATTTAAGATATTTGTTAAATGAGCATAAGCACTTGAAGAAGCTGTTGGATTAGCTGATACAATTTTGCCTTTTAAATCTGGGTTTAATAGATCTTTATAACCTTTAATTCCTAAATCTCCAGCTAAAGTTTTATTAACTAAGATAACACTACCATCTAATACATATGGAGTAATAAATCCTGTTGTATTTCTATATAAGTCTATTAGATTTGAATCGTTTTTAGATTTATAATCTTGGAATAGATCTTTATTAACCATATATGTCGCAAATGCTCCACCAAACGCTACATCTGCATAAGGTGCATTTTTTTCACCTTGTAATCGCTTAAATAGTTCTCCAGTTCCTGCTGAAATAATTTCAACCTTTACTCCATACTTCTCTTCAAATGGTATTATAGTTGAATTAAGTAATCCATCACTATTTGGTGAATAAACTACTAACTTATCACTTTTAACAACCTCTACAGGTTTCTCTGCAGCCATAGGTTCAGCTTTCTTTTGACATGAAACTATTGTTAGTATTAACGCAAAACCAACAATAACTTTTAATAATTTCGTCATATTGTTCTCCTTTTTGTTATATGTACGTATTATATAAGTATATTGCAACGAGAAGCAAAATCAATTATTTTTCATAGAATGATAAAAAAAATGGTGTTTTTTAATTCTGTATGAGCATATATAATTAATATATGAAGTTGAAATTATTTAAACAAACAGATATACAGGAATTCTTAGGGTTAATTTCAAATATAGATGAGAAATTTCTATTACAGTTTGCTGGTCCAAGATATAGTTTTCCACTTGATGAAACACAATTAAAAGATTCATTAAATGACCCCACTTATATTCTTTTTAAAGCTATTAATGAAGACGACAAAATGGTTGGACATTGCCAATTAATGAGAATTGATTTAATTAATAAAACCGCCTCTATTGGTCGTGTATTTGTAGCGAATAAAAAACAAGGTCTTGGATATGGGACTAAAATGCTAAAATTACTTTTAGATTATGCAAAAAATGAACTAGATTTAGAACGTTTATCTTTAAGGGTTTTTGACTTTAATGTATGGGCGATAAAATGTTACATAAAATTGGGTTTTATAGAGGTTAATGCCGAGACCTTTGAAGCCATTAAATTTAATGAAAAATGGGAATGCATAACAATGAATTATAATTTATGATTAACCATGTATAAAAAACTTAAAGATTTAAGAAAAGAAGATTATATAGTCTATGGTGTAAAAGCAGCAAACCTAGGGGAGATGATATTTCATGGATTACCAGTTCCTAATGGATATGTTTTAAATATTGATAATTTATTTGACAGTTCTACTCAAAAAATATTACAAGAAATATTCAAAAACTTAATAACTGAATCTAACCCAGAACTTGCTGTTCGTTCTTCTTCATTATGTGAGGATTCCAAAGAACTAAGTATGGCTGGAGTTTTTGACTCTATTGTTGGAATTAAAACTTTTACTGAAATGTTAAATGCTATAGAACAATGTATTCAATCCCTTTTTTCTGATAAAGCAAAATCCCTATATCTTGAGCATAATATTTCTGAAGATAGACTTAAAATGCCAATAATAATTCAATCTTTTAAAAGAGGTAGACCCTCTGGTGTTCTTTTTACAATCGATCCAGTAAAAATGGATAGTTCAAGTATAATCATTTCTGGTGTAAATAGTATTTGTCAGGACTTTGTAAATGGTAATATGGAAACGTTTAGAGACAAGATTATTAGAGAAGATTATAAGAATAGCAAACATTCTGAATTAATAGAGAAGTCCTTAGAAATAGAAGAGTTATTTGAATGTCCTCAGGATATAGAGTGGACTAAAACTGATGATGAATTATGGATGCTACAAGCTAGACCAATAACAAACCTTAAAATTGCCCCACCAGAACTTATTTATAATAATGAAGGTGATGAAAAATATACATGGAATCTCTGTTTAGAGGGGATAAAACCATTAAACCAAGAGATTGCAATATTGTCTAATGCTGCCTATTCAAAGGGCTGTGAAGTATCTGGTCTATCATTTTTTTACGAAGATATAATGTTTTATGGAAATGCTAAATATCTTAGGAAAAAAAAACTTAAAAATGCTACTGGGTTAATGGATGCCTTTAAAGAAAACTTAAATAGATTAAAAGATGATGGTCAAAATATTTTTACAGATATTGTATTACCTAATTTATTAGAAAAGAAAAAAATAGTAGACACTTATGTAGATAAAGATTTAACGGCTACAGAGATTATAGAATTTTTAGAACTAGGTTTAGAATATAGGTTAGAAGCTGAAAGTTACCATTGGCAGGTAGTCTTTGGTGCTGCTGATGAAGGGGTTCTAAAAGAGTTTAAAGATACATATTCCCTATCAACCCTTGAGGCTGTTGAGCTGATATCTTCTGAAACTTTATTAGGTGAACAAAGACGTCTATTTCAGAATATTGCTGATACAGTCATTCAGAGCCCAGAATTAACAAATTTGTTTAACAGTTGTAAATATAATAATTTATTATTGGAAAAGATTAAGAATTCAACACTAGCAAAAGAATTACTGAGTCAAATTAAAGCTCAAATTAAAAAATATGGTTTAAATGTTTTAACTTGGGACTCATTTCAGATATTAGAAGAGAGACCAGAGAAGCTAATTGAGTTTTTAAGGTATCATGTAGGTTTAGCACAAAAAGGAAATGATCAAGTTTCTACTACTCTGGACTCTAGGAAAATAGAAAATAGAGTTTTAGATTCTTTAAATGAAACAAAAAAGTTGATTTATCATAATGAAGTGAAATATCTAAAAAAGGCGTATTTAGTTCGAGATGACCACGCTTTTTATATCGATATTGGTGCTCCAGGATATTTAAGGAAAGCTATAATTACAGCTGGGGAACATCTTGTTTCAAAAGGTCTATTAGAAGTGTACTCCGACATTGAGTTTTATAGTCTTTTAGAGATTAAAGAACTATTAATTGGTAATATAGATACATCGGATTTAAACGAACGAAAGAGCGTTTGGAAGTATAATTATAACCTTCCAAAACATATCGGTTTAAAACCAAAAGTCAATGATTTTAAACCTAGCTCTAATGATGTTATAGCTAGTACTCAAATCTCTGGGCTTTCTGGTTTTGTTGGCAAAGTCAGTGGGAAAGTAGTAAAGGGTTCTGAAATTGATAAGGCCGAGGGAACTAATCTAATATTAATTTTAGGTGATATTCGCCAAATGGATCCTGAGCCTTACATTGGGAAGATTGCTGGAATAATCTTTGAAAATGGTTCTCCATTAGAGCATGTTGGGATATGGGCCAGAGAAAAAAACCTACCTACTATTTTTAGTGTTATAGGAGCTAATAAAATTATTTCTGGTAATACAGTCATGATTGATGGAGATAAGGAGTGTGTAGAAATACTATGAATAAAAACATTTTTTATATTGGAGAGGTTGGGGAATTAACTGGTGCCTCTTCAAAAGCAATTAGAATGTACGAAGAAATGACAATTATCCCAATTCCAAATAGAAATAAGAGTGGGTATAGAGTTTATACATTGGGGCTAATAGAGAGAATTAAAGTAATTAAAACTGCACAGAATCTTGGATTTAAACTTTCTGAGATCAAAAGTATTTTACATGATTCAACTCTTGTCTGCACCACAACTCCTTGGGATAACATCATAATGTTAATACAAGATAAAATAATAAATAATAACTCAAAAATTGAAAATTTAAAGAAAGAAAATATTGGCTTAAATGAGTTTTGCATAGAAATAAAGAATCATCATATGCTCACTTGACCTTACCCCATAGGGCAAGCTTTATATTTAGGTATAAAGGAGAAAATATGATCAAGAATTATATGAATGCTATTATTCTTAAAGGTTTTGGTGGTGCTGATCTCATGAAAATCGAAACTATTAAAACCCCCACGCCTAATAAAAACCAGGTACTCATTAAAATATATTCAACATCTATAAACCCCCTAGATATATTAAGACGAGAGGGGCGGTTATCATTTTTTACTGGAAAAAAATTTCCAATAATCCTTGGTAATGATGTTTCTGGGGAAGTGGTTTCATTAGGTTCTGATGTGAAAAAGTTTTCTCTAGGGGATAAAGTCTATGGAATGATAGATGTGAATAATACTTTATCTAAAACGGGTTTTTCAAAAAGTGGTTCATATGCTGAATATTGCGTAACAAGAGAGGATACTATAGCGTTAATCCCTTCTAATTTAGATGTAATAGAAGCAGGAGTTATTCCTTTGGCTGGATTAACAGCATATCAAGGATTAGTAAATGAAGCGAAAGTTGTTAAAGGGCAAAATATCTTAATAAATGGAGCATCAGGAGGTGTCGGAATAATGGCAGTTCAACTAGCATTAAAATTTGGTTTAAATGTAACAACTGTTTCATCTAAGAAGAATATGAATATCTTAAGTAAACTAGGTGTTTGTAGAACATTAGACTACAATTGTGATGATTTTACTAACATAGATACAAAATATGATATAATTTATGATGTTAAATCTAATAGCTCATACAAAAAATGCAAACATATATTAACGATCACAGGGATATATTTATCTAATGTTGCAACGATTTCAACAGTACTAGGGCGGAGATTTTTACCTATAAAAAAGTTGTTTGGTTATCAGAAAAGAAATAGTCATGTTTGGGTTCTCCCAAGTGCTGATGATTTAGAAGTTTTAGGAGAATTAGTTAAGCCAATTATAGATAAAAAGATTTTGATAAAAGATATTGGATTTGCACATAAATATTTTCAGAACAATAGCGTTATGGGTAAGGTTCTATTACTCTCCATATATCATAAGTAATAATTCTGTTAATATATATTTATGGGTATATTAACGCTTAAAAACGATTCACTTTTTGTCGAAATCTTAGCTCCAGGAACAGAGTATTGTAGATCTCGTTTTGATTGGACTGGTATTGTAAAACAGGTATCGATAGGTAATACAACCTTTTTGGGAACAGAGGCAGATAACATTGGTTATGCAGGAACTGAGGGTATCGGTTTGTCCACAGAGTTTGGAATATCAACACCTATAGGATATTGGAAGACAGTACCAGGTCATAACTTTATGAAAATAGGTATTGGTGCACTTAAAAGGAAATCAATTTTTCCATACTCTTTTTTTAAAGACTATCCAATTTCTACATTTAATACTGATATTAAAACTTATGAAAACAAAATTGAATTTATTCAAAATGGGTGTGAAGTAGGATCTTATAAATATGATTATACAAAAACAGTTAGTATAAAGGGTTTTAATCTAAAAATTAATTATAAACTTAAAAATATCGGAAAATCTACAATAAAGACAGAGGAATATTGCCATAACTTTTTACGCCTTGGTGACTCTGATGTAACAGACCAGTTTGTAGTAGATACTAATCATGAAATAAGAACCACTAAACTAGTTGGTGATTTAGATATTAAGACTAATCAGATTCTTTTTCCAAGTAGTCCGTTGGATACTTTTTATTCCTGTAGTAATTTTAAAGATGAACCAAGAAATTTTTACTGGGAAATTACAAATAAAGAAAATGGAACAAGGGTTAAATGCACTGAAAATATTCCAGTTAGTAAGTTTGCATTATGGGGGATGAAACATGTTATATCTCCAGAAAGCTTCTACTCTTTTACTTTAAAACCAAACCAGGAATTAACATGGAGTCGTAATTATGAATTTTGTAAGAGTTAATTAAGTAAAATAGATGATTTATACACTGTTTTCTTTAATACTTTTGCAAAATCTTTAATTTTATATTTTAATTAGATAATATGGACAATAAAAAAATCTACCGGAATTCTATAAATTCTCAAAAAATATATTTTTTATATAATGCTATGAGAAGTAGCGTTATTGCTAATCTACTAGCATGCCTAATTGTAAGCTTTTTCCTATGGAATAAAATCCCAACAAAAAACCTAATTATATGGGCAGGATCAATATCCTTTATCACTATCATTAGGTTAATAACTTATTACTTATTTAAAAACAGAAGTAATATTAACTTAAATTTTTTCTATAAACTATTTTTTGTTTTAATGATAATAACAGCACTTTTATGGGGTTTTTCAGGGTTTATTATTTTCTCAACAAACAGTACTACAAATAGTGTTATTTTAATCTGCATTTTGGGTATATCTTTAGGATCAATATCTTCTCTTTCAAGTGATTTATATGCAATATATTCATATCAGACAGCACTTCTGATTCCAATTTTATTTAGACTTATTACATATAATAATGATCATAATACAACTTTGGCAGCACTAATATCTCTTTTTTATATTTTTATATTAGTTATTGGTACAAAGATTCAAAAAACTATATTCCAAAATATTATGTTTAAAGAGAGGCATAAAAAAAATATTGAAGAACTACAGATCAGTGAAAGCAAATTTAAAACAATTTTTAACCATGCTCCTGTTGGTATTTTTTATTTTAATTCTGACCTTATAATATATGACTGTAATATGGAATTTTGTAAGATATTAGAGGCACCTAAAGAGAGTCTAATTGATTTAGATATGCATAATCTAAAAGATAAAAGAGTCTTAAAAGCTATGAAAGATACTTTTATCTTTACAACAGGCTCATACGATGGTGAATATGTTACAACTTTAGCAGATCATAAAATATGGATTACTCTAAATTGCTCCCCTTCTTACGATGAAAATAACAATATTGTTGGAGCTGTGGGTATCGTTCAGGACAGAACAGAGATGCAACTTGCAGAAGAGAGAGTTTTACATTTAGCTTATCATGATAATTTAACGGCTTTACCAAATAGACTTTTATTAAAAGATCGAATCAAACAAGCATTAACTCAGAATAAAAGAAGTAATTTTTATGGTGCTATTCTATTTCTTGATCTAGATAAATTTAAGTCAATAAACGATACATTAGGCCACTATATTGGGGATTTAATTTTAAAAGAGACTGCAGAAAGATTAAAATCCATCCTACGAACCGAGGATACTGTTGCAAGAATAGGTGGAGATGAATTTGTTATTTTATTACCTAAATTACATGAGAGTGTGGATTCATCAATTGTTTCTGTTAATTTAGTTGCAGATAAAATACATAAAGTAATTAAGCAGCCATTTTACCATATTGAGAAAACACTTTATACCTCAACAAGTATTGGTGTAAATATATTTTCCAATGATGAACAAACAATAGATGATCTTTTGAAAAATGCTGATACGGCTATGTATGAAGCAAAAAGTAATGGCAGAGGTAGTACCCACTTTTTTAGTAAAGAGATGAATGTTGAACTATCTAGAAGATTAGAATTAGAAAACAACTTAAGATTAGCTCTTGAAAACAATGAGTTAAAAACATTTTTCCAACCAATATATAACGGTATTACTCGTGAATTAGTAGGGGCTGAAACACTACTTCGTTGGGAGCATCCAGTAATGGGTATGATATCTCCAGTTGATTTTATACCATTAGCTGAAGAGACTAATTTGATTATTCCTATTGGTGAGTGGATAATAGAGCAGGTATGTAAAAAAATTGATGAGTGGAGAGGGAAGTTTGTAAAAAAACTGAAATATATATCCATTAACGTATCAGTTAATCAACTAAGACAGGACAATTTTGTAGATATCATGCTTAAGTATACAACGTTATATAATATTCCAACAGAAATGATACTTCTAGAGATAACTGAGAGTATTTTGATTGGAAATTTTAACTTTGCAGCAAAAACTATCTCTAAACTTAGAAGCGAAGGTTTCCGTTTTGCATTAGATGACTTTGGAACAGGTTATTCATCTTTAACTTATTTAAAAAAATTAGAAATAGATGTAATTAAAATAGACCGGGCATTTGTGCAAGATATTAATAACAACAAAAATGATGTTGCCCTTGTTGAGGCTATTTTATCTTTAGCTAATAACTTTAATATGGGTATTGTTGTAGAAGGTGTAGAAGAGACAAAACAGTTAAAGTTACTAACTTCCATGGGATGTACATATTTCCAAGGGTACTACTTTAGTAAACCTCTGCCAGCAAATGATTTTCAGATATTATTAAATTAGAAATGCTACAGTTTATAACGTTAATATAATAGTAGTCCATTAACTAGAGTTTATTTACAAAGGTTCGGGACTCATTAAATAAATACAGGAGTTTTATATGAAGTTTTTACATACAATGATTCGGGTATTAGACCCTATTAAAACTATAGAGTTTTTTGAACTTTTAGGTTTAAAGGAGACAAGAAGAAAAGACGTCCCTGGAGGTAAGTTTACTCTTATCTTTTTAGCAGTATCTCCAGGAGAACCAGAAATTGAGTTAACCCATAATTGGGATCAGACAAAAGAGTATACTGGTGGAAGAAATTTTGGACATTTAGCATTTGCAGTTGATAATATTTATGAAACTTGTCAGAGACTTAAAGATAGTGGTGTAGAAATTTTAAGACCACCAAGAGATGGACATATGGCATTTGTACGTTCCCCAGATTTGATATCTATAGAGATATTACAGGAAGGTAAAACTTTAGAACCTATAGAGCCATGGTTAAGTATGCCTAATCAAGGTGAATGGTAATTAAAAATCTTGTAGAATATATGTAACCTTTAATTTCCCTATTTGTATTGACGACAAAACAAACTGAAGTTATTATGACTTAGGAGTTTTTAATGAGTAATAATAAACCAATGTTTGTGTCTTTTGGATTTGACGATAATGGCTTTTCAGGAGTTTCAGCCCCTAATGATGTAGGTGGTGTAAAATGGGCATCAGAACTATTTAAAAAATATGGAAGTGCTTCATTTTTTTTAGCGACTCATTTCATAACCGGGGAAGTTCCGGATTCTGAACCAGCAGAACTTGTTTTAGAGCAGTGGGAATGTTTATTAAAAAATGGTCACGATGTAGGGAACCATACACATTCACACTCCTATGGTACAGATTACTCTCCAGAACAGTGGGAAGCAGAGATTTTAAAGTGCGAAAACTTATTAACTTCAGCTCCTCCAGTGGGAATAGGTCATAAAAAAGAGAACCTTATTGGTTTTAGAACTCCTTATTTAGCAGAGAACAGACACACACTACCTACTGTAGAAAAACTTGGTTATAGATATGACTGCTCTTTAGAAGAAGGTTGGGACAGTGAATTTGATGGTACAAATTTCGAATGGCCATCTAAGATCGGTAAAATGTGGGAAATGCCATGTTATCCAGTTATCATTCCCCCAGATGAATTATGTGAAAAGTATGGCGTGGAGAAAGGTTTTAGGGCATCAAAGGATGGAATAGGACCAGATGATGAACCATTTGATGTTGAAGACGGTAAAATTACAGGCCTAGATTATAACATGTTAGTCTCCTTCAAAATGAATAAAAAAGAGTTTTTAGCAACCTTAAAGTATACTTTCGACTTAAGGATAAATGGAAACAGATGCCCTATGCTAATTGGAGCGCATACAGATTTTTATGTTCCATGTTTTGATTTGGCACCAAATATAAATGCAAAAGAGATGAGAGATGTTATTGAAGAGTTTTTAGCCTATGTAAAAACATTTAAAGATGTGCAAATTATCTCGTTTAGGGATGTTATCAGTTGGATGGAAAAGTAAAAATACTTCGCTGAAACTAATAATATACTAAGGTGTAAATAATAAATATTTAACATATAAAAAGAGGAATCATAAAAGTTATATATTTTTTATATTAGTTTCTTTATATATTTCTTTGAATGTGTTGGCTTTAACACCTATAATGACTGTATGACAGACTTTGATTCAACATATAATTATAATAAAAACAAATATAATCCCCACATCCCTCCTCTTAAAAATAAACTAAAAAGAGCAGGGATTTTCCCTTATTTGTTTATAGAAAAAAAGAAGATAAAAAAGTGGAACAAAAAAGCTGGTTTCATAGATTTTACTTCTCTAAGCACAAAGTTGACACTTAATAGAGAGTTTAAGGAACAATTTGATAAACTATTTCTTGACCACTTATTTCAAATATCTAAACATCTAGATGAGATTTTAAAAAATGGTTGGAAATTAAAATTTATCTCTATCTGGGAATACAATGTTATGGTCAATTTTAAAGACTTTTATGACAAGTTTTACCAGGTAATAAAGGAAGAGGAGATTTTAAAAGAGGATTTTTTAAGGCTTGAAAGAGCATATGTTAAAATTTCATACCGGGGAAGTTATTCTGATACCATAATATCCGTATTTGTTAGATACCTTAAGAGATATAACAAATTCTACGAAGATAGTCAGGAAAAGTATGATAATATTTTAGCCAGACTAGAATTGTTCTTTAAAATTGATCCATCAGTTAGCTCGTTAAGAGAATTAATACTTACATATAATATTGTGAAATATAGGGTCGGTTATAAGTGGGGAGATGTTTTTCCACCTCTTGGTCATGATATTGTACAAAATGAGTGGTATAACTGTAGTAAAGAAGTTTTCGAGAATATGTTTGGTTATTATAAAAGTCTTAAAAAGACTATTAAAGAACTTAAAGTTGAGAATGAAGAACTATTACGTTTCAAGAATAACTGTAACATTGATAAAAGTAAGACTCCACCAATACTAATGGAATATTATGAAGAGTTAGGTCATAGTTGGGATAAAGATAAGTCTAATTACCATTTAATGTTTCTATTTTTAGCAGAAGGAATAATTAAAGACTTAGATTCCCTAATATTTAAGTCTTGGTATCTTCTAAAAGAGAATGAAGTTGAAGTCCATCAGCGTCTTATATCCGATAATGAACTACCTCAACTTCATCGAAATCTTGATAGAGAGTTTAAAATGGCATTTAACTATTTTGATGCAGATACTTCGGTTGGAATATCTGTTGATGTATTTAAGAAACTTGATAGTCCTGAACTAGCTACAAACTCTACAAAACAGAAGAAGATGCTTATTTGCTTCACAGAAATACTAAAAATAATATTTGAAATATCACAAATACTTCTTTCTTATGGTGATGTTGCTATAGAAACTAACTATGCTAACTTCCCATACTTAAAATATATGTTAAACGCTCCTAAATTATGGACAGGTAAGCCAGTTTTTGCCCTATTTAATTACAATATTGAACTGTTGTGGACCTTTTGTTCATTTTTTCGCCATAATACATTCGATAATTTAGAACATCGGTTAATAGAAATTAGTAAAACTCTAAATAACTTAACTGAAGAGAAAAAGAGAATAGATACATATAATATTATTGATAATGCAATTAACCCAAAGACCACCCCTCAGGATCCTAAAAGTGATAAATAGGTATAAACTTAGCAGCTTATACTCTTTTACTAAGATATTAGTGGTAGATGATGTTTTTTATCTGAAGCGTACTATATCTAACATTTTGACAGATGCTGGTTATTTCGTTTTATCAGCATCATCTGGTACTGAAGCAATAGAGAAGTTTAAGAAGTACAGCCCAGATTTTATTGCCACAAGTGAAACATTATGTGATATGACAGCCTTAGATCTGATTTTAAGGATTCGGGAAGAAGAAGAGGTAAAAAGAACTAGGTTTATATTTGTCTCAGCTAGAAAGGACACTGATAGACTTAGACCAGAACTCACCGATCTTATAGATATTATTGCAACAGTTCCAATTAACAAGTTTGAGTTAGAGTTGTCTATTAAGGATTTTTTACCTAAATAAAACAGACTTATCAATATAATCTAGACCTACAAGATAGCAATCAAACATATATTAAAATTATATGTTTATGCAATTTTAATATCTTTTTCTGAAGTAATCTGTGATAATAAATCTATGAAAGTTTTACACACCTCGGATTGGCACTTAGGTCGTTCATTATATGGAAAAACTAGGTATAAAGAGTTCTCAGATTTTTTAGACTGGTTAATTGAAACTATTACATCTGGGGATATCGGTATTCTGTTAGTTGCAGGGGATATTTTTGATACTACAACTCCAGGAAATAGAGCCCAGGAGCTTTATTATAATTTTCTATTTAATATATCTAAAACATGTTGTCGGCACATTGTTATAACAGCAGGAAATCATGACTCTCCATCTTTTTTAAGTGCTCCTAAATCTCTTTTAAAGTTTTTAAATGTACATGTAATTGGATCATTAACTTCTGATATTAAAGATGAAGTAATACAGTTATACGATAAACAAAATAATTTAGAAGCTATAATTTGTGCAGTCCCATATTTAAGAGATAAAGATATAAGAACAGTTGAACTTGCAGAGAGTTCAGATGATAAAAATAGAAACCTAATTAATGCAATGTTAATACACTATAAAGATGTTTGTGATTATGCATTAACATTAAAAAAGATCAATACTCCAATTATTGCAATGGGACATCTTTTTGCAACAGGTGGTAAAACTCTAGATGGTGATGGAGTTCGAGAACTCTATGTTGGTTCTTTAGCTCATATTGGTGCCGAACTGTTTCCAAGTTATTTAGACTATGTTGCCCTTGGACATCTACATGTACCACAGAAAATTGGTGGTTTAGAACACATTAGATATTCAGGTTCACCTATACCTATGGGGTTTGGGGAAGCGGCTCAACAGAAGATTGTATTAGTTGTCGACTTTAAATCTTCAGAGAGATTAATAAATAAGATAAATGTTCCATGTTTTCAACCATTAAAAAGAATTACAGGAAACTTGGAAAAGATAATATCTGGAATTACAGAACTTAAAGATCTACATAATGACGCTTGGTTAGAAATCGAGTTTACAGGAACAGAGATTGTTCCAAATATTCAGGAGCTATTAGAAGAAGCCATAACCGGCAGTAAAATGGAAATAAGGTGTATTAAAAACAGACGTTTAGTACAAAGAGTTATGGATATCCAAGATATAAATGAGACCCTAGATGACCTGAATACCACGGATGTTTTTAACAGATGTTTAAATGTTCATAATATTACTGCTGATGATAAAGTTTTACTATCAGAGCTATATTCCCAGATTATTACCTCTATAGAAGAGGAGGATGTTAACCTATGAAAATATTAGGATTGCGTTTTAAAAACCTAAACTCTTTATATGGTGAATGGTCCATTGATTTTACTGATGAAGAATATATATCTAACGGTATTTTTGCAATTACAGGACAAACTGGGGCTGGGAAATCCACAATTTTAGACGCGATCTGTTTGGCTCTGTATGGTTCAACACCAAGGCTTAATTTAATTACTAAAAGTTCCAACGAGATAATGTCTAGACAGACAGGGGATTGTTATGCAGAGGTTATATTTAAGGTTAACGATGGCATTTTTAGATGTCATTGGAGCCAACATAGAGCTAGAAAAAAAGCTGATGGAAAACTTGGAGATTCAGTACATGAAATATCCGATGTTAACACTGGAAAAGTACTAGAAAGTAAAAAGAAAGATGTTGCCCGTGCTGTAATTGAAAAAACAGGAATGGATTTAGATCGATTTACAAGGTCAATTTTATTAGCTCAAGGTGGATTTACGGCTTTCTTAAAGGCAACCGCCGACGAGAGAGCACCTATTTTAGAGCAGATAACTGGAACTGAGATCTACAGTACGATCTCTATAAAAATACATGAGAAACAAAAATCTGAACAAGAGAAACTTACAATTTTAGCAGCGGAAACTAAGGGTATAACTTTTTTAACCTCCGAGGAAGAGGTTGCATTAAACCAAGACCTAGAAGGTAAGATTACTTTAGAAAGCAAAGTCTCAGCACATCATAATGAACTTAATAGAATGATTAATTGGTTAACCGGTATAGATTCTCTAAGAAATGAGTCTAAAATCTTAAAAACCGATTATGAAAAAGTTAAAACAGACATCGAGATCTTTAAGCCTAATAAAAACCGACTGTTATTGGCCAATAAAGCTTCTGAGTTAGATGGAATTTATACAGAATTAACTACATTAAGACAACTGCAGGATCATGATACAAAGTTCTTAAACAATAATTTAACCTTTATTCCTAAACTAAAATCTACTGTAAAAGAAAAAACTACAAAACTTGAAGTCAATGAGCAAAAGTTAACTAAACTACAAGAAGAGTACAAACTTGAGCTTGGTTTAATAAACAGGGTTCAAGAGCTTGATATAAAAATTGACCAGAATGTAAGTAGTCTTAAGATAACTAATAATGAGTTAAAAGAGATTGTAGATCGGGTGAACTTAAATAGAGAAAATGTAAAAAACATCAGTCTTAAAAAAGTTGGTCTACAAAAAGAGTTCGAGGATATTAATAGTTTTTTAGAAAAGTTTGATTATAGTATATTAAATCAAAAGCTAGGTGGAATTAAGTTATTATCAGACGGTATCACAAATATAAAAACAGATTTAATTAACAAGGAATTAGTTTCTAATAAGTTAAATATATCTAATGGTCAAATAAATAGTAAATTCCAGACTGAAATGGTTATTTTAAAAGGTCTTGAAAGTCAGAAAGAAGAGTATATCCTTGCCATAAAAGATCAAAAAAAATCAATGGAAGATCTTCTAAATGGTAAACTTTTACGTGAGTATCAAAACGAATTAAAATCTTTACGAGAGAAAAGGTTGCTTCTTGCTAAAATATCATCTTTAGAAGTTGCTAGGGATCAGTTAAAAGATGGCTTAGAGTGCCCACTATGTGGTTCTAAGGAGCACCCTTTTGCAGTAGGTAATATACCAGAAGTTAGTTCTGTTGATGGTGAAATAAAATCTATAGAACTACTAATTTATAATCATGAGGAATTTGATACAAAGCTAAAAGATCTAGAAGTTAAACTTACAGGGATTACAAATAAAATAACTGATGCCGAGAAGAACTTAATAAAAACTAAAAGTGAACAGAATGAGATAGAAAATAACTTAAAAAGGGAGCAGTTAGAACTTTCAGAGTTAAAATCTCGCTTTAATTCCAGTTTTGAGGCTCTAGGGATAGAATTAAAACCATATGATATCGAATTAAAAGAAGTTGATGATACGACTGCTACTGTTTTAGACCTTAGCCAAAGGGTTTTTAAATGGCAAACCAGTAAAGAGAAGTTTGATAGTTTTACATCTAAGACTCTAGAGTTAAATAGTAAAATAGATCAGTTAGAAGCTGTTTTTAAAACAGAGGAAACTAGTCGATTAAAAAAAGAACAATCCTTAGAGATAGTTAAAATAGAGTTAAAAGATAACCAGAATAATCGTAGAGAGTTATATGAAGATAAGGTTCCAGCTAGAGAGCAAAGTCAATTTGAAACATTGATAACTCAGGCAGAATCAAATATCAAAACTTCAAGGGATTCTAAGGTTTTGGAATCAAATAAACTTTTAGAATTAGATACTCAAAATAGATCGTTGAATAATCAAATATCTGACAGGGAAGATGCTTTAAGGGAGAAAGAACTTGTATTTTTGGAAGAGTATAAATCTAGAGACTTTCTAATAGAATTAGACTTCGTTAACGTTAGATTAAGCAGTCAGGAACGGGAACATTTATTGTCTAAAGATAGACAATTAGAAAACCTTTTTAATACAACTTCAACTAGAATAAAGGATAGAGAAGAAACCCTACAAAAAGAGTTAAAAAGAGAGTTAACCACACTATCTATGTTAGAGCTTCAGACAGAGTTAATTGTTAATTCTACTGATGTTAAAAAACTAGGTGGAGAGATAGGTGCTATTAAAGAGAGACTAGATAATAATGCTCTAGCTATTAAACGATTAGATCAAAAAAGAGAGTTTATAGAACAGCAGCAATTAATAGTAGAAAAATGGTTAAAACTCCATAGTTTAATTGGTTCTGCCGACGGTAAAAAGTTTAGAAATTTTGCCCAAGGTTTAACTTTTGAACTTATGGTTTCCCACGCAAATAAGCAGTTAATAAGTATGACTGATAGATATATTTTAGTACGGGATAAAGAGAAGCCTTTAGAACTAAATGTAATAGATAACTATCAGGCAGGAGAGGAGAGGTCTACTAAAAACCTATCTGGAGGGGAGAGTTTTATTATTAGTTTATCCCTGGCTTTAGGTCTCTCTAATATGGCTAGTAACCGAGTAAAAGTTGATTCTCTGTTTTTAGATGAAGGCTTTGGTACATTAGATGAGGAAGCCTTAGAGACAGCTTTAGAAACCCTGTCTGGGCTTCATCAAACTGGTAAGTTAATTGGAATAATTTCTCATATTCCAGCATTAAAAGATAGAATTAGCACCCAAATTCAGGTGTCTAAGGGTTCTGGTGGCCGAGGGACTATAAGTGGTCCTGGTTGTAAAAGGGTGGAGTAATGAAAAAGAGAGTTGCAGTAATTATGAGTCAAAGTTCTAGTGTTTTAAAGTGTGTAAAACATTATAAAGACGATGTGGATTTTATACTTATCGGTAATATTCTAGAGACAAAAGAAAAAGCAAAATCTTTAGACCTGGACCTTAACAGCTTTGAACTAATTAATGAGTGTAATGATACCCATGCTTGTGATTTAGGCTCTTCTTTAATAGTTAATAACAGAGCAGATATAATAATGAAAGGAATTGTTCATACAGGGACTTTTATGAAATCTCTTTTTAGTCATAAAACATCCTTAATTAGTCTTGTTTCCAGGTTTGAAATACCTACATATCACAAACCACTGTATATTACAGATGCTGGTATTAACATATCTCCAAATCTAGAACAAAAAATACAAATACTTCAGAACTCAATAGATGTTGTTAAATCTTTAGGAGTTATTAATCCAAAAGTTGCATGTATATGTCCTGTTGAAGTTGTTAATAGTAAGTTACAAAGTACAGTTGATGCAAAAGCACTATCAGATATGGAATTTACTAATACTATTGTAGAAGGGCCAATATCCTTTGACATTGCTGTATCTAAAAAAGCTGCTGATATAAAAGGATTTAACAGTGAAATATCCGGGGATGTAGATATACTTTTAATGCCAGATTTAAACTCATCAAATCCACTTTATAAATCTTTAACACTCTTTGCAAATGCTAAGGTTTCAAGTGTTGTTGCAGGGCTTAGTTTTCCTGTTGTTTTAACTTCCAGAGCGGATAGTACTCAGGTTAAAATTGACTCTTTAAAGTTAGCTTTAGATATGAAATAGTAAAAATTAAATTATAAAATAAAGTGCTGTATTAGATTTAAGAATTAATATACTGTGTATTGATGAAAAAAATAAGCATAATAATTTTAACCTCAATATTAAATTTAACCTCTCTTTTTGCTGCTAATAGCGAACTTGAAATAGAGTCTTTAACAGGTATAGATCTTGTTTTAGTTGAAGCCGGAACCTTCTATATGGGTTCAGAAAATGGTCAAGAAAATGAAAGACCAGTTCATATAGAAACAATATTAAAAGATTATTATATTGGTAAATACGAAGTTACTCAGAAACTCTGGCAAAAAGTAATGGGGAATAACCCTTCTCAATTTAAAAATGATAATTCTCCGGTTGAAAAGGTCTCTTGGTATGAGACTTTAGAGTTTTGTAATAAACTAAGTGAAATAGAAGGATTAACTCCAGCATACAATTTAGATGACGGACTTAATGATAAAAAGATAACTATAATTCCTAATTCCACCGGTTATAGACTACCAACAGAAGTACAATGGGAATATGCGGCCAGAGGTGGAAATAAAAGTCTAAGATTTAAATTTTCTGGTGGCAATAATGTTAATAACGTTGGATGGTACGAAGGTAATTCTAAAAATATAACTCATCCCGTAGGATCAAAACAACCAAATGAACTTGGAATATATGATATGACTGGAAACGTATTTGAGTGGTGTTATAATTTCCTTAATTCTTATAAGAGAGGATTTCCAGATAACCCTTTTGACCATGCGATTAGAGGTGGAAGTTGGTACTATCACTCAAGTTATATGCATGTCTCATTTAGGTTTCCATTTAGTCCCCATGGCAGAGGTAATAACATAGGGTTTCGAATTAGTCGGCCTGTGAACTAGTTTAATAATAATATATAGGAACTTCAGATTTATTTATGTAAACTTTAAGGCTTAAAACTTATGTTATTGATAATATATTAGCGATACTATATTATTGTATTGGTTAATGGTAATATATTAGCGATAGTATAGGGAGGCCATATTGTGAGTTTTTCTTTGTTAACAACAACCGAAGTTGCAAAAAACTTATCTTTTAGGCTTAAACAACTTAGATTATTAAAAAAATGGAAAAGAACGACCCTTGCTAAGCGATCAGGAGTAACTGTATCATCTTTAATAAGGTTTGAGCAGGAATCTAAGATATCTTTAGACAATTTACTCAAGTTACTATTAGCCCTTGGCAGATTAAATGAGATTGAAAAACTACTTGAGCCACCAAAAGCTATGTCTATTGATGATCTTGATAAGAAAAACAGTGATCTGTCTAAAAGAGGTTTAATTTGAAACGGCTAAAAGTCTATTTAACCTTTAATAAAAATAGTGAAACGCTTGTAGGTGAATTAGCAGAGAATAATCACACAATATATTTCCAGTATGATTCAAGTTTTGTTGATAGTCCCTATAATTTATCCCCATATAAGCTTCCTCTAACCACTGAACTTATAGAATTCAAAGATCTGGATTTTGGTCCTATTTTTGGCCTATTTGATGACTCTCTTCCTGATGGCTGGGGGCTTATGCTTATGGATAGATATCTTAAAAGTAAAGGGTTCACTATAGAAGAGTTATCTATTTTAGATCGCCTGGCTTTTATTGGAAATAATACTATGGGAGCTTTAACATATAAGCCCGTACTAGAAGTTAAAGCAGAAAATTCAGATAGTTTTAATCTTCATAATTTATTTATAGAATCACAAAATATTATAACAGGTAAAACTGAAACTGTTTTAGATGAGTTAATGAGAGTTGGTGGAAGCCCTGGAGGTGCTAGACCAAAAGTTTTAGTTGGTGTTGGTAATAATTGTCTAATTTCAGGCGAGGGGATATTACCTGACATCTATGAACATTGGATAATAAAATTCTGTGGTCAAGGTGATTTAAAAGAGTCAGGGCTTATAGAGTATGTATACTCGTTTATGGCAAAAGAGTGTGGCATTGATATCCCTGAAACTAAGCTATTTACAACCGATAAAGGAGATATCTTTTTTGGTATTAAGCGATTTGATAGAGGGCCCCATAACAGTAGATATCATACACATACATTAGGGAATCTTATACATTCTAACTTTAGAATACCCTCTTGTGATTATGAGACATTATTTAAAGTTATAAGTAGTTTAACAAATAACTATCAGGATCTACTTAAAGGTTTCAGGCAGATGGTTTTTAATGTTTTTACCCATAATAGAGATGACCATGTTAAGAATTTCTCATTTATAATGAACCAGAAAGGGGTGTGGTCTCTATCCCCAGCATATGATCTAACTTTTTCCAACGGCCCTAGAGGTGAACACTCTATGACCATAGATGGGGAGGGTAAATCTCCAACTATAAATAATATGTTAAATGTAGGTAAAAATGCAGGAATCAAAAAAAATGATTGTGAAACAATTATAAAACAGATAACCAAGGTAGTATCAAACTGGCCAAAATATGCAAAAAAATATGATATTAGTAGTAAAACTATAGATATTATAAGTGGAAAGATTATTAAGTAATATTTACACAAAATATAAATAATAATCGGCGATTTTCGATTATTGTAGAGATATCTTATTTGACTGGAACAGAAGTGGTGCTAGAGGATTATATACATAATTTTGTGAAATCTTATTTATGTTTTATTGTAATACAATTGTAAATGAATAATTTGAACAGCAATATTAAATGTTTGACAAACGTCAAATTTAAAATATATAGTAATTATTATTAAAAAGTAAATTATGTAATATAAAATCCTTTAAGGAAGTTTATCATGAAAAAAAATCTTTCACTAATTTTTATTTTCTTACTCATTAGTATTTCTTTATATTGTCAAGAACCACCTAGTAACGCTATTTTAAGACCGAATCTTTCAATGCATTCATCTAGAATTTCAAGAATTGATACTAATGGACAATTTATTGTAACTGCTTCTGACGATAAAACAGCTAAGTTATGGGATGGGGAAACAGGAGAATACATAAGGACATTTAGAGTTCCAATCGATCAGGGGCGTGTTGGTGAAATTTATGCATGTGCAATTTCTCCAGATGGAAACACCGTAGTAGTCGCAGGTTATTCTGAATTTGATACAATATACTTTTTTAATACTTATACGGGTAAAATGATAAGTAAAATAGATGGTATGGGTAATGTTATTAAAGATTTAGAGTATTCAAAAGATGGAAGATATATTGCAGCGGCAATACATGGTAAAAATGATGTTAGAATATTTTCTGCAACAACGCTCAAACTTTATAAATCCTTAAGTGGAAATGAAGCGTCAATAATTAATGTTGATTTTGATAATACAGGTCGATTTGCAACAGTATCTGATGATAGGTATATCAGACTATATGATAAAAATTTCAATCTATTAAAAAAAATAATTACTACAGGGGGTAATGAACCTTCAAGCATATCATTCTCCCCAGTAGGGGGAAAAATAGCTATAGGTTATTTTGATTCATCAAAGATACAAGTGTTAGATAGTCTAAGTTTAAAATTACTTTATGAACCAGATAATAGTAAAACATATAGGGATTCAGCATTTTCGGTTGTGTGTTGGTCAACAGATGGGGAATTTCTATTTGCTGGAGGTACACATAATAAAGTTATTGATAGCGAAAGGGTCTATTATATTAGAAAATATAATGATGGAGGAAAAGGTCCATGGGTCGATTTTAAAACTAGTTATAACACTATAAAAGAAATTAAATTAATATTTAATGATATTGTATTTGCAACAACTAAACCTAACATGGGAAGGATGGATTATTACGGAAATGTTAAATATGATAATTTAGCAAATATTTTAAATTTTAATAATTATCAAGATAAGTTCTTTAGCTTATATCCTAATAGCATAAGTTTTGGACCTCGTGGCATCAGAAATTATACCTTCAATGTTAAAGACCAAAAATTAAGTTTAGGTAATAATGGAGGGAATTTACCCAAAAGTAGTAAAAATAGTATATCAATAACTAATTGGAGAGATCAGACACATCCTAAAATAAATGGTAAAAGGATTACTTTTCAAAAAAAATATGAAATATTTCGAAATGTTTCAATTACTGATAAAGATACTATTATATGGGGTACTTCTTGGAATATATATCACACAGATAAAGAGGGAAACCTCCTATGGAAAAAAGCTTCAAATGGTGAGGCTTTTGGAGTTAATACTCTAGATAATATTGTCGTTGTATCTTCAGCTAATGGAACCATTAGTTGGTATAGGTTATCTGATGGTAAAGAACTTATGACACTTCTAGTAAACAATGATATGAAGCGTTGGGTCTTATGGACACCTGAAGGTTATTTTACATGTTCTCCCGGAGGACAAGATCTTATTGGTTGGCATAAAAATAATGGAGTAGATCATGAGGCAGACTTCTTTCCTGCTTCTAGATTTGCTGAGAGATTTTATAGACCAGATATTCTATCACTTGTGCTTAAAGCTATGGATACCACAAAGGCAATAGTACAGGCAAATTCCATTAAAAATATAAAAGTTGTTCACACAATAAATGATAGTTTACCTCCAGTTGTTCAAATATTAGATCCCTCTAGTGGAGTTATTTCTAAATCTAAAGATATTTCCTTCACTGTTTCAATAAAATCATTTGAAAATTCTCCAGTTACAGAGACTAAAATATTATTAAATGGTCGAATTTATGAAGGTGGAGAAAGAGGGTTTATTGTAAAGGCACGAGATGACATTAATAAAAGTTATAATGTCAGTTTAGAGCCTGGCGAAAATAAAGTATCCTTCTTAGCTAAAAATAATAGTGGGTGGAGTGAAGCTTCAACTGTAAATGTAATATATAAATATAATAAAAAGAATATAAATGATAAACCAAAGTTATATATTCTCGCAGTTGGTGTATCAGATTACGCAGATAGAGCTTTAAAACTAAAATACCCTGCTAAAGATGCTAATGACTTTACCAATGTTATGATGAAACAGATAGACAAAGTTTATAGTGGCGTCGAAACTAAATTAATAACGAATGCGAAAGCAACAAAAGATAACATCTTAGATGGGTTAGACTGGATTCAAAAAGAGACCACATCAAAAGATATTGCCATGATTTTTGTTGCAGGACATGGAATGAATGATGAATCAGGTTATCTTTATTATCTTCCTCAGGATGTTGAATTAGATAGATTAAGAAGAACAGGACTACCAGCAGAAGAAATAACTAGAACAATCTCTTCTATTCAAGGGAAAGTTATTTATTTTATGGATACTTGTCACAGTGGTAATTTGAAAATTAAAGGAAAAGAAGATGTATTAGTAGATACAACAAAAGTTGTTATAGAACTTACAAGTGCAGAAAATGGAGCAATTATATTTGCTTCTTCAACTGGAAGGCAATATTCTCTTGAGAGTGATAAATGGCAAAATGGAGCTTTTACTAAAGCACTCGTAGAAGGTTTAAGTGGAAAAGCTGATTATACAGGTAGAGGAAATATTTCTTTTTTAATGCTAGATTTATATTTATCTGAGAGAGTTAAAGAGTTAACGGGTGGATCTCAAACTCCTACCTCAGCAAAACCTGACATGATTAGTGATTTCTCATTGGCTATTAAATAATTAAGAGTTATTTCAAATACAAAATATTTAATATTAAAGAGATAACTCAATAATTTGATATAACTCATCTTCAGTTAACAGTATTGTATTACCCTTCATGGAACTAGAATCCTTAGACATTAAAACAATGTTATCTATATCCTCTTTCTTAATTCCAAACTTACTTAGATTAGGGATATTAAGTTCCTTTGTTAGGTCTTCTACTATTTTTATTGCTAAGTTAGGATCATCATGTCCTGTTAAGATGGTTGCAAGTTCCTTAAACTTATTTAATTGCTGCACTGTTCCACGTTTTATAACAGCATAGTAGTTAACTTTTAATACCCTAGGTAGAAGAATTGCACAAATTAGACCATGGGGAATGTTATATAGACCTCCCATTGGACCTGCAAAACCGTGAACTGCACCTAGTTTTGCATTTGCTAAGGCTAAGCCACCAATTAGACTAACATAAGACATATCTTCTCTAGCTTTTAAGTCCTGAAGGTTCTTATTTAGGTCTTTAAGAGCTGGAACCGCTTTTAATATAGCATCTTTACAAAGTAGGTCAGTAAAGTGATTACTCTGGTTAGATAAATAAGGTTCAATTACCTGGGTTAATGCATCCATCCCTGTGTAGAAAGTTACATCTTTTGGAACTGTTAGCGTTAGTTCTGGATCAATTATAACAATCTCTGGGATCATGAATGGACTTCGCATACTTACTTTTCTATTGTGCTCCACAGATTTTAACACAGAGTTTTTGGTAACCTCTGAACCAGTACCAGAAGTTGTTGGAACAGCAATGCAAGGAATTGACGGATCGTATAAAGTTTGACCACCACCTATAACTTCTAAGTAGTCTAAAACAGTTCCTGGGTTTAAAAGCATGATACTAACAGCTTTAGCTGTATCAATAACACTTCCTCCACCTAAAGCTAAAACCAAGTCTGTTGATTTTGATCTTGCTAGATCTACTGCAGTATCAACATCTTCAATTAGAGGTTCCTGGCCTACATTAAAAACAGTGCATTTAATACCGTTCTCTTCTAGGTTATCTAGAATGTAAGTAAACCTATTAGATTTACCTGTAATTACTATAATATTATCTGTTAATGGTTTTATTATATTTAATAACTCTTTAACTTTACCTGAGCCAAAGATTATTTTTGCTGGGCTTTCAAAATTAAAGTTCATAGTTTGTATCCTTAGTATATATTTGTGAATATTTTTCATTAGTTCGTGGTTTTTCCATCATATCAGCAACAGTATCTCTCCACTTTTTATAATGTTCTGTTTCTTTATGAAGTGCTGGTGCATCTAATGTTTTGTAGACTTCAACTAACATAAATTGCTTAGGGTCAGCAATATTTTGTATAATGTCAAAACGAATAATTCCATCCTCTTTATTACTTCCATTAGCATTCTCGACTGATGCATTAATAAAATCCTGAATGTTTTCCTCTTTTACGTATACTTTTACATTTACTGTTAACATATAATTATCCTTTTTATCTATGTGTAGTTTAATTATGAAGTATTATTCTTTAAAAAAAAAGATTAACATAAAATTATATAGAAAATTATCATGGTTGTAATTACTTAACCTATATGGTATTTCTATCAGAACTTAAGGAGATAGTGTTATATGAGTCATGATAAACATATTTTTAAAGGCGATTTCCCTTTTTCAGTCAAAAAAATACCATTTTATTATGGTTGGATTATATTAGTTGCAGGTGCTTTAGGTATACTGTTCAGTATCCCAGGTCAAACTATGGGTGTCTCTGTTTATACTGATCATTTAATTAAAAACTTAACTTTAACAAGAATTCAAATATCTACAGCATATATGATAGGAACATTAGCAAGTGCTCTTGTTATGACTAATGCAGGACTTTTTTACGATAAATACGGAGCAAGAATAACTGCAGCTGGAGCCTCATTTTTTCTCGGGTTATGTATAATTTTCCTTTCTAAATCAGTAGTTATTACAGGATTTATATATAATTTAACAAAACTTCCACCACAGGGAATAGCTTTTGTTTTAATGGTTTTAGGTTTTTTTGGTATACGTTTTTTTGGTCAAGGTGTATTAACCTTAGTATCCCGTGGAATGGTCATGAGATGGTTTGATAAACATAGAGGTTTTGCAGCAGCTATAATGGGTATCTTTACGTCTTTTGGATTCTCATATGCTCCAAGGATTTTACAAGCTTTAATTGATATGTCTAGTTGGGAAAAGTCTTGGTTAATTATAGGTATTGTTTTAATGGTAGCTGTTCTTCCTTTTATACTTTTAATTTTTAGGGACAGCCCTGAAGATTGTGATATCGAGATGGAAGCTGGTGTTAAAATTAAAACAGGGAGTAAACATAAAAAGGCTGAAGTAGAGAAGAATTTTACATTAGCACAGGCTAAAAAAGACCCACAGTTATGGTTTTATTTGGCAATCTTATTTTTCTGGGCAATGTATAATACAGCTTTTACATTCCATGTTACATCTATTTTTGGAGCCTTAGGTAAAAGTCCGTTACAAGCGGTGGCAATATTTTTACCAATATCAATAATATCCGTAATAGCACGGTTTTTAGGTAGTTGGTTAAGTGATATTATTAAAATGAAATATATCTACTTTTCACTAATTATCTTTACATTTTTAGCATCTTTCTCGGTAGCAATACCATTTAATTCTGTAACAAATATACTTCTTATAGTTGGTATGGGAATGGCTTCGGGGATATTTGGAGTTGTTACATCTGTTACTTGGCCAAAATTATATGGAAGGGAACATTTAGGTGCGATTTCAGGCTTGGCAATGAGCTTTATGGTTGCAGGAAGTGCTGTTGGACCCTGGATGTTTAGTTTAATGGAAAGTATTTGGGGACATTATAGATATACAGGTGTTGTTGGTATGGCTATGGTCTTAATAATTGGTCTTACTAGTCTACCTATAATATTGAAATCTGATTCATAAAATATTTTTTTAAAATTTTGATGTGCAAACTGAACTAAGGGGAATTATAATAATTATATGAACTTTAAAATAAAGCTCTTTATATACATTTTTTTTATAATAAATATCTCACTATTCTCTGAAGATTATTCTGAAATTGATTTTAAATATGACACTGTGGAATTAAGATGTTGTGCTGATTTTTATTGGGATCAAATCATCTATCCTACTGATGCCTTTCCAGAAAGCAGTAAGAAGGTTACTTTCCCATACGATTGGAGTACAGATCCTGATTGCTCAGAGTGGGGCGAGGGTACATTTAAAACGACAATAAAAGTACCAAGAGAAAATTATAAACTAGGTATAAAACTATTTTATACTTTTAATAGCATAAGACTGTTTGTTAACGGAGATCTTGCCCTAGAATATGGTATAAAAAATGGTGAAAATATAGAAAGTCATCAGCGTCAAGGTTCTGTCATTGTAGAGCTCCCAGATACTGAAGAAATAGAACTTATTTTTCATGTATATAATTATGATGATAATTTTGGTGGGATATTAAAAGCTCCAGAGATTGGTCGGTATGACATTTTAAGTAAAAATCAGAATAGCACTATTATTTTTGAGGCATTTTTATTTGGAATGTTATTAATTACTGGGATGTTATACTGTAGCTTTTATATAAGTAAAAAGGACGATCCCTCGGCACTGTTTTTTGGACTATTTGCCATAGTTTTAGCATTTAGAACAGCTCTATATGGCGAGCATATTTTTGCACGAATTTTAAGTGATTTTCCACAAGAACTTGAAGCCACGTTAGGGCATCTTACATTCTATTTAGCTATTCCACTTTTTATAAAATTTATAGCAGAAGCATATACGTTTAGAAGATCTAAAATTATGGTCTACGGTATAAGTATTGTTAGTAGTATTTATATAGTTTTAGCAATAACAACTCCACATAGTTTCTATATTCAGTTTTTATCTATCTACCAAATTATAAGTATGTTATGTACCTTTTTTGCTGTTTATATAATAATTAAAAGAGCCATAAAAGGGAATCAAGATGCTATCGTTACTCTTTGTGGTCTCACAGTATTGGTCTTAGCTGCAATTAACGATATTCTGTTTTCTCAGCAAATAGTTACTACATTTCATATGACTCCTGCGGGTATGATAATATTTGTAATGTCACAGGCACTTCTTCTAAGTTGGAATATAGCAAAAGCGTTTTCTAAATCTGAAAAACTTGCAGAAGAATTAACTTTTGCAAATATATCTTTTAAACGATTTGTTCCAGAAGAATTTCTTAAAATATTAGATAGAACCCAGGTTTCAGAAGTTGTATTAGGTGATCATACTCAACTTGAAATGACAATAATGTTTTGTGATATCAGAGACTTTACAACTCTTTCCGAAAAAATGTCTCCTAAAGAGAATTTTATGTTTATTAACTCATTTTTAGAGAGAATAGGTCCAGTTATTAGAAAAAATGGTGGGTTTATAGACAAATATATGGGGGATGGAATAATGTCCCTATTCCCTGGAGGGGCTGATACAGCAATAGATGCAGCTCTTTCAATGTTAGATGAATTAGAGGTATATAATAAACACCGTGGAAACTCAGGATACGATAGTATTAATCTAGGAATAGGAATAAATACTGGTTCTCTAATGCTTGGGACAATCGGCGAGAATGAGAGAATGGATGGAACAGTTATATCGGATGCTGTTAATATATGTTCTAGAATCGAGTCTATAACTAAAGAGTACGGTTTAAGCATAGCAATAAGTGAAGAAACTTATCTGAGTCTAAAAGATAAAGAGAGACTAGAAGTAAGAAATATAGGTAAGATTTTATTAAAAGGTAAAAAGAAAGTAGTCTCTGTATTTGAACTTTTTAGCCATAACCTTCCTGAAATTGTAAAATTAAAAAAAGAGTTTAGACCCGCATTTGAGTCCGCTATAGAACTTTATGAACACAGCCATTTTAGTGATGCAAAAAAAATATTTGAAGAAATTCTTGCTAAGTTCCCAGAAGATTTTACCTGTAAAAGTTATATTGAAAAAATCAATTTTAACCTAAATTTAGTTTAATCTGAGTATCATTATTAGAACCTGAAACCCTTTATATTTGTTATCTTTTAATTTAAAATAACTTTAAGAGTGAGGTATTAATATGAGAGATGGACTAACACTGCCCTTGGTTATTAAAGATAAGAGTGGACAGGTGATTTTTGCATTGTTAATTAACGAAAAAGGTTACAGAAAAACTATAGAGAATAATGAATTATGGATAATTAACTCAGATACAGAACGACTTTTACCCTATGAAGGTGAAGGTCAATATATATCAATAGAGGGACATGGTACTTGGTATAGTGCTGTTCTGGATATTGAGACAGATGAAAACGAATCAGATAATGATAAAAGTAATACTGTTATATCCGAAGATGAAATACCTGCAATTTTAACACACCTTAGAAACGTTATACATCAGAGAAAAATTGATATGCCGGAAGGTTCTTATACCACACATCTGTTTGAAAAAGGTCTAGAAAAGATTAAGAAGAAGACAGGAGAAGAGGCTATTGAGCTTATTCTTGCGGTAGATAGAGAAGAAATAGTTTATGAAGCTGCAGATTTAATTTATCACATGATGGTTTTATTAGAAGAACATGGTGTAAATATCGATGAAGTTTTAGCAGAACTAAAAAGAAGAGAAGGTTAATGGATAAGTTAAATTATTTAGATAAAGTCGCCAATGGTATAACTCTATTTGATGGTGCAATGGGAACGATGCTCTACGATAGAGGTGTATTTATTAATCGGTGTTTTGAAGAGATTAATATTACATCTCCTAACCTAGTTTCTGACATATATAAAGAATATGTAGATGCAGGCGCTCATGTTTTAACAACAAATACTTACGGTGCTAATAAAATAAATTTGGGTGGTTATAATCTTGCAGATAAGGTCACAGACATTATTAATGCTGGTGTAAAACTTGCTAGAGAAGCCGCAGGAGAGACGATTTTTGTTGCAGGCTCTATTGGCCGAGCACCTGAAGGTTCAGATCGATCTTTAGAAATTGAAGCCTTAACTGATCAAGCCAAACAGCTTATAGATGCTGGTGTAGATCTTATTTTATTTGAATCATTTTCAGATATCGAACTACTTTTAGAGATGTGTTCTATCGTAAAGGCAATTAAAGATATTCCAGTACAGGCACAATTCACTCTGCCTCCAGTTGCTCCATCTGAATATAAAAAACTTGGAAGACTTTATGCCCAGAAACTAGATATCTCAAAGTTTACCGATGTAATTGGTATTAACTGTACAATGGGCCCTGGAGAGATGTTAGAGATACTTCAGGATACTATAAACTTTATACATAAACCTTTTGCAGTGATCCCTAATTCTGGACATCCTAAAGTAGTTGATGGCCGTCAGATATACCTTTCAACTCCTGAGTACTTTGCAGAGTATGCAAAACGATTCTTAGATGGAGGAGCCTCTGTTATTGGAGGATGTTGTGGTACAACACCATTACATATTAAAAAAATGGCAGATGCTGTCTTAACTTTAGATCGAGGTTATAAGCATATTGAACTAGCCGGCTTAGATGAAGGTGTAAAACTCGAAATGGCAATGCCATTAGAGGATAGATCAGATTTAGGTAACGATCTAAAAAACAGAAGATGGATTGAAACTGTAGAGCTGGTATCTCCAATGGGATCTGATATAACAAAATTTATGGAAAAAGTAGTAGCCTTAGAAAAAGCTGGTATTAAATATATAAATATCCCAGATGGTCCAAGAGCTTCTTCTAGAATGTCCGCTTTAGCAACTGCAATACATATAAAAAATGACACAACTTGTGAACCAATACTTCATGTGTGTGGAAGAGATAAAAATTTAATAGCAATGCAAGCTGACTTTTTAGGTGCTGAATCATTTGGATTAAGAGATATGTTGTTAGTTACAGGAGATCCTCCAAAAGTTGGAAAGTATCCAAATGTTACAGGTGTATTTGATGTAGACTCTATTGGAATGTTATCCATGGTAACTAGATTAAATGGTCGAGTTGATATTGGTGGTTCTGCTCTAACATCGGGAACATCCTTTGTTAGTGGGGCAGGTGTTAATCCTGTTGCTCCTTTTATCGAAAGAGAAGTTGAGAGAGCATACCAGAAGGCAGAAGCTGGGGCAGAATATTTTATATCCCAGCCTGTTTACGATATTGAACTTTTAGCCTCGTTTATTGATAAATTAAAAGATACAGGAATTCCTACAATTATTGGTGTATGGCCTTTAGCTTCTTATCGGAATGCATTATTTCTTCAGAATGAAGTTCCTGGTGTGGATATTCCAGAACATATAATGAAACGTATGGAAAAACATACAGATAAAGAATCTGCTAGACAGGATGGAGTTTTAATTGCCAGAGAAATTATCGCGTCTCTAAAAGATAAAATTGGAGGAGTGCAAGTTAGTCCTCCTTTTGGTAATATTAATACGGCATTAGAGGTTTTAAAATAGAAAAGATATAAATGAGTAAATATTTATAGTAATGGGGTTCCTTTGAATCCCATTTCTAATTTAATATATGAATGTGAACAAAATCCTTATATCTTTTATCTTTTTAATATCTTTTAACTTATATTCTGAGTCATTCTTTACTAAAGACAACCTGGATATAGAAAGTCGTATGGACTTTTTTAATGTTCCAGGTGTTAGTATCGCAGTTGTTGAATCAGGTGAAACAAGTTGGTCCGAGGGTTTTGGTACTGCAAACACAGACTCCCTGTTTCAAGCAGCATCTATTAGTAAATCTATAACAGCTCTTGGTGTATTAAAACTTGTTGAAGACGGGCTATTAGATCTTGATAAAAATATAAATAACTACCTAAAAACATGGCAACTAGAAGATACAATACACACTAGAAATAGAAAAATTACAACAAGAATGTTATTAACACATATGTCTGGAATTAGTGAATCTGGACTTAAAGGATATGACCTAGAAGAAGAACTACCTACTTTAGACGACTTATTAAATGGTAAAGGTCATAAAGTATCACCAAAGCCACATTATTTCCCTGGATTAAAAAGACGATATTCATGGAGTGGATATACCATAATACAAAAAATAATAGAGGATGTTAGCGGTTTAAGTTTTGAGGAATACCTTAATAATAATGTATTAAAACCCATAGGAATGACTGATAGCCATTTAAAGCAACCATTACCAGAAAACTTAAAAGATAGAGCTATAGAGGGACATGACCTATTTGGAGAACCAATAGAAGGTGGATGGAGAAGTTATCCTGAGTTAGCCGCTGCTGGGATGTGGTCAACAGCTACAGACATAGCCACATTTACAATAGAGATACATAAAATATTAACTACTGATTACGAAGGAATCCTATCTAAAAAAAGTATTGAACAAATGCTGAGTTATAATGATGGAGGCTGGGGATTAGGTGTATCCTTAAAGTTTGACAAAAAAGATCTGATTTTTAGACATAGTGGTAAAAACTCGGGTTATACTAATTATTATATTTCTAAAGCTTTTAAAGGCGAGTCAATTGTTATAATGACCAATGGAGATAATGCTTGGAAATTAATAATGGAGATATTACACTCTATCGAAAATTATAAATCTTGGGGTATATAGAGTTTTTATGTTTAAAAACAGACATGTTTTATTATCATTTTTTATATTTATTATCTCTTGTGGAATTTACTCTTTTAATCCATATACATATTTCGACGTGGGAAATTTTGGTGTTGAAATAAGCAGTGAAGAGTGGCTTGAACTACTTACTTGGAATGCATCCCTACCTTCTATCTATATTAGAGATAGAGATTCTGACTTTGGAATAGGAATTCAGAGTCTGCTTTATACATCTGACTTTTCTTTAGAGGAGTCTTCATTTTCTGTTTTTGATACCCACCTCTATTGGTCTCCTATATTAGATGATGAATTAAATGTTTTAGGACCGTTTGTAGGTTTTAGTATAAATGATATAGAAAATATGGATTTCACACTGCACGTTGGTCTGAAGTTCTCCCATTTCTCAACTATTCTAGATAAAAGATTTCCCTCAAAATTTGTCTATAGACCCATAGATGTTGAAATTGCTTATTCGTTTTTTGATAATGATTTTCATATAGGGTATAAACTTGATATGTCATTTGGATTCCAAATGTTTTTAGAAAGACTGAAGCTAGAATTTCCAGATGAGGTAGAAGTTATAGAAGCGATAGAAGCAATAGAAGAAATAGATGAGATAGATGAGATAGAAAACTTGCTATGATAATTGTAATGAACTATATTTTATAACGGAGAATTAAATGATTGTTTTACATGCTGATATAAATCGCCTTGATCTAAATGTTATAAGTAGCTTAGAAAACTCTTATGATGTGGTATATAACTGTCTAGATACTGTTTCTGAAACAGTTGATTATCTAAATGATAATGATGTCTCTTTATTAATAGTTGGTGAATCACTTAATGGTGGAACCGGTTTAGAACTTATAAAACTGATAAATGAAACCAATATTAATATGGTGCAAATTATTTATGTTGTGGAAGACCCCAAAAACCCACATCTTGAAAACTATACAACTCTAGGTGTCGTGGATTGTATATTAAGATCAAAAGTTTTAGAGAATAGTTTAAATAAATTTCTTAACATGATTACAATGCAGAAATCAATAGAACAAAGCATGAAATCTTTGTCTGTGGCAGTAATTGATGATAGTAAAGTCTCTTTAAAGGCTGTTGAATCTATTTTAACTGAAGAGGGACTGACAAATATTCGTTTGTTTAATGACCCTATGGATTTATTAGCAAATTTTGAATATTTTGATGTTTTTTTTGTTGATCTTATTATGCCAGGTATTACAGGGGATAAACTAGTCGCTATGATTAGAAGTATGTCTTCCAATAGTATAATAATAACAATGTCATCAATAGATAATGTAAATACAATATCAAATGTTCTAAGTGCAGGATCGGATGACTATGTTGTAAAACCATTTAATAAAGTTGAACTTCTTGCCAGACTTAGAACAAACTATAGATCCTTTGCTCTTTTAAAAGAGCTTGAATGTAAAAATATTGAGTTAGATAGATTATCAAAAACAGATAGTTTAACAGGTGCATTTAATCATGGGCATATATTTCGTAAAGTAGAATTAGAAATTGAAAACTCTAGGTTAACTAATAACCCTGTATCTATGTTATTGCTGGATCTAGATCTATTTAAAAATGTAAACGATAAATATGGTCATGGAGTTGGTGATAATGTTCTAATAGCTCTCTCTAAACTTTTTATTACAAAATCTAGATCAATGGATTGTTTTGGACGTTATGGTGGTGAGGAATTTATACTGCTCATGTCAAATACAAGCTTAGAAAAAGCAATTTCCATTTCTAATAGCCTTAGTCGAACGTTTTCTAAAACTATTGTTGATGGAATGGATAGACCTGTTACATTTAGTGGTGGACTTGTATGTTGGGATGGATCAGAAACTGATAAAACCTTTATGAAACGAGCTGATGACCTCCTGTATGAAGCGAAAAAAGCTGCTCGAAACAAAATAATGCATTAATCTCTAAAAATATATTTGACAAAAACTACAAATAGAATTAACCTTTACCTATACTAGACCGACGGTCGGTCGGGTGTTGTTTTAGGAGATGTCTATGAATGTAGAGATAAGCAAAAAACAAGAACTCATAAATATTGCTGGTGAACTATTTTATACCAAAGGTTATAGCAAAACATCTATTCAAAATATAATCGATAGAGCTAATATCGCTAAAGGTACATTTTATCACTACTTTAAATCTAAAGAAGATCTATTAACTAGCTTTACTGATACCCAAGTCTCTGCACTGTATGTTTTGGTTAATAAAATTTTAGAAGAGGACATCCCAGCTACAAACAAGTTCTCAAAATTATTCCAGTCAGCATCAAACTGGAAAAATCAAAATGCAGAATCCATTCGGTTTTTAATGAAAATTATGACTTCTGAATCAAATTTAATATTAAGACATAATATGCTTCAGCAACAGATAAAAAAGCTAGCTCCTATATATAAATCAATTATAGATCAGGGAATCGAAGAGGGAAGCTTTATTGTTAATGATAGCGAATATACAGCATCTTTTTTATTAAACTCATTTTCTGGGTTTGGAGATATGGTATATGGGATCTTAGATGCTCCTGTATATACAGGGGAAATTTTAGATCAATTTAGAGTTCTCATGAAGAATTTTGAGGACTCATTAGAAAGATTATTAGGAATTAAAGAAGGAACCATACATGTAGTAGATGATGTGGTATTGGAAGAGTTACTTAAAGGTTTATTGGAGGCCTAAAAATGATAAAGATTAAGAATTTAGTAAAGGATTATCAAGCAGGGGACAATGTTGTTCACGCATTAAAAGGTATCTCTGTTGATATAAGTGCTGGAGAGTTTACTGCAATTGCAGGTCCATCTGGTTCAGGTAAAACCACAATGTTAAATATTATAGGTTGTATCGATAGCATGGACAAAGGAACTGTAACAATTGGTGAGCAGGAAGTATCCGCGATGGCAAAGGTTGAGAAATCACTATTCAGACGAGAAAATCTAGGTTTTATATTTCAGTCATATAACTTAATTCCTGTTTTAACAGCTTTTGAAAATGTTGCTTTTCCACTTAACCTTCTAGGCATTCCAGAGAAAGAGATAAAAGTTAGGGTTATGGATATTCTTAAAGAGGTTGGACTTGAGGGAATGGAGCATAGAATACCTTCTAAACTTTCAGGTGGACAGCAACAGAGGGTATCAATTGCAAGAGCACTTATTAAAAATCCTCAACTTGTATTGGCTGATGAGCCTACTGCAAACCTGGACTCCCATACAGGACACGATATTTTAGAATTGATGAAAAATATGAATAAAAAACACAATACAACTTTTATATTTTCAACCCATGATCAGATGGTTATGGATTGCGCCAATAGACTGCTTTATCTACACGATGGTGAGGTAGTTAAAGACGAAAGGAGAGAGTAATGTTTTTAATTAAGTTATCCTGGAAGAACTTAACCAGGCATAAAAGAAGAACAATAATTACTGCCTTAGCTCTGGCTTTTGGACTGATGATGTACATTTTAATGGATTCATTATTAATTGGGATATTAAACCAGTCAAATACAGTTCTGATTGAAGCAGAAACAGGTCATGGAAAAATTATTACAAATGAGGCTTTTGATGATCTGAAATTTCTACCTCTAAGCAATCGGGTAAAAAATCCTGATAAGATTATGGATATTGTAGAGAGTATAGGTGCTAAAGCTTCTAAAAGGATTAGCATTCATGGAGAGATGATTTATACAGATGAGTACTTTCCAAAATCCGGTTCAACTGCAATTCTATTTGTTGGTATTGATAGAGCAACAGATAGCAATGTATTTAATGTTTTTGATCAGAAGTTTCTTGTGGAAGGCCGGTTTATGGAAGAGGGTGCAGATGAAGTTGTACTTGGTTCATGGCTAGCAGAAGATGTAGGTGCAGACGTAGGTGACTGGTTTACCTTAGCTGTAAGAACAGCATCCGATGGGGACGATCCCGGATATTTTCAGACAATAGATGTTGAAGTTGTAGGAATTATAAAAGTTGAAAGCCCTATGGTTAATAGACGTGTTGTCTACTTCCCCCTTGATATGGCCGACTACTACCTTGAACTAAATGGTGATGTTACAGAAGTTTCTGTGAAAATGCCTTTTGGTGATACTTTAGACTCTATAAAAGAAAAAATAGATCCTAAACTTCCTAGTGGTTTAGAGTTTTATACCTGGAGAGCTCTTTCTCCTGACTATTTGGCTCTGACTGAAGCGAAAAGTGGAGGTTCAGCAGTTATTATATTTCTACTTGTTCTGATCGCTTTAGTTGGTATTACAAATACTATGTTAATGACCATAAATGAGAGACAAAAAGAACTTGGAATGATGAGAGCATTGGGAATGACTGATAGAAATATAAGGCGTTCATTTATTATAGAAGCAGCTGGAATCGGAATAATAGGTTCAACACTTGGAGTTATTTTTGGTTGCCTGGCTAATATTCCTATGGTAAATACGGGGATTGATTATTCTGAAATGTTAAGGGATGCGGATATGGGATATAGGGTTAGCTCTATAATGAAAGGTATGTGGAATATAAAGACTATTATTATCGCTTTTATACTTGGAGTAATTATTCCTGTAGTTGTCTCTATCGCACCTACAAAGAAAGCTATTAAAAAAAGTATCCCGGATTGTATAAATGGGCGTTAGGAGGTCATTATGAATTTAAGAAAAATTGCAATTAGAAATTTAAAGAGAAACAGTAAAAGATCTCTTCTATCCATTACAGCAACTATGATTGCAACATTTTCTATAGTCTTCCTGTTTGCCTTCATTGGTGGATTAACATTGGATATGGAAGATATTGCTGTTAATTATGTAACTGGAGAGGTTCAGATCCGGCATATAGATTTTGACGATAAATCGTTTTCGTTAGATAGAGCTATAGATAACTACAAAGATGTTTTGACTCTACTGAAAAAAGAGCTGCCGGGCGCAGAATTCTCACCAAGAATAAAATTCCCATCCACAGTTTTTGATAAAAAAGACTATGATAAAAGTTATGTGAGTTTTGGTGTTGGAGTGGACTTTGAATCTGAAGAGTCATATTTAGGACTGACTGATAAAATAATAGAAGGTGAAATGCCAACTGATCCCAGAGAGGTAATTATGGGGCATGGTTTAGCCACTGAGTTAAACTTAAAAATTGGAGATAAATTTACTCCTATAACTTCAACCAGAAAAGGTGCCAGTGCCGGTATTACTTTCAGGATTGCAGCGTTAGCACAGTTTTCAGACTCTGCATTTACAAATAAGACTTTTATAGTCTCCCTGGAGGAGCTTCCTAAAATGTTAAGAATGGAAGGGGCTGTTTCGGACATCCTGATAAAAGGATTTGGTAAACAGGATCTGTCTATTGTTGAAGAGAATATTAAAAGTATCCTGATAAGTAATGGATATGATAACCTGGATACCATTTCATGGAAAAGTAGTGGAAGTTACGAATATATTGCGATGGCGGAAGGTATATATGGAATAATGGCTTTCTTCTTCTTCATTATGGCAAGTTCTGTTATTGCAAATACAATGTTAATGGTTGTTTTTGAGAGAAGAAAAGAGATTGGAACAATTACAGCAATGGGTATGACAAGCTGGGAAGTAATAAGGCTATTTTTTATAGAGGCATTTTTCCTTGGTCTGCTCGGAGCAACAGCAGGGGTTATACTGGGGATTATTGTAATATTACCATTCTCCTACATCGGTATTGATATGTCTTCCATGGCTGGAGAAGTTGATTTTGGAGCATCGTTTAATATATTCCCTCAATTGAATATTAAATCTACTGTTGTGGTTTTTATCTATTCGGTATTTGTAGCTTCATTTATATCATTCTTCCCATCTCGGGGAGCAGCAAAAGTTGATCCAGTAGTGGCATTAAGAGCGGAATAAGGAAAGAGAAAATGAAGAAAATTATATTAGGACTGTTATTAGTATGTGGTTTTGGGTTATTTTCCCAAAGTGCAGAAGATATTATTAGAAAGGTTGATGAAAATAGTACTTTTGATACTTATAGAGCATCAGGAAAAGTAGTTATAGAAGGTAAATACGGTAAAAGAACTAGTGATTTTATTGCATATGCTAAAGGAGCAGACGACAGTATTATAGAGTTTACTTCCGGTGAAGAAGAGGGGCAGAAGATCTTTAAAACCGAAGATGACCTCTATATAAAGTACCCTTATGCAGAAGAGATTCAGAGACTTTCCAGGAAAAAAACTTTAGGTGCTGTTTCCTATGACGAAATGTCTGGAGAGAGAAATACTCTTAAGAACTATAAGGTTAAAATAATTAGAGAAGAGAAGTTTGATGGTGCCGATGTATGGGTAATACAGATGATTGCAAAGACATCTAAGGTTGCCCACTATAAACAGGACGTTTTTGTAGATAAATCAAACTTTGTTCCTGTTAAGATTCTATACTACTCAAAATCTGGGAAGTTAACTAAGGAGATGGTCGCTTTAAGGGTTGAGAAAATTGGTAATAAGTTTATGGCAACAAACTCTTTAATAACTGACAAGCTTAAAAGGAATAACTCTACAGAGAGTTTTATAGATGATATTGAAATTGATATAGAGTTAGACGATGACCTGTTTAGTCTGGATGAACTATCATGGTAAAAAGAGTTATCCTTGGTGCCGGAATGTTTTTTCTGGCAATCACATCTCTGTTCTCAGAGGTTGATATAGACACATCCTTATCAGCATTAATTACAGCTGGAATGGTTGGAGATGAGGATATTACATCCTCTGGTCTAGCCACAGGGTTATTCTCGGTAAAATCGGTGGGGAATAAAAATGTAAAATCCCAATTAACACTAGATTTTACCTCTATAAGAAGCCTTGGGACTTTATCTATTAGTAAGGCATTTATTAAGTTTCGTTACCCTGATATTAGAGCAACAATTGGTAAAACCAGAATTACCTGGGGTGACGGAGCCGCTTTTAATGCTGGAGATGTTATCTTTGATGATTATATAGCACCAGGAGGGGAGGTCGAAAATGTTGATCTAACCGCCGATGAGTTAAAATCTATGAACAGAACTATGGTTTTATTAATCTATCCATTAGGACGTTTTACATTTTTAGAAGGTATATATCTTCCATACGACTTTTTCTCTGTAGATGATTTAGGACTTATTGCGACAGGTGAACTTCCTGAGGATGAGGAGTTAGACCAACACAGCATTGGTGGGCGTTTTGTATCAAAAGCTGGTGGAATAAAATTAGAAACTGGCTATATCTATAATGGATTTTCAGAAGTTCATAAACCATATGTAAGTTTTAATGGAACAATGTTTTTAGATTACCACTTATCTGCATCTGTAAATATCACAAATGGTGAAACAGATTTTGATGATTGGGATGAAACATTAAAAATTACTACAGGGCTTTTTTATCTATTTGACTTAGAAAATGATATAACACTTACTACAAGGTTAGAAGCACAAATTAAACCATATGCTGATTGGGATTCTGATGCATTGTTACTCTATCCTGAAATTGCTTTTGTCCCAAATGAAGAGTTATCTCTATTTGTAAGGGCTATTATTAACCCTCTTGATGTAAGTACTGAGAGCTCTTTAGGGCTTAATTGGAGAACCTACCAAGGTTTTACTATAGGTTCATTTTTGACTGCTGATTTTGTAGAGGATGAAGATACTGAATTGGCATTAACAATTATGGTGACACATAAATTTTAAAAAAAGGGGAGTAGATGTTTTTAATAAAGTTAGCCTTTAAAAATCTTACCAGGCATAAGAGAAGAACTATTATTACCTCTTCGGCACTAGCTGTTGGTTTAATAATGTTTCTGCTTTTAGATTCTCTATTAGTTGGAATGTTTGAAGCTTCAAATACAAACTTAAAGGACTCAGAAACTGCAGAAGGTAAAGTTTTAACTACTGGAGCATTTGAAGATATAAAATTTCTCCCTTTTAATAATCGAGTAAAAGATCCAGATTCAATAATGGAAATAATAGAAGAGTTAGGTGGTAAAGCTTCAAAACGTGTTGTCATAAATGCGGATATGATCTTTACCGAGGAATACTTTCCATTAGCAGGTTCTACCCCCATACTTTTTACATCTGTTGATTTAAAAACTGATAACAACGCATATAATGTTTTCAGAAATCGATATTTAGTTGATGGTCGGTTTATGGAAGAAGGATCCGATGAAGTTGTAATGGGGTCATGGTTAGCAGAGGATATTGGAGCAGAAGTTGGTGATTGGTTTACCATCTCTACTAGAACAGCCCCAGATGATGACGATCCAGGATATCAACAAACAATTGATGTCGAAATTGTTGGTTTAGTAAAGGTTGAAAACCCAATGATAAATAGACGTGTTGTCTATTATCCTCTTGATATGTCCGATTATTACTTAGATCTTTATGGATCTGTAACAGAGGTCGCACTTAGAGTTCCCTTTGGTGAAACATTAGAAGAGTTTCAAGATCGAATTAATCCAAAATTACCTAAAGATCTGAAATATTATACCTGGAAAGAGGTTGCTGCTGACTACGTAAAATTATTAGAAGCTGAGACTGGAGGAAGTGCAGTTATTTTGTTTCTTATTGTTTTAATAGCATTAGTAGGTATTACAAATACAATGTTAATGACTATAAATGAGAGACAGAGAGAACTTGGAATGATGAGAGCTTTAGGAATGTCAGGTAAAGATATTAGATTAGCTTTCCTCTACGAAGCTGCGGGAATAGGAATAATAGGTTCTGTTATTGGTGTTCTACTGGGAGTATTACTAAATATACCAATGGTAGAGTATGGTATAGATTACTCCTCCTATATGAGAAACACAGATATGGGGTATAAAATTAGTGCAATCATGAGAGGGTCATGGAATATACCGTCATTTTTTATCGCTTTCTTCTCAGGGATTATTATTCCAGTTCTTGTCGGTATTATTCCTACAAAAAAAGCGATACTTAAAAGTATTCCAGACTGTATAAGTAGTAGGTAGCCTGGTCGGAACACATATGTATGCACATTGCCTGCTCAGCTAGGTAACCAAGGAGATAATATGAAGCTTAAAAAAATAGCCATAAGAAATATTAAACGGAATAAAAAGAGATCCATGTTATCGATTATAGCTACAGCAATTGCAACTTTTGCTATTGTATTTATGTTCTCATATATTAAAGGTATGGAACTTGATATGAAGGATATGGCATACCATTACGATACTGGTGAAGTTCAAATTAGAAATAAAAAAGTAGATGAGAAGATATTCTCGTTAGACAGAGCAGTAGATGATTATAAAAATATAATTTCGATTATACAAAAAGAGTTACCCCAATTGGAAATATCTCCAAGACTTCGGTTTCCATCCCAGGTTCTAAAAGATGATAGAACGTTTACATGTTTTGGAATTGCAGTAGATTTTGAAACAGAACAAAAGTATTTAAAACTAGAAGAGAAGATTATAGAGGGGCGACTTCCAAAATCTCCTAGGGAAGTTTTTATGGGCATCGGTTTAGCCCAGGAGTTAGGACTGAATATAGGTGATAAATTTACCCCAATAACCATGACTAGAAAAGAAGCTAGCTCCGGGATTACTTTCAAAGTTGTAGGTTTTGGGAAGTTTTCTAATAGTGCTTTTACAAATAAAACTTTTTTAGCACCATTAACAGATATTCCTACAATTTTAAAAATGAAAGATGCAGTCTCTGAAATACTATTTAAAAACATAGGTGATGATTATTGGCTTTCTACAGCTGACGAGATAAATAAAATCTTAGAAAAAAACGGTTATGATCAAGTAGAAGCTCTTTCCTGGACTGTTGTTGGATTAAACTATGGAATGTTAGAGATGGCGGATATTGCATACTCAATTATGGCTCTATTCTTTTTTGCATTAGCCAGTACTGTTATTGCAAATACTATGTTAATGGTTGTATTTGAGAGGAAGAAAGAGATTGGAACGATTACAGCAATGGGAATGACAAGCAATGAAGTAATTAGACTATTTTTTCTTGAAGCATTAATGTTAGGTATTTTAGGTGCTGGTTTGGGAGTTCTATTAGGTGTTATTCTAGTAATTCCTCTCTCATATATCGGTATGGACCTCTCATCTATGGCTGACTCTGTAGACTTTGGTATCTCATTTCTAATCTACCCTCAGTTAACACTAAAATCCACAGTTTTTGTATTTTTCTATTCGGTTTTTGTTGCCTCATTTGTCTCTTTTTTCCCATCAAGAAGTGCAGCAAAGGTAGACCCTGTAGTAGCATTAAGAGCAGAATGATTTATATTAGGAGATAAAATGAGTCCAGTAAAAGTCCCTACAAGAGATGAAGCTTTAGAGCTTTTTAAAAAATATAATAAAACAGAGAGCCTTTTAAAACACGCTCTATCCGTAGAAGCTGTAATGCGATATATTGCAGCAAAATTAGGTGAGGATGTTGAACATTGGGGTATTATTGGCCTTGTTCATGATATTGATTACGAAATGTATCCAGATAAACATTGTATAAAATGTGAAGAGATACTAAATAAAAATAGTTGGCCAAAAGAGTATGTTAGATCAGTTGTTAGCCATGGTTGGGGCATTTGTTCTGATATTAAGCCAGAATCACTATTAGAAAAGTATCTATATACAATAGATGAACTTACAGGTCTTGTTGCAACAACATCCCTTGTTAGACCTTCTAAAAGTGTATTGGATACCAAAGTTAAATCTGTAAAAAAGAAATGGAAAAACAAAAACTTTGCTGCAGGTGTTGATCGATCTATAATTGAAAACGGAGCAGCTATTCTTGAACTTGAAATAGCAGATGTCATTGATCTAACTATAATGGGTATGAGAACAGCTGCAAAAGAGATTGGACTAGAAGGAAATGTGGATATCTAGTCCTTTTTTTTACCTCTGAATGTAGATATATAGTAAAGAATTATTAATATATCTATTTTTAGTATTTCGTCAGTAGAATTTTCTGAATACTCCTCAGCCTGAGTTGTAAACCACCACCAGATTCCAGTCTTTTGATCCAGAGGAAATAGATGTTCTAAGTATGTCATCTCTTTATCAGAACTGTCCTTATCTAAGATGGTTCTGACTATAGTGATACTTGATATTTTAAGCATAGCAAAACATTCACTGTATTTATTTTCATCTAATAAAGCTTCTATTTTTTTGAATCTTAAAACCAATCTTTTTCTGTTTTCTGCACTAAGTGAATTAGAACTACATTTAGATATCAGCTTTTCTGTATTTTTAATAACATCCGTAAATAGATGTTTAATATGTGTAGTTCTATTTGAATCTTTACCAGTTATATATTTATAAAATTCCCCAGGTTTCCCTAATAAGTTACCAATAGAAATAGCTAACTGCCTGGCTAATACTGGATTTAAAGAGCAGTGCATTTTGGGAATAATATCCCATACCGCTTCTAAAACACCAAGCTGAGATATTGCAACAGCTCCAGTAGCAGCAAGTTTATCAGATTTATTTTTGAATATATTTAATAAGTTCTTTATTGATTCATCGCTTCCTAACATCCCTAATGCTTTAACTGCAGCGGTTTGAAGTTCTTCGGATTCTGAATCTAAAGCTGAAAAAAGAACAGGTAGTGCACTCTCTGCACCTATCTTACCTAGGGCTAACGCAGCTTGACTTCGGATTGTTGAATTTTCATCCTTTACCTCGTTCATTAATGGTTCAACGGCCTCAAGGCTTCTAATTCTACCTAACGCTCTTGCTGCTTCCTCTCTAACTTCTGAGTCTGGATCGTATAGTCTACTTAAAATATCATCTAGAGCTATATCATCTGAATCACCATCTATTGCTCTTAAAGTTTTCTCTATTTTATTGGAACTTGTTGTACCACTTAAAGTACCCATATTTGAGAAAGTTCTAAAAACACCAGGTCTAACAACACGACTTACAACAAATTTCAGAGGTTTACTCTTATTCTCTTTTACACTAGAAATTATTAACAGACCTATAACTATTAAAAATAGTGATAACAGAAGAATGATATGAATATTATTAACATGGAAACTATTAAAAATGGTTAGATCAATTCCCTCTGTCTTATCTTTTAACATCCCTCCGAAATAAGCTCCACCAGCTGATATTACCCCAACTATTGTCATATTCCAAGCAACAAAAGCTGTTCTGTTTTTATCTGGAGTTAGGCTTAACATCATCTGGTTTATTCCATCCCATAAAGCAGGTGCTAATAAACCACTAGAGATAGCAATAAGTGGTAAAATAAATGTGTAGTTATTTGAAGTTAAAATAAAATAAAAAAGATTTGCAAAAGCAGATAAACATCCAATCATTAACACTGGTTTTCGACCAAACTTATCCATTATTAAACCCCATGATGGAGATACTAATATCCAGGTTAACTGGGAGATTACAAACATTATACCTAACCATGTATTAGGTGCTGCTATAGCATCTTTAGCTGTAATATAAGGAGCTGTAAAAGGAGCAAATACTATAACTGCAAATACTGTAACACCTACTCCAACTGAAAAGAGTATGAAGTTTTTATTGGCTAATGGTTCTAAAAAATTAGTAAGAGACAATTTCTCTTTCTGTTTCTGTAAAGGTTCTGGAACAAATATAAACGCGATCATATCTGCTATTCCAGCAACTGAAGCTATTGAAAAAATTACCCCATAGACAACAAAGATATTAACACTTGTCCATGTATCTAGAGCAACTGAACAACCCATAAACCAGATTATATTAACTATGTTTGATATAGATGAACGTTGGCCAAAAAATGTGGCTCTAATATTATCAGGGATAAGGTCCGCCATCCAACTCCACCAACCAGCACTACTTGAACTTGATAAAATATTACTAATAGCGGCACCTAAAAATACTATTTTTATGACCATGCTACTATCATTTGATCTAGCCATATAAAAACTGGTTATAGCTAACAACACACCTAAAAGTCTATGAATAAGATGCATGATTATAAAGTATTTTTTCCGTGTTTTTAGTTTTCCATAAACAATAATTCCCAATAAATTAAATAGAGTTGATAGCTGTACTATTCCAATTAAAATTCCTAATTGGCTAGAAGTTGCACCTAAATGATTTGTGAAAAAAACATTAAAAATCGGTTGTGGTGAACATACTGCAAACCAGATTGTAAACGCCCCACCTCCAAATAAGTTTAACTTTAAAGATCTATTAAATTCTTTTTGTGAAATATTATTATTGTCCATACATCTTTTTTAAACTCTTAAAAGCTATTAGTCTATAGCTATTGGAGATTTTATGACAAAAAAGAGTTTACTCATTATTTTCTGTTACTTAGCTATCTACCTAATTTGGGGAACTACATATTATTTCATAGCAAAAGCTGTAGAAACAATACCACCAAGTGTTGTGGTTTCTTTTAGATTTTTAGTAGGTGGACTTGTTATATTTTTAATACCAATACTCAGTGGGAAGATTAAAAGATTACCTACAAAACAAGAGGTTGGGACTTCAATATTTTTAGGATTTTTTCTACTTATTATGGGAAATGGAATAGTAACCTTTGCAGAGCAAACAATAGATAGTTATATTGCGTCTCTAATAATTAGCACTGTTCCATTAATTATTGCTCTTATGAATATGATTATATTTAGAACAAAATTAAATTATAAACAGATCTTAGGTTTTTTTATCGGTTTTACTGGTGTTGCATTTTTACTCTATAACGATACTCCAAGAGATCCTGCAGAATTTCAGGGTATTTTGTTGCTGTTTTTAGCAATTTTTTGCTGGGGTTTTGGAACAGTTTGGTCAAAAAAACTTACTCATCATTACGATACTTTTTTTTCCACTGGAATGCAGATGATTTTTGCAGGAATAATAGCTTTTATTGTAACTATAATTCAGGGAGAAGATCTTAACCTCATTTTAAACAATAGCAGCCAACTCTCAATGTTCTCTGTACTGTTTTTAACCTTTGTTGGTGGTTCTGCTATTGGTGCTTATAATTATTTGTTAAAAAATCAACCAACAGGAAGGATCTCTAGTTACGCCCTAGTAAATCCGTTAATTGCGACTATTGTTGGACTATATATCGGTGGAGAGCAGCCAGCTAAGTATTTGTGGATAGGAATAATCCTTATTTTAACTGGCTTAGTATTCATGCTCTATTTAGCTAGAGTTAAAAAGCCTAAACTCTGATATAGTTCAAGAACTCTGTTATTTAATTCTTTATATAAATCTGTATTAAAACCTCTGGTTAGTTGGTTTGCAATATCGGAAATCAGGGAGTGTAAATCTTCATTCTGGTTAAAAAGAGGAATATAAATTTTATTTATAGTATTTGGTTGAGCAAAAGATTTTGCACCTTCTTCGTTTAATAAATTAAGTTGACTTTTAAATATTTTAGAATTCATAATACCACAAAGGAAGTGTCCCTCTAGTTCTGTCTCTGTTGGAATATAACAATTCATGGACTGATTTGGTATTGTATCGGTTGTAAGTGCTGCAACTAACTCTTTGGCTCCTAAACCTCTCCATACAACTTTATATTTTGCGCAAGTATATGGCCCAACTCCAAATAGAGAGTACCAACACTTTTGGGCAAATCTAGATTTCCTATGTTCTAATTTTTCTCTAAAACCTGATAAATAATTATATGCAATAGGGTAGTTTGCCATCAAAGTTTCTTCAGGTATAAGTTTTCCATTTTTATACGGATATAATATCTGGTAACTAGGTTCGTAATTAAAGGGGTTTATATCAGAACTTTTTAGAAGTGGTTTTAATAATTTTGATTCGAAGGCTGGCTTTTCTTTAAAAAAGAAAACACTGTTTGCACCTAAGGTATTAACACCTTGTCTAGCTTTATATTCTGATGTTTGTAATATTGTCTGCCCTTGCTCTACTAAATCATCCCCAGCTTTTACTAATTTAATTATCCTGTTATTTACAATATACTTTATAGGAAACTTAGTTTTACCACCATTTTTAGCTAAAATATAGAAGCAATTACGTGTTGTATTATTAAATGGATTATCATCACTAATATCGACAATGGACTCTACGACAATGTTTTGAAATTTTCTAAAACCAGCAGATGCTGAATTACCTTTAATTAATGAGTTAGGAAGGATAACTCCAATTCGTCCACTGTTTTTTAAATATTGTTTTACTGTGAATGCAAAAATTAATTGTGAAATATCCCCTCTACTATCACCTAGTAACATTTTAAAACCTTTTGATTCAGGAAAGTAAGATAACCATATAGGTTTTATCTTTTCTCGGTAATCTTCATCTAAGTCTGAAAAATTAATAAATGGAGGATTCCCAATATATAAATCACATTTTGGTATAGGGAATTTATCTAATAATATATCCCCTTTAAAGTAGTGTAAGTTTTTAATTCCTTTTATATCTTCTAGGACATTATTATAAATGGTCTCATTTTTTTCTATACCATAAAATTCAATTTCTTGGTTTTTTTTTGCTAGATCTATTAAAAAATTACATGAGCCTGCTGCAGAATCTATTACATGTTTAACATTATTAAGTTTAAAGTGAGAAGTTATTTTATTAACAACATGAAGCTTAGTAAAAAATATCCCTTGCTTTAATCTAGTCTTTGAATCTATTTGGTTCTCTATATCCATCGGTGTTATTATAATAGAAATAGAATTTCATGAATACCACTATGAAAAGGAACAATTTAGGACGATAATAAAATCATGATAGAGTACATATACGAAAATAATATTGATGATAGAGCAATTCGAAAGGCTTGTTTTATCCTGGATAAGGGTGGTTTAGTTGCATTTCCAACAGAGTCTAGTTGGTCCATTGGCTGCAGTATTAACTCAAAAGAGGGTCTAAAAAAGCTAAAAACCTTAAAAGGTGATAAAAAGATTAACTCCATAAGTATTTTGTGCTCAAATATTCAGCAGATACAAGAGATGGCTAATCTATCTAATAGTAACTTTAAACTTATAAAACAGCATACTCCTGGACCATATGTATTTATTCTTCCCGCTAAAGCTAGAATAGAAAAAGTAATTAATATGAAAAGAGCAGAGGTTGGAGTAAGAATTCCTGGAAATAAAATTCCTTTTGCTCTGATTGCCCAACATGAACATCCACTATTTGTTATAACTGCAGCTAGAGAGATGACCGAAGGTGATAGTTGGGACTATACGTTTACAAGAGAGAATCTCTATACCCATGGTTGGGAAGTTGAAGATATCCCTGGTCTTGATCTGGTTTTAGATACTGGAGAAGAACTACATACATATTTATCTACAGTGGTAAGACTTACAGAGGATGAACCAGAAATTATTAGAGAGGGAACGGGTTTTACTGAACTTTGAAAACATTTAAATTATTTCTTCTAATATTCATTATTTTTTTAATTGGAACTATGGGTTATGTGATAATAGAGGATTGGAGTGTATTTGACTCTTTTTATATGACTGCTATATCGATAACCACCGTTGGTTTTGGTGAGACGAAACCCCTATCTGAAACGGGTAAAATTTTCACTGTTATATTGATATTTGTTGGACTTGGAGCAGCGGCTGTTTTTGCCTCCCATTTAGCTAAGGCATTTTTAGAAAATCATTTCAGAAACTTTTTTGGAGCAAGTAAAATGTTAAAAAAGATAAACCGATTAAAGGATCATTATATTATATGTGGATATGGCGGTGTTGGTAGTGCTATTTGTACTACATTAAGCGATGCTGGAATAAAATTTGTTGTTGTAGAACAAGATGAGGATACAGCTGGATGGGCTGAGAAACGAAATTACATGACTGTTATTGGTAAAGCTACATACGATTCAACTCTTATTCAAGCAGGAATTAAAAACGCCAAAGGCATCGTTGTTAGTATGGGAGACGATTCTCTTAATATGTTTGTTTCTTTAGCAGCAAGGGAGCTTAATCCTGATATATTTATTATTGCTAGAGGGTATAAAGCGGGAATTGAGGGCCGACTTGTAAGAGCTGGTGCAAATACTGTTGTTTATCCTATAAAAATGGGGGGAGAGCAGATTGCTCACCTAATAAAAAGACAACTTCACTCCACTGATATTAAAGTTGAAGCTACTGGCCTAAGTAGCTCTGTAATGGGGTATAATCTTAAACTTTATAAACACTATAACGAAGATGAAGCAACAATAGCTGATGTTGTCAAAAGAATGAAAGCCTTAAATGCGGTCTCCTTAATTAAGAAAGGTCAAACCGATGAGATTACCAAACCAGAAGATGACTTAATTGTTCATCAGGATGATAATGTTTTATTAGTAATCGAAGAGTACCAGAAAGAGGATCCAAAAGTTAAAGCGAACTCTCTGTTTTTCTGGAAAGAGAAATATGAACTTGGTTTAGACCAGACTGATCTGGAACATAAAGAACTCTTTAAGATTAGTGCAGAATTTGTTGAAGCCGTTAAAAGTGGGGCAGAGAAAGATATTGTAACTCGATGTTTTAATAGATTATTAGATCAAACTATTGAGCACTTTGATAACGAAGAAAAACTATTTACACAGTATAATTATGATGATAAAAAGCATCATCTAATAACTCATAAAAAGTTATTAACTAGTTTAAATAGTATAAATAAAAATAGAGATTATAACTTTAGTTTAGGTGTAGAGGAGTTCTTGTTTAAAAACCAGGTTTCTCATATTCTAGAAGAAGACAAAAAATTTGTAGATTATGTAAAGGAGAATTTCCATGGCTAATGTTGTTATGTATTCAAAAAAAGTATGTCCATATTGTGTTAGAGCAAAAGGATTGTTAAAAGCTAAAGGTGTGGAAGTTGTAGAGATTTCTATAGAAGGCGATATTTCAAAAAGAGAAGAGATGTTATCAAAATCTAATGGTGCTATGACAGTTCCACAAATATTTATTGATGATTTTCATGTTGGTGGATGTGATGATCTATTTGCCTTAGAAGCTAAAGGTGAGCTTAATAAACTACTTTCCGTTTCTTAAAAATCTGTGTAAAAAATCGTAAAAAGACTTTTCTATTTGTAAGCCATTGAATTGAGACACCGTTTTTACTGTTTTTTAACATGGCTTTAACTAGAAATAATGAAACATCTTCTACCCTATCTGCTAGGATGTTATATATTTTTATTACTTTATCTTTCTCATTTTTATCTTCAGGTAGAGAGGATAAAAGTAGATCGGTAACTACCATTCCCGGACTTAACAGACCTATTTTTACATTGCTACCTTTGACCTCTTTTGCTGCAGATTTTGTAAAGTAGGTTAGTGCTCTTTTTGTCATACCATAGAAGCTCATATTAGCTGTCATCATGTCGTTACTTCCATAACCTTCCATATTATAGATATAACCACCTTTTTCTGACATTCCTCTGCTGGCTATTTGTGTTCCATAAAGAACAGCCTTAATATTTAGATCTATTATCTGATTCATTTTATTAAGATCATGGTCAGTTACTGACTGTCTATTTTGACTCATCCCTGCATTATTAATCCAGATATCTACAGAACCAAAATATCTATTTGCTTCCCAAAACATTCTAGATACAGAGTTATAACATGTTACATCACAGGCGTAAACATGAATAAAGTTACCTGGGAATTCGGTACTTAGTTTCCCTGCAACTGTGGATGCAACCATTCTATCTCGGCCATTAATCAGAACATTATGACCATGTTTTAAGAACTCTCTAACAAGTCCTAAACCAATTCCTCGGGTGCTACCAGTAATTACTACATTCATACTAACTCCTACTATTAACTATATGTTCAAAACTATAATTAGTAAAACTGTTTTTGATACTACTTTGTATAGCTTTAAATGGATCTTATTAAAAATTATTGACTACTACTTTAATCACAATTATGAATTATATATAGGATATGAAAAAAGTTTGATTAAAAGAGAGGAATATAAAAACAGTATTAACATACATAAAACATGGAGAGTTCAGATGAAAAAGTTCGATATTATAATAATAGGTACAGGTCAGGCAACAGGTATAATAATGCCAGAACTATTAAAAGGAAATCTAAATATAGCAGTTATTGAATGTGATAAAGCTGGGGGTACATGTGTTAATTGGGGTTGTACACCTACAAAAACTTTAATTGCTAGTTCCAGGGCTGCCTATATGGCAAAAAGAGGAGCCGATTTTGGTGTTGATATCAGTGAGTTTAAGATTAATTTTACTAAGGTAATGCATAGAGTGAACAGTATAAGAGTTCCAGCTACTGATGGTTATAAAAGCTGGCTTAGTTCTGTTGCAACCTATTACCAATTTGAAGCAAAATTTGTTGATGACCATAAAATACAGGTTGGGGAAGAGATAATCTATGGAGATAAAATAATTATCCACACTGGAACTAGGTCTAGAGTTCCAAAAATACCTGGTATTGATACTGTGCCATGGTTAGATAATAAGGGTATATTAGCATTAAAAGAGTTACCTAAACATCTTATTGTTATTGGTACTTCTTACATCGGTTTAGAGTTTGGTCAGGCTTTTTCTAGGTTAGGAAGCAAAATCTCAGTTCTTGGAATAGGAGGTAGAATACTATCTAGAGAAGATCCAGATATTAGTAGTATAGCTTATGATATACTAAATGATGAAGGTTTAGAGTTTCATCTAGAATCAAGTATACAATCAATGGAGAAATCCTCCATAGGGGTAAAAATCCACTATATTCAAGATGGTATAGATAAAGTTATGGAGGGTTCACACATCCTCTTTGCCATTGGTCGAGTTCCTAATAGCGATGGTTTAGATCTTCCTAAAGCTGGAGTAAAAGTTGATAAAAGAGGTTTTATAGAAGTTGATGACTATACTCAGACAAATATTCCACACATTTATGCAATAGGCGATGTAAATGGCCAGGGTGCTTTTACCCATACGTCTGTACATGATGGCCAGGTTTTTACTGAACACTTAAGTGGAGGAACTAGAAAAATAAGTGATAGGATTCCTATTCATTCCATGTTTATGGATCCACCTTTAGCCAGGGTTGGGTTAACCCAAACGGAAGCTATGACTACAGGGAAAAATGTAATGATGGCTACTAAAAAAATGAGTACTATTAGTAGAGCACAAGAGAAGGATGAAACAAAAGGACTTATTAAACTATTAATAGATGTTGATACCAAATTAATACTAGGAGCCACAATTTTAGGTGTTGGAGGGGATGAGATAATAGGTATGGTTGCCCTTGCTATGATAGCCAAACTTCCTTATACCGTTTTACAAGAGACCGTTTTACCACATCCAACTGTATCTGAACTAATACCATGGATATTTAACGATCTACAAAAAGTATAATGTAAGCAACAATCTCTACTACTTTAGTATTGTTTTATGGTGATAATATTAAATTTAATTGACTAGAATATTAATCTGCATTACCAATAATATATGAAATATAAAGTAGTTAGTTTAAAAGAGAGATACGACCTATTTGAGAAATCAGATGAACTGAATATGGAAGCCTGGGATGAGTTTATGTTACACGACCCAGTAGCAGATGAGAACTGGATGACATTTATTGATGCATATAAAGATTATCAACTTATTATTTTAGATGAAAATGATGAGATGGCAGCAAGTATGGTTTCTGTACCAATAAAATATGATGGTGATATAAAAGATCTTCCTGATGAGGGATGGGATTGGGCTGTAAAAAAATCAATATCTGATCTTAATGATGGATTAATAGCAAATATATTAGTTGGTCTTCAAATTGTTGTATATGACAAATACCGAGGTAAGGGGTTAAGCTCCATTGCAGTAAAAGAGATGGCAAAACTTGGTAAAGAAAAGGGCTTTAAAAATCTAGTAATACCTGTAAGACCTAGTGATAAACACAAATATCCTTTGGTTGATATGGAACAGTATATCACTTTTAAAAACGATAAAGATCTTCCATTAGATAACTGGTTAAGAGTTCATGTAAAAGCTGGAGGTAACATTATTAATGTTTGTACACATGCAATGGAAATACCTGGGACTATAAAGGATTGGTCTGAATGGACTGGACTTAAATTTCCAATTAGTGGTCCATATATAATAAAAGGTGCACTGAATCCCGTTCTGTTTAATGTAGAGAAAGACAGTGGGATTTATATAGAACCAAATGTATGGATTTTACATAAGCTATAAGGGGAGGGGGGATCTCCCCCCTATATGGAACTATCCTATTAGATTTCGTTTTGCGATACCTTTTAAAGGTTCTGTTACAAGTAATAAAAATACAACTCCATAGAAAATTGATATGCAAACAACTCCAGTATTTCTTCCAACAGAGGAAATATCTTCTAAGTTAGCCATCATACCAATAACTCCTATAAATACTGCAACAATTGCACCAACAATAGTTAAATTTCTAAGCAGGGAATAATATGATACTGCTTGTTCCAATGACTTTTTATCACCTGTACCTATAGGTTTAAATATCTCCTTATTAAACTCTCTTTGGATTTTAAAGGGATAGATAAAAGATGATATAAAAAATGGTAAGATTGGAACAAATATTAGTGTTGGGATATCTAGGTATAGAAGTATTGAATTTCCTCCAGAAATTATCCCCCAAAAAACAATAATTAGTGCAAATAATAATGATATAAAATACTTTGTTTTAGTCATTAGACTCTCCTTTGTTTTGCATATAGTAGGCAGAATTAAGAATTACCCGGGTAAAACTCTCCTTAAAACTATCTCTATAATATTTTGATATCCCTACTTTTCTTATTTCTGAATCATAAGAACTAGGTAGAGATACTAATACCATGGAAGCAACAGCCATAGCCGTTAATAAGATATTATCCCATGGTTTATTAACCTTTTTACTATTAAAAGTAGGCATAGGAGGAGTTGTTATATTTAGTACTTCGTTTTCATAATAGTTTTTAATACTGTCTTTCATATTTCCCACTCCTTTCCATTATACTTTTAATTTTTTTTCTAGAACAGGACATTCTGAATTTCAATGTTCCTATTGGTACTCCTGTGATCTCAGAGATCTCTCTATAGTTTTGTTCCTCGTAATAATAGAGGTATATAAGTTCTCTATCGTAAGATTTTAATTCACCTATAGCATGTCTAATAGTGTTCTGATCATACTCCCTCATAAACAGAGTTTCAGGTGTCTCATCTGTCGGTATTTCATGATCATCAATATCCACACTTTGAATTGAGATCTTTCTAATTTCATCAATTTGGGTATTTCTAGCTATTGTATATATCCATGTGGAAAATGCGTATTTAGGATTGTATTGGTCTAGTTTAGTGAATACTTTTAATAAAATCTCAGAGACTTTATCTTGGGTATCAGTAATGTAAGGGAAGAGTTGTTTGAGGTATACCTGAAGTTTAGGGTGATAAGTCACCCATATATCTTCCTGTATCCTCGCTCTGTTTTTGTTATTTATTTTTTCCATTCACCTATATTATGCGTATAAATGTAGAAATGGTTGGAACTTTTTTTAATTATTTTTTATATAGTGACCGAATAGCAGTTCTACTTCTGGATATATAGATTTAAATTCCATTATCTGATCAAAATACTCTTGAGCTTTTTCTACATCTCTAGAATACATACCAGGTCCAACACCAGAAGTTATATTGTCTATAAAGTTAACTTGATCTCCAGTCATAAGGTAGGGTCCATTGGTACTATTTATTAAATAACTAACATGTCCAGTAGAATGCCCATTTGTATTTATTGCATATATAGAACCATCGCCAAATACATCTAATACGCTACTAAATGGGTATAAGGCCTTCCCTTGTTCAAAGTCTAGCTCTTTTATTTCTGTAACTTTGTCTAAGTGGGTAGTTCTATAAAGAGGCGGTAGGTCAATGTCATCCTCTGATTTCCCTACAACAATTGGAAAGGTTGGTTCTAGATCACTTAGTCCTGCAGAGTGATCAAAGTGAAGGTGTGTAAAAAACATTCCATCTAATTTTATGTTATTGTCAGATAGACGTTTATATATACTTTTATTTGTTGCATTTTGCCCATCTGGAGTAAAAAGTGGCTTTAATAGACCTTTTACATTTGTATATTTATTTTTTTCATAGGACTTATCTAGACCAGAATCTACTAAAAAAGTTCCATTATCTTTAGATTTGATAAGATATACAGGTACATCTACAAACATCTTTTTACTTTCATATTTAGGTGCGTCTTTATGTTTTAAATTAATTATGCCTTTAATAACAACCTCTAGTTGTCCTGTATTCCATGTCTCTACAGTTATATCTTTTGGTCTACTAAATATTTCATCCCAGTTGTCAACTTTTGGTGATTCAGCTGAATAGTTTGATCTTTTATGAGGTGTAGAACAACCCATAACCACGATTGAAAGTAGTATGAATAGTACAACTTTATTATTTAATTTCATGTTAATCTCCTTAATACCGACTGTTCGGTATGTTTTAATGATAAAAAAAATTATTTTAATCCTTTTACTATAAGTGTTGAGATCGAATCCCAACTACTAACCTCATCTATTTCTACAGCGCCTAAAATCTTCTGTTTTACAATTCCCATCACTGATATATTTAATAGATTTGCTAATGATGCATTATCCATAGTTTTATTGTTGTAATAATTTAATAACTTTTCTGCAAAATTAAGTAAGAAGTTAAATACTAAATTATGAGAGGTTGATAATGCATCGTTCATCTCACTATTTTTATATGTCTCTATCTCCATCATGTGCAAAAACTTAACCTTAGATCTGTTTTTAAGGCTACTACTAATAAATAGATGTCCCATTTCTCTTATGGTATTTTCAGTTATCGTTATATTTTCTAGATTCTCCCATACATCTTGCTGAGAATTACACTGTGTCTCAACTAGTATGTCTAATAACTGTTTTTTAGAGTCAAAATGCCAGTAAAGTCCACCCTTTGTTATTTTAGCTTTCTTACAAATATCATCAATACTTGTTCCTGAGTATCCTTTATGTGTAAAGCAATAAAGTGCAACATCAAGTATCTCTTGACGCCTTACTTCTTTAGGTTTATTTTCTGCCATATAGCAAACATACTGCCTGGTCGGTATTTTGTCAATAGAAAGAATTCCTCTTAATAGTAATAATTACCATTAAATCGATCTAAAAGGTGTTGCAAATAAATAAATTAGGTTGGATAATTAAAGTTAGGCAAGGATAATAGTAATGGATAACAATATAGATAAACATATATCCGGTGAATATAAACTCGGATTTGAAACCAACGTAGAGTCTGAAACATTTCCAGTAGGACTAAACATAGACGTTATAAAAAAGATATCAGAAAAGAAGGATGATCCAAAGTGGTTATTGGATTTTAGAATTAAATCATATAACAAATGGTTAACCCAGGTTGAGCCTAATTGGGCGAACTTAGAACATGACCCAATAGATTACCAAAATATAAGTTATTTCTCTAAACCTAAAAAAAAGTTAGATAGCTTAGATGAAGTTGATGAATCAATTTTAAAAACATACGAGAGGTTAGGAATTCCTTTAGAGGAACAAAAAATACTCTCTGGTGTTGCTGTAGATGCTGTTTTTGATTCAGTTTCAGTGGTTACTACATTCAAGGAACATTTAGAAGAGAAAGGAATTATATTTTGCTCAATAAGTGAAGCTGCAAAAAACCATCCAGAACTGATACAGAAGTATTTAGGTTCAGTCGTTCCTTATAATGATAATTTTTTTGCTACATTAAATGGTGCGGTTTTTACAGATGGCTCATTTGTATATATTCCTAAAAATACAAGATGCCCAATGGAGTTATCAACATATTTTAGGATTAATGCAGAAAATACAGGGCAATTTGAGAGAACCCTAATTATTGCGGATGAGGGTAGTTATGTTTCATATAACGAAGGTTGTTCCGCGCCACAAAGGGATGAAAATCAGCTACATGCTGCTGTTGTTGAATTAATTGCACTAAAGGGTGCCCATATTAAATATTCAACAATTCAGAATTGGTACCCAGGGGATATTAATGGTAAAGGTGGTATCTATAACTTTGTAACTAAAAGAGGAATATGCCACGAAGATGCAAAGATTTCCTGGACTCAAGTAGAGACCGGATCAGCACTGACCTGGAAATATCCAAGTTGTATTTTAAAGGGTGATAACTCTGTAGGAGAGTTCTATTCTGTAGCGCTTTCTACTCTGAAGCAACAAGCTGATACTGGAACAAAAATGATCCACATAGGTAAAAATACAAAATCAACAATTATTTCTAAAGGGATATCAGCATTAAAAGGTAAAAATAGTTATAGAGGTCTGGTTAAGTTTAATAAAAATGCATCAGGGGCAAGAAATTTTTCCCAGTGTGACTCCTTATTAATTGGTGAAGAGTGTAGTGCTCATACGTTTCCATATTTAGATACAGCAAATCAAGACTCAATAGTTGAGCACGAAGCTACAACATCTAAAATAAGCGATGAACAGCTTTTTTATATACGACAAAGAGGAATAAATCCAGAAGATGCAGTTAGTATGATAGTTAATGGCTTTTGCAAAGAAGTATTAAATGAATTACCAATGGAATTTGCAGTAGAAGCCAGAGAATTATTGAATATTAGTCTGGAAGGGAGTATAGGTTAATGGAATTACTAAAAATAGAAAACCTGAAAGTAGAGGTTGAAGATAAAAAGATTATTAATGGTCTTAATTTAACAATTAATAGAGGTGAAGTTCACGCTTTAATGGGACAAAATGGTTGTGGTAAATCAACATTAGCCAAGGCAATTACAGGACATTTTGCTATAAATATTAAAGGTGGAAATATCTCTTTTAAAACCCATGATCTTTTAGCCATGGAACCTGAAGAGAGGGCAAATAGAGGAGTTTTTATGAGCTTCCAAAGTCCTAGAGAGATCCCTGGAGTTAATAATATGTACTTCCTAAAAACATCTCTTAATTTAAAGAGGGAGTTTTATGGAAAAGAAGAGTTAACATCTGCCCAAATATTAAAGAAGATTAAATCCTTAACAAAAGAGCTTGGAATAGATAATGAAATATTAAAAAGATATGTAAATGATGGGTTCTCCGGTGGAGAAAAAAAGACTAATGAGCTTTTACAAATGTCTCTATTAGAGCCAGATTTAATAATTTTAGATGAAATTGACTCCGGGTTAGATATAGATGCATTAAAAAGAGTTGGAGAGGGAGTTAATAAACTATTAGATGGTAAACGATCAGTTTTAATAATCACACATTATAAAAGAGTTCTAGACTATATAAAACCAGACTTTGTACATGTTATGTCAGAGGGTAAAATAGTCAAATCAGGGGATATCTCACTTGTAAATATTTTGGAAGATAAAGGTTATAAGGGTATCGATTATGTATCTCCCTGAATTAAACCTGAATAGTATTGAAGAGTTTAAGAGCTTTAATATCGACGAACTCTTTAAAATAGATTGTTTAACAAAAACAGTTCCGGTCGTAGAATTAAAAAAGGTTGATGGCTTTATACAGATTGATATTGTTGATGGAGTACCTAGGACTAATAATTTGACAGAAGGTATAACTATTTCTTCTGTCAAAACTAAAAAAGTTGATAGTTTTAATCCCCTAATTAATCTTAACACTACAGAGACATTTAAAATTATTTTTAAAACTAGCCCAAATAAACCAGTTGCCATAGTTAATCACATTACTGGGAAATTTTCATTTATATCATCTAATATCACTTATGTTGTATTAAACGAAGTAAATGTTGATATTTTAGAGACCTCAAACTTATATAACGAGAATGAAGTATTTGTTAATAATAACCGGGGATTTAATATAGAGTATTCAAATGTGTCTTACTCTAGGGTAGAAGAATTAAGTAACAAACATAACCTGATATATAATTATAATGGTTTTGTAAACTCTGGATCATTAGATGTTGTTACCCTGAACCAGAGTGGGAATATCTGTATGAATATATGGGATATGGATCTGTTTAATGAAGGAACTTGTAATGTTAATGGAGTAATCTCTCTTAAAGATACAATGAAACACGGAACAATATGTAAAATAAACCATAAAGATAGAGAAACTATAAGTAATCAAGAATTTAGACATGTATTAGATGGTAGAAGTTTTGCTATGTACGATGGGGATAGTATTGTTTTAAACAACGCCAAGGATTCAAATACATCCCAACACTCTAAGGCCATTATGTTATCAAACGGTGCTAGAATATTAAATAAACCAAGGCTTAATATTTTTACTTCAGAAGTTAAAGCAGCCCATGGAGCCTCGGTTGGAAAGTTAAACTCTGAAGATATATTTTATCTAAAGCAGAGAGGGTTTCCTGAGGTTACAATTAAAAAATTATTAATAAATGCTTTTGTTACAGATGTAATAGATAGAATTAAATCCGATATAGTTAAGGAGTTCTTTAATGAGAAAAAATGACTTTCCTTATTTTAAAAACAATCAAGTTTATTTAGATAATGCTGCAACAACTCAAAAGCCTCAATCGGTAATTGATGTAATCACCCAGTATTACACCGATTATTGTTCCAATACACACAGGGGTAGTTACAAAAATGGAAATAAGGCAACTACAGTATTTGAACATACTAGGATTTTTGTACAAGATTTTATAGGAGCAAAAAGCAGTAATGAGATTATATTTACAAAAGGGGCAACAGAGGGTGTAAATATGGTAGCTTCAAGTTTTGTGAAGAACCGATTTAAAACAGTTATAATCTCCTCTTTGGAACATCATTCTAATATTGTTCCATGGCATATGATGGGTCGGACCATTGGGGCAGGACTTGAAGTTGTAAAATACAGGGATAATCTAGAATTTGATATGGTTCACTTCGAGGAGTTATTAAAAAATAATCCAGACTCTTTTGTATCCATAACCCATGTTTCTAATGCCTTTGGTGTGATTCATCCTGTTAAAAAAATAGTAAAACTAGCCCATAAATATGGGGCAAAAGTTCTAATAGATGGCGCCCAGGCTATATCTCACTTTAAGGTAGATGTAAAAGATATTGGTGCAGACTTTTATCTGTTTTCAGGTCATAAAATATATGGTCCTACAGGAGTTGGAGTACTATATATAGATGAGAATTCTATAGATGATTTTGATACATATCAGACTGGAGGGGCAGTTGTAGAGAAGGTTACATATGACAAAACAACTTTATTAGAATCACCACTGAAATTCGAAGCTGGGACCCAAAATATTGCTGGAGTTATCGGTTTAGGAGCGTCTCTTAATTATATTTATGATGTTGGTTATGAATCAATAGTAGGACATGAAGCTCTGTTAACAGATATAATATATAAAAGATTAAATAGTATAGAAGGTATACAACTTTATACAAAAAACAGTGAGTGTGTTGGTAATATAAGTTTTAATATAGAAGGTATATTACCAATAGATATAGGTCTTCTGTTAGATAAACAAGGAATCTCAGTTAGAGCTGGTCACCACTGTGCAATGCCAATTATGGATGCTCTAAATATAGATGGTACAATTAGAATTAGTATTGGTATCTATAACGATTTAGAGGATATTGATAAGTTTTTTAAGGCTTTAGACAGAGCTATAGATATTATAAAAGGTTAAGATGATGATAAAAGAACGAATAGCTGAATTAGTAGAAGATTTAGAACTTTTTGACCAGGATATTGAAAAATATGAGTACATAGTTGATCTTGGTAAAAAGCTTAGACCACTTAGTGCGGATCTGCAAAAAGATGAATTTTTAGTTCAGGGTTGTACTTCCAAGGTTTGGTTAATATCAGAATATATCGATGGAAAGATTATATATAAAGCTGATAGTAACTCTGTCATAGTTAAAGGATTAATATCCATCCTTGTATCAATATTCCAAGAGTTAACTCCAGACCAAATATTAGACTACGATATAAAAGGCTTAGAAGACTTAGGTTTAACAGAGATAATAAGCCCAACAAGGCAAAACGGTGTATTCCACATGGTAGAAAAAATAAGACATTATGCCAAAGTATACGGAGGATAATAATGAATTTAAGAGAGACTGTAATAGATAAATTAAAAAATATATATGACCCAGAAATCCCAGTAGATATTTATAACCTAGGATTAATATACGATGTAAGTTTCGAAGAGTGCAGCAAAGGATATTATTGTAATATTCTAATGACTTTCACATCACCAAACTGCCCAGTTGCAGACTTCTTAGTTGACTGCGTAGACCGATCTGTAAGTAAAATAGAAGAAGTATTTAAAGTAGAAATCAAGATAACCTTTGATCCCCCCTGGGATAGAAGTAAAATAAGTGATGAGGGTAGGGAGCTATTTGAGATGGAGAATGTCATGTAACAGATTACAATTATAATCTAATCCGACACTATTTAAATCTAAATAGAATGATACAAAATACAAATAGTATAACTACAAAACAAGTGGTGTAAAACAGTGAAGTCAGGATAAATATGTTATGTACACGGGATACACATGATGTAACCTTCAAGTACATGTTTTGGCTATTTATGAACACGAAAACTACCGTATGTCCCAAAATTATGATAATATGTACTTATGAGTGAAATAGCAAATAATAAGTTATAAAAATTACCACCAATCATGTATTGTTTAAGCTACTTTAAATAAAGCTACCCACTCTAAACTCACAAGAGCCAAAAAATTATTACTAATACTATTACAATTCCTTTATCATTATATTTTTACTAAAATTTAATTTTATTTAAATAAGTTGTAACTTTTTGAAAGTTGAGTTGTCTTATTAGATATACAACGTAATAATTTTCGTTTAAACGTACTCCTTTTTTCGGATCCTGCTACTAGCAGGGTCTTTTTTTATTATAAACTATCTTCTAATCATTCTAACAACGACCCAAATACTCAAAGATATAATATATGGTATGGATATTACTGATGTTCCAAGGGCAATCCAAAAAGCAAAAAGGAAAATCTGGGGTAAATTGTTGTAAATAGGGTTTAATAGATATTTTGTAAATCCACTTTCTCTTTTTATTGTAATCCCAGCAGATATAGCAAATCCAATAAGGGATATAACAGCTGTTATCACACTTGTAGCAAACCATGAAGACATAGCTAATAATGGGCTGAAAACTGTTATTAAACTCAATCCCATAGTAGTTAGAAGTCTTAAGGAGATGAAGGTTTTTTCTCTAGAGTTTAATAAGAATAGATCATTTTTTATATTTTTTTTAGTTAATAAAAATACAAAGATGGATATTAACATTCCAGGTATAAGGAAGAGCCATCCATTCTCCAAACCCGGTTTAAAGATAGACTTACCTATTAATGGAAAGTCTTCTGATTCAGTTCTGGCTGATGACATTATTAATTTCATATCTTTAACAATTTCACTATTTTCATCTGCAACATTAATTTTTTCACCAGGATCTGTTTTAAGGTTATATAGTTCTATTGGCCCATTTGGAAATAGACGGACAAATTTTCTAACAGCTTTCCAGTCATCTTTCCTAACAGCCTGAAGCCCAACATTTTCATGGAATTCCCAATACAGGTAGTCATGTGTTTCCTGTTCATCTTTGTTACCAAGGAGGGTAGGCAGATATGAGATTCCGTCTATATTATCCGGTTTTTTTATTCCGTATATATCTGCCACAGTAGGCATAAAATCCCAGAATGCTGAAGGATGGTCACTAACCTGCCCAGGAGTTATTGTTCCTGGCCATTTTGCAATTAGCGGTATTCTAATTCCACCTTCGTATAGATCTCTTTTAATACCTCTAAATGGACCAGAGCTGTTAAAAAACTCTGGATCTGCACCACCCTCTGCATGTGGCCCATTATCACTACTGAACATGATTAGAGTATTTTCATCAATTCCCAACTTTTCAAGTTTATCAATAATTTGACCTATATCGCTGTCCATTCTTGTCATCATTGCTGCAAACTTCTTCATGTTTTCAGGCCATGGTTGGTCTTTGTATGGTTCTATATCAGGAACCTGAAGCGCTGCATGGGGTATCGCGTATGCTAGATAGAGGAAAAAAGCATTGTTCCTGTTCTCTTCTATATATTCCAGTGTTTTATCTGTAAAAAGATCGTGAGTATAAGTTTCCCCATCCAGTTCTAATATATTCTGATTTTCCCATATGTAGTCCGGGTAGTAGTTATGTGCCTGTCTTTGACAGTTATATCCGTAAAATTCATCAAATCCCTGTTTTTCAGGGGTTCCAGAACTTTCTGGGTATCCTAATCCCCACTTTCCAAATACTGCAGTCTCAATATCTTCATCCTGAAGCATTTGAGCAACTGTATATGTATTTTCAGTTAGAGGATGTTGACCTTCAGGCTGGACTTCCTTGTTTCCTCTAATATCAGTATGCCCTGTATGTTTACCGGTTAATAGACAACTTCTAGATGGAGCACATACTGGAGCACCAGCATAGTGGTCTGTAAACATTATTCCATCATCGGCCATTTTATCAATATTGGGGGTTAATATCGTATCCTGTCCATATTTACCAAAATCTCCATAACCCGCATCATCCGATAAGATAAATATGATATTAGGTCTTGTATCATTTACCTCTTTAGCCAATATAATTCTTGGTAATATAAGACCCATAATAATAAATAACACTATTTTTACCATGTTATTATTAATTGAATTGTCTAGTTTAATATAAAATTTTGCCAAAAGACCCACCTTCAATTTTACTTTAACATTGAATTTGTGTTTGTCAAGTAAAAAATGCCACACGTGTGCCATTGCTTGATAAATATGAAACTAATAAGTGCTCTAGAAAAATAATTATTGAAGGTTTTCCTTTTTATATTCACCTGGTGTTTTACCAAAATACTTTTTAAAAAGAGTAAAAAAGTAATTACTATTTAAAAATCCAGATTCAAGCGCAACTTGAGCCATAGGTTTATCACTATTTATGATAATCTCAGTAGCCTTATTTAATCGGAATTGATTAATCTCTTTTTGAATGGAATGTGATGAAACACTTCTAAAGACCTTCATAAGATATCCTGTTGAAAATCCAAGCTGGTCTGCGATAAAGTCAGCTGACAAGTTTAAATTCATATACTCTTTTTGTATAATACTACGCACCTGATCAATAATACGTGATTGTGATCCTGAGCGTTGCTTATTTAATGATATGATAATTAATTGAAAAACCTCTTTAAATCTTGCTCCTATCTCTTCTGCTGTATCAAGACCTTCTAGTTCAAATATTAATGTTAATACATCCGTGTTATTTTCTTCACTTCTAAGATCAAACAAATCTTCTAATAAATTACTTAGAGTTACAATTAACCTAAGGATAACTGCTTTGTAAACCCTATATCCATAGGGTATAACATCTTCCATAATTTCATTAAATAATAATTCCGCTTCATCCTGTTTACAAAGTTTTAGTTTTTCACATAATCTAGCTTCTTTATCTACTGGAAATATAAAAGCAACCTCAGGGACTTCTGGTAACTGCTCTAGCCATGTTATTCCAGGTTCCTTTAGTCTATAACGTTCTTCTAAAAGTTTGCGAATTAAAGAAAGGGCTGTATCAGGACTTTCCCCTGAGTATTCTGTGTTGGAGGCTGCTGCATAGAACAGTAGATCTGTATTATTGTAAGCCTCTCTAATTACCTCTTCTGAGAATTCTATAAAGTTTGGACTTTTATTGGTTGATTGCAAAACAAACAGAATGTTCTGATCTACATTATATCCGGAAATAACCCAATCTTTTGACTTTCCCGATTTTTTAATTATAGTTTCTGCAGATAAAACCGCTTCATTAAATTTTAAACGCCCTAATGAACGCAGAGTTTCACTGTGTTTTGCTATTGTTAATGCTAAAAAGTAGAATTTTTTATTTGGATCAAATCCAAGATTGGTTAATAATTTTTTTTGTCTACCAGTGTCAGTTACACCTTTAATAAATAGCTCTCTAAATGTTGACCTTTCAGTAACTTCCTCTAACCTTTTTTTCTCCTGGGTGTACCTGACAATTTTTCTCTTCCAGGATAATCCAATAATTATAAATATAATGATTACTACCAGATCAACAATAAATACAAAATTAAACCGTCGTGTTTCAATTTCAATCATCTTTTTTAAATGTTGTATAAGTTCATTTAGAAAACTATCAAATGTCTCTCCAGCATCATCTAAAATCTTAATTGATGAGATTAGTTTTACTCCTAACTGAAGCTCCTCTGGTTTTATCCTTTTTAGTAGCCGTAATTTATAAAATTCCTCGATTAAACTTCCTCTAACCAGTTTTTCTGCGAAACCAATATCTATTATTTCTTTTAGGATAGAATCTATATCGGAAAATACATCATCGGTTAATGTCCATAAACTAATTGTTTTTTCAGTAATTATTGATATATCAGGGTTTAGTTCTAAAGTCCCTATCTGAATTGACAACTCATTTAACTGTTTATTCAGGGAAACTCGTTTTTCCTTCCAATCAAATACGAGTTTTTTAAATAGTTCAGTTCTGTCACCATAAGGATTATTTTGATGTTTTAAAAGAAGGTCAATTGTTGCAACATCCATGGCATTCCATTCTGTTACAACTTCCTGACTTAATAGCAGTACATTTTTTAAACGTGAATTTCTAAATTCTGATAAAACTGTAAATGAGATTAGAATAAAAAATATAGACAATAACAGTGGTAAAAGGATGAAATTCCACCACTTCATTTTGTAAATCATTGTAGAATAATAACATAATATACTTCTTTTTTAAACTATTATTGGATCTTAGAATTGAGCTGAAGAGATAAGAATAAGATTTGATTAGAAACTATAAGTATATTAAAATTATTAATAGGGGATAATATGAAAAGACAGTATTGTTTAACCATAACTATTTTATTCATTACAATATTCCAACTATCATGTAGTGGAGAGAGTGAAGAAAAAACTAATAACCCTATAATTTTAACAGTATGGGATTATAAATATGGAGAAGTGAATGCAGCAGGTCCAGTTTTCAAAGAGATGGATCGTCTATTCATGGAACAATATCCAGACATCATTATAAAACACATTGGTAAATCTAGCGACCGGTATTTTGAGTCTTTAAAAATTGCATTGGCTGGTGGAACATCTCCTGATATTGCAATGTTTTCAGCTTCTAGTATCAATATACACGGAAATAACCTTATTGATCTTGATGATTATATAAATCCTTGGAGAGACCAAATCTCCGAATCTATATGGAAAACCTGTACAGTTAACAGAATTATAGGTGATCCTGTAAAAGTCTCTCCAATTACAATACAGGGACGAGGGTTTTATTATAACAAAAAACTGTTTATTAAGGCCGGTCTTAATCCTGAAAATCCTCCAGTTGAGTGGAGTGATTTTTTAGCAGCTTGTGAGAAGTTAAAAGATGCGGATATTATTCCAATTATTTGGGGTAATAATAATGCTGAAGATTCAGGATATTGGTTATTCAAAACATTCTTAGGAACTTTTTACAATGATGAAGACCATCGTGATTTTATCAGTTCATGGGATTTTAATTCAAAAGAGGTTAAAACTGCTATAAGTATGGTAAAAGAGTTACAGGATAGTGAATATCTGGATCCTCTTGGAAACCTAACACCGCTATGGATGGATGCAATAGAAAAATTTAAAGAGGGGCAGGGTGCTATTTTTCATGGCCTTCTCTCTGATATAGCCCATTGGAAGGATTTTAGTGATACTCTTGGTAAAGACAATATTGGTTATTTCCCTAATATCAATCATCCAAATGCTAAATATAGAGATGCACAAATATTTGCAGGCGCTGGTATTTCATTTGGAATATACGAAAGTTGTGAAAATAAAGATGCAGCAGCTCTCTATCTTAAACATTACTCAACTGGGGAAGCACTTCTTTTATATTTAAAAAAAGCCGGAGCACTTCTTCCATATAAAGATCTTGATTATAGTTATACGGGTTATCCCATTGTTTATGAAATTATGAATTCTATAAATAATTTCTCAGTTACAGGTGGATTTGGACCTAAACTAAATAAAAAATATAATAATGACATCATTTCTAATTTGGAGTTACTTTTGAATACAAAAGAGATAACGGTAGATGAGTTTTTGACGGCAATGCAAAACTCTATCGAAGTCATAGAATAGATTAAAATATTTAAATAATATAAAAACTCCTCCTCAAGAACTGTGTATAAAATTCCTTAAAATAGTCAAAGTGCTGATTTTTAAACTTTTGAACAGATTTCAAAGACCATAAAGAACCATTTTAAATAAAAGATCACTTTTCAAAGTATACGGATTTGGCATCTCAGCACAATAATTTAATTAAGCTTCAATACAGTCCGGACTCTGTTTAAAGTTTATTACACGCTTATTTAATACAGCATTTAGTTTAATCAAAGGAGATTTAAATGAAAAAAAGATTTTTTATCGTAGCATGTGTTTTATTTTTTTTAACCCTTCCAGTATTTAGTAATGGGAATAAAGAAGCAAAAGAAGATGGACCAATTACATTAACAGTTTGGGACTTTAAATATGGTGAGGCAGAAGCTGCTGGTCCTGTCTTTAGAGAGATGGATAGATTATTTATGGAAAAGAATCCTGGAATAATTATTGAGCATATAGCACAGCCAAATGATCGATATTATGAAATATTAAGAGTTGCAATGGCAGGTGGAACTTCTCCAGATGTTGCAATGTTTGGAGCTTCTCTTATTAATGTAAATGGAGAAGGTTTAATTGATCTTGATAGCTCTATTGATCCATGGAGAAACCAGATTCCTGAAGCTATCTGGACATCTTGTACAACAAATAAAGTTGCTGGAGACCCTGTTAAAGTCTCTCCAATAACAATTCAAGGCCGGGGTTTTTATTATAACAAAAAGTTATTTAAAGAAGCCGGTCTAGATCCTGAAAAGGCACCTATTGAATGGGCTGATTTTTTAGCAACATGTGAGCAGTTAAAAGCAGCTGATATTATTCCTATAATTTGGGGAAATAACAATCCTGGTGATACTGGTCTATGGTTGTTAAGAACATTCCTTGGTAGTTTCTATAATAATGAAGATCATCAAGATTTTATTAGTGGATGGGATTTTACATCACCAGGTGTTAAAACTGCAGTAAGTATGATTAAAGAGCTTAAAGATAAAGAATATCTTGATCCTAAAGGTATCTATACTCCGTTATGGATGGATGCAATTGAGAAGTTTAAAGCCGGAGAGGGAGCTATATTCCATGGTCTTCTTTCAGATATCGCTCATTGGAAAGATTTTAGTGATGCACTAGGTGAAGAAAATGTAGGGTATTTTGCTAATGTAAATCATCCAGATGCTAAATATCGAGATGCTCAGGTTTTTGTTGGAGCAGGTATATCATACGGTATATATGAAAGCAGTAAATACAAAGAAGCTGCAGCTCTATATCTAAAACATTACTCAGTTGGTGATGCACCACTACTATATCTTGAAAAAACAGGTGCACTGCTTCCAAATGCAGATATTGATTATAGTAAAACAGGTTATCCAATAGTTAATGATATTATGGATGATGTTAAGAAGTTCTCTGTATATGGAGGATTTGGTCCTAAATTAAATCAACAGATATCTTCAGATCTTGTTCCTAACTTAGGTCTGTTATTAAATACAGATGAAATTACAGTTGATGATTTTCTGAAAGAGATGCAGAAAAGTCTTGAGAATTCACAATAAGTGAATTAGGCCGGTATGGTATATCGGCCTTTATTAAAAGGATGTTCAAATTGAGAAAAAAAACAATCAAAATAAACGAAACGTGGGATGCATGGCGATTATTAACCCCTTTGATGGTACTAATGGTAGTTTTTATTTTAATACCTGTATTATCTAATTTTTATACTAGTTTTACAAAATGGGATTTAATATCAGCACCAAAATGGGTTGGATTCAAGAATTTCATTACTACATTTAATGATAAAAGATTTTTAAAGTCATTAGAAAATTCATTTATCCTTATAACTTATATTCCTGTTGCAACTTTTTTGCCTGTTATTCTCGCAGCTTTTTTAAAAGAAGGTTTACCAGGGTGGGGTATATTTAGAACAATATTATATCTTCCTAACGTAATGGGTGGAGTTTTAGTTGCTATTTTATATAAAACTTTTTTAAGACCTGATGGACCTTTTAATACTATTTTACGATCAATAGGTCTAAGCATATTGGCAAGAGACTGGCTTGTAGATAGTTCCCAGTCAATTCATACTGTTGGATTATTAACTATACTGTCTGTATTAGGCTTTGGTTGCATCTTTTTCATAGCTGCTATGAGTAGCATTGATAGCTCACTTTATGAAGCGGCTGTTCTTGATGGAGCTAATTGGTGGCAATCATTTATCCATATTACAATACCGTCTATACGGTTTTCAATTGAGTTTTTTCTAGTTCTTCAGTTTATAAATGTATTTGCCAGGATGTTTGGCTTAATTTATAACCTCACATTTGGGGGTCCAGGGTTTTCAACCTATACATTTGAATTTGGTGTATATGTACAGGGATTCCAACAATATAGATATGGTCTTGCAAGTGCATGGTCAGTAATATTGTTTTTCTTCTGCTCAATAATTGCAATAGTCCAGATAAGACTAATGAAAAGGAATGAATCATGAATAATACAATTAAATATAATCCGACACTAAAAATTATAATATATCTAGTTCTAATAGTCTTTTCTACACTTGCTATTGGTCCCATAATATTCAGCTTTTTTACAAGTTTCCGTACAAATCCAGATTTTGTAGCTAATACACTAGCACTTCCTAAATCTGCATATTTTGAAAACTATAAATTTATGATTTTTGATGCTAAAATTTATAGATATTTTGTAAACAATTTAATCATCGGAATAGGTGGTTTATCTATATATATATTTGTTTCTACCAGTGCCGCATTTGCATTTGGTATACTTAGATTTACAGCAAGAAGAGCTATCTTTTTATTGGTTCTTTTTTTAATGATTTTCCCGCAAATGGTAATAGCAATACCTCTTTTTAAGATTTGTCTTAAATTGGGTATTTACAATACTAGATTAGGATTAATACTAGCATGGGCTGCATATATTGCACCATTTGGGACATATATGTTAACAACCTATTTTTCAACAATTCCAAGGGCTATATATGAATCTGCTCAAATTGATGGTGCTAAGATATATACAGTATTGTTTAGAATCATGATGCCAATTGCTAAACCGATGATAACTACTTTGGCTATTATGGGGTTTTTAGGACTCTGGAACGAGTTTACATTCGCTTTACTTCTGCTTCAAACACCTAAGCTTCGTACTGTTTCTCTTGGTATTGCAATGTTAGCTGGAGAATATGGATTATCTGTACCAAGACTGTCTGCTGGTATAATGATATCGTCTTTAGTTCCTTTAGGTGTTTTCCTGATATTCCAAAACCGTGTTGCATTTGGAGCATCGGCAGGATCGGTTAAAGGATAATATTCATAAACTATATCACCTGGAGTATAAACAGTTATATTTTTATACTCTAGGTGATACAAGGGTCGTTTGGTAGTTTGTCTAGTCTTTATTTAACAAACTGCATTTCAACTGTTAATCCGCCATTTTCATTGATATAACAATTGATTTTTCCATTCATTTTATAAACCACAAGATTGTAAACTAATGTCATTCCAAGGCCTCTATATGTAGTTCCCATTTTTGTTGTAAAAAAGGGTTCAAATATTCTTTTGATAATAGTGTCTTCCATTCCGGTACCATTATCCCCAACTTTTAAAAAGAGCCTATTATTTTCAGAAAAGACATCTATGTTTATTACACCAGCGGTTACATCTTTTAATCCATGTACAAGGGAATTATTTATTAGATTTGCAACTATTTGTGAAAATGCGGAAGGATAACTATTAAAAATCAGATTCTCTTGAATTTTTGTTTTTATTTGGTGACCACTAATTGTAAAACCGTCTGTTCTACCTAAATACTCTATTTCATTTTTTAAGTATTCCGATAAATTAAATTGTTCTCTATGATCTTCAATTTTACACACAGCAGTCTCTTTTATTTCGTTAATTAGTGATACCGCACTATTTAAATTGGATTGAACCATATCAACAGAGGTTGAAATCATATCTAATTTATCTCTGAGTAGACTTTTACAGCACGATTTAGATGACAAGATGTCCTGAACTTCTTTTAGTAGAAGCTCGATATAGGAAGAAGCTGTTATTCCTACACCTAGTGGAGTATTCATTGTGTGGGATATTCCATTTACTAAAAAAATCATAGCCCTCATTTTTTCAGATTCAATAGATTTGTCCTGATTCTCTACAAGCTTATTAAATCTGATATTGTGTTTATTTTCTATTGAATGAGTTGGGTATGAATCTAACATAGGAATCTCCTTAAATATGCTCTAGTTTAATTATAAATCCATATGAATATTGGGGTAGTTTGATTTTTATGACTCTGTTTAATTAATAGGTTTTTGAATTTTAAATATTAACTTAATGTATAAAAAAGCGTTCAGTAACATTGTGGACCCTGTGGATCCACAATGTTACTATCTTTTCCGTAGTGTCTGTATTACTTCTTGTAACTGGTAATTATTATCTTCAAGTAGGAGTCTACTTTCATTTTTATCAATTGAAAAAAGTTCTTTTAAAATAGTCTGTGCTCGTTTTTGCAGTTTTTCATTTACACAGGCCACCTCTATCATATAAGAACCTTCAACCTTCCCAAGCTGTATCATCACGCTGGATGATAATGTATTTAGAACCTTTTTAGTTGCTGTCCCGGCTTTCATTCTTGTTGAACCACATACAACTTCAGGACCGCTGTTTAGAGCTATGTGTTGATCAAAAAACTCTATTTCAGGGTATATATCACTTATTAGAATTGTTAGGCATCCAAGATCTTTTCCTGCTGCTAAGGCTGAACGGACGTAGTAGGCTGTAGAACTTGCTGATATTCCAATAATAACATCCTCGGGTTTAGGTTTAATAAGTAATAATTCTGGTATAGAACTTGCGTCTTCTTCATAGTTATATTCAATATCAAGGCAAGCATCTGCCAGCCCTCCGGATATTAAAGTAATTGAGTCCTCTTTTGGAAAACCATATGTACAATTAAGTTCCACTGCATCAAGGGCTGCGATTCGTCCACTTGAACCACAACCTACATAAATAAGGCGTCCTCCGTTACGTATGCGTTCAGTAATTAATACTGTACATAATGAAATTTCAGGGAGACTCTTTTTTATTGCCCTACTTGATTCCAGTTCCGCCTCTAAGAAGAGTGTTGATAACTCCAAAGGTGACATGTTTTGTAACTGTAGTGTAGGGTTATATACATCCTCAGTTCTTAGTTTAGAGTGATCCCCACCAAATCGAGACTTTTCTGAAACGGATTCTGAATGTGCAAGAGCTGCGGCACCGATCATCTGAAGTAAATTACCATCTTTTAATACCCGTAGTGTTGTTGTTGTTCCTTCTAACTGTTTCTGCAAATTAAAACCAGCACGGTTACATGCTTCAACCAACCCTCCGGAAATAAGTACTTCATCTAGTTGATACATCAGCACTGCTATTTGAACTGCTTCACGTAGGACTTTTAAATATTTTTTCCTTTCGCTTTCGAAAGATGGAAGATTAAAAAATGCTACAAGATCACCCTCTGCCAGGTCGGAGAGGGCGCTTGCACTAATACGTTCATCCATTGATTTCCCATCTAAATACAGAGATCCCAGTAGTGTATATTCCCCTCCAGGTCGCCAACGTCGTCCACTTTTTAATACAGAAAAACCTAAGCCGGTTCCTATTACCATAAGACCAGTATTACCTTTTGTTGATATTAGTGACTTTTCAGAAGCTCCAATAAGGGCTGCATCAGCATCATTAATCAGTGAAACAGGGCAGTTAAAAAAATGCTTTAACTTATCTATCCACCCGCTTTCGTTTAAAGGTCGTAGATGTGGTGAACATTTCTCAACGCATGTACCATGGTAGTTAACGATACCCGCAGTTGATATGACTATTGCATCCACACGGTTACTTCCTAACATTTCTATTAGGCGTATAATCGTAAAAAATAAGTCATCGCTACTGGCTTTTTGTCCTAAAGGGCTTCTTACCTTCTTTGTCGGTGAAATCTTTTGTGGATGTACACCAACAGCAAGTGAGCCCTTAATCCAGCTACCACCAATATCGATTAATATATATTTCACTCTATTTTTTTTATATTTATTAGTCAGCTTTTTTACAATTTTATACTCATCTGTATATGCTTCTTCTGTGATTGAAGGATGTATAACCCAATCCCATTCAAGTATATTCATCTGTTTATTAAGTTTATCCTCATCTATCGGGTTACCTTCTCTTAAAGAACAACTACAAGCATCAAAAAATAGTTGCCAGCGTGGAAGGTGATATGTTAAATACATAGCGCTAAGATCTCTGTTTGCATAATCAACCAGTTCGTTGTTATCAAGGCTTCCCCATTTACTTATTATATTCCTTGCATCCTTCTCATAATATTCGATCTCATTTGTTGTTTCTCCTGTATTTCGCACTAAATTCAACCAGCTGTCTAATCTGAATTCTGAGCGGCTAGACAATAGTGATGCAATATCCTTGATAAGGTCTTCAAACTCTATTCTATATTTATTAAAATCATTAATGTTTTTCTCTATATATGCTTTGTATATTTTTTTTCGTATTACACCTGAATGATTAACCAGAAATTCTCTTGTAAAATTCACCAGATCAAAACGGAATCTATCATTAGCTAAACAATTACTATAGGCAATACATAATAGCTCGATTGCTTCTAGAAGAGTAGAATTATCATATCCTACAGTATCATCACCCCAAAGGCATGAACGGCCATCAAGTCCAGGGCGAGTCCTGATAAATCCTCCACAAAAAAGTTCAGGATTGGTATAATGGGAATAAATGGACTTATGTAGCAGGCTCCAAGCCTTTTTCACATTTTTGTCATCCTTTCCACACCGTCGTTCAGCATAAGATTGAATCCATTTTGAAGTGTCTATTGGTTCATCCTGCCATATCCTCTCTAATAAATAATCATAGACATGTGGATTATCATCTAAACCTTCTAAGGTTAAACCTATACCTGTCATAGTTTCTGTTCTACTATCAGTGAATGCTTTATTAAGTTTTTCCTCTATCAGATCTATTGGTCCAAGAAGTTTAGTTTGACCACCAAAATTTCCAAGATAACACCATAAGAAATTCTGAGAGTAGAAGCCATCAGTCTCTCTCCATAACTCTCTATTTTCACAATAATAATCCAACATGATCAATTTATCTTTAGGTACTGCACTTAAATATGCCTTTACTCTTGGTGGTGTCCACTGCTCACTGTTATGGTAAAATAACCAACTCATCTGCAACCAGACAGCATTGTTATTACTTTTTTTTAGAGAATTATAAATTGTCTCTGAGACTTCAGCTAGATAGTCAGGTTCCCAACTAGGAGGAATCAGTTCATTAAATGGATCAGCTGCATAAACCTCACAATAGCCAAATTGTTTTTCCTGTTCTTTAAGAAATAGTTTCTGAATTTTATCAAAGTAGGGATCCTGTGGATCAAGAAACCATGTACTAAATTCCCTCTCAAAACCATTCCATGATTCCAATTGTTTGATACTTATTTCCGGAATGTATTTTGTAATCTCAAATGGGATATGCCCGCAGAATGCAGGTAGAACAGGGCGCATATTGAAACTCCTCTGTCGGGATAGAATCTTTTTCTGTAGTTTTTTTTGATTAATAATATAGCTCTCTGGAAGAGCGCCACCCCATTTATCTATAATTCCCATTCTTTGGAAGGGGAGATATGCTGGTCCAGTAAAAAAGTTAAGTATCTCTTTTTTACTTAAACCAAGTTGATTCCAGACTGTTTGCCAAATGGCTTCTTGTCCTGTTATTGCGAGTGGCATATTTATTCCATTAAGAGCCATCCAGTCTATAAGGCGTTCCCACTCATTCCAGCCCCAATATGGCATTGAATAGGAAAAAGTACAGTAATTCAAAAAAAATCTATCTTTTAATATTGATGATTTCCATACAGGTGTAGCTTGGGGTAGAACATCTGGAACTTCTACAGGATTTTCTACTAACCAGCTTACCATGGTTTTACAGTCATATTTTAGATAGTGGTTTAATGCACAACATATCGATAGGTTATTATTACCGGATAATACTATTTTACCGTTGTTATTACTAATCTCAAAATATTCATCATTATCATAGTTTTTTAATAGTTTTAATTCAAATCTTTCCTCATGCTGAGGTATCAGACGATGTATCATTTCACTTAAAGCCCGTTTGTCTTCATGCTCTGCTAAACTCTTATATATTTTAGTTTTCATATGAACTCCTCTTATATATTCTTGTATTTTTATTGCTCTGGATTTAAAGTATAGATATCATTTTAGATCATATGGCTATATTGTATTTAGCAATTTCATTCACAATTGGGGGCAATTTATGTCAATGTCAAAGTTAAAAGGAATCACTCCAACATATACAGCACCAAATGTTACTGTGCATCAAAACAGATGCCCTATAGAGAAATTTTCAGGGGCATGGTTTCTTAAAATACCTAAAGAGGTGACAACTGTAACTTTTACTCCTCCAGGGCATCTGCTTCATTATATTATTAAAGGTGAATATGTAGTTTTAATAGAAGGTAGGGAATATAAAGTTAAACAAGGCGATATTATTTATTATTATGGTGTGGAAGAAGTCGCAGCTATTAATAAGGCAGAGGCGGTAGAGTTTTATTCAATATCCTTTCATGCTCCTGATCTTAATTTTAATACTGGTGATAACAGGGTATTTCATGACCAGAAATTTATGAAGCCATTATTTGAAACTATTTATACTAATAATAATATGCCGGGGTTACACTCTCTTATCACAATTTTTGATAACCTTTTTCAAATTATAGGCAACTTAATTATTAAAGAAACAATGTTAATTCAACAACATACGCACTCTGAGTTGTGGGATAGGGTTGAGCGTTATATAAAAGAGAATCGTATGTTTCGACTTTCGATTACAGAGCTATCTGAATGGGGTGGTGTAAGTGCATCATCCCTTCACCGTTCATGTATAAATCACTGTGGTGTGAGCCCTGGTAAAAGAATGAAAATGCTTCGTATGGCTGAAGCAAAAGGTTTAATACAATTTACAGAACTTTCAATTTCTGAGATCTCTATAGAACTTGGGTATGAGAGACCACATGAGTTATCTAGGGAGGTGAAACACTTTTTTGGTGAATCTCCTATGAGGTTAAGACAATCAATATAAAATAATACTGCAATACTTTCGAGGTTTTTATAGGGGAAGTGTTTTTCTATATTCCGATGGGGATATACTATTATGGCGTTTAAAAATACGCCAAAAATAATGAATAGAACTAAATCCACAATGTTCTGCTATCACCTCAATATTTAATGTACTGTTTAATAATAGTGCTTTGGCATGACTTAGCCTTGTTATTAAAAGATCATTTAAAGGTGATACCAAAAAAAACTTTTTATATAGTACTGAGAAGCGACTGGAACTAAGAGGGACAAGAGTGGACATTTCATCTATTGTCCATTTTTTATCATATGATTGTTGTACTGTCATTCGAATATCCTGAAATACTGGTAGTAGTTCCTTCTGTCTTTCACTTAGGAAATTATCAGATTTGTTATTAACTCCTCGGGCTATCTCAAGGAGAATTCCTCTAATCAGTAGATCAATCTTCTCTCTCCAGTAACTATCTTTAAGAATGCTCTCTTTTTGAAGTTCAAAAAATTGTGTTAATAATTTCACATCCTGAGTGAGTTTAATAGGTATATTTATTGGTATGTTTAACTCATTAATTAATCCCTCGATACTTTCGTCATTAAATATAAACCAGTTGTTTTTAAAACATTTGTCTATTCCCTGATGCCATTGGGGGTAGTTTGGTGAATTAATTAGAATCTCTCCAGGTGTACCATCAATCACTCCTTTTGGGGTTTTTACTCTAAAGGCAGTTGTAAAGTGCATAAATACCCAATCCCCAAAACCATTTCTGTTTTTGTATGTATCATCAGCAGATCTATCTGGATAATTTAGAGATAAACCAATCATTTTTAAGTCAATCATAATTGTAATAATAAAAGGATAGTGCAAATTGTCAAGGGAATATGATATGTACTTATGCCTATGGTGGGACTATTGTTAGTACATGAAAAATAAAGAATTACGATTTAGACAGATACATCTGGATTTTCATACATCTCCAGTTATTGAAGGTATCGGAGAGCACTTCGATAAAACCAAGTTCCAGCAAGCTCTACTTGCAGGACATGTAGACTCTATTACCTGTTTTTCTTCATGTCACCACGGCCTAAGTTATCACCCTACTAAGGTTGGAACAGTACATCCTAATCTTAAAATAGACTTACTTAGAGCTCAACTAGATGCTTGTCACGAAATAGATGTAAAAGTTCCAGTATATCTAACTGCTGGAGTAGACAATCTTGCTGCAGAAGAACATCCTGAATGGAGGGAAATAGATAAAGATGGAAGTATTACCGGTTGGACATCATCACCACTTGATCCCGGTTTTAAAACATTGTGTTTTAATTCTCCATATTTGGAATATTTATGCTCTAAAATAAATGAGGTTGTTACTTTATACCCTGAATCAGATGGAATCTTTTTAGATATTATATCGCAAAGTGAATGCTGCTGCCCGTATTGTATGGAGGTAATGAAAAAGAATGATCTTAATCCAACTATCAGGGTAGACCGACTAAAATGTTCAGAAATTGCATTGATCTCATATTATCAGAAAACAACTGAAGCTTGTAAAATAATTGATTCTAACATGCCTATTTTCCACAATAGTGGAAATATACCTGTAGGTAGAAGGGATATTTTTAAATATTTCAGCCATCATGAGTTGGAATCACTACCAACTGGAGGCTGGGGATATGATCATTTCCCATTCACAGCAAAATATACAGCAGGACTGGAACAGGATTTTCTTGGTATGACAGGAAAATTTCATACTACATGGGGAGAGTTTGGAGGATTTAAACATCCTAATGCTTTAAGATATGAGTGTTCAGCTATGCTTGCTTATGGTGCAAAATGCAGTATTGGAGATCAGTTACACCCCTCTGGAATTATGGATGAAACTACATACCGTATAATTGGTGAAGCTTATAGTGAAGTGGAGAAGAAAGAGGACTGGTGTAATAACAGTAAAAATATTGCAGATATTGCTATACTGAATATCACTGGAAATCATGAACGACTGGATGGTTTATGGGATCCAAAAAGGGTGGAGCAGGCAGGGGACATTGGTGCCTCTAGAGTTCTTCTTGAGGGTCACTTTTTATTTGATGTAATAGATGATGAAATGGACTTTTCTAAATATAGAGTTATTATACTTCCTGATGATATTAAAACAGATCCATGGCTTAAAAATAAGCTTGATAAATATCTATCAAATGGTGGAAAATTGTTTATTACAGGTGAAAGTGGGGTTAATGAAAATGGAGAATCTCTGTTTGATATCGGTGGGAATATAGGTGCTATTAGCAAGTTCTCACCAGATTATATACAACCCCATAAGGATTTCTGTTCAAAGTTTTTATCCTCACCAATGGTTATGTATACTAAGGGTCGAAGGTTAAATGTTACCCATGGGAAATCCCTTGGAAGAGTTTTTGATCCTTATTTTAATAGGGCATATAATCACTTTTGCAGTCATCAGCACACTCCCTTTTCTATGGAGCAGTCAAAATATGATTGTGGTGTATTAACAGATAATATTGTTTATATTCCACATAAAATATTTTCCCTATACCGTCTTTATGGTGCGGTAGTATATAAGGATTTTATTATAAAGACACTTAATGCCTTAATTAGAGAACAAAAAACTGTAACTGTTAACCTTCCATCTACTGCAAGACTTACAATTACAAGCCAGGATGCAAAAAGTAGAAAAATTATACATCTATTATATGGAAATACTGTTACTCGTGGTGGTGGTATGAATTTCATCGATGATACCGGTGAAAATGGCAAAGAGATCAAATCTATAGAGGTTATAGAAGAACTTCTACCACTTTATGATATTGATATACAGATAAAAACCAATAAACCTAAGGCTGTATTGCTAGAACCTCAGCATAAAATGATAGATTTTAAATGGAATGATAATCTACTTGATATTACTGTTGAAAAATTTACATGTCATCAGATGGTTGTTATACAGGAGTAATATTTTTTCTTCTTATTAAAGAGTCAATATATTCCGGAATACTGTTATATATTGACTCTTTTTTATCAAATGAGGTTAGGAGTTCTTATTACCCCAGTCGTAAAAAGCTTGTAGTAGTGTAAAATATTTATCCATAGGCAGGTATTTAGGTACAGAGTTTCCAGTTCCTAAGGCATAGGATCCTTTAGCGGCTGTTCTTTCTAACATTTCATAACATCTATTATAAACTGCTTCTTTAGAGCTTCTAATAATGAAATCCACATCAATTCCACCCATTATTGATATTCTACCCTGGTATTTCTCCCAGGCATCCTCTACAGGCATTATTGCATCTTCATAGGAGTGTTTTCCTTCGTATTTTAAGTCATTAATAACCACATCCATTATAGGGTATATATTTCCACAGGAGTGAAGAACTACAGGCCTGCCTGAATCATGTATAACATCAGTTATTTTCTGATGCCATGGGAAAAGCCAGTCTTCCATTTGTGATGGTGATAAAAATGTCTGGGTATTAAAACCCCAGTCATCGTTGGATATACAGGCTCCTACAACTTCAAACTCACATATTTTTTTATAATATTCCACCAGACGAATTCCTACAGCATCAAATAGATCTTTTACAAGCCCCGGTTCATCTATCATCATATAACTAAGATTTTCAAAACCTACAAGTGCAATTACATTTTCCTCAACTCCACCGGGACCACTGGCTACAAGTTTCATACCATTAGGAATATAAGGCATTATATCTTCTATAAAAGACCAGTCTATATCTTTAACTTCCGGCCACTTGAAATTCTCAAACGATTCACGGTCTACAATATCAGACCCGTCATTAAGGGAGTATGATTTTGATTCCTTCTGGTCGTGAACCACAAAAGTAAATTCTGCTGGAGACATTAATGTTGCATAATCATATCCAGCATTATTAAATGCATTAATCATTTTAAACCGTCTCTGAAAATCTTCTGACCCTGGGGGGATTTCCATTCCCTCGGTTAACTTATCGTAGACATCATCATTCATATAAAACTCAAATAGAACCGGTCTATCTGTTTTTTCCTGTTTTAAAACCTTAAGTAGATAGTTAAAGTCCGCTTTCCATTTTACTTTTCTTTTATTCATATAATGCTCCTCTAATTTTATATGTAATTATATTCCAGTAAGAATGTTGCTGTCTTTGTTTTTAATAAGTATAATTTGTTCTAACCGATCTAATTTAGGAGATGTTTATGCCTATTTATTACATGCAAAAAGAGAATTATAGTAGTCAGTTTAAAAATATTCATCCATTTGTTAGGCAGTGTGGTAATAATAGAAGAGGCCGATGGAGTATTATGAATCGTAAACTCCTTGACTACCTATTGATATATGTTAAAGAGGGTGAGGGTATATTTTCATTAGATTCTAAAAGCTATAAGGTTAGATCTGGCGATCTATTTTGTATCCCTCCAGATGTTGTCTGTAGTCTACGAGGTGTTAGTGAGTCTATGGTTTGTCCCTTTGTTCATTTCGATCTTATTTATAGGGATCCAGAGAGTCACTGGGACTTTGTGATTCCAGAAAATACTACAAACCTTGAAAAATGGATTGAACATAAACATCCAATTCTTGAACCTGATTCCATTTTTCATAAATTAACTGGCCATCATCGGTTAGGCTCCTCTATTACAATTGGTAGTCTAATTGAGGATATATGTCATGATTCAGCAAAGATGTTACCATATTACCCCATTACACAGACGGGTCGTTTGTACCAGATTCTAGGGTTAATTTTAAAAGATAAAATGAATGAGGGAACTGATTTACAATCTTTTGGAGACCGTTTTACCGGGCTTTCTCAATTTATTAGACTTAAGATACGTGAAAAAAAGTCCATGGATGATGTTGTTACAGTAAGTGATTGTGCTAAATTTTGTAATCTCTCAGAAAGCTATCTAAGAAAAGTCTTTTCCAACTTTTATGGAATGTCTCCAAGAGATTACATTGTTAATATGCGTCTACAATATGCAAAGGAACTTTTACATTATCCAGAGTTCTCAATAACAGATGTGGCTTTAGCATGTGGGTATGAGTCCATTCATTCGTTCTCAAAAATTTTTAAAAAGATTAATGGTTTAACACCAAGTTCTTATAGAATGGGGTTACTCTAATTTAGTTAGCCCTTTATAAGCCGAATCATAGTTTTATAATTTGTCATAACCCTATCTGTTATCTCTCTACCGTATGGACTTGATGAAGGCATTAATACAAATCCTTTTGCTTTCATACCTGACTCAATAGATTTTGCAGTTTTAGCTTCAAATTCTTTAGGCTCCATATTTTCTATGTCTGCAATTTCCACATTACCAAAAAGTGCTATATCTTTTCCATAATGTTCTGCAACATAATCCAGTTCTACATCACCCTGGGGTGGTGGTTCTATTGGGTCAATTGCATCTACATTCATATCAGATATAGTCTCCAGGATATTTTTTAATTTACCATGGGAATGAAGACGGACAAAACCTCCGTTTTTTTGTATCTGTTTAACCATTGGACCGGTATATTTTTGAACATAATCTTTAAAAAGGTGGGGTGGTAGATAGGGTTCAGACGCGTATTCCGGACCGTATATTCTCCATAATCTACCAGGGAAATCTGCTGAAACCTGTTTAGTTTTGCTGTAAAACGATTTAGATAACTTCTCTAGTAACTGATGAAATAAACTCTGTTCAGTCATAGCTATCATAGTGTAATTTTCAAAGCTGAATAGCCCTGCAGCTTCAGCTAATGGATCTCCGGTATCAACCATAACAAGTCCTTTGTCTCCAATAATTTTCTCTTCATTAAATAGGTCTGAGACATCATATTTTGTCTCAAACAGTTCATCTGGAAGGCTAAGGAATAGTTTTAGATCTTCTTCGGTATCTAAAAGGTGTTTTAGTGTCCAGATTGTATCAAGATCTCTATCTCTTCTTGTAAGAGATGTAAGTTCTTTTTTCCCAATTGTTAAAGTGGTTTTTGTAAACATACTTGAACCTTTTTCGTATGTTTCAGTTTTAAAAAATTGATTATATAGAGGATGTATGTTGGTTTTTTGTGGATATCCAAATCTGATTATATCAGTATGTGCATCGCTTATTTCAAGTAGTTCCTTCCAGGACTGTGAATTGTAGATATTGTATGGATCTTTATCGTTAGGATCGATTTTAAACCCACCTATTTCATAAAAATTTAACCCTGGTCTATCCACAGTTCTACCATTTAAAATTGCTGTTAATCTCTCTTTCCCTGTCATAAAACATACCTTCTTTATTATTAGTTTGTTCATGTTATATGGGGCAATATCAAAGGTATTTAGCATATAGTACAATTATTTTAGCAGTTTAAAGATTACTTGATTTAAAGGGTCTATATGGTATCATTACTTATGAATAACAGTCTTTTCCCTTGTGGAAGTTGTCCTATAGATAATATTACTGGTATATGGAAGTTAAAAATTCCTGCGTCAGAAAATGGAGCCACTTATTCTATCCCTGGTCATCTGCTTCACTACATTATCTCCGGTTCATATAAAGTTAAAATTGGGAAAAAAGAGTATTATCCCAAAGAAGGGGATATGCTCTATTATTATGGGAGCGAAGAGGTTATATGGGAAAGTTTTGAGACTGATATCGATTTTTATTCAGTAGGTTTTACAGGATCATTCATACCTGTTCTCTCTCCTGATGATAGAGTTATACAAGCAACTTCTGATATAAGGAATAAATGGGAGAAACTCTGGAAAACCTCTATTGAGTCCAACAAAAACAGTGCTTATGTCTTATCATACTCTATATTACTAGATCTTATTTCCTCGATATTCTGGAAACAAGATGGTAGCGCTATACTGCCTCTATCAAACAAGTGGTTAAAAATAGAAAATCATATTCGCAGTGAAAAACTCTACCATATATCCCCTGACCAGCTGGCACAAAAAGCAGGACTAAGCAGATCATCTTTATATTCTTTATGCCGTAAGGAAACAGGTGCCACACCTCTTAAATTATTAAAAGATATTAGAACTGAAGAAGCAAAAGGTATTCTAAAGTATACTGAAATGAGAATAGGGGAAATTTCTGATTACCTTGGATTTAAAAGAATTCATGACTTTTCAAGGGAGTTTAAATTAATGACAGGAATTTCACCTAAAAAGTTTAGGGATGAATCCAATCTTTAATCACTAAATTATAACACTTTCGATTGGTGTATTTATTTTATAGGGAATTATGTCTTTCCCAGTCCAATAAATGAATACTGTGTCGACATAATTTAGTCATGATATTGCCTTGACTTTCTAGGAGATAATCCTAATTGATAGTTCTTATAAATATTAACTGTCTGGAATTTATAACGATACTCCTTTGGTGCTAAACCTATAATCTGCTTAAACGTACGGCTAAATGCATATTGAGAACTAAAGCCACACTGTTCACTAATCTCGCTTATTAATTTATCGGATGTAACAAGAAGATGGCTAGCTCGAAGAATTCTTATTTTCCGTATATATGTAGCAATGGCTGATCCAAAGTATGTTTTAAAAAGATCTCGTAATACTGGTTCTGAACACCCTGCTATCTTTAATACATCACTGACTTGAATTATAGAGTCCAGGTTTTGATGAATATAACGTAATACTTTTGGTAGGTTTATAAGTTGATTAGAGTTCTGTTCATGATTTTGCAAAACAGTATCTTTCCGTTTAATAGCATCAGAACTTAATAATTGTTCTAGTAATAAAACCAACTGAATTGGCAGTATTTGCTTACGGTTCGAATGGCTATAAATCGCCATTTTATTAAGCAGATCTACTTCTTCCTTTGTTATCGAAAAGACTGTATTCCTTAAAGTTTCAAGCCATTGGTATTTATTTAGTTCAAATGAAATAAATAGCCATGCTACTTTTGTATCCTTGAAACCTGTAAAGTGATGTGGTTGAAATGGGAAAATCAGGCAACACTCCATTGGGTGAAGGTCAAATATTTCTGCGTCTATCTGTACACTTCCTGATATATCTAAGCAGATACATAAGACAATCCGATGGTGCTGGGCAATATCACCATATTTCATGATTTCTTTACTACTTCCCCGGAAAAATAAAAGTACTTCCTCGGGTAAACGATTAATAGGAAAATTATCTCCCTGAAAATAGTCCCTTGGATGTTCTAGTTCTTCATATAAACCGATCATTGGTTCTGTATTCATGTATACCTCTCTATAGTTTAATTTTTACTGAACTAAGCATTTAAATCGCAAAATGTTAAAAACTATATTTATATCGACATTTTATATCATAATCCTCTGAGTTATTGTTAGTCAATCTTGAATATGATTTTGAGATAAGAAATTTGATAGGAGACATAATATGAAAAGAGACAAGCGGTTTTTAAATAAATTCAACGAATTAGCTGAACAGTTTGATGTTGAAATGAATAAGCAGATGGATGCTGCAGTTAGTTTAATGGTTAAGGCAATCAAAGAAGATCGTCTTATATATATTTTTGGTGGTGGTGGACACACTTGCTTGGTTATGCAGGAACTATTCTGGCGTGCAGGTGGGTTAGCAAATCTTTGCCCGATGATTGACTTTGCTATTCACCCTGTTACACCAGCATACATGTATCTCGCCCATGAGCGGATGCATGGAGTAGGAAATGCTCTGGTTGACTATTATGGTGTTGGTGAAGATGACCTTGTTATTATATTTCATAGCTATGGTTTCAATGCACCAACTATTGACTGTGCTTTAAGAGCAAAAGAGGTTGGAGCCCAGGTTGTAGGTGTTTCTTCCAGTGAATGGCACAGAACCATTCCTGCAGATTTTCCTATCCGTCACGATAGTGGGAAAAATTTGTTTGATGTAGCCGATATCTGCCTTGATGATTTTGTACCATTTGGGGATACAGTACTTACTACTGAAGGTTTTGATCTGCCATTTACTGGAATTTCGTCAATTATAGACTTTTATATAGCACATCGACTTGAATCGGAGTGTATTAAACAATGTGTTGTAGATGGAATTAAGCCTCCAGTTTGGTGTAGTGCAAATGTCCCAGGTGGAGATGAAAAGAATGCTGACCTACGTAAAAAATATAATCCTCGGATTAAATTTTTATAAGGTGAAACCAAAACTAAGTGGTATGTGTGTAAATACCACTTAGATAATCGATACAAATATAAAATATTGAAGAGGAATAGTTTATGAGCGTAAAAGAAACTGGTGTAAGTTATTATGGGGTATCCTATGTGGAACATGCCCGAAAAGATTTCGAAGAGATGAAGGCTCACAATGTAACTGCTGTATTATTATCTCTTAGTGAATTTGATATTTTCTTTTGGAAGCCAAATATACCAAAAATTGTTGATGCAGCTAAGAAATTAGGACTGAAAGTTTACTTAAATACCTGGGGGATCGGAAAGTTTTTTGGTGGAGAACCTCCGTCTGTTTTCCTACAGGAGTGTAGTATCTACGACCGTCAATGGACAGCAATATCAGGAGAACCTATTGCAGCTGCTTCTCCTAGTTCCCCGGCATTCCGTGATTACTTTTATGGGATTCTTGAAGAATTGGCTTCTACTTGTAATGCGGATGGATTCTTTTGGGACGAACCACACTATGCTATGCCAGTAGCCCCCATCAGTTATCAATCAACTGCGGATTTTACCTGCCGTAGTCCAATTACTCAAAAGATTTTTAAAGATAAATATGGTTATGAAATGCCTAAGTCATTAACTAAAACAGTGTTAAAATTTCGTTTTGATCAAGCCAATGAAATACTTTCAGAGGGTAGTCGAATTGTTAAATCAATTAATCCCAACCTAATTGTAACACAGTGTTCTCTACCTGCAGATAACCATTTTTATGCTACCCAAGCCCGGGGATTCGATAATTGGGAGAAAATTGCATATAACAAAAACTATGATGTATTTTCTACATCTATTTTAGTTGATGGAAATGATCCTTTGGATGCACACCGTGATATGGCAAGAAAAACAGTAAAATTAGCTAAGGCAAACAACAAGCCTTCCCAACGTTGGATTCAGTCATTTTTTAGGTCACCACGGGATCTAGAAAACATTCGTAATGTTGTAAAAATTTATGCTGATGAAGGAGTCGATTCCATCTTTTCCTGGACATATAGAGCAGGGAAGGGAACTTGTCTGTCCGCTCCAGAGCCTGATAAAGTATGGGATATTTTAGGAGAGGCCTATGGAGAAGTACTTAAGAAGTGATAATTACAGTCATGTATTAAGTAAATATTAACAATTATGTAGGAGATTAAACCGATGAAGAATACAAAAATAAAGGCAGTTATTATTGGTGCAGGGAGTAGGGGAGTAGATGCATATTCTACATATGCAGAGAGGTATCCAAATGAGCTGGATATTATAGCAGTAGCAGAACCCCGGGAGGATAGACGGTCTGAGTTCTGTAAGCGCTTTAACATAGAAGAGTCTAATAGCTATCCAGGCTGGATCGAACTACTATCAAAAGACCGAATGGCCGATGTTGCTTTTATCTGTACCCCAGATAGGTTACATGTTGAACCGGCAATAGAAGCCATGAAAAAAGGGTATCATTTACTGCTTGAAAAACCTGTTGCAATCGATGTTAAAGGTTGTATGGATCTTTTATCAAATGCAAAAAAATACAATGTATCAGTTATTGTGGCTCATGTACTGCGTTATACTCCATTTTTCTCAACAATAAAAAAAATATTGGACAATGGTACCATCGGTAATCTTAAGGGTATTCAACATAATGAAAATATAGGTTACATTCACTATTCCCATAGTTATGTAAGGGGTAATTGGAGTAAGGAGAATGAGTCTTCCCCAGTTATTCTCTCAAAAAGTTCACATGATATGGACATACTGCTATACCTTGCTGGAGATGATTGTTCCAGACTTTCATCCTTTGGTAGCCGTGGGGTTTTTCAGTCAAAAAACAGACCAGAGGGTGCTCCTTCAAGATGTCTCTCTGGTTGTAAACACCGAACAACTTGTTCCTACTACGCTCCAAAGATATATCTGGAAGAACTAAATACTTGGCCAGCTAATATCCTAACTGTAGATCAGACTTTTAATGGAATTATAACAGCTCTAAAGGAAGGCCCATACGGTCGTTGTGTCTATGATTGTGATAATGACGTTATGGAGCATCAAACAATGAATATTGAGTTTAAAAATGGTGTACAGGCAGTTTTCACTCTATCAGCATTTACCAACGAGACTTCAAGGACAATCAAACTGGTTGGAGAGAAGGGAGAAATCAGAGGTGCAATGGAAAAAAACACTATTGAAATTCATAATTTTGAGACAAAACAGGTAACAACAATAAAAACAGAAAACCCTACAACAGGACACAGTGGTGGAGACGAAGGTATTGTTAAGGATCTAATCATGCATCTGGAAAACAAGGAACATAAGCTTCCTAGTCCATTAGAACTTTCAATACAAAGTCACCTAATGGCTTTAGCAGCAGAAGAATCTAGACTAAATGGCGTGCTTATTAATATGGATGACTTCACCTCTTTGAATAAATAATATCAGAGGTACTAGCATCTAATAATACATAGGGGAGTTACAGTCGGTGTAGATCCTGTAACTGTCTATCTCTTTAATCATAATATCTTTACTAAAATTTAATTTTATTTAAAGATTTTGTAACTTTTTGAAAGTTGAGTTGTTTTATTAGTTATACAACGTAATAATTTTCGTTTAAATATACTCCTTTTTTTGGATCCTGCTACTAGCAGGGTCTTTTTTTATATAAGATATAAATTGAATAATTAGCTTATCTTTTATTATTATTAAGGAATATATTTTTTGTTATGAATAATACAATAATAAAAATTACTTAAGTAACTAAGACTATTTAGTCTTTAATTATTGATTTTAACAAAACTACTCTTTTGTGATTCTTTTACTAAACGATTTTATTCTTTTGTTTATTTCTGCTTTAATTCTTCCAGCAGCTTTTATATCTGGAAATCTAGATTTAAAATTAATTACTTCATCATCTAAAACTTCTTCCAATTTGGAAGACATTTTAATAAATGACTCTATTAAAATATCTGAATTTTTATCAAGCCCCCAACCACATAGTTCGGCCTTAAAATGATCGTTATTCCATTCGAACCAATGATTATTTTTATTCATTTCATAAGCGAAATTAGAAATATATTCTTTATAAATACTTGTGCATAAAATATCATAAAATGGAGATAATATCATTTTACCGTTTACATAAAGAAAAGAAATATTTTTAGAATGAGAATCATTATTTCCAATTAATAAATTAAAACATATCCAGTTCATATATTCTTTAACATCCTCGATAACATTTGAACTATATGTCTGAATAGCATTATAGTTATCTTTAAGATTCGGACCACTGTTACTTTCATACTTCTCTGATACTAAGCAGTTTTGAACCTGACAAAAGTCGACTTGATGTAGACGTGCAACTTCATCCTCAGATATTATTTCTCTGTCATACCTTTCTATTAAATAGAAAGGTATTTCTCCGCTTATGATATCAACCTCAGAAACATTCAATCCACATGATTGTGCTAATTTCATACAAAAGTATTCGTTATATACGCTGTCTTTTACTGTTTTATTCATATGTGGAGGTTTTAATATATGCGTAGTTGGAGCTCCATTTATTGGAATATAAATGGAGCCTTCATTATATACTACTGGTATTTTGTCCTGTGCACCTGCCAAAGAAAACCTACCATTGTGATATTTTATTACATGAGCCATTAAGTTTTCATTATTTTTATATGCTTTTGAAAGTTCCTTAAGATCTAACTGTTTATAATTATCTTTTTCAACCTTAATAGAGAGGGTCTTATTAGGAGAAATAATAAATGCTCCTGCACAGTCTACTCCATATTCTTCTAAAAATTTATATCCAGTTTCAACACTTTTTCCTAATAATTTTTCTAAACGTTCTTTAACTAAACCTTCGGGAATTAAATTTTCAAAATAAGATAAACACTCTTTATTATTAAATGGTTCAGTTCTTTTTAAATCTAATACAGGTGATAATGAAAAAGATTCATTAGATAAAATCCAATTAGAATCATATACAAATGAAAGTGTGGCATCATCATTATTTGTAAGTATTCCAACAATACTATTCTTGTAAAAAACATATAAAATACTCATCATCTTTCCTTTATTTCTAGTGATAAACTGCATACTTTTAATATTTTTAATAGAGTTGAAATTCTTATATCTGTCTTACCATTTTCAAATTCACTTATAGCTATACGTGATACATTAGAATATTTTGCAAGGTCTTGTTGTGATAATTTATTAGTTGCTCTGTAGTTTTTAATGACATTTGAAATATCATTACCACTAATGACGCTAATAGATTTAATTTTAGTTTTAGCTTCAATATTTATATTAGGAGATTTCATTTTAAATTTCATATGTTTTCCTCATTTATCACATTATAATCAATAAAATATACAGCTTGTAAACTATAGCTTGCAAAACTAAATCAATTAACAATTTGTAAACTATAATATACAAAACTATATAAAACTACAATTTGTAAACTATAGCATACAAAACTGTATAAATCTACGATTTGTAAACTAAAGCATACAATATTATATTAATCTAAAATATATTTGTATATGAGGTTACCCATATAGAGTAATTCATCATACATAAAAACTATGGGAATATAGATCGTATAACAAAGAGTTGGTAATAAAAATTATTTTGTCATAGCCTATATAGTAGTTTTAAATCCCTATGTGCTGAAAAGCACTAACCTATACACTTTTCTTTAAAATTATATATGTTAATGTTTTTCTCTTAATATAGAGTAAACCGTAATTGTATTTGGAGGTCCTAGAATAATAATGATTTGGTATAAACTAATTTTATATAATAGTTAGAGAAACAACTTTTCAATCATGTGAGTAAGCCTGCTAACTATTTTCAATCGATTTTATTTCATATAAAAAAAAAGACCCTACTAGTAGCAGGATCCGAAAAAAAGGAGAATTTTCAAAAAAAATTATTATGTTATATATAGTAAGACAACTTAACTTCCAAAAAGTTACAAATTATTTAAATAAAATAAAAAAAGTTCAAAATATAAAAATAGATTTTTTCATGTTTTCAGCATTAACACACTAAATTTAAATTGATAGATATAATTCAATTTCCAAATATGTCATATTCTAATGATATGAACATCCATAACTTCCTTAAATAAGTATTAAATCGTGATGTTCTTTATTTGCTGCATAAAACAATTGATATCAAGAGTTCTTTTATAATCAGAAATATGTTTATAGATAACATCTGAAGTATAAATCCTTTCTGTACCATTATATTTAAATGTATATTCGACTGTATGTTCAGTACGATAATGACTTCTATGACTAAATGTTCTTGTAAGATATGTATTGATACTCCATGTAATATCATTTTTATTCTCTAGAGTTAAGGTCCCATTAAACCAATTTTCTGCAAAACTTATTAGCCTAAGGTTTCCATCCTCCCTACGACTGACTTCTTTATTCAATATGTCGGTTAGATCAAAATTAACTTCTAAATTCCCATGGGTGTCAAAACTATCTGATATTGTTTTAAAAAGTGGTATTAGAGTAAAACCTACGTCATAGGGGAAATGTATTAGTTTAAATCGTAATAATTGTATTAAATAATAAAAACTTGTTAAAAACATAACTACTGAAATATTTCTGATAAATAGTGAAAAATCATAGGCTTTTGCAATATGTGCATATCCTAAACTATTTAATAAAAGTCTTATTATAGTAGTTCCTGTAATTAATATTATAATACTCGCAATTAACAAACGAATTAGCTTCTTTTTAATTTTTTTTCTCTTTTTCTCAAAACCTTCGATAATTATTAAAGAACTAAGAAATCCTTTAATTGTAGTTTTAATATTTAGCTTCGATGTTGATGCAAATTCTATATATTTAGTATCTAATTTTTTTACTGACTTAACCTCATTATTAAATATACTCATATTTAAATAATATTATACGAAATACTAAATTACAAATTAAGTTTTATCAGCATCGTCTTTTTCTTTTTTTATACCAATAAGAAATGGGACAGTAGAAAAAAGTGCGATACTACCTACAATATACCCTAAACTTATCGAAAAGAGTTTTGATATTAGTCCTAAACCTGGTTGTCCAATCATACCTCCAGTATTTCCAATTAAAGAATCAAATGATAACACTGTGGCTCTTTTCTCTTTAGGAATTAACTGATGTATATATCCTTGTTTTATTGGAGCGAATATTCCCCAGAAAAACATTAAAAGAAAAAATGAAATAAGAGCCATCATAAAACTTTTTGATAAACCGATCGAGATAGAAAAAAGACCTAATAATGCTCCGGAAGTAATTAAAATAGTTGTTCTATATTTAACTTTTGTTATTAAATTTCCAACAAGAGAATTCCCTGATATCTGGGCTAATGCAATACCTGCAGCAATAAAACCAGATACCCATACAGCATCTCTACTTCCTAATAGATCTAGAAAATATGGTTGTGATGCATAAAATCCCCACATCATAAATATTGAGTGGAAAAAAGAGACTATAATTAATAACCTGACAGATTTTCTTTTCCATCCAAATTTAATTGAATCTTTTGTTAATCTTTTAAGATGTATGAAATAACTCTCTTTGTTACCCAGTGGGGTAAATCCTATTTCCTTCATATTAAAAACTGCAAATATAAAAAGCAAAATTAAAGCTATAGCACGGGCAATATAAGGTATACTCAGATTGATATAACCCATTAAACCACCACTTATGGTTCCTAAGATCATAGCAACACCCGAAATAGATGCTCCTTTAGAAAAAACTGTATCAAGTTTTCCTTTGTACCCTCTAAAATCAAGTTCATCAACTATCCACGCTTCAACTGCACCTGAGTAAAATGTAAAACCAAGACCCATAACTATTGAAAAGATACTAAAAAACAGGATTCCTCCATTTAATACCGAGGAAAAATAATAACCAGCAGTTCCAATAAAAAGTACTATCGTTGAAACAAGAAAAGAGTACCGTCTACCTTTTGTATCTGCAAATACTCCTGTTGGTATTTCGAACAAAGACATTCCTGCTGCAAATATGGCATTAACTATAAATACACCTAATATATCCAGACCTGAGTCCAGTAGAAAAAGTGTATTTATTCCCCAAATAAATGATGCAGAAAAAGTATAAAGGCTACTTATTATATAATAGCTAACAGTAATGTTTTTGATTTTATTATCGTTTTCTAAAATGTTTGACATCTCATCCTACTTTTATTATAAGTATTTATCTCATAAAGATCATGAAGATAATTATTTTAGTTTTACAGCCGTACCATAAGCAAGTAATTCTGCTGCACTACCAATTACACTGGTTGTCATAAAACGGACATTGATAATTGCATCTGCTCCAAGTTCTTCTGCTTCGTCAATCATTCTTTTAGTAGCGAGTTTTCTGGCTTTACCCATCATATCTGTATATTCAAGCAGTTCCCCTCCTAAGATCAAACGAATCATGGAAGAGAGATCCTTTCCAATCCAAATGGCATAGATGGTATGCCCTTTAACAAGTCCCAGATTCTTTTCTATCTCTTTCCCTGGAATTTCACTAGAGTTCTGAATACTGACTTTTCTTTCTGTTTCATCAAAGGTTAAAACTTCCGCTTCACTTTTTTTTCCTCCCTGTTCAGCAGCCACTGTAATAAGAACAAGAAACAGACCACCCAGAAAGCAATAAATAGCTACTTTCAGCCAAGGGGGAAGTGTTTCATCCTGGTAGATATACCAGGGCATGCCAACAAAAAACAGAACAAAAATCCCTCCAATAAAACCAAGGGAACCTAATAATCTAAAAAATTTAATAAGAGTCAATCCAACTTTATTCATTTTAATACCCTCCACCTAAATTATAGTTTAAGCTGATATAAAAAGGGGTGAATTATTATGGGCTAAATCAGTATCTAATTATTTCTTAACTCATTATTGGTAGCATCATTAACTTTTTTATATATATGAACTTCTTGGTTCATTATAAACTATAATAAAAATAGAAGGTACAATATGAAATCTATAACTATGATTTGTTTCTTTATAATAATGACATTATCTTTCTCTCTTATGGCTCAGTCATATCAGGGAGGAGGAAGAAATTCCGGTAGATCAGGAGGGTTGTTTTCTGTTGCCAATCCAGCAAAAGCCGGAAGAGTTGTTACAATCGGAGGACGTCTTTCACCTGCTTTAAAAATAAGTCATACAGTGTCTGTTTCTGGTTATATAGAAACCATACTTGTAAAAGTAGGAGATAGGGTTTATGTCGGACAGCCACTAATAAGGATAACAAGAAATGTTGCGGGAGAAACATTTCTTCCTGTAATAATTGAATCCCGTATAAAAGGTGTTGTATCTGAAGTTAATGTTTTTGAAAAACAAGAAGTCAACACAGGAACTCCTGCTGTAACAATACTTGATAATTCAAGCTTTCTATTAATAACAAGCCTAAGCGACCGGGATACCCAGGCTATAAGAAATCTCGGGGAGATATCAGTTTCTGGAATTACTACCGAAGGAGAATCATATAATGGAAGGATTTTGTATATATCCCAAGAACCGGATTATAATACAGGGCTATTTACTCTAAATATTCGATTTCCCAATAGTCAGGGTCTTTTTCTAGGAATGGTACTATTTGTAGATATAGAAGCCCAGAAAGGTGAAGGTATTACTGTAGAGAGTAACGGGCTAGTAAGAGATGAAGATAAAACCTTTTTATGGAAAATTAATAAAGATAACAAGTTAACTCTAGGTGAGATAGAAGTTGAAAAGGAAAGTGAATCAAAGATAACTGTAAGCTCAGGAATATTAGCAGGAGAACGTTATATAAATAAAATAAGTGGAAATGAGAAAGAAGGAATGGAGTTAAAGGATCTTATAAAAGCAAATCTAAACGATAATGCGACCAAGGGAAAAAATGATGCTTGATTACATATTTAAAAAATCCACAGGTATTTTTCTGTTTACCCTAGTACTTATTCTATTTGGGATTTATATAGTTCTTAAACTTCCGGTTATGATGTATCCCCAAACACGAAGACCACAGGTTCAGATAGATCTTAGACATTCAGGAATATCAGCTGTTGATTTTCAGGAACAATATGCAGGACCAATTGAGTCTAGACTTCTCTCTTTAAAAAATATTGATCTGATAGAAACAACATATTCTACTGATTCCAGCAGGTTTAACCTTACATTTGATTGGAACGTGATTAGTGACGATGCTAGAACCGCAGTTGAGAACATTATGGTCTCCATCGATTCAACACTACCAAATGAAATAAGGGATTCCTATAATGTTAGATATAGAGATGGTGAAAATGCAGGATATCTTGTTATGGGTATCACTTCCGGGAGTTTACCTTCAGAAGCTTTATACCAGATATTAAAAAACAACCTTGAAACTAAATTAAATCAGTTACAGGATCTAGATGAAATTGGATTTTATAATACACAGAGATTAATAGTTGATGTAACTCTGGATCAAAAAAAAATGTTGGCATACGGTATTACAATTCTTGATGTTAATAGCGCTCTTCAGTCCGGATTTTTACCCCAACCCCTTGGTTCCATTAGAACTTCGACCGGGCGTTTAAGTCTTCGTTTAGAAAAGAGTGGGAAAAGCCTAAAGGATCTTCCAAGAATCGAAGTTAAGAAAGTAGGGGATTCAAGTATTACTCTTGATGATATTGCAACTCTTAATATTCAATATACCCTGCCGTCCCGTGTATTTCTTGTGGATGAAATTCCAGCAGTTCAACTAACTGCAACCCCTGTTGAAGGTGGAAATATAAATTATATGACTAGTGAAATTCAGAGGATAATGGAGGATGCTAGGGTAACAGGTGTTATACCTGAAGATTCTAAGTTTTCTCTTTATCTCGATCCAGCTAAATATATAAAAAAATCTATAGAAAACGTTATTCAAGCAGCTATGATAGGTGGTTTTCTGGCAATTATTATTGTTTTTCTCATATTAGGAGAGTGGAAAAACACATTAATTATTGCAGCATCCCTACCTGTAACAATCATTCTGAATTTCCTTCTTATGGGAATTTTTAAAGTATCTATAAACCTTATATCCCTAGGAGGTTTAGCCCTAGCGGTTGGAATGATTGTCGATTCCACTATTGTTGTTATGGAGAATATACACAGGCACCGTAAAGAACCGGAAAATCTAAATACTCCCTTAAAACAAGTTATATTAGAATCGGTAGCCCAGGTAAGATCTCCAGTTATCGCTTCCACATTAACATCTGTACTTGTTTTTTTACCAATTTCATTTACGGCTCCTTTAACAAATGCAATACTTGGGGATCAGGCAAGAACCGTAGTATTTTGTCTTCTAGTATCCCTAATTGTCTCATTGACCATAGTGCCGTTAACATCCTACCAACTCTTCCGTTTCAGTAAAAATAGAACAAAGAGAAAAAAGAGAAAACATCTGGTACAAAATCATATTGAGAGTGTGATAAAAAAAATTATCTCTATCTATCATAAAAGTTTGGAAATGTTACTGCACAAAAAAAGACGAGCGTTTATATTTCTTTTTCTAGCCTTTAGCGCTCTAGCAGTTTCAGTTCTAGTCGTATTACCAGAAATCCCAAGGGAAATTATATCTACTCCAACATCTGATAGGATTGTACTCTTTTTTCGTAATTCCAATATCAGTGATCCTGAAGAACTAATGAAGGAGATATTGCCTGATATGAATTTAACTATAGAGAATATTCTCGGAGATCGACTTGTTAATAAATATACAAATCTTTCAGGACGGTTTAATCAGACTTTTCTTGATTTAAGAAGCTCTGAGGATACAGAAGAAGCAATAACACTGCTACAAAAGGAATTTGTATCAAAAGGGGACTGGTATTATAGCATCCTCCCGTGGGATCCAGCTGCACTTCCTCTTCCTAGGAGTTTTGATTTTCAAATGAGTATATATGGTCCCGATCCGGGAATAAAAGTGGATCTTCTTATTGCAATACAAGGGCTACTGAATCAGGAAGAACTATATAGAAGAATTTTCACACGGCCTTCTTCATCAATAATTGAGCAGTTAAATATGAAACCCAGAGAGGAAACTATTAATAAATTACCCCCTTGGTCTGAATCAAGTCTTGTTTCTTTAATACGTAGAGTTTTAACAGGAACTTCATCTATTACATTAAATGATGGTTCTAACGATGTAAATGTATCCGCAGATTATCCCTCGGAAAATCTAGATACAAGAGAGGAAATTGAAGACTTTTTAATTCCCTGGAAACAGAGTTTTGTTCCTCTAAAACATTTTTTTGATTTTAGTACTAGTAAGGGCGTTTCACAGATTTATAGTCAAAATGGGGAACCAGCATTCCAGATCTATGGATCAGCTGGTTTCAGGATTAGTGATGCCAAGAGACTTGAGATTCAGAAAGAAACTCAAGCTTATCTGAAAGAAGTTCTGGTTTTACCAGAAGGTTACAGCTACAGCTTTGATAACCCGAGGGTTGAAATGGATAAATCTATAGATTCTCTATTTTTTGCTCTGATAATCTCTATCGTCCTCATCTACATATTACTTGCATTTCAATTTAATTCTCTATGGATACCGATTATTATTCTTGTAACTATTCCTCTTGGTTTTATTGGAGTTATTCTCTCTTTAAGAATATTTAATTCAACTCTTAACCTAAATTCACTTCTTGGTACGATCCTATTAGGAGGTATTGTTGTAAATAATGCTATCATTATGATCGATTTCTATCAAAAAAATAGAAAGAACTATCCTGATTACAAATCTGCGCTTATTTCAACTGCAACAATACGTTTTAAACCAATACTAATTACAACATTAACAACTATCTTTGGAATGCTTCCACTTGCAATAGGTCTTGGAGAGGGTTCCAATATTCTACAGCCACTGGGAATTGCCGTTTCAGGTGGTCTAATTGTATCAACTTTATTTACAATTTATGCAGTTCCGTCCATTATTTTTTTAACACACAGCAGTAAAAATATTCCAGATAACAGGGCAAAAGGAGTCAACTTTTGAATAAAATGTTTTTAGTTCTATCTATGTTTTTAACCATGTTAAATGGTTTCTTTTTAATGGCCCAGGAAGTAGAACAATCCAGCATTTCCTTTGAACTTAAAGACGCTTGGTTAAAAATGGAAGAGTATGATCCTGACCTACGTAAATTATTGATTGACCAGGCTGCAGCTTATCGTGATATGAATAGTAAAGGATATCTTATTCCTAGTATCAGTTTAACAAGTAACCTATCACGATCTTCACCTCTAATAAGTAGCCTTACTAATTCTGAGGATCAAGATCTTTCTGAGGAAGATAACTGGTCATTACGTGCTGGGGTGGATTTACGTTTAAACCTAAAAACAAACATGAAAACCGAGGATAAGGTTAATGCGTTACAATATAATCTACTTATACTTAGGCAGGAAATTATCATAAGAGATCTCCGGGCAGGGCTTGAAAAACTATATTATCAGATCTCTGCTGGAGAGAAAAAAATAGAGCTTCAGGAGAGGATTTCAGGATTAATTCAAAGCCGTTTTGAACAGATAGAAATCCTTTACAATAAAGGTCTACGATCAGAATCAGATCTTTTAACCTCCCAGATTTCTGTAGCCCGTGATTTGCCTTTATTACAGAAAGCCCGTGTAGAACAGGAAAAGAGACTAATTCAATTTCGGGAACTACTGGGACTAGAGCCTCATATGTCAGTTTCTTTGGTTTATTTACCTGATAGAACTACTGATACAGATCTGGAAACCAAAGAACTAAAATTAAGACTGGTCAAAAATGAAGAGTACAGAATGGCACTTCTACAGTTAGAACTTGCCAAGAAAAATAGGGAATTATTGAAAAAGAATCAAAAATCGCCTTCGTTGGGTCTATCTTTAGGTTGGTCAACAAGTATGAATCCTCTTTTTAATTCAGATTCCTGGACTAGTGAAGATTGGAGCGACAGTATGACCTTATCCTTCTCTTTTTCACTACCTTTAGATTCAGGAATTAAGGGTTCAGAAGATCAAAACAATCTGTTAAAACTAGACGAAATTATTCAAAAAATGGAAATTACACTGGAGTATTCTGAACAAACAATGGTAGACAACATTCAGTCCCTTCTTTTGGATCTGGATTTAAGTAGATCTAATGTCGAAGTTAATGAACTTAACATAAAACTTCAGGAAATTAATTTTAAAAAAGTTCAGGGTAATTATGAAAATGGAAGAACCTCCCTTCTTGACCTGGATAATAGCCGGCAGGAACTACAAAAAGCTCTAGTTGCTCTAGAAAATGAGAAATTAAATAAAAACCTTATATTAATTGAGCTTGAAAAAATTATTGGATTATCTTTGCAGTTTTAATCATATAAGTAGGTACTAAATATATACATATGATCCAGAGATGCGAATAACAATATTAGTATTGAACATAAATAAAAGACTCCACGATTATTAGTAGATGATAGTTTTACTATTTAAGTTCACTGGAATTGATAGCAAGAAGAAGTTAATAAAATTCTTCATGTCTTTGATTCTGTCGGATGCTTTTTATTGAGTTAAACGGTTCAGTTTATGAACTTTTGTGTGCTTTACTATTTGAATACGGCTTACAATATTTGATATTATAATATATAATATAATTAAAATTCCACTAAAGGATCCATATGTCAATAAATAAAAGCGACAAACTAAATAAGAGTTCAACTGTGGCTAAAGCATTTCTTCTATTAGAACATATTTCTCAAAACAGCAATCCCGTATCACTAAATCAGTTAACAGAATTAACGGGATTTGATAAAACAACAACATACCGCTTTTTAATGACTTTGGTAGAACTTGGATATGTATGTCGTGAGGAATCATCAAAAAACTTTAAGTTGAGTTATAAAGTATTATCTCTTGGAAAAAATTTATTAAGAGATAATGAAGTGACAGAATATATTAAACACGCACTAGAACAGCTTTGTGAAATTACTGGTGAAACTATTCATTATGCTGTATTAGATGGCAAATATACAGTTGTAACTCAAAAAGTAAAAGGATCCCAGCTTGTTGCAGTTGATTTCCAAATAGGTGATAGATCTCCTATAAGCTATACATCCATTGGAAAAGCAATCTCTACTTATCAAAGTAATGAATTTATCGATAGTATAATTGCCCAAGGGATACCCCAAATAACAGAATATACAATAGTTAAACCGGAACAATTCAGAGAAGAACTTAATAAAATTCGAATTCAGGGATATGCCATTGATGATCATGAATGTTCCAATGAAATGCGCTGTATAGCTGTTCCTATTTTTGAAAAGGGTGGGGTTGTAAGAAGTGGAATTAGTATTTCTGGTCCTGATTCAAGATTTACAATTAAAAAATTAAAATCAATGAGTATTCCAATGAAAAAAATAGCAAATGAACTATCTCAAAAGCTTGGCGGTATGCCTTGATAATAACACTGGAGAGATATACTTTCCCCCCAGTGTTATTATACTAAACATATTTAGAAAATAGATTCAGCATTATAATATTCCTCTGCATTTTCAGAGGTAATTAATGGTGAATTGAATACTGTTTCATATTGAGGTTCATCACCTGCTAATATAGACATCAGTCTTTTATATCCAGCACGACCTATGGCATCAGCATCATTTAGACCTGTTGTTGCATAGTTTGACCCATCTTTCATAATCGCAGATAATGCAGCTTTTTCACCATCTACACCAGAAATCATGATTTCAGAACTTCTGTCAGAATCTTGAATTGCTTGTTGTGCACCAAGTGCCATAGAGTCATTCTCACAAAAAACCCAATCAATTGAATCATATTTAGCTAAAAGATCCTGCATTTGTGATTGTCCACCAGCAGCTCCCCATCCTGCGTATTCTGGAGCTTCAATTATTTCAATATCTGTTTTACTTACAATATCTTTAACACCATTTGAACGATTATATCCAATTGAGTTATCAGCAGGTCCACCCTTTATAATAATAATTCGGCCTTTCCCATTAAGTTTCTCAACAATATATTTTCCAGTCTGCTGTCCAATAGAATAGTTATCAGGACCAATCCAGCTTGTAAAGTTATCACTTGCATATCGTCTATCTACTAAAACAACTGGAACACCTGCTTCTTCTATCATGTCCAATGCAGCTGGTGCATCTTCAAACCAACCACCACTTATAATGATACCGTCTACATTCTTTGCTAAAATATCTTCTACATCAGAAGTTAACTTAGCTTGATCGCCATTTGCATCAGTAACATAAACTGTTACATTTGGATTAGATTTAGCTTCATCTTCTATAGCTTTTGACATAGCGATGAAATAGGGAGGTCCCTGTGATAGGTTGACTATTCCTATCTTAATTTGACCATCTTTTGATTCTTCATTTTGACCAGTGGCAAAAACCATGAAACTTAACATTAAGAACACAGAACACATTAAAAACTTTTTCATTATAATCTCCTTTTTTTATATATTTAACATCTCAATTCTCATAAGACACTAAAACTAAAGTTGTTTTTCTTTATTTCGAACTAATACTGCGGTTAGAATTATTCCTCCCTTAATGATTTGCTGATAATAAGACTGCACATTAAAAAGATTTAGTAGATTATTTATTAATCCGAGGGCGAATACTCCACCAAAAGTACCAAGAACGCTTCCTCCTCCACCTCCAAGCATTCCACCACCTATAACTACAGCGGCAATTGCATCAAGTTCATAACCGACACCTACATTTGGTTGTGCTATACCGAGTCTAGATGCTAAAACTACTCCTGCTGCGGCTGCAAAAAATCCGGAAATCATATAAGCTATCATTTTATTTTTTTTCACATTAAGTCCAGCCAGCCAAACTGCCTCTTCATTACCACCTATGGCAATAATTGCTCGTCCAGTTGTTGTCTTATTCAAAAAGAACCAGAGTATTGGAAAGAATGCAAACATGATAATTGCAGGTGTAGGAATACCAGCAAGCTTACCTCCACCTATAAGTGCCCTAAAGGCAGGATAAATTGGTTGTACAGGGCTTTCTGAGTAGATGTATACTACCCCTCGAATTGCCCCCATTGTTGCTAATGTAACAATAAAAGGTTGTAACTTAAACTTCGATATGAAGAATCCATTAACGCAACCACATAAAACTCCAACAAGAAGTGCCAATATAATTGCTATAGACCAATGCATACTCGTTTGAGCCTTAACAGCGACCATACCAGCTAAAGCAACTACAGGACCAACAGATAAATCAATTCCTCCATTTAGAATAACTACTAACATTCCTAAACTAATCAAACCGTTTGTTACAACCTGACGTAGTAGGTTAATTATATTCCTTTGAGTAAAGAAGTATTCTGTAGACAAAGCTGCAAGAACAATTAATAATACAAATATTATTACTATAATATAATTAATCATTTTTGATTTTGACCTATTTGAATTGAGCATTTCACTTATTTTATTTTTAGTATTTGTAATAGGTTTGTCCATATCAGCCATTTTTATCTCCTATGTTTTTGTTTATTAATATTCCAGATGCACAACCTAAAAGTGAGACTTCTGTCATTTGTTCTTTAGCAAATTCACCAACAATTCCACCATGTCTAAAGACAAGAGCTCTATTGCTTAACCCGATAATTTCTGGAAGCTCCGATGAAATCATTATGATAGCGAGTCCATCTTGTGCAAGTTTACCAATGAGTTTATAAATCTCTGCTTTAGTTTTTACATCAACACCTCTAGTTGGTTCATTAAGAATCAATACTTTTGAATTAGTTAATAACCATCTAGAAAGTAGTACTTTTTGTTGGTTTCCCCCACTTTGAGTACTCACAAGTTGATTGTAATCTTTTGGTTTGACCTCCATGCTATCCATCATAGAAGAGGCTTTTTCTGCTTCCAAAAATTTATTTAGGAAAATACCCTTACTTATCTTATTTAAAATTGAAAAAGTCATATTTTCTTTAATTGAGTTACAAAGAACCAAACCATCAATTTTCCGGTCTTTTGTTAGGTATGCTAATCCATGTCCTATCGCTTCCCCTGGTGATTGTGGAGTGATTTTTTTTCCTTTTAAAATGATATTCCCAGAATCAATCTTAGATGCTCCAAACAAAGAACGACTCAAGGCGGTTCTACCACTTCCTACTAATCCAAAAAGTCCTAGAATTTCACCTTGTTTTAATTCAAATGAAATATTATTAAATTCCTTTTCTTTAGATAAATTTTCAACCTTAAGTATAGGAACTCCCGTATTTAGTTTACGAACAGGAAACAGATCACCAATAGATCGTCCTACCATTAGATGAATGAGACCCTGTTCATCAATTTCTGAAGTAGGAAGTGTTTTAACCTTCTCGCCATCTTTTAAAATAGTAATTTTATCGGCTATTTTAAATACTTCATCAAACCGGTGTGAAATATATATGATAAGAGTCCCTTTTTTCTTTAGTTTCTCTATCAGAGTAAATAGTTGTTCTAGTTCAGGTGCAGCAAGAACTGCTGATGGCTCATCAAGTATCAGTATTTCAGGATCTTCAGTAATCGCTTTAGCAATTTCAACAACTTGCATTTGTGAGACATCTAAATTACTAATTTTATCTTTTACATTTATTCCTGGAAATCCTAGGCTATTAAGTATTTCCTGGGACTGTAAATATGCACTTTTCCAGTCGACTAGGAATTTTGTTTTAAAGTAAGGCATTTTACCAATCAATATATTTTCAGCTACTGAAAGATTAGGTATTTGGCTGAATTCCTGATATACAGTACGTATACCATGTTCAAATGCTTTATGAGGTGTAAAAATATCAATTTTTTTACCCTTTATATAAAGCTCTCCTGAATCTGGGGTTGTAGCACCAGATAAAACCCGCATCAATGTAGATTTTCCGGCGCCATTTTCCCCAACAATTGCATGAACTTCTCCGGCACTTGCTGAGATATGTATATTATTAAGAGCCAGTGTGGCCTCATATCGTTTACTTATTCCTCGTATTTCTAGCATCTGCATAAGTTTGATTTGAACTCCTTTTTACGAATACATCTTAAGCGCATCTTTAATGATTATTGTTTTTTGTTCAGTCATTTCTAGAATGGTATCCCTGATGCTTTCTCTTCCAACACCACTTAATTTTGTACCACCAAAAGGAAGATTCTCTGCTCGTACTGCAGATCCCCAGTTTATTACTACTCCACCAACATCTAGTTTATAAGAAATATCCATGGCTGTATTTATATCTTTTGTAAAAACTGCTGCTTGTAATCCATATGGACTATTGTTGGCAATCTTAACTGCTTCTTCAATTGTTGAAAAAGGTACTATTGGGAGTACTGGACCAAATGTTTCTTCTGCAAATATTTCAGTTTCCGGGTCAATATCAGTAATTATTGTAGGTTCGATAAAAGAACCCTTCCGATTACCACCAAGACGAATGGTACATCCTTTACTTTTTGCATCTTCTATTAGTCGTTCTACATTTTTTGCGGCATTTTCAGAAATTAACGGCCCAACATCTGTATTCTCTCCTAGTGGATTTCCCATGATTAATTTATTAGCTTTTTCTGTTAATAGATTGGTAAATTTTTCAAATATCTCACTGGCAACAATTACTCGCTTTACAGCACAACAAATTTGTCCATTCCCTCGAGCAAGACGGCCCATAATAATCCCTTCAGAAGCAAGCTCTAGGTCAGCATCGGCACAAACGATTGTCGCATCATTTCCTCCTAGCTCTAAGAGAACTTTTTTCATATTACTAGTTGCAAGTTTTGCAACCTGTTGTCCTACTCTAGTGCTTCCTGTTAAAGTTATAAGCTGAATATTAATATCTTTAGCCAAATGGTTACCTATTTTGGCACCATCACCGGTAATTACCTGTTGTGCAAATTTAGGCAATCCTGCTTCTTCTAAGTATTTACTTAATCTGAGAATCGTTAAAGGACATGTAGTTGGTGGTTGAATAATAACGGCATTACCTGCAGCAATTGCAGCTGGAGCTTTATGGGCAAATAACTCAGCAGGATAATTGAAAGGTATAACTGCAGCCACGATTCCAACAGGCTGACGAATTGTCATTGCCACACTATTTTCCATAGAAGGTACAGAATCCATAGGAACAGTTTGTCCCGTCAACCTTTTTGCTTCTTCAGAAAATCCTTTAAAAAGACGAATAGTAGCTGATATTTCTTCTCTTGTCTGAATAATGGGTTTCCCATTTTCCCTTGTTAAAAGTTGGCTTAATTCCTCATGGTCTTTTTCGATAAGTTCTGCTGCTGTTAATAATATTTTTGAACGGACATGTGCTGGAGTCTTTTGCATGTTTATACGTCCCTGTTTAGCTGACTCAATTGCTTTTACTATGTCATCTGTAGTCGCAGATGGAACAGTATCGATTATTTCTCCATTTGCAGTATCTACTATTTTTGTTTCTGAAAGATCAGATGCATCTGTCCATTCTCCAGCAATAAACATTTTCATATTTATATCCCCTTTTTTTGATAATACCTAATAGTACATCACTATTTGATATCTGTATACTATATTTGAATATAATTCATTTATTGAATAAATAGTTTAATAATTGAAGTTTGAAATACTAGTATGACTCTTATAAATAATAGTACATAATTCATCTATATCTTGGTTGAGTAAAACCAGAATAGTTTGAATATAAAAGAGTTTATTTCAATAAAGGAGAAAATATGTTTGTTTATAATAAAGAAAGGCAATTAGAAGATTTAGGAGGAGGTATTAAAAGAAAAGTTTTAGCATATTACTTTCTATATTAAAGAGTTTTTAACCACTCAAAGTAACTTTTTAGAGTAGTTTTACCACGTTTAGGACCTACGCCATCTATTTCTCCAGCAGTCACAATAAAGTCTGCTAGGTCGCCAAACTGTTTTGAAAGTAGTCTAATAGCTTTTACTAAGAAACGGGCTAACCACATAGGGATTACTGATATTTTTATTGGTTTATCTAATACTTTAAAGGCTAGTTCTGCAGCTACACGTTGTGTCAAGATGTCTGGTCCACCAGCTTCAACTTCTAATTCTTCACCCTCTGCTGTCTCTACACAGACCTGGGCTAGATCGGCACCATGAATAGGATTCATTTTATTGGTTCCTTTTCCTACTAGGTAAGAACGTCCTTTTTTAGCCATGTCTGAGAAATAACCACAAGGTCTAACTATCCTATAATCTAGTTTTGAATCTATTAACTCTTTAACAACTTTCTCGTAGGCTATCGTAATTTCTAAATGTTTAATATCTGAATTTAATGAAAGGTCTATTAGGTTTTTGTTACACTGGTAGTCTACCTGTTCAAAGGTAAGTCCATCTCTCTGTCTTGATATTTTTTAATGATACACTCTAGTTCTTTTTGTGTAACTTCAATATGACCACCATGACTAATACGACTTTGGTAGTCTAATTTTTTGATTGGAAGCTGCTTGTTAATACCGTGATGTTTCCACTCTGTATCTAAACTGTCTGAAGATGAATATTTATAGGTGTGTGTGTGTTGGAAATCATCGTAATATAGATACCACTTTCCATCTTTTAGTGATTTAAATGCAAAAGGACCTTCTACAAAATCATTAGGATCAGTTACGCAAATATTTTCAAGTTTGAATGAGCCTGGTGTTAAGGTTTGTGACTTTGCCATAATTATATTCTTCTTACCGGATCTCTCATCTTTACAAAAAAGGTAATAATACCCTTTGTCTTTTGATATGGAAGCATCGATTAATGGAAACTCTGTTTCAAAAAAGCTTAAAGGCCCGGAAATTGAGATAAAATCCTCTGTTATTGTACAGTAGATAGGCCTTGAGGTTTTATCATCTGTACGAGATTTCCATGGGTGTGATGGATCGGACCATAATATTATATATCTGTCTTTTTCAATATCATAATAGGCTTTAGGAGCCCAGACTCGCTTACCTGTTAACTTATGATGAGGGTTATTATCAACAGCCCCTTTTCTACTAATTCTAATAATCTTTTCATTAAACGTTATCATATCATGGCTATGAAAGTAGAAAATGTATGGTGTATCCCATCCCTGAGTTGCCACAATTCCAAAAGAACCGTCCCTCATACGGAAGGTGTTAGGATCTCTTAGCCAATTTGTTTTTCCTAGTGTAGCATTAACAACACTTTTACCATTGTTTAGAGGTTCCCAGTCCAAACCATCATAACTATAAGCTAGACGTAGTCCTGCATCAGGATTCCTTCCACTCTTTTTACCTTCATCATGGTTAAAATATGTCATTAAGTGTGCAACATACTCATCTTTTAATATAATATCTCTGAAAAAGAACTCCTGGTCACTTATAGTAGCTTTTAATGTAATAACTTCATTCTCTTTAGCACTCTCTAACTTTAATATCTTATCTCCCTGGATTTGGGCACTGCCTGAGACAACCAGCCATTTAATAACGTCCCCTTTATCTGTTTCTAAAGGTAGAATTGTCTGTTTGTCATTTACAATATAACCAATATAATTTGTAAGATATTTACTGATGTCCATATGAAACCTCCGTTACTAAAATGACCTGATACTTATAAAGCCTATATAATATATAACACAATATCGATAATTATCTATCAAAAAAGTATAAGTAGATTTATATAACGGGTATAACTTTTTATATAAGGATTAAGGCTTCATTAAGGAAAATATGTTCGTAAAATTCATATGTATGGTTTATTATAATAAGAGTAACACTTCATAAAGGATCATTATGAAAACAAAGATAATATTAGTATTAGAATTGCTTCTTTTTATTACTTTATCTACATATTCTCAAAACTTCACAGATGAAGAGAAGTTATGGATACAAAATAGTCCAGTTCTTAGAGTTAGTAATATTAAAAACTGGGTTCCTTTTAACTTTAATCGAGATGATACTCCGCTAGGATATTCCATTGATTATATGAATAAAATATCTAAGATCTCAGGATTAAAAATAGAATATATTACCGGTCCTACTAGAGATGACTTTTTTGAAATGATTACAACTGACGGTCTTGATATTTTACTTAATGTTGTGCCTACAGAAGCAAGGGAAAAGGTTTTGAATTTCACTGATCCCTATCTTATTGTTGCTCCGTCTATTTTTGTAAAGAACTCTGATGATATAATTAATACTGTTGAAGATATATTTGGAAAGACCTTTGCTATCCCTTCAGGATATTATTATGAAGGGATAATAAAAGAATATCCTGAGATAAATGTCTTAACAGTTAAAGATACAGAAGAAGCTATAATCGCTGTATCAAGTGGTAAAGCTGATGTTTTATTTGATTTATCCCCTGTTGTTAACTATCTCATGGATAACCTTTTAGTCTCTAACTTAAAACCTGGTGGAACATTAGACTTTGGTGTAGGTAATCTTGTCCCTATATCAATAGGTGTCAGAAAAGATTTACCAATATTAAGATCTATTCTTCAAAAGAGTAGTGATGTTATACCAGTAGGTTATATAAAAGAGATAAGAAGTCATTGGCTTGGATACTCTAGCGAAGAGAATGACCTAGACCTTACTGTAAAAGAGTTAAGTTTTTTAGATTCTCATCCTATAATTCGTGTGCATAATGAACTGAATTGGCCACCATTTAATTATAATGTTAATGGGGTTCCATTAGGTTTATCAGTAGAATATATGGATCTGTTGGCAGAGAAGATCGGTATCGATATTGAGTATGTTTCAGGCCCTACATGGAATGAGTTTCTAGATATGATTAAGCAAAAAGATATTGATCTGATGCTGAATATTGTAAATACACCTGACAGACAAAATTATATGCTTTTTACAGAAAGTTACATGAATAACCCAAATGTAATTGTCTCCCACATTAGTAATAAGTTTAATAATTTAGAATCCTTAGGTGGGAAACGAGTTGGTATTGTAAAAGGTTTCTTTTACGAAGAGATTATATCTAAAGATTTTCCTAATATTAAAATAATACCTTTTAAAGATGTTGAAACAGGCTTAAAAGCTCTAAACTTTAACCAGATAGATTCAATGTTAAGCGAAGAGGCAGTAGTTAATTATCTTATAACAGATAACTATCTATCAGAAATCGAGATAACTGGAGAGATAGAGTTAGGATCAAAAAATTATCAAAAATTAAATATTTCTGTTCGAGATGATTGGCCAGAAATGCAATCTATTTTAATAAAAGCAATGGCAAGTATTACTAGTGCAGAGATGCTTGAACTAAAAACTAAATGGAACAGTAATTTATCAAATAGTTTAGCTGAAGTTAATGATGAATCAGCCATTAATAAAATATTCTTCATTTTTATTATTATGGTGGTTCTATTAAGTATTATATTTTTTGGCCAGAAGTTTATTAAAATTAAAAAGATAAATTATGGTACATTTAATATTAGAAAAATGAGGGTTTTTAGTCTTACTATATTAGCTATTAGTATGACCGTAATGTTGATTATTTCAATTATGGGTACTCAAAATATAAGACAAAGAGCAATTAAAAAAACTGAATCAGAACTGTATACTATTGTCACTACGACCCAAGAATCTTTAGAAGTGTGGACTGATCGTAACTTAAAACAGATAAAACTAGAATCTACAAGTCCTGCATTGTTGGCAATTATAGAGGACTTATTAGAACTTCCAACAGATAAAGAGACATTAATTAACAGTAAATCTCAGCATGATATTCGATACTACTTTAATAAGCTAAATCCTTATCGATTCTCTGATGGTTTTTTTATAATTTCTCCAGAAGGTGTAAATATAGGTTCAAACCGAAATATTAACCTAGGTGAAAAAAATATTGTTTATCAATATAGACCCGAGTTACTAGATAACACATTTTTAGGTAATGAGACTTTTATACCCCCAGTATATAGTGACGTCTTTAATCGAGGTGATAATCCCACTGGTAATACTAGTCTATTTTATGCGGTACCAATAAAGGATGATACCGGTAAAATAATCGCAGTTATGACTCAACGTGAAGATCCAAAAATAGAGTTTGAAAGGATTTCACAAATAGGAACTATTGGTAACACTGGGGAGACATATACATTTGATAGAAATGGATACATGCTTAGCCCAAGTAGGTTTAATAAAAACCTTGAGGAAATTGGTATTATAAAGCAGGGCGAGTCACCAATTCTTAATCTGATGATTAAAGACCCTCTAATAGACCTAACAAAGAACTCATCTGAATCCATCGGTTTTGATAAGTTAGAATATACTTTTATGGTTAAGGATGCACTGGAAAATGGTTCTGGTATAAATACCCAAGGTTACAGAGATTACCGAGGTGTTGAGGTTTATGGTGCCTGGATATGGAATGAGTATCTAAACTATGGTATTGCAACTGAAATTGATAAAGATGATGCGTTATCTTCATATTATGTTACCAGAAATATCTTTATAGTTTTAATTATTATAGTATTTTTATTGTCGACAGGTGCTACCCTGTTTAGTATATCAACAAGTGAGGCTGCAAATAAATATCTCCAGGATTCAAACGAGAAACTTGAAGATCGAGTTGAAAAAAGAACTAAAGAATTAAATGTTTCAAAAAGAAATTTAGAGAATACTATCGAGGCATTAACCCACCCATTTTATGTTATCGATGCCAATACTTACGAGGTCATATTGGCAAACTCTGCAGCTAAAAAATCAGCTGATGGTAAAGATCTTACAACATGTTATAAGTTGACCCACAGGGTTGATACTCCCTGTGATAGTAAAGAACATCCATGCCCACTTAAAGTTATTAAAGAGACCAAACAACCATACGAAGTAGAGCATATTCACTATGATAAAAATGACAACCCGATCTTTGTTGAAGTTCATGGTTATCCAATATTTGATGAAGATGGAACATTAACTCAGATGATAGAGTACTCTCTTGATATTACAGAGAGAAAGATGGCAGAAGAAGCATTAAAAAAGGCCCAAATAAATAGTGATTTTGCATCAGACATTGCCAAATTAGCCTATTGGGAACAAGATTTTAAAAGCAATACATACACTGTGAATGATAACTTTTATAAAATAGTTAATACCACAGCTAAAGCTGAGGGTGGATATGTATTAAAATTTAAAGAATATCTAAATAGATTTGTACACCCCGAAGATCATAGTTTAATAAGAGATAAGTTAATGTATCATTTTAACTCTCCTGAAGTTGTTACAGGTCAGTTTGAATACAGAGTTCTACCAAGAGGTGGTGGGCTGCAACATGTATTTATTAAATATCATATAACCTATGATTCTAATGGACAGGCTATAAGTGCCAATGGAATACATCTGGATATAACAGAAAGAAAGAAATCAGAGAATGCTCTAGAATTAGCAAAAAATATGGCTGAAGAAGCTACAAAAGCTAAATCTGATTTCCTTGCAAATATGAGTCATGAAATAAGGACTCCCATGAATGCTATAATTGGACTTTCTCATCTGATACAGAAAACGAATTTAGATGTAAAACAAACCGATTACATACATAAAATATATGGCTCTGCACATAATCTATTAGGTATTATTAACGATATTTTAGATTTCTCTAAAATTGAAGCCGGAAAAATGACTATGGAGTTAATTAACTTTGACCTTCATGAAGTATTTGATAATTTAGGTGGGATGATTAGTCAAAAAGCTTTAGATAGTGGACTAGAACTTATCTTCCATATATCTACAGATGTTCCATGTCAACTTGTAGGAGACCCTTTAAGGTTAGGGCAAGTTCTTCTAAATCTGGTCAATAATGCTATTAAGTTTACTGATTCAGGGGAGATTGTTGTTATTGCAGAACTTATAGATGCCACTGAAGAAAACGCGGAAATTAAGTTCATGGTTAAGGATACTGGTATTGGTCTTACAGAGGATCAACAAGGTAAGTTATTTAGATCTTTTAGCCAAGCAGATACCTCTACAACAAGAAAATATGGTGGTACAGGTTTAGGTCTATCTATAAGTAAAAAACTTGCGGAACTTATGGGTGGAAGCATTGGAGTTGAAAGTGTTTATACAAAGGGGTCAACTTTTTACTTTTCAGGTCTGTTTGAGCGCCGTGATGAAGTAAAAAAAGATATTATACCAATTGAGTTTGCTAATATTAACGTTTTAATTGTAGATGATAACTTAACAAGCCGTGAAGTTCTAACTGAATACGTTAAGGGTTTTTCACTGAATTCAGTGGCTGTAGATAATGGGAATGAAGCTATACAGATTATCCAGAAAAAATATGAAGCAAAAGAAAAAGGTTTTCAGTTAGTTCTAATGGACTATAGTATGCCCGGCCTAAATGGTTTCCAGACTGCTGAAAAAATAAATGAGATATTAAGTCCCCAGGAAAGACCTAAATATATTCTTGTAACAGGTTATGGTAGAGATGAAATTCTAAATGGTGTAGAAAATAATAATTTTGTAGGTTTTGTTTTAAAGCCTGTGAATCAATCTCTACTTTTTGATACAATTATGCAGGCATTTGGTCAAGAAACAAACGCTGTAAAAAAACAGTCTAAGGATGAGTACCCAGTTGGTTTTGATAAAATAAGAGGGGCACATATATTGCTGGCAGAGGATAACCTAATTAATCAGCAGGTTGCTACAGAATTATTAGAAAGTGAGGGCTTTTATGTGGAAATTGCTAATAATGGGGAAGAAGCTGTCTCTTTAGCCTTAAAAAATAGCTACGATATCGTTTTAATGGATCTACAGATGCCTATAATGGACGGATATGACGCTACTAAAGTAATAAGAGAGACAATAGATATCGATACTCTTCCTATTGTAGCTATGACAGCAGATGCAATGTCAGGAGTTAGGGATTCAGTTATAAATATCGGTATGAATGATTATGTTACAAAACCGATTGAGACAGATTCTTTATGGAAATCCTTGAATAAGTGGATAAAATCTGGAGAGCGGAACTTACCAGAAAACTTTACTAATAATGACAACTTAAATGATAAAACAGGTATTCCTAAAATTGATGGAATAGACACTGTCACTGGTCTAAAAAGAGTTGGAAATAATATAGAACTATATACTAAATTGTTAAGTAGATTCTTAGATGATCAAAAGGATTTTACTGGTAAAATTAGGAAACTATTAAAAGATGAAAACAATGAGGAAGCAAAAAGAGAAGTCCATACTGCCAAAGGTGTTTCATCAAATTTAGGAATTAATAATTATTGGGAAGAGATGAAATTGATGGAGATCTTAATTGAAGATGATAAGGAGCTAGAAGACTTCTTTAATAAGGTCGATGAAGATTATAACAATGTTTTAATAGCTGTTCATAGTTCTGGGATATTAGATAATAAAGATGAGCAAAGTGAAGATAAAAAAGAAGTTGATATTCCATTTTTACTAAATGAGTTAGAAGCAGTTAAATTGACTCTAATAAAGAGAAAACCTAAACCAACATTGGAATTGCTTTCAACATTAAGCAGTTATAATATAACAGATGAAATCAAATCAATTGTTAATGAAATAAAAACTTCATTAGAAAAATACAAAATGAAAGAAGCTATTGTATCTATCGATAAATTAATAAAGTTACTAGAATCTAATAAGTAATATTGTTAATTATATCCATAAAAACTTCTAATGTTTCAAAAAGTGGTTATTAGAAATATGTCCTTTTTGTTTACAACTTAATTCATCCATATTTAGATCATAATCTCATGTAATTTTTTTATTAATTTATTTGACAATATAGAATCCAAGGTGTAGTCTGAGTTAATGCTATCTTAAGAAATCTTAAGATAGCATTAACGTAATAATAAGAAAAGGAGCAAAAATGATTATTTTTTTAAAAAAAGAAGTATCTATTCTGATGGTATTACTATCAGCTCTTCTACTTTTTAGTGGTTGTACAGCATCTACTAAAAAGAGTAAAAGTGTCGCTAAAGATGAAGTTGTGGTAGTTGAAAAAGAGATGACCCACGATGAACTTGTAGCTGCTGCCCAGGCAGAAGGAAAGGTCGTAGTATACTCTGTTTCAAGTCGTATATCTAAGGCTGCAGTAACTTTTGAAGCTAAATATGGAATAAAAGTAGAAGCGACAAATCTAAAAGACTTCGAACTTATTGAAAAAGTTTCAAAAGAGGGAAGTACTGGAGTTAAAGGTGCTGACTTTGTTCTTGCCCAGGATGGTGGAAGAGTTATGGGTGAACTTATAAACCTTGATTATCTCTACAACTATGTCCCACCAACAATGAAAGATATTATTCCAGCAAAATATCAGGAACCTCTTGTTTTTTCTATTATTAACAAAGTTTTTATATACAATAATGAAAAAACTAACGAATATCCTTTAACAAATATTTGGGAATTGACGGAGCCTAAGTGGAAAGGTCAATTTCAATTTAAGAATCCCTTCCAAGAGGGTGTTAATGCCAATTTTATGACTATGGTGACTTCTGATAAAGTTGCTAAAAAAATTGCCGATGCCTATAAGTCCTTATATGGGAAAGATATTGTTTTAACCACCAAAAATGCAGGTTATGAATGGATTAAGTCTGTTTTTGACAATGGACTAGTTTTAACAAGTTCTGATACAACTACTGCAGAAAATATTGGGATCCGGGGACAGGCAAAGCAACATGTTGGACTCTTTGTATACTCCAAATTTCGATATGCTAAAACAAAAAACCTGGCACTAGCTCCAATTATGGAAATGGAACCATTTTCCGGTTTCTACTATCCAATCTATGCTCTAATGAGTAGGGGTGCAGAAAATGAGTATGCTGCAAAGCTCTTTATAGAACACCTTTTAACTGAGGAAGGATTTAAACCTTGGAGTGTGAATATTGGTACTTATTCGTCTAATCCTACTATAGGAATACAGGAAGGAGACCACCCTGTTTCTGTATGGGATAAAATCCTTGTTGAGGAAGATCCTGAGTACTGTTTTGAGAACCGTGCTGAAGTAGAAGCATTTCTTAACAATTATATTTACTAATAAAGCAAATCATAAAAAGATAGGACACTAAATCCATAGTGTCCTATCTTATATTAAAATAAATTAAGTAGAGGGTAATATGAATTCAGCTAATAGGTTTAAATCCTTTATAAAAAAACCTCACAATATAATTTTGGTAACGTTGGTTGTAGTTTTGACTTACCTGACGGTTGTCCCATTGTTTACAATATTAATGGACACATTTAAAGTTCATTCATCTGAACTTATGCAGATTAAAGGTTCACGTCTAGGAGATCTGACACTTTTTCACTGGAAGCAGGTTTTTTTTAATCCAGAAAATAGTGCTAAAATTTTCTATATTCCATTTTTAAATACACTGGGAGTGGCCCTTGGTACATGTTTTATTTCCCTTACTTTAGGGGGGATGTTTGCATGGCTTATTACCAGAACCAATCTTAGATATAAAAATTTGATGTCCACCCTTTTTATATTTCCATATATTATGCCTTCGTGGACTCTAGCTATGGCATGGTTGAATTTCTTTAAAAATGATCTAGTAGGGGGAGTTCCAGGATTCTTCACATCAATAACTGGTCTTATGACACCAAACTGGTTTGCATATGGTGCATTTCCTATTGTTATGGTTCTTGGACTTCACTATGCACCTTTTGCTTATATACTTATTGGTGGAATCCTCCGAAATATGGATGCTAATCTTGAAGAAGCAGCCTTGATCCTAAAAGCAAGCCGTGCAAAAATTATGTGGAGGGTAACTATACCTATTGTCCTACCAGCAGTGTTGTCCACTTTTCTTCTAGTTTTTTCTAGTTCTATGAGTGCCTTTGCAGTTCCAGCTTTTCTTGGAACGCCAGTTAGATTCCAAGTTTTAACAACCCAGATGTTTAGGACTTTAAACGGTCTGAATCCGGGATACGGCTATCTAATGGCTCTGGTTATGATTCTAATAGGTGTGTTTATACTTTCAGTTAATCAGAAAATTATTGGGAAAAGACGTTCCTATACAACTATTACCGGTAAGAGTTCTAATATAGCGCTTATTAAATTAAGGAAAATAAGAACACCTCTATCTATTCTATTAATGGCTATGATTCTTATGGTATGTATAATGCCTTTAATTTCTTTTGCTGTTGAGTCATTTATTATGGAACCGGGAAATTACTCCCTAAGTAATCTAACGACTCAGTTCTGGGTAGGAGAAGGTAGCCTTGAGATTGCTAATGGAGAACCTGGTGTCTTACGTAATCCATCAATTTTTACAGGATTGATGAATAGTATAAAGTTATCAGTTATAATCTCCTTTATTGCAGGTACCGTAGGGATTTTGGCTGGATATGCAATAGTGAAAAGAAAAAATTCAAAGCTATCCCTTGCAGTCAACAATCTAGCTTTTTTCCCTTATCTAATGCCTAGTATGGCTTTTGGAGCAATATACCTCTCCATGTTTGCTATACGTCGTGGATTTATTCCATCTCTTTACGGTTCCTTCGCTCTACTTGTTCTTATCGGTGCGGTTAAATATCTACCCTTCGCTTCCAGGGCAGGCGTTAGTGCTATGCATCAGCTTAGTAATGAAATAGAAGAAGCCGCAACTATTATCGGTATTTCATGGTTTAAGCGAATGACACAAATTATTATACCCATTCAAAAGACGAGTTTTTTATCGGGATATTTATTACCTTTTATATCGTGTATGAGAGAATTATCGCTTTTTATACTTCTTGTTACACCTTCATCAAAAATTCTTACAACCATGCTCTTTCAATATAATGAGAAAGGTTGGAATCAGTATGCCAATGCCATAAATCTGATGATTGTAAGCATAGTCGTTATTAGTAATGTTTTAATAAACAAATTTACAGGAGCTTCTGTAGATAAAGGAATAGGGGGCTAATCCAATGCCAGAAATTATACTTAAAAACTTAACAAAAAAATTCGGAAAATTTGTAGCAGTTGAAAATCTTAACATGACAATAAACGACAGGGATTTTGTGAGTCTTCTTGGTCCATCGGGCTGTGGGAAGACTACAACACTCAGAATGATTGCCGGATTGGAATCGCCAACAGAAGGAGAGATCTGGATTGATAACAAACTTGTATTTTCTTCGGAAACAGGAGTTGATATCTCCCCTGATAAAAGGAATGTTGGTTTTCTTTTTCAGAATTATGCTTTATGGCCCCATATGACAGTTCATAAAAATATAGCTTTTGGGCTAGAAAATATGAAGTGGGAAAAAGAGGATATTAACAACAGGGTAAATGAATTATTAACGATGCTTAAGATCGAAGAGTTCGCTGGGCGTTATCCCTCAGAATTATCTGGTGGACAGCAGCAACGGGTAGCAATAGCCCGTACCCTTGCAACCGGTCCTAAGGTTCTGTTTATGGATGAACCTCTTTCCAATCTGGATGCCAAGCTTAGAATGGAAATGAGAACAGAACTTAAAAGACTGCATATAGAGACAGATTGCACCTTTGTATATGTAACCCATGACCAGTTAGAAGCTATGACACTTTCAACCAAAATATGTATGTTGAAAGATGGATTCCTTCAGCAGTATGATCCTCCACTAGAGGTTTATCATAATCCTGGGAATTCATTTGTTGCAGATTTTGTTGGTAGTCCAAATATGAATATATTAGAAACAACTGGTAACAATACAAATCTGGATGAGATACTTCTTAAATCTGAAAATATCGAACTTATGTATACACCTGTTTCATCAAGTATTACAGTACAGAAAGATCAGAAACTTCTACTTGGTATACGACCCGAGGATATTATTATCGAGGAGAATGGTAAACTTAAGGGAGTCGTTTATTCGACACTTCCATCAGGGATGGAGACAATTGTAAAAATCGATATTAATGGAACTATACTTACAAGTGTTGTATTCAGGGGGTCTGATTTTCAGGTAGGAAAAGAGATCGCTATCAGTTTCAAAGAAGATAGGTATATCCTTTTTGATGCGGAAAACGGAAAAAACCTGACACAAGGAAAACTTAGTACTTTATAGTACTCATAAACTTAGGGATGTGGGATTAAGCTTTACTTTTAGAGATTCATTGGGGATAATCTTAAGGACAAGGTTTGTACGGGAGGTTTGTTATTAATAGGAAAATACTTATTATTGATGATGAAATACATATCATCGAATTAATTTCTATGAACTTAAAGAATCAGGGATACAGAACTGTTCATGCACTTTCGGGAGAAGAAGGGCTAAAAATTGCCGCCCAGGAGCTGCCAGATCTAATTTTACTTGATCTTATGATGGAAGGTATTGACGGAATAGAAACATGCAGACGTTTCAAAACAGATCCAGTACTTGAGAATATTCCTGTTATTATGGTTACTGCTAAAAGTGAAGAAACTGACAAAGTAATAGGCCTTGGAATAGGCGCTGATGATTATTTAACTAAACCGTTTAGCCTCAGAGAGCTTTTTGCCAGAATATCCGCCGTTTTAAGAAGAGTGGGTAAATACAGTAGTGGTAATATTTTAAGAATTAACGATCTTATTATTGACTCCCTTCAGTATAAAGTAACTAAAGGTAGCGAAACTATAAACCTTACCCTTACTGAATTTAGAATTCTTCATCTGTTGGTTTTAAACAAAGGAAATGCAATCAGCCGAGGGAGAATTCTTTCTGACATACTAGGTAAAGATGCTTCCCAGGATGATCGGATTCTAGATGTCCATATTAGGAACCTTAGAATGAAACTTACTATAGATTCTATACAGGCTGTAACTATAGAGACAGTACGTGGAGTCGGTTATCAGATACTTAGGTAATTTATGAATAATAGGCGTATTTACGGTATTTTTACATTGTTATCTGTCCTGTTTATTGTTGTTGTTTTATCTTTCTATTTAAGAACAGTCAGTATGTATGTCTATCAAGCCAGAAATAATGGATTAATTTTGATAGATTTGGTCGCTGGTGATCTTTTGGTAGAAAATGATAATGGAAAACCTGATTTTCAGTCTACTGCTATAAAATTTGCCAAAATAACAGGAGCCAGACTGATTATCATAAATAAAGATTCCAAATTACTTGCCGATTCGTGGAAAGAGTATATTTCGGGCATCTACTATGATTCTGTTTTATCAGAAGCAAAAAAGGGTGAAACATCATATAAGGTCTACAGGAGTCCTCTCGATGATACACTTGTAATGAGTATCGCCCGGCCTCCAGTTTTGATTGGTGATCAGAATATCCTGATAGAAGTGGTTAATGAAATTCCCGGGGTATTAGGAATTAATAGAATTCTTTTTCAGACATTATGTTGTATGTTTTTTATTCTGTTAATTGGGATAATTATTTTAATAGATATTTTTAATAAACGGGTGAAAACCCAGATGAAAACACTATTAGAATCAACAGAAAGAGCAATGCAGAGTGGACTTAACAATATAACTGTTCAGTCGTCGAGCGAGGAAGTTGGAAAGCTAGTTGAGCATTTTAATACTATTGTTAATCGTTATAACAATCTTGTAGTTGCGGACAACAAAAAGTATAGCCGTATTAATACTGTATTCTCTAGTATAGGTAGTGGTATTATTGCTTTGGATTCTAATAATAAAATCAGTATGGTAAACTCTCAGGCTGAAAGTTTGTTAAATATCGATAAAGCAGATCTTTTCAGTTCCCGGATAGACAGAAAAGTCCTGAATCCGGTTCTTGTCACGATTCTGGAACATACTGAAAGTGTTAATAAGACCCGAATAGATCAAAATTTTTCTATTCAGGATGATAATAATAATATCCTTGATGTTACAGTCACGGTTATAAACAATAAGTATATTCCATACGATCATTTTGGAGTATTAGCAGTAATAGTTGATGTAACGGAAATGCGAAGGTTGGAAAACTTGAGGAGTGAGTTTATTTCCAATGTCTCTCATGAGTTAAGAACCCCGCTGACTCTTATAGGTGGATTTGTTGAAACTCTAAAAAATTGGAATGTATTAACTGAGCAGGATCGAAATAGATCTCTGGATATTATAGAGATTGAAACCGACAGGCTTAAACGACTTATTTCGGAGTTGTTACTGCTTTCTAAAATAGAAAGTAAAATTGTAAGGAAGCATGAAACATTTATACAAGCTGACTCTCTGGTTTTGGAAGTTATTAGGTCTCTTATGCCTCTGGCTGAAAAAAAAGGGATAGAGTTTGTTAATCAGATAGACAAAAATATCCCTCATCTAAAGGGTGTAGATAGCTGGTTTAGACAGATAATTGTGAACCTTTGTGAAAATGCAATAAAATATACCCCTGAAGGTGGACGGATTTCTGTAGAAGTTGGTAGAGAAGATCAATCACTTCTGATAAAGGTGAAAGATAATGGGATCGGAATACCACTAAAAGATCAGGAGAAGATCTTCGAACGCTTTTACCGAGTGGATAAGTCCAGGAACAGCCGAATTGGTGGTAGTGGACTAGGGTTGGCAATTGCACGTCATATAGCCAATGAATTTGGTGGAGACATTCTCCTGGAAAGCAAAGAGGGGGAAGGAAGTGATTTTACAGTATCTCTTCCTTTTCGAGAAGAAAATTGAAATAAATCAGGAGTTCAAAATATGAATTTTATAATAGTAACCGGTATGTCCGGTGCAGGAAAGTCAACAGTGCTCAATACTCTAGAAGATATCGGGTATTACTGTAGTGATAACATTCCTCCACAGTTAATTATGCATTATGCTGAGATCCTTCATGACGAAAAAAAGGATATCCATAAGATAGCTTTAGTTGTTGATTCCAAAGGTATGGAAATATTTGAGAGTTTTCAACAAAGTTTGGATGATTTATCAGCGGAAAATTATGTCTATAAACTTCTATTTTTAGATGCTGACAATAAAGTTCTACTTAATCGATATAAGGAAGGAAGACGGAGGCATCCTCTAGCTAAAAATGATGCTTATTCGTTAGAAGGTTCCATTAACAATGAACGGGATCTATTGAATTCTGTAAGGGATGAAGCAGATTTTATAATAGATACTTCTCTAATTTCTCCATCTCAGCTTAAAACAAGAATTGTCGATTTGTTCCTTGAGGATGAGAGAAAAGGATTAACTATTATTTGTATGTCGTTTGGGTTCAAGAATGGATTACCTCCAGAGGTGGATTTAGTTTTTGATCTCCGATGCCTTCGAAATCCATTTTATGTCCCCGAGCTAAAAGAGAGAACTGGGCTTGAATCTGCAGTTAGTGATTATGTTATGGACCATCAGGAAAGTCTGGATTTCTATGGTAAAATTTATGATCTAGTAGAATTTTCATTACCATTATATATCAGAGAAGGAAAGAGTTGCTTGGTAATTGGTATGGGTTGTACAGGAGGAAAGCACCGTTCCGTTACCTTTGCAGAGCGACTTGCTAAGCAATTAATCGATTCTGATTACAAGGTTAATATTGTACACCGTGACGTTAATAAAATAAATCAATATTAGTTTATATTAAAATTCTAGCAATATTAGTAAGGAGATCAAATAAAAATGGTTATGAAGTGTAAGAATATAAATGCTGAATGAATATAAATGTTCTGTACGTAAACATAGTAAAAAGCAGTTGGAAATTAAAGTTGAATATCCACTTATAGAAGATGAGAAAATCAGTAACTTCTCACTGGAACTCTATTATTTTTTCCCATCTCAGCTACATGTTAATGAAAAAAGAATTGGCCTAAAAAACTTTCTAAACAGTATGTTAATAAATACACGGTTCTCTTCCCCACTTATTCGTCTAGAAAATGTTCTGGATCTAGATTACGACCTAAGCCCATTAATCAGAATTGAGAAATTATTAAACGATCACGACCTAGGTAATTCAAAAATTCATAATAAACTTTTATACGAATTACAAACTCTGTGTAACTTATATCGGACAGAAATTACAAACTTGGTTAAGCTTATAAAAAGAGAAATAAAGAAAGGACAACGAGAGGATATATATCTGGAAAGAATAGTTTTAATGATAAAAACTGTTAAAATATTTCTAGTGCGTTTTAGAAACTTACATATGTTGTTTCTAAATCATCATATCCACGAAGATCTTAGAACAGCACTACTCTGGGCTGACGAATCCATAAGTATTATTACAGGCCGGTGTTTTATAAACCTTTTTGATAGTTGTGAAAGTCATTTAGACGAGTATAAATTTAGAGATAAAATAAAGAACGTAATCGAAAAAGAGGTCACTTATAGAAAATCTATGAACTTTAGGTATCAGTACGATAAAAACAATCCATTATGTGGAGAGACAATGGCGTACAGAGATAGTGTATTAAAAAAATGGTACCAGAGTTCCATGTATATGAACAATGAAAATAGTAATACACCTAAAAGAATAGGGCACATTATGGCTGGGATTGCGGCTGGTGTTGCTATGGCTTTAACTGTATTTATAGTAATGTTTGCAGAGAGTTATTTCCCTAAAAATAGCAGTCTGTTAATTATGGCTATAGTTCTGTCTTATATATTAAAAGATAGAATAAAAGAGATTTTACGTACAGCTTTTGGTAATATGCTTCCAAGACTAACAACAGACCAGCAGTCTAATCTATTTGATCCAGCATTAAAAAGCAAAGTTGGTAGATCATCTGGAGCAGTTAGTTTTGTGTCTTCTGCTACCATACCAGAAGTTGTTAATAAAATAAGATATAAACAACCTAATCCCTTTAGGAAAATTTTACCTGAAAATGATATTTTTCATTATAAAAGAAGAATAAAAATAAAGTCCGGGATATTAAAAAAGAACCACTCTAGGCTGGAATCTATAACCGAGATTATACGTTTTCAAATAGACGACTGGTTAAAGGATATGGATGATAGCAAGGCTGATCTATGGTATCTAGAAGATGATAAAAGAATTAAAATAAACGGCGGACGTGTCTATAGAGTACACCTTATAGTCGCTCTTAATACAGACAAGTTCTACCACTATAAATTAATTATTAACAGATCTGGAATACTTAGAATTTTAAAAGAGGATGTTTAAAATCCAGACCAGAAAGTGAATCTAAGTGGTACGAATAAATATTGGTATAATTATTACTGATGAAAAGTGTTAATAAGTAATACTATTAATTATATCCATATCAACTTCTAAAGCTTTAAACAGTGGATATTCCACATCGACCATAGCTTTCATTGTTGTAAAAGTTGTATCGTATGTCCCATCATATGAGTAATCAAAATATACACCATTCGGTTCTGTCTCTAACAATACATAGTTTACATCCTGTGTAATAGCTGTTCCACCATTTTGCTCATCGTATTGCCAACCAGTTATGTTTGTATATTGTTCAGTAGTTGTAGTAAGAGTTAGAATTAAAGAGTTACCACTGTCGTAGACATAATAGACCCCAGAAATAAGTTGTAGAGTATGTGAATTTAATAATGGAAGAGCTTTTTTTAGAGAGTAAAAATTATCAGTTGTAGCATTATATTCATAACCTAGTAATTTTGGATTTGATCCTGTTATTTGTTCTGTATATGTTCTTGTTTCTACTATTGAGTCATCAACTACTAATATACCTTCTAAAGTATTGCTACCACCGTCTGAAAATAGATTAAATCCCAAACCTGTATTATCATTACTAGAATAAACAAATGTATCAATAACCCCTAAAATCTCTGCTTCTCTAAAATAATTTAATGTACCGTTTTCATTAAAAATTCTAGTAATATAATTATAATCAACACCAAGTAAATTACGATTTATATAAGAATCAATATATTTGTTCGCAGTATTATACATTATGTATCTTTTTATAATGGAACCATTATTATTTAGATATATTGTTGATTCTATATCAAGTTCTCCACTTGAATCCTCTAATATTTTAATAGTTAAATTCGTTAAACTATCACTGAAATTTATGACTATAGAGTTATCATCTGCCAATGTAAAACTAATTCCATCTAATCCAAGAAGATCAATATCATCATCTTCTGTAATCGTACTACTTTGGGAATAATCGATAATGGCGTTATAGATATTTATTTCCATTAAGTCTACAGATTCATAGATAAACTCTAACTCATTAATATTTGCATTATCTAGGTTAGTTTCAGTTAATATTACTCTACTTATACTTCTAGACATAGAAGTAGGAAGATCTATGTTAATTTTTGAAAAGGCCGAGATCTGATCAGTTAGATCTGCTCCAGAGGGACTATCTTCAATTGGATCGCAACTAAAAAATAGGAAGACCAAAAGAAAACTTATTATTACTTTCTTCATAAACATCACCACATTTTAAAATTTTTAATACCTATAAGTATTATAAGCCCAAAAGAATTAGAAGTAAATTAACTATACATGAATAAGGTAAGGTTAATAGGAATATTAATTTAACCTTAAGTTATTACTGTTTTTGTAATTAAAGGCCTAATTTTACAACTTATATTCAAACAATACATTCTGTAGTGATTCGCAACTTAAAAATAATATAGTTTTACATAACCTCTTATACCAAAAGACTTTATAGTCAATTCTGTGTATTTTATCTATTCGATTAAGAGCTTAATAGGTTTCTTTTTTTTTACTTTAGTAGACTAAATATAATTAATATCAATTTATAAGTTGACAGAATTTGAGTAGAGGATGTAGGATACTGTAAACGTTTACAGTATAATTCTTAAAACGTTTACAGTGATTCACTTAAAACGTTTACGATATATCTATTTTTAAGGTTAGGGTAATGAAATCCAAGATTAAAATAACATTTGTAGGTGCAGGAAGCACAATATTTTTAAAGAACTTATTAGGTGATTCATTTTTATATGAGAGTCTAAAAGATTCAGAAATTGCACTTTACGATATTGATAATGAGAGACTTGAAGAGTCCCGATTAGTTCTAGAATCTATGAACAACACTATTAACGACGGTAGAGCGACAGTTTTTACATATTTAGGTGTAAAACAGCGTAAAGATGCGCTAAAAGATGCAAACTTTGTATTTAATGCAATACAGGTTGGAGGTTATGAGCCAGCAACAATAGTAGATTTTGATATTCCTAAAAAATATGGATTAAGACAAACAATAGGGGACACAGTAGGTATTGGTGGAATATTTAGGGGTTTAAGAACAATCCCTGTTGTTATCGATATTGTAAAAGATATGGAAGTTGTTTGCCCAGATGCACTGTTTTTAAATTATACAAATCCTATGGCTATGGTAACAGGTGCAATTCAGAGGGTTTCAAATATTAAATCAGTTGGACTTTGTCACTCAGTTCAAGTTTGCGCTCCAGATTTATTAAAATCTTTAGATATGGAAGTTAAAGATCTTAGATGGCATGTTGCAGGTATTAACCATATGGCATGGTTATTAGAAGTACGAGACGGGGATGAAGATCTCTACCCTGAAATTAAGAAAAGAGCAGCAGCTAAAAATAGTTCTGGTAAACACGATGACATGATTCGGTTTCAGATGATGAAATATTTTGGTTATTACATTGCTGAGTCCTCGGAGCATTTCTCTGAATATACTCCATATTGGATTAGACGAGACTCTCCAGAATTAATAGAGAACTTCAATATTCCATTGGATGAATACCCAAGACGATGTATTGAACAGATCGATGACTGGAACAGACGTAAAGATGACATTATTAGTGGAAAAGGTTTAGTCCACGAAAAAACAAAAGAGTACGGTGCAGATATTATGAATGCAGTAGTTACTGATATACCAATATGTATTCATGGAAATATGATAAATAGAGCAGGTTATATTTCAAATCTAATAACTGATGCCATTGTTGAAATCCCATGTATGATCGATGGAAATGGTGTTAATGGTGTTTTTGTAGGAGCCCTTCCTACCCAGTGTGCTGCCTTAAACTCAACAAATATAAGCGTACAGTTAATGACTATAGAGGCAGCTTTAACCCAGAGTAAAGATGCTGTTTATAGAGCGGCAATGTTAGATCCCCATACATCTCAGGATCTACCAATAGAAAAAATAACCCAGATGTGCGACGAACTTTTGGAAGCCCATAAACAGTGGTTACCAGAGTATAAATAAGTAATCTACTTTGTGGTATCAAGCTACAAAGAGGTAAATAAGAGGAGATTTTTATGAAGTCAATTTTAAAAGCACTTACAGTGTGCGCTCTATTAATTGCATCGGCATCAATATTTGCAGGTGGAAATAAAGAGGAAGCAGCTCAACAACCAACTACTCCAGAAAAAGTAGTTTTAACTTGGTGGACATGGTCACTACCTACTGTTGAGGATTTTGTCGTTATTAAAGCGGGATTTGAAGCTAAATACCCAAATATCGAACTACAATCTAGTGTAAACCAGATGGATGATTACAAAACTAAATTACAGGCAGAGTTCTCTTCCGGTGCTGGACCAGATATTTTATGTGTTCAACCAGGTTCTTTGTTAAATAAATATAAGCCATTCCTATTAGACTTAACTGGACCAGCTGCATCTACTTTAGATCAGTTAGTACCTGCAGTTGTTGCAGATGCTAAGTTCAGATCAGGTGGTGATAAAACTTTGATGGCACCACTAGGTTCTGCTTCTACAATGTTTGTATATTACAATGCAACTTATTTTGAAGCTGCTGGAATTAAAGAAGTTCCTACAGATTTAACTTCTATGAAGACAGCTATTGCTAAATTAAAGACAACATTCCCAGATAAATTACCATTAACTGTTGGTCTGAAAGACAGCTGGTTTAATGGTGATATTTTCTCTCTATTTGCTAACATGGTAGAGAAAGGAATTACTGAGAAAGCTGATAACGGTGAAGTTAAATGGAATGCTCCACAGTTTGTTCAAGCTATGACAGTTTTAAAACAATTAGTAGACGAAGGTGTAATTGAAAAAGACGCACTTGGTGTTTCTGTATACGAAGATTCAATTGGTATGTGGGCAGATGGAAAAGCTGCAATGCACATTAACGGTGGTTGGGCAGTTGGAATGTTATCTAACCCTACAAATGTAAATGCTGAAGGTAAACCATACGCAGATAGACGTGGTGACAGAGCTACAGATAATGACGTATTTGGTGCATTTCCAGTTCCTAACTTTGCAGGTGGAGATCCAGTTGTTCTTGGTGGAATTGACGTTGGTATTTCGATAAATAAAAACGTAGCAAAAGATGCAGCTAAATTAGATGCAGCTACAAAACTACTTGAGTATATGTTAGTTGGAGAGGGAAGAACTTACCAAACAGGTCGACCTGGTTCTGGTCTTATTCCATCTTTAAAAGGTGCTTCTTTAAACAAAACAATATACCAAGACAAAGCGTCAGCTGATGGTGTAGATGCAATTGTTGATGCAACTAATAACAATATGGCAGCTCCTAGAGGAACTTCTAATCCTGCTGTATTTACTCAGTTAGGTATTGTAGTTCAAAACGTTGTAGCAGGTAACGACATTCAGTCTGAATTAGATGCTCTACAATTAGTTTCAGAGAAATAATAGTTTAATTTTAAAGACCAGCTATGTTTTAACCTTAGCTGGTCACTTTTATCAGGATGGTGTAATTATGAAACAACCTAAAACAGGTTCTTTAATACGTATGAAGAGAGCAGAAGTCCTTTCAGGATATCTGTTTATAACTCCTATTTTAGTTCTACTAGGACTATTTGTTTTTTATGGTCTATTTTATGTCGTTAAGCTAAGTTTTTATAAATGGGATGGCTTTATGCCTGAAACAATGGTTTTTCGTGGTCTAAAAAATTACAAAATCCTATTTACTGATCCATTGTCTTTTAAAGCTATGGCCAATGTAGTTATTTTTATGGTTTCTACAGTAACTGTACAGATGTTTTTAGGTTTGTGTATTGCACTTTTGTTACGTCCTAAATTAGCCGGAAGTGGCTTTTTTAAAGCGATTATTTATATTCCAGTTACACTCTCATCAGTAGTAATTGCAAGAACTTTTATGGGACTTTATGAGCCATATTTTGGTGTTATAAATGTCTTTTTACGAACAGTTGGTTTAGATTCTTTAACTAGAGTTTGGTTAGGTGACCCTAATACAGCACTTTGGTGCATAATTATAGCTAATATCTTCCAGTGGACTGGAGCTCAGATGGTTTTTTACATTGCAGGGCTTACCACAATAAGCGAAGACGTATTTGAAGCAGCCCAGATAGATGGAGCCGGCTTTTGGGAAACTTTAAGATCTATAGTTTGGCCAGGGTTATGGTCTACCCATACAACCGTAATAGTACTTGGAATTGTAGGTGCTATTAAAACATTTGATATTGTGTGGTTATTAACCCAAGGTGGACCAGGTAATGCAACCCAGTTCCCTGCAACTATGTTATATCAGGCAGTAGCTCAGAATTCCCAGGCAGGTTATGGTGCCACAATAAGTGTATTCATGATTGTTATTAGTGTTATTTTATCCGCACTACAAATATCCTTTAACAGAAAAAAACAGGAGGCTTAATGTGTTTAAAACTATAAGTAGAAAAGAAAAAAATATAACTCAGACACTATTAATCCTTATTTCAACTATATATATTATCCCTATGATGTTTGTTCTTTTATCATCTTTTAAAGTTGGTGGAATTAAGAACTATACATATTTATTTACATCTGGTTTTCCTATTGTCAGAATGATTTTTAACAGTGTCTTTGTATCTTTAATGCAGGTAATATTAATTGTTGGAGTTTCCTCCCCAGCAGCATTTGCATTTGCAAAAATTAGGTTCCCAGGTCGGGATACAATTTTTATGGTAATAATGTTAACGATGTCTATTTCGTTATTATGTTTTATTACACCACTGTTTAGAACAATGAAGGCTTTAGGCTGGATGAATACATATGCCGCACTAATATTACCTGCAGCAACATTTTGGTTACCAATAGCAATATTAATTCTAAAAAACTACTTTGAATCTCTTGGTAATGAGTTAATGGAAGCTACAAAAATAGAAGGTGGTGGTTATTTTATTATATGGTTTAAGGTTTATGCACCATTAAGTAAACCTGCTACAGTAAATGTTATTGTATTCGCTTTTATTAACTCTTGGAATGACTACTTAAATCCTCTACTTTTTTCTAGAACAGAGGAGATGAGAACTCTACCAATGGCTGTAATTTCTCTATCATCATCTATACATGGCGCACGTCCTGAAATCATCTTTGCCTGCCTTGTTATTATGGCTATACCATCTATAATTATTTATTTGCTATTCCAAAAACATCTAGGTGAAGGGATGACATCTGGAGCTGTAAAAGGGTAAAATATCAAACTGAGGAGTCCCCATTGAAAGTTAAGCTTGTAGACGTGGCCCAAAAAGCCGGCGTATCCATTGCAACAGTCTCTAGAGTTCTAAATAATCACCCTGTAAGTGCTAAGGCAAAAAAAATTGTTGAAGAGACAATAACAGAGCTTGATTATAGACCAAATTTAACTGCCCGGGGTCTTATTAAGGGACAGTCTTTTCGTATTGGTGTTGTTGTATCAAACATGGAGAACCCCTATTATTCATCTATTATGAACTCAATGGAGTTACGTTTTAGAGAGGAAGGTTACCTTTGTAACTTTGCTAGTTCTACTAGTAGGGGAGATGAGGAAATTGATATCCTTAGGCGATTTGTAGACTCAGGGGTAGACGGCTTAATTATAGTTGATGTTGGAACAAAAGGTGAAAACTCAGGCCTTTATACCGATCTTAATAAGCAGATTCCAGTTGTTTTAATAAATGGAAATCCAGACCGTTTGGATACAAACTTAATACTTGTAGACCAGGAAAAAGGTATGGAGCAGACCATGGACTACCTTTTTAGCCTGAATCACAAAAATATAGCCTTTATTCGAGGTGCATCAAATGGTTTTTCATTTGTATGTAAAGAACAAGTCTATGTGCAGAAGATGAAAGAAAAGGGTTACGATATAAGTCCTGATATGATCGTTAATATAAAGGATACAAATCATTTTAACTGTATCGATTATACATGTAATAATATTTTGGATCTTCTAAAATCTAAAAATAGACCTACAGCTATATTTGCATCAAACGAACTTATGGGTCTTGGTGTATTAAAAGCTGCCCAATTATTAGGACTTGATGTTCCAAAAGATCTAACATTAGTTACTCACGATAATACTATCTTTTCTCTGATATCCCATCCACAAATGACAACAGTGGATATGAACCCAGAACGTCTAGGTATAGAGTCTTCTGAAATGATGTTACAACTTCTAAGTAGTAAAGATAAAACACCTAGAAGGTTACTGATTTATCCTGAATTAATCATTCGAGAGTCAAGTCGGAAAATATAGTAATAAACACCATAACAACTTGATAATAATTAAACCTAATAGTGTACATTAATAGCAACAGTATAAGTTGCCATGTAATTTAACTAAACTAGGTATTTAACTGACTCTATATTGTTTGATGTTTATTTGTTATCTAATAATATAAATTAAATAGAACTCTTTAATAGATCTATGGAATCTGTTCTATTTTTCTCTAATTCTAACATATATATTTCATCCTTTATTATTATTGAACGAGATTGTATGTTAGGTGAAACTGATGTTTTATCCCAATCTAAGTATGTTGCAGAAAGAGTTAATTCTCCATCATAGCGACGATAATTTTCTGATTCTGAATGTGTAATCCCTGGTAAAATAATTTCAAATACATCAGAATAATCTACATAGAAACCTTCACTGTTTTCCCAAAGAGCACCACCTGTAAACATAACATTCTCTGTTATTCCATTTTGCACTGTCCATTCTATTTCATTATTAATAAGTTCATTAGATATTACCACATTTGGGCTCACAGGACTTAAAGTTTCAGGAGTCCCAGGTTCAAATAATATAGTTATTCCTGCAACATCCTCAGTTTGAATGTTGCTTTCTCCTATCTCCAAGTCATTAATTATAAAAAAATAAGCTTCTGAATTAGGTGTAAGACAGGTATATGTATTAAAACCAATTTCGCCAGATAGTTGGGTACCTTCTCCATCAATATAGGTATATTTATCCTCATCAAAAGCTTTATTTCCATCGTAGTCAATAAAATTATAATACAGTTTTACAAATTTATAAGAGTTTGTACTGTTATTTTTTATTTTGTAATGGCCATAAACGTATGTTGATCCAGTATAAGGTACATAGATATTACCTTTAGATACAGATATATCATTTTTACTAAATTCTGGATTAATTAAATGAATTTCGGGAGCTAAAATATCAGATTCAATACTTGGATCAAATGTCGTACTTGTTATAGAGTTTGGTTCAAAGTAAAAGTTGAAATTATATCTAAATAAGGTTGTGTATGTAATGATAAATTCATAACTTCCATCAGACTTAAATATATACTTTTCATCAGTCCTATTGCCATTTGGAATTGTATAATAGGTTGATTCTCCATATTCTTGTAATATTAAATCAACTAATTGCATGTCATTTGGTATAATTATTTCTGAATCACCAGGTTGAATGGTTGCTGTTTCTTTATACATATCATAGGGATTGTTATCTATGTTTCCAAGATAGAGTGTTATTACCTTATCAGAGTTATTAACTACATTGATCCCAGTATAATTAACAGGGTTTTTTACTATGGAAGTTAATGCATCTAGATCATTACTATTATTTGAATCTCCTGAATTATCACAGCCTGTTAATACGATTAGTATAAGTAGTAGAGTTGAAAGTTGTTTCATTTAAGTCCTTTATATATTTTTAATTATCTTATGTAGCTTAAGTATCTTATTAGAATATGTCAAATATAAAAAAAATTGTGAATGATTAGTTTCTTTTTAAACTTTAACCCAATGCTATTATTACTATCTTTTAATGCAGTTAAAAAGGAGATCTAAGTCTCCTCCATACTATATTAACTAATCTGCATTTGCCTCCACTGTTACTATTAAAGTCTGGGAAATGTTAACTGGGAAAGAGTATAAAGATTTATACAATAAAATCTAAATTGTCACCATTAATTCCTACATAAGCTCCTCTTTTTACTGCAGGGGAGTCGTTATGGCATATTAACCACTTGTTTTGCATAAACAGTGTATTATCTGTAGTACTGTTTTTTAACGGTGAATTAGTACCAGTAGGTAGAACTATAATTGTACAAAATGGGGTTTCTGATGTTCTACAAGGAGCTAGATGAAGTGTTCCAGCATATAGTTCAACTGCGGTACCTTTAGGTAGATAAAAACACTGGGTCAGAGATGAATTCCAGCTATCATTAACAATATCTGTATGTTTTCCTAACATTAAAACAACATCAGTAACTGATATAATAACCTCACTGCTTTTATGCCATTCCATCCCATTTAATAGGGTGTTATTCCCAAAACAAATACCAGTCTGAATTTCTATTTCACCAAAAACAGTATCTTTTAGATATGTAAAAGATGGGGTTTTATGAAGAGACTCTATATCTTTAAAATATGTTGGACCATCTTTTTCCATAGCCTTTAGAGCATCTGAAAACATAGGGGCAAAGTTATGGCCTTTTAATTGATGACCATAAAATGTGAACTCCTTAGAGTCCACATTAAATAGCTGTAGGTTAGGGTTTAGTTCTCTAAGTCTTTCTAACATTCTGCTAAACCCTTAAAAAGTTCTGCATGTTTTGAGTCTTTTTTGTAAAATACTGGTGGCTCACCAATTGGGCTTTTAACTGTTACCCAACCACCTTTATATTCTTTGCCACTCCAAACATGAATCCACTGGTCATCTGGTAGATAAACCTTCCAGGTTTTTTTCCCTTTTTTACAAACAGGGGCGACCAACAGATCAGAACCATACATATATTGGTATTTTAATTTATGTAGTTGTTCATCATTTTCATAATGGATAAAAGCATGTCTTACTGGAGGTATTCCTGTCTCCTGATACTCAGTTGATAGTTCTTTATGGTATGGCTTTAAAGTAGTATATATTCTAGTCATTTTTGCTAAGTGTGTCAGTGTATCTTTATCGGAATTAAACTGCCAGTTCGAACCTGGTCTGTTTCCTTCATGTGTTCTCATTATTTGAGTAAAAGCTGACATTTCACCCCAACGTTTAAATAGTTCTTTAGAACGTTTTATCCAAGCAATTGTAGTGTAACCACCTAAGTCTGAGTGAGTATAACCAATACCTGTAAATCCCATTGAAATTGAACCTGGTATAACTGTTGCAAAACCGTTGTCATGGCTCCAGTTAACTAGCTGGTCACCATTCCAGTTCATTGCTGAGTATTTAGAAGAACCTGTATAAGCGGCTCTCATAAAAAATGTTACCTTATCTTCTGCCCCAGCTTCTTTTACAGCCTCGTGGTTAGCTTTTGCCCAATCGGCAGCGTACTGGTTATGGTATATTTCTGCATCTACTCCAGAATATAAAACAGCGTCTGTTGGAACATATTCACCAAAATCAGCCATCCAACCAGATAGACCGTTGCCTATCATATCTCTTTTAATAACTTCTTTAATCCAAGTGTATGCTTCTGGGTTTGTAAGGTCTATCATAGCTGCTGGAAATGTTGTTATATAGACATAATAATCATCCCCATCCTTGTTTTTAACACAGTAGTTTTTCTCTTTTGCCTCTGCGTAAAGTGGGCCTTCAAGTGCTAAAAATGGGTTGATGTAACCCATAAACTTTATGCCTTTGTCATTTAGTTTTTTAACATAATCTTTAAAGCCTGGGTATAGTTTTTCATCTGGTTTCCAGTCCCAAAATAGCTGCTTTCCAAAAGATGTAATTCTAATACCTTCCCAGTCCTGACACCATATAGAGGCAACTTTAACTCCAGTATCTAAGGCATCTTGTAGCTTTTTATCTACAACTTCTGAACCACCTTGTAATCCTAACCACATTCCATCGTAAACCCACTCTGGAGGGGATACCTGTCTACCTAAGAATTCCGATAAATTAGTTAATGTTAATGGTGCACTCTCCCCAGCTCCAATAATTAAGGTTTCTGGAACTTCCCAGAAATCTAATTTATGAATGTTTTTATCTTTAAAATTAAATTCACAATAGGCAGTACCTTCCGAGTGGAAATACCAGTTATTTGAAGATACAAACGTTGGTTGAGAAAAATATGTGGTAAAAGAGTTGCCTCCATAACCCATTTTTAACTCAGCTAGAAGTGTTATAGCATCTTTACCACGACCTAAACCTGGTTCTTGTACCCAAATTGGTACATTTTGACCTCTAAGGTCTAGTTTTGAGTACTGTTCACCGCAGCCGTAGATATGTTCTTTCTCGATTGCAGGTAATACCATAGAAAACCTATTTATATCTCTGTTAGATGTTCTAGGTTTTATGTGTACTCGGCCGTCTTGCTCTATAAAGTCAACTGTTAAACTATTAAGAAAGTCTATGGTTACACTTTTGGAGCTGCTTTCAATAATAGTGAAGTTACTACAGTTCTCTAACTGTAAATTTTTGTTCTTAATCTTAAAAAGGCCATAATTGAATTTGTATTTCCCAATACCTTTTCCAATATAAAAAGCCGGCTTGTTTACACTATGTTCAATTATTACTCTATTATTTAATGTAATGCTAAAACTATTTTCATTGTTAAGTAATTTCATTTGTTAACCTTTTACAGCACCAGCTGTTAAGCCAGATATAATTTTATTATGAAACAGTATATAAACTACAATACTTGGGATAATTGTTATAACAATTGCTGCATACATAGCAGTATAATCTGTTACAAACTGACTTGTGAAAAACCTAATACCTAACTGTAGTGTTCTAGACGATTCGGAAGACGTTAAAAGTAGAGCCATAATAAACTCATTCCATGCGTATATAAAACAGAATGTTCCCGCAGTAACTAAACCAGTCTGAGAGAGTGGTAAAATAACCTTAGAAAACCTTTGGAAAAAGCTAGCTCCATCTATAGTTGCAGCTTCTTCTAACTCTACTGGAATTGTTTTCATAAAAGATGTAGTTAAAAATACTGATATAGGTATATTTATTGTGCTATATACTAATATTAAAGCAAACAAAGTATCGTATAATTTAAGCTTTTGTATAATAGAGAAATAAGGAACCATAAAGGATATTATAGGAAGTAAAATTCCCGCTATTATTATTGTATATATAACATTTTTTCCTCTGAATTCTTCCCGTGCTAATATAAAAGAGGTAATAGCTGCAATAAATAGATTCAAAAATACAGCAAATACAGCTACAAATGTAGAGTGTAAAAACAGGGTAGGTATGTTTGCTTTTTTCATTGCATTTACATAGTTTATAAACATCCATTTTTCAGGGAAACCAAAAGAGTTTGTCTGTAGTTCTAAGTTACTTGATTTAAAAGAAGCAAGTATTAACCAAATTATTGGATATAAGGCAACAAAAAGAAAGAAGCCTAATATAATCCATTTTAAAATATTACCGATTATTTTTTTCAATTTCTCGCTCCTATTATGCGTTTATGCCGTCATTGGCTTTAGTTAAAAGTTTTCTGATTAGAACAATAACAACAGTTCCTAAGAATATTAGTATTACTCCAGTTGCATTTGCCTGTCCAAAACGGAAAGCATCCATTTTATGATATAAAATTAGACCCATAACTGATGTTGAGTGTGCAGGTCCACCATTAGTCATTAAAAATGTTGCCTCAAAGTGTCGCATTCCATAGGCCATAGCAAGGGTTATAGTAGTAACTAATATTCCCCTAATCATAGGAAGGGTAATATACCAATCTTGTCGAAATGCATCACAGCCATCTAACTCTGCTGCTTCGTAGTATGATTTTGGTATTGTAGTTGTTGCTGCTAATATAATTATCATGAAATAACCGATGTATAGTACTTGCTGAATAATTATTGAAGGTAGAGCTGTTCCTAATTCACCTAACCAGTTATGTCCATCGTTTCCAAATAGCTTTAAAAATGCATTTAGAAACCCGTACATAGGGTTATATATCGCCTTCCACATCATGGCAATTGCCACAGCGGATATAATGTTAGGTAAAAAGTATATTGTTCTAAGAGTTTTCCAACCCTTTGGTTTTCTAGCTAAGATTAGGGCTACAATTGTTGCAAATGGTATCTGTATAAAACCTCCACTAAGTGCCCATATAATATTGTTTCTTATTGATAATCTGAAAGTATCATCAGAAAATAGTTTGTTGTAGTTTTCTAGACCTACAAACTTCATATCTGATATACCATTCCATGTATGAAGGCTTGTAAATATTACAGATCCCAACGGATAGATAAAAAAGCAGACATATATTAATGTAACCGGTAAAAGGAATAACATTATCTTTGTAATATTTTTATTTTTCATACGCAACAAATCCTTATAATGTATAAAAAGGGGCACCTTTAATAGATGCCCCCGGTTTAAATTAAATTATTGATCGTTAACTTTTTTTAACATTGCAACAAATTCTTCAGGTGTTGCACCGTCTAGAGCCATAAGACCTAGAGCCTGACCAAACTCACTAACAACCTCTGCAGAAACCATTCCAGCTAGGTGAGGAATAGTAAAACTTGCATTGTTAGAAGCTTCAATAAACTTCTTTTGTAATGGATCGTTAATAGATGAAGCGTCGTATTTAACAGCAAATAAAGAACCAGCTTGTTTAGAAATCTCTGCTACATTTTCAGCTTTTGTCATCCATTTAATAAACTTTACTGCTGCTGCTGCTTTAGCAGGATCATCGGCATTTGCAGCTGCTGCTAAGTTAGTTTGTAAGAAACCAATTTGTGCACCTTTGTTTTTACCAAATGCTGGAGCAGGACCAACTTCAACTGCATCATAAACTGATGGAGCATCTGATTTGATTCTACCGATATACCAAGGTCCATTAATAAACATTGCTGTATCTTCTGCTAAGAAATGACCACCAGAAACACCGGCGTCACCACCAACTGCATCTCTTGTAGTATTATCATTTAAGTACATAGAAAGTAAAACTTCCGCTGCTTGAACATAAGCAGGTCCTTTAAATAAGTTATCATATACATCTTTTCCACCAAAAGACGCTAAAAAGTGTGAATAAAATAACATAGATGTCCAGGCATTAGATCCACCAGTCATCTGAGAAGTAGGTGTAATTCCAGCTTCTTTTAATTTTTCAGCTGCAGCTAAAAATTCTTTAGCTGTTTTAGGGTAATTTGAAATACCGGCCTTAGCAAAAAGGTCCATATTATATAAAACAGGAGTAATTGCAACTTCATAAGGAAGTGATTTAACCATTCCATTAACAGTAGCTTGAGCTATTGTTCCTTCGTTAAAGTCTCTTTTCCATCCACCGTTTAGCTCACTAGAAAAATCCATTAATAGATCTGATTCATAATATGCTTTTGTAGAAGGGTTTAACTTCATTGTAAAAACATCAGGTACAATTCCAGCAGCAATTGAAGTTCTCATTTTTTGCTCATAACCATCGTAATCTGGTTGTGCCTCAATAACAACTTTTATCATTCCAGCATTGTCAACATTAAACTGTTCAACTAAATCTGCAACTGCAGCTGCTTTAGAGTCTTCTCCAACCCAGATGCATGGCCACTTTATAGTAACCTCTTTAGTTGCCTCTTCATTTTGACCACTTGCAAATAGTGGACTAGCTAAAACCATAGCTAATGTTAGTGCCAGTAAATTAAATCTTTTCATTCCGTTCTCCTATTTATTACTTACTCTAAGTAAGTAAAGCATGTCAAACCAAAATCTGTCAAACAAAAAATGAATATTTTGCAAAAAAAATAACTAAATGGAGAAATAATTTGTAAAAACCATATCAGCTGCACCTCTACCAGCGTCTATAGGATCGTAGATGACATGTCTTATCTGTACGGTTTTCGAATTGTGACGCTCAGAGTCCTCTTTTAGTAGTTCCTGAGCATACTCTGCTAGTTTTTCAACGAAAAGAGCAGATCTAGATATAAGTAAAAATGTATCAGGTGAGAATGAACGAACTAGTATTTTTAATCCTTTTGTTAGTTGTTCAGCTTTCTCTCTTATATATGCATCCATTTCTGGCTCTGTTTTGATTAAATTATCAATCTCTAAAAAGCTAGTCGCGTTATACTTTTCTTTTAGGTCTTTTAGTATTGCAGGTTCAGCTAAATAGGACTCTAAACATCCAAATTCCCCACACTCACATTCATGGCCATTTGTATTTATACATATATGACCAACTTCCATTGCTGTAAGGCCGTTAGAAGTTAAATTTTTCCCTTCGTTTATAAAAGCACCACCAACTCCACTTCTAATAAGTAGGGTTATTAAGGCGTTAGATTCAGATACGGCCCCATATTGGTATTCATTCATTGCAATTACAGAACAGTTATTATTTACATATATAGGCACATTAAAAAACTCTTTCATTCTGTCTTTTAAGTGGTAGTCACTTAATCCACTAATTCTATTAAAGTAGAAGACTGTTCCAGATGAGATATCAACTCTACCGGGAGCTCCAATTCCTATTCCAAGTATTTTATCCGGGTTTATTCCAGATTCAATAATAGCTTCGTTAATTAGTTTTGTTAACATTACAAGAACAGATTCTCCTGTAAGTTCTCCTTTTAACTCTATAAAGTTATTAAAAACTGTTTTTTTATCAAAATTCTCTATAACAACAGATGCAGAGGTAGAGCAAAAATCTACTCCTACAATAAAAGCAGCCTTAGAGTTTATCTGGTAAAATACTGGTCTTCTGCCTTTCTTTTCACTTTTAACAGTGCTCTTTTTATTTATCTTAATTAACTTTTCAGTCTCTAGATTAGTAAATATTCTTAAAATTGTAGGAGGTTTTAACCCTGTTAGATTAACTGCCTGGGACTGGGAAAGCTCTTTATGTTTATGGATAAGGTTTAATATGAGTTTTTCGTTTCTTTTTCTTATATCGTTACCTCTAAGAGGGGATTTTGTCTCTGGCATTATTTACTTCCTGTTAATTAGTTTACTTAGTTTAACAGTATTTATCGAGAATTTACAAGAAAATAAAGAAATTATCTTTACATAGTTTCAGTTCGGTGTTAATTTGAATCATCTTATTTATTTACTGTAAGTAACTAAATGAATTAGGAGTGATTATGTCAAATGAAGATTTGAAAGAATTAGAAGTAATAGCAAAAGAAGTTAGAAAGAATACAATAGACTCTATTGGATATCTTGGTGTTGGGCATATAGGTGGTGCAATGTCTATAGTTGAGTTATTAACAATATTGTATTACAGAAAGATGAAAATCGATCCTAAAAATCCAAAAATGGAAGATAGGGATAAATTAGTTTTATCAAAAGGACATGCTGGTCCTGCTTTATATAGTATTTTAGCTCAGAAGGAATATTTTCCTATAGAGTGGCTTAGAACTCTTAACCAGGGTGGTACAAAATTACCAAGTCACTGCGACATGAACATGACCCCTGGTATCGATATGACAACAGGGTCTTTAGGCCAAGGATTATCTAGTGCTATTGGTCTGTGTTTAGCAATGAAGCTTGATAAAATTGATCGAAACGTTTTTACAATAATCGGTGATGGTGAATCCCAAGAGGGTCAAAACTGGGAAGCTGCAATGACAGCAGCCCACTATAAGTTAAACAAGTTAATTGCATTTACTGATAATAACAAAATGCAGATAGATGGTTATACAAACGAAATTATGCCAATAGATGATTTAGAAAAAAAATGGTCAGCTTTTGGTTGGAATACTCAAAGAATAGATGGGCATGATTTTAAAGCTTTAGATAAGGCTATTGATAATGCAAGAGCCTGTACTGATAAACCTTCCATGATCATTATGGATACGATTAAAGGTAAAGGTTGTACATTTGCAGAGGGTGTAATTACAAATCATAACATGGCGTTTACTCACGACGCTGCATTAGAAGCTATTAAGGCTTTAGGTTAAGGGGGATAAAATGTCAGATAAAGATATGAGAGAAGTATATACAAATACATTAATAAAAATGGCTGAAACTAACGATAAAATTTGTGTTATGGAAGCGGATTTAATGAGAGCAACAGGTACTTTTCCTTTTAGAGATAAGTTCCCAGAAAGAACTTTTAATGTAGGTGTTGCAGAGGCAAACATGGTAGGTGTGGCATCTGGTCTATCTGCTGGTGGAAAGATTCCATTTGCAGCAACATTTGGTTGTTTTGCAGCAAGAAGAACTTTTGATCAATTTTTCATCTCTGCAAACTATGCTAAACAAAACGTTAAACTAGTTGGAACTGATCCTGGTGTTTCTGCAGCATTTAATGGTGGAACACATATGCCTTTCGAAGACGTTGGTATGATGCGTTGTATACCTAATCTAGTAATTTTTGAACCTTCAGATACTGTATCTTTAGCTAAACTATTAGTGCAATCAGCTGAACATAAAGGTTCAACTTACATGCGATTACAACGAAAGGGTAAAAACACAAGATATAACGATGATGATGAAATTATTTTAGGTAAAGGTAAGGTTATTCAGGAAGGAACAGATGTAACAATTATTGCAACTGGTTATGTCCTTGTAGAAGAGGCTGTAAAAGCGACTGAAATCCTAACTAAAGAGGGTCTTTCTGTAAAACTAATTGATATGCATACAGTTAAACCATTAGATAGAGATCTAATTTTAGAGTGTGCAAAAAGTACTAAAGCAATAGTAGTATGCGAAAATCATCAAAAAGCTGGTGGTCTTTATTCAGCTATAGCTGAACTTTTAGCAGCAGAATACCCAACTTTAATGCAAGCAGTTGCAGTAGAAGATAAATTTGGTCAGGTTGGAACATTAGATTTCTTAAAACAAGCTTATGGTTTTACAGCAGATAACATTGTAAATAAAACAAAACAATTATTAGGGAGAAAAAATGGATAAAATTAAACTAGCAATAGCGTCGGACTTGTCAGGGTTTCCACTAAAACAAGCAATTGTTGCCCACTTAGAAGAGAACTATAAAGACAAAATCGAAGTAGTTGATTTTGGTATAGAGAGTGAAGATAAACCTCAACCATATTTTGTTCAGGCTCCTAAAGTTGCAAAAGTAGTACAGAGTGGGGAAGTAGATAAAGGTATTTTAATCTGTGGAACTGGTCAGGGTATGGCTATTGTTGCAAATAAATATAGAGGTGTTTATGCATCTGTTGTAGATAGTGTTTTCTCTGGAGAGAGATCTAAAATTATTAACAATGCAAATGTTATTACTATGGGTGGTTGGATAACAGCACCATTTTTAGGATTACAAATTGTTGATGGTTGGTTATCTATGGCATTTACTCAAAAAATGGAGTTCAAAAAAGACTTCTTAACAAATGCTTTTAACGAAGTTCAAAAGATTGAGGAAGAAATTTATGGCTGATACAAAATTAATAATTGCAAATCTTGTCGACAGAGCAAGAAAAGCACAATCTTTGGTTAATTCTTATTCTCAGACACAACTTGATGATATTTGCCTTTCCATTGCCTGGGAAATGTACAATGATGAAAATATTAAAATCTTAGCTGAAATGGCTGTCGAAGAGACAGGTATGGGAAATGTTTCTGATAAAATCAAAAAACATAAAGGAAAAGTCCTTGGTATTATTACCGATGTGAAAGGTGTAAAATCTACTGGACTTATTGACCATGATACAAAAACTAAAATTAAAAAATATGCTAAACCTGTCGGTGTTGTAGGAGCTTTGACTCCTGTAACTAATCCCACAGCAACACCAGCAAGCAATGCTGTTTCTATCTTAAAAGGTGGGAACGCTGTTATATTCGCTCCTCACCCTAAATCAAAAAATTGTTCAAAAAAAGCAATAGATTTTATGAGACAGGGACTAAAAAAAGTGGGAGCTCCAGTCGATTTGATTCAGATTGTAGAAGAACCTTCTATTGAAGGTACAGGTGAACTAATGGCCCAGGTTGATCTTGTCCTAGCTACTGGTGGTGGAGCCATGGTAAAAGCTGCTTATTCTAGTGGAACTCCAGCTTATGGTGTAGGACCTGGAAACTCAGTTCAGATAATATCTGAAGATGCTGATATTAAAGATGCAGTGGCAAAAGTTGTTTTGAGTAAATGTTTTGATCATGCTACATCCTGTTCATCGGAGAACTCGATAATTGTAGAGGACTCTGTATATGACGAAGTTGTGACTAACCTAAAAGCTAGCGGATCATATCTCTGTAATAACAGTGAAAGAGAGACTCTAGGTAACTGGATGTGGATAAAAAACTCTAAAGGTTTCAGATCAATAAACCCATCCATAGTCGCTAAATCCGCTAAAGTTATAGCCGAGGGTGCAGGGCTTAAAGTACCTGAAACAACAGAAATTTTACTTGTTGAAGGGTCTATGCCCCTGGAAGATGATTTTTTCAGTCAAGAGAAATTATCACCTGTTTTAACAATCTGGAAATATTCAGGTTTTGATAATGCAATGGAGATTCTTACAAGACTTACAGATAATTGTGGTACAGGTCATTCTTGCGGTATTCATACATTTACTGATTCATATGTAGAGAGAATGTCTCTAGAGATGAAAACCAGTCGTATTATGGTAAACCAGCCCCAGGCTCCAGCCAACGGTGGAAACTTTTTTAACGGTATGGCCTCGACAACAACATTGGGTTGCGGTACATGGGGTGGAAATATCACCACAGAAAATATTACTTACAAGCATTTTTTGAACATTACATATGTTTCACAGTGGTTTCCTCCGGTAAAACCGGAAGATGTTGATATCTGGGGTGAATTTCACAAAAAATACAGAACTGATAGGAAATAAATATGAAACTATTTGAATACCAGGCTAAAGAGACTTTTAAACGTTATGGAATAACAATTCCGAATAGTGTAGTTATTACTTCTATCGATGAACTGAAAGATGCAACAGATAAAATAGGATTTCCTCTTGTTTTGAAATCACAAATTTTAATGGGCGGTCGTGGTAAAGCTGGACTTATCCCTTTTGTCAGGGATGAAAAAGAAGTCAAAGAAAAATGCGAAATGCTATTTGCATCGGAATACAATGTAAATACAATCCTTGTGGAAGAAGCTGTTGATATCAAAAAAGAAATTTATCTCTCAATTACTGTTGATCCAGTAACTGCTTCTCATATGGTTATAGCCTGTGCTGACGGTGGTGTGGAGATTGAAATTCTTGCAGTGGACTCACCTGAAAAAATCTTAAGAGAATTTGTCGATCCAAATCTTGGACTTATGCCGTTCCAGATTAAAGATATTGCATTTCGTTTAGGATTTGAGGGTGATGTGATGAAAAAATTCTCATCAGTTCTAACCAAACTATATGAAGCTTTTTTAAAAAATGATGCAGAACTCATAGAAATAAATCCACTATTTATTACAGGCAATGATGATGTTATAGCCGGGGATGGGAAATTATCAATCGATGATAACTCTACTTTCCGACAGGACACATATAAGAAAACACGGGATTATTACGATTCTGATGCTGAATATGAATCGGCTCTAGAGGGGATTCCTTATTTGCAATTTGATGGAGATATCAGCCTTATGTGTGCCGGGGCTGGACTTACGACGACAGTTTACGATCTTATCAATTATGAAGGTGGAACTGTTGCAAATTACCTTGAATTTGGTGGCCCCAACTACAAAAAGGCGTTAAAAGCCATGGAGTTGTGCCTGAAAAATGATTCCAAAGTTATTTTGATGGTTACTTTTGGTACAATTGCCAGAGCCGATGTTATGGCTGAAGGTATTGTAGATGCTATTAAAAGACTTAAACCCGATCGTCCTATTGTCACCTGTATTAGAGGTACAAATGAAGAGGAAGCAAGCAGAATATTAAAAGCTGCCGGATTGGAACCTCTTTACGATACAGAGGAAGCTGTCAGAAAAGCAATTTCAATTGCAGCGGGGGTTAAATAATGAGCATATTTATTGATGAAAATACACAAGTTCTGATTCAGGGAATCACCGGTAAAGAGGGAAGATTCTGGACAGAGCATATGATAGGTTGTGGAACTAACGTAGTTGCTGGAGTTACCCCTGGAAAAGAGGGACAGCAGGTTGAAGGGAAAGATGTATATCATTCTGTTAGAAGAGCTGCCCAAGAAGTCGATGTAGAGGCTACCATGTTATTTGTACCTCCAAGATTTACTAAAGATGCAGTTTTTGAAGCTCTGGATTCAGGGATTAAAAAAATTGTTACTGTTGCAGACGGAATCCCTCTACACGATGCTATTCAGATTAGAAAAGCTGCTTTATCAGAAGGAGCCTTGGTAATCGGTGGTAATACATCAGGTGTTATATCTCCTGGAAAAGCAATGATGGGGTTTTTCCCATACTGGATCAAAAGAGTATATAAACCCGGACGAATAGGAGTTATGACTAGAAGTGGATCTTTAACAAACGAAGTTACAGCTATGATTGTTAAGGCCGGATTTGGTGTTTCATCTTTAATCGGAATAGGTGGAGACCCTGTACCAGGAACTAGATTTGCAGAGATGCTCCCCTATTATGAAGCTGACAGTGAAACTGATGCCGTAGTAATTATCGGAGAACTTGGTGGATCCATGGAAGAGGAATGTGCCCAGATGAAAAGAGATGGTTTATATACAAAACCTCTTGTTGCTTTTCTTGGTGGACGGACTGCTCCTGAAGGAAAAACAATGGGCCATGCTGGTGCTATTGTTTCCGGAGGAAAAGGTTCAGTTAAAGATAAAATTGAAGCGTTAGAAAGTGTCGGTGGTAAAGTTGCTGAAAGACCTCGTTTTGTTGGAGATCTATTAAAAGAGGTACTAAAAAAATGAGTATAGTTAACAGAAAAAAATTACTTTATCTCGGACTGGCTTTTATTGTTATGCTAATAGTGATGGTATTTCCTTTTTCGGAATCTGTAAGAGGTGCTGGTAAAGGTTTTTTGACCCATGAAGGGCAAATAGCAATGGCAATACTTCTTTTCAGCCTTGTTTTATGGATGACAGAAGCTCTGCCTTTTCATATAACTGGAATGTTAAGTGTTGTTCTCCTTGCTATTTTTAATGTTGATACTTTTAAAAATATTATAAATGTTGGTTTTGGAAATCATATTATTGCGTTTTTTATCGGTGTATTGGTACTTTCTGCATTTATTACAAAATCGGGTCTTGGAAAAAGAATCAGTGTATTTTTATTATCCAAAACAGGAAATAGTACAAGTCTGATAATTTTGGGGTTTATGGTAGTTGGTGCGACCTTATCAATGTGGATTACAAATATGGCTGTTGCAGCTATGTTACTTCCTCTTGGTGTTTCTATTCTTGATGAAGAGGGTTGTCTCAGACTAAAAAGTAATTTTGGAAAAGCTCTTATGATCGCCTGTGTTTGGGGCCCACTAATCGGTGGAATCGGAACACCTGCAGGAGCAGGTCCAAATCCTATTGCTATCGGTTTTCTAAAAGAGATGGCAGGTGTTGATCTTAGTTTTACTCAGTGGATGAAATATGGAATCCCTGCAGTTATTCTGCTTCTTCCTATTGGATGGGCTCTGCTTATATTAATGTTTAAACCTGAAATGAAACATCTTAAAAAAACAAAAGAGGACCTCCGGCACGAATATGATAATTATCCTCCTATGGGCCGTGAGGAAAAACTTACTCTTGTTATTTTCCTTCTAACAGTTGTTCTATGGTTGACTTCAGGAATGATTGGAAAAGCTATTGGAATATCTATTCCAGTTTCAATGCCGGTACTGTTTACTGCTACACTTTTCTTTTTACCTGGAGTAACAGGATTAAAATGGAAAGAGATTGAGGAAGATATTTCCTGGAGTGGAATAATATTGGTTGTTACTGGAATTTCTATTGGGATGATGCTCTATCAGACAGGAGCTGCTGGATGGCTCTCTTTTGTTCTACTCGGAGGAATAGGTGATTTCTCTCCTTTAATGAGAGTCGGGGCTATTGTCTTTATCGTTATGATTTTAAAAATTGCTCTCTCGAGTAATTCGGTTACAGCAACAATTGTTATTCCTATAATGATTGCACTGGCTGATAATCTTGGACTAGATGCACTGTCAATTGCACTGCCGGCAGCCATAACAGCCTCTCTTGCATTTATACTAGTTACATCGAGTCCAACCAATGTTATACCCTATTCAGCAGGATTCTTTTCAATTAGGGACTTTGCAAAATCAGGAATTATCATGACACTTTTTACAACTGTAATAGTCTCTTTGGTTATATATTTCGTTGGAAGAGCATCCGGTTTATATTAATCGGAAATAATATATTATTATGAAAACCGATTTTGCTTAATAGATATAAGTAAAATCGGTTTTTTTATCTGATGGAATCTGCTGTTTCCTTTGCAAGTGTAACATATTTCTCCGCACTTAGTTTTATCTGTTCATACTGCTCATCTGTAACAGTTTTAATAGCTCTACCTGGATTCCCGATAATTAATGATCGCGCAGGATAAACCTTTCCCTTTGTTACCAATGTTCCAGCACCGACAATAGAACCTTCTCCTATTTCAGCATTATCCAGGACAATAGAACCCATACCTATTAGACATCTATTTCCTATTGTACATGCATGAATAACAGCATTGTGACCAACGGTTACATCATCTCCAATTATAGTTGGGGAATCTTTACTTACATGAACAGTTGCATTGTCCTGTATATTCGTTCTTTTCCCTATACTTATAGATGCAACATCCCCCCGGACAGTAACTCCGAACCATATTGAAACATTTTCTGCCAATAATACATCTCCAATTATGAAACAGCCTGGTGCTTCAAGGGCAATATTATTTAAACAGGGTTTTTTCTCTTTGTATTTTAACTGCATAATCGCTCCAATTATTTTAAGTTTAACAGATCTATGCTTTTTATAGCAACAAACCATTTTTATATCTTTACATAAATTTCATTCAATGTTAACTTAAATTAGAATACTTATTTACCTTAAGTAACTAAAGGCAGGAGGGGAGAGTAACATGGAAGAAATTTTAGATGCAACTAAACATAATGCTATAGAAAGCAGTTGTTTACTTAGTGAAGTATTTAACCAAAATAGTTCAAATTTAGACTGGCTAGCACTATCTGATATGAGAATTCAGAATAATAGATCTGCAGAGATCTCGTATAAAAACGAAGAGACATTAATTGTAAACCTTGACGGGAATGTTCATGTATATGTTGATGGTGTTGACTACTTAGTAAAACATTACGATATGTTATATATCCCAATAGATACACCTTTTTCTGTTGAACAACATGGTGAGGAAGAAGCTCATTTATATCTTTACAGAGCAACTGGTGATGTTAAATATGTAACTTACCACGCTGACTATGAAGCTTGTAAAAAAGATGAAGAGAGAATTAGATACTTAAATAAAAAAGTAGTATATAAAATGTTCGATGTAACTGAAAAAGCTAATAAGTTTATGGTTGGTTATACATTCTACGAATCAAGAACTAGAGCTTGGCCTCCACATAACCACACAGACCAAGAAGAAGTTTACAGCTTTATTGAAGGTAATGGTGCAATGGAAGTTTATGCAGATGACGAAAACAAAACTTTTGTTTCTTCTGTATCAGTGGGGGATCATATTACAATTCCTATACTTAACTATCACCCTGTTTTTAGTCACGATGAGCCATTATGTTTTATCTGGTGTATTTCTGGTGAGAGATACTGGGTTGGAGATAAAAATAAGGACTTCATGACTGCAAAAGTTGATAAGTTAACAACATAAATACAAAACAAATCAGGAGAAATTGGTGTTAGAACAGCTCCACAAAATATGGAGCTGTAAACCGTTATTTAACTCAATACTATATTTAAATTCCATACCTTTTTTTGATATGGTTTTAAGGTGGATTCTACACCCTGTTTCTCCGATGCCCCTGGGCTATCCATTGGTGCTGTTGCAGGTTCTAGCGCAATATTATACTGATTATTCCAGCCTCCATTGTTTATCCAAAAACCTAACCAGGGTAGGGATGTTTCAGAAAATATCATCTCTAAAGTTCCTCTTTTGTCCTTTAGACCACAATACCCCTCCTGTAGTGGTTCCCCAGAGTAAAATTTGAAGCAGGAATTAGCAGGCAGATTAAATGGTTTAAAGAGTGGAACACTTTTTTCTATTACTCCAGATCCGTCTGTATCATGTACCCGGTTTAAGCTTCCTAATATACCACCATTCATGGCCTGCCTAATGGATTTTAACCCTTTAGGCAGTAGAACCTTAGTATCCTCAAAAAAACTAAATAGAGGATGGGGAGTCCAAAGTGAAGGTAAAGAAACTGATGACAGATTTTCCACTGAGTAATGAATATGAATTTCATTAGATAATAGCTGAATCTTTCTCTTAAAAATATAAGGTAGAAGTTCACCTTTAACAGCCATCCCTAGGGAGGTATTATCAGAGTCGATGACTGTCCACTTTTTACTCCATAACTCACCATGATCAGGTAGTTCAATCGGTTTATTCAGTATGCCAGGGATAATTTCTCTGTTAATTGTTGGAAACATCTCATCAAATCCAAAAGCATCTGTTTTTCCAAAAACACTAGGGATCGATTCCTTATTATCCTTTGATGAATCTTGATACAACCATTCACATTTTTTAGATTTATTAAATATAGAACTGATTTTACCCCCCCGGGAGGGTAGAACTTCTACTCTAATTTCATCGTTTTCTAATATAATGATCCCTGTTTTCATAAAAGCCCTATCTGGTGACAAATATCTTTTTCAAGTATCTCTTTTTTTAGTGATTCAAACTCTTTTTGGTTTTCCAGACCTTCATATCCCAGTGCCATAATATATTTTGCCTGTAGATCTCTTCTTAATGTTATATCATCTTCAAATACCAGTAATAATGGTAGCGATGTAGCAAAATAATCAATCTCAGCTCTCTCTTTAAGTTGTTTTTCACCATAACTTATCATCTGCCTATAAAGGTTTTCAGCTTCAATATTATGACCTAATTCAGTCATTGATTTTGCTGTATAATAAGAGTTTTCACTAATATCTTGAACCTCCATAGAGCTAAAATCACCTTTTATTTCACTACTTTTTTTAAAAAATATGTCACTTTTATCTTTATCTCCAGCAGCCTTGTATGTAAGACCTAAGTAAAAGAAAATATAACTCTGGTTCTGTAGGGGATGCCAACTCTCTCCAAGATTTTCTGGGATAGTTAGTATACTGTTAAAGTGGTTAATAGCTTTTTTATAATCCCTGTTTTTTAATGCAACTTTTCCTAAAATAAGGTGAGAAGTAGCCCATGAACCAACAACCTGTCCTTCGCCACCTTCCCAGGGATGGAACTGTCTTGAATTAAGGATTTTTAGAACTTTGTCACACTCTTCTGTTAAATTGTATAAGTTGGTTATCTCAATTACCAGGTCATCCCTTTCTGTTATTAAGTTATAGTTTTCCAGGAGAAACTCTTTTCTTAATTGTATAGAAATGTTCATTTTCTTTTTAAGCTGATCAAGTTCAAAAAGTACCCGTCCGTCATTAGGTGCAAGAGTAAATGCTTTGTTATAATATTTTAATGCTTTCTCTGGGTTTTCTTCAAAGTTAAAATACGCAATCCCTAAGTTTCTGTATACTACTGAAAGTTTTGATCCCCTAGTTTCAGCCATCTCCCAGCAATTAATAGCGTCGGATTTTCTTTTTTTATCATAAAGAAGATTCCCAAGATAATATGGAGCATTAAAATCACTGTTATTTGTAGTTATAACCCAGTTTAGTATGTCGTACTCAAAAGCTGTTGAAGGGAAAAAGTGGGTTGGGTCCTGTTGTGATGCAACCCTAAGATCACTCTCAAACTCTCTATTTAATATATTTTTTACCATAGCCATTGTGTAATATGGCAGGGGAGATTTGTTCTGTTTAGAAAGTATTAAATAACCTTCAAGTATAAACTCTGCCTCTTTATATAATCCTGCAGAAATATAATCTGCTGCTGTATCAATATAGTTATTTTCACAACCCCTCATTAATTTTAAGACAATTTCCTGGTGTTCTTTAAGTTTATTAGAATCATTAAGTTTCTCAAAAATAAACAGTAATTCGTTATGTGCCATAAGAAATAGTTTGTCTTTTTTAATAATATCAAGGCAGATGTTAAGTGCTTCATTATATTTGCCTATATTTCTTAAAACAGCAGCTTTTAGTGTCCATGCCTTAAAATTATCATAATTGTAGTTAATGGACTGGTCCAAATGTTCCAGTGCAGAACCTATATTATTATTTTTTATATCCAGAAGTGCAACTTCAAAATAACCTGCAGATCTCCATGCATAGTTCCAGGTGGATTTATAAAATGCGGCATAAGCATCTCTGTTTTTGTTTTGTTTTTTTAGAGCCAAACCTAAACCGTAAAAAGCTTCACCATCTATAGGGTTTGGGTGTTTTGAAGTTAAGCGCTCTATTGCACTTCTAAAATATGTTTCAGCAAGTTTATATTCAAATCTACTAAGATGGTATTGTCCCATTGCTGTATTACATCGGATATCTCCAGGATCTCTTCTTAATGCCTCTTTCCAATAATCCTCTGGGTATCTGGTTGGGTGACGATACTGGTTAAGATGCTCTCCAGCAAGGTAGAGATCTTCTGTACTTTCAAGATCTTTAGGTTCCGGTGTCTCTTTAGCTGCCTCGGGAAGTTCTTCAATACCTTTATTATTATTAATTGTATATTCTATAAGCTTTTTCCCATCAAAAGAGATTAGTTTTATTGAAAGACCTTCAGGATCAGAGTTAAATGGTATCTCTGATGTGAACGGTTTTCCAGGTTCTAATTCAGCTTTAAACGAGTCTAACTTCTCCCCTTTATAAGAGATAATAATTTGGGCATTGTGTAGTTGGGATGTGCAACAAACTCCGGTTTTAACTGTTCCATTTTCATAACTAAGATGAACTGCGCCAAATAGATTTGCCTGGTGTGCTATACCAATACCCTGTATAGGAAACCATGTTTGTGTAAATGTTTTAGTCTCTCCTGGCATTAGGTAGGTAAAATCCGGTTGATTATTGGTATAGACCCCTGCCATTAGTTCCACATATGGACCATTATCATCAGTTAAGTTTTTATCCCAGTTCCAACCAAACTCAGAATTACCCCATGTCCACTGTTTTTTACCAGGTGAAATATGTCTATTTGCAACATGAACAAATCCACCTTCTTGCTTAAAGTCATAACCTCCAAAAAACTCACCTTCGGTCTCTACAACCATGTAGCTTGTTGGTACTGGTATGTTTTTATATCTAGAAATGTCTGTCCCAGGGGCATAATCAATTCCATAATAAATATCTTTCGCCAAAGGGAATTCACTCATTGCCCGGGCAGCATGGTCAGCAACATAGTTAACATCAGGGGGGAAAAATGACTGATATTCATCGTGTACCTCGGCTGCTACATTTGCCCACCAGAGGAAAGTTTTAATATCCTCAGTTCTGTTATATAGACGTACTTTTGCCTGCAGTACTGAACTATCAGGTTTAAGGGATAGACCTATCATCCCCTTCATTCTTTCCATAGGATCATGGTCGCTTAACCAGACAGTTTTTGTCCCATCACTCTCGATTTCAAATGTATATTCAACAGGCATATATGTACCGGGTCTATGATGTTGGGGCCAGTTGAATTCTACTCCACCTGAGAGCCATGGACCAGCTAGACCAACAAGTGCTGGTTTTATTACGTCATTCCTGTAAAAGAAATCGTAGTTATTGTTTGTTTTATCCTGACCGATTTGAATCCGGCCTCCAAGCTCTGGTAGTATTATAAAACGTACATAGTCATTTTCGAGAAATATTCCGTCATACTCTTTATCTATTTTGTCGTCGGATACTTTATCAATATATGGGATAGGATAGACTTTTCCACAACTTCCCTGATATACCCTTTTTTCAAAGAACATAGGATTATGTTCAGCTTCTCCGACCTCGTATGTTGGTATAGAAATTTTGCTATTCCACAATTTTACCGATTCATTTTTTTGCTCTGCCGGTACATTAAAAATATATGGTGATTTAGTTTCCATTAGTATCCTCCAAATAGAACTTTGTCTTCTTCTATATATAGTAGGCCGTATTTCTTAAAAAACAATGGAGGAAATTATCTTAAAACTGGACTATCTTATGAAATTATTATATTTTTATACTTTATTATATGCAAAAGATGTCTTATATTATGTTTATGGAGAAATATCAAATAGATGGGTTTTTTAATCAGAGGTTAATTGTAATCCCAAATAAAATAAAAGAATCTTTACAGTCCGAAGTACTTTATAGAAGGTTATATATTACTGATATAGGATTTTTTCCAAAGGTGGCAACACATAGGAGAGATAGAGAGAAGGGTGTTTCCCAGCATATTTGTATCTACTGTGTTAAAGGTGAAGGATGGATTAAAACCGTCGAGGGAATAAAAAAAATATCGGAGAAAGAAATCCTGATTATCCCCCAAAACACACCTCATAGTTATGGGTCATCACAGGATAATCCATGGAGTATATACTGGTTCCACTTCTCGGGAGAGGACTCTATCCAATATTTTAAAGATCAGAATCATATAATAATTAAAAAATTACAGGTGAATAATGAACTGAATTTTATCGAAATATTTGACCGAATATACCTGTCCCTTGAGAAGGGGTATAACAGGGGGAATATGATTATAGTTTCTGGGCTTTTTAGTTATCTATTATCCCTTATTTTTTTCTCAGGAAATAGAGATGAGTATAAACTTGATAAAAATGGAGAGATAGTAGATAAAAGTATAGAATATATGCGGAATCATCTGAATAGCCAATTAACATTGAAGCAGATGGCTTCCTATGTTAACTACTCAATACCACACTTTTGTGGCATATTTAAGCAAAAAACAGGACATTCTCCAATTCATTATTTTCTACAGTTAAAAGTTCAGAAAGCCTGCCTACTATTGGATACTACTCTGGATAATATATCAGAAATAAGTCGTACTCTAGGATTTGAAGATCCCTACTACTTCTCAAGAGTATTCAGTAAAATAATGGGTAATTCACCAAGAACTTATAGAAAAATAAAGAAGGGGTAAATTCAAAATATATTAGTCTTTATTTTCTAAATCTTTATCTTGAGCAATTGGTAATAGAATCGTAAAAACTGTATATTTTCCAGGTATACTTTGCACTGAAATATCCCCATTGTAGGATTCAACAATATGTTGACATATAGATAATCCTAAACCAGTATTTGTTTTTGTAACCTTAGTACTATAAAAGGGAAGAAAAATATGATCCTGAATCTCACTTGGAATACCATGGCCATTATCCATAATTTCAATTTTTATATATTGTTCAATTTTATTTACTGATATTTGGGAAGTCTTTATAGTAATTTCACCACCAATAAGAACAGCTTCTGTTGCATTATACAGAAGGTTTATGAAAAGTTGCTTAAGTTTATTTTCATGTCCTTCTAAAAATAGTGACTTACTTTTAAAAGATTTTTTAAGTGTTATTTTTCTTTTTTGAAAGCGGTGCCCTATTAGGGTTGCAACTTCTTCAAGAAGGGCATTTATATCTAGAGTCATCATAGGTCTAACAGCTACTCTAGAAAAAGACAGAAGGCTATTAATTGTTTCAACTATTCTAGTTAGTTCTGATTGAATCTTATCTACGCAATCAATAGAATCTTCATTTAGTTTTTCCATTTGAAGCAGGTCTAGGTAGTTTTGAATAATGCTTAAAGGGTTATTTACTTCATGGGCAACACCTGCTGCCATCTCAGCAGTTGAAACAAACTTTTCGGCCTGCTGAAGATATTTTTGTGTCTCATAATCGACGGAAATATCTTCTAAGAACAATAACGTTCCCTGAGCGATATCCTTATCCTCACCAAGAGGGGACACCCGTATTTTTAATAACTTTTTATCTCCGAATTTTAATTTTTGCCACAATTCACTTTTTCGGTTTTTAATAGCGGCCAGAATATCATCACTTTTCTCAAGAGATAGTTTTTTAATATAATCAATTAATAGAGTATCTTTTATCTCTTCAGGTTTACATTCAAGAATTCTAGACGCAGCTAAATTAATATCTTGAATCTCATTTGTAGGTGAAATTATCATGAGTCCCTGGGGTATGTCGTTTATAATCCTTTTATCATACCTAGATATAAGCAGTGCTTTATTATTAACAGGAGTTTTTTCATAACCTTTATCTACAGCAAAGTTAAATGCAAGATTCATAAGTCTGGTTCTATTCACGAGATTAACATCTTCTGTTCCTCGGCGGTGACCATTATGCATTATTGTAACTCTATCGGCTATTTGGAAAATCTCATCAATATTTGATGTTACATATATAATTCCCATTTTCTTATTACGACACATCCTTAAAAGTCTGTAAATATGTTCCTGCTGTTCTGGAGTTGTTCGTTGGGATATCTCGTCTAGAATAAGTATATCATCACCACGGCCTAAAACCCGCATAAATGAGAGAACCTGTCTTCTTGAGAATGTAAGATCTGAAACCTTTGTTAGTGGATCTTCATCAAAACCATACTTTATAAAAAGTTCCTTGCACTCCTTTAAAAGCGCTCTTTTTTTAGTAGGTAACATAATGCCTGGGAAGCGCCCTATATATATGTTATCTAAAAGGGTTCCTGTAGTAATCACCTCATCATTTTGATATAACATCCCGATTCCATACTGGTGTGATAAAGAGGGAGTTAAACCTGTAACTATTTCCCCTTTTATTTTTATAACTCCATCCTGGGCTGTATTATATCCACTTAAAAGTTTTACCAAGGATGATTTTCCTGAACCGTGATCACCTATTATAGCGTGAATTTCTCCAGGGTATAGATCAAAATCAATACCTTTAAGGGCGGTGAGGTTTCCATAAGAGTAATGAATGTTTCGCATTTTTACTAATGGATCTTTGTTCATACTTCTATGCCAAGCTTTTTCATTTTGTTATAAAGTGTTCTTCTTGTTATTCCTAAAAAATCTGCAGTTTTACCTCGACTGTTATTTGTTTTATCCAGAGTATCAAGGATAATCTCTCTGGTTATATTATCCGAGACATTCCTAAGAGGTAACACCTTTTCTTTTGGTGAGTATATTTTGTACTGTTCAGGAATAACATCCATTCCAAGTGTATCTTCATCACAGAAAATGACCATTCGTTCCACTGTATTTCTGAGTTCTCTAATGTTTCCTGGCCAGTCGTGCTGAAGAAAAAGCAGATCAACTTCACTAGTAAATCCATCTATATTTTTCCCATATTTTATACTGAATTCTTTTACAAATGCCCGGGAGAGTGAGAGTATATCTTCTAACCTCTGTTTTAAAGAGGGTAGCTCTATCTGGATAACAGAGAGTCGATAATATAGATCCTCTCGAAAAGTTCCACCTGTAATACGTTCCTTAAGGTCCCTATTTGTTGCAGCAACAATACGGACATCCATTTTTCTAGTTTTATGAGAACCAAGACGTTCATACTCTTTTTCTTGAATAACTCTTAGCAGTTTTGCCTGGGTTTTGGTACTCATCTCCCCAATTTCATCAAGAAAAATAGTTCCACCCTCAGCAACTTCAAATTTTCCAGGTCGGGATTCTGAGGCATCAGTGAATGCTCCCTTTTCATATCCAAATAGTTCACTTTCCAAAAGAGCTTCCGGAATAGCAGCACAATTTAATTTTAAAAAAGGTTTTCCCTCTCGGGAGCTATAGCTATGAATTGCTGAAGCTGCAAGTTCTTTTCCTGTGCCAGATTCTCCTGTTATCAATACTGGAACATCGGTTGGAGCAACCTTTGATATCATTTTAATTTTTTTTCTCATTATTGGATTCGCCGATATCATACATTTTGTTGCATTTGATTCAGGAGAATAAATATCACTGTTTGATTCATCATCAGAAAGCAGAGGTTCAATCTCTTTAAGCAGATTGGCAAACCTAACTGGTTTTTCAAAGAAGTTAATTGCTCCATAACGCATGGCCTGAACTACATTCTCTACTGATGCATAACCAGATACCATTAATATAGGGAGTTTACTATAAACTTTTCGGATTTGCAGAATAAGATCTATTCCTGATAACTCTGGCATTTTTAAATCAGTGATTAGAAGATCACATGGATTTTCTCTTAACATATGAAGAGCGTGTTCAGGATTAACAGTGTATACTGGATCATAACCTTTTGCTTTTAATAGTTTAGATAGGCTAATACAGAGTTGTTCTTCATCATCTACAATCAAAATTCTTTTATTCATACTAAGGAATGATAATTGACAAAAGTTAAATTGACAAGGACTTCGTTCGAATAGACAATTTGGATATAATTGGGAAAAAAGATTCTCAAATAATATCGGAATGAGAAACGTTATTTCCTATTAATTCAATAATATGATTTATATTATTTTGTTTGTAAATAGGATATATCTATATATAGTAAGCATTTACCAGTTTTTGGTAATTGATTAAATGTTTTGGCATGAATTATGCAGTGTTAAGAGTATACAGAAAAAGAGGAGAACATTGTGAAGAAAAACGTAATTTTAACTATCTGTCTGATTTTAATGACAGGTTCATTATTTGCCAACGGGGTAAAGGAAGCTAAAAGCGAGACTAAAGAGATTAAAATAGGATTTCTTGTAAAAATGCCTGAGGAAGGATGGTTTCAACAAGAGTGGAAGTTTGCCCAGGAAGCAGGAGCAGATTACGGATTTAAAGTAATTGAGATCGGAACTCCTGATGGAGAGAAAGTTCTATCAGCTATAGATAATCTTGCAGCGCAAGGTGCACAAGGTTTTATAATTTGTACACCAGATGTAAAGCTTGGATCTGCAATATTAGCCAAAGCTAATGCAAATGACTTAAAGCTATTTACAGTTGATGATCGTCTAGTTGGAGCTGATGGAACACCTATTCAAGAGATCCCTCATATGGGTATATCTGCATACGAAATTGGTAAAGAAGTAGGTAAAACACTGGCCTCCCAGATGAAAGAGAGAGGATGGAAACAGGAAGAAACAGGTTTTATGAGAATAAGTTTTAATGAACTTCCTACAGCAGTAGATAGAATTACAGGTGCTACAGATGCATTAGTTGAAATGGGTTATGATAAGAATTTTATATTTGATTCCCCACAGAAAACCACAGATACAGAGGGTGCTTTTAATGCGGCAAATATTACAATTACAAAAAATCCTAATATTAAACACTGGCTTATTACAGGACTTAATGATGAAGCTTCAGCTGGTGGAACAAGAGCTCTAGAAGGTAATGGTTTTGCTGTAGAAGATATCTGTGCAGTAGGAATTGGTGGAAGTGGTGTAGCTATTGCTGAATTTGAAAAAGAAAATCTTACAGGTTTCTATTCTACAGCACTGCTTTCTCCTAGAAGACATGGTTATGAAACTGCAGAATTGGTATACAAATGGATTACCACTGGTGTTAAACCTCCAGCAACTACATGGACTAGTGCTGCTATGATGAACCGTTCAAACTATATTGCTGTACAAAAAGAAAACAGCTAATACAGACATTATTTAAACAATTACAATAACAGGAAGATTATATTTCTTCCTGTTATTTATCCTAAATTAAATTGAGAGTTTGATATGATACCTTATTTACAATTTCGATCAGTTACAAAAAAATATCCTGGAGTGGTTGCTTTGAACAACGTTTCATTTGATGTGCAACGTGGTGAAGTTCATGGATTAATCGGAGAGAATGGGGCCGGAAAATCGACCCTACTTAAAACCCTAAGTGGAGCACATAAACCAACATCAGGAGAAGTTATTCTTAATGGCGTTGTGCAAGACTTTACAAATACAAAGGATGCTTTAAAAGCCGGTGTTTCAATAATTTACCAGGAATTACATCTTGTTCCGGAAATGACAGTAGCAGAAAACCTTCTTTTAGGTCATTTCCCAAAAAAGATATCAGGTTTTATAGATTTTAAATCTATGAGATCAATAGCCCGTTCCGAGCTTAAGTATATACTGGAAGATATAGACGTTAATAAAAAAATTAAAGAATTATCAATTGGACAAAGACAAATGATAGAAATAGCAAAGGCGCTTTTACATAATGCGGATATTATAGCTTTTGATGAACCTACAAGTTCACTATCTGAAAGGGAAACAACTCGTCTTTTTGAAATTATTGATAATCTAAGAAAAGAAGGAAAATCTATTTTATATGTTTCCCATAGAATGGAAGAGATATTTAAGATATGTGATTCTGTAACTGTTTTCCGTGATGGTCAGAAAATAGAAACATTTACTGACATGAATAAAATTGATAATGATATTCTTGTTAACCGTATGGTTGGTCGGGATATAAAAGATGTATATAGTTACAAACCAAGAAAAATTGGTGAGACTTATCTTAAGGTTGAAGGTGTAAAGGGTTTTGGTTTAGAAGAGCCTGCTACTTTCGAACTGAAGAGAGGGGAAATTTTAGGTTTTTTTGGTTTAGTTGGCGCTGGACGTACAGAACTAATGAAGTTAATATATGGCGCTGAAAAATCTGATAATGGAAGTTTAGTTTTAGACGGTAATAAGATTAAAATAAATTGTCCAAAGGATTCAATTGATAATGGTATATTTTTCTGCCCTGAAGATAGAAAGGATGAAGGAATAATACCAATAAGAAGTATTGTTGAAAATATAAATATTAGTGTCCGTAGACACAGTCTTAAAGCAGGTATTTTTCTTAACAAAAAAACAGAAATAGATACTACTGATAAATTTATTAAAGCACTACGGATTAAAACACCTCATAGAGAACAAACTGTGGGTAGTCTTTCTGGGGGAAATCAGCAAAAGGTTATTTTAGCCCGTTGGTTAGCGGAAGATGTTAAGGTTTTAATTATGGATGAACCAACTAGAGGAATCGATGTTGGTGCAAAAAGTGAAATATACCAGCTTATGTACAAATTGGCAGAAGAGGGTAAATCAGTTATTTGCGTATCAAGTGACCTTCCGGAAGTTATGGGTGTGTCAGACCGTCTGCTTGTTATGAGGGAAGGTCAGATTGTATCTTCTTTTGATAAAAAAGATTACTCCGAAGAAGCTATTCTGAGCAAAGCATTGCTTAATACAAAAGCTAGTGTTCAGTCTTAATAAAAACAAAAAAAAGAGGATTATAATGGAAAATACAATAACATTAAAACAGGAGAATAAGTTTTTAAAACATTTTCATGGAATGTGGCAAAACTCAGGAATGATGGTAATATTTTTACTTTTATTTGTAGGTTTATCTATATTTGTTCCATATTTTTTCACCTGGCGTAACTTGATAGGTTTAGGTCTATCTGTATCCATGGTGGGAATGGTTGCCTGTACTATGCTTTTTGCCCTTGCATCAGGTGATTTTGATCTGTCTGTGGAGAATATTGTAGCATTTTCTGGAGTTACTGCAGCTGTAGTAACTAATTCTACAGGAAGTGTTGTGTATGGAGTTATCGCTGGTGTTCTTGGTGGGGGAGTTATAGGGGTTGCTAATGGTACTATAATTGCCAAGTTTGGAATCAATGCACTTATTACTACCCTAGCTATGTCACAAATTGTAAGAGGATTAGCATTTATAGTTTCAGGTGGAAGTGCTATTGGTGTTGCAAATACAAAATTCTTTGTTTTAGGTAACGGATCTCTGTTTGGTATTCCAAATCCTATAACTATAACAATAATTTGTTTTATTGTTTTTGGAATACTATTAAATAATACGTCTTTTGGTAAAAATACACTGGCTATTGGTGGTAATATGGAAGCTACAAGGTTAGCCGGAGTCGCTGTAAGTAAAATAAGGATTCTTATTTTTACTCTTCAGGGTATGATGGCCGGGTTTGCTGGTGTTGTTCTTGCATCAAGAATGACAAGTGGACAACCTAATACTTCTCTGGGATTTTCCCTCGATGTTATATCTGCTTGTGTTCTTGGTGGAGTTTCTCTATCAGGAGGTGTTGCCCCAATTCAAGGTGCTATAGTTGGTGTTCTAATTATGGGTACTGTTCAAAATGCAATGAACCTAATGAATATTCCTACTTTCTACCAGTATATGGTACGTGGTGTTATTCTGCTTATCGCTGTTCTGATAGATAAGTTCAAACAGAAAAATGCATTAAAATAGAATGTTGATATAGAGGGATACTGCTGTTTTATTCAGTATTTCTCTATGAACTTTGAGTCCATACTTAGGAGTCGATAAAATGTCTATAAAAGCTAAATTAATGAGTCTGATCTCTATAATACTTTTTTCATTTTTTTTAATTATTGTTGGATATTTTTTGGCTATCTCTCCAATAAAAAAAATGGAAATTGAAACAGGTATTCTCGAATCTCTTAAAATTTCTTTATTAGAAGAGAAATCCCAAATAAATCTTATTTTAGGAGACTCTTCATATGTGCAAACTATTGAGGAATTTTATGAAGCAGCAGATAAAACAAGTACTGTTTTTGAAGATATAAATTCAATAGAGTATATACGTTCAAAAAATCCTGGTATTAGAAATTCTCTAATAATAATTTCTAAAGTTAATAAGCTTAAAATTGAAGAGCTTCAAAAGTTGAAAAAGACAGATTTAGAATTAAGAATAATTGTTGAAGATATTTTCATATTTCTAGACTCATTTAATATTGTAAAGATTTACAGTGCACCCCAGTATCTTAATAATACCGGGAAAGAAGAAAGCTTAATTTTTGACAATCAATTTAATAGTTTTCTGTCTCAACACTCTATATATCAGTTATCACTTAATAGTTCATCTGCTGTTTTAAATGAACAATTTGAAGCGATAGATAGAGAAGTTAACAACATAAAAGTAAAGATTAATATAACTATTGGAATAGTTATTTCTATTCTTCTTATCTCTGTTTTTATTGGAAGTATAATATTTGCTAATTCTATCGCAGTGAATATAAAAAAAATTGTAAGATCTATAAATCATTTAAAGGATGGTGATTTAACTGTTGTTTCTATAATTGATTCAAAAGACGATCTGGGAAAACTTAATAATAATCTGAGTCACTTTCAGGAGAATATGAAAGGGCTTATACATAGAATAAAGGGTGTTTCCCATGAAAATATAAGTGTTCAGGAGAAGCTTATTATAGAGGTTAAAGATACTGAAAACTCAAGCTTATCAATATCTGAAAGTTCAGATGAAATAAAAAAAGATATTGAGAATCTAAATGAAACCGCCAGTTTATCTTATGCTTCTGTTGAGTTGATCTCCACTCAAATTGAAAACCTAAATGCTTCTATAATGGAACAAACATCAATGATAGAGGAATCCACTGCAGCAGTTAATCAGATGATGGCATCTATTGTTAATGTTGAGCAGGTTACAATAAATAAAATAGATAGCTTAAAATTAATGATGCAATCACTTGTTAATGGTAATAGTCAGCTTCAAAATACCTCTATTAGTATAGAGCGGATAGATAATAGTGTTGGTGTTATTCAAAATATGGTATCAATCATTGAAAATATATCATCTCAAACAAATCTTCTGGCTATGAATGCAGCTATAGAGGCAGCACATGCTGGAGAATATGGGAAGGGCTTTGCTGTAGTTGCAGATGAAATAAGAAAGCTGGCAGAAGCATCTACAAAGAATTCAAAAGAAGTTGCTGACTCATTAAAAGAGATTTTAGACAGTATAAAAGATGCAACTACATCAAGCAGAACCACACAACAAACATTCACAGGAATAATTTCCGATGTAGATGGACTTTTCAGCTCAATGAATGAGATCAGTTTAAGTCTCATAGAACTAAAAACAGGTGGGGATCAGATACTTATAGCTATGAATTCCCTTCAAACTATGTCTATAGATGTTCAGGATAACTCTACAAATATTACAGATCAATCACAGGCTGTATATAGTTCAGCCCAGAACGTTCAAAAAATATCAGGGAATGTACACAGTGGAATAAATCGGGTTTCTAATGATATAGGGCGGATTTCTAAAACTATCAATGTTATTCAGAACCTAACCGATAATATAGGTTCTGTTGCAGAACGGATTGATACTGAGTTGGGTTTTTTTAAAACTTCAATTTAACATATATCTAATCTTTAAAATGATCATAATGTATATGCTTTTGATTATCACCTCCATTTCTAAATGACAGTTCCTACTTTAAGATTAATAATATAAGAGAATAACTACTTAAAGAGAGGAAAATAAATGAAAATAACTGATGTAAAAGTCTGGCTTGTAGAAGGTATTAAATATAACTGGACAATGATCAAAATATATACAGATGAAGGTTTGACGGGTGTTGGTGAAGCGACAAACTGGCCAGGAAGTCCAATTGTTGAAGCTGCAGCTATACATGCAGGGGAACGAATAATTGGTATGGATCCATTAAGGACTGATTATATATGGACAAAACTATATCGGGATCTTAACTGGGTTGGTCCCTATGGGGCATCAATGTGTGCCATTTCAGGAATCGATATGGCTCTTTTGGATCTTAAAGGAAAAGCATTTGGAGTACCATGTTATGAGTTATTAGGTGGTGCATTCCGTACAGAGATTCCACTCTATGCAAATTACTGGTTTACAGGTGGAGGGCATAATGTTGAAGACTATGCTAAACAGGCAAAGGTTGTACAAAAAGCTGGATTCAAGGGATTAAAATTTGACCCATTTGCTCATACAAGTTACTTCTATGGAGATGACTTATCATCTAATCTTTCCCTAACAACAACACAGCAGGACTTAGCTTTTGATATCTGCGCCGGGGTTCGAGAAGCTACTGGCCCGGATATGATCATGTTAATAGAAACCCATGCTTTACTAAATACAAAAACAGCAATTACTATGGCTAACCGCCTAGCAGATCTAGATATTAGTTGGTACGAAGAACCTGTAGGTCCTGAAAATGCTAAAACTCTTAAAGCAGTCCGTGACCGTCTTGATCCCCGTGTTTCTATCTGTGTTGGTGAGAGACATTATACAAGGCATGGTATTCGGGATGTTCTTGAAAATCACACATGCGATATTCTTATGCCGGATATTACAAGGTGTGGTGGTCCTTCAGAAATGAAACGTATGGCAACTATGATGGAAGCTTATAATGTACTTCTAGCACCACATAATCCTAATGGTCCGCTATCTACAATCGCTAGTGCACATGTTTGTGCTTCGGTACCTAATTTTTTCCGACAGGAATTTATGTTTAATGATGTCCCATGGAGAGATGAGGTTATAGATCATCCTATAGATATAAAAGATGGTAAACTTATTTTATCCCGGCGTCCTGGTCTTGGAGTTGATCTAGTTGAAGAAGTTATGCAGTCTCATCCTGGAATACGAGAAGCAAGAGATGGCTTTTATGTATAAAGGGGATAAAAATGAGTCTTGAAATAGATCTTAAAGGTAAAGTAGCTGTTGTTACAGGTGTCTCCCAGGGGTTAGGTCTAGGTGTTGCTAAGGTTCTTGCCAATGCAGGTTGTAATATAGCTGGTTGTGCATTTAGTAGTAAAGAATCTGATAAGGCACAGAATTTTCTTGAAATTATGAAGTTGGAAAATATTAAAGCAAACTATTTTAGTGTTGATGTTACAAAATTAGAAGAACAGTCCCGTTTTATCGATTCGGTTATAAAAGAGTTTGGGCGGATAGATCTTGTTATATCCAATGCAGGTGTAAACGTATTTAAGGGAGTATTAGATTGCTCGGAGGAGGACTGGTCTTATAATGAGCAGTTGAATCTTTCTTCACACTGGCGTTTGGCTAAGCTGACTTATCTCTATCTTTCAAAAAATGCAGATGGAGTTTTTATTGTCATGACTTCAAACCACTGCAACTCAACTATGTCAGGTTGTTTCCCCTACAATGTAACTAAAACCGCTTTAAAGGGTTTAGTTCAATCAATGGCAATAGAGTGGGGTCCATTAATAAGAACAATTGGTATAGCTCCAGGATTTATTCAATCTCCAGCTAACAAACAATGGTTTGATGCCTATGATGAACCTAAGGATGAAGAGAAGAAAACAATAGACCTTCACCCTGTTGGTAGACTTGGAACTGTAGAGGATGTTGGGGCTTTATGTGCATTTTTAGCTAGTGGCTATGCTGGATTCATTAGTGGAACTACATATCTTATTGATGGTGGGCGTTCAGCTCTGATGCAGGATTAAGTATGATTGTACAGAAGCTTACAACAGAAATCTCTGGGCTTGGTGAGTGTCCACTTTGGAACGAGAAGGAACACAAGCTCTACTGGACAGATATTACAGGTAAAATGATATGGACATACTCTCCTGTTTCATCAAATGCAGAAGTTCATACCAAGTTTGATTTTATGGTTGGTGGATTTGCCTTCACTAAAAAAAATGAATTGATATTATGTTCTGATAGTGGGATTTATATCTATAAAAAGAACGAGTTTGCACCGAAGTTATTATATAGTATCGACGTTGAAAAAAATGAAAGGTTCAATGATGTCACTGTGGATCCTGTTGGTCGTATACTGGCTGGAACACTAAAAACAGGTTTCAAAAACGGGAATTTATATTTACTTGAAATGAATAAACCACCACGAATAATTCTAAGAGATTTAGGTATTTCAAATGGTATGTGTTTTGATGAAAATAACAATCGTTTTTATCATACCGATTCATGTCATCGAACTATAAGTTATTTTGATTATGATCGGAATAATGGAACTATTTCCAATAAAAAAGTTATATATAAGGGATTAGAATCTGATGGTTTTCCAGACGGTATAACAATGGATAATGAAGGTTACATATGGGTAGCTTGCTGGGGTGCATCACAGATTATACGTATAGATAAAATTGATGGGACAATACTTCAGAGAGTAGACGTACCAGCCAGGCAGCCATCCAGTATCACTTTTGGTGCAGAAGACCTAAGTACTCTTTTCATTACGACCGCCGCGGAAGGAGCCATAGATTTAACTACCGGTAAAGATAAGGAAGGAAACTTTCTTGGTGGATATCTTTATTGTTTCAATCCCGGAGTAAAAGGGAAAAAAGAGTATTATGCAAATTTTAAAAATAAGATGAATCAGGAGATAGTTATGAATAATTTATGGAATAGTGACGAGGAGTTATTTAACCTAGCAAAAGAAGAACTTTTTACAGCCGTTGTAGGAGATATAATGGATAAATTAGGTTATTATCATCAGTTTTTACCACCTAACATTAGACCCCTCGATGATAATATGGTGGTTATAGGTAGAGCTATGACAGTTCTTGAAGCTGACTGTTTTCAAGAGCTTAATCCCAATCATGTTAACGAGAGTAACGGTGTAATGAACAGACCTTTTGGTCTTATGTTAGAGGCTTTAGATGATATAAAAAAAGATGAAGTTTATATCTGTACAGGATCATCACCACATTACGCATTATGGGGTGAGATTATGTCTACCCGGGTCAAATATTTAGGATCTGCTGGGGCAGTTGTTAATGGATATAGCCGTGATACTAAAGGAATCTTAGAACTTGGGTTCCCCTGTTTTTCATATGGGCCATATGCCCAGGATCAGGCACCTAGAGGGCGTGTTATTGATTTTCGTTGTCCTATAGAAATTGAAGGTGTAAGAATAAATGATGGAGATATTATCTTTGGTGATATTGACGGTGTATGTATCATACCTAAAGAAATTGAAGAAGAGGTATTTATTGGTGCATTAGAAAAAGCAAGAGGTGAAAAAATTACTCAGGATGCAATACGAGGTGGAATGAGTGCTGTGGAAGCCTGGGAAAAGTATGGTATTATGTAACCGGAGATATAACAGGTATGGAAATTGTAAAACATCGGTTTAAAAAGTATTTTCAACCGGTAAAAAGGGACCTTGATTGGGGAATCTATCTATTAGGATGTGGAGATTATACAAGCCCTAATATAGAAATGCCTGAAGATGGGCGATATCTTAATGATTATGCTATTGTCTATTTTACTGAGGGAGAGGGTCTTTTTTATATAGATAAGGAAAACGCTATTCCCTGGTCTACCGGTGATGTTATTTTACTTTTCCCAGGTGTCTGGCATAAATATGTTTCAGAAAATAGTCAAAATTCAAAACAACTTTGGATTGTATTTAATGGTTCTTATGTCAGGCATCTTCAGAAAAATAATTTTCTTTCAACAAATAATTCTCTTATTCATATTGGATTTGATACAGAATTACATAATCTGTTTAATAAAATAGAGACCCTGGCGGAAACTGAATCATTAACTTTCCAAATTGAATCTGGAGCGGAACTTATTAAGTTATTAGCACGAATTATAAAATTATCCGATAAAAACAAATCTGTACCAATACAACCTGTAATTTGTAAGTCTATAGATTATATTGAAGAAAACCCTGAAAAAGAGATAGATTTTGAGGACTTTTCAAAATCCAATGGAATAAGTTACATACATTTTCGCCGACAGTTTAAACAGAGTACAGGATTGGCTCCTCTACAGTACCAGATGCAGGTCAAAATAAATAAAGCAAAAATACTTTTGGAAACCGATAAATCGGTAAAAGAAGTAGCTTTTGAACTAGGTTTTAAATGTCAGTACTATTTCTCAAGAAAATTTAAAGAGAAGACTGGAATACCCCCATCTGAATGGACATATATATAGTTTAAACATTCTCTCCAATATTCATATTACGAAATTTTCCTGGAGACATTCCTATATATTTTTTAAACTGATTTGAAAATGCATATTGATCTTTATAACCAAGGTCTACCGATATAGCTTTTATAGATAAAGAAGGATTATGCAGTAGTCTTTTTGCTTCATTTATACGTTTTAATACACGGTAATGATGCATACTAAATCCTGTTTCATTCTTAAACATCTTTCGGATACTTTCATAACCCCCTGGTAGTGGACCTACTAGTTTCTTTAAATCCAGCTTTTTATCAAGATTATCACTAAGCTGTCTATACAATTCCTCCACTAGAGATTCCATGTTATCAAGGCTAATATTATTGCTTGCTAATTCATTTATAAATAGAATAAAAGATTGAACCTCTATAAGCAGTCTCTTGTAGTTTTTTTCGTTACTATTTTTAAACCTGTTTAAAAGAGACTCACATCTTGTTAAGGTCTCGTGGCCAGGAACTGTATGTAATATTGGGGCGTCTGAAATAAAATTAATAGATGTTAAAGTTTTATACAGCTTTTTACCAAAACAGATATAAAATTCACGCCATGGTTCACCATCTTCAACTGTAGTTGTATGTATTACCCCAGGCCTTCTTTGAACAAAGTCTCCTTTTTGGATGATAGTTCTATTCCCTTCCTCATCAATGTATACACCTTTACCAGAGAGTATGAGGAAACCACCATAATAGTAAAAATAATGTCTCTTAATCTCCGGTTTTTTAGATAGGAATCCACAGGCAATAACTCCATCTATATGATCATTATTAATTGTTTTATATATCATATCGTAATTAGTTGATTTCATTTTCTCTCCGATACCATTTATTACATTAAGAATACCATTATTGACATTTTTAACTGGCAATTTAGATTTATACTGATATCATATTGTACATCTAAATGTATAATAAATCATATAAAGAGGTTAAATAATGAATAAAAGAGAGAACTTTCTATCAATGTTACGCCGACAGGGTTATGAATATGCACCTGTAGATCTGGTCCTTTGTCCTTCACTTCTTGAATCCTATGAAAAGGATATTTCTTCAACAAAGAATTTTGAAGACTATTTTGGATTACCATGGCGTGAAGTTGAAGATGGTAAGATTATAGCTGTTGATGATAGCGTATATGAAGAATATTATAAAGATAAATTAAAAGAAGGTAGAACAATAGACTCTTGGGGAGTCGGGCATGAGCCTGGTAGTGATGCATGTATGCATATGACATATATGCGACATCCTATGAAAGATTTAACAACAATTGAAGAGTTAGAAAATTATCCATATCCTGATTATTTGAACGGAGATTTTAGCCATCAGAAGACACAGATTGACGCCATACATGAGAAAGGTTTAGCTTCATGTGGTAATATGCAGATAACTATATGGGAAGCTTCTTGGTACTTAAGAAGTATGGAACAGCTTATGATGGATATGATCATGGATAAAGAAAAGGCTGAACTCATAATAGATAAGGTTTTGGAATTGAGTATACATAGAGCTGTTCAATATGCGAAAGCAGGTTGTGATATCCTATTTTTTGGTGATGATATTGGTATGCAGTCAAGTATAATGATGAGTGTTGAAATGTATGTTGAATGGTTTAAACCAAGATTGACAAAACTGATAGATACAGTTAAAAAAGTTAATCCAAATATCATAATTTTTTATCATTCCTGCGGTTTTGTTGAACCTTTTATACCACATCTAATTGAGGCTGGAGTAGATGTTCTTAATCCTGTACAACCAGAATGTATGGATTTTGAGAAACTTCATGGGTTATATGGTGATAAAATCTCTTTCCATGGAACCATTGGAACTCAAACTACTATGCCATTTGGAACACCTGATGAGGTTCGAGAGCTTGTTATTAAAAACTTATCGATTGCAGGAAAAAAGGGTGGTCTATTTTGCTCTCCTACACATATGTTAGAACCGGAAGTTCCCTGGGAAAATATTATGGCTTATATTGAAGCTTGTAAATCATTTAAGCCATAATATAAAACTGTCTTTGTAGTGTTCATTGTAATAACATCGGTAATTCGATTAAAGATGTTATTACAAATAGAATTACATCAGTTTTAGAGGTTTAAAATTAGAATCTCCAGGTCCAGGGTATCTGTATTTACCTTTTGATAATTTTCCAATGTTTATAGTCTTGGTTGGACAATGATTTATACATCTCATACATAAAAAACAGTTCTTATCAAATTTAACAAATTTTCCAGACACAGTAATATTATTAACAGGACAGATTTTTTCACAATGTCCACATCCTGTACAATCTTTACCTGCAGCTAACTTCTTAGATAATGATCTCTCAAATGGTCTCATTAAAAATGCAATAAAATTAAATAAAGCAGCAGAAAATTTATTGATATTTATTTGTGAATCCTTTGGTAATGTATAATCTCCATTATCAATTTTTATTAAATCTTCAAAAATCAGTTCCACTTCAGGTATATTAGAGAAATCACGATTTAACATTTTTTTAACTATTTTAGAATCGGGACTTACAAAACTTAAACCATCAGAACCAGGCATTATTATTGACCTTCCACCTATAATGTTTCCATTGTTTTTCTTTATAGTTTTAGCTGTATTATATAGTGCTGCGCCAGCAGAATATGCCATGGTAGTAAAGATATAAACCTCTTTCCCCTCTAAGTCCTGGGAAATTATCTGTTTTAATATTGATACTACATTCAAAGCATAAACTGGAAAGCCTAGATAAATTCTTGAGGAATCCTTAATTTGTGATTTATCATATTTCTCAAAAGGTATCATAGATATATCTTCATGTTTTGACCTGATGTCATTAATGATCGATGCTATAAAGTGAGTATTTCCAGTTCCACTAAAATATAATATTGTTGATTTCAATTTTTACCCCATAATATTTTAGAAATTATTGTTTCTGTATAAGAATATAATGAAAAATTGGGAAATAAAAAAGCCACTGGTTCATATCATTTCCCAGTGGCTATAAATTTTATAATGTTTGCTTATTCTAGATTGCTCTAGCTACAACAACACCAGCTAAAGATTTAACATCGGCTTCTATAACTTTTGCATCTTTATCAGTATTAACAATAGCGTAAGTTAAATTACCTCTTGTTTCAGTTATCATATCAGTATATGTGATCCCTGCTTTCTTAAGTGCTTCTGTCATTCCAAAAAGTAATTCTGAATTGTTTTTTGCACAAGCTGTAATTCTAGGACCATTAACGTCTAAGGTCACGTTAGGGAAGTTCACAGAGTTTAATACATTTCCAGTTTCTAAGTATAAAGAAACTTGGTTAACTACCATTTTAGCACAATTCTCTTCAGATTCATTTGTGGAAGCACCTAAATGAGGAATAGGAATAATGTTATCTACATTTACCATTAAAGCATTAGGAAAGTCCGTAATATATTTTGCAACTTTACCAGATTTAACAGCAGCTACCATATCAACATCGTTAATTAGTCCACCTCTTGCAAAGTTAACAATTCTAACACCATCGATACACTTAGCTAAAAGCTCAGCATTAAACATTGCTTTTGTATCTGCATTTACAGGTAAGTGTAATGATAAATAATCAACCTCTGCAAAAATTGCATCCATAGAGTCTTTAATTACAATGTTTGATGATAGTTTTGCTTTTGCAGCATCAGAAATAAATGGGTCGTAACCAACAACTTCCATACCTAAAGCGTCACAAGCATTGGCAACTAATCCACCAATTGCTCCTAAACCGATAACTCCCATTTTTTTACCAAGAATCTCAGGTCCACCAAAATTAGATTTACCTTTTTCTACCTGTGCAGGAACATCAGTATCACCATCTTTAAGCTCTTTAGCCCAAACAATAGATTCAAATACAGCACGGGATGACATAAATAGAGCAGTAATAACTAACTCTTTTACAGCATTTGCATTTGCACCAGGTGCATTAAATACAACAATACCTTCTTCTGTACATCTGTCTGCTGGTACATTGTTAGTTCCAGCTCCAGCTCTACCAATTGCCTTCATTGTTGATGGGAACTTAGTATCATGAAGTTTGTAACTTCTTAAAATGATTCCCTCAGCATCTGTATGGTTTTCATTTATATCGTATTTAGCTTTATCAAATAGAGATAAACCTTTATCAGAAATCTTATTATATGTCTGTATTTTGTACATTATTGTCTTCTCCACTCAATATATATATGTTATTAGCTATTTGCTTTCTCAAAATCAGCCATAACTTTAACTAATTTCTCTACACCCTCTAATGGCATAGCGTTATAGATAGAAGCTCTCATTCCACCAACAGATCTGTGACCTTTTAATGTCATTAAATCTTGGGAAGCAGCCTCTTTAATAAATTTAGCATCTAATTCATCGTTACCAGTTACAAAAGGGATATTCATTAAAGATCTATCTTCAACTTTTGCAGTTCCTGAGAACATTTTACTGTTATCTAAATAGTTGTATAGTAGGTTAGCTTTAGTTAGGTTATTTTTATAAATACCATCTAATCCACCCTTAGATTTAATCCAACCTAAAACTTTACCTAAAATATAGATACCATAAGTAGGAGGTGTATTAAACATAGAAGCTGCATCAGCATGTGTTTTATACTGCATCATTGTTGGTGTACCTTCAATGTGCTTACCAATTAGGTCATCTCTGATTATTACAAGTGTAACTCCAGCAGGTCCTAAGTTCTTCTGTGCACCAGCAAAGATAACACCGTAGTCACTTACATTTATAGGCTCTGACATAATGTTTGAAGACATATCTGCAATAATTGGAGTATCTCCAGTATTTGGTAGTTCTACAAATCTTGTACCATAAATAGTATTGTTACTAGCAAGATATACATAATCAGCATCGTCTGAAAATTTAAGATCTTTTGGAATATATGAGAAAGTAGCATCTTCTGATGATGCAATAACATTAGCTTCACCAACTAGTTTAATTTCGGTTACAGCTTTTTTCGTCCAAGCACCTGTGTTAATAACGTCAACTTTACCAGTTTTGTTCATTAGGTTCATTGGAAGCATTGCAAACTGAGTAGAAGCTCCACCTTGTAAAAATAGCACTTTGTAGTTATCAGGTACGTCCATAACTTCTCTTACAAGTTTTTCTGCATTATCATATATGGCTACAAACTCTTTGGATCTGTGACTCATCTCCATTACGGACATTCCCGAGCCTTGGTAATCTAGCATCTCTGATGCTGCTTCTTGTAAGACTTCCTGAGGAAGCATTGCAGGTCCTGCGGAAAAATTGAAAACTCTTTTCATAATTTTACTCTCCTTGGTTGCTTAGCTGAGCGGGATTGTATTAACAATCCGACCGGCTTAAGTTTGTTTGTTTTCATATTGTGATATCAACGCAGATAAAATATTAAATTCACCTGCTATAAATATATTTCGTATAAAAACATCATCTCTGTTTATCTCTATTAAAACAGGGCTGAAGTTAATAATTCCTTTAATTCCACATGCTATAAGGTCATTTGCGACTTTTCTTGCACTGGCTTGTGGTACAGTTATCATACCAATTTTAATCTGTTCTTTTTCAATTATATCTTTCATTTTGTCCATAGGGTATATGGTCATATCTGTTCTATCGTTTATAAGTTTAGCATCATTATTATCAAACCCTGCAACTACTGTATATTCATTTGAATAAAATCCATTTTTAGTTGTAATTACCGTTCCTAATCTACCCATTCCAACTATACACGCTTTTTTGTATTTATTGAAACCAAGATACTCTGCAATTATGTTTTTTAAGTTAATAATATCGTAACCATTACCGTTACCAGCTTGTCTTAAAAAGCTAATATCTTTTCTGATTGTATGGGAGGGAACTCCAAGAAGTTTACCAATTTCGGCTGAAAATATCCGTTCTTGTCCTTCCTTTTGTAGGTTTTCTAAAAGGACAAACAGAGTTGATAACCTAACAATAGTAGGTTTTGGTATGATAAGTCTGTCTAGCTCATTTTTCATATCAACTCCAGTGAATAATTTCACATTATTTAATAATATAAAAATATATCGATTCCTGTCAATTGCAAATATACAAATATAATATAAATGAATTTTTAGGACTAAAATAATGTTTTGTTATAATAGGTATCGGCAGGGCTTTTAATTTTATTTTTCATGGAATTTTCAAAATTACGGGATAAATTATATTTATTTAGCAAATTATTAATGTTTTGATAAACTCCTGTTTTATATGATTGGTCCATTTTTGAACTATTATATAAAGCACATAATTCTGGATATAATAGAGGGCATTCCTTGTTAATGAAGAGCCGATTTACAAATAATTTCAGAAATATCCATATATCTTATTTATAAGCTTTGGATATCTCTGTTGCAATATTTTTTAAGTTTAAAAGGTAGTCCTGGTGTAGAGGGTTTAATGAAGTTACTCTTCCACCAATTGCGTCGGCTATAACCTTCGCACTTTTTATAGAGAACTCAGGTTGAACTACAATTATTTTAGCTCCATCTGCTATAGCTTCAGATATTATTCTTTCTAAACCTTTAGGTGTAGGTTCTTTTCCTCCGGTCTCTACGGCTTCCTGAATTAATCCAAACTCATCTAAGAAGTATCCAAATGATGGGTGATAAACAAATACTACGTTTCCTTTGTATGGATCTAGAATCTGATGTAATTCCTCTGTTATAGAGTTTAGCTGTTTTATTAGTATATTAAACCTAGAAGTATAATATTCTTCTCCTTCAGGATCAGATTTAATTAGATTTATTAATATGTTTTGAGCTATTATTTTTCCTAAAACTGGAGATAACCAAGTATGTGGGTCTAATTCTTCATTTTCTGGGTGTTCCTCGACGGAGTGATTGTGACCTTCTACTATTTCCCTTTTTTTTATACCTATAGATGAATCTATGACCTTAAGATTTTTTAAAGTATTCAATATTTTACCTAAGTAGATATTTTCAAATGGAACACCAATAGTAAATAGTATATCGGCGGTACTAAGTTTAACTATTTGATTTGGTGTTGGTTGATATGTTGCTGGATTTTTACCTGGTCCAACTAGAACACTGCAATCTACCCGCTCTCCACCAATCTGTTCCACAAAAAACTTCTGAGGAATAATGCTTGTAAATACTTTTAAACTATTTGATTCTTCTTCGATATTTGTTGTACCAAATAGTGAATATATTGAAATAACTGATAATATTAGATATGTAATTCGTTTCATGATTTTAAAAGTAATATTTGTTTATTTAATAGTCAACGCTACATAAAGCTTTCATAAGTTATAAAAAGTTGCACCATGTGAAAGTCTGGACTATTATTATCTTATGCTTAAAATTAATAGATTTAATAATATATATGGAAGAGATACAGAAAAAGAGATCTTAATAAAAACTTTTAAGAAGTCAATCAATAATATGCTACAGATAATATATGTTTCAGGACCCATTGGCTCAGGAAAAACTTCAGTAGTTAATGATATACAGAAAGAGATACAAGAGTGTAATGGTATTTTTTTAAAAGGACAGTACGATCAACATAATATAAATTTACCATTTAACAGTTTATCAAAAGCATTTTACAATTATTTTGATACAATTTTGGTAAGAGATGAAGAGAAAGCAAAAGAAATTTGTAACTCTATAGAAGTTGAGCTTGGGGATAATCTTCAATTTGTTTTACAGGCATTCCCAGATATTGGAACCTTTTTTAAAAACAGAGATGCCTCAGTAGGTCTTCCTATAAAAGAACAGGAGAGTATATTAATATCAAGTTGTATAACTTTTTTTAAAATTATTGGAGATTTAGGTGGACCTATATTTTTATTCTATGATAATTTTCAGTGGGCAGATAATAGCTCAATAGAGTTACTCCAGCTATTGTTTAAATCTATTGATCTAAAAAATATAACAATTGTTTGCGCTTTCAGAGGGATCGAATCAAATGAAAAACTAAGTGCCCTAATCAATTCTAATAAGAACAGCAAAAATGTTACATCTTTACCAATTAGTCCAATAGATTCAGATACTATAATGAAGATTTTAATCGAAACGTTTGATAATGATAATCCAGAAATTAAACCGTTATCAGACTTTATAATGAGAAAAACTAGGGGGAATCCTCTTCAAATTCATAATATTTTAAGAATACTTGTTAAGGATAATTTAATTAAACAGTACATTAATGATAATTGGAATTGGTCTTTATCGGATATTGAAAAATATGATATTGGAAAGAGCTTAGAAGATAATTTTTATCATGATTTTGAAGATCTTTCAGATTCGAAAAAAAAGTGTTTAGAATACGCCGCTTGTATTGGGGACAGCTTTTCAATTCAGGAGTTATTTCTATTTGTCGATAAAAACTTAAGCTTAAGAGATGATCTGGTTGAATTGATGTCAGATGGTTATATAGTCTCTAGTAATCTAAGTGCTAGACTATTAAGTTATCCTAATATTGAAGTTAATTGTATTGGAGCTGGGAAACCTGTAGTATTAAGTTTCCTGCATGATTCTATTTATAAAACTTGTCTAGGATCTTTATCTAAGGAGACAAAACAAGAGGTTCATTTGAAGCTAGGACTTCATTACCTAGAAAAAAGTCTATTACAAAAATCTTTTAGTATTAAAAGTGCTCTTCAATTTATATTATGCGAAGAAACTATTCCTAAGAGTTATAAAAAGCAGCTCTTAGATTTATATCTTGTGGCCGGTTCCCAGTGTCTAAAGACAGGAGCTTATGATCTAGGATTAAAGCTATCCCTAGAAGCAAAAAAAATATTATCTAAAGACTTCTCTCTGTCGGAATATCCAGATATTGCTAGAGATGTATATTTGAACTTAATGAAATCATACTACTTAAAGGATGAGATCCAGTTAGCTGAAGAACTGTCAGTTTCCCTTGTTGATATGAGTATTGGGCAGATTAAAAAGGCAGAAATATATAAAGAGCAAATGTCATGTTATTTATATCTAGGAAAGTTAAAAGAGTGTTTATCAAAAGGTCATAAAGCACTTTCTATATTAAATTATCATTTTGATACAGATCCATCTATGTTTAAATTTATTCAAAAACTAATTTGGACTAACATTAAATTAAAACCACTTAAGACTAGAGATCTTTTATACAATGTGTCTGGGAAAGATAAAAGAGTTGAGTTAATTATTAATATCCTTGGAGGATTTATTGCTCCAGCATTTATCGCAGGAGAGTCTTATCTATTTTCTGTGGCATCGTTAAGTCAGATTCTTTTAACACTTAAACATGGGAATTATAAGGAGTCCGGTTGTTCATATAGTAGTTATGCTCTTTTATTAAGTGGTTTAGGGAATTATAAAAAAGCGGCGCACTATTCTGAACTAGCAATAAAACTAAATGAGACTGGAGGTTCCAGTTTCTGGACTCCCTTAATTGATTCTATTAATATGTTATTTGTTGCCCCATGGAATAAGAGGTGGGAAGAGTTACCAGATCTTTCAAAAAAAGCGATGACTTCTTCTAAGCAAATTGGAGAGAAGTTTATATTGGCTAATCATTATAGTTTTGTAAATCAGTGGAACCCACATATAACTTTGACAAATGCAATAAAAGAGGGTGATTCATATCTAGAACTAATTACTGACTTAAACCAAGAAGGTCCATATTGGGGAGCAAAAGTTGTATACCAACGATGGATGAATTTAACTGGTCAACTCTCAGATAATTTAACTTTAGACTCATATTCTTTTAATGCCAAAGAGGTTCTAAAAAAACTATCTGAGATTAATTATATTTCAGGAATTGCAGTTTATCATATACAGATGATGACAATATTATATCATCGTGGGCAGTATGAAAAAGCATATGATTGTTTTTTAGATTGTAATAAGGTTGTTTCTACATTAGCCGGGTCGGCCTATATATTCGATTATACATTATATGGTTTTCTTTTAAATGCAGCACTATATAGACAAAGTTCAGACAGAAAAATAAAAAGAAGTAATTTTAAGAGTATGAACAAACTAAGTCGGCGTATGGATAAATGGGCTAGTATTAACCCAGATAATTTTAACTATTATAAGATACTTTTTGATGCAGAACGATGTTTTTCTAAAGGTAAAACAAATAGAGCCCAAACTTTATATAAAGAAAGTCAGTATTTTGTAGAATCTAGTATAAATAATAGAGATAAAGGCATTGTTCTAGAAGCTGCTAGTAGATTTTATATGAATATAAATCATGAAGATACTGCCACTAAATTAGAAATTGAATCTAAAGGATATTATAAAGAGTGGGGTTATATAAAATAGTTAAAATAAAGCCCCATATTATGGGGCTTATATATTTACTCTTTCTCGACTGGTAATTTAATCTGAAGGCTTAATTCTTCAACTTGTATAGGCTCAACTTCCGCAGGACTTTCATCCATAGGAGACATGGCCATATTGTTTTTAGGGAAAGGAATAACCTCTCTAATTGAGTCTTCTCCAGCCATAATCATAACTAGTCTATCTAAACCTGGAGCAATTCCACCGTGGGGAGGAGCACCAAATTTAAATGATTCAAGTAGGAAACCAAACTTTGACATAGCTTCTTCTTCCTGGATTCCAACAATAGAGAATATTCTTTTTTGGATCTCTGGGTCATGAACTCTAATAGAACCAGATGCTAACTCGTAACCGTTAAGAACTAAGTCGTATAGGTCACCTTTTACTTCACCAGGATTTTCTTCCATTGTTTCTAAATATTGATTTTGTGGCATACTAAATAGGTGGTGACAAGCTTCCCAGTTTCCATCATCATTTTTTTCAAATAGTGGGAAATCTACAATCCAACAGAAGTTAAAAGTTTTAGGATCAAATAGATTTCTATCAATACCTAATTGTTTTCTAACAGCACCTAAAGATGTTACTGAAGTTTTCCAATCAGAACCCATTAGTAGGATTAAGTCATTCTCTTTTGCACCTAAGCCGTCAGTTATTTCAGTAAATTGGTTATTATAAAACTTTGAAACTCCACCATCAAAAGAATCGGCTTTAACTTTCATCCAAGCTAAACCTTTAGCTCCATGTTGTTTTGCAACTTCTTCTAACTGTGTTATTTTTTTTCTTGAATAATCAGGGGCAGCATCAGGTACAACGATTGCTCTAACTGCTCCATTTGTATCTAATACAGATTTAAATACTCCAAAGTCAGAACCTGGTACATAAGGTGCGAAATCTTGAAGTTTCATATCGAATCTTAATTCTGGTTTATCAGAACCATAGGTATTCATTGCATCCATATAAGTTAATCTTTGGAACTGTGATGGTAGTGTTATTCCCATTGTTTTATTAAATATAAAACCCATCATCTCTTCTGTCATTTTATAGATATCTTCAGCTGAAACAAAACTCTGTTCAATATCAATTTGTGTAAACTCTAATTGTCTATCACCCCTTGCATCTTCATCACGGTAACATCTAGCAATCTGGAAGTATTTATCCATGTTAGAAACCATTAATATCTGCTTATATAACTGTGGTGATTGAGGTAGTGCAAAAAACTTTCCTGGGTGCACTCTAGAAGGTACTAAAAAGTCTCTAGCTCCCTCTGGAGTCGCTTTTATTAAAGTTGGAGTCTCAATCTCCATAAAACCTTGTCCATTTAAGAACTCTCTTGTTGCAAATGTTACGTCGGATCTAAGTTTCATTCTCTTTTGCATACCATCGGATCTTAAATCCAGGTATCTATATTTTAATCTAAGTGTCTCGTTAGCTTTTGATTCATCTTCTATCATAAAAGGTAGAGTTTCACACTTATTTAGAATTGTAATAACTTTTGCAGACAGTTCAATTTCACCTGTAGCCATGTCAGGATTAATCATGGAGTCAGGTCTTTTTCTTACTATACCTTTAATTGCAACACAGTATTCAAATTTTAGTTCAGAAGCTACATCTAAAATATCCTGGTTAGCATCTTCATCTATAACAACCTGTGTTACACCATATTTATCTCTAAGGTTTATAAAGTGTACACCACCATGATTCCGGTTTTTATGTACCCAACCGTTTAATATAATCTCTTTACCATCGAATTCTTTTGTTAGTTCTCCGCATGTTACGGTTCTCTGCATCTCTTTCATAAACAAGAGAATAGCATTTTTAATTTAGTTTGTTAACTATTTATTCCTATAGGTATTAGTCAAACTTTAGTAAATAACAGATTTTTTTTATGTTTTTGTAATATATTTAGTTGTCATATCTATAAATAATTATTATTATGTCTTCATACAATACTAATTAGGACTAAATTAGTCCGAATTACTTAGGAGTAGATGGTGGAGAGAATATATCTCGATAATAACGCTACAACACAAATTGACCCAGATGTATTTAAGGTAATGGAACCTTTTTTAACAGAGAAGTTTGGTAACCCAAACTCATTACATTCATTTGGAACAGAAATACACCCAGAAATGATTACAGCTTTAGATCAGTTATATACTGGTATAAATGCTTCAGATCAATCAGATATAATTATAAACTCATGTGCTACTGAGGGAAATAACACAGTTCTTAAAGGTATATATTACGATATAATTCTTAAATCAGAGAAGAAACATATAATTACATCTCAAATTGAACATCCTGCAATATCTCATACAGTAGATTTTTTAGAGTCTTTAGGTGTTGAAGTCACTAGATTACCTGTATCAGAAGAGGGGTTAATAACTCCGGAAGCTCTTAAAAAAGCGATTGTAAAGGATAAAACAGCTCTTGTTTCTATTATGTGGGCTAATAATGAGACCGGTTTAATTAACCCTATAAAAGAACTTGTGCAGATAGCTCATGAAAATGGAGCTCTATTTCATACTGACGGTGTCCAAGCTGTAGGTAAAATTAAGATAGATGTACAGGATATAAATATAGACTTTTTAACCTTTAGTGCCCATAAATTTCATGGTCCAAAAGGTGTTGGTGGTCTATATATTAAGCAAGGTCTAGATTTAACTCCACTTTTTCATGGTGGTGAACAGATGGATGGTAAAAGAGCAGGAACTGTAGATGTTGCAAGTATGGTTGCAATGGGAAAAGCTATGGAACTAGCAACTAATCACGAAGCTTTAAAGTATGAAGATACATTTGTTAGAGAGCTAAGAGACCGTCTAGAAGCTGCTATAAATGCCTTAGATGATACAATAGTTATTGGAACAAAAGATAATAGAACCCCAAATACTATACTTGCAAGTTTTAAGGGTATTGAAGGGGAGTCTTTTTTATGGGACTTAAATCAAAATGGAATTGCCGCTTCTACTGGAAGTGCATGTTCAAGCGAAGATCTTGAAGCAGACCCAACATTTGTAGCAATGAGTATAGATGCAGATTTAGCCCATACAGGTGTAAGATTCAGTCTTTCTAGATTTAATACATCGGAAGAGATTGATAGAACTATAGACGTTGTAAATAAAACAGTAAAACGATTAAGAGAAATATCCTCGACATATAACAAGGGAGAGCAACATGGCAAAAAATAGTTTAGTAGGTGGTTCATTATGGGACAACTATTCAGATAAAGTTTCAGAGAGAATGAACAACCCTAGGCACATGGGTGAGACATCAGAAGATGAAGCAAGAGAGATCGGTGGGAAGTTAATTATAGCTGACTTTGGTGCAGAATCTTGTGGTGATGCTGTAAGACTCTTTTGGGTTGTTGAGCCAAAAACAGAGAAGATACTTTCTTCTAAATTCCAAAGTTTTGGTTGTGGAACTGCTATTGCATCAAGTGATACTATGGCAGAGCTTTGCCTTGGAAAAACTGTTGATGAAGCTATACTTATTACTAATATTGATGTTGAGTTTGCAATGAGAGATAACCCTGAAACTCCTGCTGTACCACCACAAAAAATGCACTGTAGTGTAATGGCATACGATGTTATTAAACAGGCTGCTGCAAACTATAAAGGTGTAGATTTTTCAACTCTAGAAGATAGTGAAATTGTTTGTGAGTGTGCTAGGGTTAGTATGAGTACAATTAAAGATGCAATTAGAATAAATAGCCTACAAACTGTAGAAGAGATAACTCAGTATACAAAAGCTGGTGCATTTTGTAAGTCATGTATTAAACCAGGTGGTCACGAGAAGAAAGAACACTACTTAGTTGATATATTAAAAGATACATTAGCTGAAATTGCAAAAGAGAGAGCAGTTGAAGAGAAGTTCTCTACAATGAGTAACTTCAAAAAAACTGTAGCTATCGAAAAAGTATTTGATGCAAATATTAGACCATTATTAGTAAAAGATGGTGGAAATGTAGAAATTGATGATATCTATTTTGATCCAGAATATACTCTTGTTTCTATTAAATACCAAGGAGCTTGTGCCGGTTGTGCATCTTCAGGAACTGGAACATTACAGTTTATTCAAGGAACATTACAGGAACTAGACGACGATATAACGGTCCGAATGGTTTAATAACAGACCCTGCTTTTGCAGGGGTTATTTTTTTATAAGTATATTATTTATTCAATTTCATATCTAATAATATCTTCCACTTTTGGAACTGTGTTGTATGTCTTCACCCAATTACCATTTTGTTTGACTTCATATATTTTAAAAACAAATGGTATTCCTTTTGCAATAATAGTGTTGGAAGGTCTTATTTCATTATTATTTAAAGCTATCAACTTTAGTTTTAAATGGGCTTAAATAGTGAAAAATTCCATAAACAAAATCAGTCCCGTGTGTTAAATTTGGAGATATTGTTTTTAGGAAGCTTTAAATAATCAAATATGTTAGTGTTCTACTTTGTATGTAGCAGTATTATCAATTATGTTATTTAACTTCAAATCTTATATTTTCTAGAAGAAAATCATATAGATTTATATGTGTGATACCATCTTTTGATAGATCAATTTTATCCATGGTAATCAAATATTTTGGATATTGATCATTTATTTTTAGAAGTGCATTCATCTCCCTTGCATATGTTCTTTCATCTAAAGCCGTCAGACTAACCTGAAAATATAATCTTTTATCTCCTTTAATAGCAATAAAATCTACCTCGGATGACATGTTTTTCCCAACAGTTACTTCATAACCTAATCGAAGTAACTGAAGATATACAATATTTTCTATAACATGTCCTAAATTACCACTGCGATATCCTATGAGCCTGTTTCTAAGACCTGTATCAACGACATAGTATTTACCATTAGTTTTAAGACGTTCTTTTCCCCTAATATCATATCTCTCACATTGATAAAGCATATGGGCATCACACATTAACTGTAGATAATTATCTACTGTGTCTGAGGTGATTTTATGTCCATGAGATATCATTGTATTTTTGATTGCATTGGCAGATGTATTATTACCAATATTTTCAAAAACAAACTTTGCTACTTTATAGAAAGCTCCTTCATCTCGAATCCTACCTCTTAGAATAATATCTCTAGTAAATATTGAATCAAATAATCCTGAAAGAATTGCCTCTACCAGTTCCTGCCCATTAGCTAAACTAACAGCGGGAAAAGATCCTACTAGAAGATACTCGTTAAAATGCTTCTCAACATTTTGTTCACTATATGATTTAAATTCTAAAAACTCTTTAAATGATAAGGGCAGAACTTTAATCTCTATATACCTACCTGAAAGATATGTAAGATGCTCCCCTGAAAACATTCTTGAATTTGAGCCAGTAACATATATATCAGCATTAAAACTTACTCTTAAACTATTAATAACTTTCGCCCAATCATAGAGCTCTTGTACTTCATCAATTAGTAAATAGATTCTACTACTATCTTTCACTTTACCTTTTATGTAGTCATGTATGGATTTCTCATCTTTTAAATCATCATTTAGATATTTTTCATAATTTATTTCAATGATCTGGCTTTCTTCTACACTCTGATCTATAAGATATTCTTTAAACAGAACAAGTAGAGATGATTTCCCTGATCGTCTAACACCAGTTATCACTTTAACAAAATCATTATCTTTATACTGAACCAGTTTATCTGTATATCTTGATCTCTTAATCATAAGTACCTCATTATTCTAACTATAACTTCAAAATCGACAGAAATCAATTATATTACGATCAGTAGTCGTAAAAAGAAATAGTATTGTCGTTTTTCATAGTAAAAACTAAGTATTTAATAATAAGATTAAGCAATGTTCAGGCCCAAATATATGGATATATTGCTGTAACAGTATAACAACAGAATTTTATTGGTTAAACATTTGATACTTAATGTTGATAATCCCTTACTTATAAGGAATTATCATTATTAAAAGCTATACAGCTACGTCGATAACCTCTTCTTCTTTTACCACTACAGGAATTGGTTTAAACTCCACATGTTCAGCTACAACTTTTATCCTTGAATGAGGATTCTCAGATTCATCCACCCACCTGTCCTGTTTTAATCTTCCAACAACTCTAACACCTCTACCCTTGCAAAGATGTTTAAGGCAGCTCTCGGCTATTGTCGACCAAACTTCTATATCAAAGTAGGATACCTCTTTTACATAATCATCATCTTTCTTATAACTTCTGTTAACAGCTATAGTAAAGTTACAGATAATAGTATCCTGGGGGGGTTCTTCTCTCTACAGGGTCTTTAACTAAATTTCCCTCTAACAACATAGAGTCGGAAGGTCTTATTTCATTATTTTTTAGAAGCTATCAAATTTAGTAAAAAATGGGCTTAAATAGTGAAAATTTCCATAAACAAAATCAGTCCCGTCTTTTTAATTTGGAGATATTGTTGCAATTTAAATATTATGCAATTGTCAGTCCCCAAACACTCCTACAAATAGTAGTTATTACAACATATTGATTATGAAATATTTTCATAAATAGATCTCCATATTATTTTTTATATATTAATTCAAAAAGGTGTATTTGATACGTCTGTACAGTTAGTAATATTTTACATTTTATTATTCCTGTTCCATATAATTAAAGAATCTATTGTGAATAACATATCATAAATATGTCCAGTAAACTGGTGGAATTCCGTTATATAAGTTTTTTCAACTCTTCTATAGAAAAACCAGTGACTTTAGAAACAAAATCTAGTTCAGATCCTGCATTTAGAAGATTTCTAGCGATTTATTCCTTACCTTGATCTCTAGCATACTCCAAAGCTCACCTATCAGAAGCCACATCTTCTAAATATTTATTATATGCTCTCTGCTCTTTTGGAGTCATGGATATGTAGTCCAGCTTTTCACTCATCTCTTTTATTCCCTTGGATTCAAATTCGTCCTCGACTCTGTGATTCTTTATGGAATAGATCCACTCATCTAAGGAGTCTTTTACCCTATTGTTAAAAATAGAGATGGATATAACAAAGTACTCAGGAAAGATATTAATCTAATCTCTACTATTATTATAACCAACTAAGAAGTTACTGTCTATATTTATAGGTTCTCTACTGTGTAATCTAGGCTGCATAGGCGAGCAGTAAACTTGTTTACGACCAGCTCAGAGAATTCTGTTTTACCATGATAGACATAATCTGAATGGGAATTACTACTTTTAGCTTCTACATCAAAATAGATTAGGCTTACAGAGTAGACTTTATTAACATAGGAATAATCCTCTCCAGATTTTATATTATCTGAAATATCCTTACTTGTTCCAAATAGTAACCTTTTAAAGTAGTTTTTTTCAGGAGCATACTGTATCTCTATTATCACATGTTCCCCTGAAGAGTTTTCTGCAATTAGATCTACCCTGTTATACTTAATATCCCGAGCATCCTGATTCCCCTCGCTCTCTAGAATATTAACAACTTTTATTTCTTCACCTAAAAGTGCTAATAAAAATCCTTCCAGTACTACATAGTTTACTTTATCCCTCAGGATATACTTTATTGCCCAATCAAAACTTACAATTTCTCTACTCATACTAGGTTTATAGTGGTTCGTATCATATAAATTCAATTTAAAATCGATATATCTGGCTAAATTGATAACTAATTATATATCTTCAGAAAGCTGTATGTATGAAATTCAGTGCGTAATAATGGTTATTTGACTAAAGAACATTGGAATACTATTATACTGGATGGAACCCTGGAAGACGATCTTGTAAAAAGACTTATTTAACGATTAACTCAATTTTTTTACCACAAAACACTATTGTATTTTTAATTTTATTATTCATTACCACGTCTATTTTTATACTCATAGGCATTCCATTAAAGTCACCATTTCTATCATCAATTATTAAAGTACTACTTTTGTCATTCCATAAAATTCTGGTTATTGAATATCTATCTTTTTCATAATCATTACTCTTACCATCATCTTCATACATTAAAAATTCACCATCTGCATTTGGATAAATATGAATTTCATACCCTTCATTGGCCCTTTCATCTGCAAATTGGATTCCAGGTCTCATAGGAATTATTGATCCAGCTTTAATAAATATGGGCATAACATCAATAGGTGTATCTACAACTAATTCGATTCCGCCTTTATAGTATTTATTTGTATAAAAATCATACCATCCACAACCTTCAGGAAGGTAGCAACTTATCTGCTTCTTAGTTGCTATTTCTACTCCACCAATGTCAAAATACATTGGTTTTGTTATTGGACAAACCATAATTGATTCACCCATCATAAATTGACTTTTTATAGTCCTGGCCTTTTCATCATGACTAAAATCAAATAGTAAGCTTCTCATTATGGTTTTATTAAAAAGTCTTACACTTCCGGCTATTGAATATATATATGGAATTAGTTTGTATCTGATATCTATGAATCTTTTAATAGAGTCATAAAACATATCTCCTTCCTCGCCAAAATTCCAAATTTCTCTTGGAGTATCAGTCCCGTGGGATCTAAACATAGGTAAAAAAGCACCCATTTGAATCCATCGCACATAAAGCTCACAATAGGCCGGATCGTCTATACCGTCTTCATAATCCCCTTTCCAAAACCAAAATTTATCAGAATTATCAGAACATTTACAACCTCTATTTCTCCAATTTTCTTTAACAACAAAGAAACCACCGATATCTAGAGTCCAATATGGATAACCTGAAAGTCCCATATTTAAACCTTCAACTATCTGTTTTTTCATGGTGTCATAGGTTGCAGTAATATCACCTGACCATAAAAAAGCTGAATACTTTTGTGATGACGCATATCCGGAACGTGTTAGATTAACAACACGATTATTTTTAAAATCTTCAATTTGATTATTATATATACCCATTGAATGTACTAATGGATATAAATTAGCCTGTTCACTTTTGAGATACTTTTTATGTTCTGTTCCAACAAGATAATATCTTTCCCGTGGCTTCCTTAATTGTGAACCGGTCCAGTCCGGACTACTAAATGGTTCTACAGAATCACACCACCATGAATCAAAACCTACATCGTATAACCCTTCTTTTGCCTGTTTCCAATATATTTTCCTAGCTTCTTTATCAAAAGCATCATACGTTGCATAATCAAATAATAGTTGGTCGTTTTTTATAAATTCATCATGATTTTCACAACCGGCGTTCATATTTGGCCAGATAGAAACCATGGTATGTGCATTCATTTTATGAATATTATCAATACACTCTTTTATATCCCCATAACGAGATTTATCAAGTATTTTATTCCCCCACTTACCATCTTCCCAAGTATTCCAATCCTGTACTACACAATCTATAGGAACATTAAGCTCACGGTGTTTTGTAACAATATCTTCTAATTCTTTTGCAGAATAGTACTGTTCTTTTGATTGAATATAGCCAAAAACCCAACGTGGAAACATTGTAGCTTGACCTGTTAACTTTCTAAAACCATCAATTACATTATCTGGCTTTTCACCTGCAACAAAATAGTATTCCAAGTGTGGTATTGAATCACAAAACATATATGAATATGGTTTAGAATCATTAAAAATCATTAACGAGCCACAATCAAATAGCATTCCATAGCCTGAATCAGATAAAAACATCGGCATTGGAATTCTCATATTATGTTGATATAAATACTGTGTTGTTCCTCTATAATTATATATACCCTCTTCACCTTGTCCCAATCCATAAATACCCTCACCATCTTCAAACTCAAAATGAAGCTTTCCACTAAAAGCTTTATGTGTAATTTGTGGAATTAGGTTTCCTACAAAATTCCGTTCTCCATCTGGTGTTTTCACACGGTTTATAATTGGTTTATCACCGCCTGTGGAATATTCTAATATATCAATTTCATGTAATTCTCTCGATCCTTCTCTTAATAAACACTTACCATTTTCATCAAAATAACTAAGTTTTTTTGTATTCTTATTAAAAGAAACACTGAGTTCAGACATTTTAACAACAAGGTCAAATTCTGATTCAATAACATCAAAATCAACATTTATAAAACTATTATGATCAATAATTATGGATTCAGATTCACCAACTCTTTTTTTACTATATATAATTCGTATAATTTTTTTATTAACAGGTTGAACTTTTAAAATACCATGTTTCAAATAAATTGAAACTCCATTTTTTTCAACTTTATAATTCATATAATTAATCCCTTAATAACGACCTTATTCTTAATAATTAGTCTGTTTTATAAATCTTTCAAATATGGACTTCGATCTTCAACCAAAGTGAGCAAATTACTGACCTCTGACCAACAGCTCCCATTGAACACACCACCAACACTACTTAATGTTTCCCAGGAGTATACCGGTCTTTCATCTGTAGACATATACTGGCTGATAGTCGAAGAAATTTCCTTATACAGTTCAAGATACAAGACCTGCATCAACAAGGGCAGCGCTTGTTGATCCACCGACTCTAATATTTCCAGTTCCGGTATCTACAAACTGTCCGATTTGACCATACCGGCTGAATATATCTACAAACTCATCGACGCATTTTTTAGCTCCATAAATTCAAAATGTTTGAAGTGGGTAATAAAAACTAGAAACTGCTTTTATATAAGGCTACAAGGTTAATTCCCAGTGACATTATTTTCCTTATATAACCTCTATTTATCCCCGTTGAATTCTTTTACAGCATCTATAGCTGCAACAATGTTTTCAAGTGGGGTCTTTGCCTGTATATTATGTATGGCATTAAACACATAACCACCTTCTTTAGCAAATATTTCACATCTCTCCAGAACCTGGGTTCTAACCTGTTCAGGGGTTCCAAAAGGGAGAATGTTTTGTGTATCAACACCACCGCCCCAGAACACTACATCCTTTCCAAATTCACCTTTTAAAGCATTTGCATCCATTCCTGTTGCAGACAGTTGTACGGGATTTAATATATCAAAGCCACTATCAATTAGATCCGGAACAAAAGATGCAATTGCCCCACAGCAGTGCTTAAAGGTTTTCCAGTTTGTATTGGCATGTATCCAGTCATTAATCTTTTTATAATGTGGTTTCCATAACTCCCTATATGTATCTATAGAACAGAATGTTCCATTTTGAGTTCCAAAATCTGTTCCACATACAAAAAATGCATCGATTTTATCACCAATTGCATTGTGAATCTTTTCGTAGTTTTTAATTCCAATTTCAGTCTGTTTTTCAAATAGTTCATAGATATATTCCGGTCTTAATGCTGTAGACATATACCACTCGGTTATATCCCTTATGCCTTTAGGGTTTTTTAACTGGGGTGCCGGCACACAGGCTATATCCCCCAATGATGTACCGGAGAAATTCCCAATTACACCTTTTCCTGTTGCAGAGGCTCTATCAGCTTCATTAATTAAAAATTGTAAATCCTTATCACTTATAGGGCCGAACTCTTCAAGATTATCCTGAACATTCAGATTATCCTCATCAATTGGTTCCTGCCTGATTATCTCATCAAAAAAATGTCCACTTTTAGGCATTCTTCCACTTGGTCTGGCTGTTAAATCCCCCTGGGGATATAAAAGAGTATCCCCTTTATCATCTATTGTATAATTAAAATCTTTTGAAACCAAAACTTTTAACCCATCATTCATAGTCCACTCTTTCCATGCTGTATTTGGAAAACCGAACCATGTATTTCTGGAATTTACTGCTGTAACATCAACACCTATAGCTTCCTGAAGATCCTCTTCCACTAATCCCAAACATTGATAAGGTTCGTAAACTTTTACAAGTTTTTTTTCCAGGCCATAATAATCCCTTAATTCTGCAACTATACTGGCATGAATACCTGTTACGGCAGTTCCTCCAAAGTCTATTGGAACTTTATCCGGTTGTTTATGGTTAAGACACGCTTGTAATCTCTCTTTTGAATTCACTTTAATCTCCTTCTTATATTGTTAACATTTTGAAGTCACATCTATATTCTGCAGTCTTTACAACTTTCTCCTATAAGCTTCTATTTTACTTATTGAAAATCTTTCTAAACCAAATGCGAATGTCTGAACAATTCCAAAATACCTTATCTCAGATAAGGGGACATTAATAGTATTAACACCTTCATGGCCTTTTTGTGAGACTACCGGTCCAATCCATTTTCCGTTTTCGCTCGATATATATACCTCGTATTCTTTCGGGAAACCTTCATTGCAAACAAATATTATCTCGTCAATCAAACTATCCGATCCAATATCAGTTACCAGCCACTGCCCCGGTAATTGATAACCATTAAATTCCCACGTTGTATCATCAAGTCCATCAACTGCTAAAGAAGGTATTCCTGCAATATGAGGATTTGTATGGTTATCTAAAGCTGTAAAACCAGAAGTCACCAGCCATTTATTCCGGGTAAAATTTTTGTTACCCAAATCAAAATGCTCATTTACAACTGTATTTGTTTGGAAATTTGTATTATATATTTCAAGGTTATTTATAGCCCACCATAATGAAGTTTCATCAGCTGTAATTACAAATTTAATATACCTCATAAACACTTTGGGAAAGCTGACTTCATATTTACCATTATTAAAATTTACTTCAATTAGTAATTTCCCCCATTTTATTTTATCTTCAGAAACATAAATGTCGAACTTCCCGGGATAGTTTTTGTCGCAATACAGCTCAAGTCTATTAAATGATTGACTGCACCCCATATCTGCCAAAAACCACTGGCCGGAAAGCTGAGGTTTACCTGAAGTCCATCTGGTATAGGAATTCCCATCAATTGTATTTTTAGCAATATTTTTATACCAACTGTCAAATGCTTCAAATTTCCACTCTTTCGGATTTAACATACCCAGTTTTAATTCACTTTTACTGAATGGAAAATCATCTTTAAGTCCAATAGAGTCTACTGGTATATCTGTAAATCCTGATTCATAGGCAGGAGAATTTTCACTCAACTTAAAATCTCCATTCTCTGTATTTACAAATAATGGATCACTAATCAATGAATTATTATCAAAACCAGTTGTCTTATTCCAATCATTCAGATTAGTAACATCTTCAATTCTGGAGAATTTGTAGTTATTATTGCTATTATAAAATATATTATCATCTGATTCTTTTATATTTTCATAGGAACAATTTGCAAAATCATAGATCGTGTCACCTGAATTATAAATAATGTTATTTTTGATTGTTACCAAATCTAATTCCATCAAACTGAATGCTTGATGCGTGAGGTTGTTTACCATAACATTATTTTGTATTACGTTATTAGTACCTTTTATACACATACAGCATGCATTGTTTATATTGTATAAAATATTATTCGTAACGCTAAAATAACTAGCACCATCATCGAGATATATACCTAATCCAGTTCCCATTGGTGTACCACTATCGTGAACTAAATTATTATGTATAATATTTCCTTTCCCTGCAGCCCAGGCTTCAATAGGTCCAGAGTCCTGTGAATCCTTATTTGCCCCGGATACATCATTAAAAGCAATATAGTTATCTCTTGAATGAATAAAATCCCAATGATTTTCCCAAGTGACTGGAATATCTTCAATATACTTTCCTTCCATCCTGTTATACTGTAATCCCTTTAAGGAAATGCAATATCTTGGAAAGTCATAAACTCTATTATTAGTGATTATATTATTACCACTTTGATTTATTTGAATTCCAGAACCATGTCCAACGGTTTTTCCACCACTTCTAATGAGATTATTTGAAATGATATTTTCTTTGTTCACATCAATTGTACCAATATTATGGCCAAGTAAATATATACAATTGTAACCAGTATCTTCTATTAAACTTCCATAAATCGTATTATTCTGCGCGTAATTATTAAAGATAACACCACAATAGCCACCATTGCTAATTCTACAAAATCTAAAAACATTGTTATAGGCATTCTCTAAGCTGATGACCCCTAATCTGTTTTCCTCAAGCTCATAGGCTTCAAAGTACACACCTCTATGTTCTATTGGATTTCTATGTTCTCTTCCAGAATCAGTTATAGTAAATGTAATACCTTCGAACTCTATATTTTCAACTAAATTGCAGCTGCTGCTACCCTTTAACTTTATGATTTCTTTTATAGTAGGAGCAATAATTTCTTGATTTTCTAACGAGTTATTACGTGACCAGTAGTAGAGATATCCTGTCTTACGATCAAGGTAAAATTCTCCAGGAGAATCCAGGAATTCATAAGCACCCTGCAAGAAATACCTAGCACCTTTATTCATTGGATACCGGGTTTCATTCTTAAAAGTAATAACACTATTATTCCAGTCAATATCATCAATAATATGTGTTTCACTAAACCAGTTCCAATCAGCATCACCAGGCCACATATAAATTGTTGCATTACTGTAATCAAATTGATTAATTTCCATTAAATCAAACACAATTTTCTTTTGCTGCTCATCTTCTACTTTATCGGTTACTCGCAGATATCCTTCATTTGGAATCCTTGCAAGAGTTTGTCTTTCGCCATTTTCAAAAAGAGAATTAAATCGTAAATCTCCAACATAAGCTTTTTTAATTGGTCCGGAATGTTCTTCCCAATTATCTATCAACCTTCCACCAATTAGCTCAGGTTGTTCTCCTGTAAAATTCTTATATTTGATTTTATAGCCATTCTTACCTGAATCTTCTTCATCAAATATAATTGTATTTTCAAGATAGTACTTCCCACCTCTAATAAACACATCTCTATCGTATTCCATACCATTAATAGTTTGCCGTCTTATTACTTCTTTCGCTCTATTTATTGAGGCAAAAGGCATGTCCTGTGTACCGGGATGCAAGTCATTTCCTGTCGTAGAAACGTAATACTCTTTTTTTAATTTGTCTGCTTGTTCCAAAAACATATAAATTCCCTTTACAACTGACTGTCAATATTTCTATGTGGATTTCTATTTTCAGCCAAAGTAAGCATATTACTGACCTCTGCCCAACAACTTCCATTGAACACACCACCAACACACCTTGATGTTTCCCAATCAGATAAGTTGACACGTTCACATATAAATCCCTGGGGTAATTTCTCTCTGGGTACTTTTATACCGCTACTTCCATGAACGGTAGCGTCTTTGGGCACATCCCATGAGTAAATAGGTCTCTCATCTGTGGACATATACTGGCTGATAGTCGAAGAAATTTCCTTATACAGTTCAAAATACATTTCCTCTCCAGTGAATTCATACAACTTAATGAGACTGTCACCTGACAAAGTACATATACCTGGTGCAGAGTGTTTATTTTGCACATTGGCAAACACAGAACCGGTGCTTTTCATATCAAGCCTGATAAATTCAGAACCTTCAGGAAATTTATAGTTATAAGTAACCACCCAACTGCTGCAAAGATGTGCTGCACTCTGTGCATAAGATAACCATTTTGCTTCTCCTGTTACATCATATAATTCAACATAACTCTCCAACAATGCAAAGGCGCTTTCACTATCAGGACACTGAAGTATCTCAGCAGGACCACCTGTTGTAAAACCTTTGGACAAGTATGTTGTATAATAGCCATCTGCAACTAATTTTGCAGTCTCCAGATACTTTTCATCACCAAAGTATTGATAGGCACTAGCGAGGCCTGCACCAACCAGGGCACCGCTTGTTGATCCTCCGACTCTAATCTCTCCCGTTTCCACATCAACATACTGTCCAATTTGACCATACCGATTAAAAACATCTACAAACGCGTCGGCGCATTTTCTTGCACCTTCAATGAATGCATCAGGAATCTCTTCCATAATACTGAAGTGTTTAAAAAGGAAATAAAGTACATCGGCAGATCGTCTAGTCAGAGTAAATCCATCCGTACCTTCAACACCAAACCCATCGTGAACCACCGAACCATCTTCCGTTGTATTTGCGTAGAAAAAACCACTTTTACCCTGATTCTCGAAAACATGTTCCAAGGTTTTTATACCTCTTTCATATTCAAGTTTCCCACCTAATTTCATCATTGCATAACTGGATATTGCACCTCCAGTCCAGCCACTTTGCCATGATAACAGTGTCGAACCTGGAACATCAACTCCGTAAAATCCTTTTTCCTCATACCAGTTCATGGTATTATACTTATCAAGTTGAATTCTGATCTGTTCATTTCTCGGAAGAACATTAGGTAGTTCATCATCTAATCCCATAAGCTTTCTATTCTTGAAAAATATAGCAAAGAACTCCACTATTGAATGACACTCTTCATTTATGACTTTATAGGGTATTTCCGCTTCTTTATCATGCCATTCATCATTATTTACAACCATCTTAGGCCAGACATACTTGTACTTTCTCATAGCTGGGTAACTTAGTTGTATGCAGCCTTTTTCATAGGCTATACCTAGATTTTCTCCATCTATTTCCTGTACTGTAAAAACAAACAAACATCTGTTATTGGACGGAGTCCATATACCAACGCAAGGTACTGAGACATCCCCTGTGGTCACTTCTATTACCCCACTTCCATCCATATTCAACCTTGGAACATCTGTAATAAATGCAGGCATTACAATTTTTTGCTCATCCTGGTTGTACATTGGTGGATAGTTTTTCTTTAATGCTTCAAATTTATTACCATTATAACAACATGCAGGAAATAAAACATATTCATTGCTGTCGTACTCTTCGACATCTATTTTCACTATACTCAAGTTATTCTTCCTTTATTGATATAACTGAAATAATTCTTAAAAGAGGTTTCCCTCTTTTAAGGCTGTTAATTACTTAATTTGAATAGAATGCATCGATCTGCTGCTGTGCCTCTTTTACAATAGCATCACCACCTGATTTTCTAATTTTATCCAGAAACGTTTTTAATTCCGCTTCAGTATTCTCCAGGAAAATACCACACTCAAAAGCTGCGGAATATTCATCTATAATTGTACTTACTGCGGACATTTCTGCTTTGACCGGATTTGAATCAAATGTAAATCCCAAAACAGAAGATGGGGTTGCAGAATCATTAAGTTCAGCTATAGCAGGACGCGTAAGTTTAGATTCGCCTTCCATTAAGTATGATTCCATATTTCCCGGTCCATATACCCATCTAACATCCGGATTATATCTATCAGTACCAACTTGAGTTTTTACAATAGTATTATCTCCAGCCATATTGTAATGAACACCTTCTATACCATAATTGATCAGGTTAAGAAAATCCTTATCACTGTAAAGAAGTTCAAAAAACTGAATTGCTTTTTCAGGGTTTTTAGACGTCCGACTGATAGCAGTCAATGTTGCTGTTGATGAACTAGTCATAATAGTAGGATTATTAGGAGCTTTAAACATCTCACTGTAGGTTCGGCTACCGTTGGATTCTGCAAGCGTAAGAGAGCCAGGGTGAGGATAGAAATTCCCATCCAACATCATTCCCACTTTACCTAAACCATATAAATCACCTATGCCTGGCAATGCTATGGCATCTTCTTGTATATATCCTTTTTGCGCCCAATCAGCCATTAATAATACATAGTTCCTGAACTCATCGGATTTAAACTGATTCACTACTGTTCTAGTGTTATCTGCCAGTCTTACATAACCTGGAGCAGTCCTGCCTACAACATCATCAAATCCATTTGTCACCAACAATTTATTCCAGTTAGCAAATCCAGGTTCACCACCGGCAGCTCCCCAGGCATAAACTTCCGGGTATTCACTTTTTACAAACTCAAGATAAGGTTCAAAATCTTTCAGACTACTGATTTTATTTATGTCAAAATCAATCTTTTCTATAGCTTTATCCATAATAGAAGCTGGAGCTCTCCACGCATTGGCCATATAGTTCATCTGCCAATTTAACATTCCATAAGTTTTCCCTTTAATTTTTGCTACATTTCTAAATTTCTGAGGTACAGTATCCGCGTATGCAGGTGCATATTTAGAAATTAAATCGTCTAGAGGTAAAAAAGCCCCTTTATCAACGTTTCCAGAGTAACTATTAGACCAGTTTCCAGTCCATGCCAAATCGTAAGGTTCTCCCGAAGCTGTAACCACCTGCATTTTTTGATCATAATCTCCCCATCCAATGTGAACAATTTTAAGCGTAGCTCCGATTTTTTCAGATAGAATAGAATTAATTTTATCCTCTACAAGTCCCTGATCCAACTGCTCTCCGGGACCAATATGGTAGTACACCAATTCTACTAAATCGTCTTTTGTACTCTCAGTTTCACCACTAGCCCAACCCATTGCCGGTAATAACAGAATTAATAACACTGCCAATACCATTTTGAAATTCATTCCTTCTTTGTTTTTAATCACAAAGTCCTCCAAATTAAATTATATTTTAACAGATTTTTACAAAATCTGTTATTATCCTTTTACCGAGCCCATAGTTAATCCTTTAACAAAATATTTTTGAAAAAATGGAAATATAACTAACATAGGAGCCACTGCAGTAAGGCACATTGCCATACGGGCAGATTCTGTTGGGATACTGTCTGCTGATACAGAAGCACCCATCATGATCATTTTTTTAAGCGCATCAATATTTGCCAACATACTTTGCAGCATGTGGGGTAACGTTATTAACATCCGGTCATCTATAAAGAGCATTCCAGTCCACCAGGTATCATTCCAGTATCGTAAAACCTGAAATAGTCCCAATGTTGCTATTGCAGGCTTGGAAAGAGGAATTACAAGAGAAAACAGTATTCTTATTTCCGATGCACCATCAATGTAAGCGGATTCGGAAAGTTCCTTTGGTATCTGCTGAAAGAAGGTTTTTATAAGTAAGATATTAAATGCTTGAAGAGCATATGGAATGATATGCGCCCATATTGTATTTTTTAAATGCAGATAATTTACCATCAACATATATGTAGGTACTAATCCTCCGTTAAACAGCATTGTAAAGAATACAAAAAAAGAGAAAAAACGCCGGTATCGAAATGTAGGTAGGGATAGTGGATAAGCTATAAGTATGGATAGTATTAGGGAGATTACAGTACCTAAAACTGTTACAACCATAGAAACTATATAACTATCAATTATCCGCTCTGGTGATTTAAATATATAACTAAAGGCTTCTAAATTAAATTGTCTTGGTATTATCTTATAGCCATGTTCATATATATAAGAATCTGATGAAAATGAGATTGAAATAACAGCTATTAACGGAATTATACATAACAGTGATATAGCTAGAAGTACTATATTCACAATCATCCTTGATAATGGTGATATACTATTTAGTTTTCTTTTTTGGTTTACTTTAAAATAACGCACTGTCTTTCTCCCATTTATTAACTACACCATTAGCTATCAGAATCGTTATAAGTCCGACAATAGACTGATATAAACCAGCAGCTGTTGCCATTCCTAAATCTCCGGTAACTTTTAAAGAACGATAAACATATGTGTCCATGACATCAGTCGTCTTATACAATATTCCAAGATTTCTGGGCACATTATAGAAAAGACCAAAGTCAGCATAAAATATGCGGCCAATACTGAGTAAAACCATAATAGTAATAAGAGGGCGTATGTGTGGTAAAGAGATGTATATTGTTTGCTTCCATCGACCTACACCATCAATTGCAGCAGCTTCATAAAGTTGTTTGTCTACCGATATAAGTCCGGCGTAAAAGATAATGCACCAGTAGCCTATGTTTTTCCAGGTATTAAAAAAGATAAGAATCATTGGCCAGGATTTTGGATTTGTGTACCAGTTTACAGAATCGATATTAAAAAACAGTAATAACTGATTTAAAATTCCATAACGGGAACTTAAAAAACTATAAGCCATATAACTGACAACTACCCATGAGATATAGTATGGAAGAAACAAAGCTGTCTGATAAAATTTAATTGCTTTTTTACTAATTACTTCATTTAGTAATAAAGCCAGTGCCACACCACCTACTGTATTGCATATAATAAACAAAACATTATATCCAATAGTGTTTCGGGTAATTCTTAAGGCTGTATCTGTTTTGAAAAAGAATTCAAAGTTTTTGAATCCTACCCAGGGGCTTTTCAAAAATCCCAGATCGTAACGAAAATCCTTAAATGCCAGAAAAATACCAGCCATTGGTAGATAGTTATATACCAACATAACTGTGAATGGAATAATAAGGATTAAGAGTAATTGTTTGTCTTGGGCTCTCCCAATTAGTTTTTTCTTATTCATGTAATAATTGTATGGCTGGCAAACTTAAACGGACAAGAGCCAAAATGCAGTGTTTTATGTCAAAAAACTCATAATGTAAAAGTTTAAAAGTATCAAAAAGCAAAGATGCAGGATAATAATTAAAGATTCTCTTTGCCTGCAGTATTTCTTGATCTATGATTAAAATATGCCTGTAAGAAATCAAAGTTATATGTTTAAACTCTTTTTCTCATTTGTGAGTCTAGTGACATTTATAGTACTTGTTAATTCTATTACTCAACTATTTCTATCAATAACAGAAGCAGAAAAAATAATGCATAATGCTGAACAACATAAAATGGAATTGATAAGTTACAGTGTTGACTATATGAATCAATCCACCAGGACTCTTATTCAAAATATGTTTTCAGATAATAATGTAAAGTTTTTACTGTCAACCAATGACCATGATTATTTAAAAGTACATAATTTTTTCAAGAATACTAAAAAAATTATAGCCAGCAGCCCCGAAGTACATTCTATATATCTATATAACTCAGTTCTTGATAACTACTATTCTACAACAAAGGATTTTTCCAGTACATCTGAAGATTTTTTTGATGAAGAAATTAATACATATATGAATCCTGGGAACACAATATTTTTAAAACCAATTTTCCGCAGACTCGCTGGTGGATTAGAAGTTTACTCATACATTTTATATGTTGATGTTTTTGAAAATATTAAATCCAGTGCAATTATTATAAATATTAAAGCTGATTATATAAAAAATATTATAGGTGGAATGCACTCAACCCTCTCATTAAATACTAAAATAATAATGACTAATAAAGAAGGTTATTTAATGGGGCCTGGAGAGAAATTGGAAGATATCACATTTATAAAAAGGATTTTGGAAAGTAATAAAAAAAAGTCATACTTTATTGACACTTATCAGAATAAAAAAACATTAATAAGTTATATTTTAAAAGAAGATACGGAATGGTTTTTTATATCACTGACCCCCTATAAGAGCATCACCGACTCTTTTAAAGTATTAAAAGTATTAATTTCACTTTCAGGGTTATTAATCCTTATTATTGGTACTTTTTTTTCTGCACTTCTGGCAAAAAAGTTATATCTTCCATTAAAGGTTATTACAGAAACAGTAAGTGCTATAACTGGAAAAAATAGGTCAGGAAAAGATGAATTCACTTTAATAAAAGAGACCCTATCCGATTCTACAGCAAGGGCTGCACTTTTTGATTCATATAAACAAAAAAATAGCCAAACTCTTCAGACAGAGCTAATGAGAAAGCTTTTGAATCATACTGTGTCTGTTTCCGATGAAGTTATTAAGAAATGGGATGATTTAGAAATAGAGCTTGATTCCGAAAAACCTTTTCATTTAATTCTAATTAATATAGATGATTTTTATGATCTTTCTTATAAACTAAGTTTTAATGATATGAACCTGTTATGGTTTTCTATAAATTCCCGATTTAGACAGGATCTAAGTTTCGATTTTAAATCACTATTTGTAAATATGAATGAAAGAGTATCCTGTATTATCGTCCAGAACAATAGTGAACCAAATAACGGTGTTGAGGTTAAGTTAAGAAAGTTCCTCTCACTAATTCAAAATAAAATTTCAGAGGAGTTAGGTGTATCCATTACCATTACTATTTCAGATATTGGTCAAAGTTTATTATCACTGCCAAAGCTTTATTCTGAAACTTTGAATATGGCTGAATATCGATTATTAATAGGGCAGGGAAGCATAATAGAAAAAAAAGATAAAACTTTACAGACAACAGGATATCGTTTCCCTATTGAAGAGATACATAATTTAAATAAATTTATAAAAAACAGAGACTTTATTAATGCAAAAAAATCATATTTATATATTGAAGAGAAATTAATAAATAATGAACCTTTTCAAATCCGTGTCGATTTAATACGTGTGATATCTTCTCTGTTTGATACAATTAAAACTTTGGAAATAAACAGCATTCTGGAATTTAATCTGGATTTCCCACAATTTATTGATGACTTAAACCGTCTGGATACAATGGGTCAAATTAGAAGCCTGTTTAATAACTTTTTTGATAATATTGAGAATAAGTTTAATATTATTAAATTATCTAAAGTGGATGAGAATGTTGAAAAGATAAAAAAAATAATTGAACATGAATATTCAGATAAAGAGTTATCTACAAAAAGCATAGCTGACAAATTAAACATGTCTACCGGGTATATACGTCAACTATTTAAAGAATTTATGGGTGTTTCTATTTCAGAATATATTTTCTCAATAAGATTAGAAAAATCAGCAGAACTTATATCTATGCATAAACAATCATTTAAAGATGCAATGTACAGTGTTGGAGGGGATAATTACCGGTATTTCTTAAGACGTTTTAAGGAGTATTTCGGACTGACTCCTAATGAATATCTTAAAAAAAATAATCAGGAATTTGTAGATAGATGAATCTCCGAACTGACAATAAATTACCGCCAAAAAATATTTCAGTAATTTCATATTCTTTTAACATACCGATTCTGTATGTATGCTACTTCTAAAATCATTGCTTAATCTAATCGAGTTCACTCTCTCTTATCTCATCAACAGGAATTAAATTATTGCAAAGATTGTACTAATCTGACAAGAAAATCAGACTTGAAATTGATAATCCCTTACATATAAGGAATTATCAATTTAAAAATTATACTGCTACGTCGAGAACCTCTTCCTCTTTTACAGTATTTGCTAAGGTTTTAAACTCCACATGTTCCGTAACTACTTTTATCCTAGAGTGTGGATTCTCGATTTCATCTACCCACCTATCCTGTTTAAGCCTTCCAACAACTCTAAACCCTCTACCCTTACAAAGATGTTTAAGACAACTTTCAGCTATTGTGGACCAGACTTCTATATTAAAGTAGGATACCTCTTTTACATAATAATCATCTTTTTTATAACTTCTGTTAAAAGCAATTGTGAAATTACAGATAATTGTATCCTGGGGAGTTCTTCTCTCTACAGGGTCTTTAACTAAATTTCCCTCTAACAACATATCGTTATCACTATTCATAAATTGCATATGCAAATGTGGCATTGTTGAATTCCCCGAATGCCCTAACTGTCCTATTGCATCATGTACTTTTATCTGCTGCCCAACTTTTACATTTACAGAACCTTTTCTTAAGTGTTCTAATAATGCATATAGATTTTCTTGCACCTTTATCATTACATAATTACCGGTTACTAATTCTGGTGGTATACTATTTTTCATAAAACCTTTGGTAACTTTTATGGTATTGATGAGATCTTTAAATATATTTACAGGATTCCTTTCGTTATTATCATTTTCTATGCGAATAACTTCACCATTAACTGGAGAATAAATGGTTTGGCCCCATCCATAGAAATCATCTAATTCCAATCCTTTTATTAAATACTGGAAGAAACTTTTACGATATGGCTTTTTGTTATTTTGTATCATCGCGAAGTCTATCGCATATTCTTCGCCAAACTTTGATGTCCCATGACTTGGAACTTTTGATCCAGGTGTGTTTGGTGATATATAAATCCCTTGTAAGGGAAAAGAAACAATGAGCATATTTATACCTATATCCTTTTCATCTGATAATACTTTACTATATTTAAGATCTCTGCAGTAAGAACACAGTATTTCGTAGTTTGTTGAGTTTTTTGTCATTGTACACTTGTATTAGAAAACACGTTAACTTCATTACTTTATAAACAAGAGAGGAACAAATATGAACAGAAAGATAGGGATATATAGCTCGATTATTAATGCGTTGTCTGTTACTGCATTTTTATTTTTTTTAATCATTGGAAATGATTTTGGAAGTTATTTAGTATGTATGTTCATCGCTTTTAGTTTTATTCCAATGATGTGCACATATAGTTTTTATTCTAGCCCTGATAAGAAGGTTGCGGGATATATTGCTATGGTATTTTCTTCAGTATATGCAGTATTAATCTTATTAGTATACTTTGCACAAGTTACAGCAGTATCTCTTGATGGATTGAATGAACAAGCGACACAAATAATTGATTATTCTAAATATGGATTATTTTTTAGTTATGATTTACTTGGCTATGGAATTATGGCTCTTTCGACTTTTTTTGTAGGATTAACAATTGATGTAAAGTCAAAGAGAGATAAGTGGTTAAAGTGGCTTCTGATTATTCATGGAATTTTCTTTATTAGCTGCTTTATTATGCCCATGCTTGGTTTATTTAGCCCTAATATGGAGGGATCTGATTGGGTTGGTGTTGCAGTACTTGGGTTTTGGTGTGTTTATTTTATTCCAATTGGAGTCTTATCAGCTTTATACTTTAAGCAGAAGGAATAAATACTGGACTATTCTTTAAGGGATCGGTACTTTTCATGTACAACATCACATAACACTCTATCTCTAGTAGAAAGTAGAATACGAGGATAACTTATAAAAAACTAACCCTGCTTTTGCAGGGTCTATTATTTTATAAGTAAATTATTGCATCTCTATTTGAACCTACAGATACATATTTAATTTTAAAACCAATTAGTTCCTGAACTCTATTAATATATGTTTTTGCACCTAATGGTAAATCATCAAACTTTCTAATATTAGAAATATCACACTTCCAACCTTTTAAAGTTTCATAGACAGGTTCTGCTATTTCTAACTCAGGGTTTGTAGGGAAGGTCGTTATAACTTCTGAATCTATCTTATATCCAGTGCAAATTTTAATCTCATCTAGGTAACCAAGAACATCTAATAGTGATAGGACTACATCAGTCGTTCCCTGAAGTTCACAACCATATTTACTAGCTACAACATCAAACCATCCAACTCTCCTATCTCTACCAGTTGTAGCACCAAATTCTCCACCATTTAATCTAAGTGTTTTAGCTTCTGTTCCAGATAATTCAGATACAAATGGTCCAGCACCTACAGCACTAGAATAAGCTTTAACAACAGTAACTACACGAGTTAATTTAGCTGCTGGTATACCACAACTTACAGGAGCAAAAGAAGCCAAAGGGCTAGATGATGTTGTCATTGGATATATTCCGTGATCAGGGTCTTTTAGTGCACCTAGCTGTCCTTCCATTAAAATATTTCCATCGATATTGTTTGTTAATAACAGTTTTGTATCGGTTATATACTCTTTAATAAGTTTCCCTTGTTCTAATAGATCTAATGTAATCTGTTTTGCATCTAGTTTAGGATGATTATATAGATTTTCTAACAGTATATTTTTCTTCTCTATATTTCTTTCTACTTTTTTTAATAGTGATTCTTCATTAAACAGATCGGCTATTTGAATCCCAATTTTCAGATACTTATCTGAATAAAATGGTGCCATCCCAGACTGTGTGGAACCAAACTGCTCTTTACCTAATCTTTGTTCTTCTAGTTTATCTAGTAGTATGTGGTGTTTTAATACTACCTGTGCTCTGTGGCTAATAACAATATTAGGTTTTGGGACACCTCTAGAAATTAACTCATTATACTCAGATAAAAATGCCTCTATATTTACTGCAACTCCAGTTGCTAAAACATTAATAGTATTAGAATTAAAAACCCCAGAAGGTAGTAGGTGTAGCTGAAACTTACCATATTCATTTACAATGGTATGTCCTGCATTGTTTCCACCCTGGAATCGTACAACAAAATCTGAATCTTTTGCTAATAGGTCGGTAATTTTACCTTTCCCTTCATCTCCCCAATTTGCTCCTACAACTGCTGTAATTCCCATATTATCTCCTATTTACTGCTGATAAATCTAATAGTATAATAAGTTTATACATAAGTATAATTGATTAAATTTATGCATGACATAAGGTGTAGTTATATGGATTTGAATTTTGAATGGTATAAAGTTTTTTATTATGTAGCAAAAGAGGGACAGATCTCTAAAGCTGCAAAAAAGCTATTTATAACCCAACCAGCTGTAAGCCAATCAATAAAACAGCTTGAAAAGAGTTTAGGTGGAGTTCTCTTTATTCGTAAACCTAAGGGTGTTATCTTAACATCGGAGGGTAGGCAGTTATTAAGCTATATAGAGAAAGCATTTAATTATATCTCTGATGGAGAATTAAAATTTAAACAACTAAAAAATCTTGAATCTGGGGAGATTCGAATAGGGGCTAGTGATACACTGTGTAGTCACTATTTAATAGATTATTTAGAGAAATTTCATACGGAATATTCTAGGGTTAAAATTCATGTTTATAATAAAACTTCCTATGAAATAATAGACTTATTAAAGAGTGGAGAAATAGATCTAGGTTTTATTAATATGCCTATAAATTTAGATAAATCCTTAGATATTATTAATGTTAAAAATCTTCAGGACTGTTTTATATGTAGCGATAAGTTCAGTGAATTAATCGCTAAGAAAGTTACACTGGAACAACTTAGTAAATACCCTCTTCTGTTATTAGAGCAGGGTAGTAACATGAGAAAGTTTGTGGATCGGTATTTTGATAATAATGGAATTATTTATACCCCAGAGTTGGAATTAGGAAGTATTGATCTATTAACCAAGTTTGCCAGTGTAGGATTTGGTGTCTCTTTTGTAACTAAGGACTTTGTAAAAGAAGAGATTAAAAATAGTGATGTTTTCGTAATTGATATCCAAGAAGAAATTCCTAAAAGGTCTATTGGGATGGTTAAAGTTAAGGATAGACCTTTTAGTCATGCAGCCAAAGTATTTTATGACTATTTCACTAATTAAATATCTGTAGGGTGTATCGGTTCTGATTTTAAGGATCTTTGACTTAAAATTACACCAAATAGTATAACAATCGCGGATATAATCTGTATTACATTTAAGCCCTCACCTAAAATTAACCAACCAGTAATAATTGCCATTACTGGGACTAAATTTATATAGGATGAAGCCTTAGATGCGGAAACTTTGCTAATTCCCCAATTATACAAACCAAATGCTCCTAAAGAGACAAATACTCCAAGGTATAACAGTATTGATATTAACTGTATTGTCCAATTGATATCGTTATTAACTAACTTAAATAGACCAGGTATAAAAAACATTGTTCCGGCTAATACCTGCATAAAAGTTAATGTCCATGGATTATATCTTTTTGATAGTTTTTTAATTATTAACATATTACCTGCAGCAAATATCATGGCCGTAAATTCTAATATATTACCTAAGACAGGATTTTCAGCAATACTATTAGATCCCTGGCTTCTTGTTAAAAAAACAACTCCAATCACTGATAAGGTTAGACCTAATATAGTTTTTATATTTATCTTTTCTGATAAAAATATCCAAGCCCCTAGGGTAACCAATATTGGTACAGTTGCAGATATTACACCAGCTTGAGATGATGTTGTTAACAGCAGAGCATTAGATTCTAGTAGAAAGTATAAACAAGGTTGCATAAGAACCATTGGTAGAAGTAGTTTCCAATCACCTGGTAGATAATTATTAGGAAACAGTTTTTTAGAGAAAGGAAGTACTACAATTAATGCGGTTACCATTCTTATCCAGATAACAGAAAGTGGATGTAAACTTCTTAGTGATATTCTCATACCAACAAATGAACAGCCCCATAATATAACAGCGGCTATAATTGCTAAAATTGGAATTATGTTTTTAATTGTTCTATTCATAAAATAAATATTATACAGATTGGTTAATTATGTATTGTAAAATATTGCTTAGGTGTTGCTCCAGTATATTCACGAAACTTATTAGATAGATGACTCTGATCTGAAAATCCTGTTTCAAGTGCAATCTGAATCAGAGGTTTACCTTCTAATAGATGAACCTTAGCTTTCTCTATTCGTTTTTGCATCCTATATATATGTGGAGATGTACCTGTATTTTTCTTAAAAACCCGAAGGAAATGGTATTTACTTAAGCCTACCACATTAGATATCTCTTCTAATGATATTTTTTGATCTAGATTTTCCCTTAGTAGATCCGTCCCTATTTTAATTATGTTAGGCTCATGTTTTGAAACTACAGCACTGTTTTCTGATGTATATTTTGTTAGTTCTCCAACAAATTGTAAGAGATTACTCTCTTTTTCTAACAGATCAGCTTCTGATTGTATTGAATTATACAGATTCATAAACTCTATAGAACTTGATAGGTTTTTAATAACTACCTTCTCAAACTCAGGATTTATATCTTTGTCCTTAAAAATATCTTTAAATGATGCTGAAATAAGATCTTTTTCAATGTAGATCATTTTATAAGTCGAACTGTTATCTTTATATGGTGATCCTGAATGTAGAACTCCAGGGTTTATCATCGCTATATTTCCTGGTTTTACTAGAGAATTCTTTTTCTCTTTTTCTGTCCAGTAACTACCACCGGATTCCATTAAACTAAAAGCGTATATGTTGTCATGAAAGTGTTTTGGAAAGCAGTGGTTACTATCTTTAACATCACAAAGTTCTATTCCTTTAAAATGTGGATCTCTTTTAAAATTTATAATGTTATTGGCTTTCATCAAATTAATATAACACTTTTATTTTTAATCATCAAATATCGGTTTTAATAAAACCTTAACTTCTGGTGTCCATTCTTTTATTTTCCTTGACAATAACACTTTATATCAAATATTATCAGTCTAAATATATTATTAAATAGATAAGGAATAATAAATGAAAAAGATTGTTTTAATAGCAACATTGTTAGTTTTTGCTGGATTTACAGCATCTGCTCAGATTGGTTATGGAGTTAAAGTTGGATTACCATCATATATTGGAGAAGATGCAGAGGACTTAATAGCTGATACAGCAATTGGTTTTGGTGTGTTTTTAGATGTTGAAATACCTCTAGGTAGTTTGCTCTCTATACAGGGTGATGGTGGTTATTATTACGACGTACTAATGTTTGAGGATGGTTTCGATACTTTAACTACATCATGGATAAGTACACAGCTTAGACTTTTTGGTAAGCTTAAGTTACCACTTGGTCCTATTACTCCATTTGTTAAAGGTGGAATGGTTGTGACTTATATTGGTATGGGTACAGCTAGTGATGGATATAACTCCGCTGAGATAACGGTAGATAATAACATGTTATATGGTTATGCAGTTGAAGCTGGTTTTGGATTTAAAAACTTAGCAGGAAAGACAGTTGAACTCGCTGCATTTTACCAAGAACATATAACCTCCTATGATTTCGAAGATGATATTTCATTAGGTAGTATGGGTGTAAGTATTACTACTAAACTCTGGTAGAAAGTCAATATAAATAAAAAAGCCACCAAAATATTGGTGGCTTTTTTTATGTAGTATATAATAGAGATGTTAATATAAAACATAAGGGATTTCCATGGCAACAATTAAAGAACTGGCAGAAGCTGCAGGTGTTTCGGTTGGTACAGTAGATAGAATATTACATAATAGAGGACGATTTTCGGCAAAGACAGCTGAAAAGGTTTTCGCTCTTGTTAAAGAGATGGGTTATACACCAAATCTTCATGCTAGAGGTTTAAAAAAGTCTTCTAAACACTCTTTTTCTGTTGTTATGCCTAATATTGACCAGGATGATGGCTACTGGGGTCTTATTTTAGAGGGAATTAACAGTAGCTTATTAGAATTATCCCCACTTGGAACTGAGTTAAATATTTATCACTTTGATAGATACTCCTCTAGTTCGTGTATTTCAGCTTTTGAAAAAGCTTTTAGTGACTCTTCTATTGGTGTTTTAGCTATTCCAGTAAGACCTCTGGATATTAAACATATTTTAGTTGATCAGAAAAAGCCTTATCTATTCATAGACTCTGACATCCCTGAAGTTGAAGAAAAAATAACATATATTGGTCAGGATTCATTTCAAAGTGGAGTTTTATCTGCAAAATTAATGTCTTTATTAATAAAAGGAAAAGAAAAATCAAATATACTAATCATTGGTCCATATGGTGATGATATCCACCTTCAGAATAGGATTGATGGATTTGAGACATCTATTAAAAACTTAATCTCATCATTAAATATAACTACAATAAAAAATAGTATAGATACTAAAACTGATATTAAGGTTATAGAGACATTAAATGATTCTAATAACCTTCCTGATGGAATATTTGTTGCAAATTCTATGGTTTATACAATTGCTAATTATCTAAATAATAAGGGTGAAAAATATAAAAATATTCCACTTATAGGATACGATATTATACCTAAAAGCATTGAACTTATTTCTAATGGAATTATTGATTTTATTATTACTCAGCAGCCAACAGAGCAGGGTTATAGAGGTATAAAAACATTGTATGATAAACTTATATTAAAGCAGAACGTCGACTCTCAAATCATAATTCCTATGAATATTATTACAAAGGAAAATTTAGAAACATTTTAATAAAGATTTATGGACAGCTATGTTAGAGGTTTGACCATATTTGGAAAAAGCTCTGGGAAGTATAATACTATTAGATTTATTTATTACTGACTTTTCGTGTCAATAATAGATCAACTATTCTAAACGGTTCCCCTCCACTGTTTTTAAAACATACTTTAATTTCATCCTTTCCCATGATGCTGCTTTTAGGCAATATAAGTTGTTTATCCAAATAATCTAAACCTTTAGAGGCTGTATTCTTAACTTCCGATACAATTACATTATCGACAATTACATTAAAACTAAAAATTCCACTCAAGGAGTATTTAAACTCCAGATAATTATCCAATTCAGGATTAACCCTTAATAAATAACTTAATTCTCCATTTGGTAAAATCTCCCGATGCCTGTAACCATCCCTGGTATCAGAAATAGTGTTTTCACCATAAATATTATGTTCTAATTCATACTGATCGTTACCAAGGGGAATCTTATCGATAATGGAGCATTCAAAAAGGGCTTTCTGCCTATGTCTTTTCTGATATTTTTTTAATTCAGAACTATCTTTTTCTATTAATCTCCAATAAATTCCATATCTCTCTTTATACTGTAAATAGTGAGGTATAAATTTATACTCATTATTTTCATCACTAATGTAATATTCTGGTATTTCCCCAGATACAGGTTTTACTGTTACTGTTTTTTTAATCCAATCTTCAATGTTATTTACAATAAAAAAATCATCAATTTCAATGTTCTTAGTTGGAATAGTTACATCAACACCTGTTTTGGATATTTCCATATTATCTCTACCTAAACATGCACTTAACAGATTAGGCCCGTATTTAAATGCATAAGTATTTGGACTATCACATAAGTTATGCAGTGTTAACTCCATAGGGAAATCTACTTCAATTTCTATACAACCACTAACTATTCCACTAAGTTCTAAAAAATCTTGGGATATTCTACTGCTTAAAGAACTGCGTCCTAAGACGACATTCCCTTTAACCCAACTTGGAATATGAAATTTTAAATTTACATAACTCTCTTTTACATCTTTAAATGTTTCTAAAATAACTTTAAATTTTGACTTCTTTAAAAATTCAACATCAAGGGATAAAGAGATAGATTTATCATGCCATTTATAATCAAATGACGCATAACGTGCAATGATTAACTCTTCCTCATTAAAATACAAAATACCATCGTTTAATTTTGTAAAGTTCTCCATACCACTACCAGTACAACACCAGAAGTTTTCAAAAGGTTCTCCAAATGTTTTAAAATACCCAGTAGCCATAGGTTGAAAATACATAGTCATTCCAGTCTCTGGATTCTGAGATGGTAAAATTGCATTATTAAATGTATTTTCATAATAGTTAAGGTATTTTGACTTACCAGTTAACATAAATAGACCTTTAGATAACTTTAACATATTATATGTATTACAAGTCTCACATGTACAGTTACTTCTCTCGGAATCCAAAATATCAGCTTCGCCAAAATGCTCCCATTCACTATTTCCACCTGTTATATATGTATGGTGATTGATGACTATATCCCAAAAATTTTCTGCTGCCTCTAAATAAAAGTCCGTGTCATCTGTAACCATTACACGTTTCATTGCTCCAATAAATTTAGGAATTGTAGTATTTGCGTGTAAATTATTTAAAATATCATCTTTATTTGCAAGTGACTTAAAAAGTGAAAGCTCATCAAATTGATGTGCAGCTTTTAAGTGATTTTTATTCTTCGTAATTAAGAACGTTTCATATAAGCAGTCATTCATTCCACCGTATTCAACGGCTAATACACGTTTTTGGATCTCATCTGACCAATTATTTACACGGTTACTAATCCAGTTTGCTAGTTTAGTAATTATATGGAATGATTTCAGATCTTTCTTTAAATAATATACTGAAATTAATCCTGATAGAATTTTATGCATAGTATACCAGGGAACCCAGGCTGGTTCTTTATTCTCCAATCTATCAAATAGAACTTCATTAAATGCTGATAAATAACCACTTTTATGCTGGCATATAGATAACTCATTAATTATATATTCAATTTTTTTACCTAAATCAGTGTCAGAGGAAAGTAAAAAAGCCTGGGATAGGGCAGTTAAGTAGTGTCCAAGGGTATGCCCCTGAATCTCACTTGATTCCCAACCTTCATATTGCTCTGCCTTTGCAGTTAAACCCTTCGTTGTGTAAAACCCAGATACTAAGCGATCGACATCTAATGATTTCAGGTAACGAACTTCTTGATAAAAAGCATTTATTAGAAAAGAATCTTTCAAAGAAACCTGATCCAATGCCACACTATTATATTTCATCAATACCACCTTAAACAGAATTATATTAGCAATAGAAAATTTAGAAATGTTTTAAGAAACTCCCGGGTGGAGATAACCCGGAAGTAATAAAATAATTTATTTTGTTCGTTTTTTTGAATAGACATCAAATGCTACAGCTGATAGTAAAACCAAACCTTTAATAGCCTGTTGCCAGTCAATACTTACACCCATTATAGACATTCCATTATTTAAAACACCCATAATAAGTCCACCTATAATTGCACCAATAATAGTTCCAATTCCACCTGTAGCAGATGCTCCACCAATGTAACAAGCTGCTATAGCATCAAGTTCAAATAAGTTACCTGCTTTAGGTGTTGCAGCATTTAATCTACCTGAGAATATAATACCTGCTAACGCTGCTAAAACTGCCATATTTACATAAACACCAAATAGAACTTTATTGGTTTTAACACCTGATAATCTTGCAGCTTTTTCATTACCACCAAAGGCATAAATATGTCTACCAATTATTGTTTTGTTTGTCATAAAGGAATAAATCAGAACAAGAGATGCTAATAAAACTAGAACATTAGGAATACCTTTATATAGAGCTAACCATATAGTAAATAGGTTTATTACTATTACCATAGCACTAGTAGATAATATAAAACTTAAAGGTGATGATATCTCAAACTTAAACTGTTTTTTCCCTAATCTTTTTTTATACATAAAAAATATGTATAAAAGAGAGCAAATTATTCCTATAACAATGGTTGTTAAATGTAAACCTTTTCCATCACCTAGAATATCTGGAATAAAACCAGAAGCTATTTTTTGATATGACTTTGGAAATGGAGCCAATGTTCGACCTTTAAGTAGTACCATAGTCAGACCTCTAAATACCAACATACCTGCTAAAGTTGCAATAAATGCTGGAATCCTGACGTAAGCAATCCAATACCCTTGCCATACTCCAACTAGCGCTCCTATTAGCAGAGAAATTATAATTGTTGGCAGTGTTGGTAGACCAAAAGTAACAGATAAAGTTGCAGATACTGCTCCAACAAAAGCGGCAACAGATCCAACCGAAAGGTCAATATTTCCACCGGATAAAATGCATAACAACATACCAATTGCTAAAACCAAAATATAACTGTTTTGTAAAATAAGGTTTGTAACATTTAATGGTTTTAATAAAATTCCATTTGTAGTTATTTGGAACAGTATAATAATTGAAACTAGAGCAATTATCATTGCATTTTGTTTCATATGTCCTTTAAATTTATTTTTTATATCTATACTCATCTGTTCTCCCTCTTATTTTGCATAATGCATCTCATAATACTTTCCTGGGATGCATCTTCACGATTTTGTTCTCCAACAATATACCCTTCATTCATTACATAGATCCTGTCACACATTCCTAATATTTCTGAAAGTTCTGAAGATATCATGATTATCGATTTACCTTGGGCTACTAGTTCATTTATAATTGTATAAATTTCATATTTAGCCCCGACATCAATACCTCTTGTTGGTTCATCAAGAATAAGTAGATCTGGTTCTGAAAATATCCACTTACTTAATACAACTTTTTGTTGATTACCACCGGATAAATTACCGGTTGTCTGAAGAATACTAGATGATTTAATATTCATTTTTTTTCGAAAGTCCTCAGCAACAATTACTTCTTGGTTTAAATCAAGAACACCGTTTTTACTGATCTCTTTTAGATTAGCTAAAGATATATTTCTTTTTATATCGTCAATTAGGATTAATCCGGCACTTTTTCTGTCTTCTGTTACATATGCAATATTGTGTTTAATTGCATCAGGGACATCTTTAATATGAATCTCTTTTCCATCTTTAATAACTGAGCCAGTAATTTTACTACCAAAAGTTTTACCAAAGACACTCATTGCAAATTCTGTTCGACCAGCACCCATTAAGCCTGCAATACCTACAACTTCTCCACGTTTAACATTTACATTTATATCAGTAAGAACCTTTTTATCTATGTTATCGGTATCATAAACATTCCAGTCTTTAACTTCAAAAAACGTCTCACCAATATTCTTTTCATTACGTATTGGATATCTATCAGTTAATTCACGACCTACCATGCCCTGAATTATTCTATCTTCTGTAATTTCATCAACACCTTTCACAAGTGTTTCTATAGTACTACCATCCCGTATTACTGTAATTTCATCAGCAACTTTCGTAATCTCATTTAATTTATGGGAGATAATAATTGATGTTACACCATGATTTTTTAACTCTAACAAAAGGTCTAATAACCTTTCAGAGTCATCATCATTTAGTGCTGCAGTTGGCTCGTCTAATATTAGAAGTTTAACATCTTTTGCCAATGCTTTTACAATTTCAATTAATTGCTGTTTCCCAACACCTATGCTATTTATATGTGTATTAGGGTTATCAGTTAACCCAACCTTTTTTAATAACTCTATGGTTTTCGATAAGGTTTTATCCCAATGAATAATTCCTTTGTTTGCTTGTTCATTACCTAAAAAAATATTCTCTGCTATTGATAAATAAGGAATAAGGGCTAACTCTTGGTGTATTATTACAATCCCTTGTTTTTCACTATCTGTTATCTCTTTAAACTCACAATTTGTTCCATTATAGATAATATCTCCGGTATAGTTTCCATGGGAATAAACCCCACTTAAAACATTCATTAACGTTGATTTTCCGGCTCCGTTTTCACCAACTAATGCATGGATTTGGTGCTCTTTTACTTTTAAGTTTACATTATCTAAAGCTTTAACTCCTGGAAATAACTTTGTTATGTTTCTCATTTCTAAAATAATTTCAGACACTTAAACTCCTTATATAAAGATGATTAACCGGCTAATTAATAGCCGGTTATTAAAATAAAGTTTATTGTAATTGATCCATTGTATAATAAGCAGAATCATCGATTAGAACTTTTTTATAGTTTGTAATATCTACAGAAATTGGTTCACATAAATATGAAGGAACAACAATCTTTCCGTTAAAATATGTTGTAGTATCGTTAATTTCAGGTTCGCTTCCAGTTAATAAAGCCTGTACCATAGTTACTGCAACAGATGCTAAAGTTCTAGTATCTTTAAATACTGTGTGAGTTTGCTCGCCTGCAATAATTGATTTCATTGAAGCAACTTCTGCATCCTGACCAGTAATTATTGGTAAAGGAAGGTCATCGCTACCATAACCAATGTTTTTAACTGAAGATAAAACACCAATTGAGATACCATCATAAGGTGATAAAATTGCATCTACTGTTTGTCCGTCTGCATAAAAAGCTGTTAAGATATTATCCATTCTTGTCTGAGCAGTTGCACCGTCCCATCTAAGAGTAGCACATTTATCCATTCCTTCTTGTTTAGACTGAATTACTAAGTTTCCTTCTAATATGTACTCTTCTAATACACTTAAAGCACCATCGTAGAAAAAGTATGCATTGTTATCATCTGGAGAACCACCAAATAACTCAATATTAAATGGACCTTTCTCTCCTTTATCAAGACCTAATGTTTCAACAATAAATGAACCTTGCTGAACACCAACTTTAAAGTTATCAAATGTTGCATAATATGATACATAATCTGAGTTTTTGATTAGTCTGTCATAAGCTATAACAGGAATTTCTTGCTCAGCAGCTTTCTCTAAAACACTAGTTAAAGCTTCACCGTCGATAGATGCAATAACAAGAGCATCAACACCCTTAGTTATCATGTTCTCAATTTGAGATACCTGGTTTTCAACAACATCTTCAGCATATTGTAAGTCTACTTTATACCCTAAAGATTCAAGTTGTGACTTCATGTTATTACCATCATCTACCCATCTTTCTGATGATTGAGTTGGCATTGCTACACCAATGTATTTAGCTCCATCATCTTCTTTGTTTCCAGTAGCAAATACTACACCACATGTAACCAACAACATTAAAATAATGTTTAAACCTTTCTTCATTTATGACTCCTATAGTTTTGCGTTGTCGTTAACGCATCTAACTCATACTAGAGTCATTTGCTTAGCTTGTCAAATTAATTATTGAAATATTTTAACAATTAATTATCTTTTATTTGAAATCTTTATTTGACATACTGAATCTTAGAGTGTAATATGCGTTAACGAGCACGCACTAGCGATATTAAAATTAAGGAGACATAATGAGTGAAAACTATGTTATTGGGTTGGACTATGGAAGTGACTCAGTTAGAGCTATAATTGTTAATACAACAGATGGGAAACAGTTAAGTGAATCTGTTTTTAATTACCCTAGGTGGGGGAAAGGGCTTTATTCAATACCTGAACAAAATCAGTTCAGACAACACCCTTTAGATTACCTAGAAGGACTTGAACATACAATTAAAGAATCTATTCTAAAAGCCGGAGCGGATGTAGCAAAAAATATAAAAGCAATAGCTTTAGATACTACAGGTTCTACACCTTGTGCAGTAAATAAAGAAGGTATACCACTTTCTTTATTACCAGAATATAAAGAAAACCCAAATGCTATGTTTATTTTATGGAAAGACCATACTGCAATCAAAGAAGCAGCTGAGATAAATGACTTTGCACATAATAGTTCAGATATAGATTATACAAAATATGTTGGTGGAATATACTCTTCGGAATGGTTATGGGCTAAGATTCTTCATACTATAAGAGTAGATGAAGATGTAAGACGAGATGCATTCTCATGGGTAGAACATACAGATTGGATTCCAGCTGTTTTAACAGGAAATACTAACCCGTTAACTATGGATCGGTTTCGATGTGCAGCTGGACATAAAGGTATGTGGAATGAAGAGTTTGGTGGGCTACCTTCAAATAAATTTCTAAGCAGTATAGACCCTCTATTATATGGTTTAAGAGATAGAATGGGATCTAATACTGTTACTGCAGAGAAATCAAGTGGAACACTTTGTAAAGAGTGGGCAGAAAAACTTGGGCTTTCTACTGACGTTGTAATTGGTGGGGCAGCATTTGATTGTCATTTTGGTGCAGTAGGTGGCGGAATCGAAGCCTACGACATGGTTAAAGTTATTGGAACTAGCACCTGCGATATAGTTGTAGCTCCAAAAGATGATTTTGGGGATAAACTAATTAGTGGAATATGTGGTCAGGTTGATGGATCTGTTATTCCTAACATGATTGGCTTAGAAGCGGGGCAGTCCGCATTTGGTGATGCATATGCATGGTTTAAAAATGTAATTTTAGATCCTTCTATTAAAATCATTACAGAGAGTCCTACATTCACTGACGAAACAAAACAAATACTGCTTAAAGAGTTATCAGAATCTCTGATTCCAACTCTTAGCAGAGAAGCTGGGAAGTTACCAATAAAAAGTAGTGTCGTAGCTCTAGACTGGATAAATGGTCGTAGAACTCCAGATGCAAACCAAGAATTAAAAGCTGGCTTTATTGGACTAAATATTGGAACAACTGTATATCAGATGTTTAAAGCCGTAGTTGATGCAACTGCTTTTGGTGCCCGAAGTATACAGGATCGGTTCACTGAACAGGGGGTAGAGATTAGGCGTGTTATTGCAATTGGTGGAATCTCTAGGAAGTCACCTCTTGTTATGCAAACATTAGCAGATGTTCTAAACAGAGAAATTATTGTTAGTACTTCTGATCAGGCTTGTGCCTTAGGTGCATGTATGTTTGCAGCTGTTGCCGGTGGGGTATATAAGACCATTGAAGAAGCTCAAAAACATATGAACAGTGGGTATGATTTAACATATACACCAATCCCAGAAAATGTAGTTGAATACGATAAACTATATGAAAAATATAGAACATTTGGATCTTTTGTTGAGTCAATTACAGGAGATAATAATGAATAATTATAAAGAACTTAAAGATATATGTTATGAAGCCAATATGGAAATTCCTAAAAGAAAATTAGCTATCTATACTTTTGGTAATGTAAGTGCATTTGATAAAAGTTCAGGTGTTTTTGCTATAAAGCCAAGCGGTGTTCCATACAGTAATTTAAAACCAGAGGATATGGTTTTGGTTGATTTAGAGGGTAAAATAGTTGAAGGGAAAATGAATCCATCCTCGGATACCAAAACCCATGTTGTTTTATATAAAACATTTCCAGAGTTAGGTGGAATTGTTCATACTCACTCAACGTATTCTGTTGCATGGTCCCAGGCTTGTAGGGCGGTTCCTATCTATGGGACAACTCATGCAGATCATGTTGCAGGTAATATACCAATAACAGAAATAATGTCAGATGAAATGATTAAAGGAAATTATGAGGAGCAAACAGGATACCAAATTCTGAATGTCTTAAAAAATAATGATCTGAGTCCAGCTGAAGTCCAGATGGTTTTAGTTGCATGTCATGGTCCTTTTACCTGGGGGGCAACTCCTGAAAAAGCTGTATATAACGCAGCCGTTTTAGAAGAGCTTTGTAAAATGGCATACCTAACAGAGGGAATCAATGCAAAAATAAATCCAATGAAAGATAGTTTAGTAAATAAACATTATCAGAGAAAACATGGTAAAGATGCCTATTATGGTCAAAAGCGTTAACAAGGACGCAAGAGGAGAAGATAAAATGAAAGTTTATAATAAAATGAAAATATGGATGGTCTCAGGTAGTCAACATCTATATGGAGAAGAGACTCTAAAACAGGTTAAATCTAATACAAAAGAAATATCAGACTATCTTGATACCCAAGACAATGTTTCTGCAAATGTTGAGTATAAAGGTATTTTAACAACTCAGGATGAAATTACAGATTTTTGCATAAAAGCAAGTGCTGATAAAAATTGTGGTGGTGTCATATTATGGATGCATACATTCTCTCCATCAAAAATGTGGATTAATGGACTTAAGTCTATGACAAAACCAATGTTACATCTACACACTCAGTTTGGAAAAAATATACCCTGGGATTCTATCGATATGGATTTTATGAATCTTAATCAGTCTGCTCACGGTGGTAGAGAGCATGGTTTTATTAATACCCGAATGAAAATAGATAGAAAAGTTGTTGTTGGATACTGGAAAGAGTCTGATGTTATTAAACAAGTAGACTCATGGATTAGAGCAGCAGCAGCTCATTTTGATATGAAAACAGGTAAAATTTGTCGTTTTGGTGACAATATGAGAAATGTTGCAGTAACTGAAGGGGACAAAGTCGCAGCCCACATTAACTTCGGTTATAACGTTTTAGGTTATGGTGTTAGCGATCTTGCAAAAGTTATTGAAACAATTAGTGAATCTCAGATAGACAGTTTAATTAGTGAATATCTATTAAACTACAAAGTTAGCCCTGAATTACAAGAAGATGGTTCAAGACATTCGTCTCTAAGAGATGCAGCTAGACTTGAATTAGGAATGGAAAGATTTCTTACAGATGGAGATTTTTGTGCATTTACAACAACATTTGAAGATCTTACAGGATTGTGTCAACTACCAGGATTAGCCTGTCAGAGACTAATGGAAAAAGGTTATGGTTTTGCTGGGGAAGGAGACTGGAAAACTGCGGCATTAGTTAGAGCCATGAAGGTCATGGGGAAAGGCAAACTTGGTGGGACTTCATTTATGGAAGACTATACATATCATATGGATTCAGATAATCCTATGGTTTTAGGTTCCCATATGTTAGAAGTTTGCCCTACAATTTCAGGTGATAATCCTGTAAAACTAGAAGTTCATAAACTTGGTATTGGTGGAAAAGAAGATCCTGTTAGAATGGTTTTTAATGCTTCTGGTGGTGCATCTCTAAATGCATCGTTAATGGATATGGGAAACAGATTTAGACTTTTAATTAACGAAGTAGATACTTTAGATGCTATAGAGGATCTACCTAAACTACCTGTTGCAAGAGCTGTTTGGAAGCCACAGCCAGACTTTAAAACAGCAGCAGTAAGTTGGATATTGTCCGGGGGTGCACACCATACAAGTTATAGTAAAGATGTTACATCAGAAATGTTAATAGATTATGCTGAAATATGTGGAATAGAGACAATCATAATAGATAAAGATACAACAATCCCAAATCTTAAAAATGAATTAAAGTGGAATGACTTATATTATACAATGAAAGGTTTTGCTGGTGGGATCTCGTGAATTTAAATCCAGAAAACATAAAAAAATTAGGAGATTATCTACGATATCTTTCTACAATGGGTATCCAAAGAGCAAACTCTGGTCACCCAGGTCTACCCCTAGGATGTGCTGATATTGCTATCTCTTTATATGGGAATATAATGAAGGGTACATCATCAAATCCAGAATGGATGAATAGGGATAGGTTTATTTTATCTGCAGGCCACGGTTCTATGTTAGTTTATGCGTTAAATTATATATTTGGTTATGATTTTTCTATTGGAGATTTAGCTAACTTTAGACAACTTAACTCTAAAACTGCAGGTCATCCAGAATATGAACATGAATTAGGAATAGAGACAACTACAGGTCCTTTAGGACAAGGGTTTGCAAATGCTGTTGGAGTTGCTATTGAAGCAAAAATGATGGCAGCTAGATTTAATACAATGGACTTTACTCTGTTTAACTATAAAACTTATGTATTAATGGGTGATGGTTGTACTATGGAAGGTATGACTAACGAAGCAGCATCCATAGCAGGTTCTCTTGGCTTAGACAATTTAATAGCAATTTATGATGATAACAGTGTGACAATTGATGAATCTTCTATGGACCTTTTTAGAGAGGATGTTAAAGCAAGATATGAGGCTTTAGGCTGGGAAGTTTTAGAATCCCCAATAGGTACAGATCTAAAAGATTTAAATGATAAATTAGATACATTAAGAGACTCAAATTCTGGGAAACCAAAGCTATTAATTGTTAAAACTAAAATAGGAGAAGGTCTAGATACTTTAAAGGGCCGACATAAAGCTCATGGTGCCCCTGTTGGAGTTAAAGAGATAGCTTATTTAGTTGAAAACTCTGACCTTAAAAATATTGCTAGAACCAATAACCAAGTAGAAGCACAGGAATTACTTGAAAAGCAGCTATTAACTGGTGACTTTTTCAATATGTCAAACTTCAAAGATATTATAGCTGATGTTTTAGAAACAAGAGAGAGCTATAATGATGAGTGGGAAGCTCTACTTATCGGATATAAAATTAAACATCCAGATAAATATGCTAATTTATTAAAGCATAAAACAAATGGAATTACTAAAGAACTTAGAGATGAGTTATTAAATTATGTCGGAGAAGCTGATGCAACAAGAAATACTTCTGCAGATGTACTACAGATTGTTGCTAAGTTTACAGATAAAATAATTGGTGGTTGTGCAGACCTAGTAGCATCCACTAAAGCAACTATTAAAGGTGCAGATTATATTACTAGGTCAGACTTCTCTGGTAGAAATATAGCATTTGGAGTTAGGGAAGCTGCAATGGGTGGAATAGGAAATGGACTTGCTTTAAGTCGTGACTTTATCCCTTTTACATCAACATTTTTTACTTTTATAGACTATATGAAGCCAGCAGTTAGACTTGCATCTTTAATGAAAATAAATCATCTTTTTATTTTTACCCATGACTCGATATATGTAGGGGAAGATGGGCCCACACATGAGCCTATTGAACATTTAGGAGCCACAAGACTTATCCCAGGACTTTATACTTACAGACCTGCAAATGATATGGAGATGGGTTTTGCATATCTTGAGTTTATGGAAACAGAAGGGCCAGCTGTTATTTTAGGAACAAGACAGGTTTTAAACGAGAAGCTTTTTGGTTTAATAGCGGATAGAGAGAAGGCTTATGAGAGTTTTAAAAAAGGTGCATATGTTTTATTTGATACCAATGGTAAGGCCGATGTTACATTAGCTGGCTCAGGTTCAGAAGTTAGTACTTTATTAGAAGCTAAAGATATTTTAGAGGCTAAGGGTAAAAAAGTTCGTTTAGTATCAATTCCATGTTTAGAGAAGTTTGAAGAACAGGGTAGGGGTTATGCTTTAGAGATATTAGGTGATGCACCAATCTATTTTATGGAGACTGCATCCCATAGAGGTAATAAAGTATTTTACAATGATAATATTTTGGTTCGAGATATTACAACTTTTGGTTGCTCAGGAAATTATAAAGATGTTGCTAAACATTTTGGTTTTGTAGGTGACGCTGCAGCTAAAGAAATATTAGACTTTATTCTATAAGTTAATGTAAAAACCAGATTGTATAATATCAATCTGGTTTTTTATTATGTTATGAAATTAATAATCCATATTAAATTTTACAACTTTGGTATGGCGATTTATATCATGAAGAGGATCACCTATAATCTCTTCATAATCTCTAGCATGGTATACCATTATTGGTGTTTTATTGTCTTCTGCATAGGTGAAACAATTATGTCCTGGTCCAAACTCACTTATCTCACTATCAGACTTTCTTATTGGATTATTGTGTTTAATCCAGGACTCCTTGAGCATTAGATCATCATCTTCATTTGCAATAAGAACTCCCATTGCATAGTTAGCATCTGTTGCACTTCCAGAATAGGATAAAATAATACTACTATTTTGTTTTAAAATATAAGGTCCTTCATTTACTTTGTATCCAATTGTTTCCCATGGTAATTCTGGTTTTGTCAACATTACCTGCTTGCCCTCAATCTCAGAAGGGGACTTCATTTTAGCAATGTAGATATTTGAGTTCCCATCTATCTGTGAATCCTTCTGAGCCCATAATAAGTATCTCTGACCATTGTTTTCAAATGTTGTAGCATCTAAAGAGAATGATTCCCAGTTAGTTTTAACCTGACCAAGTTCCTTCCAGTTATTAGTTAATGGGTTAGTGTCCGTGCATTCAATTACATAGATCTTGTGGGCATTACCATCAAAATGATTTAAGGATACAGTATCTCTTGCAGCAAAATATATATACCATGCATCATCAATAAAGTGAATTTCTGGTGCCCATATATAACTACTCATTTCACCTTTGTCATGTTTAAGCCAAATATCTACTTCTTTTGCTTTAGATAATCCTGAAATAGTTTTTGATCTTCTTAATATTATTTTATCATATTCAGGAACTGTGGCTGTGAAATAATAAAATCCGTCCCCATGTTTATATATATGGGGATCTGCTCTATGCTCTATAATTACTGATGCTTCATCATAATTCATTTTATCTCCTCCTTTAACATTATTTGGGCGTAGCTCACCCGTAAAAAGTTTTAATTTTAATTTTTATATATTATTTATTTGATTCTATTTAAGGTAAGGCCAACCCTCTTCGTCCCAGTTTATATAATCTATTCTAAGAGTTGCGACTCCATTATTCTCATTATCATAAGCGTGGTAAATTAATATTGATTCATTATCATATTTATATACAGCATTATGACCTGGCCCCTTCCATCTCTCATCAGCTTTTTTGATAACAGTTCCACCACCATTCAACATCGATTTACCACTTTTGTCAAAATACTCACCATCGATACTAAAAGATCTTCCAACAGCTATTTTGTAAGTACTTCTAACACCTTTGCAGCATGAATCAAAGGATACAAACAGGTAATAATATCCATTGTTATAGATAATAAATGGAGCTTCTACTGCAGTTGAGCTGGGTCTTGATGCAATAGAGATTAAGGAACTTCCTTCTTTTGGTTTTAGACTCTTTTTATCTAATTTTACTAATTTAAGTCCACCCCAAAAAGAACCAAAACTTAACCATGTTTCACCTTCTTGATCAACGATAAAGTTAGGATCAATACAGTTGTAATTATCAGATATTGTTGAACCCACTACTAAACCCATATCGTGCCACTTATAATCTGGAGACTTCTTATCCAATGTTTTATTTGTTAATAGACCAATAACAGATCTATTCTTCCCAAATGTTGAGACAGAATAAAATAGATTATATCTTCCATTGTAATAAGAAATGTCTGGTGCCCATATATTGGATGTAGATCCAGGAACTAAATCTTTAGCCCATTGTGGTGTTTTTTTTATTACCTGCCCATAGTGAGACCAGTTTTTCCCATCTTTTGAGCTTTTCATTTTCATGCCACTACCAGTATAAAAAGCATACCAGGTGTCTTTTTGTCGAATAACTACTGGATCGTGGGCTGATAAATCTCCAGTTAGTTCCCAATCTATCTCATTTAAATTTATTTTTTCTGATTTATCTCTATTACCATAACTGATACAACTTACAGTAAAAAGATTAATAATGGTAACGAAGGAAATTACCATTATTGATCTAATTATTTTCACTGTTTCTTAATCCTTATACAGTTCCAACTTAGATTTTTTAGTGATCCAGAAAGTTTACCGTTATCAAGTTTTAAACCTTCTCCCATACTAGGCACAACTTCATTAGGTTTATCTTTAGTATTAACAGCTTTAATATCTGAATGTACCATAACGACATGCTCTTCTAGGATATAATCCTCAAACCCTCCAAGATTAATTTCTACTGATAAGTCATCTAGAACAGATCTATTTATAATGAAAAGTGTTAATTCATCTTTATCCTCATTATATACAGCAGTAGAATCAATATATGGTACAGTTCCAAATTTTGTATTTTCATAAGTCGGAGATAATATTGACAGATCCAATACCTTTCCACGACCATATTTTGATGCATAATAAACTGGATAAAAAATCGTTTGCCTCCACGTTGGGCCACCATTTTCAGTCATAATAGGTGCTATGACATTTACTAACTGAGCAAGACAACCTATTTTAACCCTATCAGCATGTCGAAGAAGTGAATTTAACATTCCTCCAACAACAAGTGCATCTTCAAAATTATAACAATCTTCTAAAAGTGCAGGGCCAATCTTCCATGGAGTCTCTTTGTATATATCCTCGTCTTGCTCATTCGAGTGGTACCAAACATTCCACTCATCAAAAGAGATATTAATTGTTTTTTTACTTCTTTTTTTTGCTTTTACAAAATCACATGTTTTAGATACAACTTCAATAAATTCGTCCATACCCATAGGGCTTGCTAAATAAGTTTCAATATCATTAGCTTTATTATCCATGTAAATATGCATTGAAATATAGTCAACATTTTCATAACACTCTTCTAAAACCCCTCTTTCCCATTCAGGGAACGTTGGCATTTTATTTGAAGAACTTCCACATACAACTAATTCTAAATTAGAATCAAATAATTTCAGTGCTTTTGCTGTCTCGTTTGCTAATCGACCGTACTCATAAGACGTTTTTTGACCAACCTGCCATGGGCCATCCATCTCGTTTCCTAAACACCATAATTTTATATTATGAGGTTTCTCATATCCATGCTCTTTCCTTAAATCACTCCAATAAGTTCCACCATCATGATTACAATACTCTAGAAGGTTTCTAGCATCAGATATACCTCTTGTTCCAAGGTTAATAGCCATCATAACTTCTGTATTAGCTTTTTTTGACCATGTTACAAATTCATTTAATCCAAATTCGTTTGGTTCTTTTGTTTTCCAGGCTAAATCTAATGCTACGGGTCTATCTCTAACGGGCCCAACACTATCCTCCCAGTTATATGATGATACAAAATTTCCACCAGGATATCTAACAATAGGTACATCTAGTTCATTCACTAATTCCAGAACATCTAATCTAAACCCATTCTCATCTGCTTCCTCATGGCTTGGTTCGTAAATACCGCCATATACACATCGTCCTAAATGCTCAACAAATGAACCAAAGACTCTCTTGTCAACAGCACTAATTATAAATTTTTTATCTATGTTAATTTTTGTTTTCATATCAAACTCCATATTATTCTTTTACACTTCCAGCAGCTAAACCCGATACAAAATGTTTTTGAAAAACTATAAATATTATTATTATAGGTATCGTAGCAATTACAGCTCCAGAAATTAGCATATCGTAGTTATTTCCATATGGAGTTAAAAGTGTATTTAACCCAATAGGCACAGTAAATTGTTTTGTAGACCTTAATACAATTAATGGCCACAAGTAGCTATTCCAACTTTTAAGCCCTTCTAAAATAATCATAGCGCCGTAGGCAGGTAACATTAAGGGAGCCATGATTTTAGAAAAAACTTTATATTCAGATAATCCATCAATTCTCGCAGCATCCATTAATGCTTTTGGCAGTCCTAAGCAGAATTGTCTAAAAAAGAATATGGCTACTGGCGATACTAAAAACGGAATTAACACCCCAGCTAAAGTATTCATTAATTTAAAAGATATCATCATCTTATAAAGTGGTAAAATAAGAATTTGCAGTGGAACCATCATTAAAATCAAAATAAGTGTTACTATTAAATTTCTACCTTTAAACTTATATACAGCTAATCCATACCCAACAATTGAAGATACAAAGACTGTGATTGATGTCTGTAATATTAGTAATAACAGACTGTTTTTAAACCATAATGTAAAAAGTGATTTTTTACCTGTAAAAAGTTCTACATAGTTATCAAAATTTTTACCACTGGATAAAAGTGATTTCATAGTAATACCAAATCTCATTAAATCTTTGCCTGGTTTAAATGATGACATTATTAAGGTAAATAGCGGAAATAGTGTTATGATAGCCATAACTGTAAAAAACACAACCATAGGGACTGTTACAAAACTATTTCTTTGAATTTTAGTTAGGCTCATGACTTCTCCTTTTTAAAAAATCCCCAGAAAACAAGCTGAACTATGCTAATTATTAATATTATTAATAATAAAACAATACCAACTGCAGACCCCATTCCTAAATCACCAGATTGAAACCCTTTTCTATATACATAACCAACCATTGTTAAACCAATATTATTAGGAGAATTTCCTCCCCACAAGATGTAACTCTCTTCAAACATAGAAAATCCACCTAATATACTTATAGTAGTCACAAAAATAATAATTGGTTTTAATAGAGGGAGTGTTATTATACGAAATTTTTGAAAAATATTCGCTCCATCGATATCAGCGGCTTCATATAACTCATGGGGTATTGCTTGTAGCCCTGACATAAAATAAACTATATTAATTCCTGTCCAACGCCATAAAGCTGTGATTACAAGTAAAAACATGGCATGGTACCTACCAGCCATCAACCAAGACTGAGGTTCCAAATTAAACTTTAACAGTATAGAGTTTATAAATGCACTATCCGATGAGGCAAAAAGTAATCTAATGACTGTTCCGGCAACAACAACTGATATTAATGAAGGGATAAAAAATATTGATCTAAATATCTTGCTACCTGCAAAATTATTACTATTTAATATAGTTGCAAATATGATTGGTATCGGGATTAAAACTGCAATTGTTAATACTGTGTATATAAATGAATTTTTTATAGCAATAAAAAAATGTTCATCATTTAATTGACTATAATTTTCTAAACCTATAAACGTTACTTCTCCTGGTACTATATTTTGAAAGCTCATAATAATAGTAGAAAGTAATGGATATAGATAAAAAATAAAAAATGAAAAAATAAATGGTGCGACAAAAACATAGGGAACTATATCACGCTGCAATTTATTTGATCTTTTTATCATTGTTACCACCTCAAATTAGAAAAGTACCCCTTTTAATAAGGGATACCTTATATATATTTTAATTTCTTATTTTATCTGCAGCATCTTTTAATGCTTGTGCTGGGGTTTTAGATTGATCACCTAAAGCTTGGAACATAACATCGTGTTTTATTAAATCCGAAAGTTCTGGTAAGTCAGATGTAATTGTTACAGGATTTATTTCGTCTTTTACTTCTAAAAGAATGCTAAAAATATCATCATTTTGAAAGTATTTAGTAAATTTATTTTCTGCTTTTAAAGCTTCATCATTCCATACGGACCATCTTGGAGGATCAAATCCAAGAACAGACCAAAGTTCAATATTACTTTCCTCTGTTAATTTAGCAAAAGCTAGGAAGTCTTTAGTAATTTGTACATCTTCTGCTTGTTTTGTAACAACTGTAGCTGTTCCACCCATACCAGCAGATCGTTTTCCACCTTTCTCCCAACTTGGAAGAGGTTTAATAACAATTTTACCTTCTAGTTCTGGCATGTAATCTGTAAATCGACCCATGTACCACATTGGCATAAGTATTGAAGCATAATCTCCAGCGTTCATAGCACCATAATATTCCTCTGAATGATGAAATCCACCAGGCGCTGCTTCAGCAATTTTGTTTTTATATATCATATCGTGTAAAAACTCTAAAGTACTGATATTCACACTATTATCTAATGCAACACTTCCATCGGTGTTGAAAAAGTCGGAATTACGCTGAGAAATCATTGGCCAGAAAGTCCATTGATCAGTTGTCTCTACAGTTGTCATTAGTTTGCCAGTTACTGACTTAACTTTTGCCCCTGCAACTACATAATCATCCCATGTTTCTATATCATCTACATTAACGCCGGCAGCAGTTAACAATTCAACATTGTAATACATCACAGCTGCACCTACATGAAATGGAAGTCCATAATAGTTATTATCTTTTGAGTAGATTTGATATCTAGATAGAACTAATTCATCTGCAACCGGATCAATATAGTCATTTAGTGCTTCTAACTGGACTTGCCCTTTTAAATAATTGGGGAATTTACTAATCTCTATATCTGCTAATGCAGGGGCACCTACACCTGATTGCAATGCAATCAATAGTTTATTATGCATATCATCGTATGGAAATGTTTCTGCCATCAATTCTATTTGTCTATCAGGATTTTCAATGTTCCATCTTTCTGCAGCAGCTTCATAAAATTGCTGATGTAATTCATTAAAAGTCCAAAATGTTACCTCTTGTGCTCCAGTTGCACTAGTACTTTCTTTTTGACCATTACCAAACATAGTAGTTGATAAAAGTAATAATAAAAAAATTATTACTAATTGTTTCAAGTTGTTCATAACTTCTCCTTAAAATTGGTATGCATATCACATATTCGGGTATGTATCATATATTATGATCATAAAAAGAATGTGTCAAGCTAAATTAGTTGCAAGAAGGTGTTTTAAGATGTTTATGGTTGGAATTATGTATATTTAGGCTTTTTGTATATCATGAAATATGATATGGTGTGGTTAGTTATAGTATGTTATCATAATAACTAATATGGTATACTTTTTAAGTGAGGGAATCATGAAAGGTAAAATAATGCTTATCGATCCTATTAAGGATCTAAATATAATTAAAGGCTTAGGTTCTGAAATTAGAATAAAAATTCTTAATGAACTAAGACATGGAGAACAGAATATAAATGACCTAGCATCATTATTAGATCTACCACAATCAACAGTGGCAACCAATATTATCACTCTTGAAAAGGTCGGTCTTGTATCCTCTGAAATAAAAAAAGCAACAAAAGGAAATCAAAAAGTTTGTAAAAATAACTTTGATGAATATATTATCTCTTTTCAAGATGAAAAGAGTGTTGATAACGAGTCCATTGTTGTTGATATGCCAGTGGGTTTATTTATAGAATATGATATATTAGCACCGTGTGGTATGTGTACATCACGAAAAATTGTAGGTTTTTTGGATACACCGGAATCATTTCTTGAACCAGAAAGAATTAGTGCTGGTCTTTTATGGTTTGAAAAAGGCTTTGTAAAATATCAATTCCCTAACAATTCAATAAATAAAAAAAAGAAAGTTAAAAAACTAGAAGTTATGGTAGAACTCTCATCAGAAATTCCTGGTACTAACGATAAATGGCTATCTGACATAACCCTTAATATAAATGAAAAAGAAGTAGGGACATGGACAAGTCCTGGAGATTTTGGAGACAAAAGAGGTAAATACACTCCAGAGTGGTGGAAACTAGAAGGATCACAATATGGCCTTTTAAAAACATGGACAATATCAGAAGAAGGCTCATTTGTTGATGGGAAGGCTATTTCAAACTTAACAATTGACGATTTAGAATTAGATCTGCATCACTCTATAAAAGTGAAATTCGAAGTAAAAGAAGATGCCGAGAATGTTGGAGGTATTAATATCTTTGGAAAAGGTTTTGGTAATTATAACAATGATATTAAACTAATTTTATCATTTTAGGAGACGGATTTGAACTTAATACACATATATAAAGACTTTGCAGACTCTACTAAATATCTTTTTGTATGTAACAACTTATATGCAAATATGTTAACAAATTTTAAAGATTTTATTTCAGACAGATCTATCTTCATAATTAATGATGAAAATACTAAGGTTGCTGCAGGTAATGAATTTATAGAGTTTTGTAAAAAAAACAGTATAAAAGTAAACTCAGAATATACTTTCAAAAATATCCCTGAACTTGATGCTTCATATAAAAATGTCGAAATTTTAAAGGAATCCTTATCTAAAACAGATTCCATACCAATAGCAATTGGTAGTGGAACAATAAATGATTTAGTAAAACGTGCATCATTTGAATTGAATAGAAAATATGGAATTATAGCTACTGCGGCCTCAGTTGACGGGTATGCCTCAGATGGTGCAGCTATTTTATATAACGGTTTAAAGCAGACTATGCCATGTCCAGCTCCAGAATTTATAGCTGCAGATCCAAAAGTTTTAATAGATGCTCCTATAGAATCTAGCTCTTCTGGTTATGCAGATCTTTTAGCTAAGAACCCTGCAGGAGCCGATTGGATTCTAGCAGATATAGTAGGTCTTGATAAAATAAATAGATCAGCATGGAATCTGATTCAGAAAGATCTGCTAAAGTGGACGACAAACCCAGAGAGGTTAGCTCAAAAAGATGAAGTCATTATTTCAGACCTTATGACAGGATTAACCGTTTCTGGTTTTGCAATGCAATTAATGAAAAGATCTAGACCAGTCTCAGGAGCAGAGCATCTTATGTCCCATGTATGGGAGATGGAAAATTTAATGTTTAATAACAAACATGTTTCCCACGGTTTTAAAGTTGCTATTGGCTCACTTTCGAGCGTTGCTTTAATGGAAACTATCTTAAATATAAATATATATGATTTTGATATAGATAGTGTTATAAAAAACTGGCCTACTTGGGATGTTAGAAAACAAGAGATAATTGATGATTTTTCAGATTTAAATGATATTGAAAATCTACTCACTATTAACAAAGAAAAGTATATAAAAAAGGACCAACTATATAAGAGACTTCTGGATATAGTAAATAACTGGGAACATATAAAGTTTGAAGTTAATAAACATCTACTACCGTATAAAGAGTTAAAATATAGATTGTTTAAAGCTGGTTGCCCAACTTTACCACAAGATATTGGGTTAACAAAAAGTCACATATTAAGAACTTATAAAAAAGCAGGTATGTTAAGAAATAGGTATACGATATTAGACTTTGTTTATGAAATGGGTTTAATGGATAACTGTTTAGAATCTATTTCAAAGTCAGATATCTATCTAAACTAATTAGTATTACAAGGTATTAGGATTTTAAAACGACAACCTCCCTCTGGCCTATTACTAGCATAAATTTCACCACTGTATTTTTTAATAATTCCATAAATTACAGATAGACCAAGTCCCATATTGTGTTCATTTTTTTTCTTTGTTGAGAAGAAAGGTAAAAATATATCCTTTGAATACTTTTCATCTATACCTGTTCCACTATCGTCTATAATTATACATGCATTATTATCCTCTATATCTGTGTGTATATTTATAGTTCCCCCATTTGGCATTGCTTCAAAACTATTTTTCATTAAATTAAGAAAGACCTGTTTCATCTCATTTCGGCTACTATGAATAAAAAGCTCATCTACAGCTTTATTAAATATTATTTTAATTTTTTTATGTTTTGCATTAAACCTAATTAAATTAATCAGACTCACAATAAGATCATTAAGATCATAATATTCTAGGGATGAATTGTTGTTATCTGAAAATGAGATCAGATTACTCACAATAACTTTAATATCGTGTAATTCCTCTTCTATTTCAGAAATAATTTCCCGGTGTTCTTTGTTTTTTGTACCCATGTTCAGATAATTCAGATGGTTATATATTATTTCTAGGGGGTTATTAATTTCATGAGCTACACCAGCTGCTAATAACCCAACAGAAGCTAATTTTTCAGATAAGTTAATCTGTTCTCTCAATTTTTCTTGTTCAGAAATATCTTCAAATATAATTATATTTCCAATTAAAAATGCACCATCGTATATAGGGAAGGTCTTAAAGTTTATTATCTTCATCTCTTCTAATAGAGTAAAAGGAATATTATAACCAGAGGACTCTTTTTTACCTATAAATGCATTGTGTAAATCATTTAAAAGGGTTGTGTTTTTTGAATCTAATAATACTTCTAAATTCTTCCCTCTTAAGTTTTGTCCGCTAATATTAAAAAACTTTTTTGCTGTTTGATTTATTAGTTTTATATTATTTGCATCATCTGTAACTATTAGATTTGTTGGAAGTTGTTGTAATATAGCTTCATTATATTTTAGTAGTTGATAAAACTCTTTACTGGTATTTGTTAACTCTTCATCACTATTTAACTGAGAATGGCATAATTTAATCAAATTTAATCGATCTATATTATTAACCGAGTCTGTAATAAAAATTTGACCACTTCTTAATATAGAAAAAGTATGGGCAAAGTTATAGATATCATCTATTTTATGGGATAGACAAAGTATAGACATGTTATCTTTGATTTCATTTTTTAAAAGAGAGGTGATTTTTTTTAAATCTGTACCGGATAATTTCTCAAGAGACTCATCCAAAATTAGTAATTTTGGTCTCCTAATTAGTGCTCTAATAATATTTATCACTATTTTTTCTGATAAATATAGGTCTTTATACAGTCTGGTTGGATCTAAATCTATCCCATACTCTAAAAGAATCTTTTTCGATTCACTTAACATCCCGCTTTTATTAAGTTTAATGTTGTTCATAAAATTACATGGAGTAAAAAGATTTTCTGCAATTGTAAAGTTATCTATTAAGAAAATGTCCTGATGAACAGTCTGAATACCTAAAGATTGAGCCTTGGAAATTGATAAAGCATTTAACTTATTCCCAAAAAATATCATTTCACCACTGTTTACAGGTGAATTCCCAGATAAAATCTCCCCTATATATGTTTTCCCTGAATCGTGGTCTCCAACTATTGCATGTATTTCTCTAGGATATAGGTCTAGGGATAGGTTTTTTATAACATTGTGACTATCCACTATAAGTTCTATATTGTCCAACTGTATAATTGGCTTTAATTTATGATATTCCATATTTTTCCAACTTATTATACAAGGTTTTTCTACTAATTTTTAATATTTCAGAAGTTCGTTTTTTATTATTACCAGTCTTTTGTAAAGTTTTAATTATCAGATTTTTTTCGTTATCTTTTATAATATCAAAGCTGTTTGTAAATTCTTTTTTTCCTAGAAAAGAGGGTGGTAGTTCATTTAGATCAATAATAGAGTTTGTGCAAATTGCGGCAGCATAGTTGACTATATTTTTTAGTTCCCTAATATTCCCTCTCCAATCATTTTCCATCATTGATGATAAAAAGTCATATGTGTATTTTAGCTCTGTAGTACCATTATCTTTTTTAAATTGCTCTAGAAAATGATCTACTAATAGTGGAATATCATCTTTTCTCTCCCTTAAGGGAGGTATATATAAAGTTGCAGTGGATAATCTATAATATAGATCTTCTCTAAACTGATTTTTCTTAATTAATTCTTTTAAGTCCTTATTTGTTGAGGCTATAAATCTAACGTCAATTATTGTCGTTGTTTCAGAACCGATTGGGCGTATTTCACTATTTTGAAGAGTTCTTAATATTTTAGCCTGGGTTTGTAGAGACATATCTCCTATTTCGTCTAATAACAGGGTTCCACCATTTGCTTTCTCAAAGACCCCTTTATATTTGTTATGAGCCCCAGTATAAGCACCTTTTTCATGACCAAAAAGTTCATTGTCTAATAAGTTTTCTGGGAACGCTGAACAATTTATTTTAATGATTTTTTGTCCACTTCGTAAGGAGTTATTATGAATGTATTCGGCTAACCCTTCCTTGCCTGTTCCACTTTCCCCTTGTATTAAAATTGGGAAATCCGTAGTAGATAACTTTTTTGCTTTTAATAAAATATCTGTAATTAATTGATTTTCACTTATAATTTGAGGAGACAGGACTTTTACTTTCTGCTTAAGGTTACTATTCTCTATATTAAGTAACCTCATCTTAGAAGCATTTTCTACAATAATTAATAATTTATTAAACTCTAATGGCTTTTGGATAAAGTCAAATGCACCTAACTTAATAGCTTCCACTGCTATCTCTATAGTTCCAAAACCGGTAATCATAATTACTGGAAGATGAAAATCATAATCTTTTATCTGTTTAAGAAGTTCAATACCATCTTCATCACCTAGTGCAACATCTAATAAAACAACATCGGGATGACTATTTTTTAATTCAATTAGACTTTCTTCACTATTTGTTTTATATGAAACACTGTACCCTATGTGTTCAAAATTTCTACAAAGACTTTTACATAGTTTGATATTATCATCTATTATTAAAATTGACTTTTTCAAAGTTGTTACCTTTTTACACATAAGGACTGTGTACCTATGTGTAAAATTTATACACCCACCCAGAGTATCTGTCAAATAAAATATAGTAAAAACGTTAAAACCGGTATATATTGGTGTTTCAGGTATCTTTTAGTATTATTTACAATTTTGGCACAGCAATTGCATTTAGGTAGACAAACAATATTTCAAAGGGGAATAAAATGAACAAAATGTTAAAAACATTAGCTACAGTGTTAATGGTGGTTATGTGTCTACCAGGTCTTTTTGCTAGCAGTCAAAAAGAAGATGATGGGAAAATTGTAGTAGGTTTCTCACAAATTGGTTCCGAAAGTGCATGGAGAGTTGCAAATACTGAATCTATCACAAGTGAAGCGAAGAATAGACCAAACATTGATCTAAAGTTTTCTGATGCTCAACAGAAACAAGAAAATCAAATTAAAGCTTTACGAACTTTTATTGCACAGGGTGTAGATGTAATAGCATTCTCTCCAGTTGTTGAGACAGGTTTTGAGTCTGTTTTAATAGAAGCAAAAGAAGCTGGGATTCCTGTAATTTTAACAGATAGAGCTGTTGATGTTAAAGATGATTCTCTGTGGGTTTCTTTTATGGGTTCTGACTTTGTTGAAGAAGGAAGAAAAGCTGCAAGATGGTTAATAGAAGAAGGTCATACAGATGTTAATATTGTTGAACTTCAAGGTACTGTTGGATCTGCTCCAGCAATAGACAGAAAAAACGGTTTTGAAGAAGTTATTAAAAGTGAACCTGGAATGAAGATTATTAAAACTCAAAGTGGTAGCTTTACAAGAACTGGTGGAAAAGAGGTTATGGAAGCTTTCTTAAAAGCTGAAGGTGATAATATCCAAGTTCTATATGCACACAATGACGATATGGCGATTGGTGCAATTCAAGCAATCGAAGAGTATGGTTTAATACCTGGCACTGACATTATAATAATCTCTATTGATGCTGTAAGAGGCGCATTTGAAGCTATGGTTGATGGTAAATTAAACTGCACTGTAGAATGTAGTCCACTACTTGGACCTCAGTTATTTGATGCTGTTGAGGCGTTAATGAGAGGTGAAGAGATTCCTAAAAGAATTGTTACAGAGGAAAGTATTTATCCACAATCTGTTGCTGCAAGCACAATTGATAGCAGACAGTACTAATAAAGGAGATATAAATGCCTGATTCTAAAGCTGAACAACACCAGCTACTGGAAATCAGGGGTTTGAGTAAGAGCTTTCCAGGTGTGAAAGCTCTTCAATCTGTTGATTTCACCCTAAGGTCTGGAGAAATCCACGCCTTAATGGGTGAAAATGGAGCAGGTAAATCAACCCTGATAAAAGTACTGACTGGTTTACATAAAAGAGATAGTGGAACAATATTGATGAATGGACAACCATTTGAGTCTTCATCACCACTGGACGCATCACTAAAAGGAATAAGCACTGTATATCAGGAAGTCAACTTAGTACCAAACCTCTCTGTAGCAGAAAATATATATATTGGAAGACAGCCTACTAAAAGAGGTTTAGTTGATTGGAAAACAATGAATAACAAAGCCCAGGAAGCCTTAAAAAAACTGGATCTAGATATTGATGTTACAGAGCAGTTATCTTCCTACTCCATGGCAATTCAGCAGATGATTGCGATTGCAAGATCTCTTGATATAGACGCTAAGATTTTAATACTGGATGAGCCAACATCAAGTCTAGATCAGGCTGAATGTAAGCAGTTATTCCTTATTATGAATAAATTGAAAGTAAATGGCATGGGAATTATTTTCATAACTCATTTTCTTGATCAAGTTTATGAGAACTCAGACTATATTACAGTTTTAAAAAATGGACAATTTGTAGGAGACTACCCTATAGAAGAATTACCTAAGATAAAACTTATTTCTAAAATGCTTGGTAAAGAAATTGAGGATATAGGTGATTTATCGATCAAGCGTAAAACAACTTATAAAATCGATAGTAAAGAACTTATGAATCTAGAAAATATTGAGCGTAAAGGCGTTTTACATAAACTGAGTATGGATATTAAAGATGGAGAAATACTTGGACTTGCAGGACTATTAGGTTCTGGTCGAACTGAACTTGCAAAAATACTGTTTGGTATTGATAAACATACAAGTGGATATATCAATATCAACGGAAACAAAGTACATCTAAACTCACCAAAAGCTGCAATATCAAACTCAATAGCTTTTTGTCCTGAAGATAGAAAAACAGAAGGGATAATACCGGATCTGAGTGTTAGAGAAAATATTGTTCTCGCTCTCCAGGCAAGATATGGAGTTTTTAAAAGTTTATCAAAATATGATCAAGACGGAATTTGCAATAAATATGTTAAGCTTCTTAAAATTAAAGTATCTGGTTTAGAACAGAAAGCGGGGACTCTAAGCGGGGGGAATCAACAAAAATTAATTTTGGCCAGATGGTTAGCAATGGATCCAAAACTATTAATCCTGGATGAACCAACTAGGGGCATCGATGTAGGAGCAAAAGCTGAGATTGAAAAAATTATACATAAAATGAGTACTGAAAATAGATCTGTTCTGTTTATCTCTTCGGAACTAGAAGAGATTACAAGAATATGTTCAAGAGCAGTAATATTGAGAGATAGAAAAAAAATTGGAGAGTTATATGGTGATGATTTGTCAGCATCAAATATAATGAACCATATAGCTAAAGGAGTTCATCAGATATGAAAAAAGGATTAAAAATTAAATTTTTAAAGAACTTAAAGCCGGATTCCCGATTAGTATATCCACTCATGGCGCTTCTAGCTATCCTTCTATTTAATCTTATTTTTACAGAAGGTTTTTTTCATATAGAAATAAAAAATGGACACCTTTTTGGATCATTGATTGATATTTTGAATCGAGGGGCTCCAGTAATTTTATTAACTATTGGAATGACATTAGTTTATGCAACAGGAGGTGTAGATCTATCTGTAGGTGCCGTTATGGCAATCTCTGGGGCTCTTGCTGCTCAGTTGATCAGACCTGACTATGTTAAAGGAATACTTGAATACGGGAGTCAAACTTCAATAGTGATTGTATTATTAATTCCTATTTTATTATCCATATTATTAGGGTTATGGAATGGTTTCCTTGTAGCATATATAGGAGTACAACCAATTATTGCAACCCTTATTTTAATGACAGCAGGCCGTGGAATTGCTCAGTTAATTACCCGTGGGCAAACTATAGTGTTTGAGCATGAACCATTTCAGTTTGTTGGTAGTGGATTTCTTTTTGGAGTTCCATTTCCAGTTATTATTGTAATAATAATTGCAGTCTTAACATGGTTAATAACTAGAAAAACTTCTTTAGGACTGTTTATAGAAGCAACTGGATCCAATTCACGTGCCAGTCACTATATGGGATTAAGCGTTAAACTAATAAAATCAATAACTTATGCCTTTTCAGGTTTATGTGCAGGACTAGCAGGAATAATTGTATGTTCTGATATTAGAGCTGCAGATGCAAATAATGCAGGACTCTTTTTAGAACTGGATGCAATAGCTTCAGTAATAATTGGTGGAACTATAAATGGTGGAAGATTTTCAATATTAGGATCAATAATTGGAGCACTGATTATACAAGCTCTATCAACAACTATTATTACAAGAGGTATTCCTCCACAAGTTGTTCTGGTTTTCAAAGCTTTTATTATTATTATTGTAGCTTTGATACAATCTGAAAAATTACGAGAGAAGATTAAACAACATTTTCCTAAAGGAGAAAAAAATGAAGCTTAAACTCAACCAAAAGAACATACCTCTTTTTACAACTTTTCTAGTTTTTTTAATTATTTATGCTTCTGGATCAATATTATACAGTGGGTTCTTTTCATTAAGGGTTTTTATTAATTTATTTATAGACAACGCTTTTGTAGGTATAATTGCTGTGGGTATGACTTTTGTTATAATATCCGGTGGAATAGATCTCTCTGTAGGTTCCTTGGTTGCGTTAACAGGAGTATTAAGTGCAAATTTACTGGCCAATACATCATTAAGCCCTATTTTTGTTATATTAATATGCCTCTCTTTTGGTGCTTTATTTGGCTTTACAATGGGATATTTAATACATTATTTAGAGCTACCACCATTTTTAGTAACTCTAGTTGGGATGTTTTTGGCTAGAGGGTTGTCCTTTGTTATCAGTCTGGACTCTGTTCCAATTCGTGATGAACTATTTCTTAAATTATCACGTATGGCAATCCCACTAGGGAAAGGTGTCAAAATTCCTTTTATTGCAATTGTCTTTATTTTTATAGTTATACTAGGGGTATATATACTGCATAACACCAAATTTGGACGGAACGTATATGCTATTGGTGGTAATGAAAAATCAGCTCTTTTAATGGGTTTGCCAATTGGTAAAACTAAAATAATGATTTATACCTTAAACAGTACATTTTGTGCATTAGGTGGATTGGTATATTCTATATATACATTGGCTGGTTATCCATTAGCAGGAACAGGTCTTGAACTGGATGTTATTGCTGCAGTCGTTATAGGTGGAACATTATTAACTGGTGGAATGGGATTTGTAGAAGGAACATTAATCGGTATTTTAATACTAGGACTTATACAGACAATTATTATTTTTCAGGGTAATTTAAGTTCTTGGTGGACCAAAATATTTATAGGAGTTCTTATATCAATGTTTATTCTACTTCAAAGATATTTATCAACTAGAACAATAAAAAAAAAGTCAGATAATTAATCTATAATATCAAAATACCATACTTATTAATTAAGAAAGCCACCCTGTTATATAGGTGGCTTCTCTTTTATTTATGTATGAAAATCTTAAAGTTTACCAGTAACCCCAAGTTTCTCTGATTCTATTAGATCTTTTGTATACTGTTGTAATGTCCCTATTAAACCTTCTAAAGGAAGATTTTTATTCTCTTTACCACATCGGGTTTTAAACTCAACCTCATTTGATTCTAAAGTTTTATCACCTACAATAACTCTTAAAGGAATACCAAAAAGATCGGCGTCTTTAAACTTAGCACCGGCTCTCTCTTTTTTTCTGTCATCAAATATAACTTCGATTCCAGCTGCTAACATATCTTTATATAACTCTTCAGCTTTAGGTGATGCTTTACTTAAGTTAATTAGATGCACATGGTATGGAGAAACTGACATAGGCCATATAATTCCATTATCGTCGTGGTGTTCCTCTACAATACTTGCTAAAAGTCTACCAATACCAATACCGTAAGAACCCATAATTACTGGTTTCTCTTTACCGTCAACATCGTTAAAAACAGCCCCAATAGCCTCAGTATATTTTGTTCCAAGTTTAAAGATATTACCAACTTCTACACCTCTAGAGAAGTTTAGTTCAGCTTTACATACAGAACACTTAGCTCCTTGTTCAGCATTTGCAATATCAGTTACAACATTTGCTTTAAAGTCTCTATTTATTCTAACTCCGGTTAAGTGATAATTTAATCTATTTGCCCCAGCAACGAAGTTTCTATTTTTCTGAATAGTTTCATCAGCAATAATTACGGCATTCTCAATTCCTACAGCGGAACCAAATCCTGCAATACAACCATGTGCTTCAATTTCTTCTACTGTAGCGGCTCTTAATTCTTTTGCTTTAATCCCATTTTGAACTTTAGTTTCGTTTACCTGTAAGTCACCTCTAATCTGAGCAATTACAAATTTTTCAACTTCCTCATGTCCATCTTGGAATGTTCCCATATAAAATACAGCTTTAACAGTGTCTTTTGCTTCAACATTTAAGAAGTGTGAAACATCCTCAATAGTTTTTGTATCTGGAGTTAAAACTTCTTTTAACTTTTCCTCTTCCTGTTTAGGAAAAAACTCTTTAGTAAAAGTTGCTACTTCGCTATTTGCAGTATAACCACAATCACATGTAACAAGGCTGTCCTCTCCCATAGAAGTTAAGTACATAAACTCATGGGCCATTTTACCACCCATAACACCCATGTCTGAATTAACAGTAATAACTGGAAGCCCACATCTATTAAACATATTAAAATATGCGTGAAAATGCTCTTCATACTGCTCATCTAATTGTTTCCAGTTTGCAGCAGCAGAATAACTGTCTTTCATTGTAAATTCTCTAACTCTAATTAGACCGGCTCTAGGTCTAGCATCATCTCTCCATTTTGTCTGAAGTTGATAGATTGTTTGTGGTAATTGTTTATATGATATTATTTCACTTTTCATTAACGTTGCTGCAACCTCTTCGTGGGTCATGGCTAATACCATATCCCGGCCCCAACGGTCATTAAACTTCGTTAACTCTTTGTCGATTTCGTAGTATCTGTTTGTCTCTTTCCATATATCAGCAGGATTTATTACAGGCATGGTTATCTCTTGTCCACCAATTTTGTTCATCTCTTCTCTGATAATGTTTTCTATTTTGTTTATTGTACGTTTCGCTATAGGTAAATAACTATAAATTCCTGCTGCAAGTTGTCTAATAAAACCTGCTCTAACTAAGTACTCAGCACTTGCTGCTTCATCTTTTCCTGTAGGTCGTAAAGTCCTAGAAAATAACTGACTTTGTCTCATAATAATTATTACCTCTCTTAATCTGTAGCTACACACTTCCATAAGTTTAAAGTAGCTATCATTTAGTCCTATTAAAATAGCACTATAGAGAGGTATCCGTCAAATTTAATCGGGTATTATATATCCTTTTTTACAAAAATAAGAGATGAGATGCAGTTCTTTTCAACTTTCTCTATTGACCACTGTCCTTCATCTGTCTCAATTGTTAAACCAGCAGTTGGAAAGTTACCTATTCGCTCAGTTAAATATCCATTAATTGTTTGTGTTCCCATGTCATGGGGTATCTCTAAATCTATTATATCTTCTATGTCGTAGAATGATGAATCTCCGGCAACTTTCCAAGTTTTATTATTAAGTTTTATTATTGGAGCTTCTTCAAACGTTTCATTTTCATCGTACATTTCACCAAATATTTCTTCTAATATATCTTCTCTGGTTACAATACCATCTAGTCCACCATATTCATCTAATACAATAGCTATATTTAACTTCTCAATCTTAAATTTTATAAATAGTTCATTAACCTTATTGCTTCCTGGAACAAAAATAGGTTTATGAGAAAAATCCTTAATAGGGCGTTTTTTATCCTCTTCGCTTAGCTGAACAATATCCTTAAAAAGTATGATCCCTATAATGTTTTCATCGCTATGTTCAAAGATTGGAACTCTAGATTTTCCTTCAATTAATAATTCCTGAAAAATATCGTTAACACTGAGACTACCATCCAATCGTATAACATCTGTTCTATGGGTCATTATGCCGTGTATAGGAGTATCGTTTATTCTAAATACATCTTTAACCATCTGGGATTCATAATCTTCAACTACACCCATTTTTGTACCAGCTTCAACTAAATTAATTAAACTCTCTTCAGTTATCTGCTGTTTAGGTTTTTTTACAAAAATCTTAGTTAACTGTGTACTGATAGAGGATATAAAAAAGATAAGAGGTTTAAATAATACAGATAAAACCAAGATAAAGTTTATGGTTCTATAACAGATAGATTCACTTTTATCTAAAGCGATCTGTTTTGGTGTAACTTCTCCAAATATCAGGATAAACAATATTAGAGCACCTGAGCCAAAACCAATATATGCATTACCAAAAATTCTAATGGTAATCATTGTCGTTAAAGTTGTAGCTGCAATATTTACAATGTTATTACCAATTAATATTGTAGTCAGAAGTACCTGAGGGTTATTAATTAGCTTTTCAATCTTTAAGCCACGTTTATGATTTCTTTTAATTAGATTTTGAATCGATGATATAGATAAGGATGTAAATGCTGTCTCTGTACCTGAAAAAAAACTGGAAAGGATAAGTAGTATACCAAGTGCTATTAGATCCACGTGGCTCTCTCTTTAATTATTAATCCCATCGAAAGGGGGTCGGGGTCTTCTGTTGTCACTAATTCGTTCATAAAAATTATTATAGTGTATCTTTTAGGTAGATTCAATATGTTATTTTAATGATATCTTTTAGACAAAAATAGCATATCATATTACTTATAGGAGAAACTCTTGAAAAACCACAAATTTATAATACCTAAAGTCTCTAGTATGAAATTAAACAATTCGTTATTTGTATTACAAGAAACAAGTCAAATCTCTGTTTCATGTACACAACTAATTCCTAAAGCTGAGTTATTAGCACTGTATTTAAAGCCTAGTACAGGTTATAAATTACCTATTTCTGTTGGTAAAAAAGGTGACATTCAACTTATTTTAGAAGGTGATAATAATGAAAATTACATTTTAGAGGTAGGAGAGGGGTTAATAGCAATAAAATCTGGATCTTTAAAAGGGATTATTAGAGGTATTATGACTCTAAGACAACTTTTACCAAAACAGATCTTTTCAGATAAAGTTGTAACGGGTATGACCTGGGAAATTACCGGTTGTCTTATAAAGGATGAACCTAAATTTAAGTGGCGAGGAATGCACTTAGATGTTGGTAGGCATTTTATGGACAAAGAGGATGTTTGTAAGTTTATTGATACAATTGCTCTATATAAGTTTAATCGATTTCATTTCCATTTAACTGAGGATCAGGGGTGGAGGATAGAGATAAAAAAATATCCAAAACTAACAGAGATCGGTTCTACTAGATCATCATCATTAATTGGCTCATTGGAAGATAAACCAAAAAGATATGACGACACTCCACATTTTGGATATTATACCCACGAAGATATAAAAGAGATTGTTAGTTATGCACTATTAAGAGAGATAGAGATTGTCCCAGAAATTGATATGCCTGGACATATGCAGGCGGCAATAGCGGCTTACCCAGAGTTAGGGTGTACCGATATGACTTTAGAGCCTCTTTGCCATTGGGGAATCTCACAACATATATTAAATGTAGAAGAATCTACTATTAACTTCATGAAAGATGTATTAGACGAAGTTATTGAGCTATTCCCTGGGGATTATATTCATATAGGTGGTGATGAAGCTCCAAAGTATGAATGGCAGGAACAGCGCCGGATTCAAGACCGAATGATAGAATTAGGTCTCAAAAGTGAAGATGAATTACAAAGCTGGTTTATATCCCAGGTTTCTAAGCATATTCAGAGTAGAGGAAAAAAAGTTATAGGTTGGGATGAGATTTTAGAAGGTGGTTTAGCTGAAGGTGTAGCAGTCATGAGTTGGAGAGGTGAAACTGGTGGAATTGAAGCTGCTAATTTAGGACATGAAGTAGTTATGACACCAGGGAGTCATGTCTATTTTGATCATTATCAGGATGACCCCAAAACAGAACCATTGGCAATGGGAGGCTTTACAGACTTAGAGAAAGTATATAATTATAACCCAATTCCAAAAGAACTTTCCAAAGATAAACATCACCTTGTTTTAGGTTCCCAGGGGCAGTTATGGACAGAGTATATGAAGGATTATAAACAGGTTGAATATATGGCATTCCCAAGAGCGTGTGTATTAGCTGAAGTTTTATGGTCCGATTCAAATAAAGATTATTTAGCATTCAAAGAGGTATTAACTGCCCACCAAGATATTCTTAATAATTTAAATGTAGGATACTGCAAGCTTAAATAAGAATACCCCCTTAAAGTTATTTCCACTTTAAAGGGGGCAGTTCATTTAATACAGCCTTCCTGTTTTACATACTTTTGTAATACTGATAAAAGTTCTCTTCAATATCTGCTAAAGATGGCATAGGAAAATATTTATGTTCATTTTCTGAAGTAAACATAAAGCCATGTCTAATTAATCTTGATGGGAACTCATGGAAAGATGAGTGTAATTTAATACCCTTTGATATCTTGTCCGGTGTAGTCATAATTTCTTCTATAGAGTTATCTAAAATAGAAGGATGTACTCCTTGAATTGGAGAAGGCAATAGTGGATTCTCTTTAAACTCTTTTTGGAATTCTACTGCGTCAAACTCTATCTGTGTATAGAAAAATTTAGGAGCACCCTTTCTGGTATCTGCCGTTAAGTCATTTCCATAATCTACAAAAGATTTAGTAGACATTGCTAATATTTTAAGAGGTGTAATCCCTGCAAAAATTTTGAATGCTGAAGGGTTTTTCCCACCTTTATACTCTTGGGATTTTAGCTCCATGACAGCCCCAGTTGAATTAGCAAGATATAAACTTTTAATTGCACTAAAATCTATATGCTCTAAAACTCTGTAAGAAGATATAAACTTTGTTGATTTAGGTCTTCCATCAGCGTGTGGAACAGTTTTTTCTAAAGCCCAGTCAATATCAAAATAAGGGTGTCTAAAGTTTATATCAATCTCAGCAAATATAAGCTTCCCATTAAAATTCTGATTACTACCTGTTAAGTAGTGTTTTCCCAGTTGCTCAGGGGTTAACCCCGACGCAATCAATATGTTATTCGGATGCAGAACAACATAGATATGTTTTTCACTCATGTTTTACCCCCAATAATTATTTAACATAGGTGCTATAACTAAAGATATAACAGCCATAAGTTTAATTAAAATGTTTAATGATGGACCAGCAGTATCTTTAAATGGATCTCCAACTGTGTCCCCAACAACAGAAGCTTTATATACTTCTTCTGTTTTTTGTATCGTTTTATCAGCTTCAATCATTTTTTTAGCATTATCCCAAGCTCCACCTGAGTTTGACATAAACGTTGCCATTAAAACACCAGAAGCTGTAACACCAACTAATAATCCAGCTAACATTGCAGGACCACCTGTAAAACCTACAAGAATAGGTGTTACAATTGAAATAATCCCTGGTAACATCATCTTATTAAGTGCAGATTTAGTACTTATATCTATACACTTCATATAATCTGGTGTCTCTGTTCCAAGCATTATACCTTTATGCTCCTTAAACTGTCTTCTAACCTCTTCTATCATGTCAAATGCAGCTTTACCTACAGCATCAATAGCCAATGCTGAGAATAGAAAAGGAACCATTGCTCCTATAAATACACCGGATAAAACCATAGTATCCATTAGATCTATAACACCAACACCACTTAACTCTTTAAAGGATGCAAATAGGATTATAGATGTTAAAGCTGCAGAACCAATTGCAAAACCTTTACCAATAGCAGCTGTAGTATTTCCAACAGCATCTAGTTCATCGGTTCTCTCTCTAACTACCTTAGGGAACTCCGCCATAACAGCAAGTCCTCCAGCATTGTCAGCTATAGGTCCATATGCATCTACTGCTAACTGAATACTTAAAGTTAATAACATACCTAAAGCACTAATACCAACTCCATAAAACCCTGCTAATTTATGCGAAATTAAAATTGCAGCTACTATTATCATTATAGGTGCAACTGTGGACATCATTCCAACACCTAATCCACTAATTATATTTGTAGCAGAACCTGTTTTGCAAGCTGTTACAATTTTTTTTACTGGACCTGTACCGGTTCCTGTAAACATTTGAGTACTAATTCCGATTGCAACTCCAGCTGCAAGCCCTGTAATTGTAGCAATAAATATATCTAAAAAGTTCGCACCATTATTAAATGTCTCACCTTTAAACATAAAATATGCGACAGGTAAAACAAGTAGTGTTGTTAAAATTGCTGCACCAAATGTTCCTGTGTTTAGAGCTGCTTGTGCTGATTTAGTATCTGTAATTTTTACAAAGAACATTCCTAAAATAGAACACAACGCACCAACACCAACAATTATTAATGGGAAGAATGCTAACTTTATCTGCATCTCTCCTGTTGCAATTGCACTGATTCCTAAAATCATGGCACCAACTATTGATCCTACAAAGGATTCAAAAAGGTCAGCTCCCATTCCGGCAACATCACCTACATTGTCTCCAACATTATCTGCAATTGTTGCAGGATTTCTTGGGTCGTCTTCTGGAATTCCAGCTTCTACTTTCCCAACTAAATCTGCACCAACGTCGGCAGCTTTAGTAAATATACCACCACCAACTCTAGCAAATAGTGCAACTGATGAAGCACCTAATGAATAACCTGTTAAAATAGGGAAGATAGTATCTCTTAGAGTCGTTCCTTCCATTCCAAAAAACTTTGTTGTTACAAATAAAATAATAAAAAGTCCAAGAAGCGCTAAACCTGTAACAGTTAACCCCATTACTGAACCACCTCTAAATGCAACCTTTAAAGCGCTGTTTAATCCTTTCTCAGCAGCTGTTGTAGTTCTAGAGTTACTTGCAGTTGCTACCTTCATACCGATATAACCTGCTAACCCTGAACAAAAAGCTCCTAAAATAAAACTAACAAACTGTAACTTAATGTAACCCTTATTTCCAATACCTAAAAATAGTGCAACTATAATAATAAAGGGTAGTAGTGTTTGATACTCCCTTTTTAAAAATGCCATCGCTCCTTCTGATATGTATCCTGCAATCTCAACCAATTTACCTTCTTTAATAGGTTGCTTGTAGATCCACTTTGTTCTACTTAGTGCAAAGCCTAACGTGATAATTGCAGTACCAAGGGCGATATAAATAACCCAATCCATTCCGATTTTCTCCTCTTCGTATAAGTAAAACTAATATTATGTATTAGTTTTGTAACTACTATAACTGATAAATTAGAACAATGCTATTAATTTTTTTAAAAGAATTATAATAAAATGTGAATTTAAAACTTCACAATATAGAAATGTCGTTGTATGATTCCTGATGAGCGAATGCTCGCTCTATTGAATGGGAGGTTTTTATGAAAAGAATTATTACACTATTGGTTATTACTTTATTATCAATTAGCTCAATTATATCTATTGATCAGAAGCAGTTTGACAGGTTAGATGAACTTTTTAAACTAGATATGGATAAAGATGGTTATGCTCTTGTTAAGCAGACTCTTCCAAAAGCTAAAACAGATTTAGAAAAAGCTGAAGTTTTATGGCGGTATTCTCAGTTTACCCACGAGATGGCAACTATCATTAAAAAAGAAGGTGCAGATAAAAATATTGTTTTGGATAAATTCATGGAGGGGCATAAGCTTGCCACAGATTCTATAAAATTAAATCCAAAATCTCCTTGGGGATACTATTGGAGAGCTGCAAACATTGGTAGTTGGGGTAGTACTAAGGGAATAATAGATTCTGTTGGAAAAATAGGTGAAATGAAAGATGACTTAGCTATAGCCGTGGAAATTGATCCTAAACATGGAGATTCATGGTCAGTATTAGCTCTGTTATCCGCGGATGTTCCTGGAGTTCTTGGTGGAAGCATGGATAGAGCTGTAAGTTTAGATAGAAAAGCAGCCAGTGTTTGGAATGGGAAAGATGATCTTCCTATTGAGTGGTTTACAGAAATGGCTAACCACATGTATAAACGTGATTGGAGTGTTAAAAAGAGAAACTCATCACTATCTAAGAAGTCAAAAAAGTTTAAAAAAGAGAAGTCTTTGGTTGATAAAAATGAATATTATGAGGGCACGTTAGATTTCTCTAAAAAAGCACTTTATACGGATACCCCATTAAACAAGTTATCGGATAAAGAAGAGTCTAAACAGGTATATATATGGATGGTGAAACAATTAGAAAAAATACCAAATAGATCTAAGTATCTAACTAAACGGCTAGAGGGTTTTAAAAACACCATAAAAGATAGGGATTGGACATAACTATTTCGACTGCCCTTAAGGTTTTATAAAGAGCATCCTGTAGGGCAGTTTATTATATTGTTAAAGAACGGCGAATGAATAACATTATTTCTTTAATTAGATCATCCTTATCTGGGTTCTGATTATTTAGAAATATATTCATTCTTTTTTTATAATAATCCGAGGTAAATGAAAACTGACACATCACTATTAGATTATCAATACAAAATGCAGAAGTATTTATGTCTAAACTAGAGTCTAATTGTCCCCGTTCGACTGCTTTTCGCAAAATGGTATGGTAATTAAAGGAGGTCATATCCTCTAGTTGGTGGGATAATCGATCTGCTAGATGGCTCATGCCCTGTGTCGTTAAGTCCAGGTAAAGTTGGTTCATTTCTTGATGATTTTGAGCGTATTTTTTTGCAACATTCAAAATATCTTCGAAAATTTGAAATATATCGACTTGGTCTAAATCTACTTCTGCTAAAGCAGCCTGTAAAATTTCATGGCCGTAATTTATTACAGTTAGGTATAGATCGTCCTTGGATTCAAAATACGAATACATGGAACCAATACTAATTCCAGCTTCTGTAGCTATATTATTAATGTTGGTATATCGAAAACCATATTTAGCAAAATTTGAGATTGCAGCATCAAGAACTTTCTGTTTTCTATCTGGATTTATTTTTGAGAATGTTGGTTTATTAAACAAGTTTTCTGTTGATTCGGGCATAGGTTTATTTTAGCCTAACCAATAATAGTTTACAACAAAATTATACAATTAGAATCTTGTGACTTCATGTCCTAAGCTGTAATTGAAGTTAAATAAGTTGGTGAATAAGTATTTTAAAACTGAAGAATATTGGAGGAGAACTATAAAACTCATAATTAAATAGATTAATTATGCATTGTAGACCCATTATCATATTGCGGTATATGGGTTATCGTATTACAATAACCCTAGTCGGATATAGAATGCATGTTCGTAAATACGATTAGGCAGGGAGAAACATGGCAGGGAATAGGTCAGTTAAAAGAGGAATTCAAATACTAGATTTAGTCTCAAAAAGTAAACAAGGTATAAGTTTAAAAGAGATTGTCGCTAGATTTGAGATTCCAAAAACTAGTGGGTTTGATATTGTTAAAGAGCTAGTGGACAGTGGTATGATTGTTGAAACTAGAGGTGAAATAAACACATATACTGTTGGATTAAAAGCGTTCCAGATTGGAAATGAATATTTAAGAGAGACTGATTTAATAACAACTGCAAAACCTTACGTTATATCAATGGCAGAAACAATAAATAAAACTGCATTTATTGCTGTAATGAGCGAGGGTTTTGTTACTTATTTATATAAATATGAACCACCAACATCGATTATTACAACTTCCAATATTGGAACAAAAAACTCTATTCATTGTACATCTTTAGGTAAAGCTATGTTATCTGGAATGTCTGATGCAGAAGTTAAAAGTCACTTGAAATATATTACTTATACAAAGATGACAGATAAAACAATTAAGAATGAAAAAGAACTACTAGAGAGCCTTAAAGTCTCTAGGGAATTAGGTTATGCAGTTGATGATAGGGAGATTGAAGATCATACCCTATGTATCGGTTCTGCAATATATGACCATACAGGTAGTGTTGTTGCAGGACTATCCGTGTCTGGATTTTACAATAAAGATCGTGACGTAGCTTTCGAGGGAAATCAGATAAAAAATGCAGCTTTAGAAATTAGTAAAAAATTAGGATATAAGGGGTAGAGAATGGATGAAGATATTCCAATGTCATTAAAAATGGGTGCTAAATCTTTTAAAGGTATAGAAGACTTAGCTAAAGGAAATAAGATAGACGAGAAACAGATACTAGATATTTGTGACTTTATAGATAACAGACTCGATTGTGCAGATTTTAGAGTAATTTCAATTTTAAGAACACTATATTCTTATCAGGCTCTTCTTAGTAAAGAAACTATAACTAGAATGGAAACAACAATTTTAGGGTTTAAATATTGGATGGATGAACCTGGGGATGATTCTATGTGTTACTGGTCAGAAAATCATCAGATTCTATTTTTTACCTGTGGTTATCTAGCTGGGCAGCTTTATAAAAAGTCAAACTTTAAAAACTCTAACCGTAGTGGACTAGAGATGATGGAAATATTTAAACCAAGAATTATTGCTTGGCTAAAACAGAGGTTTGAACATGGTTTTGTGGAGTGGCATTCTAATACATATTATGAAGAAGATATTCCTCCTTTAACATTATTAATAGACTTTGCCGATGATAAAAATATACAAGTAAAGGCTACTATGATTTTAGACCTGTTTATTGCTGATATGGCGATGCATAACTTTAAAGGTCTATTTGCAGTAACCAGTGGTCGATGTTACGAAGAACAAAAAAGAGGTCCTTTGACTCAAGATACTTTACAAATTGCAGAGTTTCTTTTTGGACAGAGATATTCCACTGACTTTGATTATTCTAGAATCTCAGCTAATTTAATACTTTGTAAAAACTATAAACTTCCTAGTGTTATAAAGGATATAGCTTTAGATGAGCAAGAAACTGTAATAAAAACTAGTATGGGCCATGATTTAGCTGAACTTAAAGATATTAGAAAAGAGAAAGGGGTTGAGACTGGGAGTTACCTTCAGTGGGCTATGGAAAGTTTTACAAACCCTGAAATAATACAAAACACTCTAAAAATGTATAGAAAATATAATATGAAGAGTAATATCTTTTTAAAAGATCTTGGGATGTTGGATATGAAGATATTAGGCCCTCTTTTACCTACAATATCTAGAGTTTTAAATCCGATGTTAGACGGTGTTGCTATTCAGAAAGTAAACTCTTATACGTATAAAAACAGAGATTTTATACTTTCTACAGCACAAAACCACTATCCAGGAACTTTTGGTGACCAGCAACATATCTGGCAAGCTACTATAAATGAAAAAATTACAATTTTTACTACCCACCCTGGGATTGCTGCATTTGATGATAATGCAAGAAGTTTTTCTCCATCCTATTGGGTTGGAAACGCTAAAATGCCCCACAGTATTCAACATGAAAATATAAATATGTCTATCTATAAAGTTGATCAAAGAAAAGGGTTTATGGAAAAAGAGAGACAACATTTTACCCATGCTCATTTCCCTACTGGGGAATTTGATAAGTTTGTAATAGAGGATAACTATATTTTTGGAACTGTTGACAATGTTAAAGTTGCATTAATTGGTAAAGAAAAATTGTCAATAAACCCGGAAGATCCATCAGATATATTACAACACGGTAAAGTTACATACTGGATATGTGAGCTTTCAAATAGTGTTGAAACTTTTGAGGAGTTTATGTTAAGGATAAAATCCATTGATATTAAGTTTAATAATCTAAAGCTTAGTTATAAGGATTTAGAATTAACATGGAAAGGGGACTTTAAGGTTAATAACAAAGTTATAGATACAAATTACAATCGTGTTGAGTCTATTTATGGAAATTCAAAACGGTGTGATCAAGATATTGAAATTGCTTTTAATGGTAAAAAACTACTATTGAATTTTAATAAAAACAACCGGGTTGAACTATGAGCCCTATAGGAAATACTATGAAAAAATTGAAGTTTAAAGAGATGGCAACATTTGCCTCAGGAGATCTTTTTGGTGGGGGAGCACAATTAATAATTGGTTTCTTCTATTTAAGGTTTTTAACAGATGTAGTAAGAATTAATCCAATTCTTGCAGGTACTGTTATTCTACTTTCTAAAGTTTGGGATGCAATAAGTGACCCACTGATGGGGAGTATTACTGATAATACAAGATCAAAATATGGCCGTAGAAGACCATATCTATTAGCAGGTTTTTTCCTAATTGTTATAGCGTTTACCTTATTGTGGTACTCTCCAAACCTAGCGTCCCAGGGTTCGAAATTTGCATTTGTTGTTTTTAGTTATATGTTTTACTCCACCGTTTCTACGGTTGTAATGGTTCCATATACAGCAATGTCTTCAGAAATTAGTCAGGTAGTAAAAGAACGGGATATCGTTAATGGTGCTAGACTATTTTTCTCTCAGTTATCCTCACTTTTAGGTGCTGTACTTCCTATGTTAATAGTTGGAATGTTCTCAGAAAAACTAGGGTATGTTGCCATGGGTCTTGTCTTTGGTCTATTTTATGCCGTTCCATTTTTGGGAATCTTCTTCTGGTGTAAAGAGAGAACTCCTATTCCTAAAGAGAGAACACATTTTAGTATTAAAAAAACTCTCTCTCCTTTTAAAATTAAAACCTACAGATCTCTAATTGGAATGTATTTATCAGCATTTTTTGTAATGGATGTTGTTAGTGCAATATTTACATACTACATGACATATCTAATAGGCCGAGAAGACTTATTAGAATTAGTACTAGGTACAATGTTATTAACACAGATTGTGGCACTAGCCTTTGTAGTTGTGTTAGCTGAAAAAATTGGAAAACCTAAAACCTTTATATTAGGTTCTATTATATTTATTATAGGAGCATTTGCCCTTGGTTTTTACAATGTTAATTGGCATATTGCAGCAATTTTTATTATATCTGGAGTTGTTGGTTTAGGTCTTATTGGGTGTATTGTTATTCCTTGGATTATGTTTCCAGACGTAACAGATATTTCTGAACTTGCATTTGGCGAGAGACGAAGTGGAGCATTTGCTGGATTTATGACATTTATGAGAAAGTTCTCTTCGGCTATAGGTATCTGGGTTGTTGGTTTTATGCTTCAGTTTTCTGGTTATATACTACCAGGAGATGTAATAATACCTGTTGATTCTAAAGTACAGATGAATGCTGAATCTAATATCGAAATAGATATGGGTAAAGATGGCTCCACTGATATTATAATAAATATGAACAACGAGGAAGTTACATTTGTAACAGACCAAGATATGGAATATCAATTTTCTGAGGTTGTTCTAACAATGAAAAAGAGGGGAGAACAACAGCTTGCTATTGCAATTCAGAAAGACTTAAAAGTATCTAAAGCATATGACTTTGGAGAAACTTCTACTATGAAGTCTATAAAATCATTTAATCAACCTGCTACTTTTATTATGGGTCTTAGAATTGTTGTATTTGTTCTACCTGGACTAATGCTATTGTTAGCAATTTTTATAGCTAAAAAATATCCACTAACAAAAGATGTACATAATCGTCTACTTCACTATTTCAAAATTAAAAATGGTGAGTCAGATGACACTATTACTGAAGAAGAGATTCAAGAATTAAAAGATATATTAATCTAAGGAGATTTTAAATATGGAAAATAAGTTTGATAAAATAATTGAACTTGCAGATGCTACAACCAAGAGACTTAAATATAATAAGATTCCTTGGATGTGGGGAGAGGCTCTGTTAATGCACTCTATGGGTCTGTTAAACGAAACTTTAGGTGAGGACAGATATACAGACTATATTCAAAACTACGCTGACTACCACATAAACAAAGGGTGCAGAATAGATCAGTCTGATACGTTAGCACCAACTCTGGCTACTTACTATTTACAAAAAAAGTACCCAGAAATGGATTATAAAAAGACTACAGATCGAGGTCTGGATTACATTAAAAACTCAGAGAAGATTATTCATAATATGCCTAACCACCTAGGCCACTCTCTAGAGGGTAAATTATATCCTAAAAGTATCTGGGTTGACTCAATAATGATGTACGGAGTTTTTACAAGTCTGTATGCAAAAGAGCAAAATGACGAGTGGTTAATGGACTTTGCTAAAACTCAGCCAGCCTTTTTTAGAAAATACCTCCAGGACTCTGATGATAAACTATTTGTTCATTGTTATTGGACTAAAAGCGAAAAACAGTACCCAAATAAGCTTTATTGGGGCCGAGGTAACGGTTGGGTAATTGGTGCAATGCCAATGTTAATTGGTAATTTACCAGATGGACCGGAAAAAGAAGAGTGTAAAGAGATTGTAAGAGAAGTAAGTGAGGCTATTTTACAATATCAGAGACCCGATGGTTATTTTGAGTCTGTATTAAATAGGCCTGGAACTACCTTAAAAGAGAGTAGCGCAACTTCATTAATAGCTGCTGGATGGTTAAGAGCAGTTAGGGAAGGTTACTTAGATAAAAAATTCCAAGAGCCAGCTTTAAAAGCATTTAATGCTGTAGTGGACGACTTAATAATTAAAGATGGAATGTTAAGTATGCAGCACATAAGTGCACCAACAATTGCAATGCAATTAATCCCTGAGTTAGGGTATAAATTACAATATAAGATGCAAAAATCAGAGGACTGGTCCTACGGGTTAGCCGCACTATTTTTTGCAGGTATTGAGTATAAGAAGACAATAGAATTAAAGGAAGAGTAACATTATGAAATTAGACACAAGGTATTCGAATCATCCAACTGATTCAAAACATTACACAACTGACCAGTTAAGAGAGCACTACTTAATAGAGAGTGTATTTGCAAAAGATGAAGTACTTTTTACATACTCACATTACGATAGAATTATAGCTGGTGGTGTTATGCCAGTAGAAAAGACATTAGAGTTAGCAGCTTCAAGCGAGCTAGGTGTTGAATTCTTCTTAGAAAGAAGAGAAATGGGTGTTATTAATGTTGGTGGAGCTGGATCTTTAGAATTAGACGGAAAAGTTTATGATATTGCACCAAGAGATGGAATGTATGTTGGAATGGGTGTTAAAAGTGTAAAATTCACTTCTAACGATCCTAAAAACCCAGCAAAATTCTACATTAACTCTTGCCCAGCCCACGAAAGTTTTCCAACAGTAGAAATAAAGTTTGAAAAAGCAAACCCTGTACATTTAGGAGAGCAAGCAAACTTAAATAAAAGAACTATATATCAATATGTTCACCCTGCAGTATGTCAATCTTGTCAGTTAGTTATGGGAATGACTCTACTAGCAGAAAATAACGTTTGGAATACAATGCCTTGTCATACCCACGAAAGAAGAATGGAAGTTTATTACTACTTCGACATGAAGGAAGATACAAGAATATTCCACATGATGGGTGAACCAACAGAGACAAGACACATTGTAATGAAAAACGACCAAGCAGTTATATCCCCAAGTTGGTCAATTCACTCAGGTGTTGGAACAAGTAACTACACATTTATTTGGGGAATGTGTGGAGAGAATAAAACATTTACAGACATGGACCACGTAGCCATGGAAACATTAAAATAATAGGAGTTTGTTATGATAAAAGATAATGACCTCCTTAATTTCATTATAGGAGAAACAATATGTTAGATAAATTTAGTTTAGAAGGTAAAGTTGCAGTTGTAACAGGAGCATCCCAGGGGTTAGGTCAGGGAATGGCATTAGGTTTAGCAAAATCTGGAGCAGATATTGTTGGTGTTGGAATTGGTATTATGGACGAAACTAAAGCTTTAATTGAAGCTGCAGGTAAAAAGTTCATTGGTGTTAAAGCTGACCTGATTAATTGTAGTGTAGAGAGTTTAACTGATGTAATACAGGAGGGTGTTAAAGCTTTTGGTAAGGTTGATATTTTAGTTAACAATGCTGGTATTATTAGAAGAGAAGACTCTATTAACTTTTCTGAGAAAGACTGGGATGATGTTATGAACATTAACGTTAAAAATGTATTTTTTATGGGTCAAGCTTTTGCAAGACAGGTAATAGCACAAAAAACTCCTGGTAAAATTATTAACATAGCTTCTATGTTAAGTTTCCAGGGTGGTATTAGAGTTCCATCTTACACAGCTTCAAAGTCTGGTATTAAAGGTATTACTATGACTATGGCTAACGAATGGGGTAAGTTTGGTATTAATGTAAATGCAATTGCACCTGGTTACATGGCTACTGCAAATACAAAAGACTTAAGAGCTGATCCTGTTAGAAGTAAAGAAATTTTAGACAGAATTCCAGCAGACAGATGGGGTACTCCAGAAGATGTAGCTGGTCCTTGTGTTTTCTTAGCAGGAAATAACTCAGACTATATTAACGGTTATACAATTGCTGTTGATGGTGGATGGTTAAGTAGATAATGAAAAATTTAGGTGTACAAACATTTACAATTAGAGAGCTAATTAAAACACCTGAAACATTAAGAAAAACTTTTACAGAGTTAGTTCAAATCGGATATAAACGGTTTGAGCTAGCCCGTATGAAATATGACCAAGCTGAACTAGATGTACTAAAGGATCTGCAAAAAGAGTTCGGCTTGGAATATGTAACATGCCAGATAAAGTATAAGGTTATTCTTAAACGTTTTGACTGGCTTATGAAGTTTTCTAAAGAGCTTAACATTCCAACTTTAGAGGTTTCTGTAATTCCTATGGATGCTTTCTTAAAAAAAGAGAAGGGTATGTTAGAACTTTCTAAAAAGCTAAATGATCTAGGGAAAAGAACCCAAGAGCATGGTGTAAATCTGCTATATCATCATCATAACTTTGAACTTATCCCTATGGGGAGTAAAATAGGTTTTGACCATTTAGTAGACAATACAGATCCTAAATTAGTTAACTTTGTTATAGATACATATTGGTTAGCTAGATCAGGTTTTGATCCTAACTGCTTTATAGACAGATATATTAGCAGGGTTACAGGTGTTCATTTACGTGATTGTGAATTTATTTCTAGTGGCTTTGGTTTTGGTTTTAAAGATCAAAAAATTGGTGCTGGTTCAATAAACTTTGAACCATTTAAAGAGGATAAATACAAAGACATAAACTTCTTTTCTGTGGAGCAAGCAACGTCTGATCCTATGGCTGACTTAAAGTTTAGCTATAATAACTTAATGAAAAATAGTTAAAACATAAGCCAGAATAGACGCTGGCTTATATCCAAATATAAACCAAAATAAAGAGTTCAAAAAAAGCATAAATAAAACTTCCATTATCTGGAAACTGTGTTAATATGACTTACTGACATGAGCGAGCGCTCGTTCTGATATAGCAACTTTAATAGAGCGAGTGTTCATTCTTGATTAGTATTTGTTTGATAGCGGATTAGTTTACACAGTAAAAGTTCCCTCTGTGTATCACTAAAAAAATACAAAGAAGGGAATTTAAACGTTAATAAAACTCGTTGAGTTTATTTATATTGAAGCTTCAATGTCAGCAAAGTGCATTGGTAGTAAGTGAGGAAAAACAATGAAAAAAATATCAATTTTATTATTAGCTTTCACACTTTTATTTTTATCTTGTGATTTAAAATCACCAGATAGATCTGAAGTTAGTGAAATCCCTGAGGAGATGGAAGGGCAGTGGGTAGGTGTTATCTACAATGCTAAATCTAGTGGTTGGACTTTAGGTGCATTAGCTTCTGCAGGTGCTGGCTTTGATCTACAGGATTATTCTGGAGCTGCCGCATCTAAAACTTCTGTTGAAGATGGTATCTTAGGTGTTGAAATTACATCTGATTCAATTGAGTTTGTTGAACTTGTAAACGATATTGATGGTTATATAAAATCAGCAGACAGAGTTTTAGCTAACGGAATTAGAGCTGAGCTTCAATCTGATATGCCAGATGTTGGTTACATGTTAACAGGAGATTTAGAATTAGAAAACTTTACTATGTATGACGATGGGGACATTGTTTCTGGTTATCCAGTAGATAGTGAAATTGTAAGTGGTACAGTTCACTTTCCTAGTTACACAGATACTTCTTCTATTGAAAGTGCTTTAAGAGATCAGATTTATGACTTATTACAAGATGTTGCTAAAAGCCAAAGTGATATAACTGAGTTGATAAGTACTTATAAAGGTGTTGTTGCTGCTATGGCTTTAATTCCTGATGCTGTGGCTCTTGGTCTTCCTGGACTTGATGAGACTCTTGTAAATCAGATGCTTCTTTCTGCATTGATGGGTGATATGGCCACTGTTGGAGCCATTCAGGGTGGGTATGGTAATCCATCTCAGTTATCAGATATTACTACTGCCTTAACAGATACTATCACTGAAGAAGTTACAAACCCTACAGTTTTTGCATTAGAAAATGACCTAAGAGATGAGCATAAATCTATTATTGATGACTATATAACAATCGAAGATCTATTTGGATACATTGATGGAAGTGATGAAGGTGGACTAGACGATACTGGAACAGAACAACTTCGATTAGTAAATTTAACTTGGGGTTATGACAGTGAAACTGGCGAAAACGAAGTTGATACTATTGAGATTTTATGTAATGTTGCAAATACTGACTGGTTACAAGAGAGTTACATAAAGTTAAACTCTATTGGTATTGGACGTTATATCGCATATTTAATGGGTGGTGAAATGCCTGTTGATACTGCAGGTGATATGCTAACAGAAATTGTTGGTGGTGCATTTATGGATCCAAGATGGACTGAAGTTCAAGATATTGACGAATAGGAGAAAATAGAATTATGAAGAAAATTATACTTATATTAGTAACACTATGTATTACTTCTGGTTTATTTGCAGAAATAACTGTAGATACTGGATTAAGAACGTCAATGTACTGGGCGTTAGACGAAGATGCGGACTACTCTTACAAGTTCGACGACAACGGATATTCAGGATTTAGTATTAATGGAGCAGTTGATGACCATACTACATTTCACATGAATATAATACCTGATGGATTTGATGCTGAAGGTGGAACAAGTACTCTTTCAGTTGGTAATATCTCTTTTACTACAGAATTATGGAAGAATGTATTAGGAGTAGATAGTGCATTAAACGATAACTTATCTGTTAAATTATTAGGTGGGATTAGATCATTTAGTGCTCCAGGTAGTTATGGATTTGTTAAGTATATTAGTTACGGAAACTCTGGTGTAGATCAAGCTTCTGTTGGAACTGAAAGTGGTTTATCTTTAGGTACAGCTCTTAACTACAAAGTTGAAGACCTAGGTAGTTTTACAGGAACTTTTGGTATGTTATCTGATCTTGGTAAAGACGGATTTCAACAAGTAATGGGTGGAAGAGACGAAGACGAGAGTATTATTGGTAAACAAGCTCCACAAACATTTGCTTCTTTAGGCTTCGACTTATTAGGTAAAAGAGGTAGTTATGCTACTGACGAATTTCAATTCTTTACTGATATTTCATATGCAAGCGTTGGTGGAAGCAGTATTACTCCTTCAGACTTCTTAACAGACACAGGTTCTGGTTCAGTTAGAACTGGTGGTCATACTGTAGGTGGTGGTGCTAGAGTAAGTATTCCTATGCCAATAGTAGAAAACGATCCATATTCAAGATTAACTGTTGGTGGTTCATTCTCTTACTTTGCTGGTAGTACTTATGATGCAGAAGATCTTTTAATGACTGATTGGGATGATGAGACTCCATATGAAGCTGAGTTAAACTTTGATTCGTATTATACATATGGTGCTGACTTAGGTTGGGGTATGCCATTTAGTGAAAACTTTGCAATGGACATCGGTTTTGGTATTAGAGGAAGAAGTGCACAAACTTACGACTTCGAAGATACAGATACCACTTTAGATAACGAAACATTATTACAGTTAGAAGAGAACATGGACATTGGTGGTAGCATCATTTTCCAATATGGTGGAATATTAGACGGTGTAGAGTTTGGTATTGTTGGAATGTTAGAGAACTTATACAACGGACAATCTCTTCCTAACCTAGAGGACGATAAAATGAGAGGATCTCAAAACCTGGATCCTAACCTTATTGTTATGTTCGCAGGTGGAGTTCAGAACAAAATTGGTAAAGGTATGTTAACTACTCAATTACAAGCTGGTGTATTTAATGCATTAGAAAACGACCTATATGTATCAACTTCTGACGATTCAGATATGGATACTATGATGCCAATGGGTGCTGTAGGTGCTTCATACGCATTTGACGGTGTATTAATTGACTTAGGTTACGTTTATACTCCAATGGGTGGTATGGAAACTTCTTTACTAGATATTAAAACTGGTAGACCTGACTTACAAGCAGGAGCTAAAAGTGGTATTTACTTCACTGTTAGCTACAATTTCAAGTAACAATAATTAACTTTTAATAATATCCGGAGTAACTTCTGTTACTTCGGTTTACTTAAGAATCTAAACAATCCTGTATATCGCAACAATACATTCACTTAAAATTATTGACATATGTATAATAACTCATATAAATTCATAAAGAAGTTATGCAGGAATGACCTGGGCTACGGGGTATAAAGGAAAAAATGTATGAAATATTTTGATCTCTTTAAACGAAACCTAGGGGTTTTTAACAAAGATGAACAACAATCACTTAGAACTAAAAGAGTCGTAATAATTGGAACCGGTGGTATTGGTGGCATAGCAGCAAATATTTTTGCCCGTTCAGGTGTAGAAAATTTCCTGTTATCAGATTTTGATTTTTATGAAGTTTCTAATATAAATAGACAGATAAATGCAAATGTTAATACATTAAATGAAAATAAAGCAGAAAATACTGCTAAAGCCTTATTAGATATAAACCCTAATATAAAATGCAAAGTAATATCTAAAAAAATGAGTTTCTCTGAAATAAAGCAGGAATTAATTAAGTCAGATTTTATATTCCCTGCCGCCGATGATTTTGCGTTTAGTTTAACTCTATTCCGAATTGCTAAAGACCTTGGGAAACCTGGATTAGTAGTGGTCCCATCAGGACTTTGGGCAAGGATTGCTGTCATTTCAGCAGAGTATTCAAGGGTTGAGAGTCTTTTTGGTTTGCCTTATATCAAAGCTGAAACTTACGACGAGTTATATCATAAATTAAAAGAAATAATGTCTGCTAAGTTATATAAATACGGTGCTAACTTTTATAAAACTATAGGTGGATGGCAAAAAGATTATTTTGAGATGTTTATTAAAGAAGAAGTCCCTCCTACGCAGATCTGTCCATTAGTATGGGCGGCATCATCAGTTGGGGTTTTAGAATCAATAAAATATCTAACAAATAGAAAATCTGCTCTGATTCTTCCAAAATTTATTGAGTTTAGTAGTTCAAAAATCAGACAGAGAAACCTCTACTTTCCATCTCTTACTACTCTAAGGATATTAAAGTCTAAGTTATTACTTTCTATGTATAGACTAAAAAGAGGTAACAATTGACGATTGATAGATAAATTCACTGAATTTATTTGCCTATTTCCAAAAAAATTAGTATCTTTTGGAAAAATACAAATAGAGAGGATTGCCCAGATATGTCACATCAGCAGTTTAAAACAGAAGTAAACGATTTATTACAACTTATTACTCATTCACTATATTCACATAGTGAAATCTTTTTACGAGAGTTAGTATCTAACTCATCGGATGCGTTGGATAAGTTAAAATACTTAACACTAACAGATGAGAAATTAAAAGATTTAGATTTTACTCCACAAATTGATATTGAGTTAGATGAAGCGAACCATAAGATATTTACAGTTAAAGATAACGGTATTGGTATGGACAAAGAGGATTTAATAAGCTCTTTAGGTACTATTGCCCGATCTGGAACTAAAAACTTCTTAAAGACTTTATCAGAAGATGCTAAAAAAGATTCAAACTTAATTGGTCAATTTGGTGTTGGTTTCTATTCAGTATTCATGATCGCAGATAAAGCTGAAGTTATTTCAAAAAAAGCTGGTGAAGATCAAGCTTGGAAATGGACTTCAGATGGTAAAACTGGTTTCGACATTGTTGAAGCGGAAAGAGATACTCATGGTACTACAATTATTTTACATCTTAATGAAAATGGTAAAGAGTACGATAACAAATGGCAAGTTGAGCAGATTACTAAAAAGTACTCAAATCACATTGCGTTCCCTATCTACCTTCACTATGAAAAAACTGAATATGGTAAAGAGGGTGAAGATCCTACAAAAACTCCAACAACTGAGCAGATTAACTCTGCTTCAGCACTTTGGAGAAAATCTAAAAACGACTTAAAACCAGAGGATTATAACGAGTTTTACAAAACAATTTCTAACGATTTTCAAGATCCAATGTTTCATGTCCATACAAGAGCGGAAGGGCATTTAGAGTATAATACTCTTTTTTACTTCCCTGCTAAGGCTCCAACTGATATGTTCCAGGCGGACTACCAGCCAGGTGTAAAACTTTATGTTAAACGTGTATTTATTACAGATGACGATAAAGAGTTATTACCTACATACTTAAGATTTGTGAAGGGTATTATCGATTCTGAAGATCTACCATTAAACGTAAGTAGAGAGTTATTACAGAAAAACAAAGTTCTACACAATATTAAAACAGCATCAACAAAGAAGATATTAAGTGAAATAAAAAAACTTCAGAACAATACAGAGAAGTTCACAGCTTTTATCGATGAGTATAATAGACCTTTAAAAGAGGGTTTATATTCTGACCACGATAACAAAGAGAAGTTAATGGAGTTAGTTCGATTTAAATCTACAGCAGTAGAGGGTTGGACAAGCTTTAAAGAGTATAAAGAGAGAATGAAAGAGGACCAAAAGTCTATCTACTTTATTACTGGTGATAACGAAGGTTTCTTAAGAAACTCTCCACTTCTTGAAGTTTACAAAAGCAAAGATATCGAAGTTTTAATAATGGCAGATGAGATCGACGAAGTTGTAATTCCAATGTTAGGTAAATACGATGATATCGACTTAAAAGGTATAAACAAAGCCGGTTCTGCAGATGAGATTAAAACTGATGATGATAAAAAATCTGAAGATGAAATTAAGCCACTAATCGAAAAGATTAAGGAAGCTTTAGGTGACAAAGTTAAAGACGTTGTTGCATCTACTAGATTAACTGATTCTCCTTCTTGTGTTGTTGCAGACGAAAATGACCCAACATCACAGATGGCTCAGATGATGAAAGCTATGGGACAACCTGTTCCAGATGTAGTTCCTGTACTTGAAATTAACCCAACACACGGTATTGTGTCTAAGTTAACAGTTGATACAGATAAAGATCTATTAGCTGATGTTAGTTTCTTATTATTAGAACAAGCACTTCTTATTGAAGGTACTCCTTTAAAAGATCCTGCTGCATTTAGTAAAAGATTAAATAGAATTCTTAACTTAGCACTTTAATCATTAAACATAAAATTTCATAAAACCTCTGAGAAATCAGAGGTTTTTTTAGTTTAATAACATTTAACAGAATAATTGAAGTCAATTAGCTTCTTATTGGGAACTTTTGTACTGTTCAATTAAAAAATGTAGGATATACTACTGTTATGACTAAACTACCCATACTTCTTATATTTATAATACTGACCTCCACAATTTTGTATTCACAAACTACCTATACATATCGTTCCCCAGAAAGTAAAAATGACAGAAGATATGATTATGATAATGCCTTATTAAAATTAGCCCTCGACAAGACCTTAAAAACCGATGGTGATTATATTCTAAAACCTAGCCCACAGATGAATTTTAAAAGAATGTTTGAATATATCAAATCAGGGAAATTAATTAATCCAATATTTAAAAACTCAGCTAGTAATCAACTTTGTGAAGAATATGATTATATAAACTTTCCTGTAGATTTAGGGATTGTAGGGTATAGACTCTTTTTTGTATCACCAGATAAAAATATGCAGTTTGAATCAGTTAAAACCTTGGAGGATCTTAGGAACTTTAAAATGATTCAGGGAGCAGGTTGGAAAGATATTGAAATATTAAGAAATTCCGGATTTGATGTTAAAGTTTCACCTAAATATGAGAATCTTTTTATTGAAGTAGTCAAAAATAAAGTAGATCTATTTCCCAGAGGCATGAACGAGATTTTAGATGAGATGTCTAACCACAAAAACCTTAAAGGTTTAAGTTTTAACAGCGATATTATTTTATATTATCCACTACCTAGATTTTTTTACACCTCAAAGGGAAACGAGGAAGCATTAGATAGAGTCAGCCGAGGAATATGGATAGCCTATGAAGATGGATCTCTTGTTAAATTATGGGAGAAATATTATGGCGAGAGTATTAAAAAAATTGGTACTAAAAATAAAACTATAATTACAATTACGAATCCTTTAGTGAGTGATGTAGATAAATCCTATGAGAAGTATCTATTTAAATTTTAAGATGTTTTAAATTTATTTAATTCATTATCAAGTGTTTGGCTAACGTTACTCATTTCTATACCTAAATCAGATACACTTTTTACCTGGGTTTTAATCATATCCATATCTGTTTTTATGTTCTCATTACCGTCATGAACTTTATTAGTAATCTGCTTAAGTACATTTAGAGACTCATTTACACTTTTGGTAGAAAGAGTCATATTATCAGAGGTAAATTTTAGATCAGAAGTTAAGTTTTGTAGATTTACCATAGTGTTCTTTACTAAATCACCACTATTACCTAGTTCATTCATACTATTAAGCACACTAGAATTATTGTTAGAAACATTCTCTATAAACTGTCTTATATCTTTAAACGATGTAGTTGTATCCTGGTTATATTTGTCTGCGTTCTCTATATGATCAATCACCTTTTTTATATTAACTGTGATAATTTTAGAGTTATTCGATGAAGCTTCAGCTAATTTTCTAATCTCATCAGCTACCACAGAAAATCCTTTTCCTGCTTCTCCTGCATGTGCCGCTTCAATTGCAGCATTCATAGACAGAAGATTTGTCTGAGATGATATATCCTCGATTAGATCTGACATACCTTTAATTTGCGAAATACTATCTATAATATCTTTAATACTTGTACTTGTATTATTTAGGTTTTGTTCACCGATATTTGATAATGTAACTAATCTATCGGCTGTATTTTGGTTTTCGCTGACAGTATCTGATATTGAATTAACAGTTGAAGTTATCTGATTAATTGCGACAGAAGATTCATCTACCATTGTTAACTCATCACTAATCATTATTTGAAGTTTATCAATGAAGGATAGTATATCAGCAATAGATTCCTCAGAAGTTTTAACACTGTTATTTAAGTTTCCTGTATGCTGTGACATCTCTATAATATTAGAGTTAATGTTTCCAATTGAGTCTAAGGACTTATCAAAAGAGTTCATCATATTATCTTTGATTTTTATATTATTGTCCGAAGTTGTTTGTATCTCTTTAATAGAAAAAGATAGGGATTTTAAAAAGGTATTTAGTGTATTTGCTAGTTTTCCTAACTCGTCATGTGAATTAATATTGTATCTGTTTGTTAGATCCATACTTTCTAAATATTCTGTATTGATATCGATATTTTTTATATTATTTATAATTTTTTGTGTAACGATTACAGATAATATTATTCCAATAATTGTCATTATAAAGCCAAGGGTAATGGCCACCCTTTGACTACTTAACATAATTTTTTCAATCTCTTTATCAATTAATAAATATTGCTCATTTATGATATTTTTACTTGTTAATAGAGCATTATACATCGATTTTATATTGTTTATTAGAGTATAGGAGTTTGTATTGAAAACACTGTTTTCTTGTTCATTTTTTGCGTAATTTTTATATATATTACTTATAACCATAATGCTATTTGTTGTTGTTAAACCCTGACTATTATTTTGTACTATAGTTATAGATCTGTTAAGAGCTTCTCTTTTTATAATCATGAGATTCTGAATATCTGATATAAGATTAATTGATTCTTTTATTGTTTCACTTTTAACGATTAGTACTTCTATTTCTGATAGAGATGCAAATCCAATACCAGTGTTTTTAGCTACAAGATTATAATCTTTAGCGATGGAATCAAATTTAACAAACATAAACTGTCCAAGAGATATTAGTTCATCGTTTAGGTTTCCCTGAAGACTTATTAATATCTCTTTTTCAGATTTCATTTGGTTTATAGGTTTTGTCATAATTAAGAAAAGCAAAAAACTAATTGTTAAGAAAAACAGTATTATTGTTAATGATCCATATAGTTTTCTATTTATTTTCATCTTTCACCCTCCTAGTTTGTGACAATAACAGGCACACAAAAGTTAGGTATACCTGTTTAATATTATTTAACTCCCATTATCAAATTAGGGATTGTGAGTGAAATTGCTGGAACAAATGTTATTAATAAAAGAACTACTATCATCATTGAATACAGTGGTAACATCGCTTTTGCAGCTTTCTCTATAGGTATTTTTCCAATAGCACAACCAACAAATAGAGCTGACCCTACAGGAGGAGTACAAAGACCAATACCTAGATTTAAAATTAACATAATTCCAAACTGAATAGGGCTCATTCCTAATGCTGTAACTACAACAGGATATAAGATTGGTGTTGTAATTAGTATTAGTGGTGCCATATCCATAATAGTTCCCAGAAGTAATAACATTACATTTATTAATAACAGAAGAATTATTTTATTCTCTGAAATAGTTAATAGTAAGTTTGTTGCAGCAGCAGGAACCTTTAAGAACGCTAATAACCAACCAAATGCACTAGCAGCAGCAATTAAACTCATAACCATAGCAAGAGTTTTTAATGTTGAATATAAAATGTCTTTAAACTTTTTAAGCTTGATCTCTTTATATACAAAAAATGTAATAATAAATGCATAAACACAAGCTATTGCTGCAGATTCAGTTGCTGTAAAAACACCTGTTATAACTCCACCAATAATAATTATAGCAGTAATTAGACCTAAAAATGCATCTTTACAAATAATTAAGCCCTCTTTTAGGCCATATTTTCTCTCTCTTGGGTAATTTCTTTTAACTGCAATTATAAAACTTATTATCATTAAAGAGAGACCTAATAATACACCTGGGAGTAAACCACCTAAAAATAGTCTACCTACAGATACACCACCGGCAGCCATGGCATAAATTATCATATTGTGACTTGGTGGAATTATTACACCCTGACAGGCACTAGTAACTGTTATACCAACAGCGTAATCGTCATCGTAACCTTTCTCTTTCATCATTGGTATTATCATTGTACCAATAGAAGATACATCTGCTACTGCAGAACCAGAGATTCCTCCAAAAAACATACTAGAGAGTACGTTTACCTGAGCTAATCCACCGGGGATTCTACCAATTAATACGTTTGAAAACTGAATTAACCTTCTTGATATCCCACCTTGGCTCATTAGTTCTCCAGCCAAGATAAAAAATGGAATAGCTATAAGGGAATATGAATTTACTCCCTGAACCATTCTCTGAACAATTGCTAATAGAGGTATATTTAGATATATCGCAGTTAATATCGATGACATAGCGAGACTAAATGTAATAGGTACTTTTAGAATTAACATAAGTACAAATCCACCAAGTAAAATCATTGTTGCAATATCAGTTGATTCCATTTGAACCTCCTATAATGAAATTAAGGAGCACATTATTTTTTATCATCAGGAACTCCTATAAATAAATTTTCAATTTCGACCGCAGAATCTTCTATGCCAAATAGGTCCATAACCGATTCAAATATTATTAATACCCCAGATATTGGAAGTATCATGTATAAAACGGAACTAGGCCACTCGGTTGCAGGCATTATTGACCTTGAAGTAAAACCAATTATTTTTGTCCCATAAACAATCATAATTACGGCAATAAAAATAGTAATTAGATCTTTTAATATTTTTAATATTTTAAAAACTACTGGTGGCATATTTTTAGGAAGTATATGAAGGCTAATATGTAACCCTTGTTTCACCCCTATAGCCATCGCTATATATGTAAACCAGACAACTAAAATCTTTGTAACTTCTTCTGCCCAGAATAACCCTGAGCTTAATACAAACCGCATAAATATATTGGTTGATGTTATTAGTGTTATGCCAATAATTAATACCATTGCTAGATATACAAACAGTGTGTGTATTGTATTTACTGACTTAATCAGCATTTGTTTAATATTCATAATTGACCCTTTAGATAGGTAGGAGCCGGATAAATCCAGCTCCCTTTAATATGATAAGAGTAGGACTATTTTATAGCTCTAACTTGTTTAACTACTTCTTGTAGTTCAGGTGATAATGCATCGTATAATGGTTTCATAGCTGCTTGGAAATCAGCGTTATTATCTAAGTAGAAAATCTCATTTCCGTTAGCTATAACTTTTGCAGCAGCTTCTTTTTCATAATCAGACCATGCTTTAATTTGGAAAGCCATACTGTCTTTAGAAGCTTGCATAATTAATTTTTGGTCAGCAGCAGTTAATTTATCCATAGACATTTTACTTGCAATTGTAATTTCAGGTACTCTTAAATGCTCATCTAATGTGTAGTATTTTGCTACTTCATAGTGACTTGCAGAGTAATAACTTGGCCAGTTGTTTTCAGCACCATCGATAACACCAGTTTGGATAGCACTATAAACTTCACCATAAGGCATTGGAGTTGCAACAGCACCTAAAGCTTCAACTAAAGCAATATTTAAAGCACTTTCCATAACTCTAAATTTTAATCCTTTTAAGTCAGCCATGCTTTTAATTGGTCGTACAGAGTTATAGAAACTTCTAGCTCCACCATCAAACCAACTTAAACCAACAAAACCTGAAGGTATTAAGCTTGCTAAGAAATCATCACCAACACTACTATTTAATACTTTCCACATATGCTCAGTATTTCTATATAAATATGGCATTTGTAAAGCATCAAAGTTTGGTGAGAATGCAGTTAAAGGTGCAATACTAACTCTAGTAAAATCGATTGCTCCAAATTGTACTTGCTCTATTACTGCTTTTTCTTCTCCTAACTGTGAACCAGGATAAACTTCAATTTTAATTCTACCGTTTGATCTCTCTTCAACTAGTCTCGCAAATTCATAATCCCCTTGAGTTGTTGGGTAATCTGCTGCATGAGTTTCTGCTAATCTAAGTACTATAGTCTTAGGAGCCGCTGCTTTTTTCTCAACAGGTGCAGGTGCATCTGCTTCATTGTTTCCACTTGCAAATACGACTGTTATACTACAAAGCATAACCATTAAAGTTAAAAGTTGTTTCTTCATTTAAATCCTCCAAGATTTTGTTATTAAGTAATGATAACCTTGGAATTTGAATTCCCGCTCTGTAGTAAAATATTATATTCAGCACTTTATTGCTTTAAATGAATATTTTATTATCAATTAATACTTAATAATCTTCACTTTATTGTTTATTTAGCATTTTTTTGTTTTTATAGTCACTAGGGGAGATGTTTTCCACCTTTTTAAATACCCTTGTAAAATAATTAGGATCATTATATCCAATAGATGCCGTTATCTCTTTCATGGATAAATTTGTCTCCCGTAATAACTCTTTTGATTTTTTTATTCTAACTTCAGTTAGATAGTGAACGAAATTTTTTCCAGTTTCTACTTTGAATATTTTACTAAAATAAAATGTTGAGAGATTACAATACATCGCAGTCTCTTCTAGGCTTATATCATTTTTAAAATTTGACTGTATAAATTCACAAGCACGTCTTATAGCTGGGCTATTCTCTATTTGGTACATTTCAGAAATCTTATCTAAAATCTCGTTTAAAAATATCTTAATAGAAGTTATTAATTCGTGCAATGTTACTGCATCGTTAATATCAACAGTATCAATATTACACTCACCATTTGGAAACTGTGTTGATGCTGCATGTCGTAAAATGATAACTAAACTTTTACAAGCGTGTCTCTTTGCATCAAAACTAATACCTGGTCTTTGTAACCACAATTCTAACTCTTCAAATAATTCTTCTGTTTTTGTTTTATTAATAGCTATAATAGATTGTTCTAAATTTATCTCTAATTCAATAGGAAGATGTTCAGACTTAAGATCATTTTTTTTGTCTACAGTACATAAAATACTTTTAGCTTGTGTAAATGACCCAAGAGCCATATCTGAATTAAAGAATGTAGACCCATAACCAATTATAGACTCAATATTTATATCTACTTTAATTTTTTTTCTTATTATATCTGATATCTCTTCTAGGTTAATTTCTAATTTATTGTTAGAACTAAAAATTAATATATATATATTGTTTAATTCCATATTAAATCTAAAACACAATTCATATTTAATTAAAACATTGTTTATAATATGCAGACATCTTTTTTTTAGTATGTGTTTCTGATAGTCGGATTGAATGCTTATAGGATAACTTTCGTAGTCTAGTTTCAAAATGAACCCTCGACCCTGGGTAAAATCCATATCTAGAATAGTTGTATAATCTCTAAACTTATCCTTACTCATATTTCTTGTTGCAAGATTATATATAAACTCAGAGCTTAAATAGTCAGTTGCTTTATTTAGCTTTATCTCTATATTTTCCTTATGTCTATTTTCTATGTTCCTTTTTAATAACTTTTTAGTAACCTTATTCATTACTTCAATTATTCTACTCTCCGATGAAGGTTTAATAATATAATCCTCGACATTAATTTTTATAGCTTCGTGGGCATAGTCAAACTGGTGGAAAGCTGTTAAAAAAATTATTGCAATATTTTCATTTTTCTCTCTTATTTTCCACCCAGCTTCAATCCCATTTATACCGGGCATATTAATATCTAGAATTACTATATCGGGTTTACATGCTTGTGCTTTACTAATAGCTTCTCTACCGTTGGTAGCTTCATCTATGTCTATAATATTATCTATACTCTTTGATATTATATACTTTAGGGCATCTCGCTCTAACTGTTCATCATCTGCTATTAGTAGTTTAAACAAAGTTCTCCTCCGGAATGATAAATGTAATTGATGTTCCATCATTTATATTGCTTACTATTTTAAAATCCTCTTTACCACTGAATTTAAGAGATAATCTTTTTCTTACATTTGTTAAACCAATACTTGTGGATTCCTTAGAGCTTTCTATAGGCTTTGTTGTATCAAATCCAATCCCAGTATCTTTTACTTCAATAGTTATATTTTGACCAATTGGTGTTATATTTATAATAATGTCCCCACCTTCTTCCTTTGGTTCTATTCCGTGTTTAACAGCATTTTCAACTAAAGGCTGTAGTGTAAATATTGGAACATAGAGTCTTTTAGTATCTACTTCGTTGTTATTAATACTAAAATTTATTCTATCCCCATACCTTGTTTTTTGGATGAACATATACTCTTCTAATATATTAAGCTCTTCTTTTAGAGTTACTACCTTATCTTGATAATTTAAGTTATATCTAAAAATATTAGAGAGGCACTCTATTAGTCTTACAGTTTTAGGTGCTTGTTCAAACATAGACGTTCTAGAAATCGTATTTAATGTATTAAATAGAAAATGTGGATTGATTTGGGATTGCAGACTTAAAAATTGCGCCTCTTTTAACGATTTACCCATATCAATTAGTTTAACTTCATCTTCTAGGTGTTGTTTCTCAATATTAGCTTTATCTTTAAGACTATCAACCATAATATTTATATTAGTACTCATATCGTTAAAACTTTCTGTTAATATACCAATTTCATCGTTTGAGGTTGATTTTATTGTTTCTACATTTAAGTTCCCATTAGCCATTAGTTTAGAGTTTTTTGCTAGGTCAATAATTGGTTTTGTAAGGTTTCTTGAAAAAAAGTTACTAAACAATAGTGATACGATGCCAATAACTGCAATTGATATAAAGCTTATCTCTCGTATTTTTGATAGAACCTCTTTTTGCTTGTTTTGTAGCTTAGAACTTTCATTTAATCTAATCTTAATTAATGTATCTAAATACGTCATTATATAGTCTTTTACTCTTCTGGCCCGAAGTGATTCAGTTACAAAAGTTTCTTGATCCTTATTGATACTATCCATAGCTTTTCTAGTACTTTCACCGTATGCGATCATACCATATCTTATAGCTTCGATCTGAAAAAATGTATCCTGGGTTGAATTTGCTCTGTTTTTTACATCAGACCAAGAACTCCATACAGGGTTAATTGATTCTTCGAACAGTTTGATGTTTTCAGGTGTATGAGCTTTTATTGCCTGTTCAAATCTTAAACTATTATTTTTTATATTACTTGAAAGAATTTGAATTGAAGCTGTTTTTACTAAATCCTCCTCGTATATTTTTAGGTAACCAAAGGCGTTACTTAAAATATATAAAAAGAGAGAGATTACTGAAAAAATTAATATTGAAAAAAAGAAGACTAGTTTTCTTCTTATAGAGGTTCCACGCATAATGCTAATCATTATACTATGATTTTAGTTTATTAGTAGTAAAACATTACTTATTAACTATCTTTTGAAGATCAGGATAAGTTATTTATCCTGATTAATTAGTTTTCCACTTTTAAAATCTAGTGATCTATAATAACAATTCCTTGCCTGTTTTTGTTCATTTTTAGTATGGCAGATATTTTCAGACTGGGGTTTAACTTTAAATACCAAAGAGTTCTGTTCACAATTTACTAAAACTTCTAGTAGATCAAAAGTAGCACCGGATGTAGCACCTTTTACCCATAACTCATTTCTAGACGTACTCCAAAATGTTGCTATTTTAGTTTTAACTGAAGTATCTAGTGCTAGTTTATTAACATAAGCGATTAAAATGACCTCTTTTGTATCGATATTTTGAACAGCTACTGGTATAACCTTTTGTTCTTTCTTACCTATAAAGTCTATCTTATTAAAGTCTAGTGTTAATTCTACACCCTCTTCTAATATATAATGATCGCCCATAATTCACTCCAATATTATGTGAATAATAGGTAAAGTTTAATTCTGAGTCAAGTGGCATTGCTTCTTAATATATACTGTTAAAAGGTTTATTTAATTTATACTAAAAAAATAAATTTAAATCTTTTGTAATAAAAATGAATTAGACCAAAATCTATATAATATGGTATTATCGGAACATGATAAAAAAACTATTTATAATCTTATTTATTTTGTTCCCAGTATGTCTTTTTTCTTCAACAAATAAAGAGATCAAAGAGAGTATAGCTCCAATGGGTCTTGGTGATGGTTTCTTATGGAACACAGATAACCCTACCAGTTTAGATTCTAGTGACAAAGTCAGAGGATCTAATAGTTTAGAAGAAGAAATCCTCTATTTTAAAAAGACACTGTCAGGGGATAAAATAACCCATAAAGAGACTTTTAATATTCCAGTTGCTAGACGTGTAGTTATTACATCTGCTAGCCAAAAAGGGTCTAGAATAACGTTGATTGATAGAATGTCCGGTGTATTAAAATCTGGATCTAATAGGATTGAAATTGATTTAGATGCTGGAGAGTATCAACTACAAATAGAAAACCAAAAAACTGATAGCCCAACTGTTACTGTTTATGGATATCATGAAGTTAATAATATAAAAGAGCAGGATTTTTTCTTAAATTCAAAACCGGGTGAATATTTAGATCTAAGTTTAACTGGTAATCAACAGCGTAGCTTCTGGGTGAAAGCAGAAAAAGACGAACCAGTTATATTTGAAGCCTTAGGTAGAAATATAAATCATATTTCCATTTGGAAAGACGGACTTTGGAAGGTGAAAACTGACTTTAGAGTTGTTAAGAAAGAGATAATTAAGGGGCAACCACTAAATTTTATAGAGTTTAATAATAGTTTGACAGAAGGTACTTACCTTATTAAGGTTTCTGGAACATTAGATAACAGGTGGTCAGTAGAGAAAAGTAAAAATAAAAATCCACTCTATGTTAGAACCACGCCAATAACTATAAAGCAAGGGCAGGCTACAAGTGTTTTAATATCACCTTTTGGTTTTGATTCTTATATGTATCAGAGAGCCAATTATTTTGTTGCAGCTCCAAAAACAAAAAGCACTATCTATTTAAAAACTTCAGATTATAGTATTGGATATTCCAGATATAGGGATAACCGTATTGCCAAATTAGATGCAGAAGATTATGAAAGACAGTGTATATTAGAAGGTAGGTATAGCTCTAATTTAAGTAACTTAATATTAGAAGGAACTCCTGGCACAGTTGTTAAATTAGGTGTCTTTAATGTTACATCAGACGATTCTTTAGACTTAAATGGTAAAGATGGTAGAAGACGTTATTTTATTAATGCATTTATTCCTGTAGCCGGAGAAAACAGCATAGATATTACTCCTTTATTAAATAACAACGAAAAAGAGGTAATAAAATCTGGATTTTTACCATTAGGTCCTGGTGAACCAATAGTTCGATTATATAACCTAAAAAATGGTGCTCCATATTTTATTCATGTAAAAAAATCCGGGACTTATGCTATACAAGAACTTGGGGATGAAACAAATGCAAATGCAATTTTTAATATAAAAAATCTAAGGAATTTATATGATTATCAGGATCTAGAAAATTATGTATCAGGTGATTCTATTAAATTAAAAGAGGGCTTTTATCTACTAAATATAAACCCCCAAAAATACGGGATACATAACTTTGTTTTTTTTAGTAAACCATTTACAGCACTCTCTACTGGTGCGCTACTTAAATCTGCCCAAAGGCACAATAAGTCAAACAAAGCAGAAAAACTCTCCAGCTTTAATTGGTCTGAAGTAATATTAAATAATAATAGAACTAGTGATTTTCAACTCTTTTTTAATACACGGGATAAAAAGGTCGTAAATTTTATTGAACTTCCAATAGATGTTAGTAATAACCATCTTCCCCTAGTATTAATGCCAAATGAGAGTGTTTCATTACCAATGGAAACTGTTAAAGACTCTAAGTTCATTATCAGTGGAAAAAACTATAAATTAACAGATTCTAATGGTCGTTCTATCTCAACAATATCTAGTGGTGGTATATTTGATGTTATATTAACAAATATTGGAACTAGCCGAGAGTTATATACTATAGGTACAGAGCCAATAACATCAAAAGTTATCAATAAAAAACCTACTAAAAAAATAATGGATTCCTTACCTAAGTTAGTTAATGGTTCTACCACATATGTTGATTTTGATAGAGGACAAACACTGACCTATCTATTAACAGTTGATAAGTCTGGTTTATATAGAGTTGAAACTACAGGTCGACTACGTACAAGTGTATCTATTAGAACTGCAAATATTACAAGTTTATACTCTGGAACTGAAAATGGTATTGGACGTAACGGTTTAATAAATACATTTTTAAAACCTGGACAGTATTTAATTGAAATTAAAACTAAAGGCAATAGTAAAGGTCGAGCGGGTATATCAATTCATGAAAATGAACTAGTTAATGCAAATCAACTTGGAGTTGGTGATACCCATAGAATTGAAGTTGCTAAAAATAGCGCACTAAAATTTCCTATAAGTATAAAAGAGTTAGGAGAGTATCAGTTTTCAACTCTACTACTAAATTCTAACTCAAAATTAAGATTAGAAGATAAAGATGGTTGGCCTATCTATATTAATAATTCTGGTACATCTAGTTTCTGGGCAAAATTAGAACCAGATGATTATACATACTATTCACTTCCTAAAAATAGAAGTGCCAGAAGAGTTACAACTATTAATAAAAAAACTGAAACAGAAAAAGGTGTAATTCCTCTAAATAGTTCTGTTAGTGATCTTTGGTTAGAGAGTGAAACAAGGGTCCCAAATAGTTTCAACTTCAGTTTTAAAGCTTTTCATAAAGGATATATTAATTTTTCTGAGGGTTTTGAAGCTTGGGTAGAAAATATTGCTGGTGAGAAACTTTTTCATTCGGATAATAAACGAATTAAGTATGAGTTAGAACCAGGAGATTATTCATTAAAGATCAGAACTATAGAGGTTGATAATAAAAGAAGGTATAACCTTGAAATTTATACACCAGAATTGGCCGTCGATAATATTCGTAAAGTCCAGGTTCCAGGTGAATATGAGGTAAGTATTGGATCTAATTCTGTTGTTGATATTTGGAGTTTTGGTGATACTGATTTAGAAGCATATCTGTACTCTGATGATAAACTTTTAGAGTATAACAACGATAGCCCAGGGGACTGGAACTTTTTTATGTCAAAGAAGTTAAATAAAGGTATGTATAAACTTATATTAAAAGGCAATAAAAGAGGATCAAGTTCCATATTTGTAAAAGAGAGAATTAGCGGTGCTGGTAAAAATATACAACTCCCATATAAAAATGAAATAGATATATCCGATGATGTAGTTGTATATAATATACCTGTTACAACTGGAATTAAACCTATCAATATAATTGCAGAAAGTAGTAAAGATATATTTATATACTTATATAAAGGTACAGAAAAGATAGCCCAGAGCGTTAACCAACTAGCAATACCAATTGGTGGGGATAGTTATTCTGTACAGTTTGTTCAAAGAAGTAATTCAGGAACTAAAGTTAATATCTCTATAGAGTACCCAGAGTTAAGTTTATTAGATTTTAATTCATCAAGAACTGTAGTTAATAGTAAGGCTGCCAGATTAGAAAATAAAAATGGATTAAATTATTATTTAAATGCAGAGGACGTACTATATTCCTCTGGAGTTGATAGAATAATGTCGACATTAACAGCACTTAGTGTTAATACAAAGGATAATTTTGGTTATCTACTTTCAACGACTTCTGTAATCGGTAATTTAGAATCTAGACCAGTAGAGCTAGAGTCAGGAAAAGGACAAACTGTAGATGTCTTTACTGATTCAGTTGGTTTTAAACTTACAAATCCTACAAATAACTTAACACTAGTCAAAGCTGTTAGCCCAGGATCAATGTTAGGATTAGAAATTGATAATAAAGGTATAAATTGGGAGCAGTCCTGGACTTCTGATGCTAAATCTTTAGTGGTCATCAATCCTAATAAAAAAATAATTGGGACTATGTGGAATGGTAATCAAACTAAAACTAAAGCAAGTTTAATTAGTAAAAACTACTCTGTGACAAAAATACAAAGTATTACTGAAGGTGGAACTTACCAAATAGAGAAATCTGAAGCTAAAGTATTTGATTTAGATTCAAAAGGGTACTCAGTTGTTCTTAGTAAAGGGTGTGTTGCATCTATTTGGCAAAAAGATAAGCTAATCAAAACATATTATGCAAATACCGATGACTCAAGCTTTTCCTTGGCTGAAGGTTTGTACTCAATAGGCGTTATTAATTTAACAAATCAAAAAGGTCTGATAAATTTTCAGGTTGGAGACAGTGGATCATTTACAACCGTTGTTGGATTAGACCACGACTTTGAAAGTTATTTTACAGAAGCTGGTACCAAGATCTTTAACATAGCAGAGACAACTGGTAATAATCTGCTTCATCTATATGGAGATATAAATAGTATAAAAATATTTGATAGTCGTGGTACGTATAAAGAGATATTACAACCAGATAGGTTAATTTCTTTAGATATTAAAGGTGGCAGAATAGAAGTATCCTATAATCCTGGATTATTAAGAGTATGGGAAGGTCTAGAAAAAGATCGAGATACCACGTTTGCTACTGCAGGAAGATCAAAATCCAGCCAAAACTTAAACATTAAAGAACCAGTTTTTATTACGTTTAAAACTACTAATAGTGGTGTCTCTTCTATATTAAAAGATGGAGTCTTAGTAGGTTCCACACAAGGGTTATATCCACAGGGTCGAGTTTTAAACTACTATTTTAATAAAGGTAATTACCAGATTGTTTCTAGATCTATAGGTGGTGGATTACAATCTGGGGAGTTAATACAAAATAGACAAAAACCTATAGAACTTACAGGGGACTATGGTGATTCTGAACTATTTTTAAGTAGTGGTGAGAGTCACATATATAGTTTTAATGTTGTAACTGATAGTAAAATTGGTATAGGTGTTAAAACAAACAAAGATTATATAACAACAAAAATATACGATTCAGATTTTAACTTTCTAGATTCTGGAGCTCTTAATTTTATAGACTTAAAACAGGGGAAATATTTCATGATTGTAGAATCAGAAGATACAGTTAGATATACACCTGTTGTATATGGTTTAAATGGTTCAGTTCAAGCAGTTCCAGAAGATGTAATAAAAGGTTATAGGTAGAGATGATAATGAGAATTAAAGCGATAATTTTAGGAATATTTTTAACAGTTATAGGTAATTTATATGCAGCCGAAGTCAGTATTGTTCCATCTAGTTTTCTACGAAACTGGGACCCTATAACAGTCTTTTATAGTTCAGATATAGGCCCAGATTTAGGAGGTCCACTAGATGATCCAACTGAGTTTATAAAGATAGAACCTAAACACCCTGGGGAATATAGATGGATAGATTCTAGAACTTTACAATTTAATCCAACAATTCCATGGCCACCACTATCAAATTATAAGATAACGTCTAATAAAACTACTCAGTTTTTATCAACACTAATGGTTCGGCCAAGTAGGGTTAACCCAAGTAACGGTTCTAAAAATCTTAAACCTGTAGACAGTATAACTTTAACTTTTAGTTCAGAAATTAAAATTGAACAACTAAGACAAATTACAACATTAGAAGTTAGGCCTTTACCAGGAGTTGGGGATGATAAAATATATACTATTAGTTCAAAAGATTTTGTAATTACTAGGGAAGAAGGTAACTCTAATAGCTTTGTATTTAGATTAAAACTAAATAAACCAATACCATACGGAAAAAGTATTAGTTTAAAACTTGCACTGTCCACCGATAGTTCAATAGAGGGTGGAGCCGCAATATATAAATTTTCTACAAAAGATGATTTTAGAATAGTTTCAATGGGTTCAGGGTATAACTCATATCCTATTTCAAGTAGTGGAAGTGTCTATAACCAGTCCCAGAGTATCAATTGTGGAACAGGGAATTCTCCACTGTTTATTGAATTTTCAGAAAGACCTGGAAAATTAAATATAGACGATGTTAAAAAACTAGTAAGTTTTGAACCATCTGTTTCTAAGTTCTCATTTTCTCAAGCAGGGAATAGAATCTATCTTAATTTTAATGTTGATAAAGAGACACCATATAAATTTACTATAAACGACTATAAAATCAAAAGTAGTTCAGGGCGGAATCTTGCAAAATTAGGAAAGACATCTCTCTATTTTTATTATCAAAATTTATCCCCATATATAAAGTGGAAAAAAGGTCAGGTTATAACTGAGAAATATGGACCAAAATTCTTTCCTATGGAGGGAAGAGCAACAGACACTGTTGACCTTCGGATATATAAAATTGATTCTGGAGACAGAAGATTTTGGCCATTTCCAAGTAGACCGGTAGTTATTAATGAGGATAAATCCCCATTAATGCCTGGGGAAGATGAATATGCAAGATCCATTGAGGATCATATCAAGCTATTAAAAGCTCCTCCTGTATCCTTAGTAGTTCCACTACCAATAAGTAAAAACTCTGGTAAGACAGCATTTGGACTAGACTTAGAGGAGTATTTTACCTCAATATCAGGAAAAAATGCCCCAGGTACATATTTAGTTGGTTATAGAACTCTAGGTAGTAGTAGAGAGAGAAATTATGTAAAAGTTGTTGTGACAGATTTAAGCTTTACCACAATAGAAGAGGAGGGGGGAGCAAATCTAATAGTTACCTCCCTTGATAGTGGACTGCCTGTAGACGGTGCAACTATAACACTTGAAAGCTACATCTATAATAAAGACACTGATGAAAGTACATGGGAATCTCAGTTAAGAGGAAAAACAGATTCAGATGGGCAGTTTTATCTAAACCATACGAAGAAGTTTAAAAACAGTATAGGACGAATAAAAATAACTAAAGATGATGACATTCTTATATTAGATACAAAGACTCCTCCTCCATCCTTTAGTGGAAACCACTGGTACAGTAGAAGTGGGAAATGGCTTGGTTGGTTAACAAATAGTCCAAGGGATAATAAATCGGAGGGTAGAGTAAAGGGTTACATTTTTACAGAGAGACCAGTTTATAAACCAAACGAAGAAGTTCATATATTAGGGTATGTAAGGTATCGAGAAAAGGGATTAATTAAAAAAGACACAAGTAAAGATTCAGAAAAGATTCTTTCTATATATGGTCCTGGAAATAAAACATGGGACTACCCTATTGTAATGGAAGGCAATGATCAGTTTTACCACCTTTTTAACGAAAAAGATCTGCCAACAGGGCACTACAGTGCTTCAATTAAAAATAAAAAGAGTGGATCAGTTTTAGCCTCAGTTCATTTTAAAAAAGAGGCTTATAGAGTTCCTAAATTTGAGATCAATTTAACTGGTCCAGATAAAGTACCTGCAGATAAACCATTCCAGGTGGAACTTATTGCTGACTATTATGCTGGTGGCCGGGTCGTTGCACAAAGTGTTAGTTGGAATGTTACCAAGTACCCATATTTTGCTACTAGTAAAAATTATCCAGGCTTTGAATTTGCAACAGATGAAAGATTCTCTGGTTACTCTAGATACTCATCTATTGGTAGTAACTACCATAGAAATAAAACCGATGCCAATGGTTCTGCAAAGTTAAAGTTGAATCCACAAGCTGAGAATGGAATATCCGCACTAAGATATTTAATAGAAGCTACTGTTAGAGGTGCAGATTCCCAGACTGTAACAGATAGTAAAGAGGTCGTTGCACTTCCTCCATTTTCATTAGGTTTAAAAGTAGATAAGTTTATAAAAGACAAAAACGAGATTGCTGCCGAGGTTATACTTCTAGATTTTAACGATAAGCCATTAGAGGGTAGAGAATTTACCCTTAGATTATATAAAAGAGAGTGGCACTCATATCTATCAGAAACGGACTTTACTACAGGTGAAGCAAAATATATAAGCGATGTTGTAGATGATAAAATATTAGAAAAAGTCTATAAATCTACCGGGGATGAAGCTACAAAGATTTTATTAGAAACAGAAGAATCAGGTGTTTATCTACTGGAGATTTTAGCCACAGACGATTTAGGCCGGCTACAAAAAATTAAGTCAGACTTCTATGTAACTGGAGATACTCCAACAAGCTGGGAGAAAACTAAATCTAATGTATTTGATACTATTTTAGATAAAAAGAATTACAACCCAGGGGACGAGGTAACAATGTTACTTAAAAGTCCATTCCAAAGTGCAAATGCTTTAGTTATTGTGGAAACTCCAACTGAGAATTTATACCACTGGGTTCCTATAGAAAATGGACAGGGAATATTCAAATTAAAAATTAAAAAAGATATGGTTCCAGGAGTTCCTGTTTATACACTGTTAATGAGAGGACGAATCCAAGGTTCTGGTATTAAAAACTTTATAGATAGAGGTAAACCAATATCTATGGGAAATACCACCTGGATAGATGTAAACCCAGAATCTAACCAGTTAAAAGTTAATGTGAGCCATCCTAAAGTAGTCCTTCCAGGCTCGACTATAAAAATGGATATAACCCTAGAGGATTCTTATGGGAATCTAAAAAATGGGGATGTTGCACTATGGCTTGTAGATAGAGCTGTCTTAGCTCTTGGTGATGAACAAAGACTCGCACCATTAGATGCTTTTATAGATCCTGTTTATAGTTTTTTATCAATTAGAGATATTAGAAACAGTGTCGTTGGAAATCTAACTGTAGAAGAATTATCAGGTGGTGGTGGTTCTGAGAGCATGGCAAAAATGGCAGAGATGGCATTGGCTAAAAAAAGTCTATTAGATAATAAAACAGTTAGAAAAAACTTTAAAACTGTGGCTTATTATAATAAAAGAATACAGGTTAGAAATGGTAAAGCTACAATAACTATAAATCTACCAGATAACTTAACAGATTTTGCAATTAGAGCAGTAGCAGTTTCTGGATATGACAAATTTGGTACTACAAAATCCGTACTCTCTGTAAGACTCCCTGTAATTATACAGAGTGCTATACCTAGATTTGTAAGACCTGGTGACTCTATGGTTGCAGGTGGAATTGGCCGGATAGTTGAAGGGCCTAATGGTGACGGAATAGTTCAGATTCAATCAGATGATCTATTGTTAAATGGAAATAAACACTCTATTACAGAGGCTGTTGAACTAAGTAGAGTTCCTAATAAACTCTTTTATCAGATAGATGTTCCTAAAACCCTAACAGATAAAGCAACTATTGAATTTAAAATGGCAATAGAGCGAACTTCAGATGCAGCTGGTGATGCTTTCTTGGCTGAACTTCCAGTAAGTTATCTTAATATGAAAGCTTCCAAAGATGGATTCTATGATCTAGAACAAGGTGATACTATAAAATTCCCATACCCTAATACGTCTGTAAAAAAAAGCTCTGTTTCCCAAATAGCATTTGTCTCAGATAACCAATCAATAATAACTATGTTTCAAGGTTTACAGCTATTAGAAGAGTATCCCCATGGTTGTTTAGAGCAGCGTATTAGTAAACTATATCCACTATTAGCAATGGAGAATATACTATCAGATTTTGATCTACCAGATAGTTATAAAGTAGATAACAACAGTATTAACTCATTTTTAATATACCTGGCTTCTGTACAATCTAAAAATGGTCTATATAGCTTCTGGCCAGGTTCAACTACCTATGTTGGTCTAACAGCTTATACCATGGAATTTCTTACTTTATTAAAAGAAAATGGTTATTCAGTTCCTGAAAATATACTAAAAAGTACAGCAGATTCTTTAAAGAGTTCTTTAAGATCTGATTCAAGATATCTAATTTCAGAATACTCCCTTAGAGAGAGAATAGATGCTTTTAGTGCCCTGTCTAATTATGGATATTTTGATAAGAATTATGCCTCGGATCTATTAAATAGTGCTAAACAATCAGACCTATATAACAAAGCTAAAATGGTTATAGCCTATTATCAAAATGGTAGAGGTTCCGATAAAAAAGTTAAAGAATTGGTTTCCCAGCTATGGACAGCAACAACTTTTAAAAGAATTGGGAAAAAAGAGGTCTTTGACGGTCTTCAGTATAAAAACCGAATCTGGGGTGGAATTATAATCAGTAGTGAGATAGATACTCTCTCTAAAGTGATAAAAGCCTTAAATTTAGCAGATCCTAAAAATGATAAGCTAGAATTAATGGTAGATTATCTAGTTAAAGAAGGTGGTGGTAACGGCTGGGGTAGTACTAAAGCTACAAGTTCAGCACTTCTGACATTAAAAGATAGTATAACTACAGAATATAAAAAATCTAGATCTAGCTTCTCTGTAAATAGTGATAAGACTGATATTAAATCATCCTTAAATGTTGTAACCCTAAAAGAAGATGATAGAGGAACATTTACATATAATAAGGGTAAAGATCCTCTCTATGTATGGTTACAAACTAGGTATCACATAGCTGAGAATGTGAGAAATCTAAAACAAGAGAGTACTGGGTTTTTAGTATCATCGGAACTTATGCCAATAATTAATGTTACTGAGTACGATAAACGAATTAAAGTAGATGCTGGTAAAACTATAACTCTAAATAGGGATGATGTTGTAGAGCAGCATGTTACTGTAATTAACTCGGAAACTAGTAACTATGTAGCAATTACAATTCCACTAGCAGCTGGTTTTGATCCACTAAATCCAGAATTATTAACATCTCCACCAGAAGCAAAACCAACAGGTAAGATAACTAGAAAACCTAGTTATGCAATGTATTTAGACGATAAAGTTATCTACTACTACGATAATTTACCAAAAGGTACATATAATTTTTACTTTAGACTTAGAGCTACAACCCAGGGGGAGTTTTTCCTACCTCCATCTTATGCAGAGAAAATGTATCAGATGTCATATCGAGGAATGTCTAATGCTGGAGTTATAAATATTGAGCAATAAAAGGGTTCTCTTATTACCCTTTTTTATAGCATTAATAATTATACTGGTTCAGTTTATATACATAACCAGTATATCTACAATTAAAGATTATATATCAACTCCAATAATAGAGGACGATAGAGGGGCATATTTAACTGAAGGTGATGGTTCATTAAGGGATTATGGATATTGGATCCTAGAAGATACTAAAAACTTGAGAGTTAAAGACTCAATTATAGCTATTGAAGATAAAAGGTTTTTTAATCATTTTGGTCTAGACTTTAGAGCTATATTTAGAGCTATAAAAGAGAATGTTGTAAATAAAAATCCCCAGGGTGCATCTACCTTAGCTATGCAAGTAGTGCGAATTCAGGAACAAAATTCTAGAACCTTAATAACCAAGATATACGAAACATCAGCGGCATTTTTTATGACTATTAGATATGGCCGGGAAGCTGTATTAAAACAGTATATGACTATAGTTCCTTTAGGAAAAAGAATTCATGGTTTTTCTTATGGTGCTAGACGTTATTTCCAGAAACCAATAGAGGATTTAAGTTGGGCCGAATCCGCAATTTTAGCATCCCTACCTAAAGCTCCAAGTAGAATGAACTTAACTACATATAGAGGTATGGCTCTAGCAAAAGATCGAGGTGAAATTGTTTTAAAAAGACTCTTTGATCAAGGCTTTTTAGATGAGGATGTATATACTAGGGAACTTGAAAATCTTAAAGATTATAGAGCTCTAGGTTTAGAAAAAAGACCAACAAACTCCTACCATTATCTAATTAGACTTAGTCAAGAACTTAAAAATAGAGAACTGCAAGCTTACACTGGGACTATAAAAACCCATTTTAATACAAAATTGCAACAATACTTAAGGGATCATGTTTCAACTATCTACGAAGATTTATTAAACAGGGATGCAAATAATGTTGCTATTATTGTTACAAGCAGTAAAGGAGAGGTCCTAGGTTACATCGGTTCAGAAAATTATTATAATGAAAATGCTGATGGATCGATAAATTATGCTAATAGACGTCGATCTTCAGGGAGTACATTAAAACCTTTTTTATACCTAAAGGGGTTAGATGATAAAAAGTTTTTTCCAAGTTCAATAGTCGACGATCTACCAATACATATTGTGGATAAAGAGGGTAGTTATATTGCTGCCAATTACGACGAGGACTTTTTAGGCCCTATGTTATACCGTAATACTTTAGCAAATAGTAGAAATATCCCATCAGTTAGAATCCTTGAGCAGATAGGACTATCTACAACTTATAACTATTTTAATAACCTAAACTTTGTGCATAGGGAACGATCTCCTATTTATTATGGTTATGGAATTATTTTAGGGGGTTTATATGTTACTTTAGAGGATTTAGTGACAGGTTATGGGTCTATATTAAACGATGGTAAAAAGTTCAATTTAAAATGGTTTAATAACGACGATGATTCAAATGGAGTATCTGTTGGTAGTGAGTATAATTCAAGATTAATAACTAACTTTTTATCAGATCCAATAGCAAGATTACCATCATTTAAACGACTTGGCTCATTGGAGTATAACTACCCAGTTGCAATAAAAACTGGGACTAGTCAGGGTTATAGAGATGCCTGGACTATAGCATATTCCAAAGACTATATTACAGCTATTTGGATTGGGCGTAACGATAACGGTAAAATGAACCACCTCTCTGGTAGTATCGCAGCTAAGTATCTGAAACCAGTAATGAACTATCTACATCCAGACCAGGTTCAAGGGTATAATCAGAAACCATTTTTGAAACCTGAATATAGTATCCAGGTCGATATATGTCCATTAAGTGGTCAGATAAAAGGTCCAAACTGTCCCAATAGTACAACAGAACTTTTTAGAGAGTCGGAAGCCCCAATAGATATATGTCCTGTTCATATTTCCCTAGCTATAGATATTAGAACTGGAACTTTAGCAAATCACAGAACACCAATAGATAAAATTCAGAGTAGACCATTTACAAAACTACCTTCAAGGTATGCTGTTTGGAGCTCAAAAAACAATTTAAAACTACCTGTAATAGAGTCTTCAGAGATATTTTCAGAGTCTACTATTAAAATTACGGAACCAAAAAATGGAGCAAGGTACATTTTTGACTATGAAACCCCAGCTAGGTTTCAAACTATTCCAATAGTTGCAGATGTTAAACCTAATGTCCCAGAGATAGAGTGGTATATCAACGATAAGTTATATAAAAGTGAAACATATCCCTATAAAATACGATTCCCACTAAGCCCTGGTGAATACAAAATTGAGGCTGTAGCAGATACAGTTAAAAGTAATATTGTAACTATTTATGTAGAATAGATAAAAACTAAAGAATATATCCGTTGGCTAAATTCATTACTAATTTTATAAGCTTCAGGTGTCATTCCACTAAATTCATATGCACCTACTATAAAAAATTAATCTTGTGGAATAAAGATTGCCATTAAAATATAAGGTATTATTCCAATACCAGAAACTATAAATAGTATTCTAATAATTAGTGGATCTATATTAAAATATTCAGCTAAACCACCACAAACTCCTGCAAATACACAACTTCTAGATGATCTAGTTAATTTTTTTGTACTCATTATATAATCTCCTCTTTCTTAAACCAATTTAAAGCACCTTCCATAGTATTAAAAACTAATGTGCTCTCCATAAATGCAAGATGAACTTCTGATTTAGTAATGATCTCTAAAAAATCATTATTTATAACTATTATCCTTTTAATTGCTGGTTTCTCTATGTTAAACCTTTTATTAAAATTATTAGCAATAACGTAGGCTTCGTGGGTAGCACCCTCAAATTTCAACAGGTTTATTAAAGTATAATAATCAGTTTTTATATCTAAAATAGCTTTTTCTAACTCTTTATAATATGCTTTACTACCTTCAACGTTAAAGGAACCAATTAGTATGGAGTTTATTATATTATTTTTAGTTTCAACTTTAAATTCACCATGTATGTTCATAATTATATGATCCAACATCTAACCTCTCTTTTCAAGTAAAATTACCTAAAAAGTGAAGTCATCCCTTTCGATTCTGCTAGTTTAGCCATTTCTAATGTATAGTTTCTAGTAGGATCGAAATTCTCAGCTGCTTGTATGATTTTAGGGAATATTTTTACCTCTGCAGCTGAATTTATAAAACTTCTTTCTAGTTTTAAAACATAACCAATCAAAATATCAATATCATCCTGTTCATCAAATGGCTGGTACCATGTTGAGTAGTTTTGTTTTTTATCCCCCCATGGTCCTCGGCATATAGTTTTAATGCACTGAAATGCAAGTTTCTTTTTTAATGCTAAAGCATGTAGTTTATTAAAATCATGTTTATACCCAGGGATCTGCATTAAAGAGTAGTTATAAGGTAATAAAACAGAGTCAAAATCAAACTCTTTAAGGCTTCTTAGATGCATAGATGGTACAATTAGTTCATGCCCTGTAATACCTAAGTTTTTTACAAGGCCCTTCTCTTTTGCTTCAATAAATGCTTCAAGTGCTCCACTTTCGCCATATGTTTGTTGCCAATGTTCTTCATCTATTAACAAGTGCATCTGCCATAGATCGATATGGTCAGTTTTTAACAGATCTAATGACCTATAAAGTTCTTCTAAAGCTGCTTTTTTACTTCGTTGTTCTGTCTTTGTAGCTAAGAAAAACTTATCCCTGTGGTGTTTTATCCACGGACCTAATCTAAGTTCAGATTTTCCATAACTTGCAGCTGTATCGATATGGTTAATTCCTTTTTCAATAACTAACTCCATAGTTTTATCAGCTGTCTTTTGATCTTCATCATAAAATGCCGCAGCACCAAATAGTATTCTAGTTGATAAGTGGTTAGTTTTTCCGAACTCTAATTTTTCCATGGATAACTCCTAATATATATAATTTATAGTATATCATATACTTATACCTATTCCCTGACAAAAATTAGCTACTAAATGAGCACATCACCAATGATTACCAATGATTACCAATAAATTAGTCATACTTAATACATTTTATTCAGCAAACCTCAACTCTATTTCTACCATTTTTTTTAGCTTTATATAGAGCTTTATCAGCCCTTGAAATAATATCTAAATGATTGTCACCATCTTTATAAGTCGTAATACCAATACTAGCCGTAATTTTTCGAACATCTGTAATAAATGTTGATTCTATCTTTGTACGAAGGTTTTCTGAAAGAGTTAAAAGTCCTGCCTCAGTAATTGATGAGCAAATAATTAAGAACTCTTCACCACCCCATCTTCCTAATATATCAATCTCTCTGATTCTATTCTTTAGAATTCCAGCAAACTCCTTAAGTGTTGTATCTCCAATATTATGCCCATAAGTATCATTAACTCTTTTGAACAGATCTATATCGATTAAGATAATACCCATAGTATGATTATGCCGTTTAGCTTTTAGCAGCTCTACTTCTAATACTTTATTAAGCTTGTTTCTATTATAAATAAGAGTTAGAGGGTCTATTAATGCCATCCTTTTTAATTCTATTTGTAATAAACTTAAACTTTCCATAGCTTTGTGTGTTTTATGTTCTGAAATTGAAAGTTTACGATTCCAAAATAGCGTAATAAATAATAAAAAGATTAAACTTAGCCCCACCTTTGTAATAGTGCTATAATCTACTCTTTCTGATAAAACTATTGCGATCCACCTATTTACTATTTGATTTTTCTCTTCTTCGGTTATACTTCTTAACGCTTTTTGAATTATTGAGTAGAGAATTTTATTATTTTTTGCAGTTGCAATTTTTAGTTCCATCTGTTCATTTTTAATAAGTGCTGAAATTTTTATATCTAATTTATATTCATCTTGTAAATGGTAAGATACAACTGCAGATGAGTCGATATATCCATAAGCAATACCATCTCTTAGAGCTTTGAAACCATCCTCTATATTATCCACTTCTGAAATATTAAAATTTCTGTTTATTAAGGTTTGGCCAATAGAGCTGTCTTTTATAACCAAAAAAGTTTCGTCTATTAAAGTATTAATATCATTGATAAAAAGTTTTTCATTGGTTGTCACTACCACATATGGAAAAGATAGATATGGTTCTGTATAGTTAAACCCTTCAATTACATCCGATGGATTTTCGGTTATTGTTATTAAATCAGCATCACCATTTTGAACTGCACTTAACTCTTCTGACAGTGAGTTCGTTGGATAAAGTTCAAATACAATACCGATTTTATCAGAAAGTAACTTCATATAATCGTATACGATACCTTTAGGTTCTTGGTCAGTAATAATTAACTCAAATGGTGGAGCATTACTTTCCATACCCATACGTATCACACTCTTTTGGCTAAGATAGCTTAACTCTTCTCCTGTGAATGTAAGTTCCATATCATCATTTAATTTAGTGACATCACTAAAAGTGAACCATTTTTTCCGTATTCTATATTTATCATTTTCACTTAAAGAATCTAGTACTTTGTTGAATATTGAGACTAATTCAGGCCACTCATTATTTAAAGAGAAACAGAGATCATATGGTTCATCAATAGGAAAAGCAACTTCAATTAGTCCACCCATACCAATCATAGAAGCTACGTAGAATGCAGTTTCATCTAAAATGGTATAATCCACTTCATTATTTACAACCATTCGAATCATATCGTAAATATCTTTTACATATTGAATATCTACATCTTTATCTATGCCTTTTATGATATTGATAAAAAACTCATTTCCTATTTGTACTGAGGCTCTATGATCGATAAGATCTTCAATTTTAGTAAATTTATCGGAGTTACCTTTTTTTACAATTACAACAGGCTGTATCGTAACATAAGAGCTTGACTGGTTATAATATTTTTCACGTTCGGTATTATAAGTTTTGCTTGTGGTACTTAGACCATCAAACTCTCTATTACGGGATCTATTTTGTATGTCCTTCCAATTACCTAATTCAAAATTTATATTTAGTCCGGTTTTATTAGTAATTATTTCAGTAATTTCAGCGTCAAAACCACCTATGGAACCATCTATATTTTGAATTAAAAAAGGTTCAAAAGACAAGCTTCCACCTAACTTTATTTGTGGATGTTCAAAGATGAATTGACGCTCTTTTTTTGTTAGAGTTATATTAGTTTCTAGGCTAAAAAGCGGTAGTGTTGGCAGGCACAATATTGTAGATGTATATATAAGAAACAAGAAACTTTTTAACACTAATATCAACCTTAGTTTATTAAGTATATATTTATTGTAGGGCTTAATTTAGTGTAAGTCCAGTTTTTATAATAGGTTCAACCTGGTAATGAAACCTAGTAATCCTATTTCAATATATTTGAAATTATATTAAATCAGACTATAATATATAATATGGAAATAGAAGATTCAGATTACAAGAAGATAAAAGAAAAATATAACCCTTTTATACCACCACTAAAAAAGATGATTAAAAGATCTGGGTTTATAAATTATCTATTCTTTCATAGATCAAAAATAATCAAGTGGAATAATAATTCTGATCTAATACTTTTTAAATATTTAGGTCTTAAAGTAATGTTAGCAGAAGATTTTAAAAATAGGTTAGACATGATCTTCTATAACGATCTTTTTAAACTTTCTAATCATTTGAATATTTTAATAGCTCGTGGTTGGAAAATGAATTTTATCTCAATACAAGATTATAATATTCTTATTAACTTTAAAAATCTTTATGATAGATTTTATCAGGTCGCCAGATCTGGAGACATTATTAAGCAAGATTTTTTAAATTTAGAGAGGGCTTATATAAAAATAATCTATAGACAGTCCTATATTGATGCTGTTATATCAGTTTTTGAGAAATATCTAATCACAAATAATAATCTATATATTGATCAGCCAGAAAAATATGATGTTTTAATGAATGGTCTAAAACATCTTTTTGCTAAAAGCTCTCTACCACACTCTCTACGGGAGCTTATTCTAGCCTATAATATTACAAGTCTTCAGGGATTTTACCGGTGGGGAGAACTATTTCCACCAATATCTACAGAGGTTGTTCAGAGCGAGTGGTATAACTGCGATAGAGAGGTATATACCAATCTTATAAACTATTACAAAGAGATTAAAAAGAGTACAAAATCTTTAACTAAAGATAGGAATAAATTATTAAGACTAAAAAATAATTGTGTTATTGATAAGGATATAGCTCCACCAATACTTGTTAATTTTTATGAGAGAGAAAATCATAATTGGGAATTAGATAATTCAAGTTATTATTTGCAGTTTTTAGTTATTGTTGGGGATATAACTAAGCATTTTGATCAGTTTATTCTTGAAGAGTGGGAGATGATGAATGAGAGAGAGGAGTTAATTAAGCAGAGGTTAATAAGAGACGACGAGTTGCCTTCACTTCATAGAAAACTTAAAAGAGAAGTTGATATGGCATTTGTAATTTTTAATGCAGATACAGGCCAGACTATCTCTGTAACTGAATATAGGTCAGATTCTAATCCAATATCACTGATAAAATCAGAACAACAAAAGAATCTATTTTCTTATTTTGAAGTAATACTTGATACTCTTTATGATATATCATTTGGAATCCTGGGCTATGGGGATCTTGCCATAGAATCTGGTTATACTAAAAATTCATATCTTAATTTTATGTTGGTATCCCCAGAGTTATGGATGGGAAAACCTATCTTCTCAATTTTTAATTATTATGTAGAACTAATATGGACGATTTGTGGTTATTTTAATCATAAAGATTTTAAATATTTAGATGAGAATTTAGTAGAAATTGAAACGAAGTTACAAGAGATGGAATCTGAAATGAATAGAATTGATACATTTAAAATATTAGATAAAACGGTTGCAGTAGAAAAATGAAAGATTATATATTAAGTAGTCAGTACTATTTTATTAAAGTTTTAATTATTGACGAAGTTCTATACACAAAGCGAAATCTGTCAAAAGAGTTTCGAGATATAGGTTGTTTTGTTTTTTCAGCTAATAGTGGAGCAGATGCTATAGATAAAATTAAAAAGTACAAACCAGATATTATAACAATAAACCGTGACCTAACCGATATGACAATGGAATGCCTAATAAACCAAGTTTTAACTTTTGTTAGTAGAGCTTCTACTAAAATAATATTAGTGACTACTAAAAAAGATGACCAGCCTAAACTACCCCCATATATTGATGGTTTTATCAGTCTTCCAATATCAAAGCAAGATCTAGAAAACCTTGTTAATAGGAATTGTTATCGGTAAAGGCTAGAAATATAGGTTAAATATTCGTCAAAAATACGAAAAAAATAAAATAAATTGTGTTTGTAGATAAAACCCCCTATAATTTCATATTAGGAACTCAATATAAAGAGTCTTTTAACATTATTCATTATAGTTATGCTATTACTTGCTTTAGATTAACTATTGATGAAAAAAAGATAACTCTAGATTTATCATTAGTTATCTATCTTTAGTAGGGATAAAATTGAATTATGGAAAACAGAGGATTTTTTAGTAAAGGAATTATAGAATTAAAAGAATCTAATTATAAAAGTATTGAGGATATTACATTTTCAAAACTTTTGTTTTTAGTATTAAACAGACAGATTGGGATAGAGAAGTCAATAATAATAGATTTTACCCCCTCTTTTCCAATCTCTCTTAAACCTGAATATCAATATGAAATTTTTATTTCAAAACATCTAAAATATTTTAAGGATTTTTTAACAGAAATGGGTCTAGAAAGCATTTCATATTCAAATATTGACTTTGAATTACCTGAAGATGATACTACAAAAATCGTTAAAAATGTAAAAAAGACATTACTATTATCGGCATTTAGTTTTTATAAACTAATTGACTCCTATGTTAATAAACATGTAAATAGTTCCTACCTAATTCATCAATTGCATGACAATACGGTATGCGAATCACAACATATTGTTGATAAGAGTGGATTGGCCTTTCCAGACTATTATGAGCCACTATCAGGTGAGCTTTTTAATGAAAAACTAAATGACTTTAATTACGAATTATCTCTAGTATATAAAAATTATACATTAACCGATAAAGGTGAACTTATAAAAAAAGAGTTTATAAAAAAAGCTGTTTACGATTGCATTAACTGTAATCTATGTAATAAAAATTGTCCTTTAAATATCTATCCACAATTCTATTATCACTATTTAGAAGCCGATTTTATTGAGGATGTAGAAAAGCTTCTTATCACAAAATGTAATACCTGTGGAATATGTTCATTTGTATGCCCATCTAATATTCCAATTACCCAAAAGATATCAGAATATTTGAATGAGAGGGAGGAGTAATGGATATACATAAAAGAAACGATCTATTGCTAATAAGTAGCTTGGCTTTATTAAACGTTGGGTCATTATTAAAATATGGATATAAAAGAATCGTTTTAATATCAATAATAATTATTATAGCTAAACTATTTGAAATAGTTGTGAGGGGCATTACAAAAAGTAATCGAAATTTCTCACCAATATGGATCTTACTTATATCCCCTCTGATATTACCTCCACTACTACCGACGTATATGGTTGTTAGTTCAGTAATTTTTGGTTTATTAATTGGAGTAGTTTTTTTTGGAGGAGAAGGTCGAGAAATAATATCGCCTATTGCTCTTATTTGGGGTTTTGCAGCACTAAGTTTTCCTGTTATATATAATCAGAGTTGGGTATTCCCATTTCCAGGTATATCTCTAGATATCTCTAGGGATTTAGCAACCATGCCACTATTTGAAAACCATATTGAGTTTGTTAAAACTTCTAATATAGATATCTATAATTTTCTTACAGGTAATATCCCGGGAACTCCAGGATCTGCAATACCAATATTGATTATTATAATTGGTATTATATTTGCTATATTTAAAATAATAGATCTGAAGCTTTGTCTTACATTTATTATTTCAACTATTCTAATATCAACATTTATAGTTTATGGAAGTTTTGTAGATTCTTTAAAATATCTGCTTTCTGGAAATTTCCTTCTAGTGGCTTTTATTATTTTACCTTTAAAAAAACATGGACCTAAAACAACTGGTGGAAGTTATATTATTGGGATTTTAGGTGCAATACTTCTTTTAACCATAAATAGATTCTCAAGTTATTTTGATGGTTCACTGTTTACTGTTTTGATTCTTAATATATTCATTCCTATTATTGATGATGCTGTTCTTAAATTTAAAGTGATCAAGAGGGGGAAATATGCTTAAAGATCTAAAAATGATTCTGTTTCTTGTAATACTCTCTTCTACTTCTATTTTACTTTTGGCATATGTTAATACTATTTATTTAGGTTTTGAAGGGGAAAGATCATTAGATCTATATAGACTCATTATGGATAAATATCAAATTTCCTACGGTGATGATGTATTGGATACTTTTAGCAGTAATTTTAATATAATAACCAGAGGGGATAGAAAATATTTTGTTTCTCAAACTAATAGATCAGGTTCTGTTGTTTTAGTAAGAGAAGGCCCTGGTTTATGGAGTATATTAGAACTTCTGATTATTGTTCAAAGTGATCTTAAATCTCTAGAATCGATTACAGTATTATCCCAGGGAGAGACTCCTGGTCTTGGTGGGAGAGTTACCGAGAGGGAATTTTTGGATCAATTCGAAAATATTTTAGTTAGACCCCAATTATCCATTGTTAAAAGAGCAAAAAAAGATAATGAAGTTGATGCAATTTCTGGAGCTACAGCTACAAGTAAAGGTGTCGAAGATATAATAAACATTGCCATTTCATTTTTAGACAAAGATATTAGGGAGGAACTAAATGTCCCAGAATAAAGTTGATATACTAAAGGATGGTATTTGGGCTAATAATCCAATTTTTAGAATGGCCTTAGGTCTGTGTTCTACTTTAGCTGTTACTAATTTACTTTTAAATACACTTATTATGGCAGCTGCTGTAACAGTAACATTGATTTTAAACTCAATAATAGTTTCTGCTTTAAGAAATATAATCCCTGAAAAGATAAGAATGATTAGTTATATGATTATTACTTCAGCACTGGTAATAATTATAGATATGGTTATTAAGATCTACTACCCGGAGATTAGTAAACAACTAGGACCATATGTTGCCCTAATTATTACTAACTGTATTATTATGGGTAGAGCAGAGGCTTTCGCAATAAATAATGGAGTGGTAGATAGCTTTTTAGATGCAGTTTCTATAGGTATTGGGTACTCTTTATCTCTAATTGCCTTAGCGATTGTTCGGGAACTTTTAGGATTTGGAACACTTCTTGGATACACAGTAACCAAGGATCTTTTTGCTCCATTTAATCTTCTAAGTATTCCTCCCGGAGCCTTTTTTATGCTGGGAATATTTATTTTAATTGTTAATACTATAACTAATAGAAAAGGAGGCCAGGAATGAATTTTTTACTGATTCTTTTTGTTTCAATGATTACTGGGAATATAGCATTAACCTACTTTTTAGGAATGTGTCCTTTTGTTTCAATGTCAAAAAAAATTGAAGTTGCTACTGGTATGGGATTAGCTGTTACACTTGTTATGGTGATTACAGCTGGAGCCAACTATTTAATAAATACTTACATCCTAAAACCAATGGGTCTTGAGTTTTTAAGCTTTCTTGTTTTTATAGTTACAATTGCAACACTAGTTCAAATATTAGAGATCTATATAGATCGGTATGCACCTCTTCTTTATGCATCATTTGGTATATTTTTACCTCTAATAACTGTTAACTGCTCAATTTTAGGTGTCTCTTTATTAATGAACCTACGATCTTATACCTTAGCAGAGACACTTGTGTTTTCTTTAGGTTCTGGTCTTGGTTGGTTATTAGCTATTATTACAATGGGAGCTTTAAGAAGAAGGTTGGCATTTTCAACCCCACTTAAAGGTTTTGGCGATACTGGTATTACTGCAATTTTGGCAGGTATAATGGCTATGGCTTTTATGGGATTTTCGGGGGTAGGTAGATGATTCTAAATGCTCTTCTTTTTATAAATATATTTTCTGTTGTTATATGTTTAATAATTATCTTCTTAGATAGGGTTATATCAAATTATGGTATTTTAAAGGTAAATATAAACGACGAAGAGACTTTTGAAGTTAATGGTGGGAAACCCCTTTCTAAAGAGCTTATACATAATAAAATACTTATTCCTTCAGCATGTGGTGGTAAGGGAACCTGTGGCTTTTGTAAGTTAAGGGTTGTAGAAGGTGGAGGAACTGTTTTACCTCTAGAGAGGACTATCTTAGATAGAAAAGAGATCTCTAATGGTTTTAGGCTTTCTTGTCAGGTAAAAGTTCGAGAGGACTTAAAAATATATATTCCAGACGAGTATTTTAATATAAAAGAGTATAATGCCATTGTTACAACTTCTGATATGGTAACATCTGATATTAAAAAAATAAATTTAAAATTACTTGAACCAACGGATATAACTTTTAAACCAGGGCAGTATGTCCAGGTCCACTTCGGAGTTGGAAAAAACAGTGAAATTAGAGCATACTCAATATCTTCTAGCCCTGATGTTCACGATAGTGTTGAACTTAATATTAAAAAAATACCGGAAGGTTTAGGTTCTGGATTTCTACATAAATTAAAAGTTAATGATAAAATTACTATTTCAGGTCCATATGGAGACTTCTACCTTAAAGAATCAAAGGCAAAAATAATATGTGTCTCTGGAGGAGTTGGATTAGCACCATTAAAATCTATTGCAGCATATTGGGAGAATAATTGTCCAGATAGGATAATTGACTTTTATTATGGAGCAAGAACAATAGCAGACTTATATGATCATGAACTCTTTCTTGATTATGAAAGAAAATATGAGAACTTTAATTATTACCCTGCATTGTCAGATGCAGATGATAATTGGACTGGTGCTACAGGTTTTATTCATAACATTATTAAACAACATCTTGATACTGATGGAGAAAAAGAAGGTTATCTTTGTGGTCCACCAATTATGATAGATGCATCTATAAAAGTATTAATAGAAAAGGGAGTCCACATTGAAAAGATCTGGTATGACAAGTTTTAAAATAACTAAGTATATAATCTTTATTGTAGCTATACTATTTTTTAATAGTTGCTTAGTTAAAAAAAATCCAACACTACTTATCGGTACATCAAATGCTAAAGTAAGCGAGGAGACAAGAACATGTCTTGAGTGTCATACCGAGGAGATGCCTGGTATTGTAAATCAGTGGGAAGATGGTTCCCATGGTAAGGAAGGTATCGGGTGTTTTGAATGTCATGGTGCAGAACCTACCGATGTAGATGCAATGGAACATAATGGTTTTACTATTGCTATTATTGTTTCTCCTGCGGATTGTGGAGTATGCCATGAGTTAGAGGCATCTCAATTTTTAAGCTCACATCACTCTAAAGCTGGTGAAGTTTTAGGTTCTTTGGATAACTACTTAGGTGAAATTGTTGAGGGTGGTCCTGCATCAATTTCAGGATGCCAAGCCTGTCACGGTTCCTATGTTGAGGTTGAAGAAAATGGTGAACTTAGTGCTGCTACATGGCCAAACTTTGGTGTAGGTCGGGTTAATCCTGATGGTACTTCTGGTTCCTGTGCATCTTGTCACTCAAGGCATTCAATGAAAAAATCTCAAGCAAGAGACCCTGATACATGTGGTAAATGTCACCTTGGTCCAGATCATCCTCAGATAGAGATATATAGAAGTTCTAAACATGGGATGATGTACCTAAATAACAAGGATGATATGAACATGGATAGCGATCAGTGGATACCGGGAGAAGATTATAACGCAGCTCCAACCTGTGCAACCTGTCATCTATCAGAAACTAAAAATCTTCCTGTTACTCATGATATTGGTAGCAGACTTTCGGTAAATATAAGGGCACCGATCTCTTTCCCTACAGAAAATGCTGAGGAAAAACGTGATAGTATGAAGGATGTTTGTCTAAGTTGTCATGGAACTGATTTTGTTGATAACTTTTATAAACAGTACGATGCTGGAATTGACCTATATAATAATAAGTTTGCAATACCTGCAACAGAAGTCATGAATGAACTAAAAGCAGATGGACTAGTTGATCCTATTCAGTTTAATGAAGAGATTGAGTGGGCATATTGGCATCTATGGCATCATGAAGGTCGAAGAGCAAGAAATGGATATGCAATGTTAAGTCCTGATTATGTTCAATGGCATGGAATGTATGAGGTAGCTGAACGATTTTACTTTGAACTTTTACCTGAAGCAGAGCACTATAAACCTGGTATAATGGATGAAATAATGTCTAGACCAGAACATCGATGGTTTAGTGGTGATCTTGATGAATCAACACGAGAGGAAGTAAAAAGAATTGAGACACAAAAATATAAATAGACTGTTTAGTGCTTTAGCTTCAATGAAGCTAGCACTTATTTTACTCATCGTAATAGCAGTAATCTCTGGATTATCAACGTTTGTAATCCAGGGTGAAAGTAATGAGTATTATATCGAAAATTATCCTCTTTTGGGATCTCTGTTTATTAAAATTGGATTTACTAATTTTTTTAGATCCATGTTTTTTATAGCACTTATGGGACTGTTTTTTATCAATCTTTCAATGTGTACTATTAAAAGATTATATAAAGAAATAACAGGGGCAATTAAATTAAGACTAGGGCCTGATTTTATTCATATCGGATTATTAATTCTTATCGTTGGTGGTAGCATTAACGTTCTTTTAGAACAAGAAGCATCTGTTATGTTATCCATTGGAGATGAGATCTCTGTAGGTGATTATATAGTAACACTAAATGACTTCGAGTTTCTTAAGTATGAAAATGGTGCCCCAAAAGATTGGATATCTAATTTAACTATAAAAAAAACTGATGGGGAAATCGTTAGGGATAACTTTGAAATAGAGGTTAATAAACCAGTTCGATTTAGTGGTTTTAGTATTTTCCAAAGTAGATATAACGTTATTAATTTTGCCCAGTTAGAATCAGAAGATAAACAAATTCATATTGTAAAAAGTGGCTACATGTTTGATAGTAGGGGAAAAAGATATATTTTAGACGATGTAGAACCTGGTAAAAGTGCACTTTTTCAAGTTGTTGATGAGGAAAACCATACTGATTACTACAGGTATAATATTGGAAGTATTTTAGGTGGATTTAAAGTTCTTGATACTTCGAGGGAGTTGTCTTCAGGGTTATTAATTAAAAGGGAACCGGCATATATTATGAATTATATTGCACTTGTTTTAATGTTAGCTGGTTTTTTAATCGCATATATACAAAAAATTGGAGTTAAAGAGAAATGATATTACAAATTGCAACAATAATACTTATACCACTAGTAATATTTCAGATGGTTACTGTTTTTAGAGGTAAAACAGAAAAACTAACAACACCTATTGTTCTATTATCTGGAGTACTTATTTTAATTACGTTAATAATTCGTTCTTTTCAAATAGGTTTTCCCGCTCTAACAAATACATTTGAAGCACTGCTATTTTTTGCATGTTCAATACTTATAGTACTAGGGATATATGGAATTAAGTCCAAAGGTAACAATGTTATAAATTTTGGTTCTACTATTGTTGCATTAATTTTTCTTTTAATGAGTTCATCCCCATTAACTACTAATGAATTAAATCCTCCAATTCCTGCACTTCAATCAAATTGGTTATTATTACATGTTAGTTTTTCATTTATTGGGCAAGCTTTTTTTGTAGTATCGTTTATTGCTGCAATTGCATCTTTAGTAAGTAAAACCAAGGTAGAATATTATAGAAAGTTGGTATTAAACAGCATTATTATAGGTTATCCAATTTATACAGCCGGAGCTATTATTTTTGGAGCTATATGGGCATCCTACGCATGGGGATCTTTCTGGAGCTGGGACCCTAAAGAGACTTGGGCACTTATTACATGGTTTGTATATACCATTATATTACATGGTCGAAAAACCAAATATGTCACTGAAGTTCGATTATCCTGGTTATCTATTATAGGTTTTGCAGTCTCGTTATTTACGTTTTTTGGGGTAAATTATCTACTGTCTAGTCTACATAGTTATGCTGGTTAAACTTTAATTTTTAATACAACGCAGATTTCATTTTAAAAAAAAGAGTCAATGTATAAGCCTATACATTGACTTTTTAATATAGCAACGTTATTCTTGTTATAGGGTAGGGGGGTATACTATATGGCAGAGAAAACAGTAATCAGAAAGGCTCATCATACATATAAAGATAAACAAAAAATGATAAATAGAATGAGCCGGATTGAAGGACAGATAAGGGGTATATCAAAAATGATAGAAGAAGATGTCTATTGTGACGATATATTGCATCAGTTTAAAAGTGTTGAATCAGCGATTAAAGGTGTTAAATCCCAACTATTAGAAGCACATATGAAAAGCTGTGTTGTGAATCAGATACAAAATGGAAGAGTTGAAGTTATAGATGAACTTCTAAATACCATTAATCAAATGAGTAAGTAGGTAGGTAGGATATGGAAATTATACAACTTAATATACAAGGTATGACCTGTGCATCATGTGTTGCACATGTAGAAAAAGGGATTAAAAAAACTACTGGCATCGATATGGCCAGTGTAAATTTAGCTACAGAAAAAGCTACAATTAGCTATGATCCAGATAAAACCAATGTAGACGATATAGTTAAAAGTGTTTTTAATGCTGGTTATAGTGCCAACATTCCAAATAAAGATAACGAAGACGAAGAAGCAAAAGAAAAAAGTAAACAATTAAAAAGACTAAGAAATCAAACAATAATTTCAGCTTGTCTGAGTGCACCCTTAGTGTTAGCAATGTTTGCTGGAATATTCAAAATTGAAGCATTAATGTTTTTACATATTCCACTAGTACAGTTTCTTTTAGCAACTCCAGTACAGTTCTGGATTGGTGCAAAGTTTTACAAAGGTGGTTGGAAGTCGATTAAAGCAGGTAGTCCTGGGATGGATGTTTTAGTTGCTCTTGGTACGTCGTCAGCATACTTTTTTAGTATTTTTAACGGCTTTATAGCAAAAAATATAGGTATTGAGACAAATGGGCTCTATTTTGAAGCTTCTGCAATAATTATTACTCTAGTTTTATTAGGTAAATATTTAGAGAGTAATGCTAAGGGTAAAACTTCAGAAGCTATTAAAAAGTTGATGGGTCTACAACCTAAATTTGCAAGTATTGTAAAAGACGGAGAAGTAATTGAGGTACCAATAGCAGATGTTGTCCCTGGTGATATTGTTTTTATTAAACCTGGGGAGAGAATCCCAGTTGACGGTTTAGTTACTGATGGTAGTACAGCAATAGATGAGAGTACAATAACAGGTGAAAGTATGCCTGTGGAAAAAAGAGAAGGGGATAAGGTTGTTAGTGGAACTATAAATAGTTACGGCTCTATTAAGTTCAAAGCAGAACATGTAGGTAAAGACTCAGTACTTTCTAGAATTATAGCAATTGTAGAAGAAGCTCAAGGTTCTAAAGCTCCTATTCAGAAACTTGCTGATAAAGTGGCGTCAATTTTTGTTCCTGTTGTATTGATAATTGCTGCAGTTACATTTTTAATATGGTGGTTAATAATAGGTTCTTTAACAACTGCAATAATATCTGCTGTAGCTGTATTAGTCATCGCTTGTCCATGTGCCTTAGGTCTAGCTACTCCAACAGCAATTATGGTTGGAACTGGTAAAGGTGCCGAAAGGGGTATACTAATTAAAAATGGCGAGATACTGCAATCTGCTGGTAAGATTACAACAATAATATTGGATAAAACTGGTACAGTAACATTAGGTAAACCAGAAATGCAGGACATATATCCATTAAATGGTAGTCTGGATAAAGATGGTATTTTACAGTTAGCTGGAAGTTTAGAGCAAAACTCTGAACACCCTTTAGCAAAAGCAGTTGTAGATGCTGCAAAAGATAAAAAATTAGAATTACAAACTGTAGAGAACTTTATATCAATACCTGGGAAGGGTATTTCCGCAACCTATCAAAATATAGAATATCTAATTGGAACAGAGAAACTAATGGAAGAAAATAGTATTCCAACCGTTGCCTATATAGAAAAAAAGTCAGAGCTTGAATCTATGGGTAATACTGTAGTTATTCTCGCAACTAAAACTGATGTAATAGCACTCATAACTATAGCAGATAGTATAAAAGAGACCTCAAAAGAAGGTGTTCAGTTATTAGAAGATTTAGGTCTAAATGTATACATGATAACTGGGGACAATAAAAGAACTGCACTATCAATTGCAAAAAAGGCTGGAATAACTAAGGTTTTAGCAGAAGTTCTACCTGAAGGTAAAGCAAACGAAGTTACTAAACTGCAAGAAAAAGGTGAAGTAGTTGCAATGGTTGGAGATGGTGTTAATGATGCGCCAGCCTTAGCAGTTGCAAATACTGGAATTGCAATGGGTCACGGTTCAGATATTGCAATGGAGTCTGCAGATATAACATTAATGCGTGGGGACTTAAGGGAGATAGCAGCAGCTATTTTGCTCTCTAGAAAAACTATGACTAAAATTAAGCAGAACCTATTTTGGGCATTTTTCTATAACTCCATTGGTATCCCTTTTGCTGCTTTAGGTTTTTTAAACCCAATAATTGCAGGTGCTGCCATGGCTTTTAGTTCCGTATCTGTTGTTTCTAACTCACTTAGTCTAAGAAATTTTAAAATGAAAAAGTCGCCGAAACAAGATACTGAGTCTAATAATAACAGTGTAACAATCACAGTAAATGGTATGAGTTGTGGTAAATGTAAAGCAAATGTGGAAAACACATCTAAGGCGTTAGATATTGTTAAAGATGCAGTTGTAGACTTAGAAAAAAAAGAGGCTGTTATTACATTTAATGATAATAACGATATGGATATTGATAGAGTTAAACTAGCAATTAAAGAGGCTGGTTTTAGCCCTGTGTAAATGGGAGTATCATATGAAAATCTTAAGATTAAATATTAAAAGAAAGTGGCTGAATTATTTAACTAGATTAGAAAAGGTTAATAAAAAGCTTTATGGATCTGGTAGACTAGAATGCTGTGATTTAAATAAAAAGAGAGAAATATAAAATACATTAGGTTTACATTTCGTTTATATCTAAATGTTATATTAAAATTCTAGATAAGGAGTATAAAATGTATAATTTATTTGGACGATTTTGTAATGGGTTCTCCTGGTTTGGAAGAACTCCAGTTGGAGGTTATATTATGATGGGTATAGGACTAATTTTAGTAATAGTTTTAATTTATTTTATATTTAAGAATAGGTCTATTTCTAATAATTCAGAAGTAGATAGCCCTTTGAATCTTCTTAAAAAAAGGTTCGTAAATGGGGATATTGATGAGGCTGAATATTTAAAGAAAAAAGATATTCTAGAAGGAAAATAATAATACATTATCCCCTTTGTAGTAATACTACTGGGGGATAGATTTTTATAGGAAGTTTTATTTTAATTTTTTTGTTATTAAATAACTAAAAACTAAGAAGACTCCTGAACCTATAAGTGCCCATAATATTCCACCAAGCTGGTATAATAACCCGGATAGAAGTGTCCCCAATAATCTGCCTGTAGCATTAGCCATATAATAAAATCCTACGTTGGCTGCGGCTTTATCACCCTTTGAATAATCTAGAACTAAAAATGAGTGTATTGATGAATTTAGGGCAAATACAAAACCAAATATAATAAGTCCAATAGTAACAGTGTAAGTCGTAAATATATTAAAACCAAATAGCAGTGTAATAATTATCATTACAGCGGTTAATAGAAGGGAAACAATAGATGCAATTTTACCTGTTGGAGCCAAACCTTTTGTCCATTTTCTTAAAATTGAAGGTGCTAAACTTTGTATAATTCCATAACCTATAACCCAACTAGCCATAAATGCCCCAACCTGGGAGTGGCTCCATTTAAAATAAACAGAAAAATAGACAGGTAGTGCTACAACAAACCAAATATCCCTAGATGCAAATAGAAATACTCTAGCACCTGAAAGTAACTTTAATGAGTTTGGTATATCAAATAAACTTTTAAAATTAACCTTACTTTTTGTCTCCCCAATGTTGTTTGGTAGAAATGATAAAGAAAGAGTTAATACTATTATTATTAACAGACTTAATATCCATAATCCATATTTAAAGCCAACGGTTTGTAGTAAATAACCACCTACAAAAAATCCAAGACCTTTTATCGCATTTTTAGATCCGGTTAATATCGATACAAGTTTAAATAATTTAGAGCTTTCATCCTTAGGAACAAGAAACTTAACAGCTGTTTTAGAACTCATTTTTGTTAGATCTTTAGACATTCCAGATATAGCCTGAATTATCATAACAAATGGTATTGCTAGGGCTGGTGCCCAGTTACTATTCATAAAGGATAGAGATATTAATGCAATTGGTTGTATTGCTAATCCTGATATTAAAGTAAATTTAAGTCCTTTTGTTTGGGCCAACCATCCACCTAATAAGTTAGTAATAATTCCAAATATTTCATAAAAAAGAAATAGAAATGCCAATGTGACAGGGGAGTACCCAAGGTTGTTAAAATATAGTAGTACTAACATTCGTAGGGCACCATCTGTTAACATAAACATCCAGTAAGACCCTGTAACTATTCCGTAAGCTCCTAATTTTTTCATATAGCCAATGATATTTTAGAGCAAAAGTCAGCCATTCTGTTTACATACCCAATTTCGTTGTCGTACCAGGCCAAAATCTTAATTTGTGTTTTATTAATAACCATAGTTGACAAGCCATCAATAATAGATGATCTAATATCATCTTTATAATCTACCGATACCAACGGTCTATCTTCAAAGCCTAATATATCTTTTAAATATGTGCCCGATGCTTCTTTTAACAGAGCATTAACTTCAGTTACATCTGTCTCTCGATTAACCTCAAAAACACAGTCAGTTAAAGATGCGTTTAACATTGGAACTCTAACTGCAAGACCATTTAATTTACCTTCTAGTTCAGGGTAGATCATGGTAATTGCTGTTGCAGAACCTGTTGTCGTAGGTATTAAAGACAAACTACAAGCTCTAGCTCTTCTTAAATCTTTATGCGGAGCATCAATAATTGTTTGAGTATTTGTTATGTCATGAATTGTAGTCATACACCCATGTTTTATCCCTAACTGCTCGTTAATTACTTTAACTACAGGTGCTAAACAGTTTGTAGTACACGATGCTGATGTTACTAAATTATGTTTAGAAGGATCATATAAATCATCATTAATTCCATATACAACATTTAGTGCTCTACCTTTAACAGGAGCTGATACTAATACTGTGTTAACCCCATTATCATAATATGGCTGTAGTGATTCTTCATCTTTAAAAACACCACTACATTCAACAACTATATCTATACCTTGCACATCAATTTCTGCTGGGGTAGAACAATTACTAAATCGAATATTTTGTCCTTCAACAATTATAGAACCGGAGGATGAAGAAATCTCTTTTTTCCATATTCCATGGATAGAATCAAACTCCAATAGATGTGCAGCAGTTTCAGCTCCACCTTGTAGTTCGTTTATAGCAACTATATCAAACTCAGGATTATCAAATCCAGCCCTAAAAAATAGCCTTCCCATTCTTCCAAACCCATTAATAAGTACTTTTTTAGACATAACAATCCTCCATATATAACTACTTTTACATTTTAACAAATAGTAATCAATAAATGAAGGAATTGTTAACACAAATCTAACATAACCATATAAAACTACTTAGAAATATATTAGTGAAATTATGATTAGAAGATTGATATTCATTAAATCCTACTAAACCAGTATGAATACTTGTAAAATTACTTTCCACGAACTATATTTATTAAGAGGTGTATCTTGAAGTCTTTAACCAAAAAAATAATTTCATTTTTTGCTATCATTGCAATTTTACCAATACTGTTTATTTCAATATTTTCATATGTGATTAATCTAAATCAATTGGACCATCTAATTAAAGAGAATCTTACATTTGTTGCTGAATCAAAGCAGGTACTGTTAACAAATAAATTAGAGAGTTATTTACGTCTTGCAGAGTTTATTATTAATACAAATGCCCTAAAAGCTGGAGATGTTAGAGAATCATGGGATACGCTTTATAGATTTCAAAATCAAAATTGGGGACTATTTCATCACATCTTCATTACAGATACTAATGGAGTTGTTATAGTCACTCCCGACCATAAAGATAATATTTCGTATGATAGTGATGCTCATAGTGGGCACTTGGGACATAATATATCAAGCAATCCATATTTTAAAAAATCCTTACTTGAACCAGTAATAACTGACTTTTTTGGTTTTGAAGAGTCTACTCATTACCATCAACTTTTATTATATCCAGTAAAAAATAATAGGGGGGAGGTGGTCTCTGTTTTAGTTTTTGAGATTGATATTAATAACCTAATTTCTAATGAAAATAGTGAAGAAACAAATTATTATAAAACTTCATTAGCGTCACTAACAGGAGAGTTGATTGTAAATAATAAAGAAGATAGAGGAAATATAAAATATGATATAAATAATATTACCGAGTCGATTAACAAACATCATTTTTATACCAGTTATACTGATAATACAAACATAGATCAGTTAGCCCTATTACACCATGAAGAAGAATTTCCATGGGTTCTTATTACGGAGATTCCAAAGGATATTGCACATAAATCTCTAAACACTAATAGGTTTATGTTACTTACCCAGATTATTCTATTTTTGTTTATAGCTATAGCCATAGTTTTTATGATTAGAAAACTAATTAAAATCCCATTGGAAAAAGTAACTAATGCGATAAATACATTGTCCGGAGGAGATCTTAAGGAAATTGAACTAAATATAACTAGTAATGACGAATTAGGAATATTAGCCAATTCATATAATATTTTAAGAAAAAACTTATATAAATTAATTAATAATCTAGATAGTGTCATAATTTCTTCTGTAAGTATTGGGGATACATTAAAGGTTGCAGGAGACAGTGTTGGAGAAAAAATTAAGAATGCATCAAGTTCTTCTGATGAAATTCATGATAAAATGAGTTCACTAAATGTACAAATAAAAGAGTCTTCAAATATAATTCAGAAGATATATAAGTCGTCAGTTAATGTATCACAAATTGTTGACGAACAAAGTTGTAGTCTAAAAACCTCTTCAAATGTGGTTGATGAAATAACAAATTCAATAAAATCCATAGATAAAGTATCAATAGAGAGGCAAAAAGATTCGGTTGAACTAAATTTGAAAGCTGAAAATAGTACCCAGACACTTAATAGTAGTGTCAAAAATATAAATGCAGTTGCTGATAGTTCTAATGAAATGTTGGATTTTATTTCTGTTATTAATAAAATTTCTAGACAGACTAATTTATTATCTATGAATGCTGCAATAGAAGCAGCACATGCTGGGGAGTCTGGTTTAGGGTTCAGTGTTGTTGCTGAAGAGATTAGAAAATTATCAGAGCAAACATCAAATAATTCAAAACAAATTAGCATTAAACTTAAGCAGGAGATTAAGGATATTCAAGTATCTGCGGATTTAACAAAAAAGGTTGGATTTATATATTCAGATATAGTCAAAGGTATATCTCAAATTACAAAATCATTTGAGGAAGTAAGAAGTGGAGCAAATAGTTTAAATATTAATAGTGACTCTATTGTTGATAATATATTAAATATTGTTACACTAAATAGTCAAATAAAAGAAATATCTTCGGATGTGAATATTAATACTGGGATATTAAATACTAATCTAGAAGAGCTAGCAACTATTTCCACAGATTCAGAAATTAGTATGGAAAAGTTCAAAGTCACCATGTATGATACCCTTGAGGGTTTGAATACTATAAATTCAGTTATAGATCAAAATAGTAAAAACATTAAATCTCTTAAAAGTGAAATTAACAGGTTTAAACTTTAATATAATTAACACTATCTATTTTTTATGAAGCCTAGTGGAGATGGTAAAACAATCATTCGTTCTCGCAATTGCATATCAAGATTAATATCTATACGGCTGAAAAAGCCATATAGATATTACTAATGTATACTATAGCTTTAAAAGCTGAATGATCCGCCAAGACCAATTGATAATCCTCTCATCATTAATTCAGCATCACTCTCATATTCAAGGCCAGAGTCGACCTGTGATATACTAGAATACTCACCTACTAAATTAAGCTGATGCCATATATTTCTATATGTTACTGATACATCTACACTGATATCCCCGATCTTTACGCCTATGCTTCCACCAGCAAGATAACCATATCCAACTGAATTTTCATATTCTAGAGAGTCATCTTCAAATACTGCCTGTGAATCAGTTGTAGATAGATCTTTCTCTATATTTCCCTCTATAGGTCTTAGAGTTAAGTTGTAATTTACAGCTCCTCCAGCAAATGCTTCGATATACAGAGGACCAATTGGAATATGAGCCTTTAACATAACGTATGGCATAATAGAGTCTGAGTAGAACCAAGGGTGTTCAGCTTCAGCTTCATCATCGACCATTAATCCATAGTTGGTATTATATGTAACTCCGATTGGAAGTGAAAAAACACTACCAAGACCTAATTCAAATTCTAAACTCTGCTCCATTGAAACACTACCGTCACCTAAAAGGTATAGAGATTCTGGTACAAAAACAGAGAATCCTGTTCCTGCAGACTGGGACCAGGCTAAAACTGAAATAAATATAAGTAAAAAACTTGTTATCATTATTTTCTTCATGTGAACTCCTAAATAGTTCTATATTTTACGTTATATTACTAAATTATCCAAGACCTTCCCCATTGAACTTCTAGATATAAGCTTAAAATATAGCCTAAATAGATATAGGTATATGGGCATTTTTGATAAGCTATATTAGTTTAATAGAGATCTGCTATGTTACCATAAACAAATATGAATATATTAAATCCCCAAGTTCTTCCAAATAAACTCTTTGCTCTTCAATAGGTTTGTTTAGAATAAAATATATTGTTTCCTCTATAGTATTATTTAATAGGGTTAGTTTAATATTTGTATTTTTGCCTTTAATTGAAATATTTAAATAATTAAATAACATAGTAATTGATTCTAATAATTCCAAATATAATTTTTCTTTGAGCTCTTTTACTTTAGGCTCCTGTATTAATAGAATTCCAGCTTCTCGATAAAACAATTGACTATGCTGATGTATGTTTAGTTGATAATTTAATATAAAGCTGATTAGTTCTTTGTTATTAAGTCCTTTCAATTTCTCCATTTCATTATTATCAAAAACTATTCTTGATAAAATTCTAAACTCTTTTTCAAAAACATATAAATACAAGTTCAATTTATCATCAAAATAATTATAGAAAGTTCCTAGACCTATCCCAGCTTCTTTACAAATAGTTCTTAGATCACAATCTTTATAGCCTAAAGTTTGAAAAAGTTTTAAACCTGCTATGTATAAACGCTCTTGTGTATGAAGGAATTTTTGTTTTCTAATTGATATTTTATTAGCCATATACATATCTTATATAGAATGACTTTAAGGGTCAATAATTATGAACGGTTGTTCTGTTTTCTATTGACTAATAATAAGAATTTAAATAATGTAAATGGGTGAACGCTTGTTCATTATTTATATTGGAGAGCTTATGACAGAACTATTTGATTATCTTATACGAATATCACCAGGGTTTTTAATGGCGATTATTCTTTTGTTTTTACTAAAAAGAAAATCACCATTATTACATCTTATGATATTTATTTTCCTATTTATTTTTACCCGGGATGCAATGACACCGCTTAATCTATGGAGTTTTGGTACGGAGGGATTTTTTTGGCTAAGGTTTACAAATAACTGGATAGTTATACTAACTTCAGGATTTAGTAGTTTAGTTATAATTTACTTAATGAACATTGTTTCACCAGAATTAAAAAGTGTTATTGTTTGGCAAAAAAATAATAAAATGGTAGGTGTTCTAATAGGAATTACATCAGCCATAATTGTTACATTACCACTTATAATTATTCAAATTAATATACCTATAGAATTACGAGGAGGGGTAGTCAGTAGATCCCAAATTCCATTATTACTATTTTTAGCGTTAACTGGAAATTTTTACGAAGAAGTTCTATTTAGAGGGTTTTTACAAGGTTGGTTAGAAGCAAAGTTGATGATATCAAAATATAAATCTGCTATATTATCTGGTTTTTTCTTTGGATTTGGGCATCTCTTTTTAGCATTTACTGTCACAGATATTGGGTGGCAAATAATTATTTTTGCAACGTGGGAAGGTTGTATTGCAGGATTGGTAAGATCTAAATACGGTGTAATTCCAGCAACACTAACTCATGGTTTAGCTATATTTATATTATCATCAGGTTTAATATAGATATAATACACATACCCTGATTAAACTTTCTGTTTCCTGAATTTAAAGTCATTAGTCACTATTATGATGTGGAAATGTTATATCGAACTCTGTAAACTCCCCTATAGTACTTTTACACTCTATAGACCCTTCAAGATTCATATTTATCAGGTTAAAGACTATATGCATTCCAAGCCCACATCCTCCATTCATCCTATTTGTTGTAAAAAATGGTTCATATATTTTGTTCATATTCTCTTTAGATATACCTCGACCTGAGTCCTTATACTTGATGATGATATTTTTATTATCCTTTGTTATATTAATCTCAATTATTCCTGACTGAACAGAATCAAAACCATGTATAAGGCTGTTTTTAATCAGATTGGTGATAACCTGATATAATGCTCCAGGGTAACTGTTTACTAAATAATCTTCTTTTGAGTTAACGACTATTTTATGATCCGTATGTTTGTAAATTGAGTAAATGCTTAATAAAATTTCATGCATATATGATTTAATATGAAACCGTCTTTTTTCCTCACTTGTTTGATCAACAGCCACCTGCTTAAAACTTTTAATAAGATCGGAAGCCCTTACCATACTGGAAAGTATTAATTTGGAACTTTCTGAACATAATGTTAAAAATTGTTTCAATTCAGTCTTTGAAATATGCTCTTGGTTTAATAAAGATACAAAACGCTCAGTTTCAAGTTCTAGGTGTGAAGCACTAGTTACACCAATACCAACAGGAGTATTAATTTCATGTGCTACACCGGCCACCAATCCTCCAAGGGATGCCATCTTCTCTGATTCAATAAGTTGTGTTTGGGTATCTTTTAATCTGTTAAGTGAGAGTTCCAGTTTCTTTGTTCTCTCCTCCACCAACTCTTCTAGGTGATATTTATGTTCCTTTAGTTCACTATTTAACATAAATAATTCACTGTTTTTTCTAATAATTTCATTTTCCTGTTTTTTTAATTCAGAGATGTCGTAGGCAAAACCTAAATAGCCGTTTATGACATTATTATTGTCCCTTAGTGCAGTGATAATTAAGTTGCTTAGAATATGCTCCCCATTTTTTTTAACATAGGTCCACTCGCGTTCTTCGTAACCATACTCCCTAGTTTTAAGAGTAAAAACATCAAATCCCTCAACCTTTTTGTTATATTCTAGACTTAGTTCATCCCCCCTTTTTATTATTTCTTCTTTCAAATGAAGCTCTGAAGGTCTTATTTTGCCAACAATGTCAGAAGACTTATAACCTAGAATTTTCTCCGCTCCAGAATTAAATACTGTTATGATTCCATCAAGATCTGTAGCAATTATTATAGTTTTAAATGAATAATCAAATATGCTTTTTAATTTATTATGAGAAACAATTATTGATGAAATCATAGTGTTTATAGTATTTCTTAAATTATTAAACTCGGTGGTTCTCATTTTCGGTACAGGATTTAATGGAATCCCACTCTCATTTGTTAAACTTATTGATTTAATAAGTCTAAATAACGGTTTAGTAATTCCTTTGGATAATATTATTGATAAATAGATAATTATTAAAATAGAGATAATAACCACTATGGAAATAAAAATAATTAAACTGTAGATAGGTTTTGACAGATCATCCTGGTAAACTGTTGAAGCAATATACCATCCTAGGGGCTCATAATATGATACATAGGAAGTCTTTCTAAATTTATACTGCCCTTCACTACCTGGTTTATCCCATAAATATGTTAAATATTTTGTTTCTGACTTAGAAGCATCTTTTAATTCTTCAACTAAAGATAAACCTGTTTCAGGATCTTTAAGATTATTGAGATTTGTACCTCTTAGATTAGGATGTAACAATGCATCACCATTTTCATTAAATATAAAAAAATATCCATGTTCACCTACTTTAAGATTGGATATGGTATCATTTAGTTCTTCAATTACAGTATCAAGCCTATGGTCAGCTTCTTTTTTTATGTCGTCTATATATAATCCGGTTCCTATTATCCAGTTCCAGGGCTTAAATATCTTTACATAGGATACTTTTGGCTGTATCTCTGTCAAACCGGTGGGTGTAGGTTTTGGCCATAAATAATCTACATAACCTTCATCCTGTTTTTCAGTGATATCTACAAACGCTTTAAAAAGATTTTCATCTACACCTAATGCACAGTTAAATATAGGATCATCTAGAATTGTACCATCTAGTTCTGGGAGTGTAGGGTGCATTATCATTTTTGGAAATGGCTTACCTGTATCATTTATCCAAAAATAACCTACATTATCTAGATATCTAGTGTTTTTAATCCTATCTATTGATCTGTTTTTAGCTTCGTCTAGTGTAAGTAATCCCATTTTGTATTCATCATAATAACTTTGAACAACTGTAGAAATCAGGTTCACATTAGTATTTAGTTCAATTTGTCGCTGTTTAAGAGTATTCTCTTCATGAAACAGGATACTTTGATGTTGTGTAATAAGGTGATAATTTAAAGCCTCGAGCAGATCTATCGCATTTTTTTCATAGGATTTAGATAACTCTATTGATGCCTTAAACCCAAATATAACAGCTATAATAAGGGTAAATGATATAAATAGTATAGAGAAAAATATCATTATTTTAGATCTGATTGAATTCAGCACTAATAATCCTCCAATTAAATTCTAATACACATCACCATAAAATAACAGATAAATGTACAAAACAAAATCTAAACTTGAGGTAAGTAAGTCCTTTTGTGAAGATTATATTATGAACCAACATAAAGAATTTATATGGTTTTATAAATAATGTCTAAATAGTCCTATTCAGACGATTTATCTAGCTTAATACTCTAAATTTCTAAATATGTAGAGCATTAAGGAGAAATAATGGCTGTTCAAGATGTAGTTATATCAATAGATAAGTTAAATAAAATTTATGAGTCCCCAGCGGGTCTACTAAAAGCAAACAATGAAATTTCATTAAGTATTAATAAGGGTGATTTTATAGCAGTAGTTGGAAAATCAGGTAGTGGAAAAACTACACTGATAAATTGTATAACTGGTATAGACGATGTTAGTTCTGGAAAGATAAGTATAAATGGTATTGATATTGGATCTCTTAAACAAAAAGAGTTATCAAAATGGAGAGGCTTAAACGTTGGAGTTATATTCCAGTTTTTTCAACTGTTGCCAACTTTAACAATTCTTGAAAATGTTATGTTACCAATGGAACTTTGTGATAATAAATTACCTAAGGAGAGAAAAGAGACTGCACTAGTTCTATTAGATAAAGTAGGTATAAAAGATCAGGCAAACAAATTCCCTGCATATCTATCTGGTGGACAAAAACAGAGAGCTGCAATTGCAAGAGCATTAGTTAATGACCCAACAATAATCTGCGCAGACGAACCGACAGGTAATCTTGATAGTGAAACATCAGATAATATACTAGATATATTCACATCATTAGCAAAAGAGGGTAAAACAATTTTAATGGTTACCCACGAAAGGGACATTAGTAAACATGTTAATAGAGAAATAGCTCTAGTCGATGGAAAAGTTATCTCCGATAGGAGATTAAGCTAATGTTGTCTATTAAAACTAAAAAGGTAGTTGGTGATCTAAAAACATATAAAAGTCGTTATATATTAATGACACTTGCATTATCAATTAGCCTTTTTGCTGTAACAACACTACTTTCAAGTTATTCTATATTAACAAGAGAAATAGCTAAGAATTATTTAAGTACAAACCCTGCTCATATAACATTTGAAATAGATGTAATGACTTTAGAACAATTAAAAAAACTTGAAAATATTAACTATGTAGATACCGTAGAGTTACGAGATGCTTTTTTGTTTCAAGTTCAAAATAGTAAAGATGATTGGGTAGGATTAAGAACCTTTGTAATTCAAGATTTTGAGAATATGAAACTAGCAAAAATATTTAAAGAGTCAGGATCATGGCCTCCTAAAACTGGAGAAGTGCTTATAGAAAGGACAGTACCTGAGTTACTTGGTAAAAATATAGGTTCTAACATTAGAGTAAAAAACTTAAATGGTGATGTTAAAGAACTTATTGTTTCAGGAACTATTCATGATCCTAGTCTATCTCCTTCATCCCAGGAGCAAACTGGGTACGCATATATAACAATAAATACCCTAAAGTATATTACTGGGGATTCAACACTCCACGACTTAAAAATAACTTTAAAAGGCGAAGACTTTACTCATCAGGAAATAAAAGATAAAAGTTTAGATATCGTAAGTTATTTGTCTGAAGAAAATATCTCTGTTTCTGAAGTATTAGTTCCCCCTCCCTATAGGCATCCACATCAGGGACAGATCGAGTCGATACTTAGTCTATTTATATTCTTTGGTTTTTTAGCAATACTTTTAAGTGCTATTTTAACCTCGGAAATGGTCTCTACGCTTATGGAAAAAGAGATACGGCAGATTGGTATATTGAAAACTATTGGGGCAAAAACATCCCAGGTCTTTACGATTTATTTAAGCTGTATTTTTATAGTGTGCTTAATATCCATATTTCTTGGAATTATTCCAGGTGTTGTTATTGGAAAAGGTTTTTCAGCTTTAATAAGTGGATTATTAAACTTTAAGCTGTATTCGTTAAATATTCCGGTTTGGGTATATGTTACTTTAATAGTTTCAGGTCTTTTAATACCCCTAACTATCTGTTTAATACCCCTAATATCAGCAAGTAGAATGTCAATTAAAAAAGCAATAACTAGTAACGGTATTAGCACAGTAAATGTAAAAAATAGGGAAAATAAGAAAAGTATACTACCATCTTTTATCCAGATGTCTTTACGGAATACTTTTAGAAAAAAAGGAAGGCTGTTTTTATCATTGTTATTATTGTCTGTTGCAGGTGCTGTATTTATGACATCAAAAAATGTGACTAAGGCCTGGGATTATAAAATTGAAAATTCATTAAGTGGTAGGACATGGGACTTAGATCTGAAACTTATAGGTTTAGAAGATAAAAACAGGGTTATAAATCTATTAGAAAATATACCTCAACTTTCAAGTATTGAACCCGTTTTAGTTTCAACTATTTCTGTTTATACAAAAAATGCTATTAAAATTAGTGAAACATATCCTGATGGAGGACATGGTGTGTTTTATCTTAAATCATTAGTTCAGGGTTCAGAACTTTTTAATTTCAAAATCTTAGAGGGAAGTTGGCTAACTGGAACAGACTACAATACTATCGTATTAAATCAGAAAGCTCGTGAATTATTCCCTAACTCAAAAATAGGAGAAAGCATATCTATTTATAATAACAATCAAATTTTAAAATATAGACTTGTAGGGGTAATAGAAGAGATTGGACCAGCTACTTCATATGTTACATCTGCAAATATAATTAGGGCAAACTCATTTTTAATTAACTACAATAATTCTCTAGATATTTCAGAGGAAGTTCTTATTTTGGAAATTGAAAAGAGATTAAGAGAAAATGATATAAAGATTCTTCTTCAAATACCAGAATCAACATTTAGAGATGCAATAAATGGACATATTTTTATTATAATTTATTCTCTTTTTGCCATGGGCATAATTTTGGCTATAGTTGGAATACTTGGTCTCTCTTCATCCATAACATCAAATGTTTTGGAAAGAAAAAGTGAGTTTGGAATACTTAAAACCATTGGTGCTTCTAATAGCAAAATACTAATTATAGTTTTAATAGAAGCCACTTTAATTACATTTTTAAGTATTATTTGTGGAATTATTATCTCATTACCACTTTCGTATAACGTTGGACAAAGTTTAGGTCAAATGGCTTTTAATACACCACTAGATCTTTATCTATCAGTAAAAGGAACCATAAATTGGTCAATACTAATTATAGTTAGTAGTTTCATTGCATCTCTATTTCCAGCATTAACTGCTGTAGAAATGACTGTAAAAGAAACACTGGCTTGTGAATAAAAAGGAGAATAATATGTCAAAGAAAATTTTAACAAGAGTTTTAGTTATTACTGTAGTTTTAGTAATAGGAATGTTTTTAACACATAATATAGTACAGGGTAATTTTACTACATGGATAAGTAATCTACACTCATAATATAATTTCAGGGATCTTTCTAGGTCCCTGTATTTAGAAACTTTTTATATTCAAAGGGCGTTTTACCTGTCAATTTTTTAAATACAGCATTAAATGTAGGTTTAGAGTTAAAACCAGAATCAAGGGCTATATCTAATAAATTACTGTTATTATACTCTTGTTTATTCATAAGACTAATTACATGCTCAACTCTATAATGATTTATAAAATTATAGAAGTTCTTATTTAATAGATTGTTTAATACCCACGATATTTCGTTTCGACTATAACCTAAGGTTTTAGTTAAATCGTTTAATGTTAGATTTGGATTCAGAAATTTTTTGTCATTGATCATAGAATCTTCTAATATTTTTTTTAACTCTTTTGATTCAATATTACTAATCTGCCTTACTTTAGATTTTACTGGAAGTATTATCTTATCTTTTCTTTTTAATGCATTAAAACCTATGTACCATATAATTATTACAAAAAATAGGGACAATATTGTCTTAATAAATACAAGAGCCTCAAAATGTAATAGTACTACTAATAAAACTAGGTAACTTATACATAATATATAAGAAATATTCAGTACAACTTTATTCCATTTTAGGTCGAAGCCATCAAAACATGAAAAGTCTTCTTCTAGTTTTAGACTAGTTACAGTAATAATATTTTTAGAAAAATGCATATATATAAACGATTGTATTATTAATATTATCCATAAAGAGACAGAGCTAAATTGAACCATCTTATCGCCTGAAATATACCTAGGAAAGAGAGTTGTTAAATACAATATAATTAATAATGCTGGTATGAAGTGTAATAAATCCAGTTTTTTTAGCTTAAACTCTCCACTTAAATGGTTTTTTATATAGATGTAAATTGCAGGCATTAATACATATTGTATAGGTTCGCTAAGACCAAAGGATTTCCAACTAAAACTATTCCCAACAATTAGATTAAGATGAGGATGAACTAGGTTTATAGTACAAAGAAATATTATAAATCCAAGAAATTTATTTTCACCATTTATAGAGCCTTTTTTATTAAAGAGTTGAACCGATATCAATGTTCCAATAAAAAAACCACCACCAAGTAGTAGTAACAAAATATTTGAAATCATAAAACAAAATATCATAGTTTATATAGCAATTACAATAAAAGCTTCTTAAACTTTGATATTAAGTATTATGATATTTCTCAAATAATCTAATACTTAGCTATTTTACCCAAAGTATTACAAAAAACAGAGTTATTATAACACTGCTTAGTACTGTACCCCAAATAAGGAAATTAAGATTCTTTTTAAGTGTAAATCTATAATCTTTTTTGTGAAATAGAAATGTAAGGGCATAAAAAAGTACTATTGTAAAAATACCCTGTGTTACCCAATGATGACCAGTCATTATAGCCATAACATCATGTAGCCCACTAAAAGACTCTTTAAGCACAACTAATATTGCAGTAGTTATAGCTGTAATAAAAAAAGATAAACTATATCCTGAAAATGATTTGTCCATAACATTATTTCCCATTCTTATAAGCCTCCATCTGTAACTGCTTTAACTACCCCAGTAATTATACTTCCAAAATAACCCATGAATAATCCAAGAATTGTTATTAAAAGAGCTGTTGTTATTACTATTTTTTTAGAATCTTTGCCTTTAAGAAAATCACTATTTTTTACAAATGGTGGTAACATTAAAGCTAATAATATTAATATTAAAAAAATATGTTCTTTAGTTTCCATTATAATACCATGGGCCCAAGCCTTTTCGCTCGCTTTAATTATAGCCTTATGTCCTCCATAGTGAAGTACATATAATAATCCACCAAAAAGATATGAAAAACAGATTGAAACAGTAGATATACAACTTATAATAAAGATGTTTTTATTACTTTTTTGTTTTACTTTAAATACCTTAATGATTACAAATAATGCTAAAACTATTCCTAGCGTAGCAAATAAAACGTGAAGTGTTGTTGATGAAATATCAAACACTATTATCCTCCTAGATAATTATTACTCTAAAATTAGTATAGGCCATATTATGTCCCCTAACAAATATTTTAGTATAAAGTTAGTCGAAATCATCTGTTTTCAGAAATTATGACTAATAAAATACAAAAGAAGATATAATTGTTTGAGTCTATGAGTTTAATTTATTATTATAAACTATTACTCCACCAAAAGAAAAAGTGAATTCAATAGGAGAACTAAAATGAACGATAAAAAACTAATTAAAACCAAGATTGTTAATTGTGATATAGATTTAATTTGGTGGAAATGGACAACTCACCAGGGTTTAAAAACTTTCTTTGGTGCATATAATGAAATTGAATTAAAGATAGATGGTAAATATGAAATATTTTTTTTGATGGATAATCCTGTTGGGGAAAAGGGTGGGGAAGGGAATAAAATATTAAGTTATCTACCTAATAAAATGCTATCCTTTACTTGGAATGCTCCACCAGAATATAGTTTTGTGCGGAATCATTTACATAAAACATGGGTAGTCGTAGAATTTAAAGAGATAGATACCCACAAAATAGAAATCTGTTTAACTCACTTAGGTTGGCTTGATGGGAATGAATGGGAAGAAGTATTTAACTATTTTGATAACGCATGGGAGCGAGTGCTGGAATCATTAAATCAGAGTTGTAATTAGTTTTAGTGAACCTTTTACCTGATATTGAAATAGTAACAAGTAATACTGTAATATACGAAATGGATATATTAATAATACAATGATGAAAGATATAAAATTTTTAGCAAAAGAAAAAAGAGGATTTACAACAGAAGTTGAAAATAATCTTTTTAAGAATAAAAATAACATCGAATTATTATCTCTATTAAAGTCAACTAAACCAAAAGAAAGAACTTCATCTGCAACAATATTAGGGAAGAGGAAATTTGAAGAATCTATAATTCCATTGTGTCAGCAACTTAAAAATGAAAAGGCCTTGTATTCAAAGATTGCTATTCAGAATGCTTTATCAAATATAGGCGAAGCTGCAATGCCTGAATTGATTAAACTAATTGGAAACATCGGGGAAAATCAGCATAAAGAATTACCTAAAACAATATTTGGGAAATGGAACTACCCTTGTGCCAGAGATATAGCTATAAGAACAATATGTAAAATAGGTAGTCCTGCATTAAGTTATCTACAAAAGGCGTTTGAAAATGAAAAAATAAGATTAGAGGTCATAGATAGTATTGGTCATATTTCTTTTTATTCAAAAGATAGAACATCTTTTAATTTATTGATTAATAGTTTGTATAATAACAATGATCCTTTAATTAAATGGAAATTAATTAGGGCATTAAGTGCATTCCCAGGTAGTAAAACTGAACAAATTTTATTAAATATTTTAGGAAATAGCCAAGAGCCAGAATTTAGATGGGAGTCTATTAGGAGTTTAGGATTAATATGCAAGAATATTCCTGAAGAGTTATTAATAGCAAATAATGATGAGGATGAGAATGTAAGGAATATGGTATCTTTGACAATTATTAAAATAAGTAACAATAAGGAGCTTTTAAATTAAAAATCCCCTTATTCAGATTAAACATCAGATATTTTAAATTTAGTAATTTCACTATCAAGTTCGTTTGATACAACATCAAGGTTTTCTGACAGAGATTCTATCCCTGACATGGAATCAAATATTGTCTTAATTCCCAGTTGGATTTCAGTTATGGCAATGGACACAACCTGTGATATCTGTTTTACGTTCTCCATAGATTCGGATACTGTTTCAGAATTATTAACAATCTCATTTGATTCATCTTTTACAATCCCTGATATATCATGGAGTTTACCAATAGATTCCAAAATCATATTACTACCAATAGAGAGTTCTTCTGTACTGGCTGATATTTCACTTAGCGCCTGGGTTACTTCAACTACAACTTTATTTATCTCATCAAAAGCCAGTTTAGTCTCTCTACCTGAGTCTACAGCTTTATGAATGTTATCAGCTACCTCTTTAATAGTTCCTGTTATTGCATCAACTGAATTTTTTGAAGAGTCGGCTAACTTACCTATTTCTCCGGAAACAACTGCAAATCCTTTTCCAGCATCTCCAGCATGGGCTGCTTCAATTGCTGCATTCATTGAGAGAAGATTTGTTTGAGCTGCTATTCCATCTATAAGTTCGACCATCTCGTTTATTTTACCTAACGACCTGTCTATATCATCAATTATATTTACAGTATTTTCTAACTTACTGCTACCCTCTTTAGCAGTTTCAACCAGTTTCTCAACAGCCTTCTGTTTCTCAGTTGCTATATTGGAAACACTTTTAATAGAAGCAGTCATCTCTGTAATTGCAGATGTTGATTCCTCTTCCATCTCAATCTGTTTAAAAAACGACTCTTTAAATGTTTTAGTATTTTCATTAATTCTTTCAACGGCGCTATTAGAGGTTTTTATACTTGAATCCAGATAATCCACCTGCTTTTTTATATTATCTATATTTGCAGAGATCTCTACAACAGAGCTACTACAGTTATCACTATTTGTAACAAGTGTATCCTTAATTATTCTATTATTACTTGAAAGGTCGGTAATCTTATGTAATATCGAGCTTAATGAGTCGGCAAAATTATTAAAGTTGACTGATAAAATATAGGTTTCATTTTTATTATGAGCAGCATTTTTTTCACTAATATTAACTCTTTCTGTAATATCTCCAGAGGCCATTTTTTGTGTAAGATCTACAATATCTTTAATAGGGTTGGAGATAGAACTTGAAATTAAAAATCCAAAAATAATTCCTAGAATAATCCCAACAATTACTGTAATAATTGATAGTTTCATGGAATTCAGGGAGGAGACCCTGATATAGGCAAAAGCTTCATCTAGCTGTAATAGATTTTCAGCTATTAAGCTGTTTATATTTGAAGAAAACTGTTCATTGGTATCTTTAGATTTTTTCATGAACATGTTTCCAACCATGGAACCTGTACGCATATAGGCTTGGGTCATTAGAACTCCACGATCTCTATAATCTTTAAAATCAACTTCAAGCAGTTCAATATTTGCTAATAACTGGCTAACAACTTCTGTCTGGTCTTTTTTGTTTAAAATAATTTTAACATCAGATAAATTTTTGAGTCCATTTTGGTACCACTCATCAATTTGTGGTATAAAATTATCGTTTACTCCCTTTTTGTTTTCAGAAGCTGATGTTCTTAATAAAATAACACTTATCTGATCAACAGATTTACCAAAATCCATAAAGGCCAATGTAGTTTCTAGGTTATCTTCTTTTATTTCTATTAAAGTCCTGTTTATTATGTTTCCCGACCTAATTGATATAAAGGAGACAGCACTAAGTAACATTAAAATTAATATGAACGAGCCCAGGATTCTGGTCTTAATCTGCATTTTTATCATAATTGCTTCCTATAGTTTTGCCATATCCACACCAATTGTAATGGCTCCAATAACTTTATTTGTTGAGGCGTCAACTATTGGTAACGACACCTGAACCAGGTAATCCCCAGTACTCTCATCAAGTTCTATCTCATCAATAAAAACAGCTCCAGCACCACCGTTATAGGAATTCTTAAATTTTCCTTCGTCACCTTGCCAAAAGTCGGAAGTAAGATCCGATAATGCAACATTACAACCCTGGAAATCCATTATAAATATTTCTGAATAAAGATTTTTACTTTGACTTTTTATACCCTTTAAGAACATGGATGCGGCATTATTTGAATATTGACCCTGAAAACTAGTATCCCCTGCTCTCCATTTATTATCCTGTGCAAGGATCTCAGCTTCAGTTCGACCTGAATTTTTTACATTTGCATCTTTAATGGCATTTACAATAATGGGACTATTAATCCATTTTTGAAATTCATTCTCAACAAGATCTTTTATTGGTTCATAATCCTGGCTTTTACTAGAATAATCATATGGATTACAGAAGATTTGGAATGAAGCCAATAATAATACAACTAACATGGTTTTGTTTTTCATTTTTTACTCCTTAACTCTTATATTTAATTATAGAATTTAGTTTAATAGATTACCAATTTTTTACGATATAATGATTTTAGACAGTTTCTTTAATTTGATAACAATAATTATATTTGAAGGATCAAAAATGAGAAAATTAATTTATTTAATCTTAGTTTTACTAGCAGTTTCAGTCACTTTGTCTGCTGGGGACTTAATAGTAAATAATGATAATATCGTTAAGAATTTTGATATTGAGAATGATAATAGCTTAGAAATAACTCTACAGGTTAAAGATGGTTTTTTAGTTCTTTATTTAACTGGATACATAGATACATATAATTCGACTATTTTCCAAGTTCGTGTCGAAAAGGCTGTGAATGCTGGTTTTAACAATTTAATATTTTAATGTAGTGGTTTAGAATACATTTCTAGTACAGGTGTCGGTTCATTTATTAGATCTTTACAATTAGTTACAGGTAAAAGTGGTGATTTAGTCCTTGTAGATATACAACCAGAAGTTCTGATAGTTTTTCAAGAATTAGGTATAGACAAAAATTTTAATATTCAAAATAACTTGGATAAAGCAGTAGATTCTTTTAGTCATGAAATAACAGAAAAAATAGGGTTCCCCAAAATATTTAATTGCCCAATATGTTCTAAAAAGTTAAAAGCATCTAAACCTGGTAGATTCAGATGTAGTAAATGTAAGACAATTATTGCTATAGATAAAAATGGTCAGGTATTTTTAGATTAAAGATGATCATGTTATTATCCGAAGTTAAAGTAATTAACAGACGTTTAAATACTGTAACCTGAGGGAACTATCTTTTTATTATGTTTGCAAAAGATCTCCTAATAAATAGTTTATTTTTGAACGAGAGATTACACTTGGTGACTTAAATCGCCAAGGATAATCTCCTACATTTGTTTTATCTATATTGCTCTATACTTTTTAATACAGATTCTACTTCATCTGCAGTTTCAAAATTAATCATTAAATGCATTCCATCTGGGTCAAAATTACCCTTTAACAGAGCCTGCAGTAGACTCCATGTGTATTTTATTTTGAAAAAACAGATATAAAATAAGTGGAATCAGTGCTGATAGAAGTATTGCTGCTGAAAGTGTTGGAATTGGAATACCATGCTCACCTTTCATAACTGCAAGGCCTAAAGATAGAGGTCTCATTTTTGGATCCTGTATTAACAATAAAGAAAATGGTAGTTCAGTCCACATTGCAAGAGAACCAACAATTCCAATTGTACCAATCATAGGCGTTGCAATAGGCATCATTATTTTAAAAAGTTGCTGGAAAACATTAGCTCCATCGATCCTAGCTGATTCAATTAATGATCTTGGAATTGTTGAATAATAAGTAGACATTATATAAGTTCCAAATGGGGCAAAATACGCAACCCAAACCAGAACTAATCCTATATACGAATTCATTAATCCCATCTTTGAACAGATTCGATATACCTGTGCAGCTATAACCATTTGTGGAAATATCTGAAAAAATAGTATGAATGAGAAAATTGTTAATTTATAACGGAATCTAAGCATTCCTAAAGCGAAACCTGCAGCATTACATACTACAAAATATAGTGCCATACCAAGGATCACAGAAATTGTAGAATTCAGCATATATCTTTGAATGTTAAGGTTTCTAAATACATAAGAATAATTTGACCATATCCATTTAACTGGCATAGCATTTTTACTTAAAGCATACTCCGTTGGTGATTTAAAACTAGATACTAACGTAAATAGTAGAGGATATAGACTAATAAATGTCACAAATATAAGAAATAGATAGACTGCGACTTTCGCTGGATTTATTTTCTTTGTAGATTGTATCATTTTAATTGATCCCCCTTTTTTATAACTTGAATTTGAACTGCAGCAATTATTGAGCACATTATAAAAAGTATTACTGCCCAACTTGATGCATAACCCATCTTAAATGCCTGAAAACCAAGTTTGTAAATACCAAATTCAAGAGTATAAGTAGCAAACCCTGGACCACCATAAGTTAAGGTATAAATAAAACTGTACATTCGGGCAAATACTTCTATAAAAGATAAAACTAGGAAAAACTGAATCGAGAAACTAATACTTGGAACAGTTATATGAAAAAATTTCTGCCACCAACTTGCACCATCAATTCCCGCTGCATCATATAAACCTGTATCTATACTGCTCATTGCTGCAAGAAAATAGATGCAACCAAAACCTAATTTTGAAAATACGACAAATAATATAGCTACAATGTGTATTGCTGTTTTTGAATGACCTAAAATATTAATTTGGTTAGCATTTTCCACTCCCAAAACTTTAAGCATTTCAATTAGTGGTCCTGATTGGCTTAAAATTATACTAAATAGAGTTCCAAGAATTACATAGCCTAATATGGTTGGAATATAGATTACCGATCGAAAGAATGTCCAACCTTTAAATCCTTCCCTTAAAATAGCAGATATTAATAGTGGTAGAAAAACTCCTAGCGGAATATATAAAACAAGAACGCTTAAGTTTCTAATAGAAGACCAAAACTTTTCATCTTGAAATATAATTGCAAAGTTTTTTAATCCAACCCATTCCACTGCTCCAAAACCTTTCCATTTAGTAAAACTATAATAAAAGTTGGCCAATACTGGAAATACAATAAAAACAAGCATGAGTATTAGTAAAGGTAGAAGGAGTACATAGGCATCTCTCTGTTCTTGTTTCTTCATTAATTTTCTTTTATACATTTTATGTTCCTCCTATAAAATGACAGGAGTGTATACTCCTGTCAAAAATAAAACTAAAATTAAAGGTTTTGTTTATATGCTTTTTGAATTTTCTCTATAAATTCATTAAGTGTTAATTCATCGATTACAAAGAACATTTGTAAATAATTATAATACTCTGTAGCAAAACCAGTACTTAATTGGTTATAGAAATCTGGAACTGCATTTGTACTCATAGAAGTTACAATTTGTGCAAGTGATTCATTTTCAATTGGTAAGTTTTTATTAGGTACAATTGCACCAGTCCTACTTAAGAATATTTTTGCAGATTCACCATGAACATATTCTTTTAAATATTCCACAGCAACTTCAGGATTTTTTGAGTTCTTTAAAACTGAAAATCCAATTCCAGCTCCTTGACTACTCTGTCGATCTGAATACTTTGCTTTAGGAGTATTCAGACTTGCAATATAACCAAGATTATCATACCCAAAAGAGTCTCCAAAATCTTTCCAATGTGCTATATCTGATGTTAGACCAAAGAAGAAACCACCTTCACCTGTTTTAAACAGTTCAATTCCATCCATAAAATATGGCATAGTTGCATTTTCTACATTTACATAGCCCATTGTGAAAAGAGTTTTAAGCATTCGAGTAGCTTCAATAAAAGTTTCATCAGTAAAATTAGCACGACCGTCTTTAAATCCAGCTAGCTCGTCACCATAAAAATTAGACAATAGAACTCTATAAGCAAAATCAACACCATAGGGTGCTCCACTATTACCCATTACAATTGGAGGTATCCCAGCTGCTTTAAGTTTTTCACAGGCATCAAGAAAGTCATCCCAGTCTCTTAGATCAGTAGAAGGATCAATTCCTGCTTTTGTTAAATTAGCTTTATTTACATATATACCCATACCCTGTGCAGTTAAAGGTACAATCTTAATGTTCTTATCGCTCTCATTTGTTGAAGAACTAGCAGCCCAAGCAGAATCAGACATATCGTCTTTCCAGTCAGCAATATAAGAATCTAAAGGTAATAGAAACTCGTCCATATTCCAAATTCTTTGATCTGTGTGCACCATTATTATATCTGGACCAACACCTGATGCCATTGAAGCAGCCAATATCTCATAATAATTATCATGTGGTTGTGCTACATGAATTAATTCAACATTAGGGTGTTTAGCCATGTAAAGTGCATCCATATCTTTTAAAGCAGAACCGGCTACTTCCTCGCTGTATTTAAAATCCCATACAGTTAATTGTACTTTCTCGTCCTTTACTTCCATCTCTTCTTTCTGACCTTCAGCAAAGATAGAGAGGCAACTGAGCATCATTGTAAATAATAATGTAATAATTCTTTTGTTTTTAAACATATTCATTCCTCCGTTTAGATTTAATTCATTGTCATGGGGGAATGAAAGATCGGTATACTGTCATAATATTGAAAGAGTAATGATTTGTGTTATTAGGTAGTCTCAGATTATGTAATAAGTATCAAATGCTGTGAAAGTTAGTATAATAATAACTCTTCATGTATTTTTTTTAGGTAGTCATCTAGATTTATTTCACGGGAATTGAATAAAAGATCATCAAGTCGGTATTGTAATTCTGTTATATAATGTGAAGGTACAAATACCTCAGGGTCAGTACCTGAATAGTTTAGCGTATTATATATTTCCTTTAATACAGGGTATTCATTAAGTGGCAGTATGCTATCATTTAATGGAATAAGCATTCCTAAATCTTGTGTGAGGATCTTCTGACTTTTTTGAGAAAAAAGGTGTTCCAAATATTTATAAGCAGCTTCTTTATTTTTAGAAGTACGATTAATCCCAACCAAAACACCGGCGGGTTGAATTAGTTGTATACCTGGCCGTTTCATTAAAGGATGTATTAAATTAGGAAAATACCCTACATTTCCTGAACCAAGAGAATCAGTAAAGGTTTTCCAATGTGAAGTATCTGATATAAGACCAAGAATCATTGCACTATTACTATCAGAGAATGAGTTGGAAGCATAATTGAAATATGGTTTATATATTCCATTATTATCAAAAAAGTTATTCTCACGGATTTCAATAATCATTTCCATTAAAGTACGAAATCGATTTGTGGTAAATCCCTGTCCCTGATGATAAAACCTCTGGATTTCATCTTCAGTAAAAAAGGCCGATATAAGACTTCTTCTAAGAAACTCAGTGGTAATTGGACGGTTGTTTCCTGTTGCTATTGGATTAATCCCATTTTTTTTAAGAGCCTCGCAAGTCTCTAGGAAATCATCCCAATTAGCAGGTGGTTTCTCCGGATCTAAACCTGCTTTTATAAATAACTCTTTGTTGTAATACCATCCAAAGCCCTGAAATGTGAGGGGTAAAACTTTTAGAGTTCCCATTTCCTTACGAAAGTAGTCCAGTGATGATTTTTTTAAAGATATATCTGTACTATTTATAAAATGATCAAGAGGTTCTAGATATTGCTGATTTTCTGTCAGTTCTGGTCCCATATGTAACCACATAATATCCGGACCTGTTCCAGCCAATAAAGCTGATCTTAATGCGGGAATATACTCCTGATCAAAAAAGCCTTTATGAATTAATTCTATACCATTATTATCTACTTTAAATAGATTATCTATTCTGTTAATTGCTATTTTAGTTTTAGAATCTGTATATTTAAAATCCCATATAGTTAGTCCTGTATCTGCAGTCAGGGAGACGCATCCAAAAATTAAATAGGTCATGATATATATAATCTTAAAGTAGAATCTAATAGGATATTTCACATCTCCATGATAAACTGTTTCAATGATTAAGATCTACAGTTTTTCCAGAACATTTTTGGCTGCTATTATAATTCTCTGCCTTTTGGTCACAGTAATGGTTTATTACAATATTCAATCAACTAAAGTACAAAAACTAGCACTTAAATCAATGACTTTACTATCAGACTGGAATAAATTAGAGAATCGGACAAATCGTATTTTACTAAGCCGCTTCACTGTTACTGATAAATTAACTCATCCACTTATTGAAACATGGAACATAGAATATGAAGAATTTTCTGAGTCTCTAGAAGAGTTAAGTACAAATAGACAGATTAGTCGCTGGAATCAATTAGAGAAGCAAATAAGTGGAGCTACTCGGGTCTGGAATTATACAAGGGTTCAGTTAAATAATGCAAATAATTATCTTAATAAAATAATTCAGAGTGGTCTTGGTGAAAAAGTTATGGTAAATGGATTTTTGCATACCATGTACAAGTTACGGATGGATAAACAACTCACTAATAGTGAGATTTTCCTCCTCGATGATACTTTGTTTGCACTTGAGTCTCTTGATAATGCCACAGATGAGTTCGATATATTATTTAGTGAAATAGTAAATGATTTGAAGGAAACAGGGGAGCTATATCTAAATAGAATACGGTTTATTATTTTTGGTTTTTTCAGCATGGCAATTATAACTCTAACTCTATCTGTATTAATAAATAGGCAATTAAAAAGAGCTCAAGAAAATAGATCTTTATATTTAAAACGTCAAAAAGAGTCACTTTTATTAGGTATCTGTGAAAATAGTAGTTTTGAAAATATGGATCAATTTAATAACAAAAGTAAGGATTTAGGAATAGAATTATCTCTTGAAAAGCCTATTCTACCTATACTATTACAAATTGATGATTATTCTAGATTTTCACACAACCTTAATATCGGTGAACAGAATAAGGTAATAGAAAATTTGACCAAAAGTTTGGGTTTATTCCTGGTTAATGAGAACATGATAAGTGAAACATTTATATATAGAAAAGATCTCATTGTTATACTGTCAAATCCCCCTTTTTTAGAAGAGAATGATAAATTTCTAGAAAAAATGAAATCTAATCATGATTTGTTAATTAGAAAAAGTATGTGGTCTTTTACAATGACTGTTGGATCTATTAATAATGAAGTTATAGATTTGGATAATGATTTTAAAGATATTCTTGAAATATCTGAATACAGATTTCTCTTAGGTAAGGGAGCTTATATAACTTCAGGTTCATCAAAGTTAATAAGCCATAAGAAATTTAACTATCCTAAAGATAAAGAGCGATTATTTAAAGAATCTATCAACTCCCTGGGATTAGATTCTACATTAAAAATCCTAGATGAGATTATAGATTATGGTTCAGCATATGGACCAAGGAATATGAGACGGCTATTTCTTAGGTTAACAGCAGCTCTTACCTCAACCGTGGAAGATCTAGAACAAAAATATCATATTTCGACTATCAATGAAGTAATACCAATGATACTTCAAGTCCAAAACCCAGAGAATGTTAGTGGGGTAAGGGATATTCTGGTGGAAATTATAAAACAGATTATTAATTCCTGTCTTAATCAAAAAGAAGATAAACATGATCAAAATGTAATACAGATCAGAGAAATGATATTTAATGAGATGAAAGACTTAAATCTTTGTGCTGATAGCATCGCAGATAAATTCAATCTTACAACATCCTATATAAATCGCCTTTTTAAACAACATAATTCATATAGTATTGCTGGTTATATTAATAAAGTCCGTCTTGATTGTAGTGAAGAGTTATTAAGATGTACTGATAAAAACGTATCAGAGATTTCAGAACTGTCGGGATTTGCCAGTTCTGGGACATTTTTCCGTCTATTTAAAAAAAAGTATGGCCGTACTCCAAAAGAATACCAGAGAGAGATTAAGCTTTAAACTAACTTCTTTTTCTAGTAAATGATGGAGTACAAGTATATTTTCTCTTGTAAATTCTAGCAAAATAATTACTATTACAAAAACCTGTTAACTCGGGAATTGTTGTAATAGGTAGGTTAGTTTCTTTTAACAAAAAATTCGCCTTTTCAAGTCGTAGCTCTGTAATGTATTCAATAAGTGTAGTTCCTGTATAAGATTTAAATATTCTGCAAAAATGCTGATTACTCATATTTGATAATGTAGCCATATCGTTTATTGTAATTTTTTCGCTATAATGATTAGAAATGTATTTAACTACTGATTTCATTTTAATAACTACCATATTTTCTTTTGGAGATAATTCTTTTTCTAGATTCTTGAATGTTCGTTTTATATTTGTAAAGAACTTACATATTTCCATTTTAAGCAGCAGTTCAAATCCAATGTTTCTTCTATTATTCTCCACAATAATATTTTCAATTAATTGTCTAAATTCTAGATAAGTTTGGCTATTAGAATCGATATATATTGGGGTCTGTATCATCTTGGTTATAAATGGAGTGACTATAGTATTAAAATGTTTATCATTTTTCATAGAATCAAAAAGGGATGAACCAACTACCATAGCGTAATATTCCGCAGTTTTATCGGCTATATAGCAGTGGAGAGAATCCGGTGGAATAAACAATATATCACCCTTATTACACTGTATTACATCACCATCAATATAAACCGAACAAGACCCCTTTTTTAGAAAAAATATCTCACTGTGATTATGCCAGTGTGCAGGGGTATCTAAGTTTTTAATTAAAAATAGTTTAAAAGGAAAATCTTCACTTTCCAATCTAGGTTTTTCATGGTTTCCAATTCTAACAAAATCCATATGGTTTCCTTTAACATTTCTAGGTGTATGTTCAGATAAGACATATATAAGTTCATATTATATATATTATACTAGAATATTATCTTTTACTATCTATGTATTATTCATATTAGATTGTTAAAGGAGTTTTCAGTGTTAGTGGTTAACAAAGGTCCCCAGAGTGTAATAACTAAAATAATTAAAACAGATAGTAGCTTAATTTTGTATTCAGATGCAGGGAATATGAAGCTAGAACCTAAGTCAGATAATATTATACGAATTATATATACATTAGAAGATTCCTTTAACGATCAACAAAGCCCAGGGACTGTTGAAATACCAGAATTTAAATTTTGGTCTTATAGTGAAACTGAATTAGACATCATTGTATACACAGCACTTATACAACTTGTCATAAATAAAAAAACAAGTGCATTCACCTACTATAATAGCAATGGTGAATTGTTAACTAAAGAGTCAAAAGTAGGTGGAAAGCAACTTATACCTTATAATGCATATAGATCAAACCTCGATAAAAACAGCATAATTGAAAAAATAGAAACACCTGATGGTATTAAGGAAGTGATAATAGATTCTGAAAAAGAGTTTTATAAAAAGCTTAATCATACACGTTTAACATTTGAATGGGCTGATGATGAAGCCCTTTATGGTATGGGTCAACACGAAGAAGGTATATTAAACTTACGTGGTTATAGGAAATATATACATCAAGCAAATATGAAAATTGCAATTCCATTTTTTGTCTCAACTAATGGGTACGGAATATTGATGGATACTTATTCCCCTGTAATCTTTAATGATAATGAATATGGCTCCTATCTCTACAGTGAGGCTGTTGAAGATCTCGATTTCTATTTTATCCTGGGTGATACATTTGATAATATTATTAGTGGTTATCGGTATATAACTGGTAGTGCGACAATGTTACCAAAGTGGGCATTTGGTTATTTTCAATCTTTAGAAAGATATGAAACTCAGGAAGAGATCATAAAAACTGTTCAGGAATATCAAAAAAGAGAAGTCCCACTGGATTGTATAGTTCTTGACTGGCAATACTGGGATGAAGGAATGTGGGGACAAAAATCTTTTAATGAAGAACGTTTCCCAGATCCTAAGAAGATGACAAATACACTTCATAGTATTGGTGTGCATCTAATGATTTCAATGTGGCCAATTATGTTTAATAAGTCTGAAAATTATAATGAAATGAAGAATGTTGGTGGACTGTTCCAGCATTCAGAAATATACAATGCTTTTAATTCCGATGCTCGAGATCTTTACTGGAAACAAGCAAATAGTGGACTCTTTTCCAAAGGTATTGATGCCTGGTGGTGTGATGCTAGTGAACCTTTTTCTCCTGAATGGAATAACCCTATTAAGCCAGAACCGGATCAAAATTATATGGAATATCATAATACTGCAAAAAATTATATTAACGAAGAATATACAAATGCTTATCCTCTTTTCCATGCTAAAACAATATTTGATGGCCAAAAAAGTACTACGGTCGAAAAACGTGTAATTAATCTTACTAGAAGTGGATACACCGGGCAACAGAGGTATGGAACAATTTTATGGTCTGGGGATATTAGTGCAAACTGGAAGACTTTAAAAAATCAAATCCCCGAAGGTTTAAATATCAGTGCCTCGGGGATGCCATATTGGACGTTAGACATTGGAGGTTTTTTTGTAAAGCAAGGAGATATGTGGTTTTGGGATGGTGATTATGAGGATGGGTGTGAAGATTTAGGTTATCGTGAATTATATACAAGATGGTTACAGTTAGGAACTTTTCTACCAATTTTTCGCTCTCATGGTACAGATACCCGACGAGAAATCTGGAACTTTGGGGAAAAGGGGGAACTCTTTTACGATACTATTCATAAGTTCATAAATTTAAGGTATGAACTGTTACCATATATATATTCTATGGCCGGTATGGTTACTTTACGGGATTATACTATTATGCGTCTATTAGCTTTTGAGTTTAATAATGATCCCGCTGTATATAATATCAGCGATCAGTATATGTTTGGACATGAACTTATGATCTGTCCTGTTACAGAACCTATGTACTATGTTTCTAATTCCACACCTCTTACTGGAGTTAATCAAACAAGAGAAGTTTATTTACCACTAGATTGTGACTGGTATAATTTCTGGACACTTGAGAAACATAAAGGAGGTAAATACATTACAGCAAAAGCACCATTAGACATAATGCCAATATTTGTTAGAAGTGGATCTATTATTCCTATGGTAGAAGTCTCAGTAAATAGTGCTTCAAGTTGTGATAAAGAGATAAAACTGAATATATATCCAGGAGCTGACGCTTCATACAGCTTCTACCAAGATGACGCTGATAATTATAATTACGAAAAAGGGGAATATTCCATAATAGATATGTTTTGGAATGATAAAGACGAAACATTAACAATTGGAAATAGGACAGGGTCTTTCAAGACTATGGAAAAAGAGATATTAATGACAATAGTAATATTAGGTAAGGTTACTTCGACATTGACATATAGAGGCCGTGAAATTGTCTATAAGTAATTAAAGGTAATTATTCAAAATGATGACATACCTAAAGAAAGTTATAAAATTACCTAAATAGGTATATAAACAGACTATTTAGCATTTACAAACCCCACTAATAGTAATTATTATTAGTAGGGAAGTATTAAATGTCAGAAACTATAAAATTTTACCGCATACAGGTTAAAAATACTATTCTCAAAAAATTGAATGCAAGAAGTAACCTTCGGGGTTTGATTCAAACTCTATCAATACTTCTTGTTTATCTATTAACAACAATGGTTAGTCTATATTTTTTCATAGTGGAAGAGTGGATATTCATGTTTATTGCATTATACATTCATTCTATATTTAGTAATTTCCTAGGTGAGGAGTCATCAGTACACGAGCTTAGTCATAAAACACCATTTAAAACTAAATGGCTTAATGAATCTTTTTATAATCTGTTTTGTTTCCTTACATGGAATAATCCGATTCATTTTAGAAAGAGTCATAAACGTCATCATCAATTTACACTGTTCCAAGGCAAGGATAAAGAAGCTGTTCTTAAACCTCCAGCATTTAATATACTAGATTATATTAGCTGGTTTTTGTTTGATTGGAAAAAGTTTAAATGTCTTATGATATGTAACCTTGCCTTATTATTAGGCAGAGATCAAACTGACTTTTTTTCATGGGATCCACATTTTAATAAAGATAACACCAATAGAAAAAAGATGATAAACTGGGCAAGATTTCAATTTATTGGACATCTTATACTTATATGCCTTTTTATATATTTGGATCTTTTTGTATTAATATATACAGTATCTTGTAGTTACTTCTTTGTAACATTTCTCAGTAATTCATGTGTTGTCTCACAGCACACTGGGCTTGGGTCAAATATTCCCGATTTCAGGTTATCCTGCCATACCATTATCTTTAATCCGTTTATGGCATTCTTTTATTGGAATATGAATTACCACATTGAACATCATATGCATGCTTCAGTCCCGTTTTACAATCTAAAGAACCTTCACAAAGAACTAGCTCATGATATGCCTACACCTGTTCAGGGATACGGGACAGGTATCAAAAACATTTTAGGATATGTTAAAAAGCAAAAAACTGATCCTGATTGTGTCTATACTCCTGAATTACCCACAAGAAAAGAGAGTTAAATGTCAAAATATTCATATTTTATGTTTATAGAATGTATTTACATCGTATTAAGTTTGCTTCCATTAATAATAATTGTTATAATCTATAGTGTAGGTTTAAATATTAACCTATACATTTGGAGTTTGTTATGAGAAATAGTTTTTTACGATATATAATCGTTTTATCTATATTTATGATCTCTTCAGTAATCTTTGCACAGACAAAGAAGATTGAAGTTACTGCAATTGAGGGGTCAGCTTTTACTAACTACGCCTATGAAGTATTAAAAGAAGCTTATTCTAGAATTGATATGGAATTAACAATAACAGGATTACCTGCAAAAAGATCCTTAATTGTATCTAATTCAGGTGTCGATGCCGATGGAGAACTTTTTCGAATTAGTGGTATTGAAAAAACTTATACAAATTTAATGCCGATAGAGATACCGCTAATATTGTCTGAATGGCAGGTTTATTCCATGAATTATGATTTTGATGTAAAAGGTTGGCACAGTTTAAAACAATATACCATTGGAGTTCGCCGGGGTATTGCCACAACTGATAATGGCACAGAAGGAATGGACACTCAAAAGGTAAATAGTAACGAACAACTATTTAGTATGTTAAAATATAACAGGGTTGATGTTGTTGTATTATCAAAAATTAATGCAGTAAAAGTATTACGGAATTTCCTGGATCTTGATGTTAAATTGCTAAATAAACCGGTTCAAGTTATACCTGTTTACCATTATCTGCATAAAAAAAACAGAGATATTATTCCAACACTTACTGCAGCTATGAAACAGATGGAAGATGAAGGTATAATAAAACAAATCCTCGAAAAACATTGGTCATTATTAACACAATAAGTATTTGCAAAGCAACTTAATAATTAACAAATGAGGATTAAACGAAACTAAGAATAATATTTTTTCCGAAGTTCATGGAACTACAAGAATCCCTATAAAAGTTAGCTAACAGAAGCATTCTAATTAAGTAGAATCCCATATTCACCAAATATTATATGATATTATTTAATTTTTTTTGTACATCTTTTGAATTAGTTAAAGTAATGTATTATAATTTTAATATGAAGCTTAATTCCTTAAAAATAACTACAACTATAATAATATTGATTTCAGTAATTTTACCATCAATAATTGTCTCACAATATCTTCTATCATCTATTAGAAAGACGATAAAAAAAGAAGCTTATAACGAAGTTTCAAGGGTCAGAGATGAGAAAATAAATCAAATAAAAGATTTTTACTTTCAGGAATTCCATGATATTGAAAAAATTATCTCATACATATCTATAACTGGAGATGATATTAATAATAAGGATATGAAATACCTGCTTGATTTCCAACCTAATATTAAACAGGTAGTTCTTTATGATTATAATTTTAAACCACTTATAAATGTAAGCAGAGAGGGGTTCCTCAAATTAGATTCAATATCTGAGCAAATAAGAATTACATTACAAAAGAATTTTTATTTTTCAAAATATTTTCTTAAGAATATCGTACTTCCTGACAATAGTAGTGAATTAGCTTTTTTCTATAAAGATATTATTACAGACCAATATCTATCGATGAGCCTAGAATACAGTTATTTAGATAAGTATATTAAAGAAATCGGACCGATAATTATAGACATTTACAATGATAATAGTCAGATCGTTTCATCGTCTAGGGAAGAGTATGACTCAAGAAAAGTTATTAATAACCCTATAGTTGAGAAAATGAAATTAGGTTTAAGTGAAAATGTACTGTATAAAAGATATTACCAGAGTTATAGTCACATTGATATTGGAGGAGAAAGTCTATATGTAAATGTTTCAATCCCAAAATCCTTTGTAGAAAATAAGTCCAAGTACCTAAATACCTATTTAATTATAATTTACTTTATATATCTACTGTTTTCGTTACTTATTAGTTCACTTTTGGTTAGATTTTTCTATTCAATAAAAGAGTCCGAAATAAGATCCGAAATATTCTCAAATCGTTTCAGTTTTTTTTATAGATTAAAAAACTCATTAAGTTATATTGATAAGAAGTTTGTCGAAGTTCAAAGACTTAATAAGGCTATTAATTATTTTAAAAACGATATCTCAATAATACTTCAGGATATACCTAATAAGAGTGAAGATGATGAAGAAACAGAGCTGGATAAATAAAAACTTCTATATTTATAGATATGATCTATTTTCTCTATTAATAGTTTTCTCATTAATTGCTTGGTTTTTCAGTCCAATGTTACAACAGGGGCATATTGTTTTTAGTGATCTTGATTTTCCATTAGATTCAAAAAGGTATTTAGAAGAGATACTTGGATTATGGAATAATAAATGGAATACACCAACAATTCTAAATCTTCCAAGGATTTTTTCTATTGCAATACCATACTTCTTTTCAACCTTAAATGGACACAGCGGTACGGTTCTTATTAAGACGTTTATATTAATGAATATTTATATAAGTAGCTTCACTATATATCTATTTGCTAAATCAATTTTAAGAATATATCTTGGGCCCAAAAATACTCTGTTTAAGCTTATTGCTATATCAACTGGATCTTTATTTTATGCAATTAATCCGTGGGTTATATATAGAATCCAACACATATATCTCCTGTGTGGGTATAGTCTACTTCCATTAGCCTTAATGCTATTTTTAAAAATATTTGATCCTAAGTTTCAAGAAGTTGTAATTCCAAATTATTCAGTATTTAGGATTAAGCTATATAGAAAAAATATCGTTCATATTGGTGTATTAGCTATAACAATATCAGTTATGTCTGCGGCTATTCACTACTTTTTTTATACACTAATTTTATTTGCTTTGTTATGGGTTCTACTTTTAGTAAAACAAATTCTACTTAATAGATGGGCAGGATCATATTTAAAAAGGGCTATAACATATAATTTTTTCTTAAAAGGTTTTCTATTAGGAATAATAACTTTAATTTTTTGTTATTATTGGTTTTCTGTATATCTTGGAAGTATTCTAATTGATGCTCAGTCATCACAGAATAATATAAATGTAGTTGATACGCTTGCACTTTTTAGCAGGTTTAGTTCCATCGATAAGTCATTATTAATGATCAGTTACTGGTGGCCAATGTTTGATCTATCAACACTTAATATTCAATTTTATATTGGTGGTATCATACTTCTTCTTGTTATAGGTATTGGAGTTTTCTTTTACATTAGAAAAAACCATTTACTGCTTTTTCTTTTTATACTAACTGCTCTTTTTTTACTTTTTAGTACAGGTACTACATTGCCTTATTTTGGAGAATTATTTATTAAACTGGTAATGGATGTTCCTTTTTTTGGTAATCTATTCAGAGATCCTAATAAACTAATAGGAATAGTAGCTATTGGTTACAGTATCTTTCTCATTTTTGGTGTAGAAAAAATATTTAGTATTAATATAAAAGGGGTAAATTTAAGTTATTTTATTAAAAGTACACTGTTTCTTGTAATTATAGCCTCATTTATATTATATATATCACCATTTAGAGAGAGATTTATAAACGGATTTTATTATCCAGTTAACGTTCCAAATGAATATACCGAAGTACAAAAAGAATTTATACCAAGTGATAAAAGAGTCTTAAATTTCCCTGTTTCTGGTAATATGTTACAGACCAGTACCGGGTTTACAACATTAGATTGGAACAATAATCCCGATGATTTTGGTGAAGATAAAGCTACTGCCGATTTCTCTATTTATCAATCTACAAAAAATACAATCTTCCATCATGAAGGTTCTGATACAAGCATTAGTTATTATATAAACTTTCTACAATATATACTTGATCGGGGGTTAACCCAAGACTTTGGATCATATTTAGAACCGCTGGGGGTTGATGAGTTCGCATATGGAACAGGTTTTTTAGGTCAAAATTATCGACAAAGTTTTAACCTAGATGTTTTAAATTTTCAGAAAGATATCTCTCTACATTATAAAAATAGATACTTCAGTTTATACCAATTAGATAATACACCAGAGGTTGAAGGTGATGTTGATAGCATTTTATATACATCTAAGGGATTTCATTCTATATCATCTATATCCCTTATACCTGGCTTTACATACGAGAAAATGGGTATTGTTTATAATTCACAGAGAAAGGGGAATCCACTACTTAATATTCGTAATAGTGATTTAATTGAGACTACAACATTTGATGAACTTTTATTGGCCTCGTTACCTGAAAAATATTACTTATCTCCTGCAAAATATGTACGGAATGGTAACCCATTTTTAGGTTGGTCACAGTCTGCAATACATACCTCGGACTGGCTTTGGCATCTTCAATCCCAAAACATAAAACCTTTAAGATTTGATATGAGTTTTCAGTCTGGACTAGCCCTATCTTTTTCCTCAATTAAGCTGGATATACCAGTTCATAAAAAAAGTAGAGTAAAGGGTAAAGAATATATTGATTTTGAGACATTTCTCTATGAGGGATATAATTTTACAACTGATAATAACTCAGCAATAGAAATTGAGACTTATCCTCTATCGATAGATCGAGAGTTACCTCTTGTACACGGGATAATTTCAAAAGGGCAAAATTATAACATATGGCAGGTTGCTAAAAGTGGCTATATGCCTGCAGAACCTGAAGTTCCTTATCAGTTTTTTTTAACAATATCTGGTAAAGGTACAAACAAGATGCATCTTAAGGCAAAATTCTATAATAGTCATAATGAAGAAGTTGGGACTGCTTATATTTTGACTCCTGAAAACAGTGTCAATTTTGAATATTTTAATTTTTTCGGTGAATATATTACACCAAAAGATACGGCATTTGTAAGAATAGATATTCTCAGTTTTAGTAGACCCGAGCAGAATACCCATTGGTGGATACATGATTTCTCAATTATAGAACTATCAGAATATAGTGCACCTAATAGGATAACTATAGATTATACACCAGATAATAAGGATGAACTTATACCTTTTGTAAGGATGTTTTTCTCCCCTGAGGGAGGTGAAGTTTCGATTTCATTAGGAGATAAAGAGACTTTAATAAATACTAAGAAGTATGATTTTAGTGGTTTCTTGTGGCAGAGACTGGAAAGTTTTAAACATTTAGGCAATTCATTTCCAGTTATAATCGAAAATAAAGGTGGTTTTAATGGAATAAACGAGATTGTTTTGATACCAAAATCACAGTATCTGCAGGAGTCATTTATACTTAATGAAGCCATATCAAAATCAAGAAATTTAATATCTTTAGAATCAGAATATGACTTTGACTATATAGGAAGCATACAAACACAACGTAATTATACAAATCTAAGTATGGGTCGGGCTCGGACATCTTTTAATGGAACTTTATCTAATAAAATCGATCTACTTAAAGATGGAAGTTACTATTTAACAATGTATCTTGGTGGTGAAGAGAATCTAAGTAATTTTGATATATCTCTAAATGGCATTGATAGCGATGGTAACTTTAAGAAAAAGATCTCAATTTCAAAAACTGAAACAGAAAACATCGGAGTAATTTTAGAGAATAAAGATTCGGTTAATGGAAGTTATTTCAAAGCTGTTTCGGATTTTCCAGGACTAATACCAAATCTTCAAAAATATACAATAATTACAGATCCATTACCTAAAGGAAGCTATGAATTAAACATAGATCTTAAATACACTGGTAAATCATTAATCGATATCAGTAAAATGAAATATTTTAATCCAAAAGAGGTTGTTGTTCCAGATTTTAAAGAACCTGTAGATCTAGATGGGTATAGTGATTGTATTTTTATTACAAGGGATATGATAAGGCACAATTTAAGTAAAGATTTCTTGGGGATTGAATATGACCCAACCTGTAGTGCTGATTGGTATATATCATCATCTCCAAAAGTCCTAGTTAAAAGTGGAGAGGAGTATATTATTAGTTTTAATATGAAGTCGGAAAAACTTAATAGTAGACATACAAAAATACTATATTTAAATGATCTAGATCAGGTTATTAAAACTGATTTTATACCTGAAGTAGAAGAAAGGTTTAAAAGAAACTGGAATTCATACCAGTATATTTCAAAAGCCCCTGATAATGCAAAAAGTTTAATGTTTCATATCTGGGGTCGAGGAGACAAAAAAGAACAATCATCTTCAAGTATTAAGAACCTATCACTATACCCGTATAAAAATCTCCCATTACTAGACAGAATGTATATTAGTATGGAACCGTTAGAGACACTTTTTAAGGATATAAAAAGTGATTCTGTATATGCGTCAATAAAGAGTTCTCCAACAATGCGTAAGTTTGAAAGCAAATATAATAATAATGAAATATCTGCATTTAAATTTGATATTAGCCCACACCCCATATGGGCATTAAATATAAATGGAAATGAAACAATTTCAGATACAAATTTAAATGGTTTAAGGGCATTATATTTTACTAAAGATAGTGGAGTAGCTAAAGTTGAGCCAAGATTGAAAACACACTATATCTTGGGGTTTGTTTTATGGCCTATTGGTTTTTTTATACTTTTTTACTTATATGTTTATGCAAAAAAAAGAGAATCCCTCATTGTATTATTTAGAAGGATTCTCAATAAATTATTTAATAAAGAGTAATGTATGATTTATATTTCCATTTAAGTCTAGAAACCAATCACTGTCTGATAAACCATCACTATCAACCCAGCTATCATAATTAGTATACACCTGGTTTATCTCTACATCATCTTTAGGGTATTTGAAGCTTGAAGGTAAATTAAGCGCCCAAGGACGATTATTTACAGTTTTATAGCTATCACCGTCAATTACTGTACTATAATCACTAGTTAAAACACTATTGTCATCGACGGAATTAAAATAATCAATATGCACAAGATCTGTTGGAGCTTTCCCAGGTAGGTGAACTTCCCTTCCTCTCTCTCCATTACTCATAATAAACGGGTTATATGGAGGGTAACCAAGATCGTTTCTAGTTACAGGATCTGTAAACTCAACAGTAATAACCATTTCAGTTCCAACATTCTCTACAAAATGTTGTTGTGCTGATTCAAAAATTCCAATTACAGCTTTAGATTGACGTTTTTCAGTTCCATTATTATCTCTTTTTATATATCCTCTTGAGAATTCTCCTCCTGTTGTATTTGCTATGTTATCAGGACTTAAACCTAGTTCTATAGCAAATCCATTATTCATACTAGCTAGCATTCCTTGTATTAAGAACCAAGCCTTTATTGATACTACATCACCTGCTGAATTTTTATACTCTTCTATTCTTATATCGATTACTAAATCGTTAAAATCATAATCACCCATATGTGGCCAAAGATCCTCATACGCTAGTGTTCCATAATTACCTTCTGAAGGGTAGTAGTCTATTGCTGATAAATTACTATTATTAGGAAAGCTATCTAATGTATCAATTATTCCATCTCCATCACTATCTATTGTAGGACTATCTTCAGGTACTACTATACCATCCTTATCTATTGCAGTAATTGGGTTAGACTCTACAGAAAATATTGCGTCATTGAAGTCGTTATCACCATATGGTCTTTCAAGGTCTTCAAAAGATATAATAACTCTTTCATCAAATGCTATCTGAACAACATGTTGATTATTAGGACTTTCTTCTTTATTTAATTCATCTATAGAGTAGAATGTATTATTACCATTTCCAACACTTGAGTCCGATTCAAAGCCATTTGCAACAAGTGCCCAGGCTATTGTTGTTCCAGCAGAAAAATCACCAATCTTTACAGTATCACCTGAAGTTAAACCACCACCACTTCCACTATATGAAACATTTGGATAAATTATTGTAAGATCACTTTTTTCTATAGTACTTGGAATTCCACTATTAGTTTGATATGTAAAAAATAGTAGTACATTTTTATATCCTGCACCTTCATGGACAAAAGTTACAAAGACTTCACCATCTTCGACAATACTTATATTAGTAATAGCACCATCAGAAAGATATTGAGGGTTATTTTCAGGAACAGGCTGATTTTCTGGAAGAACTGAGTTTAATACAGTTAAAAAATCTGATGTAAACAGTTCATTACTAAGAATATAATCGGGAACACCACTATTATCCCAGCTTCCTAAAGTTTGATAAGCACTATCTTGTTTTGATTTTGGTTTTCCTCTGGAAAAATATGTAGCATTATTTAAATCTTTGGAAAAATATGTATATTTTATCTCACCATTTATCAAAGGAACCACGATAGATTGTGGAAGACCAATATAATCTGTTTTTAGAACTATTTCGGTTACATATGCTGGTATCGTTGTTGTTGTAGTTATCTTACCATTTCTATTAGAAATAACTGAAAGTCTTTTTTGCGTATCAAAATATATATTTATAGGTACGCTGCTAAAAACAGTATCTATATCAAATGAAACTAGATTTGATGTTTCATAATTAAATTTTTCATTTTCAACAATAATGATATCATTATCATCACCAATATTATCTTCAATAATTTCTTCAAAGTTATCATCTATTTGCTCAAAAAACGGGTTTTCACAAGATAAAGAAATTATTATTGTTATTAAAATCGCTATATATTTCATACTAGCCTCCGCATATAAATAATATGCACAAACCGTACCAAGTTTACGAAATATTATGCTTATCCATCTTGTAATAGAGTTGTCTTCTAGAAACCCCAAGTTCCTCTGCAACAATTGATTTATTAAATCGATTCTTTTTTAAGCATTTTTTTATTAACTGTATCTCTAAGTAATCAATATTTTCTTGGAGATTAAATGAATCTATTTCTTTGTGACTCTTAGCTGTATTTGAGTTTAAACTGGATAGTGGAATATCATCTACAGTAATTGTAGTTGATTCACACATTGCAAAGGATCGGGCAATAATATTTTCTAGTTCCCTAATATTTCCTGGAAAATCAAAACTTTGCAATTTTTTAACTGCATCTTTATTAATCGTAACTTCTTTCTCATACTCATTATTAAAGTTACGTAAAAAGGTATCGATTAGGATGGGAACATCATCTATACGTTCCCTTAATGGTGGAATCTCTATTGGAATAATATTTAATCTATAATATAAATCTTCTCTAAATTCGCCATTAGAAATAAGTTTAGAAAGGTTTCTATTTGTTGCAGTAATTATTCTTGCATCAGAAAATAGTTTTTCAGTCCCTCCTACTCTTTCAAAAGAACCATCTTGCAATACCCTAAGAAGTTTTACCTGTAGACTAATATCCATATCTCCAATTTCATCAAGAAAAAGTGTTCCTTGATTAGCTAATTCAAAACGACCTTTTTTACTAGTTATAGCCCCTGTGAAGGCCCCTTTTTCGTAACCAAACATCTCACTTTCTAAAAGGGTAGAAACAATTCCAGCACTATTGGTTTTAATATACGATCTGTTTTGCCTACTACTTCCGTAGTGTATCTGGTCAGCAATTATCTCTTTACCTGTACCACTCTCGCCTAATATTAGCACAGGGAAATTACTATTCTGAGCTGTTTTTATCATTTTATGAACACTTAACATTGAATTACTAGAGGCAACAAAATCCTTTGTAATAGTTAAAATCGAGACTCTTTTCTCTAGCAAAGAAATTTTAAACTCATTACTTATAATAGTGAACAGTTGATTGAGTTTTAATATCAATTCTTCTAGTATTATAGGTTTAGATATATAGTCATAGACCCCTTTTTTAATAAAAGAGATTGCATTTGTAACGCTTCCACTACCAGTTATAACTATAATGTATGGAGGATGTTCATATTTAAGTAGAATATCGATTAATACACTACCACCTTTTTTAGGCATTTTTAAATCAACTAATACAATATCAAATTTTATAAGATTTAGTTCGGTTATTGCACTATCTACAGAAGATACACATTTTAGAAATATTTCGTCCCATATTTCTGATCTTCTTAAACCACGCTCTAAGGAGTTTAAATACGATGTTTCATCGTCAACAATTAGTATACTTTTTTTTATCATAAATTTGTTTTCCTAATATTAATAGTATATGATTAATTGATAATATACAAATTTTGCACACTTTGAGTTAATCTTTTCTCATAAGGAAATAAAATGAAAATTAAAGAAAAAGTTATCTATCCATTTCTTGATATTCTTTTAAATGGTTTTAATTATGGTTTTCATGTTTACACTAGTTGGTATTTAATAAAAAGATCCTACGCTGTTCTAAACGCCTATTTAGCCCTTGTTTCACTTCTTATGGTTATTGGAATAGCACTTCAGAGTTACAATGCAAAACTCTCAGCAGGGGTTAAGATTTCCGGAACAGATTTAAAATTAGTAAATCCTTTTATTATTATGGGAATTCCATCAATTCTTTTAATCATATTTTCACCTATTATTGTCCCATTCCTAAAAGGAGATTTTTTATCTTTAATTATAATCTCTATACTTCTTATTTTGCACTCGGTTTTAAGTAGTGGCCGAGGGTTAATGCAGGGGCAGGGAAGCTTCCTAAAACTTAATGTTAGTTTCTATATTGAAGTTATAGTTAAGATTGCTTTTTTAATAATATTTATGCCTAGGTTTCCTAATATTTATATCCCACTTCTTTCTATATTATTAGGTTATACCATAGCCCTGGTGCACCTTAAGTTTTATGTTGTTACTCTTAAAATTAGAAAACTTCAACTAATGGGTGTTAAAAGCTTTTTGAAAAATAAAAAGATTGTTGTTTTCATTTTGAGTCAGTTTTTCATCTATAGTTATTTCTCAATGGATATGATTCTAGTTAATGGATTACATCAGGAATTCGCACCTATATACGCGATAGTCCAAAAATTGGGTATGATCCAGTTTTTTGTTGGAAGTAGTTTAATGGCAGTTTTTTTACCTGAACTTGCGGATAATAGTATTGATAATTATGAATTTGAGAGAAGGTGGAAACGATTTCTTATTATACTAGTTATAGTATTAGCTTTCTTTCAGATATTCTATAACACTGTTTTCAAAATGATACTTCCATATATGTTTGGTGAACAATATCTTTCAGCAGGAGACTGGGTTCCATATGGAGGGGTGATATTTGCACTTTTAGTAATAATTAATTTCTTTATCATTACACTATTGGCCAAAAATAGCAGGATCTTTAATGTTGTTTTATTTGCTGGACTAGTTTTAGTGTCAGTTGGCATCATAATTGCAAGATCTATTAGTGAGGTACTGCTAATTGAAGGTATCGTGTATTTTGTTATCGCTCTAAGCTTATATGGAGTTATACTTAAGGAGAAAAAGAGATGGAATATAATTTAAAAAAAAGTGATCTAAAAACAATATTATTTTTATCATGGAGAGATATTAAAGCACCTAAAATGGGTGGAGCTGAAATTTTTACCCACGAAATGCTTAAAAGAATGGATAAAAAGAACTATAGAATATTACACTATTCACCTCTATTCAAGGATTGTACCGAAGAGGAAGAAATCGATGGTATTCTTTATATTAGAAGTGGTTCTATTTTTACAGTTATATCTAAAGCAGTAAATTTTTATAAACAAAACAGAGATAAAATTGATTATGTAGTTAATCAGTGTAATACACATCGGTTTTTTACAAAGTTCTGGGTTGAAAAGAGTAAAAGGATTTTTTTCATTCATCAGTTAACTAGGAAAATATGGTTTTACCATACAAAGTTTCCATTTAGCTTAATTGGTTATTTATTAGAGAAACCTCTATTAAAGCTAAATAAAAAAGATCTAACAATTACTGTTAGTGATTCTACAAAAAAGGATCTTGAAGCTATAGGTTTTTCTCCAGATAAGATCTCTATACTTCCTGAAGGTCTTAGTTTTACTCCTTGGAGTATCGATGATTTTAAAAAGAAAGAAGAAAATCCTACTTTTATCTATGTAGGGCGTTTTGCAAAATATAAAGGGATAGACGATGCTATTAAAGCATTTTCATTAGTAAAAGCAAATTACCCAGAAGCTAAACTTTGGATTGTTGGTAAAATCAATGTTGACTATATGGAGAAGCAACTTAATCCTTTATGTCGTGATTGCGGACTATCTGTTTCTACAGATAATTTACAAGGAGATGTTGAGTATAAAGGCTTTGTGACAGAAGAAGAAAAACTAAACTTAATGAGCCGCGCTCACCTTCTTATATTTCCTTCAATTAGAGAAGGATGGGGATTAACAATTTCAGAAGCAGCAGCAGTAGGGACACCTAGTCTTGTATATAATGCTTCAGGTACAAGAGATGCTGTTCAACATGGAGAGAGTGGTTACATGGTCGATATCGGTAATATTCAAGGGCTAAGGGATTCGATGCAGGAGTCAATTACTTTGACCCAAGAATACAATGATATACGATTTAAAGCTTATGAGTTAAGTAAAACTCTTCATTGGGATAATACAGCTATTAAATTTAAAGAGTTTTGTGATAGAGAGTTGTAGGAGATTAAAATGAATAATTTAGTATCTATAGTAATAACTACGTATAACAACAAATTAAAGGTAGACGAAGCCATATTAAGTTCAGTACATCAGAGCCATAAAAACCTTAATATTATTGTTGTTGATGACGGATCAATTGATGGCACCCCTGAACACTTAACATCTCTTGCTGAAGAACATTCTGGGTTAAAATTAATTCTTAAAGAGCACGGAGAGAGAGGATTAGCTCGGGAAGCAGGTATAAAACTTTCAATGGAATTAGGTAGTGATTATCTGTTTTTTATGGATGATGATATGATTCTAGACTATCAGTTAGTAGAACTATGCCTTAAGTATTTTACATCTTATGAGAATTTAGGAGCTTTAGTAATACCTGAGAGACCATATTCAACTTATACAAATTTCTACAGTAAAGTAAAAGTATTTGAAAGGTCTATTATTAATAATGCAGGTAGGACCCTAGGGAAAAACTCAATTGAGGCTGCACGGTTTTGGAAGATGAATGCATATAACCAATCAGGTGGGCTAAATCCCACAGAGATATCATTCGAGGAGACTCAACCAACAATAAGATATAGGGATAATGGTGGATATATTTTAAGAGCAGTTGATACATTTCTACGTCATGATGAAAAAGAAGCAACATTTAAAGGGATAATTTCCAAAAAATATTACTACTTTAACTTAATGAATAAGACTTTCGAGTCAGAAGATAAAGGTTTTTTAAAGGCTCTAAGTAGATGGTATTTTTTTAGACCCGTACTATATAGAGCAGGTAATATACTTAGAGCTCTTAGGCATCCCATATTAGCTATGGGCATGTTTTTTATGTATGTTTGCCTAAGTTTTACTGGCGTTGTTGCACTACTTAGAAAGCCTAGACTTTAAATAAGCTGCGTAATCAATTGATTCATTTATAATCTTGATTGCATCAGCTTCAAGTTTCCAGGGTTTGGTTATAAATCTATATACTTCACCACTATTCATTGCGTGTAATATTGTTGTTACATCAGCATAACCTGTAAGCATAACACGTACACTTCCAGGGGAGCACTCTTTTGATTTCTGTAGCAACTCAAAACCATTCATTTCTGGCATTAGAATATCAGATATAATAACATCAGGTTTTCTTAAATTTATTTCCTTTAAAGCATCAATAGCACTTGTAAAGTAAAAACCATTAAAATCTTCATTCCTAAAAGCTCTTTTTATACTATTTAATACACTTTGTTCATCATCTATAAAAAATACTTCATTCATATTTTACCTCTATTTTGTTTTGGAATTGAAAAAATTGCCTTTATAAACATTAGTGAATCTTTAATAATATTTATGTGTGAACCCTCTCTGTCATAACAAGTAACTGGAAGTTGTAAAACTCTAAACCTATATTTTTTCGCTAAATATAACATTTCTAAGTCTGCTGCTAATCCATTTTGTATATGCATATTATTAAGCAAAGTCTTAGCAACAGAACTTCGCATTCCCTTTAATCCTGTTTGTGAGTCTTTAACTCCATATGGTAACAACCCCTTAGTTAAAAAACGTTTTACAAAACTCATAAGTCTTCTTATTGGTTTTCGATCCTCTGCAGTTTGGTCCTTAGTTCCAACAATAAAATCATAATAACCATCCTGGAGTATATTAATCATCTTTGATACATCTTCCATAATAAATGAATCATCACCATCGAGAAAAAAGATATATTCCGCATCTACATTTTTAATTCCCTCAATGTAAGTACCAGCTTTACGGGTATTAACAATTAGGTTATGAGCAGAAAACAAAGGGCTCTTTTCAACTATATTGATCTCTTCATTTTTAGAGCTTACCATTTTGTTTAGAAGATTCAATGTGTCATCTTTACTTCCATCATTTACAAAATATATTGATGAGTTAATAAATGAGTTTTCAATTAATCCTTGTAATTTTTTTGTTTGATTTAAAATATTCTGAAATCTTTGTTCTTCGTCAAATACTGAAACAATAATAGCTATGTCATGTTTCTTCCAAGGATATTCTGGGTGAATGAGACTTTGACTATTAAGTAAAACTGAAGCTTTAAATCTATCCCTATATTCTAAAACTCTTGTAGCACCTAACCCATTTACATGTTTCAATATTTTAGTATTTGTAGAGTTAGGATAATTAACCAATAATAAAATAGGTATAGAACTATCCTTACTTCTAATTTCATTTGCAATACTAATAGAATCATCTTGATCAAATAAATCAATAATGACTAATAGCAGATTCTCAATAATATATGTTTTATCCAAAAAGGTAGCTTTGTAATATCCTAATATTGATTCATACTCAATTGATCTTTTTTGGTCGCTGTAAACTCCAATTGCCTCGGTCATAATCTCTCCTTTTATAAATTATATTTCTTTTTATATCTTAAATATTAAAATCTAAAAAATTATTTGTTGTAGCTTTAATACTAACTGAAATCCTAAGTCTCTAGTTTGGATTTCTTCTATAACAGAAAATCCCTCTGGTTTTAGTACAGATATGTAAATTTCAAAAAGAGTATCTTCTGACCAAAGATTTTTCCACTTTAACCCACCTGAAAATATAGTTCCAATAAATGAGTCTTCTCTATCTTCAATGTCATATGTTTTAGCAGTAAAATGTGATGATGCACTTAACCAAATGTTAATATTATCTTTATCCCATGATTGATTAAGTCCAATACTATTTAATCCGTAAATATTACCAGCCTCTTGATAGAGGTAGTTAAAATGAGAGCCATAATGAAATTCAAGATTCTTATTATCAATAGATGTAAAGTTATAGTTATCTGTTATTTCGTCATTACTAGTTAGATGTGCACCAAGAATTTTCGTCTTAAAATTGAAATAATTAATTGAAACTTCTTCCCTTATAGCCCATGTAGAGACTTCATCACGGTACGCTAATCCAACAAAAGTATTAGCCTCTACAAAATCTAAATTTATATTATGATTAACTGATGGGTATATGGAATTAAAAAAATTAGAGTCCTGATACTCTATAGGGAGCCTAAACAAAACTTTGTTACTTTGTAAGTTTAGATCAATTCCTAATAAGTTAATTATTAAATTGTCATCATTATATTTTTCACTATTAAAATCGTATGAACCATCATCATTATAAGTATTAAATAAGCTATAAAAAATTCCTGAATAAAAGACATCTAAAATATCAGATTTATAACCTAATTCACCCTGACCTGTTGTAACTGTTGTTCCAAATCCAAAGGGCAACGATGCATTATATTTCCCAAACTTTATATAAAGTGGGGAGTCTTTATAATATCCTTGATAAAATGTATCTGCTTTTAATTGACCACTAAGTTCTCCATCTTTTCCAAAACTACCATCTAGACTGCCAAGAGAACCAAAAAGTTCTATATTTAATAAAAGTATATTTCGGTTATCAGTCCATATAAATTGTGCAGTTAAAGATGTTAATAATTTAGAAATAGGAGTATTGTCAATTTCATTACCATCGTCATCATATATTAAATTAACTTCATCATAATTCTCATAAATTAATGCTGGTATACCACCAATTTGAACTTCAGAATATAATCTTAAAGGAATTAATAATAATAAAATAATGATTTTTTTCATTATTTATCAATCTCAATTGTTAATATTGTAATATCATCATCTATCTCTTCTGTTAGATGACGATCATAAATAGATTTTAGGATCTTGGTATGATTTGAAAGATCATTTATATTTTCCTGGAGAATATTAATTAAATCATCTTCTGTATAAATCTCAGAACTATTTCCTGAAGGATATATACCGTCAGAACAGATAAAGATTTTTGAAGAAGGTTTAATTTCTATTGTTTCATTTGTGTAACTATTATCCTTTTCAATTCCAAGTACGATATTATTATTTTCTATAATTGAAACACTATTATTATTAAGTATTATTGGTCTAGGCTGTCCAGAATTTGTGCAAGTACAGAGTTTATTGTCCAGATCAATGTATAGACATGTTAATGTTACAAAAAGCCCCGGATAAGGTTTTAAATAATCATAGAGTCTATTATTAAGCCATTGTGTAAACTTAATAGTTGAAAAGCTGTCGGTTTGAATATTTTTGAAATATTCAAAAGGAATTATTGATTTTAAAGCCATGGAGATAAATGCAGGTTGTATTCCGTGACCTGAGACATCCCCTAAAAGAACCACAATTTTCGTCTCTGATAATTTAAAAATATCATAGTAGTCACCACTGACACCAGTACTTATACAAGGTTGGTAAGTTACATTTATTGTAATAGGAAGATCTTTTTTTATAGCATTATCCATAATAGTCTTTTGAAAATCCCTAGCCAAATGAAGCTCTCTTTTTATCTTCTCTTTTAATTCCCTATTCTCTTTTTTTATTAGAAAGTGATTCATTGCCTTTTTAATCTCTTCTTGCAATTCAATGTTTTGCCATGGTTTTCCAATGAAAGAAAATATCTGAGATTTAATCATTTTCTCCATATCTTTCAAGTCCGAATGACCTGAGAGTATAATTGGGACAATATCTGGATATTTGTTTTGAATAATTGATATAAGTTCATTACCGTTTAAATCAGGCATTCTTTGGTCAGATACAATGACACCAATTTCTTTTGAATAACTTTTTAGCTCCCTAATAGCATCTTTTGCGGAAGTTACCATAATCGCTGTTATCCCTTCATCCCTAAACCAATTCTTTAGGCTTCTATTAATAGAGGTTAGAACATTTTTATCATCATCAATAAATAGTATATACATCTGTATTATCCTTCTATTCTTTCAAAAAGAATTAAAAACTTATATGGGTCTGATGGTCTTAATAATCTAATAAATATAACATAGTTATGTTCGGATATTTTTAACTCAAAATCTTTTTGATCTGCATTATTATGTGCCCCTGATTCTATATTTTTATACATTTCTTTAGAAATTATAGTTGTAATGTGATCCCCTATTACAAAGTTTTTTTCTAGCTCTTCTTTTGCATATTTATTAAAATTATCGATTATACCTTTCTCATTAATTGCTATTATTGAAATATTCACTTCATCGATAACTTGTTTATCAAGAACAAGACTTGAATCTCTAAAGGATAACTTCATCTTAAGTCGGCGATTTTCTTCTAAAATTTGCTCAATATACTTTTTCTTTTTTACTTCAGATTCCCATTTCCCAATAGCCTGATTAATACAATCTAGCATCTCATCATAATTCCAAGGTTTGGAAATAAATCTAAATATTTCACCTTGGTTAATCGCATTTATAATAGTTTCACTATCAGCGTATCCAGATAAAATAATTCGAATTGTAGCTGGGTAGAGAGTTTTTACTTGTTTCATTAACTCTAAACCATTCATTTCCGGCATTCTTTCATCTGACAAAATGACTTTATAATTTCCCGCTTTAAGTAGTTCAAGAGCTTCATTCCCACTGTTACAGGTATCAATAGTAAATTTTTCTTTTCTAAACTGTCTTTTTATTGAGGATAATATCTCTTTTTCATCATCAACAAACAATATTTCCATTATTACCCCATAATGTAATTTTTATTTATTTCATCTTATATTTCAAGCAATTTATTTTTGTATTTGTATTTTTCTCACAGTTAAATAATAATTATATTATGAAAAGTTTATTGAAAAAAATTACAATTTTATCTTTTTTTTTAATTCCACTGTTTGATTTAATATCTGAAACAAATGAATCATATAAAATATACTTAAATGCAGATATGAGTGGTTCTAAATTATCAGGGGAAGCAATCGAGATGGGAATTAATGTCGCATTATCCGAGGTGAACTATACAATAGGTGATCGCAAAATTGAACTTGTAATTAAAGATCATCATGGGAATAGTAGGCGTAGTTTAAAATATCTCGAAGAGTTTGCATCAGATGAGAATGCATTAGTTACATATACTGGGCTCCACTCATCTGCAATTATCAACAATTTTGATTATATAAATAAAAATGGAATACCAATATTAAATCCATGGGCTGCAGCTGGTCCTATAAGTAGGAGTATTGATAGTCTTGGTAGAAATTGGATATTTAGATTATCAGTCGATGATACTAAAGCAGGAGAGGTTATTACTTCATATTCCCTCGATGTTGAGAAGTTTAAAAATCCTATTTTGTTACTTGAAAACACACCATGGGGTAAATCAAATTATAAAAATATGAGAAAAGCTATAACATCAAGGGGTTTCAGAGATCCTGAAGTAATATGGTTTTCTTGGGGAATTAAAGAGATAGGTAGCAAACAAATTCTAAGTGATATATATAGTAAAAATAATGATGTTATTTTTTTTGTTGGTAATTCACCAGAGGGGATCGTCTTTTCTAGAGCGATGTCTCAGAGAGAAGAAAATAAAAGAATTCCGATAAGGAGTCATTGGGGTATTACTGGAGGGAATTTTTTTGAGAGTTTAGGTTCTAATATTATAACTAATAAAATAGATCTTAAATTTATCCAAACCTCATTCTCGTTTTTGGATAAACCTGGAACAGATTTCTCTATTAATGTTTTTAAAAATATAAAAAAACAATTTTCAAATATCAAAGATCCAAATGACTTAAAAGCACCAAATGGATTTATACATTCCTACGATTTAACTAGAATATTTATTGAAGCGTGTAAACATATTAATTTTACTGAAGATATTAAGCTAAATAGGGAATTATTAAGAGTTGCATTAGAATCAGTTGAAACACCAATAAAAGGACTTGTTAAAACCTATAATAAACCATTTTCAACATTTACCCCCGAAAATGACTCTGCACACGAAGCCCTTAGTATTGATAACTTTAGGATGGCCAGATATCTACCAAATGGTAGTATCGAGGTTATTAATGATAAGTAACATATTAAAAAAACGTAATAGCATATTATTAAAAACGGCAATATATTCATTTGGTATTTTTGGACTGATTATGTTCTTTTCTATTACACTATTTATATGGATAACTGAAAGAAACCTTACTGAACTTGTTATAGATCAAAACGTTGAGCAATTATTTAATATTAAAACTCAATTTGATAAAAATATTGATAACTATAAATTTATACTTGAACAGGATTCAAATTCCTCCATATTTACAACCGCAGTTATGAATCCTGTAGATACAGAGTATTATTTAAAAGATTTTATGGATGATCTAAAAATAAGTAATCTAGACGGAGAATTACTACTATTAGCATTTGATGGACAGATAATATATAGCACACACAACTCCGTAAATAAGATTAATAATATATTTACAAACTTTTCAGAAATTCTAGAAGTATTAGATACCAAAAAAAGTACACAAATATTAGATGCCAATAATAATGTAGTTTTTATAAGTTGTATTAAATATAATGATCTAGTTGAGGGGTATCTAATTTTTATAACCGATTTTCAGAATATCTTTGAACATAACCTTCATCTTTTTGAATCTGATACACATAAGCACTCATTTTCAGTATTAAATGGCAAGAATATTATTGCTAAAGTTGGCGAAACATCTGAAAGATTTATCAGCTCTAATTTTACTCTTGAAAGTTTACCACTATCGTTACAAATAGATACGGATGAAAATGTTATTAAGGAATCTACAAGTGAAATACTACATAGTATTAGTTTAATATCAATATTATCTGTTATTTTACTTGCTATAATTTTCTCAATTATAACATCAAAAACAGTTACAAAACCATTATCAATACTTGAACATGAAATCACTTTAGTTGGGAAAGGTGAACATGATAATCTACCCTTTAGAAAGAAAGACCCAATAGAAATTAAGTTTTTAAGGTCGTCATTTAATCAAATGCAAAAGGCTATAATAACTAATAAAGTGGAATTAGAAGAGTTTAATAGAAAACTTTTAAGTATCAACAGCGATTTAAAGTCAACTCAGAAGCAGTTAGTACAAAGTGAGAAAATGGCTTCATTGGGGCAATTAGCCGCAGGTGTTGCACATGAAATTAACAATCCTACAGGTTTTGTAACAACCAATTTACATACAATGAAAGAGTATATTTGTGTTTATAATACTCTTTATAAACATAATGAAGAACTTTACAGCTATATAAAAGACAATATTAAAGAAACACAAATATTGAAGTTTATTGAGGATATAGAAATTATAAAAAAAGAAGAAGATTTTAAATTCATATTAGAAGACACTACGGATCTGCTTGAAGAATCAATTGACGGTGTTGTTAGAATAAAAGATATTGTTACAGGTCTTAGGAATTTCGCAAGACCTAAAAGTAAAATAACTTCACCAGGAAATATAAATAACGGCATAAAGGATGCTTTAAGGTTAACAATAAATGAGCTAAAATATACATGTACTATAGAGCAGAACTTAGGAAAATTAGTTGATGTTCCTTGTAGATTAGATCAAATAACACAGGTTTTTGTAAATTTACTTGTAAATGCGGCTCATGCAATAAAAGATCAAGGTTTTATAAAACTTACTACCTGGCAAGAAGATGAATTTATATTTGCATCAGTTGAAGATAATGGAGAAGGAATAAAACCTGAGAATATTGAAAAACTTTTTGATCCTTTTTTTACAACAAAAGAAGTTGGTAAGGGAACTGGCTTAGGACTTTCAATCTCTTATGGAATAATAGAAGAGCATGGAGGTTCTATAGATGTCAGAAGCAAAGTTGGTGAAGGAACTTGTTTTACTCTTAAATTCCCCATAAACACCTAGCCACATAATACTTCACAAAAATTTAACTATATGAATATTCTCTTATTTGACATTGGTAGCTAAAAGATATCTAATTACTCTCAATTATCAATACTATATTACTTATAAGGTTTAAACATATAAATATATGACAATAACTACAACAAATGAATTAGTTAAAAATCTAGATAAATCTAATGTTAAAATTATCGATATTCGACCAGTAGAAGGATATAACGGTTGGATAATTGGTGGTGAAATTAGAGGTGGTCATATAAAAACAGCTAGAAGTTTACCTTTTAAGTTCTTTGAATATATAGAACTGGCAGAAATAATTAACAAAAAAGGTATAGTCAAAGAAGATCATTTAATTATATATGGTGATAACAGTAAGCAAACTTTATTAGCAGGAAATCTTCTAATAAAAGAGGGATTTAAAAAAGTAATTATCTATAATGATTTTGAAAATGAATGGAGTTCCGATCTTAAACTTCCAATGGAAAAACTAAGTAGATATAAACACTTAGTATCTGCTAATTGGTTAAATAATCTAATTAAAAACAGTACAAAAAATAGTTCTAAAATTGTGACTTGTCATTGCCATTTTGATAATCCAAGTGACTATAACAATGGGCATATCCCTGGGGCTATAGAATTAGATAGTAACACCTTAGAATCTACTGTTACATGGAATATTAAAAGACCAAAAGAGCTTAAAGAGAGTTTAGAATTATTAGGAATTACATATGATTCTACTGTTATATTATATGGGCGGGGTTTTTATTCTTATGATAACAAACCTTTTACAGGTAGTAGTGGAGGATATTTAGCTGCTTTTAGATGTGCTCTTATTATGATGTATGCTGGTGTAGAAGATGTAAGAATACTAAATGGTGGTTTTGAGTCATGGGAATATGAAGATTTTGAAATTGAAACTATTAAAAATAGTATAGAACCTGTCTTTGATTTTGGTATAACAATTCCTGGGAATCCTAACCTCGTGGTTGATAAAAATGAAGTTGAAGATATTGTAAATTCAGATCATAAGAATTTAGTTAGTATACGTAGCTGGAAAGAGTATATTGGGGAAGTCAGCGGTTATAATTACATTACAAAAAAAGGTCGGATACCTGGATCTATATTTGGAAACTGTGGTACTGATACCTTTCATATGGAGAATTATAGAAACATAGATAATACAACCAGGGAGTACCATGAAATTAAAGAGTTCTGGGAAAAATTAGGGATCTGTTCTGATAAGTTTAATACCTTTTACTGTGGAACCGGGTGGCGTGGAAGTGAAGCTTTTTTAAACGCTTGGTTAATGGGGTGGTCAGATATTTCAGTTTATGATGGCGGTTGGTTTGAATGGTCTTCTGATAATAAAAACAGGTATGAAACAGGTATTCCACAAAAAATTGGAGTATAAGTTAAAAATGTCTTTTATTCTTAATTTTATCAATTATGGTAAATATAGTATCAAATCCAAGAGCCAGAAGTGCTGTTAATATAGCTCCAGTAAATATATATGAGATATTATTATCAATTAATCCAGATATAATTAGTGAACCTAAACCTCCACCAGCAACTACAGCGGCAATAGCAGCGGTACCAACATTTATTACTACAGTTGTTCTAATACCAGCTAATATAATATCGATAGACAGAGGTATTTCAACTTTTAATAAAACCTGCATTTTATCCATCCCTATCGCTTTAGAAGCCTCTATAACCGACTTGTCTACTGCATTTATACCAGCGATTGTATTGCTTACAATTGGGAAAATACTATAAATGAATAGGGCTGTAAAAGCTGGTGCAAATCCATAACCTAATGCTGGCACTGATAGTGCTAATACTGCTGCAGGAGGGAATGTTTGCATTATTGATATAAGTGATTCTACTAATTCTAATAGGTTCTTTCCTGTGTCTCTAGTCACAAATATACCTAAAGACAGTCCCACAATTATTGCAGATATTGATGATAATAAAACCAGAACTATATGTTCTATAAACATATCACTTAGGATTAATCGGGGATGCATAACTTTTTTTATTCCAGGAAATATTGATTTAAGTATAAAACCAGTAAATTCTATATTAAATATAAAAAGGAATGTAAAAGTTAACAGACAAAGAAGTAGTATATATTTAATTGTTTTATTCATTTGCTTTTCCAAATATTTCTTCTATGTCTTTTAAATAAACCTCACCGATAACTTTTTTATTCTCGATTACTGGTAATGTTCTTCTACTAAGTTTTAACATTATAGCTAGTGCATCTTTTAGACTTGATGATGATTCAACCGTATCTCTTTCTATGTTATATACAGATTTTCCATCATCACCTTTTAAAATTATATCATCACCTTCAATTACCCATCTCTCTATATCAAAATCTGTATTTATTATCTTTTCCACATAATAATAAAGTAGTAGTTTTAGTGATCTGTCTTTTCCAGTGAATTCCGATATAAAATCACACTTAGGAAGAGTAATTATTTTATCTGGGCTATCGTATTGCATTAAAGTTCCATTTTTGAGGATTGCAATTTTATTACCTAAAGTAACCGCTTCTTCAATATCGTGGGTAACAAAAATAACTGTCTTTTTTAGTTTTTTTTGTATTTTAAGAAACTCGTTTTGCAATACTGTTCTAGTTAGTGGGTCTACTGCACCAAATGGTTCATCCATTAATAATATTGGTGGGTCAGCAGCTAAAGCCCGTGCAACTCCAATTCTTTGTGCTTCTCCTCCTGATAGTTGATTAGGATATTTATTGCTATACATTTCTGGATTTAAACCTACAAGGTCTAATAGTTCTAGAACTCTATTATCTATTTTTTCACTACTCCATTTTAGTAATTTAGGAACAATGGATATATTCTCTTTTACTGTATAATGTGGAAGAAGTCCTACATTCTGTATTACATATCCTATGCCTCTTCTTAAAATCTCTGCGGGCAGAGTCGTTATATCCTTTCCATTAACTTCTATAATCCCACTGTCCATCTCTATTAGTCTATTTATTAGACGTAAGGATGTAGATTTTCCGCAACCAGAAGGTCCAAGAAGTATACATAAATCCCCTTCTTTTACCTCAATATTTAAGTTATTTAAAGCTATAAAATCACCATATTTTTTACTTACAGATTTAAATTTAATCACTATTACTCCTTAAGGGTTTTGGGGTTAAAATATGTATTAAGATTGATAGAAACTTATCAGATATTAAAACAAGAAGTACTATTGGTATTACTCCTATTAAAATTAGATCCGGGGCTATCTGTTCTAATCCTCTAAAAACAAAGAACCCTAACCCACCGGCTCCAATCAATGCAGCAATTGTTGTATTTCCTAGGGATTGTATTGCTGCTATTTTTATTCCAGTTAGAAGTAGGGGTATCGATAGAGGAAGTTCAATTTTAAAGAAACGTTGTTTTTTTGTCATACCCATTCCTTTTCCAGCATCTACAATAGATGAATTTATACTATCTAATCCAATATATGTATTTCTAACAATTGGTAATAGAGCATATAAAGTTAAAGCTATTAAAGCCGGTGTTACACCAATTCCTTTAATTCCCATAGATTTAAGAACTGGGAATTTGTTAGATAAAGCCGCTAAAGGAGCGATAATCAGACCAAATAGGGCCAATGATGGTATAGTTTGAATACTATTAATTATACTAAATATAATATTCTTAAATTTCTTACGCCTCCAAGAAAGTATTCCTGTGGGTATTCCTATTATTGATGCATATAAAACAGACCTGAATGATATTGATATGTGTACTAAAACTTCTTTAGAAAATCTTTTTCTCTCTTTTAACAATTCCTTAACAATACCAAGGTAATGCCCCTTATTAATCAAAAATAGAATAATTAGAAGTGCTGCCAATACAAAAGCTATATAATATATTTTTAAGTCTCTATTTTTTATTAATAAAACTGTTCCTACTATCTGAAAATATGCCCCTAGTAAGAGCATATAAAATCCTGATTCAAAACTAATTTGAGATTTTAAATTACCCGTAGCTTCTATTTTAAAATTACTCTCAATAATAATTCTTCCAAGTAAAAATAGTAATAATAAACCACTACCTTGCCGAAGAAGCTGTGCTAAATTCACAATCTTAAAATAATTATCTAGTACTGATGTAGAAAGTATTATTAATAAAATTATAATAACTATACATGTTATAATTACATCAGCTGAATAATCGTTTAATGAGGATAATATACCTAGATCGATCCTATTTTTTTTTATATTTATGAGTGGTAAAAAAAGAGAGGCAACAGTAAATATTAATCCAAGAACTGTTGCCCCATTATATGTAATTTTATTAAGTAACTTCACTGTTATTTAATGAATTTATTTTCTTGTAAGTATTCAACTGCTACATCAGCTGCACTTAATCCATCTACAGCTATCATTCCGTTAAGTTTTTGTAGTGTAACCAGATCTAAGCTATCAAACACAGGTTTTAACAGTTTTTCAATTTCAGGATACTTTAACAATACCTCTTCTCTAATTATTGGTACTGGTAGATAAACAGGTTGAATTCCTAAGTTATCTTCTAATACCACAAGTCCAAGAGCTGCAATCTGACCATCAGTTCCATATGCCATAGCAGCATTAACCCCATCTGTACCTCTAGCAGCAGCCTGTTCTGTCTGAGCTGTGTTTCCTCCTGCTAATACTAATAGGTTCTTAGATTCAAGTTTAAATCCATATGCTTTTTCAAAAGCTGGTAAAGCAGCATCGCTACTTACAAACTCTTGAGAACCTACAATTTTAAATACACCACCATTGTTTATGTATTTTGCAAGATCAGAAAGTGTTTTTAATCCCTCTTCCTTTGCTAATTTCCCCTGCATTGCAATGGCCCATGTATTATTAGCTGGGGACGGGTGTAACCAGATAATTTTGTTTGCATCGTAATCTAGCTGCTTAACAGCTTCATACCCTTTTTTACTATTTTTCCAAGTTTCAGGGCTATAATCTGAAGCTAGAAAAAATGCTCCATTTCCTGTGTATTCAGGATAAATATCAGTTTCGCCATTAATTATTGCTTCTCTATTTATTTTTGTAGCACCAAGAGATGTATTATCTACTACCTCAAAACCGTCTTTTTCTAATACACTTATTATCATTTGTCCTAATAATGAGCCTTCAGTATCCATTTTTGATGCAACAATTATTGGACCTTTATCCATAACTTGTTCTTTTTCACCACTTGCAAAAAGTAATGGCGAACCTAATAGTGTTAATAAACACAGTACTAATATATATGTTTTTCTCATCATAATCTCCTACTTATTAAGTATAGTTTAAACTCAAATCAATTTAAAACTCTTTTTTTAAAACTTAAAAAAACGTTTGATTTGTTAACCCAATGTTAACTACTGTTATTAAGGACTCAAAACTCTCGGTATCTTATATTAAGAATTTAAGAACACTACTGGATCAGAAAGAACAAGAGATGGACAAATAATATGTTACAGTAACTGTTTCGTGACATGTTCTCACTTAGTATAAAATCTATATCATTAGAAGTAGTCAAAACTAGATTGTAGCTATATTATATATAGATTATAGGAGGTTTAAATGGAATTAACTGAAGAGTTATTAGGACTACAACATATTGGTATACCTGTTACAGCATTAGATGAATCAATTTCCTTTTATAAATCAATCGGATTTAAGGTAGATAAAAAGTACTCAATTGTTGTTGATAACGATCCAATTGAAGTTGCTTTTATTAAACTACACGACTTAAATATAGAGTTATACCAGAAGCATGGTTTAACAACAGTAAAAACAAATGGAGCAATAGATCACTTAGCACTGAATTGCAAAGATATCGATAAGATGTTTGAGTTTTGTAAAAAGGGTAATTATAGATTTGAGGAAGATAAAATATCAGAACTTCCCTTTTTTAAAAACGGAGTTAAATATTTTATTATACTTGGACCAGATAATGAGAAGGTTGAGTTTAACCAATATTTGTAAATAGAAAGAACACTTTTATTTAGTATTTCATTAATTTTATTGAATTTGATATGGGTTAGTTTATTATTTAATTTATATAAGTTTTTAAAATTAAAGTAATACTAATTGGGATCTATAATTTACTTATCTCATGGTGGAGGTCCATTACCACTTCTTGGTGATCCATCCCATAAAACCATGATATCGTTTATGAAAGAATGCAAAACTGCTAAAAAACCAGATGCTGTTTTAGTTATAAGTGCCCACTGGGAAGAAGCTGTCCCAACAATAACTGGCAGTGCCAAACCATCGTTGTATTACGATTATTTTGGATTCCCTGGGGAGACATATAATCTGAACTATCCACTATCTAGTAGCCCTGAATTAGTTAAAAAAATAGAAATATTATTTAATACTCACAATATGGATCTTGTTATAGATAAAAAAAGAGGTTTTGACCATGGAGTTTTTGTTCCTATGATCTTGATCTATCCAGAAGCCGACGTTCCAGTGGTTGAGATCTCACTAATTCAAGGTTTAGATCCAAAAGTTCATATCGAATTAGGTAAAATATTAACTTCTCTAAAAGATGAAAATATACTAATTATTGGTTCTGGGGCATCATTCCATAATATGAGTGGGTTTAATTCTGATGTTGAAACCACTGTAGATATTAAAAACGATGAGTTTCAAGAGTGGATAATAGAGACCTGTACAACTAATCTTTTATCATCAGAAATTGAAAACAGACTTATACATTGGGAGGTCGCTCCAGGTGCGCGGTATTGTCACCATAGAGAAGAGCATCTACTACCTCTACATGTTTGTTATGGTATTGCAGAAGATAAAGGTATTAAAGTATTTGATGATTTTATATTAGGAAAACGAGCAGTAGCCATTAGGTGGGATTTTTAAAAGAGGGGATTAAAATGGATAAAACAGTAATTGCAGATAATAAACCGGCAAAGATCTTTTTAAAAAAAGGGCAGGAGTATCATTTTTGTACATGTGGTCGCTCTAAATCACAACCATCATGTGATGGTTCCCATGTTGGTACAGATTTTTCTCCTAAAGTTATAGTTCCAAAAGAAGATGGTGATAACTACCTCTGTGTATGTAAACAGAGTAATAATCTACCATTTTGTGATGGCACTCATGTTAATATCCCTGATGATAAAATTGGATCAGAGGGTGCTGAACTATCCCATGGTAGACCAGACTCTCCACTACCTAGGGCAACAAAAGAAGAACCCCATGTGGAAGAGATTCATAGACTAGCAAAAGAGGGTCTAGCTGGTATTGGGCATCATGGTTTTATGGCATCTATGGGTGTACCTAGGGAGCAACTTCCTAAATGGGATAATATTCAGATATTAACTGCCCAATTTGCAAAAAAACCACTATTAGAAGATGTTGATATAAATACAGAACTTGTTATTGGCCCAATGGCTAAAAAACCTTTGATAATGAAGATACCAATATTTGTATCTGATATGAGTTTTGGTGCCCTGTCGGAAGAAGCTAAAATAGCACTATCTAAAGGAGCTAATTTGTCTGGAACTGGGATCTGCTCCGGGGAAGGTGGAATGTTACCTGAGGAGAAAAATGAGAACTCTAGGTATCTATACGAATATGCAAGTGGTAAATTTGGTTATAACGAAAACATAATAAAAGATGTTCAGGCGTTCCATTTTAAAGGTGGTCAAGGAGCTAAAACAGGTACTGGAGGGCATCTTCCTGGAAATAAAAATAGAGGGAAAATTTCTGAAGTGAGAGGAATACCTGAAGGTCTGCCTGCTATATCTCCACCAACATTTAAAGATCTAAGCAGTGTAAAAGATTTTGCAGACTTTTCTGAGAATATTAGAAAAATTACCGGTGGCATTCCCATTGGTTTTAAAATGAGTGCTAACCATATAGAAGAGGACATGGCATTTGCAATAGATGCAGGGGCTGACTATATCATTTTAGATGGTAGAGGTGGAGGCACTGGAGCTGCCCCGGAAATATTTAGAGATAATATCTCAGTACCTACAATTCCTGCACTATCAAGAGCAAGAAACTACCTTGATAAAACGGGAAACAGTGGTAAGATAACCCTGATTATTACTGGTGGTTTGCGTATTCCAATGGATTTTGTTAAAGCTATGGCTTTAGGAGCAGACGGTATTGCAGTTTCCAACAGTGCAATGCAGGCAATAGGCTGTGTTGGGGCAAGAATTTGTAACTCTAATAACTGCCCAGCAGGTATAGCAACTCAGAATCCAGAATTAAGAAAACGGTTAGATATAAATAGTTCAGCAAATAACCTAAGTCAATTTTTTAACTCAAGTACAGAACTCATGAAGATTATGGCTAGAGCCTGCGGTCACAATAACCTGCAAGATTTCTCCAACTATGATCTAACTACATGGGATAAACAAATGAGTGTATTAACTGGTATTCCATTTGGGGGTATTCATTAAAAAACATAGATAATAAGTTTATTTGGGATTTAATAGGAATCATAACTATATCTAATCGATAATACCGCTTAATTATTAGTATAATGAGCTTATATTCAGCACAAAACGTAAACACATAGTAGTTTCCTTGCTTAATAAATGCAAAAGGAGTAGTGTGAATTCATAATTAGTATTTAAAAATAATTTCAAAACACATTTCTTTTCAAAAAAATTATTAATAATGGGATTTTGCCATTACATTTATCATATCAATTCTTTATCAGTACTAGTAATGAGCAGTTAATAACTAACAGCATTTATATTAAGAAATTACATCAGGAATTCAGATCAGTAATATACATTTATAGAGTATTACTTAGGAGATAAGTATTATGATTAAAGCAATAGCATACTGTGAAAAACAGTTTGGTAAGATGGATGGAAAAGTAACAAATGGATTAGTTCGATACTCAGAGAAATATGAAATAGTAGGTGTTATAGATAGTACTAAAATTGGAATGGACGCAGGTGAATATTTAGATGGAATAAAAAATGGGATACCAGTATTTGAGAGTTTAAATAGTGCTTTAGATCAATTAGATTCGACACCAGAATGTTTTATATATGGGATAGCTCCCCTGGAAGCATTTTTAGATACAGAGCAGCGTAAAATTATAGTTAGTGCTATAGAAAAAAACTTAGATATTGTGAACGGTCTACATGAATTCTTTACTGAAGATGAAGAATTTTCAATAAAAGCAAAAGAGCATAATGTTAAAATGTATGATATTAGAAAACCTCCAGCAAAAAAGGATTTACACCTGTTTACTGGCCGTATTCTTAGTGTGAAAACACCAACAGTTGCAGTATTAGGTACTGATGGTGCTGTAGGAAAAAGAACCACATCGGTGCTGCTTGTAGCCGCATTAAAAAAGGCAGGACTTAACGTTGTATTTATCGCCACAGGACAAACTGGATTAATCCAAGGTGCAAAGTATGGTGTAGCAATAGACGCAATTGTTGAAGAGTATATGACTGGGGAAATTGAGAATGCAGTTATGTTAGCCCACGATAACGATAATCCAGATATTATTATTGTTGAAGGTCAGGGAGCAATAAGCCATCCTGCATATTTAAGTTCTTGTGCAATTGTACGTGGTGCAGCTCCAGGAGCTATAATTGTACAACATCCTCCTAAAAGAACACATGTTGGGGACTATCCTTTTATGCCAATGCCAACATTAGAAAGCGAAATAAATCTAATAGAGGTCTTTTCAAAATCTAAAGTTGTTGCAATTACAATAAATCATGAAGACATGACAGACTTAGAAGTAGATAATATAGTTACAGAATATGAAGAAACATATAAACTTCCAACTACTGATGCCTTAAAACACGGCTGTGACAAACTTGTAAAACAAATATTCAATGTATTTCCAAATCTATCTAAAGAAACTGACTTAATAGAGGATGAAAGAAAAGTTCTACAATCTGTATGACAGATGGTTTGACTACCCCTAGAATCGATATAGATTTAAAAAAAATTATACACAATGCAAAAGTGCTTAAAAAATTATATAAGTCGAAAGATATTGATATATTAGGGGTCACTAAAATGGTTTGCGGTGATCCCATAATAGCGAATGCATTATTAGAAAGTGAGATAAACATCTTAGCTGATTCTAGAATTTCTAATATTCGTAAAATGCGAAATGGTGGAGTTAAGGCTCAATTTTTACTACTTAGAACACCATTACCTAGTCAAATTAATGATGTTGTAAAATATAGTGATATTAGCCTTAATTCTGAAATCTCAGTTTTAGAATCACTGTCTCGCTCTGCTCTATTACATAATGTGATACATAAAGTAATTTTAATGGTTGAATTAGGTGATTTAAGAGAAGGTATAATGCCTGATGACTTAGAATTTGCCGTGGAATCAACTTTAGAAATGGCTGGAATTGAACTAATTGGCTTAGGTGCAAATCTAGCTTGTCATGGTGGAATAAGACCTGACGATAATAACATGAATAAACTTTCTGATATGGTATTAAATATTGAAAATAAGTTTGGACTTTCATTACAGGTTGTATCTGGTGGAAACTCCGCTAATTATAATTGGTTTATTAATACAAATGAAGTTGGGACAATAAATAACCTAAGACTTGGTGAATCTATATATTTAGGTCTAGAAACATTGGACCGACAAAACATCCCAGGTCTTTTTTACGATGCGTTTACTTTAGTTGCCGAAGTTATAGAACTAAAAACAAAACCATCCCTTCCATATGGTGAAGTTGGCCAGGATGCATTTGGAAATATTCCTAAGTTTGAAGACCATGGTGATATGAAACGAGCTATATTAGGTGTTGGATTGCAGGATATAAAAGTCAGCGGTATAACTCCTAAAACCGATATCGATATAATCGGAATGAGTAGTGATCATATTATAATAAATACAAAAAACACAGATATACAGATGGGACAAGAAGTTGAATTTGGCTTTGATTATGGCTCTCTATTATCAGCAATGACATCTCCATATGTAATTAAAAACTATATAAATAAGTAGATCCGTTTATTCTTTAAGTGTTAAATTAAAGTTGAATAAAAATTATTTTGAAACTAGAGGTCCTATGTTTAAAATCCACCATATTTGTATACAGACTAATAATTATAGAGAATCATTAAACTTCTACACAGAAGTATTAGGTTTTAAAATAATAGAAGAGACGACAAACTTTCATGGAAGAGAGTATAATACTTGGTTAGAATTAAATAGCTTTAAAATTGAACTTCAAACAGGGAAGGGTAGTTTGATCCTGGATGTTATGAAAAAGGAATCTGAAGGTATTGTACACTTTTGTCTATTTTCATCTGAGTTTATTAAAGATTATAAAAACTTAAAGAAAAACGAATTAACTATCTTTATTAAAAAAAATGGTTCTGATATTTACGATGTAAATGGTAAACAGCTATTTAAGATAGCTGCACCGGAGGGAACCATTGTAGAAGTTAGGGATACCTTAGAGTTATAACTTTAATCCAATATTCTTCACAACCTCTAACTCTCTTCAGGAATATGTTGAAATGTATCTAGGTGGTCGAATGATTTCAAAAAATAAATATTAATACACTAAAAAGTTTATCTATCCGTCATTATTAGTGAGATGTATAAAATGAACGAAAAAAATAAAACAGAAAACAGAGAACTCCAGGATACCTACAACAGTGAAAAGAAAAGACTTGAAGGTAAAGTTTTAAGGTTAGGAAGAACCTTAGAGGAAGCTGAAGATTTTGTTCACGACATTTTTACTGAGATAATGGACCGTTTTCCAATAGTTTCTGAAATTAAAAATCTACCAGCCCTAGTTAATTGGCTATTTAAAAGACGACTAATTGATAAATGGAGACATGATCAAGTAAAAGAAGCTGCTGGGGAGGTTAATATCCCAGAAACTATTCTACACGAAATTATAAATGCAGCACAATTAAATCCTTTAGACGAATTTGTACAAGACTGCTTAATGGATACATTAAACGAAGCCATAGATTGCCTGCCTATAAAACAAAAAGTAGTAATAGAAGGCCAAGTTTACGAAGGTTTAACATTCAAAGAGATATCAGAAATCACTGGGGAGAGTATAAATACATTAATGGCAAGGAAGAGATATGCAATTAAGAACCTTTCTAATGCCTTAAAAAGCTGGATTAAGGTTTAAATAATAAAACAAACATTAAGGAGAATATGATGTTTAAAAAAAGTAGAGATGAAGAAGGATTTGATTTTGAGTACTGGTGGAGTGGAAGAACAATAATATTAAAAGTTATTATAGTTATTGGATTTATAATACTTGGGATCTCATTATTAGCAGGTTTTGGTTTAGTAGTTATGTTATTATGGAATTGGTTAGTTCCAGAAATATTTGGTTTAAAACAGCTAAGCTTTTTAGAAGCCTGGGGTCTATTTATACTGTGTTCAATTTTATTTAAAGGTGTAAAGTTTGGAGACGAAGGTAGTAGAAAAGAGAGAAAAAGAAAAAAACAACTAAGAACATATTTAAATAGAGATGAATCTTCTGAAAATCTTGTAGCAGAATCTGAAACATTAGAAAATGAGTAATAATCTATATCGATGATACTAATACATTTATTATAAAGGAGCTAAGATGGAAAAAAAGTTTAACCCAAAAAAATTAGAGAAGTTAAATAACCCTAAGCGTTTAGAAATAATTCCACCAGATTATATATGGGAAAAGTTAAACCTCTCTGAATGTAAAACAGTAGTAGATATAGGGGCAGGAACAGGTCTGTTTAGTAAAGAATTTTCACGTTTAATGGAGAATGGAACTGTCCATGCTTTAGATATATCAGATGTCATGATTACCTGGATGTTGGAGAATGTAGTTAATGATTATAAAGGTATAATCCCTAAAATAATGCCAGAATCCAAAATACCTTTAGATGATCAAAGCTCAGATTTGACAATAATGATTACTTTGCACCATGAGTTAGAGGAACCCGAAACTCTGTTATTAGAAGCTTTACGGGTTCTAAAGAAGGGTGGCAAAGTCTGTATCATAGACTGGAAAAAAGAGGATATGCCCTTGGGACCACCATTAGAGATTAGGTGTAGTACTGAACAAATAATTAGTCAGTTAAAGTCTGTTGGTTTTAATAATATAAAAACTGATTCCTCCTTAGATATGTTTAATATCGTTTGGGCAATTAAATAAACTATATGTAATTCATACAAATATGCATTTGTATGAATTTATATTTACATAAAAAATTGACATGTTCTGAATGTTTATATAGTATTTTTCATATGAAGAACTTAAAGATAACATCTAAGACAAAAATTCTAATATTAGCAGCTTTATTAGGTATGTCAATTATCAATGTAACCTCCTTTGTTTATACAAACAAAATAAAAGTAAAAGGTGACTTATACAATGAGATATCAGTTAATAACTCCCTTATTTCTAGTATCCAAACCCCTACATCTTATATTGTGGAGTCCTATCTTGCAGCATATGAGATTTATACATTTAGTGCTAATGGTGCGATTCAACCCTATCTTATTAAAATAAAAAAGTTAGAAGAGACATACTATAAACAAAATGACTATTGGTTAAAAGTTCTTCCTGAAGGTGATATTAAACAAAACCTAACTAAATATGCGTTTAAATCTGCTGATAAGTTTTATACTGTTATTAATACAGAGTTTCTTCCTGCAATAAAAAAAGGGGACCTGGAAGCTGCAAAAATTATACTAAATCAGACATTAACCCCAATATTTAAAGAACATAAAACATATGTGGATCGTATAATAAAACTCGCAAATGAAGTTAATGTGGAATTAGAAGACAAAACTACAACATTCCTTAAGTTCTTTCTAATTGTAATGATTGTTATTCCAGCCATATTTTATATTTTCATTATCTTTTTAGGTACAATAATAAACTCTCACATTGGTAAATCCATGAAAATAGTACTTCTAGGGTTCAAAAAATCTTCTACTGGAGATTTAACTGACAGGGTTAGTGGTTTAAACAGAGATGAGATTGGGACAATAGGTAATTATCTCAATATCATGTTAGATAATATGAGTAAAATAGTTAAAGATGTAAAAATAAGATCAGAAAACCTCCTGAAAGTTGGAGATGAATTACATATTAATACTAATAAAACATCTGATTCTATAAATGATATTAACAGTAACATAAAAGATATTAATGAACAGATAAACAGACAAGCATCAGGTGTAATAGAGACTCAGGATGTTGTTAACGATATTGCAAAAAAAATAGAAGAGTTAAATTACGAAATTGAGAATCAGTCTGCAAGTGTTGTTCAATCCTCATCCTCTGTGGAGGAAATGGTTGCTAATATTAATTCTGTAAATGTAGCATTAAATACAAATTCTGAGTCGGTTAAACAACTTCAATTAGCATCTGATGATGGAAGAACTGGAATGAATGAAGTAACTGATCATATAAAAGCTATAAGTGAAGAATCTTCAGTATTAATAGAAGCTACTACAATTATAAAAAATATTGCTAGCCAAACTAACTTGCTTGCAATGAATGCTGCTATAGAAGCGGCTCATGCAGGTGAAGCTGGAAAAGGTTTTGCCGTTGTTGCCGATGAAATAAGAAAGTTAGCGGAAGATTCAAATTCTCAGGTTGATGCTATAAATAAAATATTAGAAAATTTCAGAAAATCAATAATTAGTGTTACTGAATATACAGATACTACTCAAGAACAATTTAATGATATTTATGATCTATCTTCAGTAGTTAACGACCAAGAGAATCTAATTAAGAATGCAATGGAAGAGCAGAGCGCTGGTGGGGCTGAGATACTATTAGCGATGTCTGAAATAAGTAATATTACTCAAAATGTTAAATCTTTTTCATCGGCTATAATGGAAAGTAGTTTAGAAGTTATGAAAGAAATGTCTCTTTTTAATAATATAACTAATCAAATTAAGGATAAGGTAATACAAATTTCTAGTAGCTCAAGTTCGATAGTTGAAAACTCAGATGGAAACAAAACATTGAGTAAAAAAAATCATGAGAATGTTAAAATATTATTAGATGAGATAACAACTTTTAAGATATAATCAGTAAACCCGTGGATCTTGTTCACGGGTTTTACATCTTCTCTTCAACTACCGGTGGTTCTAAATGGCTGGTATATATTAGACTGTAAATACTACAAGTTCTTCATTTATTTTAGTTATAGCTGACATATTGTCACTACTCATCTCTTGTACACTTTTTACAATAGATTCAACATTCAATGTATTATCATATACATCACTTATTTTATCATTTACCAATTCACTTATGCCAAGTAACCTCTGCATTTCAGATAATACTTGCTGACTTCCAGCACTCATTTCTTGTGATCCTGATTTAACATTCCCAGTTATTTCGTTCATTTTATTTAGGGAGTCTAATATAACTTCACTACCACTACTTTGTTCCATCATGGTATATTTCATCTCTTCTTCTAAACGGTTAACTGTTTCAATTAAACTATTTACTATATCGAAGGATTCCCCAGTCTCTTTAGATTTAATAACAACATCATCAATTAACTTTTTCATAATATTTAGCTTTGATTCTATCTGTTTAGACTGTAGTGTAGCTGATTCTGCTAGTTTTCTTATCTCGTCGGCTACAACAGCGAATCCTTTTCCAGATTCTCCAGCATGGGCAGCCTCAATTGCAGCATTCATTGCTAATAAGTTTGTTTGTGCCGCTATATCAGAAATAATCTGGTTCGTATCCATTAAACCTAAAGACTCATCATATACTTCACTAATTAATTGGTTAGATTCAGACATATTATTCCGACCCTTTTCTGATGCACTTTTTAACTCTATAAAATGGCTATTTACTTCTTCAACATTTTTTGTTGCTGATTTTATATTAGAAACCATCTGTTCAATGGAAGAGGATGAGCTTTCTATATGTTCAGCTTGAACCTCAATCATTGTATTTAATGATCCAATATTAGAAACAACTTCTTCGATTGCCGAAGATGACTCTGTAACAGATGCTGTTTGCTCTGTAATTTGGTCTCTAACTTCTTGTATATCCCTATTTATATCATCAACTGCAACTGATGTTTTACCCATATTCTCTACTAATGTATGTCCAAGCTTAGTTAATTTATCACCTGAACCTTTAATTCCGTTAACATTTGCCGAAAGACCTGTCATGAAATCATTTAAATGACCACCTAGAACACCAATTTCATCTGCAGATTTATCGTTAATTCTTACTGTTAAATCTCCTTTAGATGCCTGTATAAACTTTTCAAAAAATATTTTAATTGGACTTGATATTGAACCTATTATAACAATAGCAACAATTATGGCTGATAATATAGTAACTAAAATAAGAATAATAGAACTCAGTACACTACTCTTTTTAGTCTCTCTTGCACCTTCAATAAAAGATTCCGCTTTGTTAAATGCAAAATCTAGAATACTTTGGCTTTTATCAAAAAGTTTTTTTACATGGGCTGCCCCAGCTTGTTTTGTTATATCAGCAGCCTTTTCTTTTTGTCCACTTTTACTATATACAATTACTTCATCCCTAATTGTTTTCCAATTAATGAAATCTTGTTTTAATGCTTCAATGTCTTTTAGATCCCCTAAAAACTGTGCCTCTACAATAACAAATAGTTCTAATACTTCTTTTTCGTAATTATCAATTGATGTTTCAACTTTCACAATACTTGCACTATTATTTGCCATAGCAATATCTTTCATGTCTCTATGCATTCTTGTTATATCACCCTGAATTTCCAACATTGTAGTTGTTATCTTAAAAGGGTGCTGGTATAATTTTTCGGTTAAAGTTGCCACCGTATTTATTTTCTGTAACTGTACCAAACTAACTATAACCATAATACTTATAGTCAAAAAAAACCCTATTGCTGTCCTTGTTCCGATGTTAATACTTCTAATCACTGTTATTCCCCATTATATTTTTCAAAATTCATATTACAATGATGTAAAGTTTAGTTCATTCTTGGGGAATGTCAATAATACTTATTACTAAATGTGAAAAAGTTTTTTTTAAAAATAATTGGATACATAAATGTTTGCTTTAAATATGTCAGCTTGTTCTATATACTAAATATTGGAGTATTTAATGAAGTTCGAAGAAATAGTTGTAAAAAAACCATCTGACCTGATTGTTGATAAAATTTGGAAAAAAATATTATCAGCGGAACTTAAACCAGGTGATAAACTACCTTCTGAGAGAGAACTTGTTAAAATCTTTAATGTTAGCAGTGTTACAGTTAGAGAAGCTCTGAATATTCTTGAAACAAATGGACAGATCCAAAAAAAAAGGGGAGCCCATGGTGGTAGTATTATTTTAGAGACAACTCCAGCTAGTGGGATCTCTCAAATAATGAATTTCTTCGAAAAAAACCAATATACGATTAAACAATTAGAAGAATTTATACTTTCTGTATATCCTCAGATGGCATCAGAATCAGCAATTAATATTACAGATAAACAGATCAATTATATATCTTCTATTCTTAAAAATCATAAATTAAAAATTGAAGAGACTGGTATCTCAGAATTGGCATTAGAATATGGTACATATGTTGGTTATACTACAAAAAACCCTATATATATGGTAATAAATGAACTATTTAATAAAATGTTAAGGGAACTAGAAACTAAATCTGGTTTAAACTCATTAAACCCTAAAAAACAAGATACAAAATATTACAAAGATTGTTATGTTCAATATAAAAAAATAGCAAATGGACTTTCTACAAAAGACCCATCCATTGCTGGAGAAAATACTAAAGAGGCACTTATAGAGATCTTTAAACTCTTAAATAATTATATCTCAGATAACTGCTAGTTATACCTAATCAAAAGTTATAAAGCCAAAGATAAGGCAAAGTGGTTCGAAGAAGAACTTGAACCACAAGTTGCCGGAAATCTTAGGCTAGAATTGTAACTAACTCTTCTCTACTTTTACGCACCTTTGGTAAACTAGCAAGCCAGTCTTTTTCTTCATCTCTATATCCTAAAGGAAGTAAAAGACAACTTCTAAGGCCTTTTTCTCGTAAACCTAAAAGTTTATCTAATTCATTTGGGTCAAAACCCTCAATTGGAGTAGAATCTACTTCTTCGAATGCTGCTGCTGTAATAGCTTGGCTAAAAGCAATATATGCTTGTTTTGACGTATGATGAAAATTCTCTTCAGCATCTCTATTTGGATATGATTTTAATAACATCTGCCTATAACTTTCAAATCCTTCAAAAGTTTGTCCTCTTTTCTCATTTGTCAGATCAAACATTTTGTTTATTCTATCTTCAGTATATGTATCCCACGCTGCAAAAACCAGCAGATGTGAACATTCGGATACTACTTGTTGATTCCAAGCCAATGCTTTAACTTTCTCTTTTAATTCTTTATTTGTAATCATTATAATTTCAAAAGGTTGTAATCCACTAGATGTTGGAGCTAATGATGCAGCCTCAATTATATTTTCAATTTTTTCGTTTGGAACAGTTTTACCATTCATCGCTTTAGAGGCATATCGCCAATTTAATTTATCTAATAATTCCATTATATATTCCTATGATAATAAGTTAATTTAAAGATACTACTTAATGGTAATGATTACTAGTAGTAGTGGTGAGAATTTAATTTAATAGTTAATAATTAGCTAACACCACAACTTTGTGATGTTAGTTTATTATTAATAATGCTTTTTAAAGTTTAATTGTGCATACTTTCTAGAAAAGAAAGATTTTGATTCTCTTGCTATTATTGAATAACAAGCTTTGTTGTAATATGTCGATTTGTCTTTTTCGCTAAGGTAATAATACTCATCAGAAACCATTTTAAATATATCAAATTTATCTAGGTGGTCTAATGTTTTTTCTATTTTTGTCCTAACCATTTCAAATGATTGTGGTAAAAATACATTTTCATGCCATGAAAAAAATGCTTGTTCTAATGTAATAGTATATGGAATATTTTCGTTAACAAACCATTTATGTTTATTAATATATTTACTTATTCTTTCTAAAATAGCGTCACTACTTACCGCTTTCTCTCCGCCCAGAAATTCAATTACATCCGGGTACAATTTTAGTAATTTCTCAATTACTTCTTTTTCTTTATTACTCATCTATTTACCTCTTAATGTAATATTTATCTAAATGATAATAATTATTATTTAGAAAGTCCATAGTCAAAAGGATAAATTATTATAGATTCCTAATATTCTACTTCTAAATCGACTTTTTTAGCAAATTCTATACAGGTCTTCATATCTTTTTCTCCAATATGTCCTTTGTAGTATCTATTATCTTTATTTAATTTTATTAGTTTTTTGTACATTATTTTATAATCTGCGTCTGAAACTTTCTGTGTAGTATCAAAGCCTGCTTTATATAATACATAAGCAAATGTATGGTTTACCCATCTAATTCTAGAAAGATCTGAAAGTTTGGTAAGCTTTAAAATTTCTTCATTATCGATATCTGTTTTTATCTGTAAACCGGCTCTTTTTTCCTTGGTCCATGAGTTATTATAAAAACTTAGTGTATCTTTTATTCCATGTTCTTTAAGTTTTCTAACTGTATTTTCATCTATTGAGGGTAAGTCTATTAATCTGTTAGGTTTTTGGGTTATACCATTTATTACTCTTCGTAAAACAGTTAAATAATTTACTGGTATTTTGGTCAACGTAGAAAATTCATCAATTTTGTTTTTGTTTTTAATTGCTGATATTAGTTCATAAAGATTCTTAATGTTAATACTTTCTACACTAGTAAAATTATCATCAATATTCTCTAAAAGTATTCTCCAGCTAGGAATCAGATCCGCGTTTTTTAATTCGTCTTTATATTCTGCTACTGATATTTTTTTTAAGTCTATATAGTAAGCCATTTTTATAGCCTCCTAATTAATCTTAACATATCCCTACACCCAATTCAATTTTCAAATATTTTAATAAATACTCCATAGGCTTTACTTACCTATGGAGTTAAAGAGCTATACAACTATAGAAACAAGTTTTTTAGGAACATAGATAAACTTTTTAATATCTTTTCCATCAATGTATTTTTTAACATTATCATCAGCCAATGCTAACTTCTCAATTTCATCTTTTGTTATATCTGCACTTACATCAAGTTGTGCTCTAACCTTACCATGAATCTGAACAACAACTGTTATTTCAGACTTTGCAAGATAAGACTCGATAGCTTTTGGATAAGATTGTGTAAAAATAGACTGTTTCTTTCCAATACTTTCCCACATCTCTTCAGCTAAATGTGGAGTAAAAGGTGCCATTAGAAGAATAAGAGTTTCTGTCGCGACTTTAACAATAGCACCGCTCTGATTCTCTTTTGGCAATTTCTTGTATTTATAGAACTCGTTAACAAACTCCATAATTCTTGCAATAGAAGTATTAAACTGCATTTTATCAATATCTGTGTTTACATGCTTAATAGCATAGTGCATCTGGTAATATAGGTCTTTCTCTTCTTTTGAAGTAGGTTTTGCTTCCCCTTCATTAGAATTAATACTCCAACTATTTTCATCAACTAGTTTATGAACTCTATTTACAAATTTATCAACTGATTTTATCTGAGAATCACTCCAGGCTCCACCCTCTGTATAGGAGAAGTTAAACATTAAGTATGCTCTAAAAACATCAGCACCATACTCTTCTATATACGGATCAGGAGAAATTGTATTTCCTTTAGATTTACTCATCCGAGTGCCATCTTTTGCTAAAATAATACCTTGGTGAGTTAGGTTAGTAAAAGGTTCAAACTTTTTATCTTCCATTAAAACTTTACCAATAAATCTAGCATATAATAGGTGCATACATGCATGTTCTGGTCCACCAACATATCTATCAACTGGAAGCCAACTTTTGGTAATATCTTTATCAAAAGCGGCATCATTAATATTTGCAGAAGGATATCTGAAGTAGTACCAAGAAGAACAAACAAAAGTATCCATTGTATCTGCTTCTCTTTTAGCCTCTCCACCACATTTAGGACAACTTGCACTCATAAACTCTGCATTAGTTGCAAGAGGTGCATCACCTTTAGGTTTTATCTCTACATCGTAGGGTAATTTTATTGGAAGTTCTGATTCAGGAACTGGTTGTTCTCCACATTTATCACAATAAACTATTGGTATTGGTGCACCCCAGTATCTCTGTCTAGATATCAACCAGTCCCTAAGTCTAAAGTTTATTTCAGCATTACCAGAGTTTAACTCTTCTAGAACTTCTGTAACCTTTTTCTTCAAGTCTACTGACTTCATACCATCATATTCTCCAGAGTTAATCATAACTCCAGGATCAGTATAAGCAGTTGTAATTTCATCTGCAGCTTTATCATTTTTTTTCTTTATAACCTGGATAACTTCAAGACCAAAGTTGTTTGCAAACTCTAAATCTCTATCATCGTGGGCGGGAACAGCCATAACTGCACCAGTACCATAAGAGTATAATACATAGTCTCCAATCCAAATTGGAATTTGTTTCCCATTTATTGGATTTGTAGCATATGCACCAGTGAAAACTCCGGATTTATCTTTAGTTGTAGATAATCTATCAACTTCTGATTTTAATGAAGTTTCTGTAATATAGCTCTCAACAGCCTCTTTTTGTTCTGGTGTAGTAATCTCCCCAACTAATGGGTGCTCAGGAGCTAATGTCATATAAGTTACACCAAAAATAGTGTCCGGTCTTGTAGTAAAAACAGGAATATCATGGTTTGGCATTTTAAAAACTATTTCAGCACCAACAGACTTTCCAACCCAGTTTTTTTGCATTGCAATTGTTTTTTCTGGCCAGTTAACATCGTTATGCCCGTCTAATAAGTCTTGGGCATAATCGGTAATCTTAAAAAACCATTGAGTTAAGTTTTTCTTAATAACAAGAGTTTCACATCTCTCACAACCACCATCTTTTACCTGCTCATTTGCTAAAACAGTATTACAACTAGGGCACCAGTTAACAGGTGCTTTTTTTCTGTATGCTAAACCTTTTTCATATAATTTTAGGAATATCCATTGAGTCCACTTGTAATAATCTGGTTTTGACGTATCGATATACTTAGACCAATCATACATTGCTCCAATACCTTTTAACTGTTTAATCATATATTTAATATTTGCATTAGTACTATCTTCTGGGTGTATACCTTTTTTTATAGCGTGATTCTCAGCAGGTAAACCAAAGGCATCAAATCCCATAGGTTGGAATACATTGTATCCCATCATTTTTTTATACCGTGCATAAGTGTCTGAGGGACCATAGTTGTACCAGTGTCCGCAGTGAAGTTTATCTCCTGACGGATAACTAAACATTTCTAACATGTAGAATTTCTTTTTATCATCATCTAAATCTACTGTATGACAATTATTATCTTCCCAATAACCTTGCCATTTTTTTTCTATTTCACTAAAATTATAACTACTCATGGAAACGATAATATCAGAAGTAGAGGGGTTGGTCTAGAAAGATTATCTCTTTCCCCTGCATCTATAACACCCAAGGACATGAACATGGTTTTTCCCTGGCTTTTCAAATAGTCTTGCAATTACATATTCTTTATCCGATAACCTTTTTTTACAAGCGGGGCAGGTACGTATGGATTCTGGTTGGAATTTCGGTTTTGGGTGTTCTCTATAACAATATGGACAGCCAAAAATGTGCATAATATCGTCAGACTTTGAGTTATACCTTATCGAGTGAACTCTCTCGTTTTTCTGCAGGGGCCACTGACAGATAGGACAAGGCTTTCCTACTGGTAGAGATTCAGTTATCTCTTCTTCTTGATGTTTTTTACTAGAGTTAGAGTAAAAAAGAAGTATAAATATTAAAAAAAGTAGAAAAATTACAAGTATATATGGAAGCATTACTTATAATATTTTTTCTATTTTTAAAAATCAATAGTTTTATTTTATTCAGAGTGTGATATATTTATAGTATGGGCGATTTTGATGACATAATAGGGCTACCAACAGGGGGCCAAGGTGAAGATATCTCTGTACTTCCATCTTTTAATGATCTTTTTGACGAAGAAGATGGTGGAGCATATGCTGAAGAAAAGGAAATCTTTGACGATATAAAGGTTTTTAAAGGACCAATTGTAAAAAATATATTTGGTGAAAAATTTTATAAAATAGTTCTTCAAAATGAAGATGAACTAGCTCAAAAACTTCATACTTCTTTAGCATCATTTTTGAAAGCAACAGATCCCCAGGATAAAACTATGTTTCGTGGTCGTCTAGAACCAGTTGTTTGGGATATGGTAGGTAAAATAGCTCAGAAAGTAGGAAATGCTCTTCCAATGGAGAAGAAACTGTTTTTACGGTATGCATTACTTCTTCCATCATTAATTAGTAAAGAACAGAAAAAGAACTTTTCATCAATAATTATCGATAATAAACATGGTGAACCTGTACATTATTTAGATGAATGGTTAGAGATGGTAACATTAGGGGAAGTCTCTCCTCTTGGCTCAGATGAAGCTCCAGTTAAAGCTACACAAAAAAGAGGAAAATCTGGTCTTAGAATGCAAAAAGATAAATTTTCTGGTGTCTATGATGGGAAGCTTGCAACTCTTAAAAGTCTTCAGAAAAAAAGATCTATTATGGAAAAATCAATAGTAAACCATATTAAGTCGCTAACTTCCCATTCTCCACATCCAAATCTTGCTCCAATAGAAATGCCATATTCATCAATTCAGAAAAGTTCTTTAGTTGAACTTATAACTACAACAAAGGACCTGCAGAGAATAGACAGAGAATTTAGTGCAGCAATTCAAGATGCTAAAGCTTCTAAGGTTAAGCTAGATGATGTCTTGCAACGAATGGACAATGAACCTACTGAGTCCGTTGATCCATCAATTATTAAAAAAGAAGTTAATAATCTTAGACAGATACATAAAATGTGCGTTGGTAGACAGGGGAATCACTTCCCCGTTTTACACGGGAATTATATATCTACTAATTTTAACGATATTGCAACTAGGGAACAGATCTTAGTTATTATGAAGGATGTAGAAAGTTTTGACCCTGGTGCATTTCAAAGAATTCACAAACGTGAAGCTCATAGAATTGTTCCCCATGTTATCATTATTCCTTGCTATGGAGATAAAGGTGTTTGTTGGGAGCCATTTGAAAAATTTAACAGAGCTACAAGTCGTGGGCGAATTGCCGTACCACTCTATCCAAAAAATATAAAACTAGCGGTTATTACAGCTATTGCCGATCTTAGATGGGAAGTTGCTAAAGCAAAAGCTCAATACTATTGGATGGAAGAGGGTATTACTGGAAAATACTTCCAGTGGTTCGATGAAAATAAAATGCGTGGTGATGTAAAAATGAAGTTTATCGAAGACTATATTTTATGGATTACAAAAGAAAGTGCTGGAACTCAGAAACTAGATAAAGAGGTTAGGGGTATTTTTTGGAGAAACTTACCGTTTCCAAAAGAGACTAGAGAATATCTTAAAAATCGTGGATTTGTATATAACGAATTATATAAAAAGGATAATAATCGAGAGCTTAGTAGTGGTTACTAAAAGACGGAAACTACCGTCTTCTAGGTTTGATTAGCGGCTCTAAATATTTCTCTAAATCATATTTAGCAATTACAAACTTTGTAATTTTTGAATAAACAACAAATGCTAAAACCATACCACCTAATATCGCAGCAATTAAAAATGGTATATAAATTGTGTGTCCTGGTTCATAACCTAAAGCTTTTAATGTAAAAGATACTCCAGCTAAAAGACCCATAATAAAAATTATCATTAATAATATATTTAACACCGTACCAGCTAAAACAAATAATATTGTACTTAATTTTTTATTCATGTTGAATGTTACTCCTGTTTTTTATAATTAAGGATATTAACATAATAATGATACAAAAGACTACAGTCAGATCAGCAATATTAAATATTGGTATAAATTGTGGCTGAGTTAAATGTATAAAAACTAGTTTACCTTCTGGCCTAATTATTCTATCTATAGTATTTCCAAGGACTCCTGAAATTAGCGCCCATAGAGTCCATCGTTGTAACTTAATATAATAATTGCTTCTGATTAAAGAAATAATTAATATGATTACAACAACAATAGGGATTACTATTTGTATTATTAATTGAGTTCTTCCATCAGTATATATAATGCTATTATCGTTTTGGTTTGTTAAATATAAACCCCTAATAAGAGGAATCCTATCAAATATTGTTGTATATTTATTTATTAAAATTTTTGAACTTTGATCTAATAATAAAAGGAAGAGACAAAGAGCTACTGGTAATCTGTTTCCTGCCAATTTAAGCTCCAGTAGGGATATCTATAAAGAGTGTCTCTATCCCAAATTCTTTTGTTATCCACTGTCCAGTCTGCTTTACACCTAGAGTTTCAGTTGCATAATGTCCTGCACATAACATGTTTATATTTTCTTCTAAACATTTATGGTAAACTTCATGACTTCTATCCCCTGTTATAAACAGGTCGATATTTTGTGTTATAGCTTCTTCTACAGAGTATGGTGATCCACCAGAAACTATGGCAATTGTTGATACTCTATTTTTGCCTCCAGGAATAATAAACACTGGTTCGTGATCTCCAAGAAGGATTTTTTTTATATCATCAACCGGTTTTGGTTCAACTAATTGGCCTTTCACGCCAATATTAAAAGATTTATATTTACCAAATGGTTCTATATTTATCAAATTAAGCTGTTTGGCTAATCCAATATTGTTTCCAAGTTCCATATGTGCATCAAGGGGAAGGTGTGCTGCAAAAAGTGCTAATTTATTTTCTATTAGATATTTAACTCTGGTGTAATGATTACCTTTAATTGCTAAAGGTTTTCCCCAAAAAAGCCCATGGTGGCATAATATCAGGTCGGCACCCTGTTTTTTTGCCTGTTTAAACCCTTCTAAAGACGCATCAACCATTAATGCTACTTTTTTAATATCCATTTCTAAGTCCCCAACCTGTACCCCATTTAGGGAAGGATCAGTAGAATTATAGGGTTCCATATCAAGTTTTTTTGTCAAAGAGTATTCCAAATCGCATAGTTTCATAAAATCATATTAAAACTAAATAATTGGTGATGCAAGTAAATATAAATGTTTATTGTTTTTTCTTGTATTATAATGTTATAATATAACTATGATTTCTGAAAAACAAAAAGTTAAAATATTCTCGGCATTAACCAAATCAATTCCTATAACAATTACCACTCATAAAGTATCTAGAGATACAGAATTAAGGATAGAAGCAATTCTAGAACTAATTTTAGGTGAATTTGGATTAAGTGAAGTTTATGATAAAATTTCATACTGCTTAAAAGAGATTATCACAAATGCAAAAAAGGCTAATACAAAACGTGTTTATTTTGAAATGAATGGCTTAAAAATGGATTCTGCTGAAGATTATAAAAGAGGTATGAAATCATTTAAAGAGGATACTTTATCAAATATAGAACACTATCTAAATATGCAAGAAGATGCTGGGTTATATGTTAAGATATCTTTTCAATCCCAGGGTAGCGACTTAGTTCTTACTGTAAAAAATAATTCAGAGATCTCACAAAAAGAACTTTCAAGAGTTTATGATAGAATGGCTAGAGCAAGAACATATCACTCCATGGAAGAAGCTTTTTCTGAAATTCTAGATGACTCCGAAGGTGCAGGGCTTGGAATCGTAATTATGGTTCTTATGCTTAAAAAAATTGGATTAACAGAAGAAGCATTTGAAATAACAGTTAATAAGGGTGTTACAAGTGCTGCATTAACACTACGAATGTCAGATGTTAGAGCAGAAGGAATTGAATTATTAATTGATGAGATTGTTAATGGTATTGATAGTATTCCTCAGTTCCCTGAAAATATACGTAGAATTCAGAATCTTATAAACGATGCGGATTCTTCAATGACTGATATAGCAAAACAGATAAGTATTGATCCTGCTATGACAGCAGATGTACTAAAAATTGTTAATTCATCTCAATTCATGTTACCTAATAAAGTTGAAAATCTTTTAAGTGCAGTATCATTAATTGGAATGAAGGGTTTAAGAGACCTTATATTAAGATATGGTGCGCAAAAAACTCTTAAATTTGAAGGTAGTAAAGAGTTGTGGCAACATTCCCATTTTGTTGCTTTCTCAGCATATTCATTAGCTAGAGGTAGAAGATTATCTAAAGAGGTTGCAGAAGATGCATTTATGGGTGGTATTTTACATGATATTGGTAAAGCAGTATTTGCTAATATCAGCACAGGTTTAATGACTCGATTTCATGATATTGCAAAAAATAAAGAGCTTCCAACAAAAATAATAGAAGACCTCTTTGCAGGATATAATCATGCAGAGATAGGTGCTAGAATTGCTGAAAAATGGAATTTCCCAGAATCTTTAGTTGGATGTATTAGATTCCATCACGATCCATTAAAATGTAGAAAGTCTGATAGAGGGTATGTTTTTGCTCTATATTTAGCCAATATAATTTGTGGGTATGAAATTGATGATATATCTTACGATCAGATTGAACCTCAGATCCTGGGCTATTTTAACATACATAACGAAGATGATTTAGAAATGATTATATCTGAACTTCAGACGAAATTTAGTAGAGAGCAATCAACCTTCTAAGATATACTCTTGCCATCGTTGTAATAATATGGATGTAGCATTTGCTACATTTAAAGAACTTTTACTTCCTAATAGTGGTATAGATACCCGTCCTAAACTTTTGTCTGCAAGTTTTAAAGCATCAGGAGAAACACCTAACTCTTCGCTACCAATAATAACAGTTCCTGTTTTAGGAAACTTAAACTTGTTAATTGATGTTCCTCCAAGTTCTAAGGCAAATATTGGTCCTTCAATTTCTGAAACCTGAGTTCTTTGCCAATTTACTAGATCTATACAGCCCATAGAAGTTCTAATTGCTCTATTATGCCCTGGATCAGTAGTATTCTCTGATAATAAAACAGTTGAAACACCAAAACATTCCGCAGTTCTGAAAATAGAACCTAGATTAAAGGGAGAACGTATATCGTCAAGGAAGATATTTATTCCAATTTCTTTTCTAGTTCTATTTTGATTATCAAGGGGAGCAATAAAGTCCCACTCACTTGGTTCAACTTTTAAATGACCCATTATTGAATGTCTTATACTGTTTATTATTCTTAACTCTATTTGTAAGGTGATAAGACTTTTAGTTTTATTTGGAATATGTTCTTCTGAAAGTATATTTTTTAGCACTGATAAATAATATGGCTTGTTATAATTTGTACCCTGGGTTAACTCTTTTTCAAGTCCTTGTAATATAACTATATATTTCCTAAACCTAGTACCTTCTTTTAAAGTATTAAGCTTTTTTATTGTTATCATTAAAAAGCATCTTCAACTATTTTCATTATATCTGAATTGTCACTTATGATATCTTTAAATTGATCTAGGGTAAAACCTAATTCTGTTAATCTTGTTGGGATCGTATATTTGTCTAATATTTCACGGATTTTTAAGCTTAAACCAGATTCACCTTTTTTGGTTAAGTAACTAGGTAGAAGTTTTGCACTAATTATATTTGGCTCACAATTAAATCTATTTCCTGTAATCCAAGAGTAAAAAGTAGGTGTTAACTCTATATCAGATGATGCCCCATGATATAGGTTTGCTGTTAATCCGTACCGGCTAATTTTATCAACATCTAGATTGTCATCTTCTAGGTCTTTTAAAATTCTATTAAATAGGTTTTTGCTCTCTTCTATAGAAATTATATTATTTTGTGGGTTGGTGAATAGTTGGCTTAAATCAAATAAAATTGAAAGTGCCGTTAATACGATCCCAATTGAGTCAGTTTCTCTTATGAATTTATTATCAACATGTATTTCAGATATGCTTTCTAGAGATAGATGTGTCTTTATATAGTTATCACTTACTCTGTTTGAATAATTTGATTGTGGAATTAATAAATAAGGATTATAAAGTAGTGTTGGAATTTCAAAATAATTCAACGATAGGTTGTCGGCAATAGAACGACCACACATCCTTTGAGCTACTCCACCTATAGAAACTATAGAAGTAACACTAAATGTTTCTGCTCGTTCTTTTATTTTATCTATATCATCAATATTAACAAAACCTTTACGCATATTACTTTGTATAAAGGTTAGACTATATTTTACAAATTGTTCTTTAAGCAGTGTTATTGAATTTCTATCTTTAGGATCTAAGGAACAGATAAGGAGTATTCTATTCCCAAAGTCCTGAAGTTTGCTTCCTAAATCTAAATGAGCTTCTGAATTATATGCTAATTTAGGATTTATTTTTGAAAGTGTAAACATTCTTATTAAAGGCCAAAATCTTCCATTATTTTTTCTGCAACTGAATTTATTACAGTATCATTAATGTAATTTGGATCAGCTAGTTTAGCTTTTACCTCGGCAACTCTGTCTTCTCTGATATCAGGAGCATTGTTTGCAACATTTGCAGCTTTAATTAATTCAGCTTTACTAATAGCAGATTTTGAAACCTTAATGGAATCTGTCTTATTAATCTGTTGCTTAGGCTGAACCTTGTTTGCGCTGTTGTACTTGCTGATCGGATCTGTTGGTCCAACTCTGTTTATTGTCATAATTTCTCCTTAGGTTCTTATGATCGACACAATATAATATAAACTTTATTCGTTTCCTGCTATAAGTATTGCGAACTCTCCCTTAATTGTAGTCCTTGTTTTAAAATTTTCCAATACTTCTTGTGTTGTTCCTTGAATGAATTCTTCAAAAGTTTTAGTTATCTCTCGTCCAAGTAGTATATGTCTCTCAGAGTTAATTTCGGCAAGCTGGGTTAAAAGCTTTACTATCCTATAAGGAGATTCGTAAATAATAAAAGATTCTTCCCTATTTAATAGCTCTGTTAACCTTTTTCCTCTCTTCCCTGATTTTTGGGGTAAAAACCCTTCAAATGTAACAGTTTTACCAACAAAGCCAGAAACACTAACCATTGCCCCAAAAGCATTTGGTCCAGGAATAGGTACTACTTCATGTTCACTTTCTCTAACTGCTCTTATTAAAACAGCTCCAGGATCACTTAATACAGGAGTACCTGCATCTGATACATATGCTATATCTTTACCTTCGTTTAATAACTTAACAACACCAGGAGCAGCAACTTTTTCATTTCTTGCTCTAACACTTATTAGGTGTTTTTTTATTCCATAATGATTCAATAATTTTGACGATTGTCTCGTATCTTCACAAGCAATTACATCCACATTTTTAAGTGTTTCTATCGCTCTATAAGTAATATCTTCTAGGTTTCCAATTGGCGTTGCGACCATATATAGTGTTGACATAACTATAGTAAAAACTATTTAGAGTTTTATGTATAGTTAAAATTTATAATAACTTGATTATCTGTTCCATTATTACTATATTTTTAATGTGAACAAAATAGATTTTAAAATATATGTAGAGCATGGAATAGAAAAGCGTATAACATCCATAAATGATTATGATTATACGGAGTTTTGTGTTGATGAATTCGAAGATAAAATTCAGAACCATTTAGCTAGTAAAATATCCCAAAGCTTTATATTTTTTCTTACTCCCACAGCTCTTTCTCCTATGCATGATTTTATGGTAAAACATGGCAAATCTAAATTTCAATTTGTAATAATTGGTGGCAAATTTCACGATGATGGTGAGATTCCATTAAATAGTGTTTTAAGTATTCATAAAAGAAGTATCACTAAAAATAATTTCAAGTGGTTACTTGCAAAATTTAGGGACTACATTAGTGTAGAAAAGAGCCATGTTTCATACAATAGTCTTGAAGCAGATGATATTGCACAAGATCAAAAAGAGCTTATAGCTATTGGTCGTCTATTAGCCGAAGAGAGGAATAGGGATAAACTAATCCAAAAAATTCTTGAAACTTCTATTAAAATTACAGGTGCCGATGCAGGCTCAATTTTCTTAGTTGTTGCAAATGACGACGGAACTAAAGGTCTTTTATTTAAAAATTCTTTTACATTTAGTCGAAAGATAGATTTTCATGAGTTTGTAATGCCATTAAACGAAGAATCTATAGCAGGTTTTTGCGCCTGTAACGATGAAGTTGTTAATATTCCTGATGTATATCAAATTCCTGAAAGTGCGCCATTTTCATTTCATAGGGCAATAGATGAAAAATACGACTATGTATCTAAAAGTATGCTTGTATTCCCAATGAAAAATCATTTAGGTGAGATGCAGGGAGTTATCCAACTAATAAATAGTAAAGAACATTTTGATATAACTGATGACTATGATGAAACAGAATCCCATAAAATATACCTGGATAGCAAAGAGGATTTTTACAATAAAGTATATCCTTTTGCTGAAAGATACGAAGATTTAATGCTTGCTGTTGCAGGGCAAGCGACTGTTGCCCTAGATAACATTAAAATGATTAAACAGTTAGAGGGACAGTTTGATGGTATGGTCCGAGCTTCTGTTGATGCTATTGATTCCAAGGACCCCGCAACAAAAGGTCACTCGGCTAGAGTTGCAGAAATGGGCATCAGAATGCTTAAATGCATAAACAATTTAGAATGTGACAGATATAAAGATCTTTACTTCACTCCAAAAGATTTGAAACAAATGGAATATGCAGCGATATTACATGACTATGGTAAAGTTTATATAGATAACGAGATTTTTTTAAAGGCAAAAAAACTATTTCCAAAAGACTTTAGTATTCTAATGTTGAGGTTAGATCTGATTATTCATTCTCTAAGAAACTGCAAAGATGATGAAAGTCTTAGAAAAGCTGAAGAAGTTGTAAAAATACGTGATAATGTAATTAAGCTCAATGAACCTAGAATCTTTAATGAAAATCCTAGTAAAATTATTGATGAACTGTTAATTCACAAAGATGAACTTATTGCCTATGATAGTGACAATAATAAATTAATATTATTAACAGACGAAGAGATTGTAAATTTACAGATTTCTAGAGGAACATTAAACCAGAAAGAGCGGAAAGTTATAGAGTCTCACGTTACCTATACCCAGCACTTTTTAGAATCGATACCATGGCCTAAATATCTTGAACGGATTCCTGAAATAGCAGGAGGGCATCATGAATTGTTAGATGGTTCAGGATATCCTCTAGGGTTGTCTGGAGATCAGTTGTGTCTAGAATCTAGAGTATTAGCTATTTTAGATATATTTGATGCATTATCCGCTTCTGATAGACCTTATAAAGATGCAGTACCATTTGAACGAGTTAAATCAATTCTAATTGAGGAAGTAGGTCGAGGGAAACTCGATAAAGAACTTCTTGATCTCTTTTTAGAACATGAAATCTATGAAGGTTTATACTAATAAGGTATAGCTAATACAGTTATCAACAATAACTTTGTAGTTTTTACTGTTCTGACTAATATTTTGTTCTAACTTCTTATTACAATTAACAGGGCATCCACTTTCATTAGCTTTGAAACATGTTCTACTTATAAATAGTGGGGGATAATCAGCTTCTTTATCGGTTTCTACCCAAACTGTAGTCCATTTTAGATTATTTATTAAACTATTTAAAAGTTCAGTAGTATGGTTATTAACACAATAAAGACCATAGTCGCAGTAGTATTCTGTATCTGATGATAGCTCTGGAATATAGGATAGTTGGGATATGTTATTTAATCCAATTACAAAATTATAATCACTGTTATTTTCTAGAAAAGTTTTAAGTTTTGAAAGATAATCTTCAGAATTAAATATTACTGGTGCTAGTGGTAGTAAATAACTAGTCTCAAATTTATTTAAGTTTTCAATTAGTAATTCTGAAAAATCTGTTACAAAGGGTAATGAGTTTCTGTTATTAACAAACTTTTTACTTGGTATTTTTAGTGTAGATATAGTTTTTAATATAGGCACCGGAATATTATTAATAAAATCTATTTGGAATGAGTTTCTTATCTCTTTTAATTTAGAAGAAGGAATAAATGGATCATTTATATCAGAACTATTAACGACGTTACATATAAAGTTGTATTCTGTTTCTCCTCCTGAATAAAATATTTTATGGAACTGTTTATTTAAGTCTACTGGATTTTTTGCTGGCTGAAGCTCAATAATATAACTGAATGTTTTATAATCTGTTTCTATAGTTATTCCACTATTAATTATCTCTATTTTAAGTTCAACTTTAGATTTCCATGGTTTATAACTCTGAGTCTTTTCCTCTTTTAGGTGTTTGTCATGGCTAGAAATCTTATAAAGCTTATGTGTTGTATTTTCTGGAATTGAACCTTTAAGTATAGCAATATCGGATTTAATATTTATTATATTTGCAGCAAATTTTATTGAAGTATACGGTTTTGTTTTACTTAAAACTAATAACCCATCTCTGTTTTCAATTTTTTCTGAAAGTTTGACACTAAAGCTGTTTTTATCAACTGATAATATTTCACCTACAGGTAACCCAAGGTGGCTTGGATACTCTTTGTTTATGCTGTTATGGCCCTTAGGAGTGTTTAAGTAGGCATCCCCAGCTGTTCTATTAAATTCTGTAAGAGATCGCTTCAGTGGTTCCTTAAAGTCCTTGTTGTTAAGTATATTATAATAGAGTTCTGAAGTTGCGGAGACATATCCAGGCCCTTTCATTCGTCCCTCTATTTTTAAAGATTCTACTCCGATCTCTTTTAATTTTAAAACTTTCTCTTGTAAAGATAGATCGTTTAGGGAGAAGCTATACTCTTTTTTCCCATTAACATTAAACCAGGTCCTACATATCTGACCACACTCTCCCCGGTTTGCAGATCTGTCTAATAGTTTTGATGAAGCAAGGCAGAGCCCTGAAAATCCATAACATAGAGCTCCATGGATAAATATTTCTAACTCCATTTTGGGGAATTGCTTTTTTATATCCTGGATCTCTTTTAGAGTTAATTCTCTACTTAAAACAGCTCTAGTAAAACCTAGATGCTTTAGAGTTTTAACACCATGTATATTATGTACACCAAGTTGCGTCGATGCATGTAATGGTAAATTTGTATTCTTTCTAATTATATTTGCTAAGCCTAAATCCTGAATTATTATTGCATCAACTTCTATATCTTCTAGTTGTTTTAACAGAGGGTATAGATCTGAAAGTTCAGTATCTTTGAGTAATGTATTTATAGCTACGTATATTTTTTTACTGTTATCAAAACAATATGTTTTTAATCTACGGAGTTGATCCATCGTGAAATTTGTTGCACTTTTACGTGCGGAGAAGGATGTAAGACCTATATAAACAGCATCAGCTCCACTTTTTAATGCGTGAATCGCGCTATTAAAGCTTCCACCTGGAGCAAGAATTTCAGGATTGTTAATATTCATTTAACTATAATAATATATAAAACCTGAATATTATATAGTTGTCTCTAACAGTTCTTGCTCCTATATCAATTAAATATTTAGATTTTTTTCTAAGGTTGCTCTTACTGAACCTGGACCATTTGACATTTCAGAATAATAATTCTCGATTATAACCCCTAATCCAGCTTTATATAGATCAACTCCAAAGATTTTGTTATTACTTAATATCCATTTTAAACCCTGAGGTTCTTTAATCTTTTCACTTAACATAGAAAATCCTGGATCAGAACTTGGTGTAAATTCTTTACCATTATCATCTATTCCACTTAAATATATTAACCATGCAGCAATAGTTAATGGTATTCCTACGAGGTCTCTAACATTCAGCTGATTAGATTCTTGATAAGACTTAATTGTTTCACCAAATCGGATTCCAATTTTTAAAGATGTATCGGAAGCTATTCTTTGAGGTGTATCTGGAATTGATGGATTAATAAGCCTTTCATTTATTACTTCGTCAATAAAATCTTTTGGATCAATTATTTTAGGATTTATAACAACTTTTAGACCTTCAGTATATCCTATAGCTTTAACCAGTTTTAATAATAGTGGATCTTTCATTTCATCTGCTATTAATGTATATCCAAAAAGGCAACCTGTTATTGCAAGAGCTGTATGTAGAGGGTTTAGGCATGTTGTAACCTTCATTGTCTCAACACTGTTAACAGTTTCTCTTGTTGTAAAAATAATACCAGCTTTTTCTAGTGGAGGTCTTCCATTTACAAAATTATCCTCTATCACAAGATATTCACAGATCTCTGCATTCACAAATGGAGCCATATATGATCCTTTTGTTGTAATAACAATATCCATATTATTAAGTCCAAGATTCTCTAGATCTTGTTGAAAGTTTTTTGCTGGTCTAGGTGTTATTTTATCTATCATGGATAGTGGGTAGGTTACCTTTGTTTTATCTGATAAATACTCGATGAAGCCTTTGTCTACAAAATTATTTTTAAGCCACTCTTTAGCTATTGTAGCCACGGCATCTTTTAATTTATCTCCATTATGAGAGCAGTTATCCATACTTAAAAGTGTTACAGGAGATGCTCCATTTTTATATCTGTTATATAAATTAGATGTAATTATGCTCATTAAATGAATAGGATTCTCTAAACCGTTTTTTATATCATTTTTTACAATATCTATGTATTCACCTGAGTTTGTAAATAGTCCATATCCTTTCTCTGTAACTGTAAAACTTACAATCTGTAGTTCTGGATTAATAAACATCTTTTTAAGTTTTTTATTTTCTGTGGTTATAGCATCTGCAATACTTGCAATAACTCTTTTATCTGTAGACCCATCAGCTTTAGTTAAAACTAAAATAGATAAGTTATTAAAAGGTTTATATATCTTCTCAATTACTTCAGGATCAAAAGATTCTACTGCAATTATCCCTGTCTCTACTAATTTATTATCAAGAAGATCTTGATATCTATTACATATAAGAGATTTAAATATATTTCCTGCTCCAAAATGAATCCACTTAGGGTTATCTTTTGTTTTGGATATAACTTCTTCGATATTAAATAGTGGAAGTTTTATATCTAAGTTTTCCCAATCTGATCTATTTTTAAGTGATTTTAATGATAATTCCATATTATTTACCCTCTGCTCTTTTTTCTAATGAGTCCCATATTCCAAGCATATACATAATACCTAGAGCTCTATCGTAAAGACCATACCCAGGTCTACACTCTGTTTCTTCTCCCCATAAATGCCTTCCATGATCAGGTCTTAAGTATCCTGAAAAACCGTTGTCATGATAAGCTTTTAAAACTTCATATACATCAACATTTCCATCAGAACCTCTGTGTGATGCCTCAATAAAGTCTCCATTATCAAAAACTTTAACATTTCTAATATGTGCAAAAGCTATTTTATCATGAAACTCCCTAACAATTGCTGGTATATCGTTTAATAGATTAGGTCCAAGGGATCCAGTACAAAGTGTAAGACCATTATATGGTGAGTCTACTAATTTTAAAAACCAATCGATATGGTCTCTGCTTCTAATTATTCTTGGCAGACCAAATATTGGCCATGGTGGATCGTCAGGATGAATTGCCATCTTAATTCCACATCTTTCACAAACAGGAATAATATGTTCTAAAAAGTACTTAAGATTTTCAAAAAGAATATCCTCTGTAATACCTTCGTAAGCTTTAAAAAGATCGTCAAGTTTTGCCATTCTCTCTGGTTCCCAACCTGGCAATGTAAAATCCCCCGCACTATCAAGAATTCTATTAACCATGACCATTGGGTCAGTGTCTATGGCATTTTTTTCGTAAAAGAGTGCATTTGAACCATCGGGATGTTCTTTATATAGATCAGTTCTTGTCCAATCAAATATAGGCATGAAATTATAACAAATAACTTTAACCCCTACCTGTGACAATTTTTCTATAGTATCTATGTAATTCTTTATATATTCATCTCTAGTATCTAATCCAAGTTTTATATCGTCGTGAATATTTACACTTTCTACAACTTCAGGATTAAACCCTTTACTTCGTATTAGATCGGTTACTTGAACAATTCGATCCATTTCCCAGATCTCTCCGGCAACCTTATCGTGCAACGACCACACAATTCCTGTAACCCCTGGAATCTGTCTAATATGATCCAATGTAATAGAGTCATTATTCTCTCCGTACCATCGCCATGTCATTTGCATATAAACTCCTAACAAACTTGTATACAAGTTTGGGTCTGTCTTAAGATAGTGTAGAAAATTAGTGTTGTCAAGAGTGATATATTACGTGTATAAATAATAATGTCATTATCTAAAGATCAAATTATAAATGAACTAAAAGGTGAAATCTTAAACTTAATATTAAAACCTGGTTCAGTTTTAAGTGAAGCAGTTTTAACAAAAAGATTTGGGATATCCAGAACACCAATAAGAGATATTCTTAAGCAACTTTCAGCTGATGGTTATATTGTTATATCACCCCAAAGAGCAACTAGAGTATCGTATATAGATTTAAAATCTGTTGAGCAGATTATCTATTTGAGGTCTACCTTAGAAAAACAGATACTTATCGACCTTTGTGGAAAACTACCTCAAGCTACAGCGTTAAAACTTAAAGAGTTATTGGAACTTCAGAAAAAGGTTATGATTGAAGATGATTATTATAATAAATTCTTAATATATGATGATGAGTTCCATAAAGAACTCTTTATAGCAGCTGATAGACTGTTTTTATGGGATTTAATGCTAAAACTAAATGTTCATTATGTTAGATACCGAATGCTTCACTTATTGGAAACAGATAAACTTGAAATACTTTATAAGGAACATAGAGATATAACAGATGTTCTAATCGAAGGTGATACCACAAAAATTGAGGAATTTATAAACAAACATATTAAAGATGATGTTAAATCAGACTATTTTGAACAGAATTTTTCAGAGTATATTCTCTGATCTAATTATACAATTTGTAATTTTAAATGTACGTACAAAAAAAAGAATGATAGGATAATGTATGGAATCCCCAATATTTATTATAATCTCAAATTTAATTGTACCCTTAGTTACAGGGCTATTTTTAGTTGTATATTTACTATATTTTATAATTGCCAATCACACAAAAGTTAAATCCTACAGATATTTTATGATATTTTTAATAGGGTATAGTATATTTAATTTTGGCCGACCATTACAACTTTTATTAGGGCCATATCCATTACCATTGATAATTGTTAATATTAGGGTTTTTATTTTATGCACTGTAATATCTCCATCTATAATATTAGCTGCCATCTCTTTTAAAAATAGGGAAAAATTACTAAAAAAGGATGAAATTGCAATTACTTTGGTCTCATTAATATTAGGGGTAACATATGTAGTTTTTAATACTTTAGGGACACAAGATAGTTATATCATGTTAGATACACTGAACTTAACTATTTATGATAACTTTACCCCATCACTATCTAAACCATTTTATGGAAGAGAAATTACAATTACTGTTCAAATTATTATTGGGGTCATTTTGACAATATTCAGTATCTCTATGTTAGTTAAATTGAAGTTTGAAATTACGTGGAATAAATTTGTTAATCATAAAATATTTTATATAAATGTAGCTATATTGGTATTTGCCTTGTCTTTTATTTATGGATCAATTGCGAAACAGTGGTGGATTTATTATGCAGCTTCTATTATATCTACTCTCTCTTTTGGTTGGAGTGTCTTGCAAGATATAAAAGAGGTTTATGATGACTATGATAAGCTTATTCCTTTCATAAAAGAAGACATTCTAAATAATGTAGTTTTTAATAAATCCTCTAAAGATAAGTTAAAAAAAATGCTTTTTTGTCTTAAAAAATGTGAAGATCCGGATACCTTTTTAATTATTGATTCAAAAAGTAAAAAGGATGAATTAAACTTAGATCCATATCAAATTGACCAGATACAAAAAATATTAAAATTAGAACTTGGTAATTTTTTTGTTACAGAAGATTATCTGATTTTTCCTTTAACTAGTAATGAAATAGGTGTAGTCATTAGATTATTAAATAATAGTGGTGAGAAAAATCCACTGTTTCTTGATCATTTAGATTCTATATCAAAAGAGATTAGTAAAAAAATTGAAAATGACATAAATATTGGTGTTGGTAATAGTTATTCTGGCCTCGAATATATGTATCAATCATTTTCAGAGGCTCAAAATGCCTTAGCCATAGCAAAAAGTATAGATGGGAATCAAGTTATACATATTGAAAATATTATGGATGTTAAGTCTTCAGTTAACCATTACCCTGTTAGAGAAAAGATAAATTTCTTAAATTATATTAAAGTTGGTGATATTACTAATGTAACAAAAGAACTAAATATATTTTTAAACTTATTTGAAGAGTTTATTAATAGAAGACCAGATAGTTTACAGGTTCGGCTTTATGAATTAGTTGGGTCGTTAATCGATACTGCTATAATTGCAGGTGGAGACGAAGATAAGCTAAATAATCTTGCTATTAAATACTTTAAAGAAGTAGAAAATATTTGTAACAGAGACAATTTAAGAAGTTGGCTCACAACTACAACAATAGAAATTACCTCTATTGTAAGTAATGTATATGAGAGTAGATCAAAAGTTCTAGTTAATAAAGCATTAGATTTTATGTGCAATAATATTATGAATGCATCTTTAGGGTATAAAGATGTGGCAAAAGAGATATTTATAAGTCCTTCATACTTTCTAAGCCTATTTAAACAGGAGACAGGAACTACTTTTGTAGAAAAGCTAAATAATTTAAGATTAAAAATGGCAAAAGAACTCCTGTTAAACAGTAATAAAAGTATAACTGAGATATCTTTTGATGTAGGTTTTAATAATTCTAACTATTTTAGTAGTAAGTTTTCAAAAACAGTAGGGGTAAGCGCTATGGAGTATAGAAAACAGTGCCAAGGTAATAATTAAAACCTTTGATTAACCAGTTAAGTTATCAAAGGTTATATTAAAAACTTCACCCACCGTAAATTAGGTTTGGTATAAATGTTACTAAACCTGGTAGAAAAACTAGAATTGCAATTTCAAGAAAAACAGCAAGCATAAAAGGTATTGATTCTTTGGTATATTCCTCAGGAGGACAGTCAATAATACCACATACCGTATACAGTGCTGATCCAATAGGAGGGGTCATAACACCTAAAGTAACTATTGTTGCCATTAAAACACCAAAGTGTACTGGATCTACCCCAAGTTCCTTAACCATGGGTAAAAAGATAGGTGTTAAAAGTAGAAAATTCACATTGCTATCTACTAACATTCCTGAGAAAAATAGGAAACCTAACATAATTAATATGAGAAGTTGAGGATTATTAGTTATTCCAAAAATAAAACTACTTAATACTACAGGTAATTGAACCCATGTTAGAGCATAACTAAATGGCCCTGACATGGCGATTATTAACATAATTGCACCATTATCTTTAAAACTTGTAACAAGTGCGGATTTAAAGTTCTCCCAGGTTAACTCTTTGTAGACAAATTTTCCTATAACTAATGCATATACGACAGCAAAAGCGCCTGATTCCGAAGGTGTAAAAAATCCGAATCTAATACCAAAAATTAAAATTAACGGAAATAGTAATGCCCAAATAGAATCTTTAAGGTCTTCACCGAGTTCTTTAAAAGTTAATTTTTTTGCATCCTGCTGAGGTGGATCATAATTGTTAATTCTACTGGTTATTGAAGTTGTAACCATTAAAAATATCATCATTAATATTCCAGGTATTATTCCTGCTGCAAAAAGTCTTCCAATTGAAACTTCACCAACAAATCCAAATATAATTAAACCTAAGCTAGGTGGAATAGTTGCAGTAATTAGAGCTGAAACACAGTTAACTGAGCAAATATAACCTTTTTTATAGCCAAGACGAATCATTTCAGGTCCAAGTATCCTAGTTTCCATTGCTGCATCCGCTGTTGCTGATCCTGAAACTCCACCCATTAGTGTACTCATCACAACACTTATTTGTGCTGTTCCACCGTACATTCTACGGGTTATTAATCTTGATAAACCTAGAAGTCTTTGGGTTATTCCAGAAACATTCATTAAGTTTCCAGCTAATATAAAAAAAGGAACAGCTAAAAATGCAAAAGATTGACTTTGCAATACAATCATTTGAACTGCACTTTCTGTGGGCAACATTGACTGGGATAAGAAAAATACTATACCTGATATACCAATAACAAAAGCAATGGGCATTCCAAGTATTAATAGTGTTATAAAACAAATTAGTAATATAGTCATTTATTCACCCTTATTATCAGAAAGAAGTACTTTTGAAGAAAGCTTTCCTGACATTTCTAAGATAATAATCTGTAATTTTTGTAGAGTTGTAAAAATCATAGAAAACGATGCAACTACAAGACTTATAGTTACAAGAGAATATGGTATAGCCATAGATTGATATCTTGCTAGACGTTCAGTCCAAGATAATTTAATTCCATAATAAAATATAAGAACTAAAGCTACTAATACAAATAGGTTTATAAAAATACTAATTATTTGTTGTAAAGATTTAGGTAAATTTCTTGTAACAAGATTTACACCAATAACCTGTCCACTTCTCCATGCAACATCTGCACCTAAAAAGGCAGTCCATGCTAATAGAAGCATACTAAGGTCTAGATTCCAAGAGACTGAAAATCTCATGAATCTAAGAACTGCAGATAAAAAAACTAAAGCAACTAGAAGCATTAAACCTACTCCACATACTATCTCCTCAGCTTTACAGAACCTAAGATATATTTTTTTAAGAGTGCTTATAGCTTTCTCCATAATTTATTCTCCTAATATTTTATTTGTGAATTGGGAGGTATAGCCCAAAAAACAAGCTATACCTATGCCATATTAGATACCTAACTGTTTAAATAGTTCATCTTTAAGTCCTGGTGAAAACCCTAATTCATTATTATCATAAAGAGGCTGCACCGCAGCTTGGAATTCTCCGATATCAACATTAGTTATCTCAACACCATTATCTTTCATTTGTTGGTAATAGCCATCTTCTGCAGCTTGGCCAAGTACTCCATATCTAATAGACTTTTCACGGATTGTTTTTAAGAAGAATTCTTTAGCTTCTTCTGGCATACCATCTAATAATCTAGTAGAACAAACAAAAGCAGTTTGTAACATATAGTGTTTAGTCATAGCTATATATGGTGTAACTTCCCAAAAAGAGTTTGGTGCAGCAGCAGATACTTGTACCTCCGTACCATCTAATGTTTTTTGCTGAATCCCCGGGAATACTTCTCCAAAACCGATTGCAATATTGGCATAACCTAAGTTTTTAGCTAAACCATTTCCAACAGAGTTTCCAAAACCACGAATTCTCATACCTGCAAGGTCTTCAACATGAGTAACTTTTTTTGTTGTGTAAAAGTTTCTGAATCCATTGTACATATCAGATATCAATACTAAACCTTGAGTTTCTAACTCTCCTGACCACTTCTTAAATAGTTCTGTATCTGGTAATTTTTTAAGAACAGATGGGTCTGTTAAAACATATGGAGCCATTAATATACTCATGTCAGGAATATTAAACTGACTGGCTAATCTTCCTGGATCTGTAGGAACAACTAAAGGAACTCCTAATTTGGCCTGTGTAACTAGAGCGTTTGTATCTCCAGATAGAGCTCCGGATACTAGAACCTTTGCATCAAATCTACCGTCTTCATTTAGTATATCTGCTACTTCCATCATCATTAAACTTTGTGTTGATGCAGGGCCTTCTGTACCAGCGAATGTTACTGTAATTTTTCCAGAATTACCTTCTGTTTCTTTTTGACCATTTGCAAATACTATACTTGGAAATGATAAAGTAAGTATTAACACAATTAGAGTGATTTTCTTTTTCATAATCACAATCTCCTTTTAATTTGTTTTGCTTTACAAGCTAATTTAATGTTAGCAGAGCTTAGAAATTGTGCGTTTTATATCTTACTGATTTTCTTTAAAATATGATTATGTGATATTTAAAATATTATGATAGATTGTTAAAATATTACTATTGTTGGTTTTTATAACAACTTTTACTGATTATCTATTAAATTATTCTTTGTGTTGTATATAATACAGCTATGTTAATGTACGTAGAACCAACCAATGCTGATCCAGTAAATTGTCCTTATATAGATGGAAATAAATTTAGGCAAAGATACACCGTTGTTAAGGATTTAACAGGTGCTGACTTTGATATGTTTCTGCTTAACGGGTGGCGACATTTTGGTAATTTCTTTTTTATGCCAAATTGTGATAATTGTAATGCATGTAGACCAATCCGTACTTTAGTTTCTGAGTTTAAAGCAAGTAAAAGCCAGCGTCGTAATTTTAATAAAAACAATAACAGTGTTGAAGTTGCATTTTCCGATCTAGTATATTCCCAAGAAATATATAATGTATATAAAAAACATTCAGATGTTAAGTTTGATCAAGAAACCACTGAGAAAGAATTCAGAGAAAGCTTTTTTAAAGATGCCTTAATGGGTAGCAGCAAACTTTCATTATATAAAATAGAGAATATATTAGTCGGGGTAGGGTTTATTGATATCTCAGATACTGGTATAAGCTCAATCTATTTTTGCTACGATACTGATTATAGGGCCCTTGGTTTAGGTGTTTTTAGCGTAATTAAAGAGATCGAATATGCTAAATCCATAGGTAAATCTTATTATTATCTAGGTTATTATATTGAGGGAAACAAATCCATGGAGTATAAAAATAAATATACTCCATCGGAGGTTTTAGATTGGGAAAAAAACAGATGGGTTAAATTTAAATAAATTAGGATTTAATTACTATTTTAATATAGACCCACAACAGTCTTTAGTAGGTGGCAAATAGACTCGATCCACCTGATAGTTGTTAAAATCTATTGAAATGTAGCTATATGAATCATCCCATAAACCTGTTAGAATTTTTATTAGTTCAAGGCTCTGCATAGATCCAATAATTCCAGCTGCGGCACCTATTACCTGTCTTTGTATATTTTGGGTTTCAGACTCTAAGCAGTTAAAACATGCACTTTTCCCAGGTATTATAATCTGAATAAAACCATACATCATCTCTATACCTGCTTCGATGAGTATTTTATTATGTTTAACAGCCTTATTACTTACAATTTTTCTGGTCTCATAATTATCAACACAATTAACTATAACATCATATTCGGGAAATAGCTCATCAGCTAGTGGATCTGTTAAATTACATGAGTAATACTTTAATTCTGTTTCTGAATTGAACTCTTTAAGGGAGTTAAAAGCGGATTTGGATTTATCCGCTCCTATGGAACTCTCCTTGTGTAAAATTTGTCTATTAAGGTTTGATAACTCCAGTTTGTCCTTATCTACAATTCCAATTGATCCAATTCCTGCTGCTGTCAGATAGTATAGGGCTGCTGAACCAAGTCCCCCTGATCCAATAACAAGAACTTTTGAAGCGATGAGTTTTTTCTGTCCTTCTTTATCGATTATATCAGACTGTCTTGAGTATCTCTCAATGTTCATCCGGCACCCACTAGCATTAAGAACTTAATATTATCACCTTCGGTTATTGGGTGTTTTCCATTTTTGATAGCTCCATTTACCATATATCCACAGACAAAATTAGTAGGAATTCCAATTTCGTCTTTTAATTCTGAAACTAGAGCCATGTTAGATCTTATTTCACCACTTTGAGGAATAAACTGCTTTAGTTTACCTGTGGCTGATACATATATTGTTTTCATCATAAATTCTCAATCTCCCCCAGCTGATAGGGCCTTTATATAAAGACCCTATTGTGAATCTTGTTACCTAACGCGATAACCATCCACCATCTACAGCAAGTGTATAACCCTGTATATATCGGCAGGCATCTGACGATAAGAATACAGCTGCTCCATGTAAATCGGAAGGTTTCCCCCATCTTCCTGCAGGAATACGTCCAATAATTTCAGAATTTCTCTTCTCATCTGCTCTTAATGCTGCAGTATTGTTGGTTGCCATATACCCAGGGGCAATTGCATTAACATTAATACCGTACTGACCCCACTCATTTGCCATTAAACGTGTTACTCCCATAACTCCACTTTTACTTGCAGTATAGGAAGGAACCCTGATTCCACCCTGAAAAGATAACATACTGGCAACATTTACAATATTACCACCACTCTCCTGTTTAATAAACTGTCTTGCAACTGCTTGGCTAAAAAAGAATAGTGTCTTTACGTTTATATTCATAACGTCATCCCAATCTTTTTCGGAGAAGTCTATAGCATCGTCCCTTCTAATAATTCCAGCATTATTAATAAGAATATCAATTTTACCATACTCTTTCAAAGCTGATTCAATAATCATCCCAATTGGTTCAATACTTAAAAGATTTGCTTTTATAGGAAGGAATTTTCTTCCCAATTTTTCCACCAAATCTTTTGTTTCATCCATATCAACATAATCGACACCAACTATATCAGCTCCAGCTTCTGCAAGACCTAATAACATCCCCTGACCTAAACCTGTACTTGCTCCTGTAACTATTGCTACTTTTCCATCTAAATTAAAATTATCTAATATCATTATTCTCTCCAATTCTTATTTTATTTTTTATCTGCAGTCTATTAGTACTTTCATTGCATTTGAGTCTTTTTTTGAAAGTTCATCCATTACTTCCTGTAACTCAGCCATAGGAGCAATTTTAGTTATAATTTCTTTTAGTGGTAAATCTCCTGAAACGGCAAGATCTATCGCTTTTTCATAATCAATACTTTCATAAACCCTTGCACCAACTAGCTCAAGTTCCCTCAAGAAAAATGCTTTAAGGTCTATTTCTGTAGGTTGACCAAAGATACCAACAACAACTATCCGTCCCCTTGCTCTAGATAGCTTTGTCATATCCCTTGCTCCAGCTTTGGAGGCTGATGCTTCAAATACAACATCCACACCAACACCATCAGTCCATTTATCTACATATTCATCTATGGGTTGTTCTATTGGGTTAACTGTCTTTAAGTTAAGTTTCTCTGCAAAATCAAGTCGAAATTTATTAACTTCTGAAATCACTACATCAGCACCAGCATGTCTAGCTACCAGTGAAACAAGAAGTCCAATAGGGCCTCCTCCTATAACTACTACTTTGTCACCCTTTTGTACTCGACCCCTTGAAATATCGTGACAGGCTACAGCAAGTGGTTCAATTAATGCCGCAAAGTCAAGAGATAACTCTTTAGGTATTTTGTGAATTGTTTCTGCAGGAACTATCCAGTTTGACTGGATAGCCCCAGAGGTATCTACTCCAAGAAAGTTCAAGTTGTAACATATATGGCTGTTCCCGGATTTACATGCGGCGCACTCTCCACAAGAGGATAGAGGTCTTATTACAACCCTATCTCCAATTTTAATGTTACTAACATTATCTCCAATCTGGGATACTACTCCGGAACACTCATGCCCCATAATGTGTGGAATTTTGACCCTCTGATCCATAACTCCATGGAATATATGGAGATCAGTCCCACAAATACCACAATAGGAAATTTTTACTTCAACTTCATCGTTAGCCAGAGATCCATTTGTTACTTCTTTTACACTTATATCTTCATTGCCATTATAAAAGGTTGCAATCATAACCCCTCCTTATTTTATATGATTTAATTTTATTCAATTAAAATATCAGTCATTCAAGTGATATTCCTAACTTTGCCATACATGCAATTACCTCGTATGAACATAATAAATAGTAGTGCCCGACCTGTTTTTTGTCAATGCTTAATTGTCAACAATCTACAAGTAGCTAAAAAGAGAGGGTAAATAGAGACATCATAAATCGATCCGCTCTTAATTATTTAATCAATATCAAGATATATATATTATAAAGTCTGGGTTACTATTGTTAATAGAAAGATGTAAATATAATCTAATGTTATACACCACCAGAATGGTGGTAAATTCAAGGAATAGAATGATTTATTTGATGGATGAAATATCTCTAACAACTATGTAATCAGAATACATAGAAAAAATTCTTTATAGTAATAGATTATAAATTTATACTACAAACTCTTATTAAAATTATAGAAGTTAATAATCCAAAGAGTTCATATCGCTTCGTATCCCCCAATGTAAAGTTTGGCATATTTAAAAAAAATCACATCTTTAAATAATACAGATCAATAGAACATTTATATACCTTTCTACCCTAATTAGGGAAAGCGCATCACAGTTGACAGTTTATTGTTGACAATCTACAAAAGCGGGTGTAACATTAATAAAAATTAAAAAGGAGTACAGGAAATGAAGAAAATTTCACTTGTATTAGTATTGGTTCTTAATGTTATGGCATTTGGTTTTGCAAATGGGCAGAAGGAAGCAAAAGAAACAGAAACAAAAACAATTGAATTGTGGTCATTGTTTACAGAAGGGAATCCAATGA
>JAOPTT010000010.1:0-290677 GCA_051531975.1 Spirochaetaceae bacterium
TTTTTAGAATTTATGTTTACAAGACATAAACTTTTTTAGTTTATGTTTACAAGACATAAATAATTTTATATTTATGTCTACAGATTGAATTATTACCGAACTCTTAAAAAATTGTCTAAAATATATTCCATTCTATCTTTTGACTCTTCGTAATAAATACTAAATGGATAATTATCGTACACATATTCATAAAATTCTTTTGATTTTTTAAGAAATCCCTCTTCAAAATATATCTGAGCAAGCTTATAGTATATCTCATCTGGGTTTTCTTGTATCTTAATATTTAATAATGCTTCCTCTAGTCTGCTTTTTTTACTAAAACTCTCTAAAGTTTTTTCAGGAACTATGATTTGTGAGTTTTCCTCCACAATCTTAAGATCCTCTTTATTAATCATATCTCTGTCTAATACCTCAACAACTACATGACTATATTCTTTTATCTCTGTTGTATATTTTACAAATTCAACAGTATATGTTCCTATGTTATTTGCAATAAATTCAAACAATACTCTATTATTTGTAAAATACTTATTTTTAAAATGTAGATCTTTTACTACTGACTCGTAAATCCAACCTGTTTGATCCATTTCAATAGTGAAGCTTTTACCAGCAACGGCACTCAAATCATCTAACACTCTGGTGTAATTTGGTTTAACTACTGGTTTAACTACTGGTTTAACTACTGGTTTAACTACTGGTTTAACTACTGGTTTAACTACTGGTTTAACTACTGGTTTAACTACTGGTTTAACTACTGTTTTAGCTACTGGTTTAATTACTGGTTTAACTACTGGTTTAACTACTATTTTAGCTACTATTTTAGCTACTGGTTTAATTACTGGTTTAACAACTGGTTTAAGAGCTATGAAAGATAAAACAGGTAATTTTATCTCGGTATTAGCGATTAATACTACTGGTCTACTATTAGATGGACTTTCAGCATCATTGTAAGTTAAAAATGGAAATATTGTAATTTCATGAATACTATTCAACTCCGGTTGCTCATATAAAATACTCGGAGTAATAGTTGTATACTTAATTTCTTCAAGTAGTTTTAGTTCAATTTCAGAGTTCAAAGATTTATCTGCCTCTATTCTTTCTTCAGAGTGTCCAACCAACGATATTGTTGCGCAAGAACTGAATAAAAGAACAAGTAAAACAAATATTTTATCTAATATCTTTAAGTTTTGCTTTAAGGTACTCAAAATTATTCTCATCCAAATCTTTAATATTCATTGTTTCTAAGTCAATCCAGAACTGATCGACATCTTCCTGTGTCCACTTCATTTTAGCTTCACGAGTTAACTTAAACATATCAGCATAGTTGTCATCTTTAACTGGTAAAATAAAATCTTTTAATGTGGGAGCATTTACGACTCTATTACTTGTTTCATCAATAACCATATCAACAGCTATTTTTAGCTGGTCAGAATTCATATCTTTTAATTCATCAATTGAAAATTTTTTAAGTAAAAGTTGATCGATATAAGTTTCATATTTATTGGCTTTATTTTCTAACATCATCTGATCATTTTGAATATCAGTTACAACTAAAATTATTATGATTATAAAAGCTATAAACACAGAACCAATAATAATAAGCTTAAATTTTAGATCCAGCCAAGCATCAGCAAAAAACTCTAAGGGTGTTCTTTTTTTATTTTTCTTCCTCATGCTCCAACCTCATTGTTATTAGTTTTGAAACTCCAGATTCCTGCATTGTAACACCTAAAAGGGCTCCAGCGCCAGTAACTGTTTTTTTATTATGAGTTATCACTATAAATTGTGACTCTTTAGCAAACTCTGTTAGGGTTGTAACAAATCTTGAAATATTTCTCTCATCTAATGCTGCATCTATCTCATCTAGGATACAAAAGGGGGATGGTTTAATGCTATATGTAGCAAATAGAAGAGCAACAGCAGTTAAACTTCTTTCTCCACCAGATAGTAGTGAAATATTTTCTAAACTTTTCCCAGGAGGACGTGCATAGATCTCAATTCCACTTTCTAAGATATTAGTACTGTCTGTTAATTTTAACTCAGCTGAGCCTCCACCAAAAAGTCTCTGATACATAATAGAAAAACTTTTTTTTATCTCTTCAAATGTTTGAAAAAATAGTTTTGTAGATTCTTCTTTTATCTCACTAGTAATCTTCGTTAGATTTTCATCTGCTTTTATAAGGTCATCAATCTGGTCTTTTAAAAAGTTATATCTTTTAGAAACTTCTTTAAACTCTTCTGGAGCCATAAGATTTATTTGCCCAATTGTTTTTTGTTTAATTCTTAGTTCCTGAATACTCTTTTTAAGTTCAACTTCATCATGAATTTTCCCATCAATACCTTTAGATGCTTCTTCTAGATCAATAGAATATTTTTCTTGAAACTCTTCGTATAACTCTTTAACTTTTGTTTCTAAATGTTCTGATTCAAAATTAAATCTATCAATTTGTTGAGCTATACTTGATAGGGACTCTTTTTTATTATTTAACTTATTCTCTTTGGACGAGTTACTATCTTTTATTTTTGCTATTAATTCTTCTAATTTTTTTATATTAATATTAAGTTCTTTCTCTTTTTTAACAAGTTCTTCTTGGTTCTGAACGATACGTCCCCGATCCAATGATAGCTGCTTTACTTTCTCTGCAAGATTTGCTCTCTCTTTTTTTATTTCAGAAAGTAAAGATTGTTCTTCTTGAAGGTTTTTATTTATAATTGAAATATTTTCTTCTATAGCTGTTAACTTTACTTTACTTTCAGCAATAGAAACTTTATTTTTAGATATTAACTCACTTGTTACCTCTATTTTATGATTTATAAGTTTAATTTCCTGGTTAGATCTATTAATAGAATCCTTTGCTTTAATTATATTCTTTTTAATATCGCCTAACTCTTTATCAAAGTCTTTCTTCTGTTCAAAATCACTATCTTGATTTAATAATTCTAAAACAGAGGTTGGGAAACTATCTAATAATTCTGTAAAATCATCATCTAACTTAAATAATATAGAAGGATTTGTCCTAGCTAATTTAAGTTGCTTTCTAAACAGATCAATTAAAGTATTGTGCTTTTCTAAAGAAAAACCTTTTAAACCATCTTGTAGTTTATCTGTTATTTTAGTTGCTAGATTTTTAAGCTCATCTATTATAATCTCTTTTCTTTGGTCATATTTTGTAAGCATTTCTGAATCGCTTGTAACCAGTGCTGTATATTCATCTATATCATTACTATTTTTACTATTTTCAGTAACATATTTTTCTAACCCATGATTTAAAGAAGTTAAGTCTAATTGTAACTCTTTTTGATTTTCTCTTTTTTGAGATATTTCACTTTTTAATTCTTGACTTCTTTCTTCATATTTATGCTCTCTTTCATCAATTAATCCAAGTTGAGAGCTATACTCTTTATCTCGCTCTCTATTAGCTACTAATCGATTTTTAATTGATTCTTTTTCTAAGCTAATACCATAAATATTCTTTTGTTTTTCAGAGAGGTCACCTCTTAATCGCCCCTGTTCTTTATGGCTATCTCCTAGATCTTCAGATAGAGATTTTATGTCTTTTTCAATATTAGTTAAATTTTCTTGTCTTTTAGAGTGCTCGTCTCCCCTTCTCTGATGAAGTTCTTTTAATTTAGTAACTTTTAAGAGTTGAAGACTAACTTCTATTTCGAATAGTTTTTCTTTTATATCTCTATATTGCCCAGTTTTCTCTGCTTGTTCTTTTAATGTGAAATAACTTCGGCTAACTTCTGAAAGTATGTTCTGAGCTTGTTTAATGTTGTCTCGAGTCTTTTCTAGCTTCCTAGAAGCTTCATGACCTCTTTGCTTGTATTTTGTGATACCAGCAGCTTCTTCAAACAGATGTCGCCTTTCTTCTGGCCTACTAGATAGTACCTGATCAATTTTTCCTTGTTCTAATATCGAGTATGCTGTTTTACCTATACCAGTATCAAAAAAAAGTTCTCTAAGTTCTTTTAACCTAACTTGGGCATTGTTAATATAATATTCACTCTCCCCAGATCTATAGAGTCTTCTTTTTATTTCGATCTGCGGTGCATCAAGTTCTAAAATATTAGTTTCGTTACTAATGGTTAATGTAACTTCGGCAACGTTAAGAGGCTTTCGTTTAACAGTTCCGTTAAAAATTACATCTTCCATTTTCATTGCTCGCATGTTTTTTGTTGACTGCTCACCTAATACCCATTTTACGGCATCTACAATATTGCTCTTCCCACAACCATTTGGTCCTAAAAGAGCTGATATTCCGGTAGAGAAGTCAATGTGGGTTCTATCTGCAAAAGATTTAAACCCCATTAATTCCATGCTTTGCAAGAACATTATTTCTTTGATCTCGCTTCAATAAATAATATAGCTTGATCAACACCAGCTATAAAGCTATGAAGGTCAGCTTTTTTTACTCTAATTGACTGATTATTATATTCTCCATCTTTTGTTAGAGACTCAATCAAGACTAACTCTGTCTCACCTTTATATCCATCTTTTGACATAAACTTGTATTTACGTTTACCAGATCCAGGAGAGATTTCAAAATCATCTCTTCCATCGTTAAGTGAAATAACAGATATTTTATTAAACTCTGTTTTAAAAAGATCTAAATCTTCATTAAAAATCATTATTGAAAATCTCTGAAATCCGTTATCTTTTTTTATACTTTCTGCGAGATTAACATATAGATCGCCATATCTGTTCTCTTTAACATTGAAAAAATATGTCTTTTTTCCATCTTCTGTAAATTGTCTTGTAGAAAATAATTCTCCACGTCTTCCCATCTCACTACCTTCTCATAAAAATGTTTGTTATCTTATACATTTGAAAGCTATTTTACAATAACTATTGTATTCTCTTTTAAGTAATTTTTAAAATTGCTAATTTTATCTTGATCTGGTATTGGAACATCTTCAAAAGGGTATTTATATCCTAAAGTATTCCATTTTTCCTTTCCATAATCATGATATGGTAATATATCGACTCTTTCAACATTTTTACAATCATTTATAAAACTAGCTAAATTCTTAAGATCTGTATCTGAATCTGTGTAATCTGGGATATATACATATCTAAGCCAAACCTTAATATCTATGTTTTTTATATAATCAATAAAGACAGAAGTTAAATCTTGATTTACACCTGTTAATTTTTTGTGTGTATTTTCATCAAAGCTTTTTATATCTAGTAGTAAATAATCAGTTTTATTTATAACTTCTTTTACTTTATTTGTTAATAGAACATGACCAGATGTATCAACTGCAGTTGTTAACCCCATAGTATGTATTGAATCGAACAGACTAGATAAAAAGTCTGCCTGTAGAAGTGGTTCTCCACCAGAAGCAGTAAATCCTCCACTATCTGATTTATAGAAACCTTTTAAAGCTTCAATCTTCTCTATTGTCTGGGTTAAATTTGTAACATGGCCACCATCACGGTTCCATGTGTCCCTATTATGACAGTATAGACATTTCATATCACAACCTTGAAAAAAAGTTATAAACCTTAACCCAGGGCCATCAACACTACCCATAGTTTCATATGAGTGAATTCTCGCTTCCATGTATTTATTTTAACATAGATAAGACAAAAAATCATATCCTATTCTATGTAGATTTTATTTCGTTCTAATATCTTTTTTTGGAGTAATAATCTTAGATAGAACCTAATTTAATATATTATATATTTATCCAAATTGGTAAAGTGTATTTCATATGAAAAAGTGAAGAGTACTTAGAAAAAGCTAGTCTATTAGTATAATTAGAAACGCTACCTTCATTAACAGGTAGCGCTTATTATAGTTTAAACTTACTCACTTTTAGGTGTAAGAGGTTTTACTTCTTCTGTAGTTGCTTTGTTTTGTTTAATAGTTGATGCAATTATCAAACCAGCAATCGCCGTTATCATCGCAATTGAAAAAGCTTGATTGTATGTAACTTTACTTTTAATTAGGATACCTAACATTGCGGCTGCACCATAAGCTTGGAAAACAAAACTATAATTTGAACTAAATTTCTTTTGACCAAAAAGTTGACCCGTAATGGTTGGAACAAGTGAAAGGAATGAACCATAACCAATACCAATAACAACAACAGCAACAAGGAATCCTGCATAGTTAAGTGGGGCAAAACTTAAGACTGCTAATGCAATGATTGTAAATAAATACATTGTACGATAAATATTTAATGCTCCAAGTTTATCCGCTAATCGACCAGAAGCTAAACGCCCAAATGCGTTAAAACTAGCAATGATACTAACAACACCTGCAGCTTGTGCATAATCAAGACCAATATAATCACGACCGATATCTTTTGCCATACCGATAATCAGAAGACCTGGCATAAGAGCTAAAAGGTCACTAAATAGAAGTTTATAGTAGTTTGGACTACGGAGCATTTCTCTAGTATCGTACTCTTTCCCACCAGTTGATGAAACTTTTATCTCTTTTTCCCAATTATCAGGAGTATCAAGTAGGGATGCACCAAGAAAAGTCATAATTCCATAAGTTATACCAAGAGTTAAAAAGGTAGCAGAAATTACTTCAGGTGTATAAGAATCAGTTTGTAAAAGTCTACCAATTACTTCTTTAAAGATAATTGCACCACCTGCAAATGCAGCAGTTGCTAATCCTGTAATTCCACCTTTATGTCTAGGGAACCATTTTACTAAAGTTGAAAGTGGGCATACATATATAAAACCAACACCAGAACCAGCAAGAACACCATATGTTATATATAGCATTCCTGGAGATGAAACACGTGAAGAAAGAAGTATACCTGATGTATAAAGTAAAGCACCTATCAATGCTGTAAATCTAGGTCCTTTATGTAGCTGTAATCTACCAGAGGCAATAGACGCAAGTGAAAAACAAACCAATGAAATTGCATATGTCATGACAACTTGTGGAGATGGTCCTCCATCTACTAATAATCCCCAAGCTTCTGAAATCGGTTTATTAAAAAGACTCCACGCATACATAGCACCAATTGCAAGTTGGGCTAATAGTGCACCAAAAAGCACAACCCATCTGTTCTTTATTCGATAATTCACAATATTCTCCTTATTAAGTTCATCTTAGAAATCATCTTGATTTCATTTATATAATATTGTATTGAAAATTTTATAAGATAAATGTTATAAAAATTCAAGTTTACTTTTATCGCCAATTATTAAATTATTTTATAGGATGTATTAGTATAAATGATAGGAAAAGTTATCATCTTAGTCAACCGTAATGCCCCAAATTCCTAGTAATTTAGTAGGAATTTAATTATCCTCTTTCTTACCATAAAACAGACTTCGTTTTATGTATATTGTTTGATTACGAATAATGCTTTGTTAATAATATTTTTTAAGATTTTCATTGCAAGAACAGAAATAAATGATTCGGTGATTAAGATGTTAATAAATATATCACCTAAATATTTATGTATAAAAAAAGAGCAAAAAAAAAGCCATCTAGATAGATGACTTTTATGATATAAATATAAAATATAATTAGTTTAATATTAAGCTAATTTTTTTACATTAATTGCGCAAGGTCCTTTTTGACCATCACCAACTTCAAATTCTACTTTATCACCTTCATCGATGTAACCTTGTATTTCACTTGTGTGTACGAAAAGATCGTTACCACTTTCTTGAGTAATAAAACCATATCCCTTAGTTGAGTTGAACCATTTTACAATTCCTGTTTCCATTTTGTGCCCTTCTTAAAAATTAATATAGGTGAATAATATTGAAACAGTAACTATTAATCAATATCAAAGTTATGTAAAAACTAATAATAAATAAAAAAAAACATTAACTTAGTTTTTAGTCATTTATTAAGGCTCTATACCTACTGCCTTTTATTGGTTCTGATTCTATAATCTTAAAAGCTTTTTCAGAAACTTCTCTTTTAATTGCAACAAAAGTTAAGTAGTCTAATCGATCAATCTTACCAACATCACTGCCTGAAATGCCATTATTAGCAGTTAAAACACCAAGTAGATCTCCAGGGCTTATTTTATTTTTTCGCCCACCATTAATAGATATTGTCACCATTTCTGGATCTAATAATTTACAATCTTCAATTTTAGTAATATCAATATCTTCTGGTTTAAAATCTAACTTCATAAGATTATTTATTTCATTCAATCTAAAGTCTTCTCCTGGTGCCAATAAAGATAGAGCTAACCCCTCTTTTCCTGCTCTTCCAGTTCTACCAATACGATGTATATATGTTTCTGTTTCAAATGGAAGCTCAAAGTTGATAATAGCACCTAGATCATCAATATCTAGACCTCTAGCTGCAACATCTGTGGCAACTAAAACCCTACTACTACCGTTGGAGAATCGAATTAAAACCTCGGTTCTATCTTTCTGTTCTAAATCCCCATGTAGTGCCAATGAATGAACATCATTTTTATTAAGTTCAGCTACAACTCGTCTACAAGAATCCTTTGTATTACAAAAAACTATTACAGATTCTGGTCTGAATTTTTTTAATAATAACAATGTATTGCCTAATTTATCTTTTTTAGTTGTATTAAAAAAATGTTGTTTGATAATAGTTTCATCATGGATAGACTCCACAGAAACTTCTACAGGTTTATATAAAAAGCTTTTACTAAATTTCTTAATCTCATCTGGAAAAGTAGCTGAAAAACATAATTTCTGAGTGTTTTTGGGAGCATATCTAAATATATCTTCTACTTCATCAATAAATCCCATATCTAACATTCTGTCAGCTTCGTCTAATACTAATGTATTTACATCATCTAAAAGTAGGGTTTCTCTTTGTAATAATTTTAAAATACGCCCAGGTGTTCCAACAACAATATGAGCATGGTGACTTAGAGAGTGTTCCTGTTTACGCATTGGCATTCCACCAGTTAAACAGAGAAGTTTTATATTATGTTTAAAACGTGCTAAACGTCTTAATTCTGCTGTAACCTGTTCTGCTAACTCTCTAGTAGGACATAAAACTAGAGCTTGAATACGGAATCTCTTTACATCTAGTTTATGTAATAATCCAATACCAAAAGCAGCAGTTTTCCCACTACCTGTTTTTGCTTGAGCAATAATATCCTCACCATCTAAAATTAGTGGGATACTCTTTTCTTGGATCTCAGTCATTGTTAGGTATTTAAGATCTGTTAGGTTTTTACGCATATCTGCATTTAAAGATAGACTGTCAAATGAATTCATGGAATCAAACTAACATAAAAATAACTACTTGTTAAGGTATATAAAGACTCCATTCCAATCTTCAGGTGGTGGATTTATTTTATACCCTTCAATCCTTTTTATAATTTCTTGGCAAGGGATATCTTCAGGGGTCGATATCAAACATGTATTAAATATTGCCAAACTTTCATCCCACTCTGCATTAAAATAACATTCTAATCCTTTATGATATAATTCTTGGTATCTCTTATCTTCTTTAGTCTGGTATCTTTTATACCCTAATAGTTCATATAACATTATAGGATGAGATTTTCCTTTAACTGTAACTTTATCTAAAGGTCTAAAAACAAAACTATTTCCAGCTTCTGAAACTGTCTGTTCACTAACCAAAATATCAGTACCATAATACTTATTTAAACTCTCTAATCTACTTCCAAGATTAATATTATCTCCCATTACCGTATAATTCATTCTTTCGGCAGAGCCAATATTACCAACTAAGACTTCCCCAGTATTAATACCTATTCTTGTTGGAAAAAATATTCTGTGTGGGTTATTTCTTTTAAAATCAGTTAAGTATTGTTGTATTTTAATAGATGCTTCACATGCTAATACTGCATGATTTTCAACATCGTCGGGTGCATTCCAAAATGCCATTATTGAATCACCAATATATTTATCTACAGTACCACTTTGTTCCTGAATAAGTTCACTTAGGTTACCTAAATAATCTGCAAGTTCTTCTACAAGGTGCTCAGGCTCCATATCTTCAGATATATCTGTAAACCCAGCAATATCTGAGAAGAAGACTGTTAATTTTCTTTTCTCACCTCCTAAAACTGCTTCTCGCCCCATACTGACTAATTTAGCAACTACTTTGGATGGAACATACTTACTAAAGGATCTCATACCATTTTTCAAATTTGAGAAGGATGAGCTAATCTCTTGTAACTCTTTTAACCCTGTATCTAACTCAAGATGACCTTCTAAATCAAACTTTCTTATCCTTCTCATGTTTTGAGAAATTAGTGCTAGGGGTTTAGATATTAATCCAGATAGTTTAAAGCCAATTAAAGTTGATAATATAATAAAAAATAGAGCTGTATATAAAATAATTCTATTGGTACTATAAACTATACCTAATATGTCCTCTTCTGGCATTATAATACCAATCTGCCAGTTAACAGAACTATCAGCTGGGAAGTCAATATATGTTGTTACATACTTTTCAGAATCCACTTTAAAACTTGATATATGATCATCTAGTTTTGTCTCATTATAATGGTTATAAGAAGCTCTTATTACTGGATTATAGAAGTTTTCAATGTTAGGAAGTTCACTAAGTTTTTTACTAATATCAGCATCTTTTGAAGAAAATGCAACTATCTGTTTGTTCTGATCTAAAATAACAATCTGTCCACTTTTACTAATATCGAGACTATTCAGGTAATATGATATATCAATTATTCCAATATCTATACCAAAGATACCTCTAACATAGTTATCATTATCAAAAATAGGCTGAGCATTGGTTATTCCAGGTTTTTTATCTGATGAAAAAATATAAACATCGCTCCATGTATTTTTACCTGAAGCCCTAGCTGCTTTATACCAAGTACGTCTTCTTGGGTCATAACCATCACTTAAAGTATCTCTGCTATTTGGATATCCTTTTTCGTACCATTTAGAATCTTGATGTTCCCAGTTTGAAATTATGACTTCATTTTCTTGATTAACTATACGTAGACTAACACTGTCATCTGGCATCTTTTTTGCAAATAAAAATCTTCCAGTTTCATCTCCATAAAAAAGTCCAACAAACTCAGGATATAACTCTAAATAGTGTTTATAGTTTTCAAATATTGATTCCTGGTTTTCTGGATTATCGATATCAATAATTCCACTCTCTATCTGATAAGCCAAACTAGTATTTGCATAATAAGCGCCACCTAAATAATCAATTACTTTATTTAAAACCTGTGTTGAGTTATCTTTCATAATTTGTGAGGCCATATTAAAACCTAAATTACGACTACCTAAATATGAGATACTGGCAATTGAAATTCCTGAAACAACTATAATTGTTGCAAATGACAATATTAATAATCTTTTAAGAGATATAGACTTCTTTTTCTTTTCCATATGAAAATTGTAGTTTTTTAATACATAATTTGCAATTTAATTGCTACTTTTATTTATATTAAATTGCAAATTATATATTTATTAATTCAAAATTATTATATGAAGTTAAGTTTTAGACCTGCAAAAAAAGTATAATGAAGATCTAATGAATCTGATAATTTAATACTGTCATTTCCTATAAAAAAATCTGAGTCTTGATTATATTTATCAATTTTAAGGTCTGCATCAACTCCTGCAAATAGAGTTAAAGCTCCTAATTCTAAACCTAGTGATGCTTTAACATCAGGAGTCCATACGCTAAAAGACTCAGCAAAACAGTCATCTTCAGTATCAGAATAATATATAAATTTACCACCAGCGGTTAAATCAAAGTTTAAAAACAGTAAGTCGGATCTTACGCCAAATGCAGTTCCAAAGATTCTCCCTTCTAGTTCTTTAAAATTCTCTTCTTTAGTACCTGTATAATGAAGTGTATAAAAATGTTTACTACCAGTTTCTAATCCTTGATAAATATACTCTCTTGTATCCATCCAAGCTGAAACTTCAAAGATACCATCAGCGTAAAAATTTAATAACCCTATAGGAGTTGCCCTACTTGAATTATCTGTAACAACATTTATTATTCCAATCTGAAGATTTTTTCCACCTGTAGCCGTATTAATAACTGAGATTTGAGAACCATTAACATTCTTAGCACTATTAATAACTCCGGCAACCTGTACACCTATAACATCATCTGCTGTATTCCAGACACCTGCACTTTGTAGACCAATTAGATCATCGGATTGATTAAAAACACCAGCTGCTTGGAAACCATCGATGTCTTCTGATATATTAAAAACACCGGCTGCTTGGAATCCATCTACTTTTTGGGTAATATTAAAAACCCCTCCTGCTTGAAAACCATCAATATCATCAGAGATATTAAATACACCCCCTGCTTGAAATCCATCTACATTTTCTGCAGTATTAAATACTCCTGCTGCTTGAAACCCATCTACATTACCTCCAGCAACATTAAAAACTCCTGAAGCTTGTAATCCATCAACTTTATTTGCAGAAACTGAGTATACTGGACCAAATTGTAACCCATCTAATTGGTTAACTTCACTTGATATGAATCCAGTTGAAATATATGTTATTTCCTGATTTGGATATAAATTAACTCCAGGGATAATTGTAAAATTAAATCCTGAGTTTAATGCATTAACATTTATTGATATAAATATAAATAATCCTGTAATTAAAATTTTCTTCATTATATACTCCTATAATCTATATAAAACACAAAGCGGATGATATGTTACTTTTTTTATAGCCTAATTTATATTTTTAGAAAAATACAATAATATAGTGATATGAATTTTAGTAATTTTGAATATAAGATAAATAATAATATAGTTTCAATCCCAAGTTGGGATATAGAGAATAGTCAAAATTGGGCCGTAATTGGAAATAATGGTTCAGGAAAGAGTCTATTGGGCGAAGTATTACAAAACTATGATAATACAAAAACTGTCGGGTATATATCATTTGAAGTAATAGAGACACTCTTAGAAGAAGAGAGATTAAAAGATGATACTGATTTCTTAGATAAAGAGGATCCAGGAACCCTAGTAAAAGAGTATTTAAATAACTTAAATAGTTTTTTTAACCTTGAAGATCTGAAAAATAGAGGTTTAAAGTATTTAAGCACTGGTGAATTAGTAAAAGTTCTTATTTTAAAAGAACTCGAAAAAAAACCTGATATATTAATATTAGACGAACCTTTTGATGGTTTAGATATAGAATCTCAAAAGACATTAACAGAACTTATAGGTAAATTAATAGATTCCCCTGTTACCCTAATTTTAATATTAAATAGAGAAGAAGATATACATAAAAATATAAGTCATATAGCTTTTATCCATGAAAACCGAATTATATTAACTGGATCTAAGGATGAAATCCTATCAAGTGAATCGTTTAAAAATATTAGACATTTTTCTGGTAACATTCCCGAGACTCTGCCTGGAATAGAAAATATAACTAAAATTAATGAACAGCTTATAACCTTAAATAGTGTTTCAATTAGCTTTGCAGATACAAAAGTACTTAAAGATATTACTTGGAGTGTAAAAAGTGGAGAACATTATAAAATAATTGGACCAAATGGATCTGGGAAATCTACTCTTCTAAAAATAATTAGTGCAGATAACCACCAATCTTATGGTCAAGATATAACACTATTTGGAATGAAACGGGGAACTGGAGAGTCAATTTGGGATATAAAACAGCATATCGGTCTAGTATCTTCGGGACTACAAAAAGATTATAGAGTTTCAGTATCCCTGTTAAGTGTTGTTATCTCTGGTTTCTACGACTCTATAGGCCTATATAATGACCCTACTCCTAAGGAAATATCTGAGGCTACCCAGTGGTTAAGTTTAATTGGAATGAGTTCAAAAAAACACAGATCGTTTAAAACTTTATCATATGGGGAGCAGAGATTAGTTTTAATTGTTAGAGCGATGGTAAAACACCCAAAGGTTTTAATATTAGATGAACCTTGTTTAGGTTTAGACCAAGTAAATAGAGAGTTAATCCTAATGTTAATTGATAATATTGCTTTAAAGGCAGAAACTACCTTACTTTATGTAAGCCATAGAAAAGAGGATTATATTCCGTCTATTAATAGAGAATTACACCTTATACCTACGGTTAATGGAAGCATTGGGGATATAAAATAATATAAAAAGAGCTAAAGTAGTATTGACCTAGAGGTGACTCTAGTATGTATAGTTCTACACTATGATAAAAAAATTAAAACAAGCTGCAAATAGAGATTTTTTCATGAGAATTTTCTCTATAACAATACCTGTCACACTTCAAAACCTACTAGGTGCATCTAGAAATCTAGTAGATACAATAATGATAGGAACACTAGGCGTTGCTCAGATTGCTGCTGTTGGTGCTGCTGGGAAACCTTTTTTTGTATTTTTAATTTTGCTATTTGGTTTAACAAATGGGTCTGGAATATTAGTGTCTCAATATTGGGGTAAAAAAGATGGTGAAGGTGTAGCACGTTTTGTAATACTATCTGCAACCTTAACATTGTCTGTTTCAATTATAATAGCAATTTTAATAAAAATATTTACAACACAAATAATTGGGCTAACAACCTCGGATCCAGAAATAATAAAATATGGGTCAGAATATTTAAGAATAATTTCTACAAACTTAATCTTGCAATCAATTATATTGTCTATGAACGTAGGTCTAAGAAGTACTGGTCAAGTAAAAAAATGTACATTTGTAAGTTTGATTGGTGTATCAAGTAATATATTTCTAAACTATACACTTATATTTGGTCATTTTGGTTTTGATGCAATGGGATTAAAGGGTGCTGCTTATGGAACATTCTTTAGTTGTTTATTAGAAGCTATTTTAATTTTATCTATATCCCTATTTTTTAATAGATCATTCAGGTTATCAGTATCAAAATTCAAAGAAAAGATATGTATAGAAGATGTTAGAAAGCTTCTAAAACTTGCATTACCCCTATCAATAAATAGTTTTGCATGGGCTGCTGGAACATATGTATACTTTATAATTTATGGAAGAATGGGAAGTGATGAACTTGCAATAATGACAATGATAGAACCTTTAACTTCGATAATGATCAGCTTTTTCACTGGTTTAGCTACAGGTTCAGGAATACTTTTAGGCCACTCTTTAGGAGAAGAGAAGTTTGATAAAGTATGGCAAGAAGCTAAATTGATTTTAATTATAGGAATAATATTAAGTATTGCAGTATTTATAATGATGCTTAATATTAAAAATATATATCTAGGATTTTTTACTTCAATGCCGGAACATACTCTAAATTTAGCAAAAATTGTATGTAATTATGTAATACTAAGGGTTCTTTTTTTGGCTGTTAATATTGTAATAATTGTAGGTATTTTAAGAAGTGGTGGTGATACTAAATTTGTTCTTATTCTTGATATGTGTTGCCAATGGTTAGTTGGTATACCTTTAGCAGTTCTAGGTGCATTTGTTTTAAAATTATCTCTACCTTGGGTCGCAATTTTAGTCATATCTGAAGATCTTGTAAAAATTATTGTTGTTATTAAACGAATGAAAGGAAAAAAGTGGATAAGAAATTTAATTTCTTAATATAAGATGTAACATATTAGTACAATTTCGTTGTTGTAGTGTTATAATAGAATAATATTGGAGAATATAGATGAGAAAATTTTATATAATAATAGCTATGATATTTGCCTTAACTAATACATGGGCAAATACAAACAATGAACTTCAGAAGGATCATATTGATATTGATGGTATTAGAGTAATTGATATTTCCACAGATTCTGGAGATATTGAGATTATTCCAGAAGAAAGATCAGATATATATTTAGAACTAACGACCTATAGAAAAGGTCCAGATCTTATTATTAGAGAAGGTAAAACTACTGTAATTGATGTAAAACAACCTTTCTTTACTCTTTTTAATATTGGAAAGAGACAAGTAAAACTAAAAGTATTTATTCCATATACTTATAATAAAGAGCTTATTGTTAACTCAGCTTCTGGAGATTTAGATATTTCAGATCTAAGCCTACTTAAATTAAAAACTCATTTAAGTTCTGGAGATTTAAATGGAACTCGTTTAGAAGTAAACAAAGCTGATATCTCATCATCTTCTGGAGATATTACAATGGATCTGATTAAAATTGATAACTTAGATATACGTCTATCTTCTGGCTCTCTTATTTTAGATAATTTTATTGGGCAAATAGATGGTCATTCAAGTTCTGGAGATGTAGATATAATGTTAGAAAGGTTAACTGGTAATATCGATTTTAGACTCTCTAGTGGTGACTTTTATCTTGATACTAATGAGACAAATCCAAATGTCACCCTAGATTTAAGCACAAGTTCAGGCTCTATTGATGTGGACTTCCCTGTAACAATCTCTCAGAGTAAAAACAGAAAAACATTTGATGGACACTCAGGCAGTGGTAAATATCAAATCAATCTTAATTTATCATCTGGGAATATCATTATCAAATAACAAGATACCTGAATAAAGGTAAAATGTCATATAGTTATTTAATCAACTACATATAAACTCTTTTTCATGCTTTAATTATTATTGGTATGATAATGAAGGAAGCACAGATGAGTAATAGTGATTTAATTTTTGATAATCTAATTAAAGACTTCAGTTCTTTAGAAGGTATTGAAGCGATAATGTTAGGTGGGTCTAGAGCAAATAATACCCATGATAAGCTATCTGATTATGATATTTATATATATATAAATAGAGATATCCCTATTGAACAGAGGAAATCCATTACAGATAAATATCTAAAATATGTAGAGCTAAATAACCAGTACTGGGAAACTGAAGATGATGGAATTTTTAAGGATACAAATATACCTATTGATATTATATATCGAAGTTTAGATTGGGTGCAAGAATCTTTAAATGGACTATTATTCAACTATAAAACCTCTACTGGTTATACAACATGTATATGGTTTAATTTTATCAGTTCAATAATACTTTTTGATAAAAATGGTAGAGCTAAAGAGATGCAAGATAATTTTAATATTCCATATCCAAAGCAGTTAAAGCAATCTATTATAAATAAAAACTTACCACTACTTAGAGAACTTCTACCAGCTTATTTATCACAGATTGAAAAAGCAATTAAAAGAGATGATATTTTAAGTATAAATCATCGATTAGCTGAATTTTTTGCATGTTATTTTGATATTCTTTTTGCGATTAATGAACTTCCACATCCCGGAGAAAAAAGAATGAATAAATATATTTTAGAGAATGCAAAATATATACCAGAGAATATGGAAAAAGATATTACAGATATAATTCAGAAAGCTGTAATAATGGATAAAAATGTTATTGAGATAATAAACTGTTTTATTTCAAAATTAGAAGATTTAATTTAGTTTTAAATATTAGAGATTATCAATTTTTAAATCACCTTCTGATTTGTTTAAAGAGAATTTAACCATGGTCAGTTCTCTTTCTACAATATATGAAATGTGACAAATCTCAATATAAGTTCCTGGAAATACTGTTCCTAAGACTATAAGATTACTATTCTCATTTTTATCTAGTCTTGATAATAGAGAACGTGAATAATTATTTAAACTATTAAGACGACTTTTTATACTTAAAAAAAGAAACTTAAACTTATCTTTTTCTTCTCTATTTGTACAGCTAAGAATATCTTCTTGTATACTATTCATCTCCTCTACTAAATGAATAGATGCTTCCTGTACTTTTGTTAGCTTTTGTTCTACCTGATAATCAATTCCTAAATAAAATCTTGTTTCTATTCCTGAATCATTACCAATACTTCCACAAACAACACCATTTTGTGCATAATACACACCACCAACAATGGAATGTTTTTGATCAATAATAATTTTATCTAGAGTATTAATACGAGAGTTCATTATCCCATTTTCCGCGGAAATAAAGCCAACACTATTAATATTTGCTGTTTCAATATGTAGTGCTGTTATTGACCCCTCACATTCGACAGAGTATTTCGCAGAACCTATTATTCCATGTTTAACATTTATATTATTTCCACAAATTATATCACTTGGTTCTATAGATTCGGATACAATTATATCCCCTGTTGAGATAACTGAAAAACTTTCAATAATGGATTTCTGAATTACAATATCACCTTTAAAATTTAAATCCCCAGTGGAATAATTTATATCTGTAATTATATTAAGTACAGGTTCAACAATAATTTTGTTATCAGCAACTTTAAAAGAACCATCAATATTTGAATAAATCCTACCTGATTGCTTGATAACATTTTCCCCAGCTTTTAAATTATTAACAATTCTAATAGGTGGATTTATTTCATTTCCTACAAGGTTAATTCCAACAACTCCTGGTAATTCAGGTATGATATCTCCTAGAAACTCACCTTTTGCAACAATTATAAATGAATTTATATGATGGAAATTTACTTTACCATCATCATCAATTTCTGGTTTTGTACTAATATTCATATTGTCTTTAAGAATAATATGCTCAGGAACATGAAAAGATACAGCTTTACCTTTAGCAATTATTATTTCAGGTAACATCTCCCCATCAAATAAGATTCTAGTATATAGATCTCTTATATATTCCCAATCAATAGAACTATCGTTTGATATTTCCATCTTATCAATTTCTGTTTTAATATCAACCATTGTGATTTCATTTTCAGAATTAACAGGAGCTTTTAAATCCATATAGAGGTTCATCTTCATTGCATCTAATCTAAACTTTAACGCTCCAGGAAAAGTTTCATTAACTAATATAGGAATATCATCACCATCAACAACAACATTATCTTGAACATTTTCAGTTTCTAACAATTTTTCTAGATCACTATCATCTAATAGAGATTGTATTTTATTTAGTCTATCCTCTTTTACATAGTCTTTGTTACTTTTCACTATCATCCTTTTTGCTTGTTATTATTTTAATATAAAATAAAAATATTCTAGTCTAATTATTAGTCATCTAAATACTTTTCACAAATACTTTTTACCATTTTAAAATTAAACTCTGATAAATATTTTTTAACAACGTCATAATTTTCAGCTAATATATTTTTAAATAAATTGGCTTTATTCCGAAACATAGAAATAGACTTTGTATCATTTTCAGTTATAAGTTTTACAAACTCTACAAAGTCATTATAAGAATGATCATCATCCAGAATAGGTAATACTTTATACAACATATTATGATATTCCCAAGAATCTTTAAAAGTTTTAATCAATAACTCTTTGTTTATTTTTGTATTATGTATATTAAGTTCTACACATACTTCCATTATTTTTTTGAAACCTATAGTACCAGAAGCCCCTTTAAGTTTGTGTATGTACTCTTTATCTAATATAGTTTCTGTTATATTTTTATATCTTTCAAAAAAATCATTTGAAAGTTCAAAGTATAGACTAAAATTATTCTCAAAAATCTCTTCTAACTGCTTAAAGCTAAATAGGGAATTGAATTTGTCATTTATCTCTAACCATTTAGCCATAGTTTCATAAGATACATCTAATTGAAAAGGTTTAGTAATGAAATCATTAAAACCTAGTTTAAAGTAGTTTTTACTACTATTTTCAGAAGAATCATCTGTTAATGCAATAATGGGAGTATGTATATTTATCTCTCTTATTTTTTTTGTAGCAGTCAGACCGTCAATTATTGGCATCTGCATATCCATTATAATAAGATCATAATCACTATTTTTTAAAACTAAATCAATGGCATCTTTGCCATCAACAGCTATATCAATATTCATATTGAACTTATTTAATATTCCAATTAATTCTGTTCTATTAAACTCATCAGCAGCAGTTATTAAAATTCTTTTACGAATAAGTTTTGTATATTTCATATACTGCTTCCTTTGCATCATTAAATGCAATTATTAACTGAGGATCAAAATGTGTGTTGTTTTTTGAATTAATAATCTCAAATGCTTCTGAAAAAGGAATAGATTCCTTATATACACGTTTAGAAGTTAATGCATCAAATACGTCAGCAATAGCCATGACCCTAGCGGCATAAGGTATATGTTCTTTATCTAAACCTTTAGGATAACCTGTACCATCCCATTTTTCATGGTGATATTCTGAAATAACCTTTGCCATTTCTAAAAATGCCAATGACTCTGGGTGAAACTCAGATATATTCCCATCAATAGTAAGAATAGAAGAATGAATTGAATTATCAATAGCATTAGATCCTATTAAGCAGTGATTTTTCATTATCTCAAATTCCTCTGAAGTAAGTCCTCCAGGTTTCATCAATATTGAATCAGGTATACCAATTTTACCTATATCATGCAGTTGCGCAGCTTTTGATATAAGGTTAATTTCTGAATTAGTAATTTTATTTAATTGTCTACTCTGAGATGAAATGTGTTTTAAAATTACTTCACAGTAATATCTTGTTCTAATAATATGATTACCAGTATCTGAGTCCCTGGTTTCAGCTAATCCTACTAGAGTTGTAAGACTTGCCTCTTGTAAAATTGTATTTTCGTGAACACGGTGCTCGATTTCAACTTCTAACCATCTATTTTTATCACGTAATAGATCCTGGGCATGTTTTAGCTCTAAATGGTTTTTAATCCTTGCTAAGACAATTGCTTTATTTATAGGCTTTGATATGTAATCTACAGCACCTAGTTTTAGGCCTTTTTCTTCATCTCCAGAATCTTCTAAAGATGTTATAAATATAGTAGGTATATCTTTTAATGTATCTATAGCTTTAATTTGTTTTAATAAATCGTAACCATCTAAATCTGGCATCATTACATCTAATAAGATTAAATCTGGTTTTTGATTTCTTAAAATAGAAATAACTTCTGTACTCTTAGTTGTAGCAATAACGGTGTAAAGACTTTCTAGAATAGAAGCAAGTGCAATTAGGTTTGTTGGTTCGTCATCAACGATTAGGATTTTATATGTTTGTTCTGCTCCCAATACGTCGAGCATTATTCCTGATAACCCATAATTGAGATGATTTTAGATACATTAAATGGTTTTTCCATGATACCAGAGACTTTTGCATTGGATGCTTTTTTTATAATTCCATCATCTAAAAAACCTGTGAGAATATAAACATTTGCATCTTTTTTAACTACTTTAAGTTTGGTGATTAATTCTATACCATTTAATTTGGGCATATTATAATCTACAATGATTAATGCAAAGTCTTCTTCTAGAGCCATCTTCAAGCCGACAACACTGTCATTACACGTAGTAACGTTATAATTTAAATTAGACAACATACTATCAAACGCTCTCAAAATTATTTTATCATCATCAATAAATAAAATTCTTTTCATATTATAAATATAGTTTGTAGGTTATAAAATTACAAATGTTTATTTCATCTTAATTTAGTATTTGATTTATTATTATATTATCTTCATCAGTATATTCAAATTTTGAGTGTAATTCATTGATTTTTAAAAAATCTACAAGGAGTTTTTTTTCATTATTAGTTATAATATTTTTTTCAAGAATCAATAAAATAGATTTAACAATATTATATAATAGCTTTGAATTTTCTTTTTCAAAATTATTATAATAATCTTTTAAGAATATTATTCTTCTGAGTGTACAATCTTCTTCTGATATTGATCCATTTTGTTGTAGAACAGTTATTCGCTTTAAATTAGGAACAACAATATCTAAGACTTTAGAAGGGTTATCTAGATTAATTTTTTGCATAGTAGTTTTCTGCTGATTTTCTCTTGAATACTTTCCAATGTTCATATCTTCACCTAATATATGATTATTTAACCATGACATAAGAAAATAGTAGAATTCAATAGGAGTATAAGATTCTTTATTTTTAATTTTTACTAAAATTTCTCTTAATTTTTGTATTAAATTTTTGTGTAATTCTTTTTGGTTATGAAGACCTGGGTAATTAATTTTCTCCATATATGACTCTTCAGCATCAAAATGAAAACTAGTATAGTTTATAAGGTAAACCAAAACTGTTCCTATCTCTTTAAAAGAGTTTATTGATTTATCTGCAATAGTTTTATTATATTTGTTTATAATTGTTATAATTGTTTTATGTTGGTTATCTATCTCTTCTATACCAGTCTCATATTCTTTCTTCCATTCCATAATTACCTCTTAATGTATATTTTATATTATTAATTAGAATAGCAATAATTTTTTTTTAAATTATAAGAGAATTAGTTACAAATATTAACCTTACGAAACAATATATTCATGACCTTTACAGTTATATAAACTTCTGAACCAATAACTTCAATTTTATACTTTTGTAAGATTTCTTCATTTGTTTTACTAATTAAGTCTTTATATCTACTATCATAATCTCTAGGATATCTAATTTCTGAGTAAAATTGCTTCTCTTTTATAAAACCTAATGATTCAATCAAGTCAACTAATTTTAACTCTTCATAAAAATGATTATGGCCATCATCTTTTAAGTTTTGGAACCTATCTACAAAACCATTATCTTCAGGAAATGTTAACGGATCAGAATATAAAAAGAACCCTCCTTGTTTTATAACTCTATTAATCTCTTTTATGGATTTTTTTGCTTCAGGGAAGTGATGGAAAGCATATCTAGTGACACAACCATCAAAGTATAAATTTGTATATGGGTATTCTTTTCCATCATAACAAGTAAAACTAATGTTATCTAAGTTATTTTCTTTAACTATTACTCTATTTTTTTCTATTGAACCTAGAGCAATATCAAGTCCAAAAATTACTGCTTTAGGTTCATTTTTATTTAATTCAAATGCTATATACCCGTTTCCAGTTCCTAAATCTAAGTATCTATTATTTGGTTTTAATTTCATAAGTTCTACTAATTCTTTTAACTGATCAGAATTATTATGTATTTTTTTATATTCTTTAGTATGAAGTTCAGAATCAAACCTCTCTTTTGCCTTTTTTACATTATTAGTACCCATAATTTGTAATTTCCTTTAAATTTTCTATAACTTCTACACTGTCTTCAAATATTATTTTTTGAAGATCTTGATTTCCACTATTTACCAAAACAGTCTTACAACCAATCTCTTTTGCTACTTCATAATCATGATAGGTATCCCCAATTAAAATACAATTTGAAGGTGAGATACTGTTATCCTTTAGGTACTTAACTGCATTTTGAGTTTTACTTGATGCTAATATATTATTAAGACCTATGATTTCAGAAAAATAAGATGATATTTTTTTACTTTCAACTTGTATTAATAGAGCTGTGTGCTCCATAGCAGATAAGATGATTTGGTTATATCCCTTTTTCTTAAAGAACTCTAATTGTTCATATACCTCAGGAAATAGCTCCATGTTTTTGACTTCATCTTTAAATAAAGTTATAAATTCCGATGCTAACTCGGGAAAAGGTTCAGTACTAAAATTAAAACCCAAACTTTTATAAAAGTTTTTTACAGGAAATGTAAAAATATCCCTATATCTACTTCTAGTTAATTGTGGCATATTTCGCTTATATAACATTTTATTCATACAAAGTACTGAAGAATCCACATCGTTTAATAGTGTGCCATTCCAGTCCCAAATAATTGTATATTTATTAGCCATGGACATCCTCTTTTATTGTTTCACTTAATTTTACTAATCTGTTTCTAGTCAAAATTGTAACCCTTTTATTTTCTAATAATAATATGTTTTCACTTTCAAACTTTTTAAATATTCTACTTAGATGTCTATAAGTTGTACCTAAACTTGTTGCCAGCTCACTCATGGATCTAACATCATCTTTATACTGATATAATAAATAGTAGGCTAACCTCTCTTCAAGGGTATATCCAAGCTTAATAGAGTTCTGTATTGAACTTTTGATAAGTTTATTTGCTACTACTTTTGATAGTAAAAAAAATAATTTTGAATGTAATTCTGAAGAAATTATAGATATAGGCAGAATATAACCAGATAGATTATCTGAACTTTCTAAACTACATGTAGTCTCTGTATTAAGAAGGAATTCCACATCTCCTGCGATTTGTCCCTCCTTATAAAAATCGTACATAACTTCTTTTCCATTATTTAACAACCTATAAACCCTCCCACTACCAGATACAAAAAAATATATATTATCCATTTTAGAATTGTTATGGCAGATAAATTCACCTTTACCCCAGGTTTTATATTGAATTAAGTCCTGGTCAAACACCGGTTTTAGAAAAGAAAAGTCTGGAAAATATTTTATAAACTCTTTATAGGACATATGTCCTGTCTCCTTTTTTTAATTAATTATATATTTAACTTATGAATATAATATTAGCATTAATAACTGGATTATGTATCTCAGTAATGATTTATTTTAATGGTTCTTTAGAATCATATATTGGAAATATTCCTTCTTTACTCCTCATTCATTTAACAGCTCTGTTTTTATCATCTGTTATGTTTCTTAAGAAGTCGAAACCTAAAGTTAGGATAAAAAAGAGTAGACTTTATCTGCTTGCAGGGATTATTGGTATTCTTGTTGTTACAATAAGTAATCAAGTTTTTAGAAAGGGAGGAGTACTACTTACATTAAGTGGAACCCTATCTGGTCAAGTTATAATGGCTTTTATATTAGAAGTGGTAAAATCCAAGAAAACTGATAAAAAAATCTCAATTGGTAAGGTGATTTCTCTACTTTTAGTACTACCAGGTTCAATTATTTTAGGATCACAAAATAGTATGTCTTTAGGTTGGATATTATTATCTTGGGTACCTGGATTTTTGATACTTATACAAGCATATATGAATAGCCAAAATATACTGTCGGTCGGTTTTAGGGTTACTCTTATCTTTCATTTTGCTACAGCTCTTGTAGGTATTCTATTACTTTTAACTATTTTTCCTTTAGGTGACACGGTTTCTCAACTGTTATCAGGCCAAGTTCCACCTATTTTTATATTTGGAGGTGGATTTGTATCAATTTTTGTAATTTCAATTGGTAGTTATCTTCTTCTAAAACTAACACCATTAACCTATGTTCTACTTCTTTATACTGGACAATTAACTGGGGCACTTATTATCGATCTTTTTCAAGGGCGTCCTCTCTCTGTAGAGATAGTTTTTGCAATGTGTTTAATAGTTATTGGTCTGTTTTCTGGTGAGTTTAAGAAATCAACAAAGTAAATAACAGTTTTATACATCCTCTAATGTTAAAACTGTCACCCTAGGGTAAAATCCAAACTTTTCATAAAAACCAAACACAGACTCATGCCCTTGTGCTACAGCAACTTGTATTTTCTCGCACTGTTTAGATTTTAACCATCGGGTACTATTTTGGACTAATTTGTATCCAAACTTGTATTTTCTAAACTCCTTGGCTATAAAAAGAGAGTCTAATTCTCCAATTGCACCTATAACAGTAGAGATACAATAACCAACAGATAAATTATTGTTTTTTAGCACATCAATTTTAATATTTTCATTCTCTATTTCCATAAACTTTGTAATTCTTTTTTCAAATGTCATACTATCAAAAAAATCTTTGTGATATGTAGAATTCTGTTTATGCATAATTCTTAGTGAGTCCCAAAGTTCTTTAATTATCTCAATATTATCTTTGTTTATCTCTTCAATTTTTAAATCCATTTAGATTCCTTTTAGTTTACTTTTAAAAAATCTTATCATTAATTATTATGTGAATAAAATATTTTTTTGATATATCAATATATCACTATATCACTATTGAATAAAATATAAACCTTTGCTACTATAATTGTAGCATGCTACAGAAAAGGGAGGCTTTATGCCAATAATTACAATCACTATGGGAGAAATCGACATAGAAATGAAAACAAGATTAATTAAAGAGTTAACTGCTAAAGCAGTTGAGATTACTAAAATTCCAGAACACTCTTTTACTATACTAATAAATGAATTAGGGGATGATAATATAGGAATTGGTGGTAAAACACTTAAAGAATTTAAGCAGTCACTCTCTTAATTATTGATGATTCCTCCCTATATTGCTATATTCATTATAGAGAGGATATTTAATGGGAATACCTAAACCAGGAGAGAAAGTAAGAGGTTCATATACTGGATCTCCAATAAACGCAATATTTGACCTAATGGGTAGACGTTGGGCATTGGGTATAGTGTGGAACTTATCTGAAGTTCCGGTTACATTTAGAGAGCTACAAGATAGATGTGGAACCATTTCTCCAACAATCCTTAATAACAGATTAAAAGATTTAAAAGAAGCAGATATTATGAGGCGGACATTAGAGGGTTATATATTAACTAATAGAGGGTTAAAACTTAGAGAGACACTAGTCCCACTAGGAGATTGGTCTCTACAGTGGGCTGATGAAATATTTAATTTTCATAAAGAGATTTAAATTATTAATTTGACCCAAATTGAGTGAATAAAAAATTAAAAAATAATATAATGTTTTCTATTGAGGAAACCCATGTTTAAAACAATTAAAAAATTAAAAAAATACTACACCCCATATAAGAAGTATGCCGTTTGGGGAACAATGGCAACAATCTTATTTGCATTTTTAGCTCAAATTGATCCATATATAACTGGTCAAATAATTGATACAGTTTTAACAGGAAAAGATTCTAATTTTGTAATTAAGGGTTCTTTAATAATATTAGGTGTTACAATAATTAGATCAGTAGTTCGATATGGTTTTTTTATTAGTTTCGAGAAATTTTCTCAAAAAATTGTATATGAATTAAGAAAAGACCTGTATAAAAAACTACAATCAATGGACTTTAAATATTTTGATAAAACCCCTAACGGAAAAATAATGTCTATGATGACTGGTGATATTGAAGCGATTAGGCATTTTTTTGCTTGGATTACCCATGTATCTGTCTTCCATAGCTTCATTTTTATATTTGCAATAATATCAATGTTTATAATAAATCCCCTACTTACTTCTACATTAATATTAATTGTTCCATTTATCGGTTTCTTTTCATTAAGATTATCCAAAACAGTAAAACCTATGTTCAAAAATATTAGAGAGCAATTTTCTAAATTAAATACAGTTGTACAGGAAAATATTAGTGGTAATAGAGTTGTTAAAGCATTTGGTCGTGAACCCTACGAAATGGAAAAATTTACTGTAGAGAACCAAGGATTTATGGATGCTAATATGGATGCCGCTAAGGTATGGGAAGATAACCTTCCAGCACTAGATGCATTTGCTGTTCTATTTAATGTTATTGTACTTTTTATCGGGACAATATTAATTATTAATGGGAAAATGACTATTGGTGAGCTTGTAGCTTTTAATAGACTTTTATGGATGATAAATAACCCACTTAGAATGGTAGGTTGGTTAATAAATGGGACCCAAAACTTTATTGCATCCTTTGATAGAGTTAAAGATCTAATTGATGCCAAAAGTGAAATATCCTCTATTAAAGAGCCTATAAATCCACCTCAGCTAAAAGGATTTGTCTCATTTAAGAATGTTAGTTTCCATTATGAAGATCTTCCTGTTTTAGATAATATTACTTTTGATGTATCCCCTGGAGAAACTATTGCAATATTAGGTTCTACAGGCTCTGGTAAATCTACTTTAACCTCCTTAATTTCTAGGTTTTATGATGTTACAGAAGGTAGTATCACAATTGATGGTCTACCAATATCAGATTATGAAATTTCGACACTTAGACGTAATATCTCAGTAGCAATGCAAGATATATTTCTGTTTTCGGATACCATAGAAGGAAATATAGCTTATGGTGTTCCAAATGCAAATAGAGAGAAGATTAGGATGGCTGCAGAAATTGCAGGTGTAAATGAGTTTATCTACCAGTTTGAAGAAAACTTTAATACTGTTGTAGGGGAAAGAGGTGTTGGACTATCCGGGGGACAAAGGCAAAGAATTGCATTAGCTAGAGCTATTATCGAGGACCCATCAATTCTTATTTTAGACGATACGACCTCAGCTGTAGATATGGAAACAGAATATACAATTCTTAAAGAACTTAAAAAAATTAATTCAAAACGAACAACATTTATAATTGCCCATAGAATATCTTCAGTTAAAGATGCAAACCAAATATTGGTTATGGATAAAGGTAAAATTATTGAACGAGGAAATCATAAGGAATTAATAGATAAAAAAGGTTATTACTACGATGTATTTACCCAGCAAATGGGTGAATTTGACAGTAAAATAAAGGAAGGTATGTAATGGCTGAATCAAAAAGAAATACTTTTTCTGAAGATGAAATGTTAGATCAAGAGTTTAATAAAGAACAACTTAAAAAATTATTTATATACCTTGGGAAATATAAGAAAAAAATAACTATGGCATTTTTAGTTATACTAATATCAACTTTAGCAAACCTAATGACACCACTTTTAATGAAGTTTGTAATAGATGATATTATACCTAATAAGGATATTAAGGCACTGATAATTGCATCAGTAATATTTATAGTTGTTATTATTATTAGTGCTATCTGTATGAAGTTTAGAATTAGATTCATGTCTGTAGTTGGTCAATCTGTAATCCGAGATATAAGACATGATATATATGCTCATATTCAAACACTACCATTTACATTTTATGATAGCAGACCCCATGGAAAAATATTAGTTAGAATTGTTAATTATGTGAATTCTCTAAGTGACCTACTATCTAATGGTTTTGTTAATTTAGTAGTAGACTTATTCTCATTTGTTGTTGCATTTGCAATACTGTTTGCTTTAGATTATAGACTAACTTTAGTTATACTATTTTTTGTCCCATTTGCTCTTTGGGGTATAACTTATATAAAAAATAAACAGAGAAAGTCTATGCAAGAAGTTAGTTCAAAACAGTCTAATATGAACGCATATATACACGAAAGTATTAGTGGTATGAAGGTTACACAATCTTTTACAAGAGAGGATGTAAACTTAAAAGTATTTACTGAACTAATGGATGAATACCAAAATAAGTGGATGGAATCTAGACATTATTTAGCTATGATTTTCCCTATAGTTAAGAATATTTCAATACTATCTACAGGGGTAATGATGACTGTAGCGTTAGTTCTTTTAAAAGGACAGATAACACCAGGAGTTGTTGTTGCAGCAATTGGATATTCTGGAAATTTCTGGATGCCACTTCTAAATATTAGTGAATTTTATAACCAGTTAGTATCTGCAAGTGCATATCTAGAGCGAATATTTGAAACAATAGATATAAAAGCTGATATTTGTGATGATCCAGAAGCTTATGAATTACCAACTGTTAAAGGTGATATAAATTTCAACAATCTTATTTTTGGATATGATAAAAACCAGATAATTTTAGATAACTTTAATTTAAATGTAGAAGCTGGAGAAAGAATTGCATTAGTAGGTCCAACCGGGGCTGGTAAAACTACAGTAGTTAATCTTATTAGTAGATTTTATGACTTAAACAGTGGAGAAATCTTAATCGATGGGCATAACATAAGTAAAGTTACATTAAAAAGTTTAAGATCTCAGATGGGTATAATGATGCAGGATACATTTATTTTCTCTGGAACGATAATTGATAACATCCGGTATGGGAAATTAGACGCTACTGATGAAGAAGTTATTGAAGCCGCAAAAACTGTTAAAGCACACGACTTTATTATACAGATGGAAGATGGATATAATTCGGAAGTAAATGAGAGAGGAACACGATTATCCACAGGACAAAGACAGCTATTATCATTTGCTAGAGCATTATTAATGGATCCTAAAATTCTAATTTTGGACGAAGCAACTTCAAGTATAGATACACAAACTGAAATGGTAATTCAAGAAGCATTAGAAAAACTACTAATTGGTCGAACTTCATTTGTTATTGCCCATAGACTATCAACTATAAAACAGGCTAATAGAATATTAGTTATTAATAACAAGGGTATAGAAGAGATAGGAACACATGATGAATTGATGTTAAACAGAGGTCATTACCATGATCTATATAGTGCTCAAATAAGGTTTTTAAAAGAGACTATATAGATCTAACAGACTGCTATCTTTTATAGTTTTACTTCGTAAACAAAGGCTATCCTATCAAAATAGAAATAATCTCCAATAACAGATCTGTTTTTAAAATAGTTGTTAAAAATTGTTTCATCAGAATATTCTAAAGCATTTGCAAACTCAGTTAAAAACAATAACGATTTTGTTTCAGATATCTTCCAATTAAGAATGTGTCCAATTTTAATAGATATAAAGTCAGATCCCCAACCTTCATCACCAATGGTACTTAGGTCTGCATTATCTCCAAGAAGTTGATCTACTTCAACCTTAAAACCTGTAAAGTTAATTGCAAGTGGCATCTGATAACCTATTACATACTCTCCAACATAATTCCAGCCGTTAAAGTTTTTTCCACCATCGGCTAAATATTGCCAGGCTTCGGTATCTTCTGCACCTGTAAAATATCTGTATTTTGCTTTGTGAGTTGTCTGTACAACGATATGGTGCCACTCTCCAGGCCAAACTGCTTCTAAGTCAAATTGGAAAGTTCCTGAACCCCAATACTGAAATACAGCTCCAGGAAATGATTCAGTTTCTGGAATTCCAGTTCCATCTTCATTTAATCCTAAACCGTTAAATACTAAATTCCAACCAGTTCCAACATGCCCACCAACTTCAAAATTAAGAAATGCTATTGGAGTTAATTTCAGAGATCCTTCAGTATTAAATGTTACTGGAGACAAATTAAAAGATGTTTCAGCGACTAAGTTATTATCGGCTGTTAAAAAATTAACACCTTGAAGAAAAGGATAAGTTCTTTTATGTATATAACTACCTTGAAGCTCAATACCACCCCACCCGGAACCTAGGTCTCGACCTTCATCTATATCTGAAATAAATGAGTCAGGGAGTTCTATAGGTGTATATGTAGGGGAATCAAAGCCACCTGATAGATCATAACCTTCATTATTATCTATATAATATGCACCTTGTACTGATATGGAATTCTCAATTTCTGGTTCTACTGAAAATATAATTACAGCAGTAAAAGTTAATAATAATAATAATAATTTATTCATGTTTATTCTCCATTTTAATAAGTTCTAATATACCCATAAGTCCACTATCTGTAGCTAACTTAATGTTGTCTTCTCTGGAATCTGTAAAATTAAACATTTTACTTTTTACACCACCAGGACCAGCCCATGCGATCCAAACTGTACCTACTGGCTTTTCTGCAGTTCCTCCTGTAGGTCCTGCAATTCCAGAAGTAGCCACAGCCCAGTCTGTTTTAATTAATTTTTTAACACCTAAAGCCATCTGTTCAACAACTTGTTTGCTAACAGCCCCATAATCTAATAAATCTTGACCACTAACCTGTAAAACATTCTCTTTGACACTGTTATCATAAGCAACAACCCCACCATAAAAATATGCTGATGAGCCAGAAAACCTTGATAGATGATGAGATATTTTACCACCAGTACAACTTTCTGCACAGGAAATAGTTTGTTTACGATCGGTTAACTCACGACCTATTAGAGTTTCAGGTAGCTCTTTAGCCTTTTGTACAACTTTATTCATATAGAAATGATATGAACTGTATAAGGACACGTCAAGTAGAATAAATAAAAAAAGCCCACACATCTAGAATGTATGGGCTGTATTAATAAAGTATAATGGTTAACCCATAATAGCTATAACAGTATGTTCTTTTCCATCATCAAATATTGGAGCTCTACAACCATCTATATCTTTACCATCTATAGTTAATTGTTTTATACCTTTTGAAACATGATTTGGATTTTTTACAGTAATATTATATGTTGCATTTTTATAGAACTTTGTAACCTCAAAACCATCCCATTTTGTTGGAATACATGGGTTAATATTAAGACCTATATAATCCGGTTTAATTCCTAATATATACTTTGTAGCTGCCTGATAACACCAAGAAGCAGTTCCGGATAACCAAGAATTTCTTCCTAACCCAAACTGTTCATGTTCATCACCTAATATATTTTGTGGATAAACATAGGGTTCACACTCAAACTCATCAATTTTATCATTTTTAGTAATAGGATTAATTTGATTATGATACTCAAAAGCCCTATCTCCGTTCCCCATCATTGTCTCTGCAATCATTACCCAGGGGTTAGAGTGAAGAAATATACCTCCATTCTCTTTAGCTCCAGGTGGATATGTTGAAACCCCACCTAGATCTTCCTGATACCCATTATAACCAGGCCATGAAAGTTTAATTCCATTTTTAGTATTTAATTTATCATAAACAGAATCGAGAGCCACTTTTGCTCTCTCATCGGTTGCAACACCTGACATAACTGTCCAAGACTGAGCATTTGTAAATATGGAACCATACTCATTCTTTTTTGAACCTATAGGGGCTCCATTCTGATCAAAATATCTTACATACCAGTCACCATCCCACATAACATCATTAACTGCTTTTTGGTTATCGGCGAAATAATTTTTATATATTTTGACAGTTTTGTTATCCCCAGTAAACTCTAACAGTTCAATTAGTTCATTTAATGCTTTAGAGTATAAGTTTGCATTAAAAATTGACTCTGAACCAGTTGGTAAGTTAACTGTATCGTTCCAGTCTGCAAAACCTAACAGAGGAATGCCATGGCTACCTCTGTTATTTCTAGTAAACTCTATAGACCGCTTTAAATGTTCTAAAACTGTAGCCTCTTCATCTTTGTCGTAAAATTTAACAACTTCATCTAGAAAAGCAAAATCCCCGCTCTCTTTTAAATATTCAGCAACTGTCTGAACAATCCATAAATGGTCATCACCATAATAATCTGGTCTGTCCTCCATCTCCTCTGAATCTCCACATGTAGCTTCCATGGAAAGTGGGAAGAACTGATGCATTGCAGAACCATTTGCCCGTTGGGTGGAAAGTAATTTTTTTAACATAACAGTTGTCTCTTCTGGACAAAGACCCATAACACCAATTAAATCCTGGGAAGTATCTCTAAAACCTATTCCTCTAGCCCCTAAACCAAGTTGATATAGTGATAGAAACCTAGACCAGTTTTTTGTAGTTAAACACTGCTTAGGATTATGAATATTTACTAAAGTATCAAAATCTTTACTTGGTGTTTTTACTTGAAAACGATCTAAATAGTTATCCCAGTGATTTTTTAAATCGGAAAATGCCTTATCAACATTAATTTCAGATCTATACTTACTCATCTCTTTAAGTTCGAATTCAAAATTTGTATATTGTCCTAGCTGAGTTATTACCCTCTCTGTTGATCCGGTTGATACTAATCCTAAGTGAAACAGTTGTGCTGCAATATTATCCTCTCGTAGAGCCTGGTAGTTACTAAGTTCAGGTTGATTTAAAGAGAGGGGTGCTGCAAATGTTCCATACCCATTATTTCCTAAAAAGTTTTTCCTATCTGTTTCAAAAGAACTAACTTCCCTATTAGATGTTACATAATTAACCTCTTTGTCTTTTTTCATGAAAGCACATTGGGTCAAAATGGTATAGATTCCATCTTTTACTAATTTAGACTGCATTGTCTGTGGAACCCAGTCAGCATTATTAAACTGCTTAATAGCCTCGAAGTGGGTATATTCAACAACAGGGATAATATCTATTTCAACAGCACTAGCCCTTAAATTTGTAACTTTTATATCGCGAATTTCTCTCTGACTATCTGTAGGAATAAAAATTGTAACTTCTACTTTTATACCATTTACTACAGATTCATAAATACTATAACCATTACCTACTCTACATTTATAAGATTCGTAGTCTTTTAGCACTGGTACAAAAAATGGAGAAAATAGTTCGTACCCACTATCTGTTTTAACTCTAACATATAGTGTTTCACCTTTAAAATTTGAGGATGGAAGTTGTGGTATATATTTAACGATTCTATTAAGAGCAGGATCTCCTTTACAAAGTAATGCTCCACCGGTATGGTCTACAAAACCACCAAAATCTAAACTTCCAATATAGTTAATCCACTTAACTGGTGTCTTTGGATTAGTAATTACATACTCTTTTACATCATTATCAAAATAGCCATATTTCATCTGATAAACTCCTTAGTCTTTGGTTGCATAGGCGAGCAGTAACTTTTTTGTTACGACCAGCTTTATATTATATTGATATAATGAGCTAATTAGTTTCCGTCGTCAACTAAAAAGATTGTAAATCAGTAATTATTTATATTTTGTCGACTATTTTCTTTTATATATCAGTTCCCACTGGCTTAAAATCATACCTAATAACATTAAAGAACAACCTATAAAACCTTTAGTCGTAAGTCCTTCGGATAAAAATATCACTCCACCAATCACAGCAAAAACACTTTCAAAACTCATTATTATTGCAGAATGGGCTGGAGGTGCATCTTTTTGAGCAACTATTTGTAATGTATAACCTATACATACTGAACCAATTCCTCCATAAAGAATTGGAATCATAGCAGAGTAGATAGCTTGTAATGAAATTGGTTCTAAAACAAAGGCCACTATTAAACTAAGTAGAGAACACCAAGCAAACTGTATCGATGCTAATAATACTGCTTCTATTTTTTTAGAAAAGTGGTCAATGATCAATACATGTATTGCAAAACAAAAAGAACTTAATAATACAAAAAAGTCGCCCTGCCCTATTCTACCAACATCGTTAACACTAATTAAGTAGAGACCTATAACAGCAATAAAAGCACCTATCCAGGTAGGAAGACCAGTTTTATGTTTTAATAAAATCCCTAAAATTGGAACAAAAACAACATATAATCCTGTAATAAATCCAGCTTTACCAGCAGTAGTATATTGTATGCCAACCTGCTGTAAAGATGCACCAGCAAAAAGAACTACTCCAGATATCAGTCCCACTACAAAAATGTTTTTTTTACTAAAGGTTACTTTTTGACTATTTTCTCCTAGTCTTTTTTTCTTCATATAATATATTAGAGGTATAAGAGAAATTGAACCTATTGCAAACCTTATTCCGTTGTATAAATATGGACCTATAAATTCCATTCCTCTGATTTGTGCTACAAAAGCAAAACCCCAAATAGCAGATGTTAATAATAAAAGTGCGTCGGATCTTAGTGTTTTATTTATCATGATGTTCCTATATATCTTTAGTTTAGAATAATTTTTTATGCATGTGACAATATGGTTCTTTTTTATGTTTTACATAATAATCCTGGTGATAATCTTCAGCGATCCAAAATGTACTAGATTCTAATAACTCAGTTACAATATCTAACCCTCTGTTTTTAAGTATTTTAACTAATTCTTTTGCTATATTAAACTCTTTTGTTGTTGAATAAAAAATAGCTGATAAGTATTGAGACCCAATATCAGAACCTTGACCATTACCCTGTGTAGGATCATGTATTTCAAAAAAAAGTTTAGTTAAATCTGTGTAACTTATTTTTTTTGGATTATATATAACTCTAACAACTTCTAAATGCCCTGTGTCCCCGGTACAAACCTGTTCATAAGTAGGATTCAAAACCTCGCCACCCATATATCCAGATTCAACACTAAAAACACCATCTTGTTTTTGTAATAGATGTTCAACACCCCAAAAACAACCTCCAGCATAATATGCAACTGCCTTAAAAACCAAAGACAGACTATTCACACAAAATCTTGTATTTTTATTTGTTAGATGTTCGCCTTCAAATACATGACCTAAATGACCACCACAGTTATGGCATAATATTTCAACTCTTCGGCCATCGATATCTGGTTTTCTAATTATAGCACCAGCAACCTCAGCATCAAAACTTGGCCATCCACAACCGGAATCAAATTTATCTGAGGAATCATATAGCTTAGAGTCACACTGTCTACAGTGGTAAAATCCATTATCAAATAGATTATCATATTCTCCAGAAAATGCAGCCTCTGTTCCTTTGTTTATTATTACATGTTCTTCTTCTTTAGATAATTTATTATATTTTGACATAATATACCTCTTACTCTGATTCTACAGGAAAAGCAATTTCAAAAGTAGTACCTACACTAATTTTACTTATACAATTAATTGAACCATTTAATTTTTGTTTAATCAGATTATAAACAATATGCATACCTAAACCACTACCTCCATCTCCACGTTTGGTAGTAAAAAAAGGTTCATATATCTTCTTTACATTAATTTCAGACATTCCTTGACCATTATCCATATAAACAACATTTATTATTTTATTAACTTTAGTTATTTTAATATCAATATTACCTTCTCCTGTCTCTGAAAATCCATGTTTTATAGAATTTAATATTAAATTTGTTATTATCTGAGAAAATGCACCGGGGTAACTTTTAACAAGAATATTATCTGGACAATCGACATCAATTTTATAATTATTTTTCTTAAACTTTGGATGAAGACTAGATAAAACTTCACCTAAATAGTTCCCTATATTAAATTTTCTTATATCTTCAGATGACTGATCAACTGCAACCTGTTTAAAACTTTTAATCAAGTTAGCTGATCTTTGACTATTTGCTAATATAAGCTTTGTAGTATTTTCTACATTTTCAAAATATTCTATGAATAGACTCTTTGCCAGGTTATTATCCTTATATGCTGTTAGGATATCCTCGGTTTGTTCAAAAAGGTAAGAGGATGCAGTAACAATGATTCCAATAGGTGTATTAATTTCATGAGCAACTCCAGCAACCATGCCACCTAAAGCAGCCATTTTCTCAGATTCAATCATATGTTCTTGGGCTTGTTCTAATGATTTTAGAGCACTACGTAACTCTTTTGTCTGTTTTTTAACCTCATTCTCAAGTTCTACTTTATTTTGACTAATCTTATTTTTAGCTTGCAATAAGTCTAATTCACGACTGTTAATCTGAGTCGACATATCTAGAATTGAATCCGAAAGCTGGTTTAGTTCTTTTATTTTAATATCTCTAATAGAAAAGTCATACCACCCATCAGATATTGCTTTTGTCGTTTGCAGAAGTATTTCCACACCATGAACAATCCTATCCCCAAATCTTTTACTTACAATTATTGTAATTAAAATTATAATAATTAATAAAATAATTATAGGTATTAACATTTTTATAACAGGATTTAAAACATTCTCTAACGGATTAAAAATAGTGATGCTCCAATCAATTCCTGACATTAATACTGTTTGAGAAAAGTACCTTTTTCCTAAATATTCACGAATATTATTATTAGAATTTACAATACTTTGGGTTTCTCTAAATATAACTTTCTGTTTATCAGGATGATAAATATAAACCCCTCTCTGATCAGTTACAAAAACAAATCTATTAGATGACTTTTTATTTATTAGATCTATTAATGTTTCTATTCTTTCAATGGATATAAATAGAGTAATTATTCCATCATTATATGGAGCACTTAATGCTACTGCAGAGGACTCAGTCTGATTAGATAAAAAGGTAGGTGACCAATATGGTGCTTGTAAGTTTGTTGTTTGTTTAAAATACTCTTGCCCGGATACATCATTACCAAGTAGATATGTATCAAAAGGGTATAAAGTAAGAATTTCACCAATTTTATTTGTAACATTTATACCTTTAATGTCTTGCTGATTAATAACAGTTGCACTTAAAATTTTATTTAAAATATCACTATCAGTCTCTAAGCCACTATTTAATGCTTCTTTAATAATCATTAATTCAGATAATGGCTCTTTTACATAGTTCTCTATACTATTAGAAAGAAGTGATACTTTTATTAGATCTTCATCTTCGATCTCTTCTCGAAGAGAATCTGCAGCAATATAGAGACTAAAGGAACTTAGGGTTAAGATAGGAATTATAACTGTAAAAAGAATAAAATATAACAAGAACTTATGTATACTTGTATTTGTAAAATTATTTATTTTTTTATATATCATAACTTTATCTACTTCTTTTATGAGTCGTGTTTAAACGCCCTTACAATTTTTTATATTAAATATACTCTAAAATTCTAATATCAAAAAGAGTAAATCTTTATAATAAATTGTAATTCTATAGACGTTATCAATCAAGTGGATAATCTTTTATATTTACTTAACTACCTGGAATCCTCTCTTTTTCCAATCTCCAATTCCATATCTTAGATTATATATTTTTTTAAATCCTGCATCTATTAGAATTTTTGATGCCACTGTACTTCTATTCCCAGATTGGCAGTAGACAAAAATAGGTTCATCTTTAAACTGTTCTAACTTATCTAAATTGTCTGCTATATTCTGTACAGGAAGTAGACCGGCACCTTGGATATAACCTGATTCATACTCCCCTTTAGTTCTAACATCTAAAATAAATGGAGAAATGTTTTTAATAAGTTCGGTTGCTTCAGCTGCAGTTACCTCAATATAATTAGAATTACCAGTATATTCTATAACCCTTAAAATTCCCTTTTTCTCACCAACTATAATATTATAAGTACCAACCTCTTTCATCTTAATATAAGGTTTACCACTCTTAGGCATTGGCAATATAGATTCAAAATCTAATTCTAAAATCTTAATGTTTGAGGTTGATCTGTCTTTTAAATTAAAAACGATGTAGTCCCCTCTATAGACAGTGAAATCTAGTTTTGTAGACTTAGAAATATCAATAACCCTAAGACCACCTTTAATCTCTCCTGTTACTTCTACTTTACTATTTGCAGTACAGGACATTAAAAAAATTATTGTTAAAATTAAAAAATATATCATTTTTTTCATATAGACACCTCTTATATGCAAAATATACTATATAGAACGAAAAATGGCAATTAAAAGTTTCTATACTTGATGTTTTTATTAAGAATAATTACTATTAAGTATATAGGAGATTAAAATGGTTAAAAAAGAAGACGTATTAAAGGTCTTAAGTAAGATAGAAGATCCAGATTTACATAAAGATATAGTGTCACTAGGTTTTATTAAAGAGTTAATAATCGATAGTAGTAAGGTTAGCTTTGTTATGGAATTAACAATTGCAGGATGCCCAATTAAGGATAAATTTAAAGCTGAGGCAGAGAAAGCTGTTTTGGCACTGCCTGGGGTTGATAAAGTTCATATTGTTATGAGTTCTAGAGACAAAAAAACAAGTAATACTACTGATAGTCTTAAGAATGTAAAAAATATTATAGCAGTTGCATCTGCAAAAGGAGGGGTTGGGAAATCTACAGTGTCAGCAACCCTTGCAAGTGAGTTTGCAGCAAAAGGTTTTAAAGTAGGGCTTTTAGATACCGACCTGTTTGGTCCATCTATACCTACACTGTTCAACCAACACGATGTTAAAATATTCCAAAAAGGTAAAATGTTCATACCTGCTGAGTTTAACGGTATAAAACTTATGTCATTTGGTTATTTAATGGGAGATTCCCCTGCAATCATGCGTGGACCAATGGTTTCTGGTTACATTCAGCAAATTTTAACTTCTGTAGAATGGGGTGAACTTGACTATTTATTTATTGATATGCCTCCTGGTACTGGGGATATTCAACTAACAATTTCTCAGACTATAAAACTTGATGGTGCTGTTATTGTAACTACAAGGTCTTCACTATCTTTAGTAGATGTAGCAAAAGGCATATTGATGTTTGAGAAGGTATCAATACCGATATTAGGGGTAGTAGAGAATATGTCTCATTTTGTATGTGACAATTGTGAAAAAGAACATCATATTTTTGGAAAACAGAAGGGAGATCTATCGGAACGTTTTGGGATAGAAACTTTAGCACATATACCTATAGAGTCTACTAGAGCAATTCCATTTGATAAATATGAAAGTAATGATATTAACAGTGAACTTTCCAATCAGATTGTTCGACAATTAGGAAAATTATCATCAGAAGCTGTTAAACAACCAGAAGTTATTTTAACACCTGATACAGTTACAGTTTTATGGGATGATGGTAAAAGTAGTGAAATACCTAATATGGAATTAAGAGACCGCTGTAAATGTGCACTATGTGTAGATGAGTATTCAGGAGAAAAAACTCTTCAGAAAGAGGATATACCAAAGGATATACAAGGCTTAGAAGTAACACCTTTAGGTAATTATGCAGTTTCTATAAAATGGAGTGATGGTCATACTTCCAGTATCTACCCATACAAGAGTTTAAAATAACTTTAATTGTTCGATTAGCGTTGTTTTAGACTTCATACATCATGTTTTGCGTGCTATTATTAGGTATGAAAGATTTAAATAGTAGGTTTTCCCAGATGGGGATCCATATTCCAGAGATTTTATTACCTAATAATGTGGACATGAACAAGTGGGCCGTAGTTGCTTGTGATCAATTTACCTCAGATAAGAACTATTGGTTAGAAACTTCTGAAATAGTCGATGATAATCCATCGACTTTACAGTTAATTTTACCTGAATGTTTTTTAGAAGAAGATGATAAAAAACAAAGAATAGATACCATAAAAACTACAATGAGTAGTTATATAAATAATAATATTTTTAAAAAACTAAAACATGGATTTATTTTAGTAGATCGTAGTACACCGCATACACCTTCTAGAAAAGGTTTAATAATTGCTATCGACTTAGAACATTATAGTTTTGAAAAAAACAGTAAAAGTTTAATTAGACCAACAGAGGGGACGGTTATAGAGCGTTTGCCTTCAAGAGTTGAAATAAGGGAAAATGCTCCTTTAGATATACCTCATATACTTCTTCTGATTAATGATAAACATTGTAACATAATTGAAGAAGCTTATAAATATAAAGAGGAATTTGATACTGTTTATAATTTTGATTTAATGCAAAACGGTGGAAAGATTAGTGGCCACCTAATAAAAGAAGAGAAACATCTAGAAAATATATGTAAAGCTTTTGAAGATCTGTTTTTAAAAAATGAGATGTTATTTGCTGTTGGAGATGGTAACCACTCATTAGCTTCAGCTAAACAAATTTGGGAAAAACTCAAAAAAAGTGGTGCCGAGAAAAATCACCCTGCAAGATTTGCACTTGTAGAAGTTAATAATATTTATAACGATGGAATAGTTTTTGAACCTATCCATAGAGCTTTATTTAATGTAGATACTAATAATTTCTTAGAATTTCTAAAAACAAAAACAAATAGTCAAATAACATATACGGCGACTGAAGATATTGTTAAAGATCTACTTAAAAAGAATAAAGACAACCATATTATTGGTTTTAAGAATGGTGGTCAGTGGGGTTATATTACAATTATAAATCCTGATGTAAAACTATCATACGAGATAGTTCAACCTATAATAGATGAATATTTAGTAAGCAAGAAAGGAATTAATATAGATTATATACATGGGGATAAAACTGTAGATGAAATTGGGTCTAAAACTAATAATTTAATACTTTATTTTAATACTATGGAAAAATCTGACTTTTTTAGCATGATAATTGAAGGTGGTGCGCTTCCTAGGAAGACATTCTCTATAGGTGAAGCGGAAGAAAAAAGGTATTATATCGAATCTAGACATATATCTTAATGTCTTGTACATTTCCTCTATGGGAATAATTGAAATAATACTAATTGCTATAGCACTTGCTATTGATGCATTTGCTGTATCTATTACATGTGGGATTAATACAAAAGTTGTCAGGTTAAAAAATATATTGAAAGTGGGACTTCTTTTTGGTCTATTTCAGGCTGTTATGCCATTAATAGGTAATTATGCTGGAAATATGATTCCATTTGACATAACAACATATGACCACTGGATAGCTTTTGGCCTACTATCTATTATTGGTATTCATATGATTAAGGAATCTAGAACTAAAAATGACCCCCTAGAGACAAAAAAAAGTACAAAAGACATATTTGGAACTAGAACTCTAATATTTGCAGCTATTGCAACTAGTATTGATGCATTAGCTGCTGGATTTTCAGCATCATTATTAAATGCTAAAATTATATTATTAGCTTCCTCTGCAGGAATAATTACTTTAATATTAAGTTGTATTGGTGTTTATTTAGGAAGACGTATAGGACATATTTTTGAAAAAAAGGCAGAATTGTTGAGTGGAATTGTCCTTATTCTAATAGGGGTAAATATTGTTTATAGGCATATGTTTCAATAACTTTGAAAATAGATTATTATTAATTTAACATTAATTACATTTAAAAATATTTTGGAGTTTATTATGGGTATCGGTTTAATATTATTTGCAATCGCAATAATTACATTTATTTCATTAATTGGGGTCAAACGAAATTGGTTTCCCCAAAAAAATAGAATTCAAAGTGGGTACATAGATCCACACCTTATAATTGAAAAAAGATATGCTGATGGAGAAATAAACCATGCGGAATTTCTTGAAATAAAAAAAGAGTTCGATAAGATGAAAGAAAAGAATTTAAAAAAATAATTCTAATTGACTATTGTTTTCGTAGTATTTATCATAAAAAACTAAATTTTATACATTTTAGGAGTTTTTTATGACAAATAACATTTCGTTATCCAAATTAGAGATAACAGATAATAGTTCAAATCCTGCACCTCTAGGATTAGTTGGTTTTGGTTTAACAACCATTTTATTAAATTTTCACAATGCTGGTTTTTTCCCAGTTAACTCAGTAATCATGGGTATGGGTATTTTTGTTGGTGGTTTAGCTCAGGTTATTGCTGGTATTTTAGAATCTAAAAAGAATAATACTTTTGGAACAACAGCTTTTACTTTATATGGATTTTTCTGGATGAGTTTAGTTGCAACGTGGGTACTTCCAGAAGCTGGAGTTGCTGAAAGTTCTAACTCTTTTGCTATGGGTGTTTATCTTCTATTTTGGGGAGTTTTTACATTAGGAATGTTTTTTGGAACTTTAAAAATGAACAGAGGACTACAAGTTGTTTTTGGTTCTTTAACAATTCTATTTTTTCTATTAGCAATCGGAGATTTTACTGGTAGTCACCTAATTAAAACTATAGCTGGATTCGAGGGGATTTTCTGTGGAATGTCAGCTTTGTACACAGCAATAGCTCTAATACTTTATGAAGTTTATGGTAAGGTAGTTCTTCCAATAGGTGCTCATAACTAAATAAGATTATATACCTAGTTTTTAGACTAGGTTTTTTAACCGATTAACAATATTAGATAGAGTAGTTTTATTCTCTATCTAACATATTGATATCCATAATACCCCTATAAAATGATTATTTGCCATTGTCACTTATTAAATTAGAACATATTTAACAATGACGATTTCAAGATTATATTATACAATAATTAGGGAGATTGAATGGATATAAAAAAGAAAATATTAGTATCATTAGGTGTGCCTTATATAATTTCTATAATTGTTGGTTTAGCAATTATTATTCTAATTACAACGACGCAAATAAAAGATGACCTAAAATCAACAATCAAAAACCAAAATCAAAGTTTAAACGAACATATATCAGAGCTTGTTGTTACTTCCGCAAAAAGTTATATTACTGCAATTGGTGTTACCGAAAACATACATATTTCTAAGATGGTTAAAAGTGGGAATTCCTTACATGATATAAATGAATACTTACAAGATGAGAAATTCTTAAATGATGGTTATATATATCTTGTTGATACTGAGGGAATAATAAAACATCACCCAGATATATCAAAATTAGGAACAAAATCAATTGTTTTAAATTGGTTATCAAGTCAAAAAAGAGATGATCCTGGTTATTATTTTTATGAGTTTAATAATAGGGATAAACTTTTATATAAAATATACAATCCTGATCTTGGATTATACATTATGGTTTCTACTTATACTGATGATTTTTCAAAATCCATAGAACTTTCTGAATTAAATAAAATTATGAATAATATATCTATTGGTAAAAAAGGTTATCCTATTATTTTAACTCTAGATGGAACATTTATCAGTTATCCTGATATAAAATATGTTAATTTAAACCAGACGGATCTTACAGATGCTGATGGTAATTATATTATTCAGAGGGTTCTTTCTGAAAGAGATGGTCATTTTGAGTATAATTGGCGAGAACAATCCGGGAAAATCAGCAAAAAAATAATCTATTTTTCTTATGAAAAAAATTCAAATTTCATTATATGTTCCACAGGTTATATAAAAGATTTTTATAGTAATATTTCTAGCTTTACAATAACAATAGTTATAACAACGCTTTTAATACTTTTTATATTAGTTGTTTTAATGTATCAGCTTTCCGATTCTGTTATCCGACCTATAAAAGAGTTAACATACCTTTCTAAAGAGATGACTAATGGAAATCTAGATATAGAGATCGAACTTAGTGATACAGATGAAATTAATATTTTAACAAAAAACTTTTTATATATGAGAGATACAATAAAGGAAAAACTGTCTGAACTAAAAGATCTAAATGAAAGTTTAGAAGACACTGTTTTAAAAAGAACGAATGAACTAAAAGGTGCACAAGACAAACTGATACAATCTGAGAAAATGTCCGCTTTAGGTGGTTTAGTTGCAGGTATTGCACATGAATTAAATACACCGATTGGTATAGCAGTTACAGCTTCTTCCCACTTAGAATCAGAGACAATAAAATTTATAAGTAATTATAAAGAGGATAAAATGACAAAAACTTCTTTTAATAATTATTTGGAAAGTGTATTGATTCAGTCACAGATGATATTATCCAATATGAATAGATCGGCAATATTAGTAAAAAGTTTTAAGCAGATATCAGTAGACCAGACTATAGAGGTAAAAAGATCTTTTAAACTTAAAGCCTATATAGATGATCTACTCCATAGTCTTAAACACAAAATAAAATACAAAGATATTAAAATAACTATTGATTGCCAAGATTCAATTGTAATAAATAGTTATCCTGGTTCTATTTCACAAATTTTTACTAATCTAATATTAAATAGTTACATACATGGATTTGAAAATAGAGATAGTGGAGAAATAACAATTATTGTTGAAGAATTACCAACTCATTTAAGTATCAAATACATAGATAATGGGAAAGGTATTCCATCTGATACAGTTAATAAAATATTTGAACCGTTTTATACTACTAAAAGAAATAATGGAGGAACCGGTTTAGGTTTACATGTAGTATATAACATTGTAAACAGTTCTCTTGATGGTTCTATAAATTGTATTAGTAGTGAAAACAATGGCGTCTGTTTTTTAATAAAACTACCATATTAAATAATCTTATTTTATACTATAGTCATTTATTATATATATATATATATGGAGATTTTATGAATATAAAAACTAGAATGTTAACTCTATTAGGAATACCTACAGTTATAGCCATTGGTTGCTCTTTTGCACTAATTGTAACTTTAACAACTAAAAGAATTGGAGATGAATTATCCAATCAATTAGAGTATCAAGAGAACTCTTTAGTTGCCCAGATATCAGAACAAGTAATGGGTTCTGCAAGAAGTTATATTTCAGCTGTTGGTACTATAGCAAACAGAAATGCTACTGAAGTTTATGATAATTACTTATCTGGTGAAATATCTGAAGAAGATGCATTAATCCAAGTACAGAATGTTTTTAATAAAGAGAAGTTTCTTGGAAGTGGATATATATATGTTGTTGATCCAGATGCTATAATTGTAGCCCATCCTAATAAAACTAAAATTGGTGGTGTTTCTACTACTAAAGAATGGTTACAAAAACAGGATATAAATATTAATAGTTTTTATAAATATGAATACGAAGGTAGAGATAAACTTTTACTAAAAATATATAACAAAAAATTAGAATGGAATATTATGACTTCAGCTTATGCAGATGACTTTTCTCAAAGTTTAGATTTTACTGAATTAAATATAACCATGAACAATATAAAAGTTGGGAAAACAGGTTATCCACTTCTGCTTTCTGAAAGTGGAAAACTAATTTCTCACCCAGATGCACAATTATTAAATACAGATGTTATTAACTTAAAAGATTTTGATGGGAATCAGATATTTAAACGTATAATTGATGAGAAAGAAGGTAATTTTAGATATAACTGGAAAGAGAGTGATGGTTCTGTTAGAGAAAAATTCATCTATTTTAAATATGAGAAAAATTCCAAACTTTATGTTTGCTCCACAGGTTATACTGATGACTTTTATGGAACTGTAGAAGTTATTATAAAGTTAATAGTTATTAGTGGAATTATTATGATTGGGGTACTATTTGCCCTACTCTACGCTACCGCATCGGCAGTGGCAAAACCGATAAAAATATTCACAACTAGTTTAAAGGATATTTCTGAAGGAGATGGAGATTTAACAAGTAGAATAAATGTTAAATCTTCAGGTGAAATAGAAGTTATGGTGAGCTCTTTTAACAAGTTTATAGAGAAGCTTCAGACTATAATATTACACATTAAAAATGCATCGGATGATACACTAAAAATTAAGAATGAAGTATCAATAGGTGTAGAAGAGACAGCAAGTGCATTACATGAAATAAGTACTAATATCACTGAGATAAAAAATCAAACAAATCATCTGAATGAAAATATAAAAAAATCCGTTGGTTATTCTGATGAAATATCCCAAAGTGCTGGAGTTCTTAATAAGTCGGTAGATAATCAATCACTGATGTTAGAGACTTCTACTGCTGCAATAACACAGATGATATCTTCCATAACAAATGTAGACAATATTACAATTTCAAAAAAACAGTCTGCAACAAGACTTCTTGAATCAGCAGTTTCAGGTTCAAAAGTAATAGACCAGACACAACAAGCAGTTAAAGAGGTAAACAAACAGTTAGCAAATATACAAGAGATTGCAATTGTAATTTCTAATATTGCGGCACAAACGAATCTTTTAGCTATGAATGCTGCTATAGAGGCAGCCCATGCGGGAGATGCAGGAAAAGGGTTTGCTGTTGTAGCTGATGAAATAAGAAAGCTAGCTGAAACCTCTAGCCAAAATTCAAATAAAATCACCACTACTCTTAAAAATATCTCTGAATCTATAGTTTCTGCAGATACCCTGAGCCAAAATACTAGAGTAAGCTTTACTGAACTACATAAAGAGATAGACGATATAGTTAATGCATTATCAGAGATTACAACAAGTACCCACGAACTAGAAGTTGGAGGACAAGATATACTTGAATCCATTACTGGCCTAGGAGATGCTTCTAATGTTGTTAATAATAGTGCATTACATATTCAAGATATATCTAAGAAAGTAAAAGAATCAATGGAAGAAACTAGTGATATTTCTTTAGAAGTATTTACTTCTATCGATGAAATTAGCCAAGGGACAAAAGGGATTTCAGATTCGATGTTAGTTGTTACAAATAGTACATACAAACTAGAAGAGACAAGCGATGAATTAAATGACAATGTTAATAAATTTAAAATAGATTAACATAAGTTTATATAAAGGGATTATTAGGTTTATAAAAAAATAGCCGGCATAGAGCCGACTTTATATTTTTAGAGGACCTAGATCCTCGTAACATTGGATAAGGTTTTAAAATCTTTCATAAAAAACTCCTTATCATTTGTTACATATTACCTTACAAAGAGTGTAAAAACAATCTGTTAAATCTAATAATAACTAATTATTTTTATTAGATTTAAACTTTTTAGACTCTAAAACTAATAGAATTGTTAAAAATAGAATATAAATAGGTGCAATAATAAAACTAGTATGTAGCCCTTTATTATCACCAACTATCCCCATAATAATTGTTGCAGAACTATAACCTGGTATACCAAAACATGATAAAAAGATCATTAAAATTGTAGTATCAACCTTCATTACAGTTCCAGCATATGACTGGATACATGGCCAAAAGCAAGCTACAGTTAACCCGATAAAAAACATAAAAATAAATAGAGAAAACATATTAGTAATTAGAAAGAAACTTATACTAATAAACAGTGCTAAAACAGAAGATACTAGTAGAATTTGTTTCATTGTGTACTTGTGTGTAAGTTTACTTGTTAATAGTCTTCCTATAACCATACCTATTGCAAAAAGAGCTGCACCTAATGCACCGGCTCTTGGAGCTGCGCTAAACTGCAGTTGTATATAACTAGCACTCCAAAAAGCAAAAGCACTTTCAGCACCACCAGCAAAAAATAGTGAAAACCCTAAAAACCAGAATCTTGGTTTTGATAAGATTTCCCCCATATGGCTAAAATCAGTTCTAGATTTTGGAAGTTGTATTTTACTACTTCTTGGGTATATAAAACTAATTAGTAAAACAACTACTCCTAACGCAATAAAAAGAGCTCTCCAAGAGACTCCACGAGATAAAAGTTCACCAAATATTAAAACACTAAAACATACACCAATTGGCCAAAAAGCGTGTAATACACTCATTTTTTTTCCATTATCTCCAGGGTATAAGTCCTCTACTAATGGTGTTAAAAGTGCCTCTATAAAACCTTGTCCAAAACCAATGAATAGAATTAAAAAAGTTGTCATTAAATATGTTGTACTCTGGGTAAAAAGAAAAAGACCTACAGATAAAATTATCAGAGCAGTTCGTAGAATTATAATCTTTCCAAACCATGCAGCAACAAAACAACTAAAAATAAGAACTAAAAACTGTTCTATTGAACTAATAAAACCTAAAGAACCACCTTGGGTTAAATTGAGGGATAACTCTTCTGAAATTTTAACTAAGCTTATTGGTAATATTGTTGCACTTGCAGCATAAATAAACATAGATGCTTTAGATGCAAAATCTACTCTTTTTATCATTTTGTAACCTTCTTAACTGTCATTAATTTTCTACCTACTGCAGCAAACATCTTAATTGCTGGTTTCTCTAGATCTCTTTGTACTAATTTAAACTTCTCTCTAATAGGGATAAATTGTGGACATTTCTCTTCACATTTACCACAATCGATACAGGAACTTGTCCAGTGTGGTTTGCCATCAGGTGTCTGAATACCAAGATATGCCATATGATATAAAGTACCCTCTCTTTTTGAGAACATATGATAATTGTTTAAGTTTTTAAAAGCTGCTGGGATATCAATTTTAGCAGGGCAAGGAAGACAATAAGCACAACCTGTACACCCAACTTGTAACAATTCATTAAATTTATCTCTTACATCAGAAATAATATTTTCTTCTTTTTCTGTCATACCACTAATTTTTGAATCTGAGCAAATTTCTATATTCTCTTTTATATGTTCATCTTCGTTCATTCCAGATAAAACTAATGTAACAGCGGGATGATTTAAAACAAAACGAAGTGCCCAATCCGCAGGGGATCTTTTTACATCTGCTTTATTATAAATCTTCTCAACACCCTTTGGCATTTTTGAAACTAAAGACCCACCTCTTAAAGGCTCCATTACAATAATACCCATACCTTTTTTATGAGCATATTCAATTCCCTCAATTCCAGCCTGAAAATGAACGTCTACTATATTATACTGAACCTGGGCAAAATCAAAATCATATGCATCACAAATAGTTTTAAAATCCTCTTTTTGACCATGAAATGAGAATCCCATAGATTTAACTTTACCCTCTTTTTTTATCTTGTCCATGAACTCGATAATTCCTAAAGAGACCATTAATTCCCATCTTTGTAGTTCCATGGAGTGAAGCATATAATAATCAATACAATCGACCTGAAGTTTTTCTAGTTGCTTATTAAAAATATCCTCAATCTGTTCCTTCTTTTTTATCATCATACATGGAAGTTTTGTTGCTATTTTTACTTTCTCTCTATAACCATCTTTTAAAACATACTCCCCTAAAAATGATTCAGATGCTCCAAGATGATAAGGGTATGCAGTATCTAAATAATTAACCCCATTATCTATAGCATATCTAATCTGTTTTAATGCCTTCTCTTTATTAATTAAACTAGATGCAGCCCCACCAACATGGGTCGGTAATCTCATACATCCATAACCTAAAGTTGATAACTTCTCATCTGAGTTAGGCATTGTTCTATATTGCATACGACTCTCCATTTAAGTTATTATACACTAATGACTCTAATGGTCAATTTATTAAAAAGGCGTAAAAATTGAATCTTGAAGTTAAATTTGAGGATAAAATCATATTTTCCCATAATGGCAAGTGGTTACATCCACTCTTTGCCTTAGAAGATTTTTTATCTACTAATGAATATTTACCTAGTGACCTTCTGTTAACAGATAAAATTATAGGAAGAGGTGCTGCTGTTTTAATTAGTAAGATGATGATAAAAAACATACATGCAAAACTATTAAGTAGAAGAGCAATCGGGGTATTAGATTCAAATAATATTAAATATACATATGACGAAATCATTGATTCAATAAAGTGTATTACTGAAACTATTTTAACCGATGATAAAACCCTGGATAAATGTTACCAAGAACTAAAAATACGAGCAGGAAGAGATTAGTGGATCCACTGTTAGATATAAAAGACCTCTGTGTAAAAAGAGATAGAATTACAGTATTAGAAAACCTAAATTTCTCAGTAAACTTTGGTGATGGAGTTGTTATTAATGGAATTAATGGATCTGGGAAAACAACTCTACTAAAAACTATTGCAGGATTACTTCCTTACAGTAGCGGTGAGATAAACAGAAACAGTACAATTGGTTATGTTCCCCAAGAGGAGAACCATACAACATTTCCAGTTTCTGTTTGGGAAATGACAGAAATAGGAACAGCAGGTTTAAAATTAACTAAAGAACAACGAAAAAATAAGATAAATAAAGCTCTTCTAGATTGTAATTGTGATCATCTACAACAAAGGTCTTATTACAATTTATCAGGTGGTGAAAAAAGACGGGTATCTTTAGCTAGATGTTTAGCACAAGGCGCTGAATTGTTACTTCTCGATGAGCCATTAACATTTTTAGATTCTAATAGTAGAAAGGATTTTATAAATGTTTTAGATCAGATACGAACTTTATATAATATAACAATAATAATGGTAACACATACAGATAATAGTATAATCAACTCCAGTTGGAAGAGATTTAATATTGAAAATAAGATAATAAATGAGGTGCTTACATGTTAGAAACACTTCTCTACCCTCCTGTTTTTAGAGGCCTAATATCTCTAATAATTGCAGGTATATCCTTTCCATTAACCGGTGTATTTATACTTAGGTTAAACTTAATAAATATCCGATTTATGTTAATGCATGGTGTAATGTTAGCAGGTGCAGTAGCACTATCCTTTTCATATAACCCACTACTTACCGCTATAATAATAAATATTTTTTTAGTTCTTCTAATTACTTTTATGTCTAGGCGATCAACAATACCTATGGGAACTTTAACTACCTTTTTTATGGTTTTATCTATAGGAATTGCTACAATTTTAATATATAAAAGTAAGGTCTTAGTACAAGATACAATGAGTCTATTATGGGGTTCTATTTTTGCATTAACAGATTATGATGTAATCTTTTTACTTCTATTTTCCTTATCTACAATTCTGTTTGTAATATTAAAACATAGAGAATTAACAGCTGTTCTAATAGATTCTGAAATTGCAAAAACAACTGGTATAAAAGAGCAATTGTATTTTTATACTATAATGATTATTATAGGTCTCACTGTAGCATTTGCTATGAGATTAATTGGTGCACTACTATTAGATGCCTTAATTCTTTTACCAGCGATGACAGCAATATTTTTGGCAAAAAGTATTAAAAAAATGTTTATAACAGCATCAGTTTTAGGTCTTTTATACAGTATAACAGGCTTTTTTTTATCACTAATTATAGATATTCCAGTAAGTTCAGGTGTAATACTGATTGCTGGATTAGTTTTTGGAATAACATACATCACGAGGTATATACATGAAAAACAAATTTAGTTTATTAATATTTTTAATAGTTAGCGTTTCTTTATTTTCAGAAACACAGTCAGTAATTACAACTACAAGTTGGACAGCAGCTTTCGCAAAACTTGCAGGTGCAGAAAATATTACAATGTTAGCACCAATGGATATGAAACATCCCCCAGAGCATGAAGTAACAATTAAAGAGTTACAGATGATTAAAGATGCAGATTATATGGTATTTGCTGGATATGAAGCTATGGTTCCTAGAGTAAAACAGTCCTTAGGTAAAAGCTCAAATGTAAAACTTATACAAATTAAAACTTTTAATGATTTTAAAACTATAGAAGAGTCTGTATTAAAAATAGCTGATGAAATTGGAACTATGGATATAGCTCTAAAAAACCTAAAAGCTGTAAAAGCTTTTTTTGATAGCTGGAAAAATGAGCTAAAAGGGAAAGACTTAACTAATATTCCTGTTCACTTCCATCAACAAAAATTATTAAGAAGTTTAGGTATTAAACCATCTATGGTATATGGTCCCGCTCCCCCATCTTTAGGTGAAATTAAAAAATCCTTAGAACTAAAACCATTAATTATTATAGATAATATTCATAATAAGAAAGCTGGAGTTTTTATGGAACAAAAACCAACTCCTACTATTATTAGTTGGATTAATTTCCCAGGTATTAAAGGAACAGAAAGTTTATTAGATGTTTTAACTTATAATAAAAATGAGTTAACTAAGGTATTAAAATAGTGAAAATTAAAAAATATAAGACTTACCTATTTGATGTAGATGGAACATTATTAGATACAAACGAGTTAATCTACCAGAGCTTTAAAAATAGTTGTAAGTTTCTTGGAAATATAGATATAAGTAGAGAAGAAGTAAATAAACATATAGGTATACCCTTAAAAACCCAACTAGATCTCTACTTAGGTGAATCCACTGAGGAAGAGTATGCCAATATTTATAAAATACATTCTGAGTACCAAAAAACTATTTATAAAGATACTTTAAAAGCATTTCCTGGAGTTATAGAAGGACTTAAAGTCTTAAAAGACAGAGGTGTACAAGTTGCAATTGTATCTTCTAGAACAAGACCATCCCTTGATAGATATTTAAAGTTTATAGGGATATACGATCTGTTTACTGTATTCTCAACCCCGGAAGTAACGGTTAACCATAAACCTCATCCTGACCCAGTGTTATGGGCTTTAGAACAACTAGGTGCAGACAAAGAGTTTACTATTTTTATAGGTGATGCAACTTTTGATATAGAGAGTGGAAATGCAGCTGGTGTTGATACAGCATTTGTAGATTGGGGTCATAATAGTTTAAGTGATATACAGGTAAAACCTACATATCACTTAAAAACATTTTCTGACCTATTAGATTAGATTATTGTCTAATAAATATACACTATATTCATGGTCAACTTTAGCTATATGCTCAATTAACCAAGTTACAACCTTATCTTGAATATCCAATAAAATTAGAGCTTTAGAATCACCATTTATTATCTTCTGTTGAATTTGTTTAAAATCTTCTTCGTAGATATGGTGTAATTTTTTATGTTGTTCTAATTTAGGATATTTAAATTTCTCTAACATTTTCTCTTCGTTTCTAAAGTGAACATTAATATAATCGCCAATATAGTTACTAATTTCTAACAAATCGTATGACTTATCTTTATCTAACATTGCAACTAATAAAGCGTTAATCCTCTTAAACAGTTCTTTGTGTTCATCATCAATATCATCTATTTTAACCGATAACAGATCAGACCAATCTATTTCAGCGGTTACGACCTTAGATGTATCAGTCTTAACACCTGTTTCGAATTTTTCAACTTCTAAAGTTAATAGGCTATTATTATATTTATTTTGGTTACCAAAAGCAGAAACCATTAAAGATATAGAGCTTAACTCTTCGGATAATACTGAAACATTCTCTATTACTTTAGTAGTTTTGTCTGTAGCACTTACAACCTTTACAATTGACTCTTCAATAGTTGATGCACCAATTTCAAGATTAGTTGTAGACTCTTTTACCAAATTACTAGTTTGAACTAAAGTTGATACAGTGGTTAATATTTCATTACTAGCTATGGATAGTTCATTCATAGACAAAGAGACTTCTTTTAAAGCAGATGAAAACTGGTCAACTTCTCCTCTTATAATTGTAAATGCTTTTTGACTATCAGAACCAGCTTCAGAAGCTAAAAAGATTTTATCTCTAGTCTCTCCTAGGCTTTCACCTATTCTAGCAGCATTAGTTCTAGTCTCTTCAGCAAGTTTTCGAATCTCATGGGCAACTACTGAGAATCCTTTTCCTGCTTCCCCTGCATGAGCTGCCTCAATTGATGCGTTCATTGCTAATAGGTTTGTCTGTGATGCTATATTATTAATAATATCAACCATACTCATCATATCTTCTGCTTTAGCTAAAATCTCTTTAATAAAGTTACTTGTATTTTCAACTTTATTACCACCAGTATTTATTAAGTTAACTAAATTTTCCATTGTTGATAATCTATTTTCACTAATCTTTGCAACACTATCTACGGATCCCATAATCTCTTCCGTAGCAGCACTAGATTGTTCAATTGCTGTTAATTGAGTCTCAACAACCTGGGTTAAATTATTTACAACAAATGAAATGTTTTCCACAGAATCTGTTGTATCTTTAACAGCTGTTAAAAGTTCTTGGTTCCCATTTTCTAAATCTGTAATTTCATTGTTTATATTTTCTATAGCATTTGTACTATCTCTAGATGATCTACTTAGATGTTGACTAAGTATATTATTTTTATGAACTATTTCCGACATATTAACTATAACTAAACGTACTCTCTCTACAAATAAATTATACCATTTAGATAATTCCTTTATTTCATCATCGTTTTTAACAACTAGCTCCTTAGTTAGGTCTGCATCTTTTGAGGATAATGATTTAAGCTGATTAACTGTATCTCTTAAAGGATTAACAACTTGTAAAGAAATAATGAAATTAAGTGTAAATACAATTATTGATAAAATAATACCTACTATTAATAATAACATTCTAGTTCCAGCTATATGCTTTAAATTTTCATTGTATAAACTTTCCCTTAATTTTATTATAGGACCACTTAATTCCTCTAAATCTTTAAATAATGTTGCTCCTGACAGATCAAATTTACCCATCTGATTGTCACCAAGTAATTTAGAACTTCCGTAGTCTTTAAACATTTTGTTCCCAACATCCCAAAAGCTATCTAAATCACGGCTAAAGGATTCAATAATATTTATTGAATCTGGAACTAGTTTTTCAAGTTCAGCTAAAAGATTATTTGCACTATTTCTCGCAGATTTAGCTTCAGATGTAATTACGGATGAATCTTGGGTTAAACTAGCATCTGTTAAAAATTGCCAGATATTTATAACTTCAATCTGTAGATCTTTTAAAAGAATACGCTCTTTATTGGCTAATTCTAGTTCCTGATTTAAAGATGAGCTATTTGAAAAACTTATATTTGTTATCATTACAAATATAAATACTGTTAACGAAATAAAAATGGTACTAAGTAGTAACTTTGTTTTTATATTAATTCTCATAAATATAAGTATAGGTTCAATTTTTGTAATATTCCACAGACAAATGATTATCTTTTATTCTTTTTTGATAATTATTACTATTATACTTAACATCTTAATAGTAATAATTACTATATACATTATTTTAAAATTATATTATCGTGAATTATTAAATAAACAAGGAGTCAATAATGGCAAATATAACATTAGAAGGTAATAAAATAGAAACAGTTGGAGATCTTCCTGCAGTAGGAACTAAAGCACCAGATTTTAAATTAGTGCAACAAGATTTATCGGATACAACTTTAGCAGATTATAAAGGGAAAAAAGTAGTATTAAATATTTTTCCATCTTTAGATACTGGTACATGTGCTGCTTCAGTTAGAGCTTTTAACAAAAAAGCGGCTGAGTTAGAAAATACAGTTATTTTATGTGTTTCTGCAGACTTACCTTTTGCAGCTGGTAGATTTTGTGTTGCTGAAGGAATTGATAACGTAAAAACAGCTTCAAGCTTTAGAAACCCAGAATTTGGAACAGCTTATGGTAATAGCTATAAAACAGGTCCTTTAGTAGGACTACTTGCTAGATCTGTTGTTGTTATAGATACCCATGGTACAGTTAAATATACTGAGTTAGTTACGGAGACTGTTGATGAACCTAACTATGAAGCTGCTTTAAAAGCTCTATAGTCTAATTTAATTCATCTCAATTTAATTATTGATTTAGTAATATTAATACTACATTATTTATATATTTATTTTGAGATGAATAGTTAGGGGCGCACCCCTAACTATTTTTATAACGTTTATCCCAATCACTCTCTTTATCAAACATAGTGTCTTCCATGTTTTTCATTCGTGACCGTAGATTTGAAAACTCATCTTTAACATCATCTACTGTAAAACCTTGTTTTTTATATGATCTATTACATCTGGTTCTATGATAAGTTGACTCATCACTGTCATCAACAGGTAGAAATATACCCATAACTATATATGCAATACAGAATGTCCCTCCTGTCATAAATGCTACAATAATAAATCCTAATCGGACTAAACTTACATCCATTTTTAACCAGTTTGCTAAACCTTTACAAACCCCCATGATCTTACCACTACCTGATCTATATAACTTTCCTTTTCCCATCATAGAATCTCCTATAAACATTATTTCTTTACTTTTTTAATTTATTTAACTACTTATTTTTTACTTGAACTTAACTTACTTTTTAAAGATTTTAGCTCTTCATCTATTTTAGTATCAGACTCTAAATCTTGAAATTTCATGTCAGCTGTTGGTGCAAAAATTTCAGCTTCTGCTTCCATTCTTTCAACTTTTGATTCAAATCTTGAGAATTTTTCTAAAGCTTCAGTCCCATAAGATCTGGTAACAACACTGTTTACTGTTTGTTTTTTCTCTGCTCTTTGTGCTCTAGATAGTAGATCTTTCTTCTTTGTAAGAGTTTCAGTTAATTTCTCTTGTAATATAAGAATCTGCTCTTTACCAAGTTCAACATCAGTAGAAATTCTTTCTAAATCTTTATCTATCTCTTCTAACTTAGAAACTGCAGATGCTTTTTCTTTTAAAGCTTCTTTTGCTAAATCATCTTTGTTATCTTTTACTGATAATTCTGCTCTCTCTGTCCATCTAGTCACTACTTTTTTTAACTCTTCTGACTGTCTTGCCAATAATTTACTTTTAGTAACCTTATCTGCTTGGCTAAATTTAAGATCAGAAACTGATTCTTCTAATTCTCTTATTATCTGATTAATCATAACTTCAGGATTTTCAGCCCTATCTAACATCGCATTAACATTGGCATCATATATACCCTTAACTCTTTTTAAAATTCCCATTTTGTCCTCCGTAATATATTGTTACTAACAGTATTGCAAAAGGTGTGCCAACTTTTTTACTTAGTAAATTTATGCTTAGAAACACTTATTGCTAATTCTTTCAGGTATATTTAACCACAGCATGGTATTAAATACCAAAATAATATTTTTGTTAACTATTGTTTACTTATTTAAGAGAATATAAAATGGAAACATGGATACTCTACAGAAAATAATAGATACTTTTTTTGAATTTCAAGCATATGTAATGTTACCAATTTTTATTATTATTATTGGTTTAATAATTAGAATGAAAATATCTGATCTACTTAACTCAGCTTTAAAACTTGGAACTGGTTTTGCCGGTATTTTTATAGTTTTTTCCTTTTTTGTAGATAATATAAGACCCGCTGTGGAAATGTTAATGACTAATAGAGGACTAGACTATCCAGTATTAGATGTGGGTTGGCCTCCATTAGCTGCAATAACTTGGAGTTCATCTATAGCTCCCCTATCTCTTCCATTTATAATGTTAATAAATGTTATAATGATCGCAACCAAAACAACTAAAACTATTTATATTGATATATGGAACTACTGGCACATGGCACTGATTGGAGCGCTACTGTTAAGTGTATCAAATAACTATATTATAGCTTTCTCTGCAATTGCTATGTTAACAGTATATGCTATTAAAAATGCAGATTGGGCAGCTCCTTATGTAAAAAGAGAGATGGGTTTAGAAGGTGTAACAATTGCACCAATTTCTGTTATAGGACTTTTACCTTTTGCTGAGTTTATGGATAGTTTATATGATAAAATCCCAATTGTTAAAAACTGGCATTTTAATCCACACACTACAGAATCTAAATTAAGGCATTTTACTGAACCAACTGTTATGGGATTTTTAATAGGCTCCATTTTAGGTATTTCAGCTGGTTACTCTTTAAAAGATATATTAGAACTTGGTATCCATATTGGTGCTGTTATGTTTCTTTTACCAAAATGTGGTGAATTAATTGGTATTGGTATAGCTCCGGTTTCTGAAACTATGAAAGAGAAAATTCATAAATGGTTTCCTGGTAGATCAGAACTATATGTTGCTGTTGATACTGGAATATTAATGAATAATAAGTCAGTTATGATATCAGGACTAATATTAATGCCTATAGCACTTTTGGTTGCATTAATTTTACCTGGTAATAGAACTTTACCATTAGGGGATCTTCCAAACCTAATATCAGTAATATCAGTAACAGTATTAATTAGTAGAGGAAATGTAATTAGAAGTGTTCTTACCGGTATTCCAATTGTTATTACCTTCCTTTTAATTGCAAGTAATATGTCAGAACTATTCACAGACTTATCCATACAAGCTGGAATGTCTTTTGGTGAAGGGCAACTTATAACAGCTTTCACAGATGGTGGACACCATGCACGGTTTTACCTGTTTTACCTATTCCAAGGAAATATTTTAGCTTTAATAACTATACCTGTAATTGGATTATTACTATTTTTATCCCATAGGAGACATAAGAAGAATATGGAACTATAAATAAGTCTAATTGATTATATTTTTAATTTGAAAGATAATGTCTTTATGGTTAAAAAAACAGTATTAAACAGATTTATTCAATATTATATTCCACATAAGAAGATATTCTTTATAGATATCACATGTGCATTATTTATTGCTTTAATTGAACTAACATATCCTGCAGCTACAAGGTATATCCTTCAGAATGTACTACCTGAAAGTAATATGCCTAAGCTATTTATAATTTTAGGTATATTACTATTTTTATATATTATATTAGCAGGTTTAACTTTTGTGGTTAATTATTGGGGACATATTATGGGTGTATATATGGAAAGCGATATGCGTCGTGACCTATTTACTCATATGCAGAAATTACCTTTTAAGTTTTATGATAATAACCGAACTGGGGAGTTAATGTCCCGAGTAGTAAATGACCTTAATGAAGTCTCTGAACTGTCTCACCATGGGCCTGAGGATATATTTTTGTCCGTTATAATGTTAGTTGGTTCATTTATATATTTAGTACAGGTAGAGTGGCATTTAGCAGTTATTATATTCTGTTTTATGATACCAACAATATTATGGTTTACTATAACTAGGCGTAAAAGTTTATCTAAGTCCTGGTCTAAAGTTAGAGAAAAAATGGGTGAAATTAATTCTAGCCTAGAGAACTCAATTGCAGGTATTAGAGTAGCAAGAGCTTTTACAAATGAAAAACAGGAAAAAGCAAAATTTAAAGAGAGTAATTACAAATTTCGTGGTGCAAAACGTGGGGCATATAAGGCTATGTCGTTATACCAAACTGGAGTTACTTTTTTAATGACCTTATTAAATGTAATTGTTTTAGCTGTAGGTGGAGTAATGGTTTCTAAAGGGACTATTGATATACCAGATCTTTTAGCTTTTATGTTATATATAGGTTTAGTTACTCACCCTATTAAAATGTTTACAGGGTTCACACAGCAGTATCAAAAAGGTATGGCTGGATTCAAAAGATTTTGTGAAATAATTGATGTAGAACCAGATATTATTGATTCAGAAGGTGCTGTTAAACTGAAAAAGGCAAAAGGTGATATTATTTTAGAAAATATTTCTTTTAGCTACGATGATGAAAATCATATACTTAAAAATATTAGTCTTGAAGTGACCGCAGGTCAAACAGTTGCAATAGTTGGACCTACAGGTGCTGGGAAAACAACTCTTTGTCACCTAATACCTAGGTTTTACGAATTAGGAACTGGAAAAATTACAGTTGATGGTATCAGTATTAAAGATATTACATTAGAGAGTCTACGAAAATCTGTAGGATTAGTTCAACAGGATGTATTTTTATTTACTGGTACAGTTAAAGATAATATTTTATATGGTAAACCAGATGCTACTAACGATGAGTTAATAGACGCAGCTAAGAGAGCTGAAATTGATGAATTTGTAATGTCATTAGAAAATGGTTACGATACTTGGATTGGAGAAAAGGGTATTTTACTCTCTGGAGGTCAAAAACAGAGAATAGCAATAGCTAGAGCTTTCTTAAAAAATCCGCCAATTTTAATTTTAGATGAAGCAACATCGGCACTTGATAACCAGACTGAGAGAAAAATCCAAAAGGCTTTAGAGGAACTTAGCCGTGGAAGAACTTCCTTAGTAATTGCACATAGATTATCAACTGTAGTTCATGCTGATAAAATAGTTGTATTAACATCTGAGGGAATTGAAGATCAGGGGACACACGAAGAATTGTTTGAGAGGGATGGCCTTTACAAGAATTTATATAATTCTCAATTTATATAATTAGTCTCTTAATAAATTTAATATTTTACCAATCTCAAATGGTTTACCAACAAGATCGATAGCTCCTAAATTCAGAGCTTCTACAGCTCTAGGATCTGATATATTTGCTGTAATAATTAATATTTTAGCTTCAGATTTATTACTTAATATAGATCTGGTAATTTCTAAACCATCTTTTATAGGCATATTTAAGTCTACAAGTATAAGATCAAAATCTTCTTTACTTGCTATAGATTCTCCAACAAGGGGATTAATTTGACATGAAACACTATATCCTAAATCTTCAAATATCATCTCAATAGAATCAAGAATAATTTGTTCATCATCAATTACAAGAATCTTTTTACTCAAGTTTAACCTCTTTGGAAGTTAGTATATAGTAATAGAATCATTAGATCAAATAATATACATTAAGATTATACCCCTCTACGGAAAGTAGAAGGGGTTATTAAATTTTATTTGTTTTTTAAATCTGCTGTAATTGTAGCAGCGGCTGTTCTTCCTTCACCCATTGCAAGTATTACTGTTGCTGCACCTAATACAATATCTCCACCGGCGTATACACCTTTCATGGAACATCTATTATGATCATCAACTATAATATTACCCCAAGGGTTAGTTTCTAACTCGGTAGTAGTCTGTTTAATTAGGGGATTTGAACCATTACCAAGAGCAGGAATTACTGTATCCATTTCCATCATGAATTCACTTCCCTTTATAGCTATAGGTCTTCGTCTACCTGAATCATCAGGTTCACCTAGTTCATATTTAAGACACTCAATAGAGATAACTCTGCCATCTTCGTCACCTAATATTTTTGTAGGGTTAGTTAAGAAGTGAAAATTTATTCCCTCTTCTTCAGCATGGTCTATCTCTTCAGCTCTAGCTGGCATCTCAGTTTTAGTACGTCTGTAAATAACATTAACTTCTTCAGCACCTAAACGTAGAGCCATTCTTGCAGCATCCATAGCAACATTACCACCGCCTAATACGGCTACTTTTTTAGAATGATAAATAGGAGTATCCACATTATCTCTATCGTATGCCTTCATTAGATTTGATCTTGTTAAATATTCATTTGCAGAGAATACACCAATAAGGTTTTCTCCTGGAATATTCATGAATTTTGGAAGCCCTGCACCACTACCAATAAAAACAGCATTAAAACCATCTTTATTAATTAAGTCTTCTATGGTTCTTGTTCTTCCTACTAAAAAGTTCATATTAAATTTAACACCAATCTTTTTTAATGTATCAATCTCTTTCTGAACAATTTTTTTAGGTAATCTAAATTCAGGGATACCATATATCATTACTCCACCAGGTTTGTGGAAAGCTTCAAAAACTTCTACATCGTGACCTTCCTGACGTAGATCAGCCGCGGCTGCTAAACCTGCAGGGCCTGAACCAACTACTGCAACTTTAGAACCTGTTGATTCTTTAACAAAAGGTAGTTTAATCTGATTAGACTCCCTTTCAAAGTCTGCAACAAATCGTTCAACTCTACCTATAGCCACAGCTTTCATTGGGTCTTTTAAAGATTTACCAACTGTACATGTCAACATACACTGAGTTTCCTGAGGACATACTCTTCCACATATTGCAGGTAACAGACTAGATTTTTTAATTATATCAACAGATTTTTGAAAATCACCTTCTCCAGATGCTGCTAAAAACCCAGGAATATCAATTCCCACTGGACAGCCTGCAATACAAGGGGCATTTTTACACTGTAAACAACGCATCGATTCAACAACTGCCTGTTCCTTAGTATAACCCAGAGCAACCTCATACTGATTACTACCTCTAATTATAGGATCCTGAGCTGGCATATCCTGCTGAGGAATTGCCATTCTCTCTTTAGCTTTAAGTTCAGTAGATCTATCTTTTAAGTCTTTATATATCTGTACTGTATTTACAAAACTCACTGTTCACCTACCTTATTAAGACCAACTCGGCACTTATGTGTAGCGTGTTTTTCTTGAGTTGTATACGCTTTTTGTCGTAACATCATATTATCAAAATCAACTAAATGACCATCAAATTCTGGTCCATCAACACAGACAAACTTAGTTTCATTTCCAACTGTAACTCTACAACCACCACACATTCCTGTGCCGTCAACCATAATAGTATTTAAACTAACCATAGTTTTAACTTTAAATGGTCTTGTTGTTTCTGATACAAACTTCATCATTATTGGAGGCCCAATTCCAACTACTTCGTTTGGTATACCTGCTTCACATAGTTCTTTTAAAGGTGCTGTAACTAGATCTTTACGGCCGTATGATCCATCGTCTGTACAGACAATAAGTTCATCAGACCATTTTTTCATTTCATCTTCCATAATTAAAAGATCTTTGTTTCTAGCGCCAATAATAGTGATAACTTTGTTCCCAGCTTTTTTATATGCTTGTACAATAGGGTGCATTGGTGCAACACCAATTCCCCCACCTACACATATTACTGTTCCAACATTTTCTATATGTGTTGGTGTACCAAGAGGTCCTAAAACACTCTCGATTGAGTCCCCTACTTCAAATTCAGAAAGATGAATTGTAGTTTTACCAACAGCCTGATATATAATAGTAATTGTTCCAGCTTTCTCGTCAGCATCAGCGATAGTTAAGGGGATTCTCTCCCCAAAGTTATTATCTATCTGAAGAATTATAAATTGCCCAGCTTTTCGACTTTCAGCTATATATGGAGCCTCAAGAACCATCTTAAATACATCTGCAGATAACTTCTCTTTTTTAATGATTTTATTCATATACTCTTATTTCTCCTGGCTATTAAGATAAATGTCTATACCTTTTGCACCTGAGTGACCATTTGCGATAGCTGAAATAGCATCTTTTTTACTATTTGCAATATCTCCACCTGCAAAAATCTTTTTGTCTCCGGTTTGCTTAAACTCATTAACTTCAACCATTCCCCAGTTAAACTTAATTTTATTTGCAATTTCTTCTGGTAAGAACTCATAATTTGCTTTTTGTCCAATAGCTGGAATAATTGTATCACACTCTATACACTCTTCACTACCCTCAATCTTCACTGGTCTAGGTCTTCCACCCTTAGGATCTGGAACCATTTCTGCCATGGCATAATATAGTTTAAGTCTGGTTTTATCACCTTTTTCTACTCTTAGCGGAATAGCTTGAGTAATAATGTCACAGCCCTCTCCCTGACTCTCATGAATCTCTTCTACATCAGCTGGCATATCTACGATTCTACGTCTATATAAAACAGTTACATCGGCCTTGAAACGTCTACTTGTTCTTGCTGCATCCATGGCAACATTTCCACCACCAACAACTACAACAGAACCACCAATATCAGGAGCCTGTCCACCTGTTACATCGTCTAATATTTTTAAACCGTTAATAACACCTGGTAGATCCTCTCCGGGAATATCTAGACCATAAGGAATAGTTAAACCTGTTGAGAAATAAATAGCATCGAAGTGTTCATATAATTCTTTAAAATCTTTATCTACTCCAATTCTTACTTTCTGCTCTATTTTTACACCTAAACCTTCAATGTAAGTTATGTCTTTATCAATCTGATCATAAGGAAGTCTATATTCAGGAATACCATAACGTAACATTCCACCAGCTTTATCGTTACCATCAAAAACTGTTACACCATAACCTAATAATCTTAGATAATAAGCAGCTCCTAAACCACCAGGTCCTGAACCTATTACAGCGATATTTTTGCCATTGTCTGGTTCACATGCCTGAAGACTCTTGTGATAATCTTTTTGATATATCTGGTCAACTATGTATCTTTTTAACCAACGTATAGAAAGTGCTTCACCTTTATGTTTCATTACACATACATCTTCACATGAGTGGGAGCAAATTCGACCACAAGAAGCAGGTAGTGGATTAGATTCATAGACAATTCTTAAACCATCTTCTATATCACCACTTCTAATTGCAGCAATATAACCTGGAACATCCATATGAGCCGGACATGTTGCAACACAAATTCCACATGATACACAACGATCTGCTTCTCTAATCGCCTGGTCCTTACTATAACCATAAACCATTTCTATAAAGCTATGTTTACTCTCTTCAAAAGGCATCATTGGCATTTCTACTCTAACACCATCTAATAGGTCGTAACCTTCTGAACGTCTATAACCTTTTTCTGAGTTATCCCAACTTTTTTTATCTACTCCTGGAGTAAATCTAAAAACTTCAGGGTCTGCATCTATCCATATATATTCGTTACTCATACCTAAAGATGATGTTGGACAAACATCTACACATAGGGCACACCAACAACATCTACCATAATCTATATTTGGTCTTAAACCAGAGTCACCATCTTTAGTCTCTATTCCATCTACTGGAATAATATCTATAGCATTGTTTTGACAGATCTCTTCGCAGGTTCCACAACCGATACATTTTTCTGTGTCATTAATATGGAAACCTCGGTATCTATCTGATCCAGGTCTAGTTACAATTGGGTTCTTTTGTGTATAAGGCTTTTCTAGGGCTCTGCTCCAAACCATAAATGGAGCTGCAATATCTTTTAAACTCATCTTTCTACCTCTCTACTTCTGGTGGATATGTATGTAACGAAACCATTAATCCCGCTGTATCTGCAATGTTTCCACCAATAGAAAGGTGTTCCATTAAACTTACAGCATGGGTATAACTAGGACCACGAACATATATTCTTTGTGGAGTATCCGTACCATCTGTTTTCAGATAGTATCCATACTCACCTCTAGTACATTCTGCTTTTTTATATATTTGGCCTTCAGGTACTTTCCAGTTTAGTACGTTAGGTAGCTTTGTAAAAAATTCACCTTTTTTAGGCATCTTACTTAAAATCTGCCTAATCATATCAATACTCTGATACATCTCTTTTAACCGTACTTCGGCTCTTGTAAATGCATCTGAATCTTGACCAGTAATTACATCAAAATCTAGTTTATCGTACATTAAGTATGGTTCATCTTTTCTTAAGTCTCTTTTGAATCCAGCGGCTCTAGCGTTTGGGCCTGTAATTCCAAACTGATCTACAATATCCGGGTGAATAATACCTAAACCTTTAGATCTCATTTTGAAAATAGCATTATGAAACATAGTTAGTTCAATATCATTTAACGTCTTCTCGCATGTATCCATAGTATCTAAAACTCTACGTTCAAATCCATCTGTAAAGTCTGCTCTAACCCCACCTGGTAACATATACATATGGTATATTCTTCCACCAGTTAGTTCTTCGAACAGGTCTAAGATGTAATCTCTCATTGTTACAGTCCACTGCCCCTGGGTATTCATACCAAATGAACCACCTTGACCACCAAGCCACATGAAAAAACTTGCAAGTCTTGCCAATTCTAAGTTTAGTGTTCTAATCCATAAAGCCTTTTCTGGAACCTGGATTCCTGCTAACTCTTCTAAAGTAGCGGCAAACAGGTACTCGTTGAAGTCTGGTTCTGGTACAGCAACACGGCAAACAATTGGGAAACACTGCATAAACTTACGTCTCTCCATAAGTTTTTCGAAACCTCGATGAAGATATCCAATATGGGTTTTACACTCCATAATCTCATCTCCACAAACTGTAAGTTCTAAACTCATATTTCCAGTTATACCTGGGTGTTGTGGACCCTGCCAAATTTTTAAGTACTTTCCACTATCTAGGTCAAAAACTGCTTTACCATCAACAATTGGTGGAAGTTTTGGGTTATCATTTATATGCTCCTGGCTTCTTGTAAAAAGGTTAGGAACACCTTTTTCTACCATAGGCGATTTTTTTGATTTTTTCTCTACCATTTTTCAGCCTCACTAGGATACATTTTTTCTCTCATATACTCAGTTGGATCGTATGTTTTTCTACCTGGTCGTTCATAAAATGTCTCTTCAGAGAACTTTTTAGTATCAAAATCCTTTCTCATAGGAGGTATATCTTCCCAACCTTCTAGGCAAAAGTTCTCGTTAACACCTGGGGATCCAGGGAAATCTACACCGTACATCTCTCTTAGTTCCCTCTGGTATGTTGCAGCTGCAGGCCATAAGTAGTGGATACTATCCATAGTTGCATTTTCACGGTCTATAGATACAAGAACTGCGATATCGTGATTAAATTTATAGCTATGTAACATATAAATCAGATCAAACTCCCCTCTCTCTATGTGGTCTATTGCCGTAAAAAAGGAGAGATGGGCATAGGATTCAACTTTTTGTAGATTTGAAATTAATGCTATAGCTTTATCTTTTTTTACACGAATATACGCCTGAGTAGGGTTTTTAACTTCTAACCCAAAGGTTTCATATCCATGTTCTAATCTATTAAATAATTCTGATCTGTCCATATCTCTCCCTACCAGTTATAGTCTGGCATATTCCAGTCTTTTATAATTCGTTTTTGGTTTGCTTTATACCACTCAAAGTTCTGAGCATATTTATTTGCACCTTCACCATTACCAGCTTTTATTATTTTTTTAAGTTCCATAAAACCGGCTAATAAAGCTTCTGGCCTTGGCATACACCCAGCAATATAAACATCAACAGGTATATAGTGGTCGATTCTGTTTACTGTGTTATAAGAATCCCAATACATTCCACCGTTAATGGTGCAGCTACCTAAAGCAATAACAAACTTAGGTCCCTGCATCTCCTCGTAACTTCTAACTATTCGTTTCATTGTTTTAACAGATGCATAACCACCAATAACAAATACACTAGATTGCCTTGGGGTTGGTCTTGGCTGAATACCATACTGGTACATATCAAACCGACTAGTCATTAATGGTCTTAATTCTATTGCACCACAACCGGTACCAAAACCTAAAACCCATAAAGACTCACTTCTAGCCCAGTTTAAAAAGTTCTCCCAGAAACCTCTAAAAGGTTTAATAACATCTGGAGCCTGGTCACAGAAGTTATCTCTATCTTCAGGAGCTAAACCTTCATTTTTAAGTGTCAGCTGCTCTGTAAAAAGTTTTAATTGCTCGCCTGCAGTTAGATTATCTGACATTTCACCGCCAGGAATTGTTCTAGGATCAGGATTTGCAACTGGGCAGCCATCTGGGGCACCCTTGTCTGCATATTTTCTTTCTAAGTCACTCATTTATATCTCCTAAACACTCTGTAATACTACTGCGGCAATACCTATAATTGTAGGTACTCCAAGGAAAAATCGTATTGACTGTTCTGTTTTAAACCTAGGGAAACTAGCCCCTACTAGATTTACATATAGGTAGATTAAAAATGTTTTTGCAACCATTATTAATATAGCAATTAAAACATATTTATGTGTTGCTCCACCCCAGAAAAGGTTCATGAATAGAACCATTTTTGCTCCATTAAATATTGCTCTATTTGTTTGTAACATACCTAAGAAGCTTGACTGCATCTCAGTTGGAGGTCCTATTGGGATCTCCTGTGGTGCTATAACAACAGAAAATGGATTACCCATACTCATTCCTAAAAATGCTAACATTCCGGAAATCATTGCTAGAGGGTTTGTAAATGCTACCCAGTTTTGGAATCCTCCCTGCTGAGCTGCTACAATTTCTGTAATAGATAAAGTACCATATTGTGCTGCAATTGAAATTATTGCTAAAGCAAAAGGAAGTTCAAATGCTGTCATCTGAGCTAAACCTCTACCTACTCCTAATGGAGCGTAAGGGTGTCCACTTTGACCAGCACCTAAAGCCATACCTAATTGGCCAAAAAATATAAAATACATTACAAGAATTAGATCTCCAGAGAAGGAGAGATTCTCAAACATAACAAAACCAAAAACTACAGGCATAAATAGATATGTACCTAAGCCTCCTGCAAGTCTAAATACAGGGCCTAAATAGAACATTATACCGTGGGATATCCCAGTTCTTTTGGCATTGTTTTTTATAATATCAATATATGGCTGCCATATAGGCTGCCCAATTCTTCCCTGGACCTTAGCTCGAATCCGAGCCATAGTACCAATTAGAAGAAGTGCATAGTTAAGTATTACCATTAAAGAGATAAATAGATATAATCCCTTAGTTAAAATTTGTTGTAACATTAAGCCTGACCTCCCAAAATAACAAAGATAAATATAAGATATAGAACTATCTGGAACATATAACCCTGAGGGTTACCACTATTCCATCTTCTTAATCCTCCAGAAATTGTATGTACAATGTTACTAGAGGTATCCCAAAATCGTCTTGCCCATGGATCAACTAAGAAACCTAGTGCTTTTTGATAATGACCAAAGAAATTATATGCATAATGAGTTGTCTCAGGTTTATCTGGTCTCTCAGATGCAAATACAATGTTAAACTGTTTAACCTTTGTAATATTAGTGTTCATAACTAATAACCAGATTAATGGAACTGCAAAAACACCCATAACTACGTACATTACAGCATTACCATTCCAGTAACCCATTGATGTAATTACTTCGTAACCATTCCACTCTATTGTACTAGCAAAATATGGTGTTATAATTTCTTGTAGAGGTTTAAGTATTAAGTTAGGGTACATTGAAAATGCCATAACAATAATAAAGAAGATATACTGAGGTATTAAGAATACAATTGGTGCTTCTTTTATCTCTCTGTAAATACCTTTTTCTTGACCTAAGAAAATAGCGTGTATAAGTCTAAACAAGTATAGGAATGCTACACCAGAAGCAAACATAGCTAATGCTGCTTGTAGGTACCAACCTTTCTCTAATAGAGCACTGTAAATTAACCACTTTGCTCCAAAACCAGATAGAGGTGGAACACCTGATAACGCGATAATTCCAACTAATACACTAATAAAACTAAGGGGCATTCTTTTTATTAAACCACCCATCTGGTACATAAATCTAGTTCCAGTTCGGTATACAACACCTGCAATTGCTATAAATAACATTCCCTTAATCATTGTATGGGTAACAGCTAGATAAAGACTACTCATCCAACCTAAATGGCTCATAACTGCAAAACCTAGCACCATGTAACCAACTTGTCCCATAGAAGAATAAGCCAATGTATATTTAATATCTTCTTGGAATAGAGCCATCATAGAACCAGCTACTGCTGTAATTGCTCCAATCCAACCTATTATATAGATAAAATCTAAACCTCTAAAGTTACCCATTGCTGGTATGAGGTTTTCAGCAAAAAATGATCCACCTAAGAACAGTAGAAATAGTCCTGCTTTACTTAAAATAGTAGAGAATAGTGATGAAACATCATCCTCAGCCTCGGCGTATGTAACAGGTAACCAGATGTGGAAACCAATATTTCCCATTTTAATCAGGGCACCTAAACTTATTAATATTTTAGCAGCTAAGAAGTTTCCTTCAGCTCCAAAAGCGTCACCAATATAAACATTTCCTAATAGAGTTAAACCAGCTAATAAAGTAAAAGCTGAACCTAAAGAGAATATAATATAACGTAGTCCACCAGCAGAAGCTTTGTTACCTCGGCTCATTAAGAAGTAGGAAGTTAGTGTCATCATCTCCCAACCAAAGAACAGTCCAAAGTTTGAGTTACTAACTAAAATAGTTCCTAAAGAGACAATTAGCCCCATAATCATGGCCATTAAGCCAGGAGTACGTCCTTTTCTATTTAAGAATATAATTAACTGTACAAGTGTACCAATTATGAAAATGGCACCAAATACAATTTTAATCCCCTGTAGCTGTGGTAATAATATCCAGCCGTAATAAGCTGTGGCAGCTATGGATAAAATTACTTGTATTTTTGTAGGAACCCTTAATAGGTCTAATAGACCAAAGGCGATAACCACAACAAATGGTATAAACAGAATAGCTGAAAGACCTACTTGAATATTGTAATAATAACCAACAACAAATAGTGAAACTGCCATTAGACCTAGAAATAACTGAGTCCATGTAAAAGCTTTTTTATCAACAATTACTTTTTTAGCACCATCGATTCCAGCTAAAACTGTTTGTGGAGCCTCACCAATAACATCCGTAGATTTATATACTGGTTTATTAGCAACATTATCTGCTGGAACTTCCTCTTCTAAAGTAGTTCCTTTGTCTTCAGGATGTCTAATTTTTTTACTAAACCATCTAAATAGATATACACCTTCTAAAAGTGATCCTGATAAAATGATAAACATTAACAGATACTGATCGCTATTAGCTAAATACTGTATAATAGAATATTTTGCACCAAATGCAGGGAATGGAGGTAAACCTATTAGTGTAACAATAAATATTGCTGCTAATATTAGTAAAAATGGTCTATTTCGTCCCGATTCAACTACTGAACCATTAAATCCTGTATTTTTTTCATCAAAATATTTTCCAACAAAAAATAGTCCAGTTTTACCAACACTGTGGCTTAATAGTAGAATTATAGCTGGGAAAATAGCATTACTTCCTAGACTTAAAACTATTAAAACAAGACCAATTTGAGCAGACGATGAATAACCTAACATCTTCTTAAATGATGTCTGGCTCAGAGCCTGTATCTGAGAAACAATAAAGGTTAATCCACCTACTGTTAATAACATTGGTAACATAAGAGCTGGGTTTACTAAAGCAAACATTTTGGTTAAAACCATTAAAAATGCTGTTGCCTGAATCCCACTCATCATAGCACCCATAGAGTGATCCGCAGCTTCGTAGGTATCCATTGCCCAACCATTTGCTAAGGCTGGTTTTAACTCTATCAATAGACCAGTAATAATAAATACTGGCCATAATAGACCTATTGGTCCTGCAGACAGATCAACATTAGCAGGAATTGCATCTAGGTTAAGTGTTCCAGCTAATAGATAAAATAGTCCAATACCTATTAGATAAAATACAGAGGATAATCCAGTGGCTAACATGTATTTAAAACCACCCTCAAATACTCTCTGATCTTTAGCTGTACTTAATAGTCCAAAAAGAGAGATAGATGATATTTCCATAAATACAAAGATATTAAATAGGTCTCTAGTTATTACTAAACCGTTAGCACCTAATAATAGAACAGCAAACAAAATAATCTGTTTACCTTTCCAGGCATCGGTTTTACTAAAAATTAACTGGGATATAACAAACAGACCTAAGCTGTTTATTACAGTTAATATAGTTGCTTCGTATATTCCAACTGCAACGTTAATAGTTAAGAAACTTGGAAGTCCCGCTGTTCCCATATAAACAAATCCAGGTTCACCAGTTAAAATATTAAATAACCATAAAGCCGGAATAGCTGCCATTGCAGAAAAAACTATAACTGTTGCTAATTTACCAACACCTATGTGAATCTTTTCAAATAGAGGAAATATAAATGCAAAGCCCAAGGCAAGGGCTAAAAGAATTAAAGGGTTTACCATTTGAGCTCCTTTGCTTTATCTATCATTAAACTTTTATTTCGTTTAGCCAGTCTAACTGCATAACTTAACATTAAAGCGGTTACTGCTAAACCAATTACAATAGCTGTTAAAACTAGTGCTGAAGGTATTGGGTCTACAGCTTTTTCTAACGCCTGGGCTACCTGCAAATCCCCGTCAAATATAGGTGCTGTTCCATCTTTTCTGTAACCTATAGCTACTAGAAACATATGAATACCAGTATCTAAAATTGAAAATCCAAGAATTATTTTTACAATATTTCTACGGGTTAAAAGAGCCCATAAACCAACTAGAACTAAAATCCCAGCTAATATATATAAATATGTTGTCATCATGAATAACTCCTCATGCCATCTATTAATCCTGACATCTCAGATCCAACTTTTATACCAACTAATGAGTAGATAACAGGTATTGCTCCTGCACTAAATAGTGAACCAAACTCTCCCATTGGTAAAAATCTTGGATCAAGGAATCCACCTGCTAACCATAAACCTAGTAGACCAACAGCAACATAAGAAACACCAGCGAGTCCTTCTAAGAAGCTAATTAAACTATGGTTAAGTCCTTTTAGTGTTCCACCAAATAGAGCCAAAATTACACCGGAAGCGATAATAACTCCACCTTGGAAACCACCACCAGGGGATATGTGTCCAAATACAAAAATATAGATACCAAAAACAAATATTAGAGGTAGTAGAACCATTGCACCTGTTTCTAATATCTCAGAAGGAGAGTCACCTTCCTCTTCTCTTTTTTTACCATGGAATTGGGAGAAAACAAGTGCGACACCAGCTGCTGCTGCAAATAGTACTGTAACCTCACCTAATGTATCTAAACCACGATATGTAACAACTACTGCTGTTACTAAGTTTGGAGCTCCTAAATCTGCAGCACCGTTAACTAGGTACTCTTTTGCAAGATCTCCAACATCATTTCTCTCGTATATTACATTTGCTAAAGGAAAAAATAGTGAGGCAAAAATAATCAATAATACAATTGTGAATACTCTTTTAATCATTTTTTTCCTCCTTTTTCTCTTTTTCTACATTTTTTACTCTAAACCAGGCAAAAAGGAATACAACAGTAGTTAATGCAGAACCAATAGATGCCTCTGTCATTGCAACATCTGGTGCACCATAAATTAGGTATAAAACCGATGCTAATAGAGAAACTGCACCAGCTGCTATTATAGAACTAACCATATCTTTTAGTTGAATTGCTAAAATAGCAGAAATTACTACCATTACTGATAAAACAATTAATATTATACTAATCACTTTTTATCACCTCCATCTTTATACTCTCTAAGCTCATCTCTTGAAGGAATGTCCTTAGCATATTTTTTAAGAAGTGGATTTGAACCAATATAATGGGCGGCTCTAACTAAGGTATGTGAAGAGATTGGGTTAGTAAAAAATATAAATAGAACTAACAGTAAATATTTTGTCCAATCCGATGGGTTATACATAATAAAACCTAAAAAGATTAAAATACTACCAAGAGTAGAAGCTTTTGTTCCAGCTTGCATTCTGTTATATATATCTGGCATCCGAATTAATCCGATACTAGCCAAAAGCAAAAATATAGAACCTATTAAAATTACAACTGCTGCTATTATTTCAATCATCTAATCCTCCTCTTTCGGTATAACGGGCAAATGCTATAACACCTAAAAAGCTTAATAATCCGTATACTAGGGCAACATCTAAATATATAGACCGGCCTAATATGTGGGATATAAAAACTATTAAGGATATAGACATAATTGTTAGTGCATCAAACGCTACTACACGATTCAGGTAATCTGGACCTATAAGTAGACGTATAAACGTTATTGTCATTGCAAGTAGTAAAATTACACAGGCAACCATTAAAATTATATTAGCCAAAGATAACCTCCAGATATTTCTCGAAACCTTTTACAATTTCGTCTGTTGCTTCCTGGGGATCTACAGATTCTATATTAATCCAATGAATAAACAGAGAATCACCTTTTACATCCACAGTAATTGTACCTGGCGTAAGGGTAATTGAGTTTGCTAAACAGAGCCTACCTAATCTACTTTTTAAAGTAGTTTTAACTTCTACGATACCAGGATTAATTGGCATTTTAGGGGTTAATACAATAAGTGCTATTTGGATATTAGACTTAACTACTGCCCATAAAAAGATAAAGATATAGACGATACCATAACCAATCTTTTTTGGAACTAATTTAAGTTCTCCGTATACTTCCGAACCAGGGAGTGGAACAAGAATAAAAAATAGAGTAATTAACACCCCTATAATTGAATCTTGTAGACTCAGTGGAAAAACCAATAGAACCCATAACCCAAATATTGAAAGGGCTAACGGAATCCTAAACCAGAATTTTTTCATTTTTACCTCCGGCATTAAATATATCTATTTCGATACATATAGAAAATAATATGTATTAAATTATCGATTGAATCTGAGCCAAAGTCAAGGAAAATGTTTAGTAGTTTACAAACAGGCTATAATTGGGCTTAAAGTGCCTTAGAACATAAAATATTAGAATATATGATAATAAGAGCCTATATTATTAGGATATTGACATAAAATACTTTTCAGCTATTGTAGAGAAATCTCCCTATTTAAGGAATTTGATAAGCCCTACTTTCCTACCTTGGCGGTATGAATTTCTCTCTATTTTAAGCCAAAAACTGTATCAGGCTTGCTCATATTTTCCTATATATATTCTGCAGTTCACAATTAATTGATATATTATTGATTTAAATATTGATTAAATCCCTCACCTAAAACTTCATGTGTAAAACTTACAGAAATAAATGCGTTTGGATCTAAGTTTCTTATAAATAGTTTTAATTTTATGTACTCTTTTTTATTTAAAATAGCCTGAATAACCTGTTTTGTTTCCCCAGTATATCCACCAACAGCTTCGTAGATTGTAGTAGTTCTATCTATAGATTTTACAACAAAATCATTAATCTGTTTTGACTGCTTACTAATAACTACAACATGGAGTTTTTGTTCAAACCCGGCTATAACTCTGTCTATAACAAGTCCATTTAGTACAATTCCGACAAATGCCCATAACCCTAGAGTAAAACCAAAGGCAAACCCGGCAGAAATTACGACAACAAAATCTGTAATTAATAACGCACGTCCTATTTCGGTATGAAAGTATTTATTAATAACTTTTGCAACAATATCAGTACCACCAGTGGATGCATCCTGATAAAAAATAAGCCCCATTCCTAAGCCCTGGATAACTATCCCAAAAATTAGATTTAAAAGAGTATCATCAACAATCGGTCCACTTAGAGGAAAAAACATCTCAAATAAAAATATAATACCTGATAGAGCTAAACTTGAATAAATAGTATTTGCTGTAAATTTTTTGCCAAAGAGAATTAAGGCCACTAAAATTAAAACAACATTCATAACTGTCATAACTATTCCAATAGGAATTATAGGTACAAAATGGTTTATAACCATAGCTAGACCAATAATTCCACCTGCTGCTAAATCCGATGCAATTAAAAAGAAGTGCAGTCCTATAGCCATAACTATTAGACCGACATTTATAAGTAAAAATTTCTTAAGTTTTTTCATAACTTGTAAAATCTAACATGATAAATACGACAATACAACACCTCTAGTACCAATTATGATTTTAACAAATAACAGAGAGGATTATCCTCTCTGCTATCAATTACTTTTGTAGTAAAATAATAGACTATTAATAACTTACAATCACAAATAGTACTTTAACCTAGAAATTTTACAAACCGTCTTTTTCCAACTTTAATAGTTAAAGATTCACCTTGTTTCAGATTAATAAAAAGATCACTGTTATCTATTTTTTCTCCATCAATTTTAATAGCCCCCTGGGATATTAATCTCTTAGCCTCTGTTACAGAGGGTACTAATTCATAAGTTTTTAATAAATTGATAAGTTTACTCTCTTTAGTACCAATAGTAACTTCTGGGATATCTGTTGGGGCTTCTTTATTACTAAATACTTTAAGAAACTCATCTTTACAAAAGTCAGCCTCTTTCTTGGAATGATATATAGAGACAATTTCACTGGCTAATTCCAACTTTAAATCCCTAGGATTCTCAAGTTTCAGTCTCTCTTCAATTATTAAAACTTGATCCTGGTTAAAATTTGTACAGTAGCTAAAAAAAGTAGTTATTATATCGTCTCTAATAGCCATAACCCTACCAAACTTATCTGATGCTTTTGACAACACAGGTATATGATTATTAAAAGATTTACTCATTTTTCTACCATCGGAACCTAAAAGAAGTGGCATAAAAAGTGCAACCTGTGGTTCTAATCCTGAATCCTTTAACATATCCCTTCCACATAAGATATTAAACTTCTGATCCATACCTCCAAGTTCTACATCGCACTCTATTTGTACAGAGTCCCAGGCTTGTAATACAGGGTAAAATAGTTCATGCAGAGAGAGTCTAGCACCTGTTTCAAGTCGTTTCTTAAAAGTTTCGTGACTTAACATATGGGCTACAGAGAATTTAGAACTAGCAGTTAGAAGATCCTGCAGATCAACTTTGTTAAACCAATCACTCTGTTTATGAATTGTAGTTTTATCCCTATCTACAATTTTGAATATCTGCTGGCTATAGGTTTCTGCATTGTTTTCTACATCATTAGCTGTAAGTGGAGGTCTCTCTGAATTCCTTCCTGTAGGGTCACCTATTCTAGCAGTGTAATCTCCAATAATAAGATGGGCATGGTGTCCTAAATCCTGAAACTGTCTAATCTTCTTATAAACAGTCATATGGCCTAAATGCACATCCGGGGATGTAGGATCAATTCCCATTTTAATTTTTAATGCAATTCCAGTCTCTAAACTTTTTTTAATTTTAGCTTCTAACTCTTTAACTGGCATAATTTCAGCTACACCCTCTGTAATAATTCCCATCTGTCTTTGAACTTCTAGCTCTATATTCATATTTTTCCCCCTTATAAACAAAAAAAAGACCCGTAGGATATACCTACGGGTCTGAAATTGTTCATAATTTAATATTACAACTTCTGTAGCTTATACCTTACAAAAAAGAGTGAGTTGTAATAATAATAATAGTTTGTATTTGCTACAGAAATATTCATACCTAATTATTAGCATAGATATTAAGGTTTGTACAGAAGAGAACATTAAGGTTCTGTTTTAACTGATACAGAAGTTATGAATAGGAGTATTTGATAATTCTATAAATAATATATGTACATAGTTTAAACTAAATAATATTTATACTTGTTAAATGAAATAGTATTAACACAAAATAGCTTCAGGTATTTCCCGAAATATCTCTTTTACTAAAACATCATGTTTATCTGTAAATAGTGAAATTCTTCTTCCATTACTTGAACCTGTATCTTCTGTTATTATAGAAATATTATTGTTTATTAAGAAATTTTCAGCACAAAAAATATTTCTTTGTCCTATTGATTGGTCATTTTTTGTGCTTGGTATTATACTTCCACCACCAAAGATTTTTGCTTCAATAGATGTAACTTCAGCACCAAATTCAACCATTTTATTTATCAACTCTTTATTAGCATTATCACCAAATCTTAGGGCAGATAGATTTGATTCATTATTAAGATATTCTATATTTGAATTACTATTTTGGGGAAGCATATAGTGATTCATACCTGAAACCCCATTTTTTTTGTCAAACAGGCATATAGAGATGCATGAACCTAGTATCGTAGTAATAATTTCATCTTTTCTACTAACGTATACTTCACCGGGAAATATAGTTACCTGATCAATTTTATATTGTTGGTTAAAAACTCTTGTCATTTTGTACTACCTATTCAAATATTTTTTTTAAATTATTGCTCTATGTAATAGACCTTATTTATACAAAAAAACCTGTATTATCCAGACCCTATAATTAATAAATTTAATCAAATTAATTCAATTTGTATTAATTTTATACGCATCCTATAGTAAACACAATAGTTCATGAAACTAAGAACACGAATATTTAATATAAACATAAGTACCAGATATGTGAACCTAATATGCACGAATAGCACGTACTGAATAAGTATCCCATTCTGCGCCATCACTACTAAAACTTCCATCACTAAAATTCATATAACCAGCATATCCATCAGTTTCTAAAGATGATGACCAATAATTTTCTGAATCAAAATTACCAATCAAATCCTTTTTAGAATATAAACTTTCTAATTCAGATTTTGAAGGTAAAAACCAATCGCTATAACCATTTCGATCAGAAGAGTCACATGCATTTGCAGCATATGTTCCAGAACCTAAAGTATCAACAAGAAGCTGCGTATTACTACTTCCTAGCCCTACTGATGAAAATAAATCATTTATATCTACGTAGTTTCCATAACCATTATACCAATACATTTCTGAATTTTCATCAGTCATTGCAACTTCTAAAAATCTCCAACCATCAGAATAACTACCTTTATCATAGAAAATGTAACCTCCAGATGGGCCAATTTCTAATTCATTAGCGTCTTCTAATTCATTAGCTTCTGGAGCATATTTAAAAAATGGATTTATAGAGAGCTGATCACAACTAAAAAGTAGTATTAATATAGCAAGTTTAATTATTTTCAGAACAGTACTCCTATAGATGGTGAGTATATAAAGTCAGCATCATCTGATAAAAAGTTTGTTGGATAAAAATAATTGTTTATTTGCAAGATGATTCTACCTAAAGGAATACTAAAACCTAAATTTAAACCAATATCTGTTACATAACCTAAGTTGGACTCATAGTCATCTTGATCAAATATTATGTATCCAAGGCCATCTTGACTGGTTATATTCTGATATCTAATTAAATCTGATGTTATCCCCGCGTATAACCAAAAAGGTTTTTTAAAAAAATAGTAGTTAAACTCCAATGGGATTGCTACTGAATAATAATCATAATAAGCAAAGGAAAGACCCATTTTCAAACCAAATCTCTTGGTAGGATTCCATAGAGAACTAGCTGTTACTAGAGATCCACCTCCAACATATGCATTCCACATGAATGTATCAAATTCTGGGATGTTTACTGTAAAATTTGAATCTGGTTTTAATTCAAGAAATTTTGTTTCCCATTCCAATACAGAACCTTTTGATAATTTTACATTTCTCTGTTTCATTAAATCCCAAATATCACCGTAATACTCTTTTAGGTGCTTTACAAACTGATACTTACTTTTTGTCTTTTTATCACTAAGATAAGAATTATACAGAGCTTCTATATATAAACTATCATTTCTGTATAAATTTAAAAAATCCTTAGAAAACCAAAATGTAAGAGCTTTGACTTCATTTTCATGAGAGTAATACCCCTCATAATCTTTCTTTACTAAAAGTTTTATTCCTTCTAATTTTTGTAAAACTGAAATCAACTGAACACTTCTTAGAAACTCTTGTTCAGCTATACTTTTATTTTCACTATCTTTTAAGAATTTATGACTTATCTGAAAAAATGAAGTGTTTATATTCTCTTTATTATTAAAGTTTTCAATTGCATTATTAAGTTCTCTATTTATTTCTAAACGTAATAATAGTTGCTCGATATCTTTCTTCTCAATTATTAGAGTTGGGCTAAATGACAAATCGTCCATTGATTCTAAAAGAGCTTTAACTTCCATAAGCCGAATGTCAATATCAATATTATTTACAATTGTATTTTTGGCTAATATAGCTATATTTTTAATATTCTCTTCTTCATAAGCTGTTAAATATGGAACAGAGAAATCTATATTAAGCTTTTCCCTCTCTTTTAAAAGATACTCTTTCGAGAATATAACTTTCTTCTGGTTAAACCTATTTTGTTTTATCTCTATTAAGTATGTTCCGTTTAATACTTTAGGTATATGAATAGTGTTATTACCAACAAAAGAGCCATTCAAGTAGATCTCAAAAGCTGCTTTTTCGCCACGATTATTAAAATTTATTGATCCAAAACCAATATGCTCATCACTAAAACGACTTAACATCTCAGATATTAAAATTTCTGAAATATCAAAAATATCAAAGTAGTTTTCTGCAATATAATCTTTTGATAATAAAAGACTATCTGTTTTACTCTCATAAAGAGAGTTATTTAGTACAATATTATTTTTTTCATCAAGGTTAAGAAAACCATAAATAACATTATCTATATAGTTTTCTATAACATAGTTATGTAATTCACCTTTTGACAAACCAGAGTGTTCATCTTGTTGATCAATCAATATCTCGTATATACCCATATATTTAAGGGAATTAGTTATGGTAGAGTTTATACTAGAACATATAGCATTATAGATATCATCGTCTACTTGGTTTTCGAAGGGAATAATTAAAATTCTAGGTTTTATATCGTTTGAATGAACTAAAGAGATAAAATTAATAATAATAAAGGCTATTAATATCTTTTTCACAATTTAACTTAATATGTAGCGTAGATGATGTCAAACTTTTTTAAATTTTTTTCTAAAAGCAAGATAATATTATATAAACGAAATGACAGTTTACATCTCTGCTTACACTTGAATATATTTTCTACTGAACTGATACAGCAGAGAATATTTAATATAAGTCCCAGATATGTAGAATAATAGAAATAATATCAATAATTTATTAATTTCCACTAATGATTTTTTTCTCTGCTATTGTAATTACTTTTTTCATTTCACCACTTTCTATCATCTCTTTAATAGCATTATCAACTATAGGAACAATCTCTGATTTACTAACATATATATAGTGGAATAGGTCAAGGACTGCCAGAGGATTTTCAAAAGGAATAATATCTGTATACCCTAATTTTTTTATTGCAATAAGACCATCAACAGTATTAGTTAGTGCAATATCAATCCTCTTGTTTTCTAGCATTTTTATCATCTGTAATGTAGTATTAATATTCACAACATCATCTAAACCTTCTGTGATATTATTAGTATGTTTAACCCCACGAACTTTCCCCACTCTATAATTTATTAGATCCTCTTTATTATTAATAACAATACCGCTGTCTTTTTTTATGAAACCCATTGTTTCAAGGTAATAATATGGAGTTGGAACCCTAACTGAGGTAGGATTTTCTTCTCCATAGCTATATATTCTCATAATTTCACCATCTTTCTTGCCAGATATAGCTAATTGTTGAGCTCTTATTCCCGGTACTGGTGTTATTGAGACTTCAAGATCAAGTTTCTTATATATTTCAAGAATGATAAGTCGTCCAATTTTCTGCTCAATTAAATTTTCGATAGATACAAAATCATAATCCTCACCATAAGAAAAGCCAGTAATTATTATTGAAAATAGCATTAATGAAGCAATGATTTTTTTCACATAAAAGTCCTTTTATATTTAGTATAATTCAATTCTAATTATTGTATTAGAAAAATAATGTTAATCTACAGTTAAGAAAATATATGAAACCATCTATATTTATTAAAAGTATAATCATTTCTGTAAACAAAAAGCACAACATGGAGTCAGAAGGCAGTTCTATATTCATGATAGTTGTATTCAAAAGTAATACAGTTGCTTATTTTTCGTGTATAACATCGTATATAAGTTTACTAAGTTCATCAATTCTGTATGGTTTTGCTAAATAACCTGATAACCCAAAGCCTTTAAGATCTGTACAATTGATATTATCTGTAAATCCGGAGGATATTATGATTCTGCTGTTATCATCAATTTCTTTCATTTTAAAAAAGGCATCTCGACCATTAACATTCGGCATTACCATATCCATTAATACCAGGTCTATTTCAGAATGTTTACTACTAAAAATATTTATCGCCTCATGCCCATCTTTTGCGGTAATAACATTATACCCAAGCTCTTTAAGCATATCATTTACAGTAATACGAATAAGTTCTTCATCATCAACTACCAGTATGTTACCGCTTCCAATAACTGCCTTATGATAAGTTTTCTTTTCAACAGTTCTACTTTCTGCACATGGTAATAGGATCGTGAACATTGTTCCAGATTTCTCTTTACTATATACGCTTATTGAGCCATGGTGTTCAGTTATTGTTGTGTAAGCAGATGCCAGCCCGAGGCCTGTGCCTTTACCTTTTTGTTTTGTTGTAAAAAACGGGTCAAATATTTTATCTATTATACCTTCAGGAATTCCTATTCCATCATCTTTAATCGTTATTCTACAATATTCACCTTCTTCCAATTCAAATAAAGAATTTTGGCAATATCCTTTATCTAATACAGTATTTTGCACAGTAATCTCTATATTTCCACAATCACTCATAGCGTGACTTGAATTGATTCCTAGATTTATGAATATATTCTGTAATGCAGAAAAATCACCATTAACAATATTGAAATCAGATTCATTGTGAATAGATATTTTGATCCTTTTATCTAATGATCTTGATAATATAGAAATAACATCTTCTAATAGTTTATTAAGATCTATATTACTTTTATTAAAGACTCTATTCCCACCAAAAGTTAATAACTTTGTAGTTAGATCAGCAGCTCTACTTGATGTTTGAATAATCAAATCAACATATCTTTTTGACTTATCATCAAGATTTCTTTTAGGAGAGAGTAGCAGCTGGGATGAATTCATTATTGCAGTCAAAAGATTATTAAAATCATGAGCTATTCCCCCAGCTAAAAGCCCAAGGGCTTCCATTTTATTTGCCTGCTGAAGTTTTCCCTCTAGAATTTTAGTTTGAAGTAGAGAATTGTGATTTTGGGATAACTGTAACTGACTTGATATTCTGGCTAAAAGCTCATATTTGGAAAAAGGTTTTGTAATGTAATCATTTGCGCCTACAGAAAATCCCTGGACAAAATCAGTAATCAGGTTTTTAGCAGTTAGTAGTATTATGGGTAGTTCATTTGCAGTATATTTTTTTCGAAGTATTTGACAAACATCAAAACCAGACATTTTTGGCATCATAACATCTAATAAAATTAAGTTTGGATTTCCATATTTTTGAATAAGTTCCAAAGCTTCCTGCCCACTCTCGGCACCAATGCAAGAGTAATTTTCTAGAGAAAGATAGTTAATAATCATTTTTACGTTTATTGGATCGTCATCAACTATTAAAATTTTAAACAAACTGTTTTTTGCAGTATCGTCTTTAGAAGAGTAAGAATTTTCTTTAACTATTTCATCAGGATCTTCAAAGACTATAGAATTCATGATAGTTGAAGAAGTAGGGGTTTTCTCTGCATTCTTTTTAGATTTAAGCAGAGTGAAAAAAAAGGTAGTACCTTTTCCAAGAATTGATTCAACCCGGATACTCCCCCCATGTAATTCTATAAGTTGTTTGGTAATCGCTAATCCTAAACCAGTTCCTCCATATAATCTCTCTGTCGAACTATCAATTTGCTCAAATGACTCAAACACTGAATCTAGGTTTTCTTCAGAAATACCAATTCCAGTATCCTTAACTGATATTTCAAGAGTATTACCGATATCTTTTGCAGAGATTTCAATATTTCCTGATTCCGTAAATTTAATTGCATTACCAACTAAATTATATAAAATTTGTTGTACTCGGTTTTCATCAGCCATAACTGTAGAAAATTCAGGATTAATTTTATTATTAAAAGTTACATTTTTTGACTTAATTAAAGGTTTTGATAACTTTAGAACAATATCTGCAATTGAATACATATCCACTGCTAAAAAAACTATTTCGATATCCTGATTTTTCATTTTTGAAAAATCAAGAATATCATTTATTAAGTATGAAAGTCGTTTCCCAGCCTGAGTAATCATTTTAAGGTCACCTTTTTGAGCTGGAGTAACAGGCCCACCAATTCCTTCCGATAAGGTTTCACTAAGCCCGATAATTCCACCTAGGGGAGTACGGAGTTCATGGGATGTATTTGTTAAAAAAGAATCCTTAATCTTATTTAAGCGTTGAAGTTCATTATTCTGAAGATCTACTAGTTCTTTTTCTTTTATAAAAGTCAAACTACGAGATAGAGCAATCATAAAGATAGCAACTAAAAGCAGTAAACTGGAAATAATTCCCAGATATTGAATATTTTGTTTTTTATCCTTAAGTTCAATATTGAGAATGTTTGTTAATTCTAGAAAAATAGCCTCCATTGTTGTTCTAACAACTTGAAATGATCGTATATTCTCAATCAGAAGTGTAATTTTTGTTCCAGTTCTTGACTTAAATGATTGCAAGGTATCAAATTCTTCTAAATTACCACTTTCGAACAGGACCAATAAATCATTTTCAATTAGTTTGGCATCTTCTTTATTTATCTCCCAGAGAGCATAGATCGTCTGTTCCATCTCAGCAAAATCAACATGGGTTGATTTTATGTCTATAATAGTTGGTAACTGTGAAAGTTTGATAAATTTTTCTTCAAAGCTTACCCTAGAATCCTGCCACTCTTCATAACGGTTTTCTATATATTCGTCTATAAGTAATGATTGAATGCTAATATTTACGACCGATAATGAGTGAAGTAGTTCTTGAAGATTTGTCTGGGCATTATCAAGTTTTTCCATTTTCCCATAGGCAAAAATAAGCACACCGATCATAGAAATCTGGAGGACAAACAAGACTATTATAAGAGAAAACCAACCGAGTTTACGTTTCATTAGAACTCCATTCTATTTAATGTAACCATTTTTTTTAAATAACAATTCTATACTTTGGTGGGCTTCTTTTAAAGCTTCTTCTTCTGTTTTTTTCCCATCCATGAAATCGAACCATGCTTTGTAAAGAATTGGCTCAAGATCTGAAGCGACTGGAATCGTGGGACGGGAACGTGTAGTTAATTTTTCGCCCTCAAGGTTGACTGCAAAAAAATCTGATAATTCAGGTTTTAAAGATTTTAATTGTTTTGATTCATGGGTGGATTGTCTTGCAATTGGTGCTCCATGAAGAAACCATTCTACAGCGTTTTCTCTGCTGGTAAGCCATTTTAAAAATAAAAAAGCTGCTTCTGTATTTTTAGACTGATTTGAAATGGCAAGGGCACCTCCTCCAACAATAAACTTACCTGGTTGTGGTGCTACCCATGAAACATTGGCAAGCCTTGACTGTTTTGGATCCAAAGCCTTGATCATATAGTTAGTCCAGTTTTGAACCATGGCAATATTTCCCATTTTATCATAATAACCAGTTTGTTCGTTAGCACCCCAATCACTAAATGCTATAGGTGGTGCATAATTTGATAGTTTTTTTGCAAATCGAAAAGCTTCTGCATTTCCTGGAGTATCCAAAAGAACCTGATAAGTTTCTTCATCATATATTTCTCCACCGAAGCTCCAAATATACCACAAAACATTCTTATATGTTGCACTTCTGTTTCCATGGGATCGGGCCCAACCGTACTGGTCTATTTCCCCATTTCCATCTGTATCTCTTGTAAAAAACTCAGCAACATCCATAAATTGCTGCATTGTACGGGGAGGAAGTAAATCATAACCATACTTTTGTTTAAAGTTTTTCTGCTCTTCTGGATTTTCAAACCAATCAGTTCGATATAGGTTCAGTTGGGTAATTGAGCTATATGGAAATCCTAAAGTATCCCTGCGACCTGGATATTTAACAAAATAGTCAGCTGTAGGAAAGTCTTTAAAATCAACATTGTATTTTTTCATTAAATTATCAATAGGAAATAAGTAATCCTCTTGTGATAAGAAACCAATGTGACCTGGGGAAAGATAAAAAATATCGATTTTCCCAAGTTTAGCTTTATGTTCCAGTTTTAGCTTTTTAAAAAATACAAAATAGCTATCTTGAGATACTTCTACTTTAATTCCCGTAAGTTTCGTAAATTTTTCAATCATTGGAAAAAAGGAATCTACATCCGCTCGTTTAGTCATTGCGACATTGATTGTAATCCCTCTAAAAGAATTTGTTTGCTCTGTAATACTATCTTCAGCAAAGACAATAGAACCTAAAATTAAAATACTAAAAAAGACTAGTGACTTTATCATGTAACCCCCCTTAATGAAATATAATATAATTATAGTCTGAACCTACACAATTAACACAAAAGATTTTATGTATTCCAATATATATATAATCAATTGTTATTCTGAAAGAATTATTAGATCAAGGAAACTTGAAGAATACAATTGACATATGGGGGGACTAATATAATAACTGTACCTGTATAAAATAATCTGTTATAATATAATTAAATTATGAAACGATATGGCCATGGACAGTACAAAATAGAAGACTCAGAAGATATACTGTTTACAAAGTGGATGGGTAGCTGGAATGAAGAGATGATGGAGGAGTTCCATTGGAAAATCCGATCTGTCTATGAATCTAGAACTGGTAACCCTTTTATAGAAATATTAGATATTAGTGAATGGGAATTAACCTCCCTTGATGTAATAGAAACAACAGTAGATCATAATTGGAATGATTATAAGTTAAGTGTGGGGCTGAAACTTTATATAATAATTATAAAGAGTAATTTAATTGAGAGCTTAACATATCTAAAATATAAATCTAGAGTTCATATCCCTGTTGAAATTGTTCATTCTTATAATGATGCTTTACATTTGGTACGTTCTAGGGAAAATCTAATAAACCATACACTTGATAGAGTGGGAAAATTCTATTTTATCCTGGAGCCTAATCTAACTCATGTAATATTTTCAGGTATATGGGAAGAAAATGATTTTATAGCGTATAAAGAAGCTCTAGATGAATTATTTAAAATTATAGATTCATGTAATTACCTATTTCTTCAAGATTTAAGGTTATGGGATTCTATATCTTTACAAGCACCTTTAAGTTTACTTTCTGATATTTTGAATAAAGGGAAGAGTGAAAAAAAACTTAAACAAAATTTTATTATTTGCAGGGATGACGAGCAGGTTAAGAAAATTGAAACCTATCTATCTCAAACTTCCAATAAGTTCACCATAAGCTGCTCTATTGATCACTTGTTAGCCACAATGGTTTAAACGAAAGGTAGAGATAGCCCAGGAAGAGATAGTAAATATAAAACTAAGTTGATATACTTATAATAATGAATATTGAAGAGATACTATTAAATACAACTCGTTTTAATTTAATAAAAGATGCGAGTACACCAAAAGACATCAAGAAAATAGATAATCAGTTAATTAAATTAACTAGTTGTTTTAATAAAAACTCACAAAAACTCTTAGTTCTATTTGATAAAATAGATAATCATAAAATAAATATTAATAATTATCCTAATTATACAATAGGTGATAGAACTGAGGTTATAATAAAAAATAATTCTCAATTACAAGAAGCATTAGTTGAAGTATATGATGAAAAAATCATAGGTTTTGACACAGAGCAGAAACCAACTTTTAAAAAAGGTCAGATTCAACATAAAATATCCATAGTACAAATATCAACAAAAAATTATTCTTTTATTATCCAAATGAAATATTTTGAAAACAATTATGATATTGGAAAAGTCTTATCTGATAAATCAATATTAAAAGTAGGATTTGGTCTGAATAATGATACAAAACAATTAACAAAATTATTTGGGAAAAAACCTGAATCATTACTTGATATATCTGTTTTTATTAAAAAAGTATTTAAGACAAAAAATAACATTGGAACTAAAAATGCTATTGCTATTTTCTTAGAAAAAAAATTACAGAAATCTAAAAATGCTGCTTTATCTAATTGGGAAAATAGTGAACTAACATTAGGTCAAATTAAGTATGCTTCAGAAGATGGGACAGCTCCATTAGATGTTTATTACTCAATATTAACTGAGTTTTCTTTTTTACATTATTATGCAATTATATAAAACAAAAAAATATTACAGCTGGAGATAATTTGACTGCTTTATTTCTTCTTCATTTTGATCTGTCCTGCCCTGTGTAATAATCCACTCCTATAAATAGTCGCCTTATTTCTTCCATTTTCTTTAGAAAGATATAAAGCCTCGTCTGCCCTATTTAAGATATCATTTGATGTTAAATTTTCAACCCAATTATATACACTTACACCTATACTAACAGTGACTTTTAACTCTTTATCTTGATATTTAATAGTCAATAATTCGATAGCGGATCTAATTCTATTAGCAATCATTAGAGCTACGTTTCCTGTTGTTTCTGGAAGTAATACAGTAAACTCTTCTCCCCCAAACCTAGATACAATATCCATCTCTCTGACCAGATGTTTTAATTCATGAGCTATTTTAATAATAACTTCGTCTCCGGCTAGGTGACCATAATCATTATTAAATATTTTAAAATTATCAATATCAATTATGATTAATGCCGAAGGAGTTTTGCTTCTTTTAGATCGGGCAAATTCTTCATTAACTCTACTAATAAAAAAAAGATGATTATACAGACCAGTTTTACCATCTTTAACAGAATTTTCATAATGAATATTATTTTGTATACCAACTGATATAAAACTCATTAATCTATCAATGTATTTTATCTCTTTATCAGTATAATCTTCATCCAATATCTTCGGACCAAATAGAATAAGACCATATAACCCAGAATGGCCATGAACAGGGATTATGATTTCAGTATTTATCTCTTTAAATGGAGCGACTAATTTTGAATTAGCTATACCATCTTCAAAAACTTTGAAATTCATGGTTCCTGGATTATTATTAAAATAGTCTACATAGGGCTCTAATGTAGATAAATTAACTTCTATTGTCTCTCTCTTTAAATTCTTATATGTAATAAACTTTAAACCACTATTATTTAATACACCTTCATTAACAATAACTACAAGATTTGATGGTACAAATTTCTCAGTTAAACCCTGGACTAAATATCCAACTAATTCATCCACAGATTTTTTTTCAGATATAATATACGCTTCAGAAATAAGATCTTCTAGCTCTTTATTCTTCATATTAATGGATTCAATATACTCTATAATACCTAGTTCTGAGAGTAAACTGAAATTATTTATAAGTAAGGGGTTTGACGATATATCATTCCAGTCCATATATTAATTATATCCTGAAACCCTCTTTATTCAAGTAATTAATAATGATTTTCTTATTGTATTTGACTTGGATGGAAACTAAAATTTAAAAAAGTATTAATAATTACAAACTATAATATATCAGAGGAGATTATTATGATAACAAATAAGAAATTTAGTCTAATTCCTGCACTTTTTTATTGTATTCTACTTATTTCATGTGTTTCCAATGCAAATAATATAACTGATTCATCAAACTCACAGTTAAACATGGTATTTCAAGGTGGTCATGTTTTGGCTGTTACAGATGTAGCAGTAAGCCCCGATGGTAAATTTTATGCAACATGTGGTTATGACAATATGGTTATGATATGGAGATCAACTGATAATGTATTAGTAAAACAGATTGGATTCAAATCTCATTTAAATTCAATTTCCTATAGTCCTGATGGAACAAAATTAGCGGTTGGAGGTTCTGGTGTAAATCTGATTGATATACTAACAGGAAACATTTTGTGGAATAACAATGAATCAGAGCTAGAACCATTTGAGATTTGTTGGAGTAAGGATGGATTAACAATACTTACTGCCCAGGGTAAAAACCCTAGAGATATTATTAGGAAAGGTAAAGTTGTAAAATATTCAGCAAAATCTGGTAATATAATAATTTCAACTGATTATTCTGAAAATGTTTATTCAATACAATATAACGATGACTTCTCTTTATATGGAATTGGTCTAAGTGACGGTTCTATTAAAGTATATAAACCATTAGGAGGATTATATAAAACAATAAATAGTTCTTCAGAAATTAGGTCACTTCAGTTCCTTGATACAGGAACAATTATTACTGGTCATTTAGATGGGGAATTAAGGACTTGGAATCTAGAAACAGGGGATCTATTAAATAATATTAAACTGAATAGAGGACCAATTAATAGTCTAGCCTATAATAAAAATAGTGGTTTGCTATTATGTGGAATTGAAGCAAGGAAAGAACATCAATTTTCAAATGAGGCTAAAGGCATTGTAATTCTTTATGAGCCCAAAACTAGAAAAATAATATCTGAATACGATAAACAATTATATCTTGTTAACAGCATAAAATGGTTAAAAGATGACACCTCATTTATATCAGTATCCGGTGAATATCAAGATGGTGAAGTATACTCATTTAATATAAAAAATAGTTCTTATTCTAAAAATCCTGTCTTGCTTCTTCCCTCAAGTGTAAACTTTAATGCAAAAAACAATGTTCTTGTTACTACAGGGAAAAAATGGGATGATTTGAATATTGGATCGATATCATTTCTTGATCTTCTAAACTTCAATTTGACATTTGGATCTATAGGTAAATATGGAAGTATAGATAATGCCAATATCCATCCAAGTGGTGATTGGCTTGTAGCAAATCATAAAACTGGAGATATTACTGTATGGGACTCAAATTCCCAATCAATAATAAAAACTTTACCAAGACTAAAATACAATCAATTTTTTTCTGCCTTTAACCATGATGGATCTTTATTAGCTCTAGCTTCGTCCTTAGATGGTGTCTCTATAAGTCATATTAGAATAATGGATACAATAAACCAAAAAATATTATGGTCTAAAGATATATCTGATGGAATATTCCATGGAATAGCATTTAATAAAAAAGGTGATAAAATCTATTGTGCTGGTGGTTCTGAAGATGATCAAAAAGGTAAAATTCATATATTTGAGACGCTCTCTGGAAAACTTATCGATGTAGTTGATATTGGTTCTAGAATTCGGGATATTGATATATCACCTGACGATACAATTATACTTGGAATAGATACAGAAGATGTAAATTATGGTGGATTATTTCTTAAACCTAAAAATATGAAAATTTCAAAGACCCTTACTAATTACGATACTATTAACAGGGTTTCTATAAATAATGATGGAACATTATTTGCTGCTGGAGAGTACTCTGGAACAGTGTCTATCTGGGATCTAGAAAAGAAGAAAATAATTTACCAACTACCTGGATTTTCAAATATCGAAAGCCTATCCTGGCATAAAACAAAAAATATAGTAACTATCGGATATTGGAACGGATCAATTAAACTGTGGAATATTGATAATGATAAATCAGCCACATTAATTATTAGAGACCAGGATTGGATAATTTATACTCCAGAGGGATATTTTGCAGCTTCTGAAGATGGAGGGAAATTAACTGTCATGGTTGATGGGCTGACAGCATATGGGATTGATCAATTTGCATTAACAAACAACCGTCCTGATATTGTTCTTAGGGATTTGAACTTAGGTAATGATGAAGTAATTAATTATTACTACAATTTATATTTAAAACGATTAAAAAAATCAGGCTTTTCTGAACTGAATATCTCACAGACAAAATATGTTCCTTATGCCCAAATATTAACATATAAACAGCATAACAAATTTATTGATCTGACTTTTAAATTATCAGATGAACATTCCAACTTAATTAAATACAATATTTATATAAATGACGTACCAATATATGGAGCATATGGTAAAAAGATTTTTGGTAATAATATAACAATAACAGAAGCTATAGAACTTAGTTCTGGGAACAATAAAATAGAAGTTACATGTATAAACAATAAAGGTGTAGAATCCTATAGACCTGTTATAAATATTACATATAAAGAATTAGTAAAAGCTAACCTATATTTTATCGGATTTGGTGTTTCAAACTATCAAGACGATATTTTGGACCTAAAATATGCATCAAAAGATGTAGTCGACTTAGGTTCAGTATTAAAATCAAACCTAAAAACTCAATTTAAAAATATCTATATACATACATTTATAGACGAAGAAGTTACAGCTGAGAATATGATATCTACAAAATCTTTATTAGAAAATGCAAAAGTTGATGATACCTTCATACTGCTTGTTGCTGGCCACGGTGTACACGATAATGATGAGGAATCAACATATTATTATCTTACATATAATACTGAAATAAATGATCTTAAAAATACAGCAATAAACTTTGAGGAAATTGAAAATTTAATGCAAGGTATTGCTCCTAGAAATAAACTATTCCTAATGGATACATGCGAATCAGGAGAGACTGATGAAGAAACAGAAGCACGATATTATACTTTAGCAGGATCAAGAGGGATTCAACCACGAACAGCTAGGGGTTTAAAAGTTATAAGCAAAACAGAAGATGAATTAAAACCAAGAAAATATTTACAGAACTCAAATCGTTTCATTTATAATGATCTATTTAGAAGATCAGGTGCTATAGTTTTTTCTTCTTCAAATGGAGGAGAGTTTTCATATGAAAGTGATAAAATTCAAAATGGGTTCTTTTCAGAAGGCATCCTAAAATGTCTATCTGATCCATTATCAGATAAAAATAAAAATGGGTTTATTTCAATAAAGGAATTACAAGATTATGTAGTAAATTATGTATCTAAAGAGACAAAAGGTTTACAAAATCCAACGATTGATAGGGATAACATATATCAGAAGTTTAATTTTCAAGTCTCAAAATAAGTTATTACTACTGGAGAACTGCCTTAAAAAAAAGACATTCCCAACCACGTTTTACCGCTTCCTTATATAGTTTTTTATCCGGATTTACAGGTATAGCTTTTGAACATAAATCTAGTAGAGGTAGATCGTTATAGGAATCTGAATAAAAAACCGCATCCTCAAAGGATAAATTTTCCTGTTTAAAAAATGATTCAACAGCAATTTTTTTATCTTCACCAAAAGCAGGTTCCCCTACTAAGTGACCAGTAGTTACACCGTCTTTTATTTCCATTCTACTAGAAACAAATTCATCAATTCCTAAATAATTTAGAACAGGTTCAATTAAAAAATCTACAGAGGATGTAGCAGCGATAACTCTATGCCCATCTTTTTTTAACAGAGCTACTAATTTTATAGCATCGGTATATATTTGGGACTTTGTCTGCCTGTTAAAAGTTAACATTGATAATTCACGTAAAAAATCCAGTTTTATATTTTTTAACTTCATAACTTCTATTTTAATAAAGTCAGGATCTAAAAGTGATAATTTATACAATATATATTTAAAAGGAAAAGTTATTATCTGGGGAATAGTAATTATTTTATGACTTAATGCTTCCTTTAAAAAACATCTTCCGGTGGATTGTCTGATTAATGTATGATCAACATCAAAAATGTGTATTGCCATGGGTATCCTTTCTAATTAGTTTTAATAAATTCTATATATTCTGTACTTTTTTTTGCTGGATCACTGTAGTAACCTCTCAAATTCTCCGGTAGCAGATCTGAAACCTGATACATAATGCTCACCATCATTTTTTCACGTACTACAGAGTTTATTTTATCTTCACTTTTTAAAATGAAGGGTCGTCCTATTTTATAAGTTATTTTAGTTCTTTTAAACCTTTTTAAATTCCCCCATACTTTTTCCCCGCCATACTGAACAATAGGTAAAAGTGGAGCACCGGATAATAGAGCCATAGGAACAACTCCAGGTTTCCCTTTTAGTAGAACTCCATCCCCACTTCTTGTACCTTCAGGAGCAATACAGATAATTTTTTCTTCTTTTAAGAGTTTATTTATATTTTTAAACGCTGATAGATTACCCTTACCCCTATCTACTGGGATAGCATCAAAGGTATTAAATATAAATGCCAATAAAGGATTATCCCATGTCTCTTTTTTTGCAAATCCAATCATATCACGTGGTTGCAACAGTACATGAGTTAAGGGAACATCAAGGAAATTAATGTGGTTTATACAGATAATCAAAGGACCTTTTAGAGGAATAACTGATAAATCCACATCATCTACACGACAGATTAGACCTAGTGTATTTTTAAGGAATTTATTAACTATATATTTTCTAACTCTCATATTACTAATTGTGAATAATCCTTAATGCTTCTGGTATACAATCGATTTTTAACTCTTTACCAGTTGTGCAAATAGTCTCTCCATCGGCATGAACAATTAAATTACCATTTAAAGCTTTTATATTATAGGATTTTGCCCGGTCCATAATAATCCCTTCAGTACCTTTCTGGGTTCCCTTAGTATAGTGTTTAACAGAGGTTAATAATGTTCGTCTATTTATATGTTTAACAATACAAAGATCAAGTTGACCATCGTTATTAACAGCATCAGGTGCCATATAAAAAAGACCTCCCATTCTGCTTCCATTCATAATGGATATTTGAATTGCTTTTAATGTTATGTTATTATCGTTAAATGTTGTTTCAATGACCGGGGAATCTGAAAATTTGATAAGAGTTTTAACTGTCCCGGCAATATATCCAAGTGCTCCCTTGAGATACTTCATTTTAGACGCTTCCAATCCTACAGTTGTATCAAATCCTATTCCTATTCCGTTTCCAAAATATCTACCATCTGGGTAATCTCCACCCTTTATTAAACCAATATCAAGGAATGATGTTTTTCCATTAATGATAACATCTAAGGCTTCTTCTATTTTGTTAGGGACATTTGCCCCGTATGAAAAATCATTACCCCGTCCAATTGGTATAACACTAAATACAGGGCTATATTGTTTTTTACCCTTCATTAAGCCGTTAATTACTTCGTTACAGGTTCCATCCCCACCTGCTGCAATTACAGCTATATCCTCTGTATTTGCATATGTTTCTGCAATTTCTGCTGCATGACCAATATATTCTGTGTTAATCAATTCAAAATTAACATCTGATTTTTCTAAATAGGCTTCAATTAAAGGTAATTGTTTTTTTGCCAACCCTTTCCCGGCAGTAGGATTAAAAATAATTATTAGTTTATTTAACAAGTTATTCCCCTTAAGATAATAATACACTGAATACGTTAATTTACCTATTATTAAAACAAATGCAACAAACCTATGTTCAAATTCCATTTATATTTATCTATAAAAATTATGTTGCATATCATTCTTAACATTCCTACAATTAATATTGAGGGCACAATGAAGGATGTTGCAGATTTAAAAAAACGTATACAACTGCTGACGGAGCAAATAGAAAACCTAACATTAAGAAACAGTGAATTATCAGAAGAGTTAAATCAAATGAGGGTGATATATGTTAGTTCCATGGATTATGGATCTACACTTGAAAACGAACTTGATCAGCAGATTAAAATCCTATCAAAAGAAAATTCAGTAGAACCGAAGAGCAGTATGGATCACGACAGAGATCTTAGACTAAGATTAACACTTGAAATATCAAAAAATGAACACTTAGAACTAATAAATAAGAGCCTTATGGAACAGGTAGAACAGTTAAGAGTTCTATATGTTAATGTCTCTTCCCATTCTACAGCTCTAGAAAACGATCTAGACGAAAAATATGAAGAAGTTAAGCGTTTATCAATAACCGATCCTCTTACTGGAATATATAATAGAAGTGGATTTTACAAATCTGCAGAAGCCATAATAGATAATATGAAAAGAAAAAATATGCCACTTTCAATAATTATGATGGATATTGATAATTTCAAGATCTGTAACGATACACATGGTCATGACGTAGGAGATGAAGTACTGATAAGTATAACAAAGACATGTTTAAAATCTATAAGAAAAAGCGATATATTGGCTAGATGGGGTGGGGAAGAATTTATATTTATTGTTCCTGAACTTAATATGAATAAAACTATAGAGTTAGCAGAGAGAATTAGAGAGAACATTGAAAGTGAGATCTATAATATTTGTGAAAAAATAACCTGTAGCTTTGGAGTATCCACATTTAATAATGAACCTATAGAACATTGTATTAAACGATCTGACTTAGCTCTATATGAAGCAAAAAATAGGGGTAAAAACAGAGTGGAAGGATATAAAGATGGATAAAAAAGAGCAGATGGAAAAAATTTTTAAATTACTTAACGATTCATGGACCGGAGCTGCATTATCAGCAGGTATGTCAGCCGGTATATTTAACACAATTCAAAGTCGAAACAAGTGGACCCAGAAGGAACTTGCCCAAGAGCTGGATTTTGATCAAAATAAACTTGATATGTGGCTCTATTTTGCAGAGCATATGCAGTGGGTAACAAAAGTTGATAATAATTACAGTCTAACAGATTATGGAATGAATTTTACTAAAGATGCTGGGTCTCCTGATATAAAGGGATTACTTCAGCTTTCTCAATATTATTTAAATGCAGCATCCCATGCTGATGAAACATTTAAACCCCATAAAAGTCTTGATAAATTAAGTGATGGTAAAATAAGCAGAGAATATCAGCCTAGGGTTTCTGATAATTTTTCGATTGCCCTTAAGGATCTTTTTATTAAACATGATTTTAAACCAAACGAAACACTTCTTGATGTTGGTTGTGGTAACGGTAGTTTCTTAAGAAATATTGGTCCACATATGGTAGATATAAAACTGGTAGGTGTGGATACAAACTTATTTGCCATTGAAAAGGGTAAACAAATTAACAAACAGGAAAAACCTATTAATCCTATAAAATTATTGGCTGGAGATATAACAGAGGATATGGATGATTTTAAAGATAAATCATACGACTGGGTGACATCAATAAATGTTATGCATTTCATTGATATGTCTAATAGATTACCTGTGATTGAAAATATGATAAGAATAGCAAAAAAAGGGGTTTTTATTACACAGGTTATGATTGAATCTACTCCATTATCAAGATCTGCCAATCCATTAATGGGTCTATTATGGAATGATTTTACTGGATTTTTTTATAAAAATGAAATTGACAATATAAATAGATATTTGCAAAGTAAATTTTTAGACCACTCATTTAAAGTTGAAAAAATTATGCATGGTAATAGCTCAATTTTAATAATCGAAAAAAAATAGTGAGGACTATATGTTTTTAGATAATATTATAAATCTTGGAATAGAAAAATCTGATGAGGTTAATACCGTTAGATATAAAAGACAGATTAATGGACTTAATCTTTTTTATACAGCAATTGCGTTAAGTGTTGGACTTATTTCATTTATTTTATTAAATAAATCCCGAGTTGGATTATTTCTAGGATATGTACAAATTTTAGCCACGCTTATGTATGCTGGTAATTTATATAATAATAGAATTAAATTCAAAAAATATGTAAATCATCTGACTATTTTAGCTTTTGAATTGCATCTGTTTTTATGTGCACTATTAACTGGATTATTTGATAGTCCCGTTGCTATTGTTATTGTTTTATTCCCGTTATTAGCTGCTTTAGTTGAAGTATCAATATTTCTCCATCTCTTTATTGGTCTATTCCAATTTATGTTATTAATTATGTTTCATTTTATTTTTCCTGAGTTGGAAAACAGTATTAATACATATCTGGGTATTACTGAAAGTTCTACTGTTATTCTTAGAATAATGGGATTAGGTTATTTTCCTATAATGTCAGCTGGAATAATTAATATTATATTTGCTGAAAATTTATCTGCAAGAAAAAAACAGAAAGTGATGATAAAAGAACTAAGTAGGATGCATCATAAATTAAAAATTTATGCTGACGCATTAAAAGATGAATCTATAAGGTTAAAAGCCGAAGTGAATATTGCCAAAGATATACAGGCGATGGTACTGCCAGATGATAATGATTTATCAGATTTAAGTGATCAGGAAGTATCCTGTATAATGCGTCCCGCCGATGAAGTTGGTGGTGATTATTACGATGTTATTCAATCTGATGGAAAGCTTGTATTTGGTATAGGAGATGTGACAGGTCATGGACTAGCATCGGGAATTATTATGTTAATGGCTCAAACTGCTATTAAAACTATAGTAGAGACAAAGTCAGCTAAGTATGAAGAGTATCTACCAATTGTTAATAAGGTTCTTTTTGATAATATAAATAGAATAAATGCAAATAGAAATATGACTCTTGCTCTTTTTAATTACCTTGGAAATGGTAGATATATAGCAACAGGACAACATGAATATTTTATAATATATAGAGCTAAAACAAAACAGATAGAGATTAACGATACAATGGACGATGGTTTTTTTATAGGAATGATAGAATCTGTAACTGAATTTTCAAATTTAAACGATTTTGTATTATACAAAGATGATATTCTATTACTTTTTTCAGATGGTGTAACAGAAGCAGAGGATATGGATAGCAACCAATTTGGTTTAGAACGACTTGTACAATATCTTGAACAATATGCAGAACTTCCACCAAGTAAAATAAAACAGAAAATCATGCAGAAAATATATAATTACATAGGAGACAGAGATATTCTAGATGATATTTCACTATTAATAATAAAACAAAAGGAGTGTTTATGAACAAAGCGCTAATTAAAAGAACTGTATTTTTTTCAAATGAAGACAATATATCCAATATGGTTCACATAACCCTTCTACCTAAAGATCTTGCATTGTACTGGCAGCGATGTGGATTAACTGCTGATTTTGGTGCATCCTTTGCATCATTTTGTTTTCCAAAAATATCTGAAGCTAAAAATTCATTATCTGTAATATTAAATGAACTTGTTGAAAATGCAGTAAAATACAGCTCAGAGAGTAGTAAAAGAATAAAAATAACACTTTGTGATAATGATGGTTTCCTATATTTTGAGGTTGAAAACTATATATCTGATGAACAAAAAAAGTTATTTATTGATTTCATTGAAAAATTAGAAAGTGCTGAAGATATAAATGACTTTTATACGGAAGCTATGGAAAAGGCTATGACTGGTGAGGGTTCCGGACTTGGACTATTGACTATTTTAAATGATTATAATGTCGGAATGTCATTTACTTTTAGCAAAAAGCAAGATTTTCCTTCATTCCATATAGTAAAACTTCAGGTCAGAATTAATCCGGAGGGCATAATATGTTAAAAATTGAAGGTGATATCTATTTAGTATGGTATAAAGATAACGACCATATTATACATTTTGAGGGTTCATTAAGGTTATGGGACCCTGGAGAATATGGCAGAATAAAACAGTATATGCTTGATATATATGAACTTGATACTAAAACCCTTTCTATAGATTTAACAAAATTAGAGTTTTTAAACAGTTCAGGAATAAGTATGTTGTGCAAATTTGTATTTGATATTAAAAAAGGTAACCAGCTTCCAATAATTATAATTGGTAAAAAAGATATATTATGGCAAAGAAAATCTCTGCATAATCTAAAAAAATTATGGGATAAAATTGAGTTAAAGTTAATATAATAAAACTTTAATACAATATTATCACCATCAGTATTTTATAAAAATTTTATGGTAAAGCTGTAAAAAAGTCTGCAGAAACTATATCTCTGTTAATATTTTTAATTAATATATTTACAGTTTTACCACTATCAGAAAATATCAATTGCCTATCTGTACCAGAAGGAGTTGTCTGATTAGTAATAATATTGTCTCGTATAGTATCAGATATAATTATTCCAGAAATTGTTAGCTTTAATATATCAGTCTCAGCAAGTCTATTAAAATCCCATATAATATCGGTGCTTGAAGATCCAGCATCATCAATTTCAAATACAAAAGTATCATCACCATCTAGTCCAAATAGGTCGTCATCTCCACCTTGTCCATCAATTATATCATTTCCTGAACCAACACCATCTAAAGTACCAATCTGGGAACTAAAAATATTTGATAAGACACCATTAACATAGTCATATAACAGTCCTGAGGAATCTTCCCAAAGTAAAAAATCTGTAGTTCCATCTGTACCATCACCACCTTGTCCGTAGCCTCCACTAGCCATATTGTATAATGGTGTACTTATATTTATAGGTTGATTTGAACTATTTAGACCGCCAAAACCGGCACCTCCACCAGCTCCAAAAGCATTATTTCCAGTTCCACCTAGAGATTGTTCAGTAAAATAACCTGATCCATTATTATATGGAATAGCACTATGCCCACCCCACATTTTATCATTTGAAGCAGTTCCACCAATAGGTTTACTTGTAACACCACCATCAAAACCACCAAATAAAGAAGTTCCAGCAGTAGTACTCGATTGAGCACCTCCTCCACCAGCAAGAAGCCCCCCAATACCACCATTACCTTGTGGGGATGCATTAGAACCGCCGCCACCGCCACCGCCTCCGAAGCCTCCATTAGCTCCATTATAATCACCTACACCAAGACCAGAAGTACCATTAAATCCATCACCAAATATTATATCGTTTCCGCTACCACCAAAAATGATATCAGAACCAGAACCTGCTGTTCCACCAGGAGAGACACGATATTGCTCACCGCCTCCACCTCCACCACTTCCATCTCCGAATATTACATCGTTTCCAGAACTAGCAGTAATAACATCGTCACTTCCACCACCATTACCACCAGCGGCATCGCTGCTGTAGTCTGTACTATAATCTCCAGAACCACCACTTCCACTTCCATCACCAGCATAATATCCTATTGCTGTTCCCCAAATTGAATATAAAATGATGTTATTAGCCGGCATTAAAAATGGTGGTGTTATAACACTCCCATCAGAAGTCAGGGACCAACCACTAAAAAAGTGACCAGTAAAAGCTATACCTGATCCATCATTTAAAGTTATTTCGGCACCTTCTAAATATGCTGTACTATCAACTGGTAAACTTCCAGTTCCACCATTTAGATCATATGTAATGCTATATGTATCTATTTCTATAGCTATAGCTGAAACATTAATAATGACATTATTACTTCCAGTACTTATATCAACTGTAGTTTCACCAGTGTATAACAATACGGATCTATCTAAATTATATAAATTCAATACAAATTTTCGATCAGTTCCTAATAAAACATCTACAGAAATGAACTCAACCTGAGTAGTTATTGTAATATCATCAAAATCTGATGCAGAAACTATTAATTCATATAAATAAGCATCGTCGGTTATAGCTCTAGATGATGGTAACGTTAAGTTTATAGTAGAAAATTTAGAATTATTATCAGATGAAAAAAGTTCACAACCTGCTATTAATAATATAAATATTAAAGATACAAAAAAAATCTTTTTCATAATCACCTCTTATTGGAATACTAAATTTATTAGTTTATATCAAATAATTATAGATCTTTATAATAGATTGTCTAGTGTTAAGAATGATAATAAGCACTAATACCCCACTCATAGAGTCTGAATATTAATGTTTAGACAATATTATTAATAAATACATCCTAATATACAGAAATTGATATACTATAATGAATCTTACACATATAATAACATGTAATTATTAGGAGATATCATGGATTTCTTTAAGTGTGAACAAGAGATACTTAACAATGCAGAAGAATTCTTAACCCTTGAGAATAAACCGTCTGACGCATATACAGATGAGTACCTAAAGTTATATCGTGGTTTTAAGAAGCTATTAAAAGAGTCAAAAAAACTTATCTCATTATCAGATATTACCCATAAACAGTTAAAAGATAGTGAGGAAAAGTTAACAGAATTATCTATAAGAGATCCATTAACAGGTTTACTAAATAGACGTGGAGTTTATCAGTGGCTTGATGATGAATTGGTTAGACTTAAACGAAACAATACAACTTTGGCTATTTTTATTATGGATATAGACTTTTTTAAAGATGTAAATGATACATATGGCCATACTGCCGGGGATTATGCATTACAGCAACTAGCTAACCTATATCATGACTCTGTAAGAGAACAAGATTGTATTGGTCGTTGGGGTGGAGAAGAGTTTATATTAGTACTTCCTAATACCGATGCCACTGGAGCTTTTAATCTTGGTGAGAAACTTAGAAAAAGAGTGGAAGATTTTATAATCATATATGATAATAAACGTATAGAATTAAAGATATCATTAGGTGGTTGTAGTTTAGATGAAAATACAACTCTAGATGACTGTCTAAAGTGTGCTGATAATGCACTTTATAAAAGTAAAGCGGAGGGAAGAAATAAGGTGACTATGCATGAATCTTGAAAGTTTATCCAATATCTATCAACTATTAAATGAAGATGGAATAATAATTAGTTATCAGGGTGTTTTTCATCAAGAAATTATTGAAGAGATTACTTCTATAATTAATCTTAAGCTTTCTTCTGATCCCGGAACAAAAAATAAGCATAAATATCTTACAATGTTTGTTGAATTATCCCAGAATATTTTAAGATACTCATCAGATTCTCTATTGAACAGTGAAGGGAAACAGATTAGTACAGGTATTATACTAGTTGGAACTAAAGATGATAAAATATTTGTTATTAGTGGGAATCCTATTAGTCCAGAATATAGAGATGATATTGATGAAAAGTTAAAAACACTAACAACCTTATCTGTAGAAGATCTGAATATGGTATATAAACAGCAACTAAAAACAAAAGACCGACATAACTTTAATAAAAGTGCAGGTTTAGGATTGGTAGATATTATAAGAAAAGCGGATAAATCCGAATATAATATACATGACCAATCCCCTGGAAAACCTTTTTTAACAATAAAAGTAGAGTATAAGCTTTAATCTATAAATTTAATCTATAACTTTAATATTATAGGGGAATTGGAAATCTTCCAGTAGATCTTCCCCTGTCTCTTTTGCTACTTCGTTATCAGCATTATATAACCAGTTTACAGATACTTTTTTACCTTTTTTAAAAGCCTCTTCTAATATATCAAAAAGATAAAACATAGCTTTAGTACTACTAGTATTAAGATACAATAACCGGACATTCAGTTCAAAAATTATACCTTCCTTCTCTAAATATTCCTCTACCCAGGTTATTACTGGTTCATAAAAATTACTTGAGTTTTCTGGATATGATTGTCCATCAATAGTAAACAGTCTGTTTTCTTCGTCAAAAAGTATTCGTGGTGTCGATTTTCCTACTGCTATATCTATCATTTGTCTTCCTTCAATTTAAACCCCATAAGAGTAATATCATCTCTCTGACTATAGCCATCTTGAAAGTCTGCTAAATCTTTTTGGAGGGTATCTAAGTAACTATTCATGTTTTTACCAGTAGCTTTTTTAAGAGCTGCTAAATATCTTTTCCACCCAAAACTAAACTCCTTTTCTCCACCACTTTGGTCTATATAACCATCAGTAGTAAAGTGAAAAGACATTCCCCTCTGGATATCTATTTGTTGTGTTGTATATACATAATCATACTTTGATCTTTTATAACCAACACCTTGTTTGTCACCTTTATATTCAACTATGTCCCCATTTAAAAGGGTAAATAGTCTAATTTTTGATCCTGAGAATTGTAGAGATTTTGTATCACTATTATAGATACAAAGCCCAATATCAAGACCATCATCTTTTATTTCATATATATTATCCTGGGACAGTACTTGTTTAAGTAGTCTATTAAGATTAGATAATATAACACCTGGATCATCACTATTTATATGCTGTACAATTCTCTCTAACTGAGATTTTGCAGACATTGTTAATAGCGCCCCTGGTACACCATGACCAGTACAATCTATAACAGCGGCAATAAAACCATTATCTTTTTTCATTATCCAGTAAAAATCACCACCTACAACATCTTTTGGTTTCCAGTCAAGATAATGATCAAAAAATATCTCATCTAGTTGTGCCTTAGATGGTAAGATAGAGTTCTGAATCAAAGCAGCATACTCTATACTCTGCATTACTTCCCTGTTCTTAACTTTTAACTCTTTAGTACGATCTTCAACTTTATGTTCCAAAGTTTCATTTAGTTCAAGGTTCACACTATAAGATTTTTCTAAAGAGGTATGAGTCTGGGCAAAACGTTTACCTAATATTACAGTAAAAGTTATAACCAAGAGGAAAAAACCTTCACCAATAAACGGTGATTTAGCTAATATACCCATGAAACATAACATACTGTATACAAAAGAAACTGACAGTAAAAGAATACCCACAAGCATAGTTTTTGAGTAAAAAAACTTAAGTTTAATAGCTCTAATTGAGACAAAAACGAGGTAAAATACTACTAAGATGTAGCTAAAGTTGAAACCATTATATAAATATTTACCAAAATTAAAAATTTGACCTGTAAAGAGATATTCAACTAAAATGAAAGAAGTCATGAACAAATATAATCCAATAAATATTTTTGCTCCAAGTTTTAGTTTTAGGTTATAAAACGAATGGATGAATAAAATAGGGAACATATACATATTTACTCCACCAACAAATGTTATAACCCAATATCCCCATGCTTTATCAATTAAATAATAGGCTAGACCATAATATCCAATGGTAAATAATGCTACAGATAAACTGAAACCTGAGATGTATAGGTTGTATCGTTCTTGTTTTCTATATAAATACATTATAAAGAAATATAGAGCAAGGAAAAGACTAACAAATGAGATAGCTGAATTTTTAATAACATATATTATCCAGTTTTGCTGTAATTCTTTATAATTACCTATCTTAACAAAACCACTAAAACCACCAACAGAACTAAAACTACCAGCTTTAATTAATAGTGAATTTTCTCCAGTGTTTATAAGGCTATTACTAAGTTTTAAAGCTATAGGTTTGTGACCAAATTTATTATATCCATTATATATTAAATTGTTATTAAGGTATAACTCATATCCTCCATAACTTAATGGAATGTATACCCCAAGTTCTTCATTTATTACATCAGGACTAAGGATAAAAGAAATTTGATACCATGCATCCCCATAATGAGTTGCTAATTCTGGAATTGAATACTTCCATGGACTTGCTGTGGATATAGAAAACCAGTCATCATAGTTTATATTATCCATTTCATTATATTCTTTATCTTCTATTGAGAAGTTCCACTCAGTATTTAAACTGTAGACTTTATTATAGTCATCAACTAGTAGTGGTTTTACACTTTCTGCATATGTAGACAATGAGCATAAAGTTATTAGTAATATTATAACATGATTTCTGATTTTCATTGTAACTTCCTATTTTTTAGTAATAAAACCCTATTTTTGTAGTCTTCATATCTTCTTTGTTATCTACAAGTTTTTTACTATCATCTTCAGAGACATCATAACCTTTATCCTGAAACCAAGATGCAACTGTTTTGTGGTCACTACTATCAACAACTTTGAGTAATTCTTCACCAATAGTGGTGTCTTTTGCAGCATCTGCAATAAAATCAATAAAATTTTTCATTCAAATTCCTTCATTTTTGATTTAATACGGTTTTTTAATTTTAAGAGATATTAGACTTACTGTCAAACTTTTAATTGAATACTTATTATTTGATATATATCCCATACATTATGAAATCAACTGAAGAATTACCATAGGATATCCATGCAAAACCTTTTATCCCCCACAACCTACCCCATGAGTTTTTAATAAGCCATGCCTGCTTTTCATCATCATACCCAATTACTGTTACCGCATGACCACCAAATGATTTTCCAAATCTATGTCTGTATATACCTTTTCTATAAAATATTAGATCTAATCTGAAGTTCAGTATGGATAATAATGGACCTTTGCTATCAAGCCACTCTTTCATTTTTATCTGTTTATCCAGAGCTGTATAATCTGTTATTATTTTTTTATCCTTTAATAAAGTAAGAGTCTGATAGATATTATTTGCACTAGTAGGATATTTTTTAAGAAACTGTCTTTCCGATATTAGGCAGTATTTACCTGTTTTTTTAAATTTTAAAATCTCAAGGTTTGCTAAAACTGCATAGACTATACATACAGATCTGAAGCCTTGATTTTTTATTGGTAGATCTGGAAATTTATTATTAAGAATAGGCATAGTAAACTCCCAGATTTATATTTTGGATTAGTAATATAACCCTATTTTTTGTGATGCTATAGAGTCTTTATTCATCATGATCTTTTCACACTCATCTTGGTTGATTGAATAACCCTGATTCTCAAACCATGTTGAAATCTCTGTGATGTTTGAACCCACAATCTTGTTGTTTAATTCTGTTGCCATACTCTCGTTTTTTGCTGCGTCTGCAACAAAATCAATAAAATTTTTCATATTTACTCCTTTGTTATTTTTCTTCTATGATATTAGTGTTGTAACTCTTTACTGTCAAGGAATTTAAAATAGTTGATAACCCTATAACCCTATAACCCTATAACCCTATAATTATACACATAAAAGTCTAAAATTAGTGTCTTAATAAAAAAAAATTCTTTTTCATTGTCAAATATATTTTAATACTCTAACATTCTAACAATGTTATCTATAGAAGTAACAACAAAATGTAATTTACGATGTATTAATTGTTTTGCCCATGATTCCTCCCATGTATTTGAACATCTTGGACTTAAGAAAGCAGAAGAGATAGCTCTTGAGGGTCGAGTTTTAGGTTATAAATCTATCAGTCTTACAGGTGGTGAGACCTTTTTGTGGCCTTATATACTCGGTTTTTTAACTTACCTTAAAAGTATTGGATATGAAACAATATTGATAAATAGTAACTTACACCTATTAACTGAAGAGTTATGTAACAAACTGTCTAAATTTACTGATCTGTTGACCATTAGTTGTAGTATTAATGGATTTAAAGATGAACACGAAATTGTTAGAGGGATTGGAAGTTACGATAAAGTAATTACAGGATTAAAAAATGCTATAACGTACGGTTTAAAAATGATTGTATATACAGTCGTTAATAGAAGAAACTTATATGATATTCCTAAATTTACTGAGTGGTTATTTAAACAGTTCCCAGAAATTATAGATCTAGTTTTTATACAGTTAAGAGGAATAGACGACGGTTACTACCAGGTAGAAGACCTTAAACTAGAACCAAAAGATTTAATTGAGTTTGTTAAAATGATCAGCTATTTAAGTCTTGGTGGATATAATGTAAGCATATTAGAGAACTCATTATCTACTGTTGTTGCAGAGATGCTTGGTTTTAAGTGGTATCCTAAGAGTCCAGAGATATCTAGAGATGGCAAAATAGTTGTAATGCAAACTGGGGTTATTACAGATAATCACTCCAGTTTAGAAATATTAGGGAACTATAACAATCAATCCCTTAAAGATGTATTAGAATCAAAAGAATATAGAGAATTATGTGTAGACGAGTCTAAATTATGTATAGGTTGTAAATTTATTTCAATATGTAGAAAGTCCGGTAAAGTGAGACCATCAGATATGTATCATAATACTGGAGACAGTGATTATTACTACTGTCAAAAAGTATTAAGTCAGATAACCCAAGGAGTTATAAATGAATGATTTATTGTTAATTGTACCACCCTTTTTTTCCCCTGAATTACAGTCATTAGGACTACACAATTTACAGGCATGCGCTAGAAAAGAGGGATTCAGTACAGATATAAAATATGTTAACTTTGAATTAGCTAGACGTTTAGGAGATAACTTTAAAAACTTCTGTGTTATGAACTATTTCCAATTAGGAGAGAGGATTTTTGCAAAAGCCGCTTGGGGGGATCTAGTTGGTGAGCAATTTTATGACGGATTATATGATTTTTCTGACATATTTGACTGGGATAGGAATCCTGTTAAATTCTTTGATGAACAGAATCAATTAACAATAGCAGAGCTAAAAAAGTGTGAAAAAATAGCTACGTCCTGGCTTTTAGACCTTGAAGAACAATTTAAAGATCTACCTTACAAATATGTTGGTATTTCTAGCTCCTATGAACAGATAAATGCTGGCATAGCTTTATTTAAAATAATTAAACGGTTAAACCCAGAAATTATAACCTTTATTGGGGGATTTAACTGTGAAGAAGAGATGGCTAAAGGCATAGCATCTTTAGATAGTGATAGACAGTATATAGATTACATCTTCAGTGGAGAGAGCGAGATAAGCCTAATCAACTTTTTAAAAGATGGTGGATCAAAAAATAGAATTATTCGAAGTGAACTTTTACAAGATATGAATATAATCCCGGATCTAGACTACTCAGACTATTTTAACCAGCTAAATTTTAAGACAGAGCATAAATTATTGGTTATGGAGCATAGCCGTGGCTGCTGGTGGGGAGAAAAAACCCAATGCAAATTCTGTGGAGTTGGACGTCTACAATTTAGAAAAAAGAATTTTGATCGGATTAAAACAGAGTTAGAAAATGCTAAAAAGTGGGGTATTAAGAGATTGCATATGGCAGATTTAGCTATGCCTGATTCACATTTAACAGACCTTCTTCCCCACCTCATAGATGAGGATTATGGCTGGGAGATATATTTTGAACAGAAGGTATCCCTTAACTATGAGCAGTTAAAACTCTTAAAGAAATCTGGAGTAAATGAAATTCAACCTGGAATCGAAACCCTTAGCGACAATGTATTAAAAAAGATGTCTAAGGGTACTTCAATGAGACAAAATTTAACATTTCTACGTGATGGAACATCTCTGGGGTTAGAAGTCTTATGGAATATAGTGTGGGGAATTCCTGGAGAGACAATAGAAGATTATAGAGAGATGAATAAATTAATACCTCTACTAGTCCATCTTATGCCACCTGTAGGGATATTCCATATGACGTTGGTACGTTTTAGTCCATATTTTAATAATCCGAAACAGTATGGGATAACAAATATTAAACCTATAAAATCATATTACGATGTATATCCAGATTTTGTAGATATAGACAATTTGGCTATGATATTTAAGTGTGAACATAACGAAGAAAACCTAAATGATAAAACAGAGTTAATAAAATTTTTAGAACTATTGGAGAGTTGGAACTCAAGGTGGGAGAATAACCTATTTACTCCAAAACTTGAGATAACTAAACTAGGTGATGGCACTGTAATACTGCTTGATACTCGGGGAATAGAGGGTTGTGAAGTTAAGAGAGAACTAAGTCCAGTAGAAATAGAATTATTATTATATCCTGCTATTTATACTAATAGCGATATGGAGAATATGTTTATAGAAAACAAAGTAGCCATACTAGATGATGGATTTTTTATACCACTTGTTATAATTACAGAGGAGATGAGATAATGGAAAAAGTTGTAAATGATAAAAAAATATGGGATGAGATATACGAAAAAGAGAACTTTACACCTGGATGGGGAAGCCCAGGTTTGGATAATAATATAGTTACCTATGTAAAAGCTTATATAAATGAGTACAAACTTAAATCATTGTCCATATTAGATATTGGTTGTGGTAATGGTAGAAATTCCTTTGTAAAAGAGGAGCTGGAGAAAGATGGAGTTATTGTAGATTATACAGGTGCTGATTTTTCAGAGAAAGCTCTGACATACTGTAGGGAAACTTATACAGATAAAGAGTTTATACATCTTGATATTACTGATAATAACCTTCCTTTAAAAGAGAGTTATGATGTTATTATTGACTGTGGTTGTTTCCACGCTATTCCACCTGAAGTTCGTATTAAATACATAGATAATGTAAAAAAACATTGCTCAGATAGTAGTTTATTAATTATTGGTGCATGGTACCGGGAAGAGAAACATACAGAAGTAGATAAACCTTCATACTTTCCCTACCTCTATTTAGACGAATGGTTTCTTAATAGAAGTGATATGACCCAGATATTTAATAATAAGTTTAATGTTATATCTGAGCTTGTTGATAACAGGATATATGAAGGTTTAAACAAAGGCTTCGCATATTTTAGATTAAGACTTTGTTAATGGTGGTATAACTCCGGTTATACCCCACATCTCAGAATCTACACCACACTCTCCATACTTAATCCAGAAGTAACCACTCTCTCCCCAGCTTTCACCCCAGGAGTTTTTACATAACCAAGCCTCTTTATCATCTGAATAACCAACTATAGTTATGCAGTGACCTCCAAGTTCTGGTCCTAATATAGGGCTATAGATTCCTTCTCCATAAAAAAGAAAGTCCGCTCTTAAACTCATAGCACCGATAAGTGGGCCATTAGTAAATATCCAGCTTTTCATTTCCTCTTCAGTAGTTAGTGTTTTATAACCTTTTATTTTTGTAACCCTATTCTGCCATCCCGTCGACAGAGCTTTATCCTTATCGTCAGTATCGTAGGGAAACTCTTTTTCAGTTACAACTCCAGTATTAACTAGATAGTTTAGAGCATCTTCCACAGGCCAACCTGTTTTACAGTTATGGGTACTCGGTGTATCTTCTGGAGAAAACCCAGGGCTCTTAAAAAACAACTGACCTTCAGAGAGATTTATATCCACATTATGTTCAATTTTTGCCATACTCTCTGTAACTGCTAATGAACCAAAGGCTGCACAGGAACTGCAAAACCCCTGGTTTTTAACAGTTGCCATATAATTTTTACCCTTTTTATTTAACCAGTTAAAACTTTTAGGGTAGTCTACTGTAATTATTTTAGTATCCTTCAGATGTTTAATATGGTTTTCCCTAGAAATTTCTACCCTTTCATCTAATGATAACGTACTTTCTGTGGTTCTAAATCCAGCTAAACTCTTTAACTCTTCAAAAAGTATACCTGTAAAAAGGTTTAATGAAGGTGTCCACTGGGGTTTCTCTAACTTTGATAATTCTTTAAAAAATAACTCGTCTAATATACTCATGCTGGGATTATACTACGGTTATTAATAATCTAGGTATAATTTTATGGGTAATCGATTTATGTTTGTATTATAATATTAATTATGAAGAAATATATAATAATATTGTCACTATTAATTACACTTTTTTCATGTTCCAAATTTAGTAAACAACTGTATCAAGAACATGAAATGGTATTGGTTGAACCTGGTTCCTTTATTATGGGCTCAGATTCTGGGAAAGAGAACGAAAAGCCAGCCCACAAAGTTAAAATAACAAGAGCATATTATATAGGTGTTTATGAAGTCACCTTTAATCAGTACGATGCTTATACACTGGAAACTAAAAGGAAATCTGCAGACCCAACTATTAAAGATAGAGGGCAAAGACCTGTAATGAGTGTGGACTGGATACAAGCTGTAACCTACTGTAACTGGTTAAGTAAAAAAGAGGGATTCACCCCTTGTTATATAGTAAAAGGTGTAAAAACAACATGTAATTTTGAAGCCGATGGTTATAGATTACCAACTGAAGCAGAGTGGGAATTTGCAGCCTCTGGGGGGAATAAAAGCAAAGGATTTATATATTCCGGAAGCAATAATGTTGATGAAGTAGGATGGTATGAAAAAAACTCAAATAACGATTTTTATAATATAGGACTTAAGAAACCTAACGAATTAGGACTGTACGATATGTCAGGGAACATGTGGGAATGGTGTTGGGATTATTGGGATAAAGATTATTATAAATATTCACCATCCATAGATCCAACAGGGCCATTAACAATACCGAAACAGGACATGGCATATAATGTGGAAAAATCCAGGCGTAGCTCCAGATGGTTAAATACAGAATTTTATCTGAGAGTTTTTAACCGTTCAGCAGACTTCATAAATTATGAGGGAGATAATGGAATACGTCTTGTAAGAAGTAAAGTTAATTAACAATTTATATAATATCCTTTATAGATATAATTAGATTAATGAAATACAATTCATCTTGGATATCTCACTTAAGATGCTCCGGTTTTGCCTAGTAATTAATATTAACGGAGAAATAATGAAAAATAGAAATTTATGGTTCTTAATAGCTACACAATGCTTTTTTATGAGTGCTAATATGATGTTTACAACACTTGCACCAATGTTAGGAAAATCGCTACTAATAAATGTTAGTTATGCTACCCTGCCCATGGCTATGAGTATGTTATCAATGCTTATTTTCTCTTTCCCCGTAAGTATATGGATGGGGAAAAAAGGACGGGGACCAGCTTTTAAAACAGGCTTACTATCTAATATGTTAGCCGCAGTTATATTTTTTATAGCACTCCAGTCTAATCAATTTTATCTATTATTAATAGGTTCTGTTTTTTTTGGATTCTCAATATCCACTGCAAATTTCTATAGATTTGCAGCTATGGAACTAGTACCTGAAAAAGATCAATCTAAAGCTATATCCATGGTTATGTCTGTTGGAATAGTTGCTGCTTTAGTCGGCCCCAATTTAGGTTCTGTTACTAAAAATCTAATTTTTGATATTGATTTCTCCGCATCAGTACTTACTTTTATTCCACTATCATTAATGAGTCTAATAATGGTTTCAAATGTAAAATGGCCGGCAATAAAAGAATTAAAAAAAGAAAACGATGATATAACCACCTTAATTGCTCCCCTTGATATATGGAAATCTGGAACTTGGAAGCCAATTTTTGGGGCCATGGTATCATTTGGAATAATGGTTTTAATTATGAGTGCTACACCCCTACATATGTCAGCTTCTAAATATGCATTTTCTGATACTGCTTGGGTAATTCAATGGCATGTATTAGGTATGTTTGCCCCATCTTTTTTCCTTGGTTGGATAATAAAGAAGATAGGTTTAAATAGACTGCTTATATTAGGAGTAATATTTTTAATCCTCTCTATAGCTGTTAATTTAATTTCTGATAGTAGAGCCCTTTTAACTATTGGATTATTATTCTTAGGCATAGGTTGGAACTTCCTATTTCTTGGTTCTAGTAAGTGGTTAATGAATTGTATAATACACTTAAATGTAAAGGAAAGATCTAGAGTTCAAGGTATAAACGAAGTATTAGTATACGGCTTATCATCTGCTGCAACTCTTAGTTCCGGCTGGATAATAAATAAACTAGGGTGGCAAGTACTAAATATAGTTGCACTTCCTATTTTAATACTATTATTAGGTGTATTAATTCTAAATACTTTGAAAACCAAAAAGTTAATCTTATAAAATTATTCCCATATAAATTAGCAACTTTAAGTAAAATGATTGTTTTCCCTATAGATTGAACCTAAACTTTTTATATATGGACAGTGAAATAGATGAAATTCTGGAAGTTGAAAGAAAAGCAAAATCAATAATAGATGATGCAAGAGCGAAATCCCTCAAAATCAGGTCTAAAGACGATATAGAGATTAGTAACAGAACAAAAAGTATTAAAGATGAAATTAATAGTTATCTGAAAACAGAATCAAAAAATGCAAAAATAGAAAGTTCCAAGGAACATCAATTAAAAATAGAAGAGGTTGAATCCACTATTCTATTTGATACAGTACCTAAAAAAATAAAAGATAAATTAATAAATGATATAATATCTATAATTCTTGATACCACATTTAAGATGGTGGAGAGATGATAAATAGTAAATTTATTAATTCAAAACTAAAAGCAAAAATGAGCCTTATGTTAACAAAGGAATTTTTTAATATATTAAGCCGTTCCAACTCCTTAGAAGAAGGTATCCAGATGTTAAGGGGAACAGACTTTGACATCTTAACCAGGAATTATATGCTTACAGGTGATCTTAAAATGGGAGAACTGGAACTCTTTAAAAAACAGATAAAGTTTTATACAGAACTTGAACCATTTTACCCTACAAGTTTTAAACCTCTAGTACATGCACTACTTCTAAAATATGAGATTGATGTCTTAAAATCTGTATTCAGATTGTGGTTTGATAAAAATATTAGAAAACGTGATATAGGTGGACGATTAGGTTATATATATAGAAACAGTATAATAAATAAAATACCAATAGATGAAATCTTAAACTGTTCTAGTTTAGAGAAGATAGCGCAACTTTTTGAAGATTCACCATACTATTCTCTAGTTGTTTTAGAATCTGGGAACATATTAAAATATCAATCCCTATTTTTATTTGAAACCAGTCTGGATATTTTATACTTCAGAGAAATATTTTCAGCTATAAATAGATTAAAAAGAGAGAACAAAAAAATTGCTTTAACATATTATAACTATGTAGTTGATGTAGAAAATATAAAATGGGCAAATAGGTTTAGAGAGTTTGATGTTTATAAAGATATAGATTTTGGTGCAATATACATCCCCTATGGGTTAATAAACAAACAGTTATATAAAAGACTTTTAAAATCTGAAGATTCTGAGTTCCTAGAACAGTTAAAAAAAAGATATAAGAAGATTAATATAAACAGAGATGAACAGTTCCCAGTAGATAAGACAATTTACGAAATGGAACTATCTATCCAGCTTAAAATACAAAAGTTATTACATGGAGATCCATTTTCAATAGGAACCTTAATAGCATATTTTTATAAAAAACAGCTGGAAATTAGTAAAATAATTACTGTATTAAATGCAATATCCTATGAATTATCTGAAAAAAGAATAAGGGAGTTAATATGATATTCCCCTTAAAAATGAGAAAAATTACAGCTATATTATTAAAAGAATATGGTGATGATATGGCAAAATCCCTTTTGGATATTGGTGTTATAGATTTTATTAACCCAGAAAATATGGAAACAAAGGATAATCTAAAATCTCTAGAATTATTAAAAGATCGAATAGATATATTTCTAAATATGATTCCTGGAAACAAAGACAGCAAAAACTTAAGTATGGAAGATCTAACTATAATAGATTCTCCAATGGTTATTAAGTTTCTAGATACTCTAAATGATAAATTAAAACATATTAGAAAAGAGCAAAAACAGATACAGGAAAAGATTTTATCCCTAGAAGAGATAGAGAGACAAACCAAACTAATACCTGGGGATATACCCTCTGATGCCTCATCAGATATTGAAGAGTTAAGACAGAATCAGTTAATATTAAATGACAAAACATTAGAAACTGTAGAATCACATAAAGATGAATTATTAAAAATATCAAGGGAACTAAAGACTAATATTATATATATTCAGATTCAAACTAGTTTTGTACAAACCGATAGTACATTTATCTTTTCTGGGTGGATACCTGAGATTAATATAAAAAAACTTGAAAATAGATTAAACGACATTACATCTAATAACTACTATTTAAAATTATCAGACGAGATAGAGGACATACCTGTTGAACTCTCCTCCCCAGGTATACTTAATCCATTTAAAAAAATAGTGGAGAACTACTCGCTTCCAGATTATGGAACCATAGATCCTACAATATTTACAGCCTTCACCTACATGATAATGTTTGGATTAATGTTTGCAGATGCAGGACATGGTTTTGTTATATTAACAATAGGTTTATTAGGAATAAAATTTATTAAAGGTAAATATAATCATATATATCAGTTAATGATCTGGTGTGGATTTTCAGCAATAATATTTGGAATACTTTTTGGATCATATTTTGGTATGAAATGGTTTAATCCTATCTGGTTTGATTACCACGGAATTATCTCGGGAGAGTCCCATGGTGATTCAGAAATAAACACTATTTTTGGTGTACTTGGAGTAACCGTCTATTTTGGCATATTTGTTATATATCTTGGTCTTGTAATGAACTGGGTAAATCTATTTATTCAAAAGAGATGGATCAGACTGTTTTTTGCTAAAGAGGGAATCCTTGGTGGCTGGATATATGGAGCAGGAATATATACAGCACGTTTTTTTATAATAAATGATTACAAATCCCTACCAGATCCGGTTTTACTGTTTTTTATTATTATGTTACCTACACTTCTGCTATTTGTGAAAGCACCTCTTGAATCTAGAGATGAAAAGTTTTCAGCTAGCCTAATTACAGATTTTATAATGGACGGGATTGTACAAGTCCTTGAAATGTTTACAGGCTACCTCTCAAACACCCTATCTTTTATGAGGATTGCAGGCCTTGGAATAGCACATATAAGTCTCATGATCGCATTTTTTCAGATTGCCCAGTCAGTAAACAATACCTTTATATCAATAATCATCCTTATATTAGGAAATGCCTTAGTAATAACACTGGAAGGACTATCAGCTGGAATACAGTCATTAAGGTTAAATTATTATGAATTTTACTCAAAATATTTTAATGGGAAAGGTCGGGGTTTTAATCCGCTATCCCTAGGTTATATAAAAAAGAAGGAGTCAATATGAATATAAAATCATTTAAGAAGAGAGTTAGTATTAGCTTTTTTATTACAGCAGGATTTATGATAGTTTTTTCATTTTTAACACCAACTCCAGTTTCAGCAGAAACCAGTGAAAAGAGTGTTGTAGTAGCTAATGAACAAGTGGAAAATGTTATGGCAAAAAAATGGGCATTTATATCAGCAGCTATTGCTTTTGGTTTAGGTGCTATTGGTGCAGCTATTGCAATATCCAACGTTGGAGCTGCAGCTATGGGTGCCATGAGTGAAAAGCCTGAAATAGGTTCCCAGGCACTTATTTTTATAGCATTAGCCGAAGGTCTGGTTGTATTTGGATTTATTACCGCTTTAATGATACTGAGCAGGATTTAACATGAAATATTTTGTTATTGGAGATGATGATACAGTACTTGGTTTCTCTTTAGTTGGTGTTGAAGGTATAACAGCAAAAACATCTGCCGAAGTAAAAGATGCATTTAACAGAGCTTTAAGTAATAGTAATTATGGAATAATCATTATTACAGATAGGTGTGCTGAATTAATAAGAGAAGAGGTAAATAACTTTCTTTTTACACAAACATTTCCATTAATATTAGAAATTCAAGATAAAAACGGTCCTATTACTGGTAAACCTAGTCTAAAAGAGATTGTAGACCAGGCTATTGGAATTAAACTATGACAAAAGAAGAACTATCTGCAGGTATAATTGAAAAAGCTCGTATAGAAGCAGATGAAATTATATTAACTGCTGAAAAATCCTCTGGGATTAAAATAGAGAACAATGAAAAGAGATTAAACCGGCAGTTTAACGATGCAAAATTAAAAGCAGAGAAAGTTAAAAAAATCACATATTCTAAACAAGAAAAACTGACATCAATGTATATTAACCGTTACAAACTTAAGGATAGAGAAGATTTTATTGATAAAATAACTAAGGTCGTTATTGATAAAATAAATGACAAAATTCGATCCCCTGAATATATAATGCATCTGGAAAATCTAATTTTAGAGGGAGCTCTTGGACTTAATAGATCTAAAATGTATCTAAATAGTTCTAAAGAGGAGTTAAATCTTTTGTCATCTGAATCACTTAAAAATATAGGTAATAAAGCTTCTGGGATTCTTGGAGTAGATGTAGAAATATTACTTTCAAAAGATAAACCTCTGTCTACTAAAGGAATTATATTAATAAGTGAAGATGGCAGAGTCTCATACAATAATCTTATAAAAAGTAGAATTAAGCGTAAACAGGAAATTATAAATGAGCTAATAGCAAGATCATTGGATATGGTGAACAACCATGAATGATAAAATAATTGGAGTAATTAAGAGGGTAAACGGCCCTGTTATTACAGCTGAGTCTGTTACAGATGCCATGATGCTTGAACATATACAAGCTGGTGAAAATAGATTAATAGGTGAAATTGTAAAACTATCAGGGGACGAAGCATTAATTCAGATATATGAAGATACAACAGGTTTATCACCTGGAGATTTTATCTACGGTTCATCTACCCCGCTTTCAGTAGAACTTGGCCCTGGACTTTTAGGCTCCATCTTTGATGGTATACAGAGACCACTACAAGGTGAAGAAAAAAACACAAGTGACTACATAGAAAAAGGTGTGGTAATACCTCCCCTACCTAGAAAAAAGCTTTGGCACTTTATTCCAACTGTTAAACCCGGGGATAACATTTCTGAAGGTATGATAATTGGAACTGTTAGAGAGTCTAAAAGTATAGATCATAAAATATTAATCCCCCCTTTTATAAAAGGAAAACTTATATGGCTAGTAGAAGAAGGAGATTATCACATAGAAGATGTTATTGGTCAGGTTGATAATGGTAGTGATAAAATATCAATTTTTATGAAACATAACTGGTCCATTAGAAAACCCCGTCCTGTTTCAAATAGATTAGCTTTGGAAACCCCATTAATTACTGGTCAGAGGGTAATAGATACTCTATATCCTTTAGCAAAAGGTGGAACAGTTGCAATCCCAGGTGGTTTTGGAACTGGAAAAACCATGGTTCAGCATTCTATAGCTAAAAATTGTGATGCAGATATTATAATCTATATAGGTTGTGGAGAGAGAGGAAACGAGATGACCGATGTTTTAACAAGTTTCCCTAAACTCATTGACCCTAAAACAGGTAACCCATTAATGGATAGGACAATATTAATTGCAAATACATCTAATATGCCAGTCTCAGCCAGAGAGGCAAGTATATACACAGGGGTTACAATAGCAGAATATTATAGGGATCAGGGGTTTCATGTAGCAGTTATGGCGGATTCTACTTCTAGATGGGCTGAAGCTTTAAGAGAGTTATCAGGTAGAATGGAAGAGATGCCTGCAGAAGAGGGATTCCCAGCCTATCTTCCTACAAAAATTGCACAATTTTACGAGAGAGCAGGATATATGGCAACACTATGTGGTAAGACAGGTTCTGTTACTATAATAGGTGCTGTTTCCCCTCCTGGAGGTGACTTCTCAGAGCCTGTAACACAACATACAAAACGGTTTGTAAGATGTTTCTGGAGCCTTGATAAACAGTTGGCTTATTCAAGACACTACCCTGCAATATCCTGGCTTGATAGTTATAGTGAATATGTTAGTGAAATTACAGGATGGTGGGTAGAGAAAGCCGGAAATGGCTGGACAGATAATAGAACCACCATATTAGAACTATTAAGAAAAGAGGTAAAACTTAAACAGATAGTAAAACTTGTAGGACCAGATGCACTACCGGACAGTCAAAGGTTTATAATAGAGGTATGTACACTGTTTAAAAATGCATTTCTTCAGCAGAATATTTTTGATGATATAGATAGATATACCACAGTAGAGAAACAGATGAGAATGTTAGAGATTATCCTGCTTTATAATAAAAGAGGATCAGAGATAATAAAAAAAGGTATACCAATAGTTAAGATTAGAAAAATTAAAATACTTCAGGATATTATGAAGATGAGATTTACTGTGGAAAATAGTGATCTGGCCTCCCTTGATAAGATAGAGATGCGTTTAATACGGGCTTTTGATAGGTTGGAGGGAATTCATGGATGATAAACTAAAAGGTTTATTAAAAGAACTTAAAAAAGGTCGGGAATATATAGGTGTTTCCAAAATTGACGGCCCTCTGATTTTTGTGGAAAAAACTGACCCTGTTGGATATCGAGAGTTGGTTGAAGTTATAGACCGTGAAGGTAATCTTCGTAAAGGAATGGTATTAGAAACATCAAAAGATATTGTTGTTGTACAGGTCTTTGATGGAACCTCTGGTTTAACAATAAACCAGACAAATGTACGGTTTATGGGGGAGCCATTAAGTATTAAAGTCTCGGATGAGATGTTAGGACGTGTATTTAATGGTTTAGGAATCCCAAGGGACGGAGGTCCTATTCCAACAAAGGGTGAAAAAACTGATATTAACGGCCGTGCAATTAATCCTGTTTCCAGGTTATACCCAAGAAACTTTATACAGACAGGAATATCTGTTATCGACGGTATGAATACGTTAATAAGAGGACAAAAACTTCCTATATTTTCCGGAAACGGTTTACCACATAATGAAGTTGCAGCCCAGATAGCAAGACAGGCTACCCTATTACAGGATAATGATGACTTTGTTATAGTTTTTGCAGCCATGGGTGTAAAACATGATGTTGCACGATATTTTGTAAACTCATTTGAAGAGTCTGGTGTTATAAACAAGGTTGCACTTTTTTTATCCCTTGCAGATGACCCGTCTATTGAGAGATTAATTACTCCAAGGTCAGCGTTAACCCTGGCTGAACACCTGGCTTTTAAACAGGGTAAACACGTATTGGTAATAATGACAGATATGACAAACTACTGTGAATCATTAAGGGAGATATCTACATTAAGAGGTGAAATCCCATCAAGAAAGGGATACCCCGGATATTTATACTCAGATTTAGCAGAACTTTATGAGAGGTCAGGAATGATTAAAGGTATTCCAGGTTCAATTACCCAGATACCAATACTCTCTATGCCAAACGATGATATATCCCACCCTATTCCGGATTTAACTGGATATATAACAGAAGGCCAGATAGTTTTTCAGCGGGAACTATTTGGTAGAAGTATCTATCCACCAATTGCTGGTCTTCCATCCCTATCTAGATTAATGAAGGATGGAATTGGAGAGGATTTAACAAGAAGTGATCATAACCATTTAGCAAGCCAGCTGTTTGCATCTTACAGTTACGTAAATGAAGTTAGAAACTTAGCATCTGTAATTGGAATTGAAGAGTTAACTGAACTGGATAGACAGTATATAGAATTTGGAGAAGAGTTTGAGAGAAGGTTTGTATCCCAGGGTCAAAATGAGAACAGAACTATTATTCAGACCTTAGATCTTGCATGGGAGTTATTATCAATCCTGCCAATTGAGGAGTTAACTAGAGTCTCTACTGAGGAACTGGAAGAGTATTATGGACAGTAATACAGCTCCTACAAAAAGTAATCTCTTAAGATTAAAGGACGAACTAAAATTTGCAAATGTTGGTTTTGATCTATTGGATCAGAAAAAAAAGATATTAATTAATGAAATGTTAAGCCTAATAGATTCAGCTATTGAATACGAGGACAAGGTGAACGAATCTTTAAGTAAGGCATATTTTTCACTACAGGAGGCTGTATTAAAAATGGGCAGATTAAAAGTTTCACATTTAGCCAGTGTTATTAATGTACAATCAGAGATAAAACTGGATTCTAGAAAAGTTATGGGAGTCAGGTTACCGGTTGTTAATACTGAATTTGAGAATCATGGGCCATATTTTAGTCCATTTGGTACAGAGTGGTGGATTGATAGTTCATTAGAGATTTTTAAAGAGACTTTAAGTTATTTAGGACAACTATCAGAGCTAAAAATATCTATAATGAAACTTGCAGGGGAAGTAAAAAAAACAATTAGAAAAGTTAATGCACTTGAAAAAATTGCTATTCCTGATCTTTCAAAATCTGTACATCAGATTGAAAATAGGCTGGAAGAGAATGAGAGAGAAAATTTTATAATCATGAAAATGATAAAAGATAAATTACAATCGGAGAAGGGATTATGAGTGAACCGATTAAAAATATTATGGTATATCTTGATGGAACTGAGCAATCAATTACAGCAGTACAATATGCAATAATATTATCAAAGGAAACGGGCGCAGAATTAACAGGTATATATGTTGTAAATACCAGAGCATTAAACGATCTGGTAAAATCACACATATTTATTAAATCAGAGCAGGATGAATATCATTCTGATTTAGATTCAGATGCTGATAAATATCTGGATTATTTTAAAGAGTTGGCTACTAATAAAAACCTTAGTGTAAAAACTATTAAAGAGAGTGGTTCTGTTTTAACTGTAGTAAAGGATATAATTAAAAAGGAAAAAATTGATCTTTTAATTATTGGAGAGCTTTCAAGAATTAGAAGTCGACGGGACGAGTTTTTTTCCGATACTGAAAAACTTATGAGACAGGCGACCTGTTCTGTTTTAATTGTAAAAGATGAAGATTTAGTCGATGATATATATGAAGCAACAAAATAGGATGAAAAAATGGCACTACTTGAATTAATTGATAATAAAATAGTAAAGACCCCACTGGTTTCTGATAATAAAATTGATGTAATAAAAGAACTGTTAACTATATTAGTAGATGCTGGTAAGTTAACAGATATTGATACCGCTGTAGAAGCTATTCTTGAAAGAGAGGATTTAGGTAGTACCGGTTTAACAGATGGTATTGCAATCCCCCATGCAAAAACAAACGTAGTAGATTCGTTAACTATTGCAATAGGACTCTCACCAGAGGGTATAGATTTTGAAGCACTGGATGAAAACCCATCAACAATGTTTTTTTTAATACTTGCTCCACCTGATCAGTCTGGACCACACCTTCAGGCTCTTACAGAAATTGCTAATGTTGTAAGAAGTAAAGCTTTCTGCAGACTTTTATTAGCATCAACATCCGCTGAAGAAGTGGTGGAACTATTTAAGGAAGATTAGATATAAAATAATTAACTACTACTTCTAAGTTTCTCTACTCTACCATTTATCTTTTTTAGAGATATCTTATAAATTAACGACTTTATTACATTAACCTTGTTATTGTATTTATCTGTTTTGTAAAAGTCCCATGGGTTATCCCACAAACCTAGATCCTCTGTTACTGCATCCATTTGAACAAACTTCTCTGTTTCCAAATTAAAACCTGCACTTGATTCCCCACTATCACAGGAAACAGAATAACCTGTAGTCCACCCTTTTTCTGATAGTTTCTTCTTTCCTGCATTATAGAAGAATATATCGTTAATAAAAGAGTCTATTTTTATCCACCTGTCTTTAACTTTTACCTCTAACCAACTATGTGATATCTCTCTTGGCATAAGTTTATATATAAAACCAGTAAACAGTCCCTTTTGAATCTCTCTTTTTATATTTGAAAAATGTATTTTTGCTTCAATATCTACAGCTTTGCACATATATAGAAACAGCGTACTTTTATTATTACATTGCCCAACTTTCCTATTAAGAGTCTCTTCCGGTGTAATAAAATCTCCTTCTTTACAGAAACCAAATTTTATTTCATCTCTAACATAATAAAAAAGAGCTTCTAACTTTTTTTCAGTAGTTTTTTGATTTTTAGTTAACTTTAATGCGGTTTCTTTAACTTGATCTTTCACTTTGTCTTTCATATTAGATTCTCCTTACTGTTAAGTTATATTAACAAGTAATCTAAGAGAAGAATTGAATAAACTGGCTATGTTTTATAATTTTAGAGCTGTTTAATCCAAAATTTGATTTAAATGTCCGGGATAAGTGGGCAGAATCAGAGAATCCTGTTTCGTAAGCAGCATATGTTAAATCTTTTCCAGTACATATAAGTTTTATAGCATCCTTTAATCTTAACCAGAGCAGATATTTTCTTAAAGGAAGACCTACTTCTTCCTTAAAAAGATGTATAAGTCTACCCTCTGATAGTCCTACTTCTTTAGAAAGAACAGAAATAGATATCTTCTTTTCTAGACTTTTATCAATTATCTTTAAAGCTGTAATTATTCTTGAATCTTTAGTAGAACAAATACAACTTTTAGGAATAGAAATAACCTGTAATATCCCACTAATAAATGTTTTTGCACTGTTTATATCCTTAACAGCCGGTAGATGAGCTTCTTTTTCCAGACTTTTAAAGGCTGAACCTTCTAATATTTTTTGAGAGATATGCCCAGATATACTTGATTCGTTATCAATTAAAAAGGTGACTAATTTATTAGCTGAAAATTCTACAGAGTGTTCTACATTACTATTAACAATTAAAAACGAACTAATTATTGTCTGATTATTTACTTTGAATTTAACTGGTTTATTACATATAAAAAACTGTATTGCATTGTGGCTATGACTTTTAACAGGACCTAACACTCCCTGTAACAACATATAATAGTCATATATAAATATAAAGTTCTTCATTAAATAATTTCCACCTATTACAGTATAATAATATATAATAGGTTAATAATAAAATAAAAAGGAAATAAAATGAAAGTATTATTTATAGGTGGAACTGGAACTATTAGTACAGAGATCTCAAAACAATTAATAGAGTTGGGTACTGATCTGTATATTATAAACAGAGGAAATAGAAATGACATTTTAGGTACAGATGCAGTTAAATATTTAACATGTGATATCAACGATGAAGATGTTGTTTCAGGTTTAATTAAGGATTTAACCTTTGATGTGGTTGCAGATTTTATAGCATTTGAACAATCTGCTCTAGAGAGAGATTATAGGTTGTTTAAAGATAAAACCAAACAATTTATATTTATAAGTTCCGCCTCTGTTTATCAGAAACCACTTTCAGATTATAGAATTACAGAAGGCACTCCACTTTCTAATCCATATTGGCAGTATGCACAAAATAAAATAACCTGCGAGGATTATCTAATAAAAATGTATAGAGAAGAAGGTTTTCCTATAACTATAATTAGACCAAGCCATACCTACGATGAGAGGTCAATACCCATAGGAGTCCATGGCAACAGTGGCAGCTGGCAGATAGCAAAACGGATGTTAGAAGGTAAACAGGTGATCATCCATGGGGATGGGACATCTTTATGGACTATGACATCAAATATTGATTTTGCAAATGGTTTTATAGGTTTAATGGGTAATCTACATGCTATTGGTGAAGCCGTTCAGATAACATCAGATGAATCTTTAACTTGGAACCAGATATATAGATCAATTGCAGATGCTCTAGGTGTAGAGTTAAAACCATATTATGTTCCATCGGACTTTTTAGATGAAGTTGGTCCCTACGATTTTAAAGGTGGATTAATTGGTGACAAAGCAAATACAGTTGTATTTGATAATAGTAAATTAAAACGTCTTGTCCCAGATTTTATTCCAACTATAAGATATGACCAAGGAATTAAAAAGACAATACACCACATACTTAATAACCCAAAACTACAACTCCTAGATCCAGAATTTGATAGTTGGTGTGATAAAATTATTGAGGTTATGGAAAATGCTAAAAAAAGTATAATAGGTTAAATAGTGATATTTTCTATAATTTATATACACGGATTTGCATCGGTTGGAGACTCTTCTAAAGGTCTGTTATTAAAAAAATCAATTAAAAACCACAATGTATTTTCTCCAACTCTTTCCCCTGATTCAAAAGTAGCTATAAAACAGATAAAAGAGCTAATATCAAGTAAGGAAAACCCTATATTAATAGGCTCTAGTCTTGGTGGATTTTACGTAGATTATTTTAACACCATTTATGGCATACCAGCTATATTAATCAACCCACTAGTAGATTCTACTAAAATTAAAGTTTATATAGGAGAGAATAAAAACCTATATACAGATGAAAGTTTTGAGTTTACTTTAGAAAGTTATAATTATTTACAGGACCTTAAAACCCAGAAAGAACAATCATCTAATTACAGTGATAGGAAGGCCAATATGTTTATTATGTTGGCAAAAGATGATGATGTAATAGATTATAAAACAGCTGAGCTTGAATACAACAGTAAAAAACAGACTGTTTATACATATGATACAGGGGGACACCGATTTATAAATGATGATGAGGTAATATCTAAAGTAGAAAAGTTAATATCTTATGTTAGAAGTTCTAAAGCTTTTTGATATTTATTAAGTTCATGTTCATATACTATCTTAAGTTCTTCATCATAAACTCCATCGGCTATGGTAAAGTTATTATTAAATCTAGGTAGTATAAAACTTGCAACAATGTTTCCACCCATATGAGGGAAATATGATTTGGCTTGATTAAATACAGCTTCTCCACCTCTATGTCCAGGAGCTGTGGATAATAAAAACATCGGCTTATTGTCCCAAAGCTTTCTCTTTGACGTTGATGCCCAATCAAGAATATTTTTAAATGCAGCAGTATAGGATCCATTATGTTCTGCAAGGGAAATTATAATCCCATCGGACTCTTCTATCATGTGAACAAAATCTAAGGCTTTTTGTGGAATACCATCTTCTGACTCTTTATCAACACTATAAAGAGGTAGTTCAAAATCTATTATTTTTAACTCTTTAGTGCTTACGTTTTGTAACTTCTTTCCTGTATACCTAGCAAGCTCAGCATTAATAGATCTTCGACTACTACTTCCACCAATAACTAATATTCTTTTTATTAATTTATTCATAGTCTTCCCCTTAAAACATACCTAAACTTTAGTGGCAATAATTACTGCTGTCAACAAGGGGAAGATTATAAGTTATTTAGCTAATATTTTAATTACTAATTTTTTAACCTGTGAAGGTTCTTCCTGGCTTAGTTTAGGACCATGGTATTCCCCGGGCATTACCATTGCAAAAACTCCTGGTTCTAATGGAAAATTGATACCATCTACTAAAGTAAATAGTTTAACATCCTTTTCAGGGTTATACTCCTTAGTAACCTTTGGCTCAACTGCTGGACAGGCTCTAAAATACTCTTTACCACTTAATACAAGCTGAATATCAATATATTTCTCATGGGTCTCACCAAAACCAACTGAGTGATCAATTGGAGCATATTCTGCATACATTACATATACATTTTCCCCATCTATATCATTTTTTCCAATAGATAGAGTTTTACTATCTAAGCTTTCTAAGAAGTCGATGGCAGTATCTATATTTTTAGATAGACCTCTGTATTTTTTAGCATTTTCAATTTTATCGTATATCATTCAGATATTATAACTTAAGTTAAATCCTTATTCCAGTCTTGGATACCAACTTTAACTGATCTACGCATCTCTTTAGTAAAAGTCGCACCGGTTTTATTTAAATAGTATAATTGCCCAATATTATCTGCACCTTTTCTTTTATAGACAGTATCATCTGAAAATCGCTCTTCTTTTAACTGTTTAAACATATCTTCAAAACCATTTGAATCGATTCTTTTATAACTATTTTTAAAGTGTATATACTCTTTAGGAAACCTAGAAGTTAATTTTTTATTTCCACTACCCTCTTTTTTATATCCATAACATAACATAGCTACTGGAAATACTTTATCAGGAAGGTTAAACATCTCTCTGTGTATCTCAATGTTTTCGATTATATCCCCAATATAGCAGGAACCTATACCTAAAGCCTCAGCTGCAATAACCGTATTTTGTGCTGCAATAATTGCATCTGAACTTGCAAGGATTAGATCTGACTCCTTAGGGCCCTCAAAATCTGTTCCATTTTTTTTACATAGCTCTCTAACACCACTATGTTCAAAATAGTCGTACCACCTTTGCATATCTGCTAAAAATATTAAAACTAAAGGGGACTTAGCAATAAAAGGTTGATCATCGCAGGTTTTCACTAATTTATCTTTATCTTCCTGTTTATCAACCTCAAGTATGGAATATAACATCATATTTCCCGCTGTTGGAGCTCTAAATGCGGACTCTAAAATAATCTCTTTATCATCATTTGAAATTGCTTTATTTAAAAATCCTCTTTCAGATTTTCTTTTCATTATTAGATCAATTGTTTCATTCATGTAATTATCCTAACTATTCATTTTTTTTAGAAGTTCTAATGCTTCAGATGCGGGTACAGGTTTTGAATAATAGAACCCCTGTATAATATCACAACCCATAGAACTAATATGTTGCATTTGTTCTTTTGTCTCTACACCTTCTGCAACAACCTTAAAACCCATTGCATGAGCCATATTCACGATTGAGGATAAAAAGACATCGGGCTCCCCAAGTTTTATAGAATTAATAAATGACTTATCTACTTTTAATGTCTGTATTGGTAATCGTCTAAGATAACTTAGAGATGAATAACCTGTACCAAAATCATCTAAAGCTATAGATACATTATGGTCAGAGATTTCATGTAAAATCCGAGTTACTTCATCAAAATCATCGATCATTAAACTTTCAGTTATTTCAACTTCAAGATAATGGGGTAAAATACCATTTATTTTGAGAGTTTGTTTTATTTTTTCAACAATATTGTCTTTTGCAAACTGTACTGGAGATATATTTACAGCCATTGTAATATCGTCAAATCCTGCCTGATTAAACTTACTTAGTTCCATTAGTGTTCGATTTAACATAATTTCGCCATAATGCACTATTAAACCAGTATCTTCCATTAGTGGTATAAATTTGTTTGGAGATACAACTCCCCATTTAGGGGATATCCACCTGGCTAAGCCTTCAAAACCTATAATTCTCTCTGTTTTTACATCAATTTTAGCTTGAAAGTATGGTTGAATCTCACCAAGGTGCATTGAATCCCTTAGATCCCGTTCCATCTCAGCTCTCTCCAATACAACCTTCTTCATATCTCCATGGAATATGATAAACTGTTTTTTCCCACGCCATTTTGCTTCAGTCATAGCCGTATCAGCATTTTTTAGTAACTCTTTATAGGTTGTACCATCTTCCGGGTATACTGTTGCTCCAATACTACAAGAGACATAGTGGGGAATTGTATCTACAACAATATCTTTTAGAACTATGTTTTGGATTTTATTTCCTCTTTCAAGAATCTCTTTATTACTAAAATTACCCTTATACACTATTGCAAACTCATCCCCAGCCATTCTTGCAACAAGATCTGCTCTGATTAACCTCTCATTAAGTCTTCGCCCTAATTCATAGATAATTTCATCCCCAAGAGAGTGACCTAACAGATCATTTATTTTTTTAAAATCATCTAGGTCTAAATAATAGATAACAAAACCAGACTCTTCTTCTGGAGTATCTAGGATTAAAGATGTTATATGTTTCTTAAAATTCTCTCTGTTAGGAAGGTCAGTTAGATTATCAAAATATATTAGATGTCTTATAGTTTTTTCTCTATCTATTAATAGCCTATTCTGCTCACTCAAATCGTTTTTTGCATTAGTTAATTTAATATTTGATCTATTTATTTCAATATTTTTCTGAGATAGAGTTAACATAGAACACGCCATAAAATTTGTAATTCGCCTAATACTTACTGTAACAACTCCACCTAATAGTGCAAAGCCTGCAACTGTGGTAGCCCATGCACTTGGGTCGTAGAACAGTGTTACTATATCAAAGTCAAATTTAATGATTCCAAATACAACTAAAATAGCAATTATTAAAACATAAAAAACACTGGAGAAAAAGAATATATTAGTTATTTTTTTATTAAAAAAGAGAGGAACTAATGCACAAGCAGTGAATAGAGATAATGGACCTAGACTTAACATACCAACACTTAAAAAATCTGCTAAAGATAAGATAACAAGGGAGGATATTAATACTATTACTTTAATATTAGTAGTTACTTTTTTTCTAAATATATAAAGTAAAATCATTAAAATAAAAAGAATAAATGTTGTTACAATAACGTAACTAAATCCAACAATTTTTATCATAAATATAGAGCTAATAACAACAGGTGCTATAAATACCAATGTGGCTATAAGTATATCGTTAACAATTTGTTCTTTAATTTCATCTAAGTTCGTATTAAATTTGCATTCACCGTCTAGATTCTTATTTAAGTCCACAATATTGTTCCTTTTCTAAGAGTTTAGTTCAATTAAAGTATATTTCATTTAATTATGTTTGTCATCTTTTGTTATCAAAATTAAATATTCAACTTTGAATAAGATTTTAATATAAGACCATATCTATAAAGTTGTAATCATAATTATTTTGCAATTTACCATTGAATTATATAATTACTCTATTACACTTTAAGTAGAGGTATATTTATGATTATAACTTTTGAATTAGAAAATATTTCTGATTTAGATAAAAACACGATAATTGATAAAATAAAACAAGATAAAATAGATTTTGAGACATACTTTAGCAAGATTGGGTTACAAGTAATAAATGACCCTTTTGAATATGAAATTATAATTAGAGATAAGATATTTGGATTCATTAACGAAGGTTTTATGATCCCAGAAACAAAGCAGATAATTTTTTATGGTTTAGAGGATCTAAATATAATATCCCATGAATGGACTCACGCTGCATTTCCTAATAGTGGGTGTGAAAGACACTCAGAAGGTTTAGCTATATATATCCAGATGCAATTAGGAAAGTTTCATTTTGATGGATTTACAAACCCATTGCAACTTGTTAACTCTTATATGTTCTCCCCTAATAAAGAAAAAGTTGAAGATTGGTTAAATTATATAAAAAACAGTCAAAATTTTTATGATTCTAGGTGGGGCAGAATGTTAATGTCCAGGGCATTAAGCACAGAGTTTGTTAATTTTTTAATTAAAAAACATGGTATAGAGAGATACTTAACCGGTTTTTATAACAAACTCAGACATAATAGTGATTTTAACTGGTTAGAGGATTTAGAATTTGTTAATTTTTTACAATCATTACCAAAATCTTCTCCAACATTAATGGAACCATTTTTTGAATTAAAAGCGGGATTTATTAAAAGTTATGCAAATCACTTTATCCCTAAAACAGGATCTGTATTGCAATATTTAATAGTTAATAAAAACAGAATAGATCCTAAAGAGTATAACTACTTACAAAATGTTGCTGTGGAAGATTTAAGAACTACTCTATATTTTTATTCGTAGTAAGTGGGATTGTAATCAGATATTTAACACCATTAGTTAATGTAGTATTAAACTCAATTTTACCTTTCAATTTTTTAGTAATTATTGAATGAATAAGGTTTAGTCCTAAACCTCCACATCTATTTTTTATATCAGTATTAAAAAAAGGTTTATATAAATTATCGTGGAACTCTTTTGCTATACCTTTTCCAGAATCAGAATATAAAATTATTAGATTATTATTTTTTTTATTAATATCTATATCTATTATTCCTGGTTCTTTTGAATTAAATCCGTGTTTTAGTGAGTTCATAATAAGATTAGTAAAAATAGTAGAATATGCACTAGGAAAGCTTAATATATTAATATCTTCTGTGTGGTTAAAAGTTATTTTATGTGGTGTATTTTTATATTCATTATGTAAAGATAAAATTATTGAGTCACAATATTTACAAATATTAAATACACTGGCTGATTTTAAGTTCTGCCCTGCTGAGATCTCTTTAAAACTTAAAACCATCTTGGAGGCTCTATCTAGGTTATTAGTTAAGAGTTCTGTGGTATCTTCTATACAGGTTATATAATCCATTAAATCTTTTTTACCAAGTTTGTTTGATTCTAATAATCTTCTGATATTTCGATTTTTATCGGCTAATAAAGATGTTGCTGTTATAGTAATCCCAAGTGGAGTATTTATCTCATGGGTTACTCCCGGAACTAACGCACCAATGGTTGCTAACTTCTCTTTTTCAAGAAGTCTTGCTAGAAGTGATTCTTTGTCCATATTTGTAATATTATCCAATATCAACCTCCCCACCAATTAAATTATCGGTATATTTCTAGGGGATATCAATATAAAACAGGTAATATTGGCTTATTTGCTCAAATATTTACTTTTTTACTATAAATAAAATTGAGAATTGCAAGGATCATGAAAAATAAACCTATTGATAAATATATTATTGAATTCCCGTCATCTCTAGCTAAAAGTGCAAATAATGGGCCTGTAATAACAAAAGAGACCCTCATGAACATACTCTGAACCGATAAAACAGTGGCTCTATTTTGGCTATTTACCTCTTGGTGTATAAGGTTCCTCTCCAAAGGACCTTTTAGCCCCCGAATAATATAAAAACTTAAAAAACCTATTATTATCCAGAACCCAGGTAAAAATATCAGACTAAAATATGAAAGGCTTAATACAAATGGTATAAATCGTAATATTTTAAGTGGTTCTTTTTTAGAAAATATTTTATGACTTAGATTTGAACAGATACCAACAACAACATTTAGTCCAGCCCATATTCCTCCAAAAAGTACAAGGGGGAACTCTCTTGACGCAAGTTCAGGTTGTATATACCAAAGTGCTAAAAATGTACCTAAACCGGAAAAAGCACCGTATGTAACTAGGTATAAAGTTTTACTATTACTAAAAGTTGACTTTATATCTTTAATAAAGTGGCTAAATGTTAGTGATGATGTCCCCTCTCTTTTTATTTTTGGTTCAATTAAGAAAAATGCTAATATAAATGCAATTGCTTCTAATGTTCCCTCTATATAAAAATTCATCTTCATGGAATAAACGGCTATAATACCACCAATTATACTTGCTATACCTTCGGAATAACTAGCTATGGACATATAAAGTCCTTCGGTTTTATAGTGATTTTTTTCATCTTTTAGCTCTAATAATGTATCATATAACAGAGATGAATCTGTTCCTGATAAAAAACTAGAACCTATTCCTAACAGAACCTCTGCTAAAATAAAATTCCAAAAACCAGGAGCTAAACCAAATAGATACATACCAATTGTAGAGAATAATAGGCCTACAATAATTGTAATTTTTCTACCAATTTTATCACTAAAATATCCTGAAGGTATCTCAAATAGAAACATACTTAAGGAAAATGAAGCTTGAACAACCATAACTTGAAATAGTGATAATCCATTCTCTTGGAAAAACAGTACTATCGTTGGCATTATCATCAAAAACCATCTAAAAATCTGCATGGCAAAAAGCAGAGGTATATTTCGTGCTATTTTCATGATGATATAACTTTATTCATTAACTTTTGAAACTTTCTAATAATTGGAAAGCAACCATATGGTAGTAGTTGAAGCATAAGTACAGCAGTTAGTCTGTTTTTAGGGTCTATACACAACCATGTAGTTGCCATTCCATCCCAACCCCACTCTCCTATTGGACTACCTGTTTCAGATCTTTCTAGATCTATTAAGGTTCTAACACCTAATCCGTATCCATATCCGGCTTTCATATCGGTTTGAAATCTTTCTAAGATGTCTCCTGCAATGTGATTTTTTGACATAAACTCAACTGTAGATGAATCTAAGATTTTAATATTATTAATAGTTCCTTTGTTTAATAACAGTTCACAAAATATTGACATATCTTTTATTGTAGAATAATAGCCACCACCAGGCATTTCAAAAAGTTCTGGAGCCATATCTACTTTGTTTAAACTTTTATCTTTCCATTCATATATTGATGAAACTCTACTCTCTTTTCCTTTAGGATCTAAAAATGTATCAACCATATTTAGAGGTTCTAAGATTCGTTCCTGTATAAATTCTGAATATTTCTGTTCACTTATAACTTCTATCAATCTACCAATAACATCGATTGAAAAGCTATATAAATAGTCACTTCCTGGTTCAAAAGATAGGGGTAAATCTGCTATTAGATCAACAAAACTACCTAGGCTAACTTCATCCCCTGATTTCTCTTTAATTTTAAACTGTTCTCGATATAATTTATCAATTTCATTATCGTGAAAGCCATAACTTATTCCTGATGTCATAGTAAAAAGTTGAGCTATTGTAATATCAGTATCTGAATCCTTAGTTTTAAGTTCACCATCTTTATAACTAGTTATTACTTTTGGATTTTCAAAGGATGGTATATATTTTTTAATTTTATCTTCAAGTGAAAACCGTCCCTCTTGGTATAAAATTAATGCAGCTGTTACAGTTATAACTTTAGACATTGAATAAATCCTAAAGATTGTATCATCTTTTATTGGAGCTTTTGACTCTAGATCTGAATAGCCAAAATTCTCTTGGTATAATGTTTCACCATCCTGTTTAATAATAGCGCTTATTCCAGCAATCTTTTTTTGATCAATGTACTTTTGGCACATTTTATTAATATCTATAAATTTTGTTTTATTCACTTTTTATCCTATAGCTTCTACGGTTTCTTTTAACTGTTTTATTATCTTTATCTTTTGTGGGCATTTTGGTTCACACTCCCCACATTCTGTACATTCTGAAGCATTTTTACCTTTTAGCCAATCAACTTTTCCAATTTCTTTATATTGGGATTTTGCATGTTCAGTTAATCCATATATTTTATGATGATTCATTAAACTAAAATTAAGAGGAATATTTACACCACTTGGGCAGGGCATACAGTAGTTACAACCGGTACAATAAAGATCAGCAAGCCTTTTATTCTCTTCTAAAGATTCTGATATTGCCTTTAGTTCAGTCTGTGATAGTTTATCAGTTCGACTTGTTGTTTTTGTATTTTCATTAACCATGTCTATATTGCCCATACCGGAAAGTGCACAATCTACATTAGGATTTGATAATACAAATCGCATTGCTAATTCAGGGTTTGAAACAGTTTTATTAGGTAATAAGTCCTGAATAACCTTAGATGGAAAACCTAATCTTCCTCCACCTACAGGCCCCATAACAATAACACCCATGCCTTTTTCTTTTGCCCTAATCATACCAGCTTCGTTACTTCTATCTAGTAGATTATATTGGCATAACAGTGTTTCAAAATTACCAGTATCTATAATTTTAAGCATATTTTCTGCATCATCATGAAAACTAAAAGACAGATGTCTAATTATACCCTCTTCTTTAGCTTTTAATGCCATTTCTAGTGGTCCACCTGGAACATCTATAGACTCTGTATAAGATTTCCAGCTAATACCCCACATATGATAAAAATCTATATAATCCGTATCGAGCTTTGTTAGAGAGCTCTCTAATCGTTTCAAGAAGTCAGAACCTGATGCATTTTCTATAGGATTTTTTGTTGAAAGATATACCTTATCCCTCCGGCCCTTTAGTGCCATCCCAACTATAACTTCACTCTCTTTTTCACAATAATATGGTGCAGTATCTACATAGTTCCCACCAAGGTCTAAATAATCATTAATTAATTTAGCTCCTGCTTCATGATCAAACTGATCTTTACCATTAACTTTAAGAGTTGGTAACCTCATAGCACCAAATCCTAATGTAGAAATATTTATTCCTGTATTTCCTAGTGGTCTATATAACATCTATGCCTCCTATATTTTGTTTAGAAATTCTACTTCAGAGAAATCTTTATATAAGTTAATTTTTGAAACTGAGCCTCTGTTTAATTTAAATGTCCAAAAATGTTTTAAGTCGAGAGCAAGCAGATCTAATAAGAGAATCGAAAGTGGTCCTTTGTGTGAAACGATTATAATATTGTAACTTTTATTATCTGCTACAAGTCTGTTTATATCTGGAAAACTACTTAAAACCCTGGTTTTTAAATCAATTAAAGTTTCACCATTTGGTGGTCTATTATTTATTGGGTCATTAATCCATTTTGTATATTTTTCTGAGGATTGATTATTTATATCTGAAAAAGAGAGACCTTCCCAATCTCCAAAATCGATCTCTTCTAGACCAATAACAGGAGTTGCTTTTAACCCTATCTGTTTTGATAGAATATCAGATGTTAATACTGATCTTTTCATTGGGGAAGTATAAAAGTAGTCTACATTTTTTATATTATCTATTTTTTTTATCTGTTCTGTTCCAAAATCGGTTAATAATACATCGGAACCACGGCCAATGTATGTTCCATTCCCTTCACATTCACCATGTCTTATTAAATATAAATTAACCATATAATATTTTATCCTGTTTCCCTAAAATTGTTAAATAAAGACTAACTTCGTGGCTACATTGTATCAGGTTTTTCTTAATAGTCTTTAAAGAGTTTAAGAAATATAAATTTATTCAGTTTTAAATTGTCTTATTTCTGTTTTTAAAGTTTTTGTAGTTCTATCAAGTATTTTATTATCTTCTATAACTTGATCTACAATCTCACTTATATTTTCAGATGACTGGGTTATATAACCAATAGCTGCAGAGACTTCATTTGATTTAAGGGTTGCTTGATTCATAGCTTTTTGCATTAGTTTTGATCTACCTTTCATGGAACTAGAGCTACTTTGTACTTCTTTAGCAATACGATTTAGTGTATTTAAAGCTTCTAAAATCTCCTTTCCACCATTAGCTAACTCATTTGTAGATTCTGTGATCTCTTCTAGACCACTTGAAACATCTGCTACCTCAGTATCTATTAAATTAAAACTATCTTTTACATTTCTACTATGATTAACACTTGCTTCAATTTTATTAGAAACTTCATTTATTAAATCTGTGATTAAAGTTGTACTATTTGCTGAATTTTCTGCTAATTTTCTAATCTCGTCGGCAACAACAGCAAATCCTTTTCCATATTCCCCAGCATGAGCAGCCTCTATTGCAGCATTCATTGCTAATAAATTGGTTTCAGACGATATCTGAGTAATAATATCTGTAATACTTTTTATCTCTTCTACTTTACTAAATACAGCTTCTATTGATTCAGTGCTAAGATCTACATACTCGGCCCCATTCTTAGTATTTTGGGCTAGAGACATTACGGCTCTATTTTTATCTGCAGTAATACTAGAAACACTGTTTATTGACTCTACCATAATATCAATCGCCGAGGATGATTGTTCTATTGCAACACTCTCGTTTATGACTGTTCTATCTAGAATATTTATATTATTTATAATTTCGCTGATATCCAAATCTGCTCTTAGAATATTATCGTTTAGAGCTTCGATGTTTCCTGTTATATCTATAATTTTACTGTTTATATCTGAGGCTTCCGAGGACATACTCTCTGTATGAACAATTAAATCTTCTTTTACATTTTCAGTTTCAATACTAGCGTTTCTAATATTAACAACTATTTTTATAAGTTTACCTACAAAATTATTAAACTGTTTTGATAAAAAACCAACCTCATCATTAGTCCTGGTACTTAGTCTTTTAGTAAGATCCCCTTCTCCTTTGGACATCTCTTCTAATAATTTACCTGCGTTATCTAATGGCTTAACTAAATTCCCAACATAGAGTGAAGTAATAATAATTAAAATTATACTTAGAATAATAGCAATTATAAGAGTTAAACCATTTAGTAGAGCTAAATTCTCCTCAACCTTTAGTGTTCTTTCTTCAACAAGTTTTTCTATGTCGTCAATATAAAATCCAGTACCAATAATCCAGCCCCACTCTTTAATTCCTTCAACAAAGGATAACTTATGAACCTCAGGGCCACCTGGAGTTTTGGGCCATAGATACTCTACATATCCCTTTTGATCTTTATTAACAACTTGAACCATTGTTTTAAATATATTTTCATCTGTTCCTATAGTTTTGTTATATTTGGCATCGTCGAGCTTCTTTCCATCAAGAGTTGGAGATACAGGGTGCATTACCATATTTGGAATAGGAGTTTGCATATCGTTTACCCAAAAATATCCTACCCCATCGCTATACTTCATTGATTTTATTATATCTAAAGCTTCCTGTTTTGCTTCTTTAATTGCATCATCAATATAGATACCAGAACCTATAACCCAATCAAACTCAGGAATCAATTTAACATATGAAAGTTTAGGTACACCTTCTTCTAAACCTGTAGGTGTAGGTTTTGACCAAACATAGTCTACAAATCCTTCCCCATCTTTTAAAGCAACTTCAACAAAAGCTTGAAATAAATTCTGGTTTTTACCTAGTGCTACCTCATATTTTTTATTATCTAAAACCTGGTTATTTAGTGTTGGGGATATTGGATGCATTACCATTTTAGGATATGGAAGTCCAGTATCGTTAATCCATATATAACCACTATTATTATCAAATCGAATAGTTTCAATATCAGCTGCGGCTTGCCTTTTAGCCTGGTCTAAACTAAGTCTGCCACTTTTATACAGATCTACCTTTGTTCTAATAATAGATTCTGATGCATCAATTATATTTTTTAGTTCTTTCCCATATTTTTCAATAAGTTTATTATTATCTGTTGAGGCAAATATTTTCTCATGAATTGTTTGAGTTGCTATATCTGTGTAGTTTTTAAGGGCAGACTCAGCTTTTTTATATTCAGCCTCTCGAATCTCAGCTATATCTATACGATTAACTCTGTCTAGATCTATATTAACGACTAAAAGAACTGACCCACCCATAGCTACAATTACTGAAATTACTAATAATTTAATTTTCAAACTTATCTTCATACCTACATTATCGTACGGAAATACGTATTTGTTAATAAAATTCTATTTAAAACCATATTCAATTTACTTATAAACTTGACACTTTATTTATACCTGATACCATTAAAGGTGAGTCGTGACTCATTATTAATAAAATTTTCAATTTAAGGTCGTAATATGAACGGATTTTCAATTTCAGAGTACCATGATACAAAAGAGATATATAAAAAACTATATGAACTATTAGATCAGCCAATAAGAACAATAAAAAAAAGTGCATTAGATGGTTATTTAAAAAATTATTTCGATAAAAAATGTACTAAATCAAAGGAAATGACTAATAAAGCCATGGAATATATTCCAGGTGGCGTTCAGCATAACTTAGCGTTTAACTACCCATTCCCCTTAGTATTTACTAAAGCTGACGGGGCTTATTTAGAGGATTTAGATGGAAATAGTTATATTGATTTTTTACAAGCTGGTGGGCCAACTGTTTTGGGAAGTAACGATAAAGAAATTAGAGGAAAACTAATAGAACTATTAAATACGACTGGTCCCTCCACAGGTCTATTCCACGAATATGAGTTAAAACTAGCCAAGATAATTACAGAATTTATACCCTCTGTTGATATGTTTAGAATGTTAGGCTCAGGTACTGAAGCGGATATGGCATCAATAAGAATTGCTAGGCTTGCAACTAAAAATATGAACATAGTTAAAATGGGTGGAGCATACCATGGGTGGAGTGATCAACTAGCATACGGTATTCGTATTCCTGGTACTATGCATTTAGAAGCACACGGTGTTCCAAGGCATATATTCAAACATACACAGGAGTTTTTTCCTAACGACTTAAAATCCCTAGAGAGAGTCTTAAAACGTAATAAGTTTAGAGGTGGTACAGCAGCTGTATTAATTGAGCCTATTGGACCTGAAAGTGGGACAAGACCACTTGATAAAGATTTTAATGCTGGAGTTAGAAAGTTATGTGATAAATATGGAGCACTTTTAATATTTGATGAAGTTGTAACAGCATTTAGAATTGGTATGAGTGGTGCCCAGGGTTATTTTGGAGTTGAACCAGATTTAACAGTTTTTGGTAAGGTTATAGCTGGAGGATATCCGTCGGCTGGTGGTATTGGTGGCAAAAAAAAATATATGGACTACCTCGGAGCTGGTATTCAGGCTGGACATAAAAAAGCACTAGTTGGCGGAACAATGGCTGCTAACCCTCTCTCCTGTGCAGCTGGTTATTATACCCTTAAAAAAATGGCAGAAACTAATGCCTGTGAGAAAGCTGGTAAGGCAGGGGACAGATTAACAAAAGGTCTGCAAACTTTAATAAAAAAATATGATCTACCATTTGTTGCGTTTAACCAAGGATCTATATGTCATTTAGAAACAGTTGGTACAATGTTATTACATGTAGATCTAAAAGAGTTTTGGAAGATAAAATCTACAATTAAAGAAGCAAAAACTAGAAAAGTAGCAATGGAAGAGATGGGTGCTGCTTGTATGGCCGAAGGTATTGTTACCCTTGCAGGTAGTAGATTATATACATCAGCTGCCCAAACTGATGGTATAATAGACGAGGCCTTAATTAGGTTTGAAAGAGTTTTTAAAAATATGCAGGGGGTAGAATAGTGGTTATAGATAACTTACCAATGCGAGAAGAGTTATGCCAAACTGGGGTTGCACTATCAAACCAGGGTTTAGTTGCAAGAACTTGGGGTAACTTAAGCATTAGAATTACAAGTGATAAATTTATTATCAGTCCATCAGGTATATTTTACCAAGACACAGAACCAAAACATCTATCATTAGTTAATATAAGTGATGGAAAGTGGGTTGGGGATTTTAAACCTAGTTCAGAAAAAAGTTTACATGCATGTATTTATGCACAGGATAACAATATTTCAGCAATAATTCATACTCACCAGATAGCAGCTAGTGCCGTCGCTGCTGCAAGAGTGACAATTGGTAACAATATAACACTTGCAAAATATGCACTACCAACAACAGGGACTTTAGCTAAATATGGTTCAAAGGCATTTTCTCTATCTAAACCGTTTATAAAAGGTTCATCGGCTAGAGCAGTACTTTTAGCAAATCATGGAACAATAATAGCAGCAAACAGTATGAAAGAAGCTTTTGACGCTGCAATAGAATTAGAAAAAATTGCTACTGAGTTTGTTAAATCTAAGTTTGTATCTACAGGTAGTCTACTTTCTAAAGCATATAAAAGTGCCCAGGTAGCTAATTTTGAAAGTAAACTCTATAAACGATTAGATACTAATAGACCTAAATTAATAGATGAATTATTTAATACTAGGGAGGATCTGAATTTCATTCTTCACTCTAAGGAACCAAATACTTACGCACTATCCGAGACTGGATTAACATTAAAACCACTTTTGGATGACTTAGCACAACTAATTGGAACAAAAGTTGGGTCTGTAAATGTCTCTTTAGATTCCCATCTTCCTAAAAATGAACCTGGAAGTAGAAATGCCTTTTTTTTAAAGGGCAATGGAGCACTTTGTTTTGCGGAGACAAAACTTGATGTATACGCAGTACAATTAGTTCTAGAAAAGGGCTCTAGGAGTTTAATAGACTCTGAAATATTAGGTGGTGGGCATAGAATCTCATTATTAGAGTCCTTTTTAATGAGATTTATTTACAAAAAGAAATATAGTAAAATGAGTTTGAATACAAAAGAGGAGTAATTTATGGGAAAGTATCATAACGACATTTTTGACAGAATACCTCAGGATAAAAAAAAGCTTATTTACAAAGTAGCTACTAGTGAATTTTCAGCTGCTGGATACTCAGGTGCAAATATAAATACTATTGCAGATAAAATAGGCATTAGCGTAGGAAGTTTATATAAATATTTTAGCACCAAAGAAAACCTATTTTTATCTACTGTAGAACTTGGTAGGGAATCTTTAAAACAGGCATTTAACTACCTTTCGACCCTTGAAGGTGGTCTATTTTTTAAAATTGACGAAGTTATACAAATTATACAGGAACACTCTAAAGAACACCCTGATATGATTATTTTATATAATGAATTAACAACTGTTGGTTATGCCGATCTTACAAAAAAATTATCAAATCAGATGGAAACAATATCAGCTGATTATTATTCTGGGCTTATAGAAGATGCACAAAACAGTGGAGAAATACTTAATAAATCCGATGCCAAATCCCTAGCACTTTTTATTGATAACCTTCTTCTAAATCTACAATTTAGCTATTCTAATGAATATTATAAAGAGAGAATGAGTATATATTTAGGGGAAAAAACAGTAAATGATAAGCAGATAAGAGAAGATTTATTAACTTTTATAAAAAATGCTCTGATTGAAGGTGATAATGGATAAATATATTCTTAGCTACGATGTTGGTACCACGAGTACTAAAACATGTATCTATAGCTTTAATGGAACACTAAAACTAGAAAGCAGTGCTGGTGCAGAATATAGTTTATATATATCAAAAGGTGGTATTGCAGAACAGAACCCAAAAGACTGGGTTGATGCCCTGGCAATGACTACTAAAAAAATACTGTATGAACTTGATATTAAACCAACTCAAATAGCTGGAATTAGCTTCTGTTCCCAAATGCAAGGCCTGATTTTAATAGATAAAAATGGGGAGCCAATTAGACCAGCAATGAGTTATATGGATAACAGAGGTACTAAACAAAAAGATCAGTTTATGAAAGCTGGTCCAAGGGTTATGGACTTAAGAGTAGATGCTGCAATATCTGGGTTAATAGTTAATGGTGGTGTACCAGCTAGTAGTAAAGATCCTATTTGGAAGTACCTGTGGGTAAAAGAGAACCACCCTAAACAGTTTAAAAAAATAAAATACTGGTTAGATGTAAAAGAGTACTTAATATATGTTTTAACTGGAAATGCTATTATGACAGAGGATACAGCTTTTGCAACATTTTTATACGATACAAGAAAAAACAGAGGTTCTTGGAATAAAGGGCTAATAAAAAAATATAAAGTTGAAGCGTCCCATCTGCCTATAGTGATACAAGCTAGTGATATAGCAGGATATACAACAGAAAGTGCTGCTAATGTCCTAGGTCTTATTCCTGGGATACCTGTATTTGGTAGCGGAGGTGATGCAACGTTAATTCCTCTAGGTTCAGGTACAACAAAACCTGGGGATACCCACATTTACACAGGCACCTCAGGTTGGGTATCTACAATTGTAGATAAAAGAAAAATCGATATTGATTCAATGATAGCCTCTGTACCAGCTGCAAACAGTGGTTTTTATAACTTTTTTGCAGAGCAGGAGACTGCAGGTAAATGCCTAGAATGGGTTAAAGACCATCTGGCTTTAGACGAGATAAATGTTTATCTATCTAAAAAAACTGTTATAGAAGAGCCTTCTGCCCTGCATAAATCACTTTATAGCTATTTAGTAGATGTTATTTCTAAACAAGCAATCGGTTCTGGTGGTGTAATATTCACTCCATGGTTACACGGCAACAGATCGCCATTCGAAGACCCAAACTCTAGGGGGATGTTTTTTAATTTATCATTAGAAACTGGTAAGGCATCTATGATTCGAGCAGTTTTAGAAGGGATTATTTTTAACCAATTTTGGCTTTTAGAGTCTATAGAAAAAAGTATAACTACCAATAAAAAGTTACGTTTTGTTGGTGGTGCTGCCCAAAACAAATACATAAGCCAGATGATAGCAGATATTTTTAATAGGACAATAGAAGTTCCAGAGGGCCCACAATATGTAGGGGCTAATGGTGCTGCAATAGTTGCTGCCGTTGGTTTAAACTGGATAACAAGCTTTGACAATGTATCAAAATCTATAAAAATTGCTCATGTTTCAAAACCAAATTATAATAATCATCTAGAATACAGGAAGAATTATTTAGTTTTTAAGAAATTATATAAGGCCAATAAAAAACTTTTTAATGAATTAAATAATTAATTTTATTAACTGCACACTATCTGCACAAAAGACCACTAAAATATAACTAGGAGTTTATTATATGATATTTGAAATTTTAGTAGATGGTATGACTTGTGGTGGCTGTGAACTGCATGTAGAAAAAGCGGTTTCAGAAATTGATGGTGTAAAAAAGGTTAAGGCCAATAATGCAACTTCAAAAGTTATAATAAACACAGATGACTGGGTGACAATAGAAAATAGTCAAGATTTTTTAGATACAGTTAGTAATAAAATTAAAGACTCAGGATATGAGTATAAAGGTAAATATATTAAAAGAAGTAATAACTTTTCATTGAAACAGTGGGTTGGAATAATCATAATTTTTGCAGCTTTATATTTGGTTGTAAAAGAGACTGGTATTTTAAATAGACTGCCAGTAATAAAAAGTACAATGAGTTATGGGTTTATATTTATTATTGGACTCTTAACTTCTGTCCACTGTATAGGAATGTGTGGTGGTATTAACTTATCGGTAAGTATTACAGGTCTAACTAAGAAGCATAAATTTAATAATGCAATCCTCTATAATTTAGGTAGAGTAATTTCCTACACTATTATTGGTGGAATTGTTGGTGCTATCGGCTCAGTATTATCAATTACAGGTAGCATGCAGGGTATTATTGTTGGAATTGCAGGAATATTCATGATTTTAATGGCTATTAAAATGTTTGGGCTATTTCCTATAATTGATAAAATCATACCAAAACTACCAAAGGTTTTAACAAATAAAATAATTGGTTCAGGTACTGGTAGAGGTCCATTTATTATTGGATTTCTAAATGGTTTTATGCCGTGTGGTCCATTACAATCAATCCAAATATACGCTCTAAGCACGGGAAGTGCCTTTTCTGGTGCTCTTTCAATGTTTCTATTTAGTTTAGGAACAGTTCCTTTAATGTTAGGTTTTGGTTCTATAGCTTCTGTTCTTCCTAAAAAGTTCCATAGTAAGATTCTTAAAATAAGTGCTCTTTTAGTTCTGTTATTAGGAGCAGGTATGGTTATTAGAGGAATGAATTTAAATGGTGTATCTCTACCAGGATCAAATAGTTCAAACCTTAAATCTGAAAATGTACGAATTGCTAAAATATCAGGGGATAAACAGTATGTAACTACGATTATGCACTCTGGTGAATACGAACCATTTATAGTACAAGCTGGTATTCCTGTTGTCTGGACAATAGTTGCAGATGAAGATCAACTTAATGGATGTAATAACCCATTAACTGTACCTAAATACGATATAAGATTTCAGATGGAACCAGGGGAAAATATTATAGAGTTCACTCCACCAGCAGATGCCACAACTATTACATATACATGTTGGATGGGTATGATAACAAGTGGAATATCAGTTGTAGAGGACTTAAACTCTATAGATTCGTCACAAATAGAAGAAGCTGCTGCTCTTTCTGCTGAATCCAGTGGTGGTTGTGGTGGTGGTTGTTGCAGTACTGGTGGCGACACTGGCGACAGTACAGGGAACATTTTAGAATATACCCTACCCTCAATTAATACAGAAAACATTGGACTAGCTTCTATCCAGGATGAAATTCAGATAGCCACGGTTAATATTACTGGGGATGGTTTTGAACCTGGAGTTATTGTTCTGCAGAAAGATATTCCGACTACATGGCTAATAAATGGTACACAGTTAGATGAAAAAAACTACCGTTTACTGTTTCCAGCATATAATAATAGGGGTATAGAACTAACAGAAGGTGAAAATGTTATAGAGATAATGCCTCAATTGGATTTCCAATACTATTCATGGAGACAAGACTTTGGTGGTTATGTTAAAGTTGTAGACGATCTAACGAATATAAACCTAGATGAAATTAAGAAGGATGTAGAAATCTTTAATGATAAATTTAAAAGATAAAAATGGCTAATATTTTAATAATTGAAGATGAAGTTAAAATTGCAAATGCAATCTCCGCGTATCTAAAAAATAGTGGACATACAGCTTTTATTGAACTTAACGGTAAAAGTGGATTATCGACATTTTCTAATAGAACCTTCGATCTTATTGTTCTTGATTTAATGTTACCTGATCTAAAAGGTGAAGAGATTTGCTCCTATATTAGGAGCAGATCCAGGGTTCCAATAATAATGTTAACTGCTAAATCAGATGAAATATCACAAATCCATGGTTTTAGAATTGGTGCTGACGATTTTATTACCAAACCATTTAGCCCAAGAGTTTTAATGGTTCGGATCGAAGCACTACTTCGCCGGCATAACCAATCACCATTAGCTCAATTAATTGAGTTTGATTCTGGACGTATAAAAATAGATACAAAAAATAGTAGCTTAACCAAAGATAAGAGTTCAATTAATTTAACTCCTATAGAATTTAGCATATTAAAAAAACTAATATCTTCTCCAAATAGAGTATTTTCAAGAGAAGAGATAATCCATGGTGTTATGGGTCCCGGTTTTGATGGAACAGACAGAACAATAGATTCTCATATAAGAAATTTGCGATATAAAATTGAAGATGATCCCAAAAATCCATCCTATATTTCTACTAGTAGAGGCAGGGGGTTTTATTTTAATGAAAAATAAAAAGAGTATCTCGATTGCTCTTAGAATAACATTCTACTCTGCAACTTCAATTACAATCGCAGTTTTAATTATGGGTCTACTATTTACAATATTTTTGAACAGTCAGTTTAAAGATTATTTACATTTAGAAAATAGTAAGATCAGAGATGAAATAGTATATAACTACTCTGTTTACGCAAAAAATAGTACAAAATTGGATCAACATTGGTTAGAACAGTTTAGTAATTTATATATGAAACAAGGCATGTTTATTAGTTTAACCGATAACTCTGGTGAAACACTTTGGAGTTGTCTGGATAATAATAGTAGTAGTTGTAACATGGACATGGTGGAGATGAACTTAGAATCATTAGACTCTTTACAGTCCTCAACCTACAAGGTTCCAACTGGGGACATTAAGATTTCCTACATATCCCCAGAGGACTACTCTGTAAACGATAAATCTTTTATATTTGAAACATATAAAATGTTACTACTTTCCATGGTTATATCACTTATAATCTCAGCCATTTCTTCTCTGTTATTATCAAGATCTATGAGTAACCCACTTATAACGTTATCAGATTATGCTACAAGGTTAGCAAGTAGAGATTATAAAGCTTCAGATTCTTTTAAAAAAGGGACAGTTGAAATTGATAATCTACACAGTGCAATAGAATATTTATCAAAATCTTTGAAAACAGGTGAAGTACTAAGAAAAAGATTAACCTCGGATATATCCCACGATTTACGTACACCTCTTACTTCGATACAAAGTTACTTAGAAGCGATGATTGATGGTATATGGCCAGCAACTAAAGAGAGACTACAAGACTGTCACGATGAAATAATACGGTTAGCAGGTTTAGTTAATAACCTTGAAGATTTAAACAGTTATGATGATAAAATTGATAAATTAAATTTATCAAAAGTTAAGATAAAAGATTCAATTAAAACAGCACTAAAAATGTTTGAAAAGGAATTTCAGGCTTCAAATATACAACTGGATGTAACAGGAGAAGATGTAACAATATTAGTAGATGAGGATCGGCTAAAGCGAGTCTGGATAAATCTAATATCTAATTCTATAAAATTCATGAAAAATGAGGGCTTTATTAAAGTTAATATAGAAAGTAATACTAAAGTTGAAGTTACATTTTCTGATAACGGTATAGGTATAGACAAAATGGATATACCCTATATATTTGAACGTTTTTATAAAGTCGATGAATCCAGAAATATAGAAGGCTCAGGCTTAGGTCTATCAATTGTTAAAGAGATTATAGAACTTCATAAAGGTGATATAAGAGTAGAAAGTAATAAAAATAGTTTAACAACATTTATTATTAGTTTGCCTTTAGGAGAATAAGATATGATAAAAAAAGTAGTAAATCGACTTAAATCTAAGTGGTTAGGTTTATTAATATTGTTAATCCTGTTTTTATTTATAAATTACAATAATAAAACAACCATTTTTAAGGTTAAAACAGATGATGAGATCATATTAACACAATCTTTTATTAAACAACATTTTCCCAAAATGAAGAGTTCCACTAATTCTAAAAAATTGAAGGGATGGAATATTATCAAGGATTCAAAAGGTAGAACTTTAGGTTATTATATTGTATCTGAAAATAATAGATGGAAGGTTACAGGTTATAATGGGAATGTTCCTATTTTTATAAAATTAGATGAAAACCAAAAAATTTCAGGAGTAGAACTACTAGATAACATAGAGACTCCCAGATTTTTATATAGACTATATTCTTTAAACTTTTTTAAATCTTGGAATGGTTTAACCCTATCGGAAGTAGCAGATTCTAATATTGATACGATAGCTGGTGTAACACTTACAAGTCAAACAGTAATATCAAATTTATTTGAAGTAATATTAAACACAGAGGCAATAAACGCAAAAAGAAAAGTTGACTATAAAAAAATAGTTATTATTACATGCCAATACCTTCTTTTACTTTTTGCATTATGTAGTTTTATAATTAAAGATCTAAAAAAATACAGGATCTGGTTCCTTGTATCTAATATATTAATATTTGGATTCATTGCAGGTAATTTTATTTCTATGGCTATGTTAAAAGGATTTTTAACCGGGGCAGTACATTTTACTGCTAACCCAGTTTTATGGATTACGGTTTTATTATCAGTAATATTACCATTAATTTCTAACAAATCTTTTTACTGCAATTATATTTGCCCATTTGGTGCAGCCCAGGAAATAGTTGGTAAAGTTAAAATAAAATTAAAAATATCAAAACAGATACATAAAACACTAAACTCTTTTAGACCAATATTGTTTGGAATTTTAACCCTATTAATTTTAATAAATTACTCTATAGATCTTTCATTAATAGAACCTTTTGCCGCCTTTTTATACTCTGTTGCAGCACCAATAACAGTTATATTAGCAGTTGTATCACTGATAATATCAGTTTTTATTGATAAGCCATGGTGTAAATGGTTTTGCCCAACTGGTCAAATGCTTGAGTATTTACGATCACAAAGTTAATATACCAAAATGAATATAAAAAATGATAATAAGTTCTCTATATATTTTTTCACATTTACAACAAGTATGTTATGGTTTTCTCTATACGCCTATGTTGCAGAACTATCTACTTATGCAAGTACTCTAGGTGCAAGTTATAGGTTAATAGGAGTAATAACAGGATCCTATGGTTTAACACAACTAATTTTAAGAATTCCCCTTGGGATATTTTCAGATCTAATTAGTAAAAGAAAGATATTTATTATCTTAGGTTTAGGAATAAGTATTTTAAGTTCATTAATTACATTTATATATCCATCCACATTTTCTTTATTAATAACAAGATCATTAGCTGGAGTATCAGCATCAACCTGGGTACTTTTTACAGTAATGTTTGCAAGTTATTTTAAGAAAGAGGAAGCTACCAAGGCCATAGGTCTAATGAACTCATATAATGCAATTGGACAACTATCTGCAATGGCAATTGGTGGTTTCATATCCTATAAATTTGGAACAAGATACCTATTTTTATTAGCTGCTATAGGTGCATTTATAGGGCTGATAACAAGTCTATTTATTCATGAAGCAAAAGCTGCTATCAAAAAAATGCATTTTAGAGATTTTATTAAAGTCGCTAAAAACAGGCAACTACAAGTAGTTTCTATATTAGGAATTCTATCCCAGTTAATAACATTTGCTACAGCATTTGGTTTTGTTCCTATACTTGCAAAAAAACTTGGTGCACAAAACTTTCAGTTAAGTATTTTAGCAGCATTGGCTATTTTACCTGCTATATTTATTTCAAGACTTGCAGGTTCATTTTTCCCTGATCATATAGGACGAAAAAATACTATAAACATTGGTTTTATTTTAAGTGCCCTACTCTGTATTGTAATGCCGTTTATAAATAACTTACCCCTGTTATATTTAGCCCAGGTATTGGGAGGAGTTGGCCGAAGTATGGTCTTTCCACTTCTAATGGGTTTAGGTATAGAACAGATTGATAGCTCTAAACGTGCAACAGCTATGGGGTTTTTCCAAGCAGTTTATGGTATAGGAATGGTTTTTGGTCCAATATTATTAGGATTTATTGCCCAATCCTATGGTCTAATAATAGGTTTTCTAGTTACAGGACTAATTGGTTTAACTGGACTAATAATAACCTTAATATTTATAAAAGATAAAAATCCAAATTTTAATTCCTAAATTGATACTTGGTTTTAAAATAGCAGTTATAGTGTTAAACTAAAATTATGGAAGATGATGAAATCAGAGCAGAAGAGATATTAATGCTAGTTCTTGATGCTAAAAAATCAATGTTAAACAAACACCTAAAACCAACAAAAGTTATTATGCATTCAAAATTTTATAAAAAACTTAAAATGTATAGGGCAACTTTAGGAGACTATCCAGAAGGTATGGAAGATTACCTAACAACGGATAGTATGTTTGGTTTAGATATATGTTTAGACAATAGTTATGGTATTCAGGTAACAGTGTGACTCCTTGTTAATTTTGCCTTAACTCTATATAATAACTCCTTATGGACTTAAGTGAATTTAAACCTCTAATAGTACAGGGAGACTCATCTCTCCTGCTAGATGTACATAACCCTGATTTTGAAGCAGCTAGGGGAGATATAGCACCATTTGCAGAACTGGAGAAGTCTCCAGAGCATATGCATACATATAAAATAACACCTCTTTCTCTGTGGAATGCAGCCTCGGCGGGTATTTCACATACTGAAATATCATTAATCCTAGATAACTACTCAAGATTTCCAGTACCAGATAATGTAAAATTTATTGTACGGGATATTATTAGTAGATATGGAAAAATTAATTTAGATAAAACAGAAGAAGATTTGATACTTAAACTTACAGTAGAAGATGAAATAACATACATGGAATTTAGTGCCCAAAAATCATTAAAAACAATTTTAATGCCAATGGGTAACAAAACATTTCATCTTAAACTATTAGATAGAGGTACTGTTAAACAGGAACTACTAAAACTAGGATACCCTGTAAAAGATTTGGCACCTTTAAAAGATGGAGAGCCATATAACTTCAAGTTCAGAGATGAAACTCTATCCGGTAGAACTTTTGGTATAAGAGATTATCAAAAAGAAGCTTGTGATGCATTTGTTGGTAATAATAAACCAGGAACAGGTTTTGGAACATTAGTACTACCCTGTGGTGCTGGTAAAACAATTGTTGGTATGACTGTTATGGAAAAACTCCAAACAAATACACTAATATTAACTACAAATGTAGCAGCAGTTCACCAATGGATTGATGAAATCGCAGATAAAACAGATATCCCCAAGGAAGAGATTGGTGAATATACTGGAGATAGAAAAGTAATTAAACCAATTACAGTTGCAACATACCAAATATTAGTTTGGAGAAAAAACAAAGAAAGTGATTTCCCCCACTTTGATATATTTAGAACTGGAAATTGGGGATTAATAGTATACGATGAAGTACACCTACTTCCAGCGCCAGTATTTAAGGTAACTGCTGAAATTCAAGCAGTGAGAAGAGTTGGATTAACAGCTACACTAATACGTGAAGATGGAGCCGAAGGAGATGTTTTTACTCTTGTTGGTCCTAAAAGATACGATGTACCCTGGAAACAGCTAGAAGAAAAAGGTTGGATAGCTACAGCATATTGCCACGAAATTAGAGTAGATTTATACGAAGACTTAAAAATTAAATATGCAGTTGCAGATAAAAGAGCAAAGTTTAGAATTGCAAGTGAAAACCCATGGAAAGTTTCAATAATTAAAAAACTTCTAATACAACACAAGGATGACCAAACATTAGTTATTGGCCAGTATGTTGACCAGTTAGTAGAGATTGCGAAAATAATTAATGCTCCACTAATTACTGGAAAAACTCCTAACCCAGAACGAGAAGTTATATTTGATAAGTTCAAACGAGGTGAAGTTAAAGTTATTGTTGTTTCTAAAGTAGCTAACTTCGCCATAAATCTACCTGACGCATCTGTTGCTATACAGGTATCAGGAACTTTTGGTTCTAGACAGGAAGAAGCCCAAAGATTAGGTCGTATATTACGACCTAAACAGAGAGATTCTAATTTTTATTCTGTGGTAACTAGACATACAACAGAAGAAACATTTGCAGCGAATAGACAAAAATTTTTAACAGAGCAAGGTTATAAATACAATATTGAAATATGGAATACAAAGGATCTTATGTAATGGATAACTCAGAACAATGGAAACATATAATGTTAACCCTACCGGATAACTACTTTTTTGAATTAATGAAGAATTATTTAGGTCGGATAGAGACCCCTTTTAACAAACATGATCTTGTTAATAACCTCTCTAGTTTTCTTGTAAAAAACAATGCAGAAGAGAAGATTCTAAAAAACTTAGATGAAAAAGAGATTCTTCTATTAACATCTGTAGAATTTATAGAAAACCCTACTGCAAAATCTATTTATGAGTTCTTTTTAGGAGATATTCCATTTATAGAAATGTGTGATATTTTAAAAACTCTAGAAGAAAAACTAATAATATATAGTGAAAAAAGTATAATATTTATTTCACCTCTTTTTGGAAAAGAAGTAAGAAGTAAAATAGTAAATCCAGGATTATTATATAAAAGTGAAGAGATTCAACCAACACCTGGTAAAATGTTGTGGTTATCAGACTCCCTTATACTTAGTTTTTTATCTTTTTTAATACACCAAAAAGATCTTTTAAAATCTAGTGGAGCTTTTAAAAAGAGAGCATATAACCAGATAGAGGAACTATTTCCAACTCTTTTTCTAGAAGAAGAAGGGAAAAGACGATTAGAGCTAGTTAGACGAGTTATACATAATTTAAACCTTGTGAGAATTGATGGTACATCATTAATTCCCCAAGAAGAGATTTGGAAAGAGTTAATCGAGTTACCTAAAAAGAAATCTTGGTTATATATGATTGCAGCTGGTACAACAGAAAGTTCCCATGATCTTGGAGATCGTGTTGCTACAGTAAAAAGAATAATAGATACAATACCTACAACTAGAAGTTTTTACCCAGATAATCTTAAAAAATTAATTAAGGCGTTAAGTTCAGATACTCATTTAACAAATAACTGTTCAGTTACAGAATTAATAGACGATTTAGTAACTCTTAATGTGCTTGAAACATTAGAAAATGGTACTATTACTAAAAACCCTCTACTTGATTTAGATAACCTTAATCATGATTATGGTGACAAAAAAACTATAATTTTACAGCCTAATTTTGATATAACATATAAGCCATGGATTAATCTAAAAGATGGTTATTTAATTGCTATTTTTTGTAACTTAAAAAAAATGGATATCTATACTGAATTAGCATTAACAAAAGAGAGCTTTATTAGGGGTTTAACGCTAGATAGCCTAGAAAATTTTGTTGATATAATAACTCAGATCACAGGAGTTCCAGTTCCAGATAATATACTGTTAACTTTAAAAGAGTGGGAAAAGGAATCAACAAAAGCTACACACTATGAAGCTTCTGTTCTATTACTAGATAAAGACAAAGAGTTTATATTAAAAGAGACTGGTGTTATAGATCACTTAATATTGTTAAATCCTGCTGACGGAGTATATTTAATTAAACAGGAGAATTATAAACATGCTAAACAACTTTTAGAAAGTGTTGATATTGTGCCTGTAGATAAAAACCACTCTGTACCGTTAGAACAAGTATCACTACCTACTTATTACAGTAATTTACCTTTGACAATTAACTGGGAAGTAAAAGAGATTGATAAAAAGGATTCTACTACAAAATCAAGTTTAGAAAGTTTTATTAGGGATATATCAGCATCTGCTGAAGAGAAAGATGATCTTAGAAAGAGAGTATCTAGGGGAATTATATTTACTAAAGAGCAGATAAAACCTGGTATAAGTAAAACTGATTTCTCTGAAGCTAAAGGTATAAATTATCAGGCAAAATTAAGACTTATTGAAGTTAGTTTAAAATCATCTAACGATAGACTAGAGATAAATTTTGTTGAAGACTTCCAGATAAAAAAGGAATTAATATTACCAGAAAAGATAGAGAAAGATGGTGATTTAAGAATTCTTGTTGGGCAAAAGTTACCACAAGAAGAGGAATTTTCAATCGATATAAGTAAAATTAGTCTTGTTAAAAGAATACAAACAACTCTATTTTAGTCTATAGGGTAGTCTAAACCAGTAAACAGTTTATACTGCCTGTAGCCTTGTTCTTTTAACATATCCATTCCATTTAAAATATTACACCCAGCTTGTTTACCTCGGTCTAAAAACTTAGTAACTGCTGGTGTGTATATAATATCATATAGAAACTCTGTTCCATTAAAGTTATAAAATTCTAATGGATCAATCTCTTCTAATGGGTGCATACCGGCATTTGTTGTCTGAATAATAATATCACTACTTTTTTTTATTAAATGTACAGAGCTTGAATTAAGTGGAGCATAGGATGAGGAGAACTGCCCAGCTAAATCTGCAGCTTTCTCTAAAGTCCGATTAACAACTAAGACTTCAACATTCTCTTCTTTTAATGCATATAAAGCAGCTTTTGTAGAGCCTCCAGCACCAATTATAGTGGCTTTTTTACCAGCTAATGTTCCAACAGCTTCTAATAATGGATTAATAAAACCAATATAATCTGTATTTTCCCCAATCCAACTTTCACCTATTTTAGTGACTGTATTACATGCACCAATCATTTTTACACTATCAGTAAAACTTGTAACAAGGGGGATTATATCAGTCTTAAATGGCACAGTTACCGAAAATCCATCAATATTTAACAGATTCGCTATTTTTAAAAATGATTCTAAATCATCTGTTTCAAATGGAACATATACAGAATTTAGTCCTTGTTTTTTATAACCATCATTGTGGATAACTGGGGATTTTGTATGCATAACTGGATTACCAATTATACCCATAATTTTAGTCTCAAAATTAATCTCTTTAAATCTATAAACATTGTTTAATACTTCTGGACTGGCATGACCAGGGGCAGCAGAACTGCCCTCTTTAGAACAAAAAGTTAATATGGATCCAAATTTACCAGCAAGAATCCTAGTATTAAAACCAACGTTGCCCATACCAAGTAGAATCTTATCTTCTGATTTAATGGATAAAGCTTGTGTATAAAATTCAAGCAGATCTTTTGTTGTATTAATCATCACCGCAGCTTTTGGAATTTCATCTGGTGATTTTTTACACCCAGTTAACCTTTTAGCTAAGTTTTTAGGAACTCCATTAAAGTCATGAAATGAACGAATAATTTTAACAGAATTTTCCCCAGCTATCTCTTCAAGATGAGGGGCATCTAAATCCTCTTCTAAATCAACATAAGAGAAGACACCACTTTTTATTCCCATATTTAAAATCTGAATTCTATAATTTTCATCACCATCAAATAGACCACCATCACATGTTTTTCTAAATGTTAAAATAACAGGGATGTCTTGTCTAAACTCTCCAAGCATTAACTGGTCAGAAACATCAAGATAATCGACTCGTAATTCTATAAGGTCTATTGGTTCAGTTATCCCTTTTAGTACGTTATAACAGTCATCTAGTCTTCTCTCAGTTAACGTTAAACATAGCTTACTCATTAATAGTCTCCTCTATACAGATAAATATCATCCAATATATCATTAGAAAAATATAACCTTAAATAACGATGAAATCCCTGATCAGGAAGTTTATATATTATTGAATTTTCAATAACCTTAATTGGTTCTCCTAATGTTTCAATAACCTGTTTTTTAGTATTACCAATTTCGATATCACCAATAGGTTCACTATATTTATTATCGACCCTTACCTGCCACACTCTGTTATTATTAAAATATAGATATATTCTATTCTTATAAAAGAATACAACATCATCCTCTTTTGGAGTCTCACCTCTCTCTGTATAACAAAACTCTGGAGAACCAAGGATATTTATAGCAATTTCTGGAGTAATTCCTAAATGATCCTCAATAGAATAGATATTTGTAATGTTATATATAAACAGTAGTAATATAGTTAATTTTCTCATGACTTTAGATTATACATTTTCTAGAAACTGGTCAAACTCTCTTATGTTTTTAATATTAATTGCATTGTATTTTGCTATACCTTTAAAGCCGATACCATATGCAATAGGTTTTTGCTCTTTAAATGCAAATTTAATAGAGTGTTCACTTCCACCACCGGCTTGTGATTCAATAACAAAAAGTCCATTTGAAAGACCTGTTATAATTCTATTTCTATTTATACATCTAAACTTTTTTATACATGTATATGGAGGATACTCAGATAAGATGAGACCATTATCTAATACCCAGGGAGCTATATTTTCATTATAACCCATGGGAATTACGGCAATAGTTTTACCAAACAATTCAACTGTGGTTTTATGGGCTAAAGAATCACAACCATTTGCCAAACCACTAACAATTATCCAACTGTTTTTAACCGCCCTGGTTACAATTCTCTTGCCAATATTACAACCTCTAGCACAAGGGGTTCTAGTACCAACTACAGCAAGTAGTTTTTTGCTATTTAATAAGTTTTGCTCACCTTTAATATAAAAGAGAAGTGGCGAATCTATTATATTAGAAAATTCACAGGGTATAATCTTCATACCTAATTTAAAGCAGTTCTCTTTTATCCTTTTTACTTCATCCATATACGAACAATAACTGTTTCCAGTCTCTTTTTTTATGAGATAATAAAAAAAATCAGTATCAGACATAAAGTTTCTGTTATCAAATATAAATTTTTTAATACGAACTAAGCCAAAGCCTGGTATAGCCTGCAGTAGTAATATTTTATCCATATCTATTATATAACTAAAAAAAATGGTAAAATTTGATTATGTTTAATTTAAATACAGACTTATTAGTAATTGATTTAGAAGCCACAGCTGGTGTAGATGAAAATGGAAATCAGACAAATAATTATATTATAGACTTAGGTGCAGTTCTGCTAAATAGAGATCTGGAAATTGTATCTACATTTGAGTCATTGGTTAAACCAGAAGAAGAAATTTCTGAATTTATAACTAAATTAACCCATATAGATAACAGTATGGTCAAAAATGAGGATCTTTTTCCCCTAGTATCAGAAAAGTTTTATGCGTGGTTAATTGATAATTTAGAAGGTAGAAGCATTAAAAAAGTACGATTATGTGCTTGGGGTACTTATTTTGATATCCCACTACTAAGAAAAATATATAGTAAATACAATCTAAATTTTCCTTTTTCTGGAACAGCATTTGACATAAAAACCATGGCTTTAATGTGGCATAGTCTAAGTGGTAGAAAGACAGATAAATTACAAGTTTCCACAGTTGCAAAAGAGATGAAAATAAAAGCTGAGGGACAATATCACAGAGCTATTACAGATGCTATTGTAGAAGCAAAAATATTACAAAGAGTTTGGGCTGACCTCCAGGGAATATTTATAGATGGGAAAAAAGGTGTAGAACATTTTAACCTCACAATATAACTTATAAAATAAAAAACCGCCTAAATAGGCGGTTATATAATTATGTTTTAATCTAGTTTATAATCCAATTCTTGTTTTAAGACCCATTGTTAATAACCCACCCTCAGCAACATCAGCTTCAGTTGTTGTTGCACCAGCAGCAATAGTTGATCCATTAGATGCATACCAATTTAGATAAATACCTAAAGAAGTAAAAAAACCTTTCTTTTTAGTAAAGAAGTCATAACCTAGCCCTGCACCAAAACCTAATAAATCCCCAACTTGACCTGTGTACATAGTTATTGTTGTATCTTTAACAGGAGTATAAGATATATTTACAGTATTAATAGAGATATCCCCAACTTTCGTAAATGTAAATCCCCCACCAATTGTTTCGTTAAATGAGTATGAAAACCCAACTAAACTAGAACCTGCAATCTCACCATCACCAACTTCTAAAGAAGCTCCTGATCCAATTTCAAAAGCAAAATAATCTGGTACCTCAGCAAAACTACTAATGATTGCAATCGTTACTACAATTAATGATAATACTAGTTTTTTCATTTTTAAAATCTCCTAGGTATTTTTTGTATTCTAATTAAGTGCCTAAATAAATTCAAGTAGAAAATAATTACATATTTTTTATTATTAGCTGGGCATACTCTTTAGTTCCTAAAGTTACAGGGGATCCACTCATCATAGAAGCTAAATCTCCAGTTACATTTTTAGATTTTATAGTTTTACTAACACCACTTTCTAATAGATCTGCAACTTCTTGCCATCCCATATACTCAAACATCATTTTACCAGATAAAATTACAGAAGATGGATTTGCCATATTTTTACCTGCAATATCAGGTGCAGTTCCATGGGTAGCCTCAAATATAGCAACACCTGTGTGATAATTAATATTTGCACCAGGAGAAATACCAATACCACCAACTTGAGCAGCTAAAGCATCTGAACAATAATCACCATTTAGGTTAAGAGTTGCAACAACATCGTAAGCTTCAGGTTTTAAAAGAATATTTTGTAAAAAAGCATCTGCAATACAGTCGTTAATTAATATTTTATCAGTTTCTGTAGGATCTTTAGTTACTTGGTCTGCATACTCTCTTAATGCTACCTCATAACCCCATGTCATAAAAGCACCTTCTGTAAACTTCATGATATTACCTTTATGAACAAGAGTAACAACTTTTCTGTCATTTTTAATAGCATAATCAACAGCAGCTAATACAAGTCTCTCTGTAGACTCTTTACTCATTGGTTTAAGTCCTAAACCAGTTTCACCTTTTATATTCCAGCCCATCTCTTTTTTTAAGAAAGCTTTTAACTTATCTACTCTAGGATCATCTGCTGCAACTTCAAAACCAGCATATACATCCTCTGTATTCTCTCTGTAAACAACAATGTCAACTTTTTCTGGCGCTTTTACTGGAGTTTCGATACCTGTGTAATATGATATAGGTCGTTGACATACAAATAGATCTAAATTCTGTCTTAAAGTTACATTTAAACTTCTTATTCCACCGCCAACAGGTGTCATTAAAGGACCTTTTATACCAATTAAATAATCTCTAAATGAATCCTCAGTCTCCTGGGGTAACCATTCACCGGTTTTTTCAAAAGCTTTTCCACCAGCAAAAACTTCTAACCAATTAACTTTTTTATTACCACTGTATGCTTTTTCTATTGCAGCATCAAAAACACCCTGTGCCGCCTGCCATATATCTGCTCCAATTCCATCACCTTCTATAAAAGGAATTGTAGGATTATCAGGAACAACTAACTTCCCATCGATCATTTTAACTATGTTATTCATATAAACTCCTTACCTGAATATTACTAAATTAGAACAAACTTGCAAAGAGCTATATCACTATGATAGAATCAGCCATATGAAAATTATCCAGACCATTTTTATAATAGGTTTAACTTTTACAATAGTATCCTGTAATAAAAGTGATTATTCCCATTATATAGACAGTAATAATCCCAATAAAGCTGAGTTAGAAAACTTATTTCCACTATTGGAAACCTTTACCGATTATTCAGAAAATAGATTTACTGTTATGAGTGAAATAATAACAAAAATGTTAATTCAAGAGTCCCCTGGTAAACTTAATTTGCTAATTACAAGCTATGTATATGATAATCCAGATGATAAATATAACTCATATTATCTATTAAACCTTGCATCTTATTACCTTAAAAACAGTCAAAATGATTTTGCTATCCCATATCTACATAGAGTAATAATGGACTATTATGATCTAACTATTCGAGGTGACTCTACACATTTTAAAGCTCTCGAAATTTTAGTTAAGATCTCAGATGATTCTACAAGAAAGGTCTTTTATTATAAAAAACTCATAAGAGATCACAAAGAAAGAATAGAAAAGAGGGACATATACCCAGGTGGTATAGGTGAGATATATTATTATCTAGCAGAAACTTTAGAACAAAATGAGAGATGGGAAGAATCTATTGAAGCATATGAAGGTTATCTAGAGAGTCCTGATACAGTCATTCCAAGTAACCCTGAAGCGAGACTGGATACCGTAAAAAAAGTTGGGTTTTTTAAGTCTGATAAAAAATGGGTAGAGAAAGAGTTAGAGACATTAGTTAGCCGTGTAAAATACGCACTTTCTACAAGAAACTCTATAATGTTAGATAAATATAGAGCATTTGATTTTTTTATTATTAACTGGAACTCTAATTATTCAAGTTTAGAAAGTAAAGAGCACCTTGAATCATATGTTTTAACAAATATGAAAATATCACCAGCACGAAATTTAGATGCAATGTCAAACGAGAGCGAAGCATTTCTATCTGTTAGTGGTAACCCATGGAGTAATTCTATATGGTATGTATATCCAACATGGTATTTTTATTTTAAGAAGGTGGACTTTCCACAAGATCCTGAAATTCATGGAGGTTGGGAATGGGCCGGAATATTCCTTGGAGAAAAGCTTTAATTATTAGCTTATCTCTTTTATCTTTTAATATTCATTCAGAACCAATTTTAGGGAAGATACATCAGAAATTCTTAAAAAACGAAAGTAACTACCCTACTTCAACATATAAAACTCAAAATATTTACAAACAGTTAAAAATTTATAATTTTAATATAGATATCCCAAGGGTTATTAAACAATATGAAAAAAACAGCCCTAAAATTTGGGAAAAATATCTGAATATAACCTATAACAGATTTTTACCATATCGTGATTATATAATAAAAGAAGCTGAAAAACAAAATATACCCTACGAATTGATCTATCTGCCAATAATTGAATCTGGAGCATCGTCAATGGCTACAAGTAGACGGGGGGCAACAGGGCTTTGGCAGTTTATGGCAAATAGTAGTGGTGCTTATAACATGAAAACAACTGATTGGTTAGACGAAAGAAGAGATTTTACAAAGTCTACAATTGGGGCTTTATCAAAGTTGAAATATAATTATAAAGTAACTGGTGATTGGTTATTGGCTCTTGCGGCATATAATTGTGGTCTAAGTAGAGTAAAAAAAGTCGTTAAAAAAACTGGTATATCAGATTTCTGGGAGTTAGCAGAAAAAAATCTACTACCCAGGGAGACTATCAATTATATTCCTAAATTTCTATTAATAAGTTCTCTATTACAAGAAAAAAATAGATTTAATATCCCAATTAATTGGGAGCAAAAGAGTTGGTCAGAAGTAGATTTATCAAGGGCTGTTGATATTCGACTTTTAGCTAACAAAGCTGATATTCCTTTTAAAATACTAAAAGAAGCAAATAGCGAGTTGATATATAATGTTACACCACCAATAAATACAAACTATAAACTGAAAGTTCCATCAGAATATACCGATAAGATATTAGGTGCTCTACAAAGCCAAGAGAAACTAATGGAATTTTATAGATATAAAGTTAAATCTGGAGATACATTATCAGAAATAGGATATCATTATGGTATTTCTACTCGAAACTTAATTAGTTATAATCCTGGTGTATCTGCAAGAAATTTAAGAATTGGAAAAACTATAATTATTCCTGCAATAAAAGAAGTAGAGCCTATGGAGAAATATAAAAGTAAAGGCCCTTTTAAAAATGATTACATAGTTAAAGATGGTGATACATTATGGGGAATTTCTTTAATGTTTGATACAACAGTAGAGGAGATCGCAATAAACAGCGGTTTTGGTATTAATAGTTATATAAAAGAAGGCATGAGTCTAAAGGTTCCATAAATGAATATAAAACTTTCTATTATTTTATTATTTTTAAATTTCATAGCTTTTGCATCGGAAGATCCAAATGCTGCTATATGGAATAAAACAATTAATTGGGAAAAAAACAGAATAGACATTCACATAAAAACTCCATTAAAAAACAGTGAATCAACATTGGCTTATAAAAGACTTAAAGCAGAAAACTGGATTAATGATAATCTTACAGATATATTTTTTAAAAACATATTAGATATACAGATCAATTCATTGGACACCGTTTCTGAAATAATAAATAAAAAACCTGAAATATATTTTAAACTAGATAACCTTGGAGAAAGTATAGAATCAAAAACTAATGTTTTATCTACTAATCTTGAATATTTGGATTCAGTATATTCTTTTTCTATTTATCCAGATTTTGTAAATGTATTTTATACTAACTCTAACCATAATAAAGTTCCAAAAAAACTTGACCATTTAGATTATGGAGATTTTTCAGGATTAATTATATATGTTCCAGAGGGTATCCCTTCATATAAAAAACAGGACAAAGCATCTTTAACTAAAGTACTGTTTCCAAGAATATTTGATGAAGATATGAATTTAATCATGGACTTATCTATGGTTGAGCCGGAATATATGAAAAAATGGGGAATGGTTATTTATGGGAATAGTTTTGATGAAAACTTATATCAAAAAAGAATTGGAATATCTCCACTAAGAATAATAGCTAAGGGTCTCTTTGGTACTAATAATAGTGATATTATAATATCTAAAGAAGAAGCTGATAAACTAATTGGCTCTACTAAAAATTTAAATATTATATCCCAATCTAGAATATTAATAATCAATTAAGTATAATCGTTAAAAACTCTTCTAGGAGATATAATAATGCACAAAGTTAAAATGTTGCTAACATCCCTTTTATTAATATTATCACTATATTCCTGTACCCGTTATATTGGTTATGGAGTAGTACTTGTCCCAGAAGAAGATAGTGAATTAAAATCTGGTACATTAATAAAAATAACTAAAGAGTCTAGGATTAGAGAAACTTGGGTTTATAATTCAGATGTCGAAGAACATATAGAAATAAAAAAATGGCGAGTAAAAGATTATGAGAAGTTAGAACAAGCTGAAGAGTTTATAAAGAACTTTAGTGAATATAAAGATTATTATGCTATTTCAAATAGAAATAGTTTTAGTATGAGAGTAAAACCTGATCAATATGCAGCCCTTGTTTATAGACTAAAAAACAATCAAAGAGTTAAAGTAATTGGTCGAAGTTCAGAAAAAGATGACTCGGTTGGAAGTTGGAATGAACATTGGTGGAATCTGATTACCCACGACGGTATTGAAGGTTGGAGTTATGGTTCTTATTTAAGTATTTATGATAATGGGAAAGTTATTCATACAAATGTAGAAGAAGATGGACCTGAAATCGATAACTTTTTCAAAAGTGTTTGGAGACCATATTATTTTTGGGATATGCAAAAGTCAAGAAACATTGATTTAAATAAGTTCAAATCTAAATTTAAACTAGCAACTGACATTGATAACCGAGAGATAACAATATCAATGCCTGACCACTATGAGACATTTAAATTTACTGAGTTTAAAAGATCCGGGGATAATAATTATAATCTTATTGGATCTAACGTTCAGTTAGATTTTTCATATGGTGGAGCGGTTACAGTTATATACTCTGTAGATTCAAAATCCTATGAAACAACATTTATTAATATGGCGGATAGTCTAGTGAATGAAATAATAAATACAGAATTAACTTCGAGAAAGATAAAATATAATGAATTCCTCTTCCAAGGTCCTAATTTTGAAAGTAAAGTATATGGAAAAATCACTTTTATAGATGGAAATAAATTTATTTGGGAAGATAAAGAAAATCTACTATCAAGACAATTATTAACTAATAATGCTGGAAATAGTGGAACAATTACATTTGATAACTTTTTAGGTGACGAAATAATGGGAATATACGAAGGGGTTATTACATTTGATTTTGGATCTAGACAAGAATTAACTTTTTTATATAACTTTGAATCTGGTGGACTTAAATTACTCTATCTTCCCTCTAAAAACATTAAAGCTAAAGTAGTAGAAACTGATGATTTCTACAATCCTATACAACTCTTTTTTACAGGACAACAGTAGATGACGACAGCTCAGGCAATAAATATTGGAATAGCATTTGGTGATAGAGATGTTTTAAAAGATGTGAATATAACATTAACTGATATCAGTAGAATTGCTCTATCTGGTGGGAATGGTAGTGGTAAATCTACATTGATGAAGATTCTTGCAGGTGTTAATAGTCCAGATACTGGAACTGTTTCAATACCAAAGAATGCGAGGAACTACTATCTACCACAATCTGGTATAGTTTTTAAAGATAATACTCTGTTAGATGAAGCGGAAGAAGCATTTAATCATATTAAAGATCAAATTTTAGTTATGGATAAAATAGCAGAAGAGCTTACTCATTGTACCGAGGATAAACATGATAAACTATTAGAAGATTATAATGATTTACATGAACATATTGTTGATAGTGGCTATTATTCTAGAGAAAACGATATAACAAGTATATTACAAGGACTAGGTTTTAAGTTAACTGAGTTTACTAAAAAAACATCAGAGTTCTCTGGTGGTTGGCAGATGAGAATAGCTCTAGCCAAAGCTCTACTAATGCGACCACAGCTTCTTTTATTAGATGAACCAACAAACTATTTAGATATTGAAGCAAGAGACTGGTTAGGAAGTTTTTTAAAGAACTTTACTGGTGGTGTTTTAATCGTAAGTCATGATAGATTCTTTTTAGATCAGGTAGTTGATCATGTAGCAGAGTTATTTAGTGGAAAGTTAAAACTTTATAAAGGTAATTATTCTAAATATGAAAAATTAAGAGAGATTGAGTTAGAAGAACTTCTTAGTTTATATAAAAAGCAGCAAGATGAAATTGCTAAACATGAAAACTTTATTAGAAGATTTAAATCAAAAGCATCTAAAGCAACCCAGGCTCAATCCCACGTAAAACAATTAGATAAAATAGAGAGAATAGAGATCCCATCTAGTATGCAAAAAATGCATATAAAGTTTCCTGATCCACCCCATAGTGGAAAAAACGTATTAACATTAGAAGATTTAAATAGATCCTATGGTTCTAGTAAAATAATCAATAACCTAGATCTTCACTTAGAAAAAGGTGAAAAGTTAGTTATTGCAGGGAAAAATGGTGCAGGAAAATCTACTCTACTTAGGGTTCTAGCAGGAGTTGATACTGAATATACAGGAAATTTCAGACTAGGAACCGATGTAAAAGTTGGATATTTTTCTCAAGATCATGGTGAACATCTTGCACCAGAACATACAATTTTAGAAGAATTAGAAAATGAAAGTCCAACTGAATTAATACCAAAGTTAAGAAGTCTTTTAGGAGCATTTTTATTCCAAGGTGACGATGTTTTTAAACACATAAGTATATTAAGTGGTGGTGAGAAAAATAGAGTATCCCTATTAAAACTTCTATTAAAACCATTTAATCTGCTTATATTAGATGAGCCAACAAACCATTTAGACCTTATGTCTAAAGATGTTTTACTAGATGCATTAAAAGATTATAAAGGTACACTTATATTTGTATCCCATGATCGTTACTTTATCGAACGATTAGCAGGTAAAGTACTACACTTAGAAAATGGCACGCATAAGTTATATATTGGTGATTATAAGTATTATAAATGGAAATCTGAACAAGATATTAGTGTTGACTCTGAAGAGACCTTAGTAAAAGAAGTTAAGCAATCAAAACTTAGCCGGGATGAAGATAAAAAGATAAAAAATCAGATCCAGAAACTTGAGAAGCTAGAAACAGAGTTAATGCATTTAATAGATATCCAAGGTGAAAAGACCCAAGATCTTCATAAATTAATGGGTCTAGAAGAGAATTATAGTGATCAGGCTAAGGCTATTAAAATTCAGGACGATATTAAAATAAGCCAAGATAAAGAAGAGCAACTAACCATGGAATGGGAAGAGGCTTCTATGAAGCTTGAGGAAGCTAAAGAAAAAAGAGGTTAAAAGTTGAAAATTAGAATTAAATATAATGCTCCAGTATCTTTAACTTTCATTATACTAAGCTCATTGATTCTTTTTCTAAATACCCATGTAAATGCATTTTTAATATCAGATTGGTTTACTGCAGATGGTAGAATGAGTTTCAATTATAGTGACCCAATGGGTTACATAAAATTTATATCCCATATCCTAGGACATACTGATATAGAGCACTTTTTAGGAAATGCAATTTATTTAATTCTTTTAGGACCAATTCTAGAAGAGAAATATAAATCTTTAGTATTATTTGGTTTAATTATTACTACAGCTGTAATATCTAGTCTAATAAATGCTTTTTTTGTAGATACTTATATGCTTGGGGCAAGTGGAATTGTATATCTTTTTATTGTATTAGTTTCATTTACGAACATAGAAAAAGGGGAATTCCCCCTATCTGTTGTCGTCGTATTAGGTTTCTATATTTATAAAGAATTTACTAGAGAAGATGCTGGGAATATTTCGGTTTTAACCCATCTAGTCGGTGCTGTTACAGGACTACTTTATGGATTATTAACAGTAATGGTAGGATTCTCGGGCTCTAATAAAAACAGAAGAGATAATTCTAACGATGTTACAGTGGTCAGGTAGTAATATTACTAGGAACTTTTGCTTAGATTAACAATTGATAAGAAACATTTAAACTGTTAAACTTCCTGTTATGAAAATAGAACTTAAACTAGAAGGTATGGTAAGAAGATTTGCCGACCTAGAAAAATTAATTAGTGACCCTGACGTACTATCTGATCAAAAAAAATATAAAGACCTTATGGTTGAATATTCCCACCTAGGGGATATAGTAAATGCTTATAATACATATAAAGATCTAGTCCAAAATATAGCAGAAGCAAAAGAGATGTTAGAAATGGAAGACGATGCTGAAATGAAAGATATGGCTCGTGAGGAATTAAAAGAGTTAGAAGCAAAAATTGATCCTCTTTTACAAGAACTTCAAATTCTACTGGTTCCTAAAGATCCACTAGATGGTAAAGATATTATTATGGAAATTAGAGCAGGAACTGGTGGTGACGAAGCAGCATTATTTGCATCGGATCTGTTTAGAATGTACTCACGATATGCTGAACAAAGAAAATGGAAAGTTGATATTATGTCATCTAATGAGATTGAGTTAGGTGGATTTAAAGAGATAATTTTTTCTATATCTGGTAAAAACGTATATGCAAACCTTAGATACGAAAGTGGTGGACACCGAGTACAAAGGGTTCCAATTACTGATTCTAACGGGCGGATTCAGACATCAGCTGCAACTGTTGCAGTACTACCTGAAGCTGAAGAAGCCGATGTTGATATTAAACAAAATGACCTTAAGATCGATGTATTTAGATCCCAGGGTTGTGGTGGTCAGTCAGTAAATACAACAGACTCCGCAGTTAGAATAACCCACCTTCCAACCGGTGTTGTTGTTACATGTCAGGATGAAAAATCTCAACTAAAAAACAAAACAAAAGCTATGAAAGTTCTTAGAAGTAGAATTTTAGAGGCCGAACAATTAAGAGTTCATTCAGAGAGAGCAGATCATAGAAAAGAACAAGTTGGTTCAGGTGATAGATCCCAAAGAATTAGAACATATAACTACCCTCAGGGTAGAGTAACGGATCACAGAATTAATCTAACTTTATATAAATTAGATTCGTTTATGCAAGGTAACTTAGACGAGATGTTTGGTGCATTAAAACTAAGTGCTCAAGAGGATGCTTTAAAGTAATAGTGGATATAAGAGAATTAATTAACAGAGGGGCTGTTCTACTAAAAAATAACTCAGAATCCCCTAGGTTAGATTCTAATCTTTTATTAGCATCGACCTTAGGAATGGATAGAGCCAAACTATTGGCCTCTTATCCTGATGTTGTATCCAAGGACAAAGAAACCATTTTTTTGGATCTAATAAACAGACGAAGTGATGGTTTTCCTGTGTCCTATCTGCTAAATGAAAAAGAATTTTATGGGCAGATCTTTTATATTGAAGAGGGAGTACTTACACCTAGGCCTGATACTGAGATTTTAGTAGAAACAACACTTAACCTAATAGACAAACATAATTTAAAAACTGCTTTAGACATGTGCACCGGAACAGGTTGTATTGCCATTTCATTACAAAATGAACAACCAGAACTTAATGTTATAGCAACAGATATATCCCCTATTGCAGAGAAAGTTTTTGGAATAAATAACAAAAAACTAGTTAATAACAAAGTTAATTTTATTCATTCAAACTTATTTCAAAATCTTGATGGAAGACATTTTGATATAATTGCAACAAACCCACCTTATTTAACTAAAAAAGAGACAGATGATCGTATAGACATAGGTTGGAAAGAGCCAGCCTTAGCCTTAGATGGTGGAGATGATGGATTAGATCTAGTGAGAGATATAATAAAAGATTCACCAAAGTACTTAAATAAAAATGGGTGGTTGTTAATTGAAGCAGCTTCAGCCCAAATGTTAAATATGAAAGATGAAATGGAAAAAAACAGTTATACCAATATAGAGGTTTATAAAGACCTTGCAGGATTAGAAAGAATTATAGTAGGTCAACATGAGTAACTTGATAACAGAAAACGACATAGATTCAATATTAGTAGAGCTTCAGAGTCATTTAAATATTTATACTGATATAGAAAAAACAGAGATAATGAAGGCTGCGACCTGGGCTGTAAACCAACATAAAGGACAGTTAAGAGCGAGTGGAGAACCATATATTATCCATCCAATATCTGTTGCAGAGACTCTAATAAAATTAAAAATGGATGTTCCCACAGTTGTGGGAGGTCTATTACACGACGTAATTGAAGATACAACAATTTCCGAAGCTGAATTTACCAAATTATTTGGTGCAGAAGTTACAGCTCTTGTTAATGGTGTAACAAAAATTAGTATTGTTAATGCTGAGAGTAAAAGTATACAGGAATCAGAGACTATTAGAAAAATGTTTTTAGCTATGGTTAAAGATATTAGAGTAATACTTATTAAACTAGCAGATAAAAAGCATAACATGAGTACACTGCATTTTTTAAGACCGGAGAAACAGCAAAGAATAGCCAGAGAATGTTTAGATATATATGCACCTTTAGCAGGAAAGCTTGGTATTTATGGTCTTAAATCAGAACTAGAAGATGCATCACTTAAATACCTTGATAAAGAAACTTACCATGAAATAAAAACTTTTATATCAGATAAAAAAAGAAAAAGACAACAGTTCTTGGCAAGAATAGAACAAAATATAATAGATGCTTCTAAAGAGCAGGGTATAACCATTAATGTTAAATCTAGAGCAAAACATTTTTACTCCATTTATAATAAAATGGTTAATAAACAGAAAGATCTAGTTGATATATATGATCTATTAGGTGTTAGAATACTATGCTCAACAACATTTGAGTGTTATAACATATTGGGACTAGTACATAGTTTATGGAGCCCTATTGCAGGAAGATTTAAAGATTATATTGCTATGCCTAAAGAGAATAACTACCAAAGTCTACATACAACTGTAATGGGTGAAAAAGGTAAAACTTTCGAAGTACAGATTAGAACTTTTAAAATGAATCAAACTGCAGAATTTGGTATTGCTGCACACTGGTTATATAAAGAGGGAAAAAAAGATGGCCATATTAAGGCATCTGATCTTGCAGTAATTAATAAATTAAAAACTTGGAAAGATGTTAATATCGATTCAGTAGAGTATTTAAATACGGTTATGGGGGATCTACTTCAAGATTCTATATATGTCTATACTCCTAAAGGTGAGATTATAGAGCTACCTAAAGGTGCCACAGCCCTAGATTTTGCATATCATATACATACTCAAATTGGTGATACATGTGTAGGAGCAAAAGCAAATAATAAAATTATACCATTAACCAAACCTCTAAAAAATACTCAGATTATATCGGTAATGACATCTCCAAATGCCCACCCCCATGTAAACTGGTTAAAACATGTTAAAACTGCAAGAGCCAAAAGTAAAATTAGAAACTGGTTAAATACTCATCATGAAACTGTTCATGCTGAAAAAAGTATTATTGTTGATAACTCAAAAACAAAACCAATTAAAGAAGAGCACTTTGAAACCTTTGTGGATAAGGTAGAATTAGTAGAACATCAGGAAGTACATAATAGTGATACCAGTTCTATTATTATTGGAGATGAAACAAACCTTCTTGTTAGCTTTGCAAATTGTTGTCACCCTGTTATTGGGGATCAAATAGTAGGATTTGTCTCTAGAGGTCGTGGTGTTATTGTACATAAAAAGAACTGCCCTAACCTACCAGGAATAAATGAGTTTAAAGAGCGAGAGATTCATATATCATGGGAAGCAGAAAGTCTAAATACAGTTAGAAAGTGTCGGGTAACAGCCCAAAGAACCCCGGGTATTTTTAGTGAAATAGAAGGTACCCTAAAAAAATATAGAGCACATCTGATTTCTGGTGTGTTAGATGAGAATGATAGAGGAATGTTAGAAGGAAATTTTACAATTGAACTCGCAAGTGGGGATGATTTTAAAAAAATACTTAAAAACATCCGAGCTATACCTTCAATTAATTTAGTACAGGAAATAAAATAATGGAATTAAATATAGTATTACATGAACCAGAAATACCTCAAAATACAGGAAATATAGCTAGAACATGCGCTGCTGTTGGAGCGAGCCTTCACCTAATCGAACCACTTGGTTTCAAAATTGATGAAAAAAGTGTTCGAAGAGCTGGTCTTGATTATTGGGACAAACTAGGGGTTAAAACATATAAAAATCTAGATGAGTTTTTTTTATTAAATCCTGATGGGCAATATGTATTTGGAACCACAAAAGCAAGAATAAATCATACACAGATAAAATATCAAAAAAAATGTTATATCTTTTTTGGTAAGGAGTCAAAAGGTTTACCAGAGGAATTATTAACTAAATATCCGGAAGGATGTGTAAGAATTCCTATGAAAAGCGAGTTAAGATCATTAAATTTATCTAACTGTGCTGCTATAATGGCATATGAAGCTTTAAGACAAAATAATTTTGAGTCTCTTAGCTCCGAGGGAAATCTTCATAATTTAAGTTGGGACGAGAATTGAAAATAATTATAGTATTCTTATTTTTATTAACAATACCACTAATTGTAGCTGAAGAGACTAAAATTGATGATACTAAAATTGATGATACTAAAATTGATGATACTATAACTGATGATACTTTAACCGACGATACTTTAACTGATGATACTTTAACTGATGATACTAAAACTGAAGAGATAGTTATTGACTACTGGGCAATACCAGATGATGAATTAGTTCAATTAGCTGAAACTGGAGACAGAGAAGCGCAGTATTATTTAGGTGTTTTAATTAGTGAGCTTGAAAATTCGCACAACATTACAAGGTTAGGATATGTTGATAGAAATAAGTATCATTGGTTTGAACTAGCGGCAGCTCAAAATCATGGGAAATCACTAACTATAATTGGGAAAGAGTATCTAACTGCTTTTGGTTATTATAGAAATCAAGATTATATAAAAGCAGAAGAACACTTTACAGCTGGAATGTCTGAAGATCCTGAATCACTACTGCTAATTAGTATTTTAACCTATTATGGTCTTGGAGCAGTCTCTGACAAATTACTTGCAGAAAAATATCTTATAGAGTCACAACACACTTATTACAGAATCCCACCTATGATTCATCTTCAAAAAGAGTTAGTACAGATGATACGGGAATTAACACGAAAGGATATACCTGAAGCACTATTTATATTAGGTGATTTTTATTACACAGGTAAAACTGATTTTTATTTAAAAGATTATAAAAAAGCATTTCGAATCTTTAATAAAGCTGGGGAATTAGGAAATAGCTCTGCAGCCTTTATGTTAGGGACTATGTTATACGATGGTATTGGAGTTTTAAAAGATCTAAAACAAAGTTATAAATGGATTACTTTAAGTGCTCAATCTGGAAACCTCCAAGCTATAATTAAAGCTGGAATAATGAATTATTTTGGAGATGGGACAACTATCGATTTAGAAAAAGCATTTAATTGGTTTAAAATAAGTGCAAAAGAAAATGACTCTCTATCCCAGTATTTCTTAGGAGTTATGTATTTTAAAGCTGAAGGTGTAGAACAAGATCTAAGCCAAACAAAGTATTGGATACAAAAAGCTTTTGAAAATGGTTCAGCTACTGCCAAAAGATTCTGGGATAAAAATAAATTATGGTCAATTCCCTAGTTCATTAACTACTTTTCTCTTCTTTTTAACCTTGTTAAAACCAGCTCGTCCACCACGTTTAACATAACGTCGTTTACCAGTTATTTTAATATTTTTTCTTTTTAGTAATAATCTTGCGGCATTTTCTACATCAGCATTAGGTGCAATCAATGGTTTTAAACTATCTTTAATATTTTGAACAAAATCTTTCATTACAATATTTTTACTATTAAAAACACCAAGACCGGTCAGATATGCATCAAGGAAATATGACAATGCTAAACCTTTACTTTTCTCTGAGCCTCTATATATCTTTTTATCAAGTTTATCTAAATCTTTTAATAATCGAGTTTTAAACTCTTTTTTATTCTTTCCTAATAGTGCATCTCCAACTTCAGGGAATAGACATTCAAATGCTCTGTAATATATAATATCTTCAATAATTTTATTTGAACAACCAGATAATAAAATCTTAAAAACTTCTTCAATTAACCTTGAAACAGACACTGTATCTAGTAGATTGATCTCTTTTTTTATTTGACGTCTCAGTTTTAAAGGTATTTTTAATCTAGAAATATTACTATATTTTATAGCACGAATCATTCTAACAGGATCTTCTTTAAAAGTTGTATCTAAGTCTATAATTGACTTTAATTTACTATTTCTTAAATCCTTTACTCCACCAAGATAATCAATTACTAGGTTATCAGATGGTGAATAATAGAGGGCATTAATAGTAAAGTCTCGTCTTAAAACATCCTCTTCTATATTACCATAATCATTATTATTATTTGATGATTCTAAAGATCTAAATGTAGCTATTTCAAATATTTTAGGACCAAAATAAATATGTACAAGTTTAAAACGCTTACCAATTATTCTGGAATTCTTAAAAGTTCTTCTAACTTCTTCTGGTAACGCATCGGTTGCTATATCAAAATCTTTTGGTTCTCTTCCTACCATTAAATCTCTTACTGCCCCACCAACTATATATGCTTGGTAACCTCGGCGAGTTAGTTTCTCTATTATAGAAATTGCATCTCTATCTACAAATGCTTTATTTATATTATGCTCTAAAGGCTGATATACCTCAGCTTGCTTTACAGGACGACCTTTTTTGTCAGTAGTATAACGAATTAACATAATAAGAAATGTAACCTATAATCTCTCGATATTCAACCATTAAGAATTATGAATAAACTGGACAGTAAAGGTACTCGATGTTAATATTTATCTTTATAGTAAAACTGCCGATATAGATTAAGTCTGATAAACTCAAATTAAGGATAATTAATGAGAATAAAGAATAAACTTACCACTGTACAACTAATAATGACCATAACACTTCTGCTTTCAATATTTATATTCACTTTACATATGCAAAAGGTTGTTAAAGTAAAAAACGCAGTTATTGTTTTAAATCACCTTGATACTGAGATTACAAAATTTAATTGGTATATAAAATCGTTAGCTTATGTAAGGGTTGAAAGTAATGTAATTCAAGAACAACTAGGTAGTAGAACTTTAATACAAAAAAGGTTTATTGATGAAATAAAAAGGTCTTCTCTATATAACAATGCAACTACAAGGGACATATTAAAGGATTTAAATGTCTCTTTTACTTTATTAACTAGTAAATCAATTTCAAGTTTTACAAAACATATAATTACTTTAGATGATGAATATAAAGAAACAGATGCAAAACGTTTAATACAAGAAGTTGGTATAAAGGACGCTCTGGCAAAAGCAAAATTGATTCCCATAGGAACAAATGAAGAAAGTTCTGGTACAAACGAACTAATAGTTCTTTTATATAAAATAGATTTTGCGAATAAAGAGATAGTAAAAGAGTATGCAGCGTACCATGAGTTATGGAAAACTGTAAAAGTATCATGTGATACCAGATTAGATGAAATACAAAGAAAATCTATTATTTCAACAGTAATGTTACTTATTTTTGTTATAGGAATTGCCCTCTACTTTAATAGTAAAATAACAAATGTTATTACTATTAACTTAAATGAGTTAAATTCATCCTTAGCCAAAATGACCGATGGAGACTTTACTTCAAGTGTACACATTGCTGCAGGGGATGAATTTGGAGACTTAGCGCGGAACTTCAATGATTTTATAGCATCACTCTGGAAAAAACTTGACTCAATGAATGTTATTATGGCTGATATTGGTAATGCCATGAACGAAGAGCTTAATCTGACAAAAATACAGACAAATATTCTATCAAATGTGACTAACCACATTGTTTCAGACTCTGCTGCTTTATTCACATTAAAAGACGGGGAAATAAAAATTACTTCATCAAAAGGACATTTTCCTCCCTTTTTTCCAATTGAAGAGGATCTAAGTTCAGATAGACCTAAAGCAGGTAGATACCTATACGAAAATGTTATTCCAATAGATACTCCAATTCTTGTAAAAGTTATGGAGAGCCAAAAACCTATGCTTATCCGAGAATGTTTAAATCATCCTGACTTTCCCCAATGTAGAGATAAAAAATCGGCATTATATATAAACTCACTAATGATGGTACCTCTAATGAATGCTGGTGAGATTATAGGTGGATTTGTCGTGATGAGAACATCAAATCCTAAACCATTTTCAGATTTAGATTTCTCAAACTTCTCATCCTTTAGTGATTATACAGCATTAACGCTGGATACTCTGGACAAATATAATGAACTTCTAGAAAAATTTGAGATGCAAAAAGAGATTGGTGTTGCTGCGGATATCCAGCAGAGTCTTGTTCCAGGGAAAATGCCTAAAATTAAAGGGATTACTTCTAGTGCATATACACTTGCAGCCAAAGGGGTAAGTGGAGACTATTACGACTTCTTTAGAATGAATAAAAATACAATCGGAGCTACAGTTTGTGATGTTGCCGGCAAAGGTGTTCCTGCATCATTAGTAATGGTAATGATTAGGACAATATTAAGGTTAGTATCCTCTCCTAAACGAGGGGCTGCTGAAACACTTACAATGTTAAATAAAAGTATTTGCGGTAAAATTGATGTTGATCGATATGCAACTATGGCATTTTTTAAGATTGATTTAGAGAAGATGAAGTTAAATTATTCAAATGCAGCCCATCACCCTATACAGATTTATAGGCAAAAAACACAGAAATTTTATGCAGTAGATTCTCCAGGATTACCAGTAGGTATTGATAGTACTGCTGTATTTAAAGAGAAAAGAATCAGTTTAGACCCAGGGGATGTAATATTTATGTATACCGATGGTTTCCCAGAAGCAAGAAACCCAAATGGAGATGAGTATTCAACTCAAAGAATGTTAAGAGAAATTAGACTTCACTCTAACTTAAGTGCTCCAAAGATTCTTGATAGTGTAATAACTGATATGCATAAATTTACTGCCCGTGCAAAACAGCATGACGACCAGACAATTCTAATTATTAAAATTGATGAGGATAAATAAAAGATGAAAATACAGACTAAAATTACCCTGATTCAATTAACAACAGTATTATGTATACTCTTCTCTATTTTTATTTTATATACATCTTTTAATAACATACAAAAGTTAAAAAATATTCAGGTAGAGTTTAACCGTTTAGTAGATATGGGTGATAGTTTAAGTGAACTATTCTCGAACTCTCTTTATACCGACGAAAATATTGTAGATTATAGTCTTCGTATAACCAGTAAACATGATGAATTATTAACTCTTTTAGATTATTTATATGATAAAATCACTACAAATCATAAGGACTTAGAAGAGAGTTTTAAAAAGTTTTATTACACGTGGTCACAACAAAATGCATCATATTATTTACCTATTACCAGTACTTTTAGAGGGCTAATTGATCCCAATTCTGGATGGATTCCAATTATTGCAAGTAATGGAATTATAAAAAGTTATGATATAATTTATGAAAGAATGAAAAGTGATAATACACTTACTTCAAAATTTACGACTTTAAGACAACTAATTACTCAGATTGAGGCTCAAGATTATAGTTATTTATCTATTGATACCTTAATTGTTGTTGTACAAGATGATCTTATATATGAGGTAGATAGAAATATCGCAACCAACACACTCTTTCTTATTTTCTTTACAATTGTAATTGTTATTGCAGCAATGAATTTAAGCTTACGAGTAGCAAGAAGTTTAATAAGTAAAGTTAACAATGTTGAAACATCTATTGAACAAATCTCAGAAGGAGACCTTTCAGTTCAAGCCCACGATAATAGTGGTGATGAGTTTAGTGTACTTACACAGAACTTCAACCAATTAACCTCCATGTTAGTAGGTAAAACAGCATCGATGAGAGAGTTAATGAACGAAGTAAGTTCTATAATATCCGAATCTGTAAATATTGATGCTTTATTAGCTAAAATAACACAATTAGCAAAAGATTCATCAAATGCGGATACTGCTGTAATTCTTTTAGTTGATAAATTTACAGATGTTTTAAAAGTAGAACATATGGAAGGTTTTTTTCCTCCCCCATTCTCAGTATCAGTATCAGTTAGATCAAAAAGAGCTCTAATTGAGGAAAAATTAAAATCTACACCAATTGCATTTGGAAGTACATATCTATCTAGTGAATCCGTTTTAAAAGGCTCATCATTGTTTATTAAAGATACCCAGCTTGAAACTGATAAACTTCCTTTAAACTCAAATCCACAGGATATTTTATTTATTAAATCAAGTATGACTATTCCTTTAGTTGTTTCAAATAAACTTCTAGGTGTTATATCACTTGCTAAAACCCAAAGAGATGATACATTTTCAGACTTAGATTTCTCAAATATGGTATCTTTTATGGAGTATGTATCGTTAACAATTGATAATATCTATAAATATATGGAACTTCTTGAAAAAACAGAGCTTAAAAGAGAGATGAATATTGCGTCTCAGATTCAATCTCAGTTACTTCCTAAAAAAATTCCAGTACTTCCTAATATCGATGTTTCTGCATTTTCTGAAAGTGCTAGAGGTATTAGTGGTGACTACTACGATATTTACAAAATATCTAAAAGTAAAAGTGTTGCAACAGTTTGTGATGTTGCAGGTAAAGGTATCGCTGCTGCCCTAGTATTAGTAATTATTCGAACTATACTTCAGTTAGCATCAAATAGTAAATCTACAGCAAAAGATCTACTAACATTTCTAAATAAAAGTATTTCAGATAGAGTTAAAACAGACTATTTTGCAACACTATCAGTATTAGTTTACGATGATGATAAAGATGAACTTACAATTGCAGTTGCTGGAGATACTCCGTTTCTAATTTACCGTAATGCGAGCCAGAGAGTTGAAAGAATAAATCATGATGATGTTCCAGTAGGTATAGATAACACAACTGTATATACAAACAAAAGTATAAGATTACAAGATGATGATGTATTGTATATGTTCTCAGATGGTCTACTAGAAGTTAGAAATGACTTTAATGATGTATTCACAATTGAAGAGCTAGAATCATTCATATTAGAGAACTCAAACAATAGAACTGAGACAATATCACTGCTATTAAAGAATTATTTAAATGAGTTTAGAGGATCTAGAAACAGAGTAGATGATGAAACTGTAATTATTTTTAAGAAGATTTAGTTTTTAAAGATACTAGAAGATATACAGATAAAAACAGTAGTGAAAAACCAATAATTCTAGTTACAAAAAATGAGACACCTAATGGGAATATTGCGATAATAAAACCTACTATTAGAAATATAATTCCTGCTGAAGTCTCTTTTGTTCTAGCTATAGCTACAACTCCAACTAACATAATTAGAAGGCCTAGAACGACAAATATTGCCCCAGATAAAAACCCAGCAACAACCGTTGAATTAAACAATAATAAGCAGCCTAATGTAGTTAAAATCAGGAATCTTAACCCTTCAGGTACCCACCCCTTCTTATATTTAATTAATGCTAAAAAAGAGATTAATGCATAGATTCCAATAAGAACCATATAACCACCAAGAACAAATAACATAATTGATAGAAGTGAATTAGGTTTAATTATTATTACTAAACTCATTATTAACATAATAGAGAATTTTACTGTTTTTAATACATTTTCATTACTAGTCATAGGTTAGTTTATATCATGAGACTTATTTGATCAAACTTTTTATAGATTTTTTTTAAAATGAAAGATAGACTATTATTATGAATGGGACTGAAAGAAATATATTAAATTTAATTAGAAAACATAAAAAATTATCCAATACTGAGATAACTAAAATAACTGGCAAACATAAGTCTACAATTTCACCTTGTATACAGTCTCTAATAAATAATGAATTTATTACTACAGCTGGAATTGGAACATCAACAAAAAAAGGTGGTAAACCTCCACAATATCTGGAACTAAATTCTAAGAAGTTTTATACCATAGGTCTTAGTATAGAACCGGAACAGATAACAGTTTTAATTACTGACTTTTGTGGAAATATAATTCAAACCCACTATTCAACGTATAAAGATAAAACATCAAAAGATGACATAATTTCTGATATAAAAGAATCAATAATTCAGATAATTCAAAAAGAATCGTTAAAAGATTCTCAGATATCAGGTATAGGAATAGGAATCTCTGCACAAGTAGATAGTAAAAATGGAATAATATATAAATGCGATGGTCTTAATCTGTCTGAAGTTCCATTAAAAGCAGAAATCGAAAAATTATTCCCCTACCCTGTTGAGCTTATTAATGATGTAAATGCCTCATTATTAGCTGAAAAATGGTTTATTCATGACCCTGAAAATATTAACTATGAAAATGTAATCTACCTTTTTATTGGTTCTACTCTAGTAAATATGGGTTTAGGTCTATACCTGAACAGTACACTTTATGAAGGTAGTAATCACCATGCTGGAGAAATGTACTCTTATCAAAATGATGTTAGATTAGCTAATTATTCAAATAACAGTCAAGATATTTCTGACTTTAGAATTGATAAAGTAAAAAACTTTCTAGAAATAGACAAAGATGCTACAACTGGATTGTTAAATTTATATACTGATATCATTTCTGATAAAATGGTCCAGTGTATAGAGCTTTTAAATCCACAAAAGCTAATTATAGGTGGGAATGTAATCTACGCAAAAGACGAATTTTTGACTCCTTTAATTAACGCAATAAAAGTTAAAACAGAAAAATTATTTCAAGGGTATCTGGATGTTGAAATTACAGGCTCAGAACTAGATGAACTTGCAACTCCCTTAGGAGCAACAACATTAATATTAAAAAGTTATTTTTAGTATGGGAGCTCTATGAATATAGTAATACTTGATGCTGCAACACTTGGAAAAGATCTAAACCTCTCTTCTTTTAACGATCTAGGAGAAGTAACTACTTATCAATTTACTAGTGATTCCGATGTTCTAAAACATAGTAAAAATGCGGATGTATTAGTATTAAATAAAGTAGATTTAAGAGAAAAAGAGTTCAGAGCTCTACCAAAATTAAAATTAATATGCTTAACAGCTACAGGTTATAATAATATAGATACTATTAAAGCCAAAGAATTTGGAATTACAGTTTGTAATGTGACTAATTATTCCACGGAATCTGTTGCTCAACATACATTTAGCATGCTTTTATATCAACTCCAGCATCTAAAATATTACGATAATTATATTAAGAATAGGGAATATAATAACAATATAGTATTCACAACTATAGAACAAAGTTGGAATGAGATTCATGGAAAAAACTGGGGTATAATCGGTCTTGGTAATATTGGACGAAAAGTTGCAAATATAGCAGATGCTTTTGGGGCTAATATTTTTTTTACATCAACTACTGGTATAAAAAGAGATGAAGATTATACAGAGGTATCTTTAAAAGTCCTAATGAAAACATGTGATATTATTTCAATCCATGCACCACTGAATAACAGAACTATAGATCTTATATCTTTTCCTGAATTAGAATTAGCAAAAAAGAATCTGATTATTATGAATTTAGGCCGGGGTGGAATTATTAACGAAGAAGCGTTAGCTTATGCTTTAGATAATGATCAGATAAAAGCTGCTTGTATAGATGTATTAACAACTGAACCTGTAAAAAATGATAATCCACTAATAAATATAGTGCAAAAAGAGAAACTATTTATTACTCCGCATATTGCTTGGGCTAGTATAGAATCTAGAAACAGAGTTATATCAGAGATATGTAAAAATATCTCAGCATATTTTAGTGGTAATATTAGAAACCAAGTTTAAGATAGTTGATCATCAATAAAATACATATTTGTTAAGCCCTTACCTTTAACATCAATTGGTTCTCTTTTTGTAAAATTAAAATTATCCTTAACTCTTAAATAGAAATCCTCTGAGACATTTATAGCCATAGGTTCTGAGTTTGACTCCATTCTTGACGCGATATTAACAGAATCACCAAAAATATCGTAAATATATTTTTTAGTTCCAACAATACCTCCAACGATATCTCCGGTATGTATACCAATTCGTACTTGCCACTTATTATCAGATATACCGTTTCTCTTGATTAAATACTCTTTAATTTCAAGTGCAGCCTTAGCCAAACTAGAGGCACTGCTACAGACACCTAAATATGCATCGCCAATTGTTTTTATTCTTTCACAGCCGTTTTTATCCATAATCTCATCAAATGCTGTAAACATGTCATTTAGTTCTGTTATTAATGTTCTAGGGGCTAACTGAGTAGCATATTCGGTAAATTTTACAAAATCTGTAAACATAATACTTACATCAGCGAAACTTTGAGGTTCACTTGTCCCATACTCTTTTAACTCCTTTGCAACACTTTCTGGTAATACATTTAATAGTAGTGCATCAGACTTTCCTCTTTCGATCTCAATATCTTTCTGAATTTGTCTTAATTTTAGATGTGTTGTAACCCTGGCTATAACTTCTTCCTTCTGAAAGGGCTTAGATACATAATCAACAGCTCCAGAAGTAAATCCTTTAACTTTATCCTCAATCTGATTTAATGCAGAAATAAATATAACAGGAATATCAGCGATAGTTGGGTCAGCTTTTATTTTCTCAATAGTTTCATAACCATTCATACCAGGCATCTTTATATCTAATAATATCAAATCAGGTAGTGCCTTTTTTGCAATCTGAATAGCTCTCTCACCACTCTTAGCTTGTAGAGGATAAAAACCTTGCTGAGTCAGTGTTTCTGTAAGAACTTTTAAATTCTCTTCAATATCATCAACTATTAAAATTCTTGATTTACTCTTATCCATAGATCATCCTTGTTTTAGTTTTTCTATTACTATTTGCAAATTATCGTCATCAAAATTATCTGTATAGTAGATAACAGTTTCTACAAAAGCTGTAAGTTTTGGTTCATCTTTATAACCATCTAGTATATTTTTAATACCAGCGAAATCATTTATCAATGCTAAATCATCAAGTTCATCAATTTGTGTCTCTGGAATAAGTGGAATAATCTCTTTAAAGTTTAGTGAATCTATGGATATTTTTTTTATCACTTCCCTCTTGGTTTCATAAATAAATTTAATATCACTGCTATCATGTACAAGTCTAAAAAGAGAACTTAATTTAAAAGGTTTAGCAAGAAATCCATCAAATCCAGATTCTAAAATAGATTTTTCATCATGTTTAAAAGCACTTGCCGTTAAAGCAAAAACAGGAATATCTTTTATAGACTCATCTTCTTTAATTAATTTAACTGCACCATAACCATCCAAAACAGGCATTTTAATGTCCATAAATACTAACTCTGGTTTAACTTCTTTTACTCTCTTAACAGCTTCTAGACCATTTTCAGCTTCAATTGTAACAAAACCGACTCTTTCTAACATCTCTTTTAAAATAAGTCTGTTATTAATTTTATCGTCTACAATCACAACATTAGGATGTCTATCATTTTCAATTCCTAATACAGTACCAAGGTCATCCTCTTTGTTTTCAGCGCCCTTGGCTAATTCGTAATCGACACCAAATGAGAATGTACTACCAACATCTTCTTTACTCTCAATTTCAAGTTGACCACCCATCATTTTTATAAAACTATTTGTAATTGCTAAACCTAAACCTGTTCCACCTTCATTATCTGTAATACTAGACTGAGTAAAAGGTTGTAAGATAGAACTAATTTCATCGGTAGGGATACCTTTTCCAGTATCGTTTACCGAAAATCTAAGTTTGTCATTTTCTATACCAACAACAATTGCAATTCCACCCTCTTTTGTGAATTTTATAGCATTACCTAATATATTTATCATAATCTGTCTAAGTTTACCTAAATCGGCTTTAACATATACGGGTATTGGATCTACATATTCAATATAGAGAGATAGACCTTTATTTTTACATTTAAGTTCAAGCATCTGTTTTAAATCTTCACTAAAATCTCTTAAGTTAAATGTAGTTTCATGTAGTTCAATCTTCCCAGCTTCAATTTTTGAGATATCTAAGATGTCGTTAATTAAGGCAAGTAGATGCTCCCCACTTCTGGAAATTGTATTTAACTTATCAACCTGACTATCTGTTAAGTTTTTATCTGTATTTAATAGTTGGGTAAAACCTAATACGGCATTTAATGGAGTTCTTAGTTCATGGCTCATGTTTGCTAAAAACTCACTTTTTAATTCATTGGCTCTCTCTGCTGAAGATTTTGCTTTTTTAAGACTATCTTCAAATTCCAATTGTTTACTAATATCTCTAATAACAGCGGTATAAATAGCTCCATCAGGGGTTTCTGACCTGCTAAAGTTTGCTTCAAAAGAGACTTTATCACCAGTTGATGTAATTCCACTAAAACGTTGAAGATCGTCATTTCCCTCTGTTACTACTTTTATAAATTTCTGTTCATCCTCTGCACATATTTTGCAATAATCAGAATCAGGATCAAACAGTTGAATTAAAGAGGTACCTTTTATCTGTTCACGATCCCAACCAAAAAACAGTTCTGCTGCTGGGTTAAATATGTAGATATGTCCTTTTTCATCGAAACTAACTATCGGGTCTGCTGCATTATCAATAACAGAGTGTAATCTTTCCTGGCTTATTCCTAACTCTGTCTCTTGCATATCAATTAATTTATTTATATCGGTATATATAAGACTAAATTCATCATTATTAACTATCTCAATTCTTTTTGTCTCTTTTTTAGAATCAGATGTTAACTCTTCCAATCTACTCTCAACTGTTTTAAGAGGATTTTTTATTGATTTTTTTAATAAGGCTAAAGCTCTTAAGCTCAATAAAAAGTAAATTATGATCTTAAAAACAAGAACATCTACTAAGTCTTCAGTTTTTTTATGTCCTGTTCCCATTTTTGTAAAAAACATCTCAGGTTCCATAGCCATCTCGATAACTGTTCCTAAATCTGATTCTACATCACCGTCAATAATGGTCTCATCAGAGGTGACAAAGTTTTTACTTTGAGCTCTATTATATGCAATATCATAAAAATCAGTTGCAATACTAAATATTTGAAAACCTAAAAATGCTAGTAAAAGAAGCATTGTTTTACTCATCTGCCTAAAAAAAGATTGGAATCGAGGTTTAACTTCAGGATAATTTAACATTAAAGCACTTTTAATTGGGAATAATATATCATCTAAACTCATTACAATTAGGGTGACAGTAAATAGACCAGTTGCTATTGATTCTGCAATAATATATGTAAAAGGTAAAATACTAAAATTATTTGTTAGGTCATCATGACCAGACATTGCTCCAATTAGAAAACCAGAAACACACATTAAAGTGATGATTTTATTCAATTTATTAAAAATATGCATAGATATGTTTTTATGTTTTATTGATATAGGTTCACCTCTATTATATTTAGTCCAAAATGAGATTAGAGGTTTTGCATATAAAAAAATTACTAAGTTAATTAATAATACTAGCCCCCAGCTAAAATTGGCATAAGGAAATGTAAAAAGAGAAGAAATACTATTATGAAATGCAGCTTCAATGTTTTGTCCTTTAAAATCAATTAAAATAATCATCATTATTGGTATAAAAAAAGTAATTCTAAACATTTTAAACAGTATTTTTTTTTCACATCGATCCATTCAATCCACCATATTATAAACAAGTTATATAAAATATAACACTTTTATTTACAAAAGCGTATTAAAAGAATATAAATTACATATTAAGTTGGAGTTATAGTTGGATAAAATTGTTGTTAAATTTGGTGGTTCAAATCTAAAAAGTAGAGAGGACCTAAATAGAATTATAAGTGTTGTAAAAAGTTACAACAGACCATTAGTACTTGTAGTATCAGCTTTTTATGGTATTACTAACTACTTAACTGAAGGGATATATAAGGTTCAACAATCTATAAATCATATAGATGAAGTACAAAAATTTATCCAAAATGTTAAAAAAGAGACTATTGAGTATCATATAAAAGATATAGAGCTACAAAAAGAGATTAATGCTGCAATAAATTCTAGACTTTCTGAACTTGAGAACTGTCTGAAAGGAATTCACTACATAGGTGATGTCCCAGATTTTGTAGAGGATAAAGTTTTAAGTTTTGGAGAGAAGTTATCATCAATTCTTTTAACCGCAATACTTAGACATAATGGAATTGATGCAGTTGAAAAACTTCCAGAAGATATTGGACTAACTACTTATGGAGAGTACAAAAATTCATCAATAGATTTTGATAAATCTAGACCTCTTGTCCAAAGTGCTTTAAAAGATGATAAGGTTTATGTAATTCCTGGATTTTATGGGATAACACCTAAAGGAAGAATCTCACTTTTAGGTCGTGGAGGAAGTGACTACTCAGCAGCTTCATTTGCTAATTTATTAGATGCTAAATCTCTAGACATATGGAAAGATGTTGATGGATATTTAAGTGCTGACCCTAAACTTGTTAAAAACCCAGTAAAGATAAAGAACCTATCATATAGAGAAGCAGCAGAATTATCATATTTTGGTGCTAAAATTCTACACCCTAGAACAGTAGAACCATTAATGAAAAACTCAATACCAATAAATATATTTAATATAACAAAGGAAAATATTGATTTAGTACCTTTAACTATAATAAACCAGGAAGAGAGTGTTTCTAAATCTGTTGTAAAAAGTGTTACTTACAACGATAACTTCTCAGTATTAAAATTAAATGGACCAGCTGTTGGTATTAAACCTGGGATCTTAGGACGTATAACAACACTGTTGGATAACCATAATATTAATATTTTATCAGTTGTAACGTCTGGGACATGTATAAATATATATATTGAAGATAAAGATTTAAAAGACGCTACACTTTTAGTTGAATCCAATAACTTTCATACAATTACAAGTATTAAACCTTTAGATAACCTCTCAATTATTGCAATTGTAGGAGAAGGTATATTAGCTCATCATGGACTTGTTTATAAAATGTTACACGCAATAAATAGCGAAAATATAAATGCTAAGATAATTTCAGGTGGAGCATCTGAGGTTGCAGCACATATTGTCGTTGAAACTACTCACCGAGATAAAGCAATTGAAGTTATTCATAATGCGTTTTTTTAATATACCGGTTCTTTTTCTATTGCCATATAATTTTCATACTGGGGATTAATATTTTGTTTAACATCCCTGTATGAAATTTTTGAATCTAACCAATAGTCTATTTCTTCCTTTTTAATTATTAAGGGCATTCTTAGTTTACTATTATGTACTTCTCTCATAACTCCCTGGGCTTCGGTTGTTATTATAGAGAATGTATTAATTCCACCCCAAGCTGATACTAAACCGCCAATTAGTAGAGGTTTACCAGATTTATCAGATACATAGTGAGGTATTTTTTTTCCTTCTATATGTTTCCACTCATAAAATCCATCCATAAGTACTATTATTCTTCCACCGTTCACAGATCCTCTAAAAGATGGTTTCTCTTCTAAAGTTTCAACTCTAGCATTTAATGTATATTTTACAATCTCTTCTGATTTTTTACACTCTTTAACCCAATGTGGAATAAGACCCCATTTACCTTGACCTAGGACTCTATCTTCTAAAATTATTGGTAGAAAAGGATGGACAAAAGCAGATTTAAATTCAGAATATCCATTATATATAAAGTCTGATCCAATGTTCAGATTATACTCATATTGAGCTACTTCTAGGGGTGTCATTATTGTTGCATTAAAACACATAATTAAATTATAGATGATTTAATGTGGTAAAGCTAGTCTAAACTACTTAAATTACGTATAGTATAAATATGGTTCAAAGAAAAATAGTCCATGTAGATATGGATGCTTTTTTTGCTGCAGTAGAGCAGAGAGATCACCCAGAATATAGAGGTAAACCACTAATTATTGGTGGTGATCCCAATAGCCGTGGTGTGGTTTCAACGTGTTCATACGAAGCTAGAAAGTATGGTATACACTCTGCAATGCCTACATATAAAGCATATAAACTCTGCCCCCATGGAATTTTTGTAGGTTGTAACTTTGATAGGATTAAAGAAGCATCTAATCACATTCATGAGATCTTTCATAAATATACTGATAAAGTTGAACCACTTAGTTTAGACGAAGCATATTTAGATGTTACAGAAAATAAGATTAATGAACCCTCCGCCACAAGAATTGCTGAAATGATTCGTAAAGATATTTTTGAGAAAACAAGACTAACCGCTTCTGCAGGTGTATCATACAATAAATTTATTGCTAAAGTTGCCTCTGATTTTAATAAACCTGATGGTATTACAGTTGTTACCCCGGATAAAGCTCAAGAGTTTATTCTAAATTTACCAATTAGAAAGTTCTGGGGTGTTGGTAAAGTAACTGAAAAAAGAATGTTACAACTTGGCATTAAAAGTGGAAATGATCTATTTAAATATAAACGATATGAATTAATCGAACTTTTTGGAAAATCAGGTCCATACTTTTACGATATTGTACGTGGTATAGATAATCGTGAAGTTGAAGTTATTCGAATTAGGAAATCTATAGGTAGAGAAAAAACATTTAGCCAGGATATAACTGATAAAGAGAGACTAGTAGACTTTTTACACACTGTCTCTGCAAGAGTAGAAACTGATCTTCGAAAAAAATCTAAAAAAGCGTTAACAATAACTTTAAAAGTTACATATCACGATTTTACAAAAATCACTCGAAGTATTACAGCTCCAAGTTATTTATATAAATCAAAAGATATTATGTTGTATATAGAGTCACTTATTCCAAAAACTTTAATTGGAGAAAAGGCTGTAAGACTACTAGGAATATCAACTTCTAATTTTTATGGAGAAGAAGAAGATAAATATGGACTAATGCAATATTGGCTTCCTTTTAAACCTGAAGAAATCGCACCTAGATTTAATTACGATTAAAAGCTTTATTTACAGTTAAATACAATTCTATTTATGGTACTTATTAGAATTTAATACTATAATTCTTTAGCTAATAGTAATATTATTTATTTAGATTTTTTTATGAAATTAATTTCAAAAGAGGCTTTTAGCGTCATGAATCATATTAATACTAAAGATTTACAAAGTCAGTTTAATACTGACCAGAACTAGGGGAATAGATGATTAAAACAGGAAAACACAATTTACTTTACATACTAAGAAGTACAGACTATGGACTTTTTTTAGGTGATGATGATGGAGAAGAAGTACTTCTTCCTAATAGATACTGCCCTAAAGACTTTGAGCTAGACGAAGAAATTAATGTATTTGTATATATAGATAAATCTGAAAGAAAGATAGCTACAACACAAAAACCAAAGTTAGAATTATATGAATTTGCTCGATTAAGAGTTGAATCTGTAACTGATGCTGGAGCTTTCATGGATTGGGGTATGGATAAACATCTATTTGTTCCAGCATCTGAGCAAAGAACTCCAATGGATGTTGATAAATACTACTTTATATACATGATGAAAGATCCAAGAACAGAAAAACTATATGGAACTAAACGTGTTGAAAGATATCTTCAAAATGATGAAATTACAGTATCAGAGGGTGAAAAAGTAGACTTACTAGTTTATCAGGATGCAGAATTTGGTCTATCTGTCATTGTTAATAATAACCACAAGGGAATGGTATACAAAAATGAAATTTTTAAAGATCTTAAAATTGGAGATTATTTAAAAGGTTATGTTAAAAATATAAGAGATGATAGTAAATTAGATATCTCTATTCAACCTCTCGGTTATAGAAATTTTATCGACCCTACAACTCAGCTATTGTTAGACTCCTTAGAAGCTGCAGATGGTTTTATACCTTTAAATGATAAAAGCAAACCTGAAGAGATTTATTCCAAGTTTGCAATTAGTAAAAAGGCTTTTAAAAAAGCAGTTGGTTCACTTTTTAAACAAAAATTAATAGAGATTACAGATGATGGAATAAAATTAACTTCACAAGATCAAGAAGATTAATCTCTACTATATTCTAATATTGCAGATGTAAATGATTTTATCTGTAACTGTTCACTGACTTCTAACTCTCTATTTGTTAGAAGTTCAGTTGATTTATCTGTTATATCTATACTTTTAAGTTCGTCGCTATTATTATGAATTATTAAAAGGTTAGATGTCGCAGTTTCAACTTTATAAACATATAATCCGTCTAAATATTCAACCTTCTTATAGTTTTTAATGCTAAATAACTCTTTATATTTTTTTCTTATTTTTATTAAAGATTTATAATGCTCTAACACAGAACCATCTATACCACTTTGCTCTTGGTATGAGATACCGTCTGAAGGTTTAGTATAATCCATAGAGTGATTAAAACCACCAGTACTCATTGATGTCATACCAATCCCATTAGTCTCGGTATACCAATCAAATGGTTCTCTTAGACTCTCATCAGGTTTTTTACCTAACTGACCTAACTCTTCCCCATAATATATGAAAGGTGTGCCTGGCATTGTGAAAAGAATAGTTGCTGCTAATTTAGTTTTATCTAAATCACCACCTAAATTAGAGGATATTCTATTTTGGTCGTGATTTGTTAAAAATGTTGAATCTATGAACTTCTTATTATATCTTTTATATATATCATATATTCTTTCAATTTTATTTAACAAGTCGACTTTATCTCCGCGACTAAATTCCTCGATACTACTAGCAAAAGTAAAATTAAATGAAGAATCTAGATCATTAAAATAGGAAGCCATTTTAGCTGTAGAGGTCCAGTTTTCTCCAATTAAAAGAGCATTAGGGTTAATACTTTTAACATGAGTATTAAACTCTTTCCACCAGCTATGTGTAACATCTTTATCTTTATCATCAATATGTAGTGCTGCGTCTAATCTAAAACCATCAATGCCATTTTCTATCCAAAAAGTAGCAATATCTTTAAATTCATCCCTTACTTTTTTATTTCTAAGATTCATATCAGGCATTCTGTCCCAGAAAATGGCATTATAATAACCAGAGTAAGCTTTATGCCACATTTTGCCACCAAAGGGCCCATTATCTGTAACTCTATCAGTTGAATCTGCCCAGTCATAATAATTTCGATATGTGTTATCGACCCCTTTAACAGCATCTTTAAACCAAGGATGATCAATTGAACTGTGATTAATAACCAAATCCATAACTATTTTTATATCGTTTTTATGGGCCGTTTTTATTAAATCAAAAAGATTTTGGTTTGTTCCATAATCTTTTTCAACATTATAATAATCTGTAACATCGTATCCATGGTATGTAGGTGATTGTAAAATAGGCATTAACCACAATGCGTCAACTCCTAACTCTTTTAAGTAGGGAATTTTTGCCTCTAACCCCTTTAGATCCCCTATTCCATCATCATCTGAATCGTTAAAACTTCTTACAAATACTTCATAAAAAATTGCTGACCTTCCCCACTCTGCATGGCTCCAGTTATTAGTTCTATCTTGTTTTGTAAATGACAATATATCTGTTTTAAGAGTTTCTGTTTCCCTTATAACCTCGATCATGTAATAATATTTTTTTTTTGCCTCTAGGTTTTCTACTTTTAAACCTTTGTTTTTATATGGTAATAAATCCTGGACTTTATTTAAGTTATTAGAGTCTAAACCTATATAGAAGTTAACTAAATCACCTCTTAAAGTTTTAAATAAAAATTTAACAGTCGATTCATTAATATCAATAAAAAAGTTTTGATCTAGAATTTCTAACTCTTTTATAACCTCTTTACTTGTTGTAGTTTCCGGCTTTGTAGTACACCCATAGATAAACAGTATGTAAATTATGAGTAATGCTATTTTCTTCAATTAAACTCCTCAACATATAATGCAAACGCTTGCACAATATGTCAAGTTAAATACTAACTAATAATAAAAAAACTGCTCAGATATTAATAATACACGGCTATTCTAAAGAATATAAGTTAGATTGGATTACTCAAAAAATAATTACAGAAACTAATATATATACTAAAATACCAAATACTATTGATGAATTAACTATTTAGTTTTTTTATTTTTTCTATTCTTTCTTCATTTGTAATTATTTTATTTTTAAACATTAATTCAATACTAAAGATATTTGCTTCTAATATTGCATCTTTATTTAGATGTATTGGTCTACTAACTTTTTCAATAACCTTTTTATCCTCTACAGCAATATGAGATTGTAACCAATAACTTAGAAAATAATAAAGTTTAATAGGTTTGTATGAAGTTTTAGTTTTAAAATCCTTAGAGATAGATTGTATCTCTTTTATGAACTCATTATGTATCTTTTTATGTTCATCTAATAGCTCGTATTTTATGTTTTCTAAATACTTTTCTTCGTATGAAAAATGAAAGATTACATAATCTATTAGGAACTTTAATATTTCCTTAACTTCTTTACGCTCTTGAATATAATTTTCTGGAAAATCATTTCTTAATCTAGCAATAATATCAAATAACTCTTTATGTTGCTCATCAATTTTTTTTATACCTGTAATATATATATCATTCCATTCCATATTTATCATTAACCTCATTGTTATTATATCATGATCATTATATAACTAAGAATTATATTGAATAATAATTTAAATATTAGTAACTTGCCTACAATCACGAACTTAACATTGTAATTAGCAGTAATAAGTGTTAAAAATACTAATCTAATTTTAAGGAATATTTGTGGATAAAAGTAATATAATCTCTTGTATAGAAACACTAAGAGAACTTATAAATAACGACGAAGTTTATGTAACTCTAAAAGAAGAGGAACAGATTGAACTGATGAAGTTAGCTGGGAAAATATCTCACCCAGATGTATATACTCTTAAACAGAGAAGAAAAATAAAAAAACGTATCAAGAGACAAGAAAAAACTACACTTGAGAAAAAAGCTAGAGCTGCAACAGGTATTAGGATTGCCCGTGAGGACTCTGTATTTCAGGCTCCTCTTATGTTAGAAAATGAATCAACAATAGAAAGAGATGACTTATATTTACAATCCCCTAGAAATTGTTACGTTTGCAAGGATAAGTTCACAAAACTTCACCATTTCTACGATACAATGTGTCCAACATGTGCAGATCTTAACTATAAAAAAAGATTCCAAACCACAGACTTAAAAGGTCAAGTAGCAGTAATTACTGGTTCTAGATTAAAAATAGGTTACCATTCAACTTTAATGATGTTACGTTCTGGTGCAACAGTTGTAGCAACAACTAGGTTCCCAGTAGATTCTGCAATACGTTACTCAAAAGAAAAAGATTTTAATATTTGGGGACATAGGTTGCATATTTATGGGTTAGATTTAAGACATACCCCTAGTGTTGAAATATTCTGTAGCCATATAGAACAAACTTTTGATAGGTTAGATATTTTAATTAACAATGCAGCACAAACCGTTAGACGTCCTCCTGGATTCTACTCACACATGATGGAGAACGAAATGAAATCATTTTCACATTTCTCTGATGGTGTTCAGATGCTTTTACATAACTTTGAAGTTTGTACTGACAAAATAAATGCTATATCCAAAAATAGCCAAGATCCTGAAAGTTCACTTCCAGTAGCATGGAATGCAAAAGCTCCTGGAATTGGGTTAAGAGAGTCTGCAAAACTTTCACAAATACCATACTCATACGATGATGCACTTTCAACTGAGGAGATATTCCCTACTGGTCAACTAGATGTAGATCTACAGCAAGTAGATTTAAGAACCACAAATAGCTGGAGATTAAAATTAGGTGAAATTAATACATCAGAAATGTTAGAGGTTCAACTTGTAAACGCAGTTGCTCCTTTTGTACTTTGTAACCAGTTAGCACCACTAATGAAAAGGGATAATACTGGTAAAAAGCATATAATAAATGTTACAGCTATGGAGGGTAAGTTTCAACGTTTCAAGAAAGAAGCTAGACACCCACATACAAATATGGCAAAGGCTGCACTTAATATGTTAACACATACTTCAAGTCGAGAGTTTGCTGACTTTGGTATATTTATGAACGCAGTTGATACTGGTTGGGTAACAGATGAAGATCCAGTACAGTTATCGAAGCTTAAAGTTGATTTACATGACTTTCAGCCACCATTAGATATTGTTGATGGGGCCGCTAGAGTTATGGACCCACTAATAGATGGAATAAACTCTGGTAAACATTGGTGTGGTAAGTTCTTAAAGGACTACTTTCCAATTGATTGGTAAAAATACAGCCCCTGAGGGCTGATTTTTTTCTTTATTTTTTCTCTAATATTTAACTACTGTTCCACTTATAGTGACCGTTGAAGGTGCATAAATGTTACTTGTAAAATAATTTAGAAGATAGTTGATGAAATTTGCACCGTATGTAATTTCAATATTAACAGCTGCATCACCACCATATTTACCAATCTCTCTCTGAATAGCATCATAAACTGGATCAATAGAGTTATCTGCACCATTATTAAAAAGTGTTGATCCCCCTGAACTACCAAAAAACTTATGAACTGTAACCTTAGTATTAAATTCACCAATTACTTGAAAACTAGGCATCTCATCTGTCATTTGTAATCCACCAAATTTTGCTGTAGTACAACTAGTAAAAAGTATTAAACTAACTATAAGTAATATTATTTTTTTCATTATTACTCCTTCAATAATATTTTGAAAGTTTAAATGATTTTATAAAACTTTACTATTATTATAATTAATTTATCTGAAAACAAATTAACACACTTATTCTTAGGTAATATGTTATAAAATCTACCTAGGAATAAAACCTAGGCAACCTACATTATTTATTTAGTGATCTGGCAAACTTAGAAATATCCTTCCACTTCTTCTTCTCATCTTGTTGAGCTTTTAATGAAGTTTTTCTCTCAAGAAACTGAAGTTCTTTCTTCATTTTTAGGTACCTATTATACCTATCCTTATCAAGTTCTCCACTATCTAAAGCGCGTTGTACCTGACAACCTGGTTCACCATTGTGGGAACAATCAGAAAACTTGCACAGATCTGCAAATTCTGAGATATCTTCGAAGGTACTATCTAATGTATCCTCGTCTCCCCATAGTTGTAACTCTTTTAAACCTGGGCTATCAATTAATATAGAACCATCGTCTAATAAAATAAGTTCTTTATGTGTTGTTGTGTGTTTACCTTTTTTATCATCATCTCTAATAGATCCTGTACGCATAATTTCAACACCACAGAGGGCATTTATTAAAGCTGATTTACCAACACCAGAGAACCCTGTAAATGCTATAGTTTTACCTGGCTTTAAGTATTTTCTTAAATCATCTAACCCACTACCATCAATGGCACTTGTAAGATAAATAGGAGTTCCAGCGGCAATTAACTCAGTTTTATAGATAAAATCTGCTGTATTTTCACATATATCTGATTTATTTAGAACAATTATAGGGGAAGCTCCACTATCCCAGGCTCTAGTTAAAAACCTTTCTACTGCACCTTCTGAGTAGTTCCGACCACCTTCTAATCCAAAAACTAAAAAGATATAGTCAATATTAGCGGCTATAACTTGTTCTTCGATTTCATTACCTGCTCGCTTTCTAGAGAATGAACTTTTTCTCTCTATTAACTTCTCTATTACTGCTGTATCCTGATCCAATTTAACAGCTACCCAATCACCAATTGTTGGGTAATCTGCTCTATTTATTGCTGTGAATACAAAGTGTCCCGAAACCTTACCAGAGTATCGCCCCTGTTCTGTTTCTATCTCATATAGATGCCTAGACTCTTTTACAATACGTCCAATATGTAATCCCTGTTCTACTAAATATTCTGTTAGTTCTTTGAAATAGGAAGTTAATCCCCATTTTTCTAAATTCATCGTTATAATCCTATATGGTTGCATATGCGAGCAGTAGCTTTAAGCTACGACCAGCATTGGTTGCATATGCTAGTAGTAGAATCGACGATTAGGAAGATTCTTGTAGCTACGACCAGCACTAGGGTTTAACCCTATGTTGAGATAAGAGATCTGATTATAATAATTGTCTTTATGGACATACCAAACCTCTAATTAGTTTTTTTTGGGTTGATGTCGATGTCCTGTTCGGTAATTTAGATGTGTTTTAATTTCTAACTATATAAATTAGCTATTGAACAGTAACACCCTGTTTACAATTGCTTCCATTAAAAACCTCCTAGGTTTAAAAGGCGATTAGTAACTTTGTACAACCCGCCTAGGTTAAATAAATATATTAATATTATGGGGGATAAATAGAACTATAACAAGAAGAACTAAAAAGTTATTTGAGGAATTTCTAAATTAATACCATCATTTGGATCTATACCACTATTAACAGTAGCTTTTAAAGCACTCTCAATAAATTTTAAACTATGAGATAAGGACTCTTCTAAACTATAACCTTTCAATAAAGCACCAATAAAAATGGAGGTAAAAGCATCTCCAGTTCCTGGGTAGTCTTGTGGAATATATTCACATTGATCAAAGAAAAAATCTCCAGTCTCTCTATTATATACTCCAGTATATCTACCTTCTGTGCCTTTTTGATGAATACTGGTTAAAACAACAATGTTAGGACCTAAATTTGATAGTTCTTTTAATACTATTTTTGCCTCATCCTTAGTCATGTAAGGGTTATATTCCTGACCTAAAAGTACTGCAGCCTCGGTTGTATTAGGTGTAATTATCTGTGCATTTTTAACAAGGTCTACCATCTTTTTAATTACAGATGTATCAATAATTGAATAGACTTTACCTTCGTCACCCATAACAGGGTCAACAACAACTAAAGATTTTTTTGAGTCCTTTATTAGATCTAAAACAATATCTATCTGATCACCAGACCCTAAAAAGCCTGAATATATTACATCGTAGTCGATATTTAATTCTTTCCAATGATTAATGATAGGTGTCATCTGGTCTGTTAAATCAAGAAATGTTCCATTTTCATATGCTCCATGGGTAGATAAAAGTGCCGTAGGAAGTGGACAAACTTGTATACCCATTTTTGCAAATAGTGGCATTACAACTGTTAAAGATGATCTTCCAAAACATGACATATCATGAATTGCGACAACTCGTTTACTTCTAGATTGCATGTTTTAGTTCTAAACCATTTTTTCTAAGGGCGGTCACTATATCTTCTACCATTGAATCCTGATTCCCTTGAACTGAATTAACTACAATATCAGCATATTTGTTATATAATAGATTCCTTTCAACAAATAGATCTTGAAAACTATGGTCAGGTCGTCTAGCAATTCCACGCTTTTCATAGTTTGATACACGTCTTTTAAGCTCAGAAAGATCTGTTTTAATAAAAACTACTAGACCATCAGATTTAAGTACATCCATAGCTCTAGGACCATACACAGCACTACCACCAGTGGAAACCACACTATTATTAGGGTTTAAGTTATAAAGAACTTCTTCTTCGATCTCTCTTAACCTTAAATATCCATCCCTATTAATAGTTTCTTGTAGGGACTCTCCAGTTTCTAACTGAATGTTAACATCTGTATCTATAAAATTAAATGTTATTCTTTTAGCAAGCAGAATACCTATTGTACTTTTACCAGCGCCAGGCATTCCTACTAATATAACATTCATTACTGCTGTCTCACAATAAATGACTGAAGTTCAATATCAGCTACAGTTATAACAAGTCTTGTTCCAACCTCTTCGAGGTAAGGTATTGTAAGGGCTCCACCAAAAGTTTTAGATGAGAATATAAATTCTCTAGAACCATCAGTTTTTACTCTTTCTAGTTCCATTGGCATACTTATAGGATAAGTAGGAACAACAATCTCAATTAATCCAAAAGTATAGTTCGATGGATATTCTTCTGGTGTGGTCATGACCATTTCTAAAATAGTTGTCCATGATACAGGGTTACCTCTCTCTGGGGTTTGAGAAACAATATATCCCGCTTTTTCATCATCTTTTTTATTACGAACAGTAAATCTGTACCGTATTGGCCATTGTGTTATTTTTTTAAGAGCAACCTGGAATTCTAAACCTTTCATAGTTGGAACAACATAGGTCGATTCTTGTTTACCTTTACTAATATGAAATATAATCTCAGTTACTTCTGTTATCTCAGTTCCAGGTGCTGGATTTTGGGATAAAATAGTCCCTTCAGGTTCATCGCTGACTAAACCAATAGATGGCCCTATTACTAAAACAGGTTCTGAACTTGTTCCAGAAAATAGTTTTTGTAACTCAGCTTGTACGGCTTTTAATGTTTGTCCTTCGTAGGAACCAACAGAGTCTATAACTCCACCTAAACTTGCCGTAATCCCTATTAAACGTCCAGCTTTAACAACTGTGCCAGCAGATATATCTTGGCTTATTATTAACCCTTTCTCGTTAGGAGCAGTATTTTTAACACTTAACTTAGGGTATAAAGCACGCTCTTGAAGCATTATTATTGCTTGTGGCAGTTTTAGACCTTCTAGGTTAGGAACCTTAGTATCCTCCTGACCCTCAATGTTAATGAAAAATATAATTGCAAAAAGTATAACCAAGAAAACTGCAGTAGAAATAATTCCCCAAGCAGCCTTAAAATAGAATTCTTTCTCTATTTTATCTCTGATAATTAACTCTTTTGGTGTTAATTCTTCCTTTATTACATCTTCTTTACTAAAAAATCTTTTTATTATTTTCTTCATTACCTATCCTAAAAGTGTACCAACAAAATTTTGAACACCATTGTTAAACGATTTATAATCTAATGCTTTTTTTGACTGTAACTGAAGAGTTGTAACATATATTGCTCCATCAGCAGTTTTTACTAAAAAACCATCCTGTTTTGAATAACTGATAACCATACCTGGTTGGACATCAGCACTTAATTCTGAATTTGTAGCAGTTAAAATATTTAAAGTTTTATCTAAGAACATGGTTTGAGCATATGGCCATGGATTATATCCTCTAATTGCATTTAATATATGGGATGATTTTAAGTTCCAATTAATAACTCCATCCTCTTTTTTAATAAGTTTGCAAAATGTTGCTTTATCACTATCCTGCTCATACTCTTGTACAGAATTATTATCAATATCTGTTACAACTTTATTTATTAGTGGTGCTGCCATTATAGCAACTCTATCTATGAGTTCACCAGTTGTTTCATAGGCACCTATACTGAATTTTTCCTGTAAAAGAATATTACCAGCATCCATTTTTTGTGCCATTCGCTGTATTGAAATACCAGATTCAGAATCACCATTTAAAATTGCTGCATTTAAAGGGGATGATCCTCTATAAATAGGTAACAGTGATGGGTGAATATTTAGTGCACCTAAACTAAATATATCAAGAAATTCTTTCTTAAATATTTTACCAAATGCTATACATACTAACAGATCAGGTTTTAGAGCTCTTACTTCAGTATAAAAATCTGTAGTTAATTTTTCAGGCTGTAAAACTTCAAGATTTAATTCTAAAGCTTTTTCTTTAACAGGACAGGGGATTAATACTTTTTTTCGACCCTTAGGACGATCAGGGTTTGTTAAAACACCACAGATATCAAAGTTTTTAGATAATATATCTAATGATGGAACACCAATCTCAGGAGTTCCTGCAAATAATATTCGCATTATAGCCCCATCACCTTGTTATATTTCTTAAGAATTTTTTCTCTGTTTTTTTCAGTTAAATGGTCAATAAATAGAACACCATTTAAGTGATCTATCTCATGTTGAATTACAGTAGCTAACATACCATCGGCATCAATTGTAAAAGGTCGACCTCTCTCATTCCAGGCTTGAACCTTAATTTTTTCTGGTCTAGTTACTTTTGCATACATACCTGGGATACTTAAACACCCCTCTTCGTATGAGTTTACTTCGATAGATGTTTCTATAATTTCAGGATTAATTAGTGCAATAGGTTTAAAATCATCATAACCAACTACTACTAGTCTCTGGGAGAGACCTATTTGAGGTGCTGCTAATCCAACACCATTTTCTTCAGCCATAAATGAGATCATATCTTTAATCAATTCTTTAAGTTCAGTGGTAAATTCTGTCACCGGTTTGGCGACTTCTCGTAATACGGCTTCTTCTTTTTCAAAGCCTACTTTGTACATATCCATGTAGGAATAATACTAAAGATAACCCTTATTGTTCAAGGTTTCACGTATTATAATTTTTAAACTATCTTTCTGTTTTTTATCCATAAAAGTAGCTTCTAAATTATTTAAAATAAGCAAACCAATCTCTTTTTTAGAAAATAGTCCACTTTCAACTAAAAGACCATACTCTTCTAATAAAGTTGAACCAAAAAGTGTTGGATCATCAGAGTTAACAGTAATAAAAAGTCCTTTATCATAAAACATTCTTATTGGATGTTTTTTAATATCAGTAACATATGCTCCAGTAAACAGATTGCTTGTTGGGCATATTTCTAAAGGAATTTGTAACTCTTTTAAATGTTCCATGCAAGCAGGATTTTCCATAGCTGAAATTCCATGACCAATACGCTCTGCTTTTAAAAGATCAACAGCAGCATTTATAGAAGTATAGTCGTCATCTTCTCCAGCATGGGCAACAACTCTAAGACCAGCCTCTTTTGCTTTTTTAAACACAGGTTCAAATTCAGCAGCTTTTCCTTTTTTTTCTGCACCACCAAGACCAATTCCTATAACTCTGTCTGTTTTGAATTTAAGAGTCTGTTCAAGATTATACATTGCATTATCTAGGCCAAAACCTCTAGATACATCTATTATATATTTAATTTCAATACCATTAGTTTCAGCTATTTCATTGGCTTCTGAGTCTAATATTTTAATAATTTCATCAAACTTAAAGCCATTTTTTATAAAAGATGTAGGTGCTAAAAACACCTCTGCATATACAATGTTATTTTCAATTAAATAGTCTCTTAAATCTCTCATTAGAAGGTAAAAGTCTTCGGGTTCTTTAAAAGATGCCTGTATAATATGTATAAAAAGTGTAATAAAGTCTGTTAAACTTGTAACCTTAAACTTTGCTTCTAGATCTTTTATGGTAGAAACGCCATCTATTTTAATTTTATGTTTATTAATTAAAGACCACACAGTATCAACTGAAGTTACAGCTTCTATATGAAGGTGTATCTCAGTTTTGGGGATCTCTTTTAAATCAGCTACTATACTTTTTTTAATACTCATTTTTTATCCTTATTAGGCGTTTACAAAGTTTCTCAACAGTTGTAATCCAATTTCTCCAGACTTCTCTGGGTGAAATTGAAATGCCGTAATATTTCCATGCTGGACACAGGAACAGAAATCTATTCCGTAACTGGTTACTCCAATAACATCTTCCCTATTTTTTGGTTCAACATAATATGAATGAACAAAATAAAAAGATGCATCTTTAGGGATATTTTTAAATATACCCTTACCATTATGTTCAACAGTATTCCAACCAATATGTGGAATCTTTAGTCCCATATCCTTTGGAAAGTGTATTGCTTTTCCAGGAACTAGTCCTAGACACTTAGTATCCCGCTCCTGGGAGTGGTCTAATATTATTTGTGAGCCTAAACAGATACCTAATATAGGTTTACCTGTTTTTTGGAACTCTAATAAAGTATGTTCTAAGTTTCTCTGGTGTAACTGTTCCATAGCCCAATAAGCTTCCCCTACACCAGGGAATATTAATTTGTCGCAGTTCATGAGTATATCATGATTTGCACTAACGATGTAATCTGCACCAATAAAAGTTATTGCAGATACAACACTAGTTAAATTACCTGCGTTATAATCAACGATCCCTACCTTCATTAATCGACATCCTTATCTATAAATATAACACTGTTTATCAATTCAACAATCTTTTTATCTGTTAAATGAATATTTTTGATTATAACTGAGCTCCCAGAGGCGATAACTTCAAGTTCAGATCCTAATTTAGAAACTTCTTCATCATTAGAAAAAGTCAGTGCTAACTTAAGAAAAAGTTTTACCAACCTAGAAAAAGCATTTGCCTTCTTTTCTGTATCAACACCTATTGTAGTTTCAACTTCGTAAATAAAGCTATCATTTTTTAATGAAACTGAAATTCCATTAACACCACCTCGTAAAAACCCATTACTCATACTTTTAAGTTTTTCATCAGTTACCTTAAGAAGTTTAAAAGTTAATGAATCGTTGGGACTCTCTAAATAGCTATTTTTTACTATTGTAATTAATGGTGAAATATTAAAACTAGACATAATTAGAGTTGTATTATCAACAAAAAATAGCTCTATACCATCTTCGCCTACCCAAAAGACATTTCCGTCACGTTTACCTTTTTTCCATTTTGATGATAGAAAAAGACCTAAATCAGATTTCCACTTGGAAAACTCACCTTTAACTATCACTTCAAATCCTAAAGTAAAGTCTTCTGAAAATGCTAAAAAGATCTCACTACTGTCAGTAATTGTTTCTCTAGCCATACCTTCTACAGCTAATGAGTCTAATAGACTGTTTAATATAAACTCATTCTCTCTAGTATTTACATAAACTACAGTATCCCTATCTTCAGAAAAAATAGTATCTAAAGTAGAAGAATCTGTCTCTTTACTAAAAGGAACAGGTTCTATAGTGGTACAACCAAATAAAAATAGCAGGCCTAAACCTGCTACTATAAACTTTATGCTTTTTCTAAGAAGATTGTACATGTTTCTTCTCCACAGTTCACTTCGTTATTAAATGTTTTTGCTTCAAAATCTAATTCTAAAGCTAATGTTTCATTTAATAGGTAATCCTTAAAGTTTGTAGCTGCTATAGTAACAGCCTCTGATCCTTTAATTCCAAGTTTTATTCTATCAGTAACCTCTAAGTCACTATCTTTTCTTAAGTTATTAACACCTCTAACAATATCTCTGACAATACCTTCCTGGATTAAATCCTCAGTTAATACTGCATCCAGGGCAATTGTTATAGAACCTTCGTTTAGAACTTTTAGTCCCTCTTTCTCAGATCTAGAAACAACAATATGATCTTCTGTTATCTCAACTTCCTGTTCAGTCTTATCAACACCTTCGTAAGAAACATTTAATGTTTTACCAGCAAGAAGTGCTTGTATCTCTGTTCCTTCTAACCCAGCTATTTTAGCAGCAGCATTTTTCATGTTTTTACCAAGAAGTTTACCTAGTACTTTAAAGTTAGCTTTACAGCTGTACTCAACTAGTTCCTCTTCGTTGTCTCTTAAAAGAACCTCTTTAACATTAAGTTCCTCTTTAATAATATCTGACATTTCCAACAAAACACTTTTTTCATCGGCATTTTTAGTTACCATGAACATAGACTTTAAAGGTTGTCTATTTTTAAGAGTATGAAGACTTCTAAGTGCACGACCCATAGAAACTGCTTGTCTAGTTAAAGACATTTTAAGTTCTAGTCTGTCGTCTCTATTTTCAGCTTTAGCAACTGGGAAGTCACATAAGTGAATAGACATTGGCATATCATCGGTTTTTAAGTTCTGGTAAATCTCTTCAGAAATATAAGGGATAAACGGACATGCAACTTTTACTAAGTTCATAAGTGCGTACCAAATTGATTGGTATGCTTGTTGTTTATCCGTATCACTCTCTGATTTCCAGAATCTCTTTCTTGATCTTCTAATATACCAGTTATTTAATGAGTCGATAAATTTTACAAACTCATCAATAGATTTTTGTACATCGTATGCATCTAACTTGTCTGTTACATTAGCAATTAATGTTTCAGTCTCTGAGATAATCCACTGATCTAATGGGTTATCTGGGTTTGTTGGAGCTTCAGATATTTTAACATCATCGATATTTGCATATGTAATAAAGAAACTATAAGAGTTCCAAAGTGGTAAAATTATAGACTTTAGAACATCTTTAACACCGTCGTCTGAATATTTAAGGCCTTCACCTTTAACAACAGAGCTGTGCATTAAAAATAGTCTAAGTGCATCGGCTCCAAAGTGATTAATAACTTCCATAGGGTCTGAGTAGTTATTCAGACTCTTTGACATTTTTTTACCGTCGGCTGCTAATACTAAACCATTTACAACAACGTTTTTAAATGCAGGTTTATCAAATAGTGCTGCAGCTAATACAGTTAAAGTATAAAACCACCCTCTAGTCTGGTCTAAACCTTCTGAGATAAAATCTGCAGGGTAGTTCTTCTCAAACTCCTCTTTATTTTCAAACGGGTAGTGACTTTGGGCGTATGGCATAGCACCAGACTCAAACCAGCAGTCTAAAACTTCCTCGACTCTATGTTTTGTTCCACCACATTTACATGGGATAGTAACTTCATCTACAAAGTGTTTATGTAAATCGTCAACTCTAACTCCAGAGAGTTCTTCTAACTCATCTCTAGACCCGATACATATCTCATCAGTACAATCTTTACACTGCCATATTGGTATTGGGTTACCCCAGTATCTATTTCTTGATACAGACCACTCTCTAGCACCTTCTAACCACTTTCCAAATCGACCTTTTTTTAGATGAGATGGAGTCCAGTTGATTTGGCTATTTGCATCTAACATTTTAGATTTAACCTGGTCTACATCTATAAACCATGAACTAATAGCTCTGTAAATTAATGGGCTTTTACATCTCCAACAGTGTGGGTAACTATGTAAATACTGTTCTCTTTTTACAAGTTTTCCCTCTTCTTTTAATCTGTTAGTTATATCTTTATCACAATCTTTTACAAATCGGCCTTCATAATCAGATATCTCTTTAGTAAATTTACATTCACCGTCAATTGGGCAAACTGTTTTAATATCTGTATGTTTTAATACTAAATAATCGTCTTCACCAAAACCTGGGGCAATGTGAACAATACCAGTACCACTATCTGTTGTTACATAATCAGCTTGGAAAATTCTAAAAGCACCTTGCTCTACAGAATCTTCAAAATAAGGAAGTAATGGTTCGTACTCTGTACCAACTAGTTCAGATCCTTTTTTCTCCCACTCTATTTTAACAGGATTCTCTTCAGTTCCTTTAAAGTATGATGACACTCTCTCTTTAGCCATTATGTAAAAGTCTTCGTCATCCTTGACTTTTACATAATCGATATCTGATCCTACAGCTAACGCTAGGTTACTTGGTAGTGTCCATGGAGTTGTTGTCCATGCTATAAAATATGTGTTTTCTTCTTCTTTTAATTTAAACTTTACAGTTATTGCGTTGTCATGAACATCTTCGTATCCACCAAGGTTTAACTCATGTGTAGATAAAACAGTAGAACATCTTGGGCAATAAGGCATAATTCTATGACCTTCGTATACTAAGCCTTTATCCCATAACTGCTTAAAAACCCACCATATTGATTCCATATAGTCAACGTCCATAGTTTTATAATCATTATCAAAATCTACCCATCGACCTAGTCGACTTATTACTGTTTCCCACTCTTTTGTAAATCTTAAAACTATTGATCTACATTTTTCGTTAAATTCAGGGATTCCATATTTTTCAATTTCAGCTTTACCAGATATTCCAAGTTCTTTTTCCATTTCAAACTCTACTGGTAGACCATGACAGTCCCAACCAAAACGTCTTTCTACTTTTTTTCCTTTCATTGTTTGGTATCGAGGAAATATATCTTTTATTGTTCCCGGAACAAAATGTCCAAAGTGTGGAAGTCCAGTTGCAAATGGAGGGCCATCAAACATAATATACTCTTGGCAGCCTTCTCTCTGTTCAATAGATTTTTTAAAAATATCATTCTGGTTCCAGAATTTTAATATTTCTTCTTCCATCTTAGGAAAACTTACCCTTGGGTCTACTTGTTTATACAAAACAACACTCCTTGTTTTTTGTCAAAAATTTTGCTCAATTTTATTCTTTTTTATAAAGAGAATCAATAGAGAACTTTTAATTACAAAAGTTCTTAGAGTACTTTTATTTAAAAAGTGCTTAGAGAACTTTTTTAACTATTTGGAATAGGCTGTCTAGAATAAGCTATAAAAGTTCTTAGAACATTTTATTTACATAATTGAACAGACTGTCTGGATTATACTATAAAGTTCTGGAGTATTTTTTTAACTAAATTGAATAGATTGTTTTTTATTACACTTAAAATGGATTGATTATATTAATAACGTTAAAACATATTGAATAAGAACAAAGAGTCTCCTATATTTTATAACATGATAATAAAATGGATCGCAAAATTAGTTATAGCCATCAACTCGAATACAAGACCACTGCATTTAGCACTTGCAATAGCATTTGCCTTTTGGGCAGCAATGGTTCCACCGTCGTTAGTTTGGTTTCTTTTAATAATATTTGTCTTTTTTATAAAGGTGAATCACTCAATATTTATGGTCTTTTTAGCCATCTTTTCTCTAATTACAAAATATTTAGACGAGATAAGGCATTCTATTGGGCTATATGTTTTACAAATGGATCAGCTTTACGATTTTTTTGTTAAACTTAAAAACACTCCAATTATTGCATTTAGTCAATTCGACTATACAATTGTATTTGGTGGATTTTTATTTGGCATAGCATGTTTTATTCCAGTTACAATTATTTCTACGATCTTAGTAAAGGTTTATAGAAAGTTTATTAGAGACAAAATTGCAAATAGTAAAATAGTTAAAGCATTTGTAAAGTCACCTATTATAGCAAAAATTATCAAGGCTGTTTCTAATACTCGCGAAGCCTATACAAAGATAGCATAAAGGAATATATAATGGCAAAAAAAATAGCAAAACCCTCTGAGAAATCTAAACCACCTATAAAAGTTAAGCCTCCCAAGAAAACGAAACCGCCTAAAAAAATAAAATCTCCCCAAAAAGCAAAACCACCTAAAAAAGTTAAGGAACCTAAAACTCTAAAAACTTTTAAGACCCCTAAACCTTTTAATAAACCTATAAAGAAAAAGAAATTTGAAAAGAAGATTCTAAAATATACATATGTAAAAGAGATGAAAAAGTTATTAGAAGAAAACTTTATTTTGAAAGATGGATTTTACACAACAACTACAAAGTTTACAAAAAAACAGGTTAAACAACTTAAAATAATAAAAAAGACAGTTAAAAAGAATGGTGGAATAATCAAAACTGGGAAATTAACATTTATATTAGTATTTGTTGCAGCCCTAGCTATTACATATATATTTTTCTTAAATACTATTGTTGAAAATTTAGTAATATCTAATTTAGAGAAAGCATTTGATGATAGGGTAATAATTGAGGATTTTAATTTTGTTCCACACCAGGGTATTGTTAGCTTTTCTTACCTATCTATAGGTGATAAAAATAACGATGACAAAAATTTAATTGAAACTGGAGCTGCTGAGTTTAACCTCGGAATTGAGGCTCTATTAACTAAAAAAATTGTAATTGAGAATCTAATGGTTTTAGATCTTGCTACTGGAACAGAGAGAAAGATACCTAAAGAAATTAAAGAAAATCAAAATGGTTCAGGCTCACCTAATAGTAGTTCTGGAGCAGAAGAAAGTGATCCTGCTGATAGTGATTCTACATCTCCAACTAGTGACTTTGATAACGTTGTTGACGCTTTGCAGATGGATGTAGGTAGTATTATTGATAAAGAGAGAGAGAATTTAACATCTCTGAATTTAGCAGAAAATCTAAAAGAGAAATATCAAGATAAAATTGACTCTTATGCTGCACTAATAGATGACTCTAAAAAGGACATTGATGATACAAAAGAGCTTATTAACGATGTTAAGAGTATAGATACAAGTAAGTGGTCAATTGACAAAATAACCCAGATAACAGCAGATATTAACATTGTAAAATCTTCTATTGAGACAACTAAGAATCTTGGTAGCAAATATTCAGGAACTATAGATGATATTAGCTCAGATATAACAGAATCAACTAACGAAATAGGCTCTATTAAAGATACTATAGAAGATGATATTGATCATTTAATGTCATTTTTTAATCTAAGTGATAATGGCTTAAAATCAATTGGTTCAGACTTAGTTCAAATGCAATTACAGAGATATTTTAAAGATTCCTACCACTTAATTGAAAAAGGTATTACATACTTAAAAAAATTAAAGGAAATTCAGGGAGATAAGGATAAAGAACCTAAACGGGTACAAAGTAAAGGTCAGCAGATTTACTTTCCATCGGTTAATTATCCACAATTTTTATTAAATACTAGTAGTTTCTCTATGGCTAACGGTTCATTCACAATAAATGTAAAAGATGTTAGTACCGATCCAGATATGGTTGGGGCACCAGCAACCTTTGTTGTCCAGAGCATAAATGATGATATAAATGTAAATGCTGATGGACTTTTTGACATTAGAGAAGAGTCTGAAAATATGTTCTTGGTTAATGCGATGATATCTAAATTACCACTGGATCTTGGTAGTAGTTTAGAAGGCATTGAAATTGAAGATTTTGATTCAGAAACTGGTATAACTGCAGTTATGTCTATGACTCATAATAACGACATGGTTTCCACAGGTAGTCTAGTATTAAGTAATATTGAAGTAACATATATTGATGATTTAACCTACTTAGGTAAAATTATTAAGACTGTAATATCATCCTTAGATACTATAGAGGCTAGTTTTGTTGTAGAAATAAACTCAGATGGTACTGAAAGCTTTGATGTTGATACTAATTTAGATAGTGTATTTGAAGAAGAGATTGGTAACATTTGGGCTGACTTAAAAGAGCAGGGCCGAGAAGAAGTTACAAATTTATTAACCGATGAATTAGAACCATATATAACTGAAGCTGAAGAACTATTAAGTGAACTAACTGGTAAAGAGGGTGATCTGAATACTCAGATAGAGGAATTAAAAGATTACGAGGGTATATTAGATGATAAACTTGGGGAGTTTGATGATAAAAAAGCTGAATTGATAAAAGAAGCTGAAGATAAATTAAAGGCTCTAATCCCTGAAGAGATAACAGAGATTATACCTATTGAGATTCCAAAAGAAATACCTAAAGAAATACCTAAAATTGAGCTACCTAAAAAGTTCTCATTTTAATACTTTAGGTTTACTGTAGTAAATAATAATTGATATAGCTACAATTATCATACCAGCTATAGCTTTAACATTGGGGGAGTCATTTGGCATTATAATCCAGCCTAAGATTCCTCCAGCTACAGGCATAATAAACTTCCAGATATTCATACTAATTAAACTCTCTTTTCTTTTTGCTAATAAGTGGTACCACATAGAGAATCCTGCAGCCGATACAAAAATTAACCACCCTAGAGCGATGTAAAACTTTATAGGTAAAATAAATGTAATATCTTGGTACAAAAAAAGTGACATAATAAATAGTGTAAGTCCACCCATTATTAATTGAGCAGAAGTTAAAACCGATGGTTTAATTCCTGTTTTATATTTTAAAACAAATACATTACTAAACGCACCAGCAATTGAGCTTAAGATAAAAAGAATAATACCAATAGTCTCAGTTGGGTCTGGTAACGAACCATTTTTGCCACCACCTAAAGATACAACAGTAACTCCAGTAACCCCTAATATAAAACTAAAGACCTTTTTTTTGGTAAAAACCTCTGTCGATACAAAGAAGTGTCCTAAAATAGCCCCTATCATCGGTCCAAGACCAACTAGGGCTGCACCTGTTGATGCTTTTATTCGATCCAGAGCTAAAAAATATAAAAAGTAGACACATACTGTTTGCAATAGTCCAACAATAGCAATTATTTTAAAGTGATCTTTAACTTCGGTTAAATACCCTTTTGTTCCTGCAAAGGGTATTAATATAAGTCCAGCTAATAAAAACCTTACACCAGCAATAAATATTGGTTGTGCAAATGTTAAAGCGTATTTAACTCCAACAAATGCAGTTGACCACAATAGACAGGCAAGAAGTGCAAGAGTCCAACTAGGAACCCTATATTTCACGGGTTTTTGTCTCTAACCACTTAATCTCTTCCGGCTCTAAATATGGTTCTAATCTATCTTGAACCTGGGTATGGTAAGTATTTATCCAGTTTAATTCCTCTTCTGTTAGTAGGTCTGGGTCAATTAAGTTTATATCGTATGGGTACAGGGTTAACGTTTCAAATTCGTAGAACTTCTGATCAACTCCCTGGGATGAAAACTTTGTTAATACAAGGTTCTCAATTCTAATACCATGTTTTCCCTCTATATAAAGTCCAGGTTCGTTAGATGTAATCATTCCCTCTTTAAGTTCAGCCTTAAAACTTTTTGGTGAGATATTTTGAGGCCCTTCGTGGACACCTAAAAAGTACCCTACTCCGTGACCAGTTCCATGTCCAAAGTTTAAACCATAATCCCAAAGTGGTTGTCTTGCTAATACATCTAGCTGTCCACCTTTTGTACCCTCTGGGTATTTACACATATTAAGTTTTAGATGGCCTTTTAATACAAGAGTATAGTGTAGGATCTCCTCTACTGTTGGTTTACCTAACGTTATAGTTCTTGTTATATCTGTAGTCCCCTGGTAATACTGCCCTCCAGAGTCTATTAGTAGAAGCCCCTCTGGACCTATTGTTAATGCTGAATCTTCTTCTGCACTATAATGACAAAGAGCACCATTACTTCTGTAACCTATAATTGGATCAAAACTTTCATCAACACAGCCATCCATAGATAACCTGGCCTCTCTCAGCATAGGGGCAAGAGAATATTCGGTAAAAGTTTCTGTAGCTCTTTTTTCATTAAAAGCTTTAAAAAACTTAACTAAAGCAGCTCCATCTTTCTCCATTGCAATTCTTACGTTTGCGATCTCTGTACTATTTTTAATTGACTTTAGATCTTCTGTTATATCCATACCAGTTTTAACATTACAAATATCTGGGATTAATCCAGATAAAAAGCAATTAACACTTTCTGCCATAAAATAAACAGTAGAATCACTTTTAAGCTTTACTATTGAATCTGCAATATCTGTATAGCTAGAAATAGTTACTCCACTTTTTTCTAATGATGATTTAACACCCATTGGTAATTTTTTATCATCAATAAATAAATTTACACTTTGGGAGTAGATTATGGCATAACTAATAGCTAGAGGAGTATAATCTACATCTGCAGCTCTAATATTAAATAACCAGGCAATATCAGCTAAAGAGGAGATAATGTAAGAATCTACTTTTTTATCCTTCATTATAGATTGAACCCTGGATATTTTGTCGATTGTAGACTCTCCAGAATATTTAACATCAAGTTCAAATACCTCAGATGCTGCATTAGCAGGTCTATCTGTCCATAATATAGTGGAATCAAACTCTTTGTTAAAAGTAATACCCTTTTCATCAAACCTGTTTTTATACTCAGTATAACTAGATGTTGGAAAAAGTGTTCCATCAATTCCAATAACATCCCCTGAATTTAATGATGATTCTAGAAATTCAGTAATAGTTGGAACATCTTTGTTACCCATTTTATATAGTTTAATCTCAGAACCATCTAATTGTTCTGAAGCTTGTATGAAATATCTAAAATCAGTCCATAATCCAGACTCTTTTAATGTTATAACCAGTGTTCCTGCACTTCCAGTAAACTCTGAGTACCAGCCTCTTGTTTTCCAGTGCCCATGTACATATTCGCTTGAATGAGGATCAGTGCTAGGAATAATAACAGCAGCGATACCTTCGTTTTTCATTATTTCTCGTAGTTTTAATAGTTTTTCTTCTCTGTTCATAAGCTACAATAACACAATTGTTATTAAGGAAAAATAAAAAAGTAATTTTTTTTACACTTTTCGCTAAAGTCCAGACGCTCAAATCCGATACTAATATTGTAACGCACAATGTCCCCTCCAAAGTGATATAAGTGTTGCCTAAGTCATTGTCTTATTTGCCTAATGATAATGATTAAACTACTAGTGAGTCTTCCCTCCCAAAAGACGACTTATGAAATAGTTGGATTATATAAACCCCAGCTTTGCCTGAGCTGGGGTTTACTCTTTTATAAGCATGTTTAAATCTTGAAGATGTTAACTTCTTGGCTAACTTTATCTTTAATTCTAAATTTATATAATTTTTTCTCCTATAGATAATACAGAGGAGTAAAAAATGTCTACAAAACAAAAAATCTGGGTGTTTTTATACCTACTACTATCTATTCCTTTATTTGCAAAATCAGAAACTGAAACAATCTATAATGCAGATCTACAGATTTTAGATGGGACTACAACTACCCAGGAAATTAAGCTGTTAAGAGGTTTTAGTAATGGTGTTATTGAAATTAAACTAAAACCTAAAGGTATACTCAAAGACTTTTATATTTTTAATAAGGAAGAATCTGATACAGAGTATCTTGTTAATTCTGATCTAGATTTTGAAAGTAATGAAGATGAGATAAACTTAGAAATTATTAGTGTTAAAAGTATTACATATTCTGGTGATTTAACAATTTTAAAATATAAACCTAAAACAGTAACACTAAATTATTCAGATCAAGTAATAACTAAAGCAATATGGTTAATAGATAAAGATAACGTAGATAAATCTTTCCAGATAGAGTTAAAAATAAATCCATCTATAGATATAAATTTAGAAGAGACTGTAACCCCGGAACAAATGGAAACCTACCTAATAAGAAACCCAGCTGCTAAAAGGTTTCTAAAAAAACAATTAATGGGCAGTACGACTTTTAGTCCAACATCTACTAACCCATTTCCAATTGCAAATATAACAAATGAGAAATTCTATAAAGTCTCTTCAGAGTTATTTAATAGTAAGATGATAATTAAAAGAGAGCTAGAGAGAACAGATATAAATTATTTTGACTCTATTTATAACAATACTATTAGTAGTAATTCTGAGTTTGCTGATTCTATAATTCAAAGATTGTTACGTATTTATTTCAATAAAAACAAACCACTATTCCACAGCTATATAAATAACTTTATGGAGTATAAGTTTGATTACAATCAGTATGAAAAACTTACTGCAATACAGGGAAAAGAGTTAGCAGATAGTGCTTTAAAGTACTTAACCTGGGGAGTAGAATATACTAACGATGTAAATTATAGAGAGTTATCCTCAGGGTCTAAGTTCCCATCTGAAATTATTAAAAATTCACCAACACTACAACAGTGGTTATCTGGGGTACAAGTTGAACTAGAAACAAATCAAACAGGTGAAATAGTGAACTCTTTAGACCCTACTTATACTAGTGAACAAATAGAATATTTTAAAACAATTATCAGAGAGAGAAACTTAAATATAACAACTCCTTTTAACTCTATAACTGGTTCATCCCTACCCTATGCTAAAGATGGTATAGATAACCCTAGAACCTTTAACTACAAGTTATTAAGACAAAAAGAGGTAATAAAAAGAGTTTTTAATAGGTTTAAATACAGAACATATGGTAAAAATGGCAAAGTAAATCCTACTCTGTTTAGCTTTAAATCAAGTGGTGTATCTACTCCTAAGATCTCTGATTATTACTTTTTTTTAAACGATGGAACAACTAATCTTAACAGTGATAGTCCATTCTTCCCTGGGTTAACCGATGATAATAGTTATAAAGGTTTAAATATAACTGGTGTTGATAGTTTAGGTCTTTTATCTGGAGCACTTAGTAAAACTACATATAAAGATGATATTTTAGGTTTAGACAATGAATCTAAGTTAGAAGAATTAGATAGTTATTATAGAACAACTATTCCTACTTTTAAAATAAATCCAGAAACTAATATAGATTACATGAGACTTTCAAGGTTTGATTTAGAACGAACAACTGTAATTGTACCAGATTTAAATAAAATACAGGTTGGAGACTTACTAGTTAAAGGTTTAGATAGTACAGAGATTGCAATAGTTATCGATGTAGGGGTTCAAAGCAGTACTAACAGTTTTGATATCGGTAAAGTATTAGTTTTATCGGTAACTAAGGATAATGGTAGAGTTTCTCTAAATTATTGGGGTAATAGTGGTAATAACTACAGTTTTACAACGGAACCTAAAAACTTTATCCTACGTAGGTTAATAAAGTTTAACAGGACTGAAGAGAACCCAGAGATTAATACTTTTACCAGAGATGATTCAGAAGCTGATACATGGGATCCTTTTGTTTTCCAACCAGAACCATTAGTAACCCAGTTTGATATAAATTCATTACAAAATAACAGCCGTTGGATTCCAAATACTGGAGAACTATTTCAACTGAATTCAATAAAAATTGGATATAATGATGACGCTGGAATATTTACTGAGATCGATGAATCAAATATTTCTGTAATAATAGAACCTCCATCTGACCTGAACTTTACTGTAGAATCTAAAACTACAAATATATTAAATAACAGAGGTGATGGTTTTGCTTTTTATGCAGTTAAACACAGAAAATTATTTGGAAGAAAATACTACGATGCTGTTAGACTTGCAACTTTTACAATAAACCCAATGGCTACAAACCAAAGTGATAACTACTTAATATCCTATGATGATGACATATTTACAGAGGAAGGTTTATGCAGAGTTCCTTACAAATTAGTATATGTTAAAAATGTAGGTTTAACTTTTAAAACAGGTCGGACCGAAGACTATACCCAGTTTGCAATTAGGCCACTAGAGCAGAATATAAGAACCGGGGATGATATCCTATTAAACTTTACACTACAAATAGAAAATAACTATGTCCCTGTTAAAACTGAGGATAAAAACTTTTTAGGTGTTTATGATGAAAAACTTCTATGGAGAGCTAACTTATACATTGATGATCCAGGTAGAGATTGGAATAATATTAACCCTTGGAACTCACCACAAACAAGTAATGATGCAGAAATATATGGCCCAATACTAGATAATAATGTTACAAAAAGGTTCTTTAAAAACAACAGATCTTCAACTATTGATAGAGTATGGTATGGTCCAAATCTATGGAATACTCCCCCAGAGAACTACAATAAAATAAAAGGTGGGCAGATAATAAAAATTGTTAAATATTCCAATATATTTGGTGGGGATACCCCTTATTCTGTGGCATATAGCTACCCTGATACAGCTAGTACAAAAAATGGACGAGACACTCCTTTTGACTTTAACAATAAATTAAATGAGCAAAAGAAACTTTTAGAAGATGCTTACAATTCTGGAGGTATAAAATTGTCTACCACACCAAACAATACTTCCCCATGGACTAAGATAACCCCACCAAAAGAAAAGTGGTCGAACTATCTGACAAACGATGCTACCATAGGTGACAATAGTTACACACCATATCTGCCTGGGCTTGGTTTAATAGAGTGGTATAGTAAAAATACAAACATACAGGCAAGCACACAGTTTATAAATAGTATTTATGTAGGAAATGGGCTTGGTATTGGTAAATATAAAGAGGTTAAGTGGCCAAAGAGGTTTGCAGGTACGGACTGCATTGGCTTTGCACAGAATGCAGCAAACATAGACCAGTATAAGTGGAATATCCCACCAACCGGCAACAGCAGTTACACTTCAACACCAATATTCAGAACCTACCCCAGAACAAAGGAAGATGCAGAGCTAGGCTCATGGACAGCATTCTCTGATTTCATTGTGGGGAAGTCTAATACTGAGGTTGATGATGATGACGATTATATAATTAAAGGTAATATAAATAGCGTTAAACCAGGAGATATTTTTTATCATATAGGAATTCCAAATTCTCCACAAAGTGGAAGTGGAAAACATGTGGGTATTGTACTTAGTATAGAAAATAACAATCTAAAAATAATTGAAAGTACATATAACGAAGGCGATAGTAACTTATCATATGTGATTGATACTAGAAATTTAGCATACTACAATCACAAACATTGGCGTTTAGTAAGATTAAAAAAGTAAAAGAAGGGAATTATGAGAAAAGTATTATTACAATTAGTAATTTTTAGCTTAACGAGTATTTTTTCAGAAGAAGTTCTAGTAACTAAAATGAAAATGGAAACATTATTAGAAATTCCTATTGGTAGAAAAAACTTTAATTTAGGTGAAGTATATGAGCCTGAAGGAATGTCTACTACTCTTCTTATGGATATGATAGTTTTAGAGGATTCCTATATTATTCAAGATATTGGTAACCAGAGAGTAGTAATGTTAAATAAAGATCTCACGAGTTTTACTACATTCAAAACATTTACCGATACTCAAAATAGGAATGCAGCACCTTCAAGTTTTATTTCAATCGATAATAATAATATTCTAGCATCGGACTATAATGGGAAATACAGTGATGTGTTCAATTATGAAACTGACTCGATAGTTCTACAACTAAAAGATACCATTCCATATAATAAATTTTTTGATGATAATAGAATTCCAGGATATGGATTAATCCTTATAGATAACCTACTTATTGGTGAAATCAAAGAAAAATCTTTTTTTGTAATTGATCTATTATCAAAAAAAGAAACTAGAATATTGATTGGAGGAGAAGCTATTAATCTATTAAAATCAAAATATGAAATTATCAATATTAAAGAAGACTTATATTTAGTACAAAATAATAATAAGATTTTAACTAGGAGCCCATTAAAATTCTACAACTTTATGTTCAATAAAAAAAATAATATTCCTAGTAATATGGAAAAATTAAAAAAGTCTAGATTTAAAGATGAGGCATATTTCTCAGGAATGGATATCGATGGTAATTATTATTGGTCTCGAGGTTCTGGTTGTTATATTTTTAATTCAAAAGGAAGTCTTATAAAACATGTTTCATCTCCAAGAGCTTCGAATGGACATAGTGACATGCTCAGATATGCTGTAGATAAGCAAGGCAACCTATATAAGTTGTTTTTATCAGACAATAAATACCTATTAAAGTGGATAAAAAGAACATGGTAATTAATAAATCACAAAACTTGTATTAAGGTTTGGATATAAATCCTTTAAAATGATATTATAATAAAAAAAGGAGATAAAAATGATTTCAAAACTTATTAAAATTATTGCATTCACATTAGTTATGGCAGCTGTAACAGGATGTGCGACAACAAAATATGAGGAACCTACAATTCTAGATTTATATGGTTCTTATGATGCTGGTGAGTATGTAAATAACTATTATGGATTCAAATTCTCATTACCAGAAACTTATGTAATTCAAGGTGATGAAATGAAGGAATACTTCAAAGAAGTTGGAGCGAAGCTATTAAATGGTAATGATGCTGAAAATACAAATCTTGACGAGTTAAGAGATGAACAATTATATAATATTTTAATTGCTTCTAAGCATGAGATTGGTGCACCAGTTGATGAAAATATAATGATTCAGGTTATTGCTGAGAACTTAGAATATCAGCCTGGAGTAGAAAATGGTGCTGATTATTTATGGCATGTTCAAAACCAGTTAGAATCAAGTGATATGACAGTAATTAATCAATCTGAGTTTGGTACAGAAATTGTTAATGGGATTGAGTTTACAACATACAGTTATGGATTAGATTTACAATCAGTTGTTGTAAGTCAGAAATGGTTTACAAAGAAAGTTGGAGATCATATTTTCTGTATTGCTCTATCTAATATAACAGATGAAGGATTTAAAGAGTTAGAAGAAATTCTTTATACAATTGAACTATTACAAAATAGCAGAATGAAATAATAAAGTTAGGCTGGGTTTACCTAGCCTATCTTTTACTAATTTATATTTCTTTTGTCGTACCACGAACAATTAAATCTGGATAAAACATTAGACGTCTTGGAGTTCTATTTTTATGTTTAAGTAGTTGTAACATCATTTCGGCTGCTTCTATTCCAAGTCTTGGTGGATTCATATCAACTGTTGTAATCTGTGGATGGGATAACCGGGATAAAACAGTGTTATCTTGAGCAACTAAAGATAGATCTTCAGGTACGGATAATCCAAGTTCTTGCGCTGCTCTCATTACACCTAAAGCCAATAACTCATTGGATACAAATATTGCAGATGGTCTATCTTTAGACTTGAGTATTTCTTTTATAATATCGCATGAAATATCTATTGCTTCAAAATGATCAATATCATCAATATGAATAATCATATCTTTAGTAACCGGAATGTTCTGTTCCTTCATTTTTTTTAAATAGATTTTTTCTTTACATAAAAAAGAGTAACTATTTGCAGTACCTCTAATAAAAGATATCTTTTTATGATTAAGACTAAAAAGATGGTCCATAACATGTGCCATCCCTTTCTCCTGATCTACAATAATTAGGTTACTATCGATTCTTTCAGGATTACCATTAATTAAAACTACAGGTAATTGTTTATTTAAGTCAGCATATAATCCTGAATTTTCATCTTTAGTCCCAACATCAACAATAATTATACCATCAACTCCTGAATCGATAAACTTTCGTAATATATCTATCTCTTCTTCTCCTCTATGTGGGGAACTTGCAAAATTACACAGGTAACCATCTTCTCTTAGTCGGATCTCCATTGTGTTCATAATAGAAGAATAATATGGGTTTTCCATATTTGAAACAATAACTCCAACTCGGGATGCTTGACCTTTAGTTAGACCCCGGGCAGTTAAATTAGGTCTATAATCAAGTTCTGCAATAGTTTTTTCTACTATTGCCCTAGCTTTATCACTTACAGGATGATTATTTAGAACTCGAGATACTGTGGCAATTGAAACACCTGCTTTTTGTGCTACATCTTCTAATTTTACTTTCAACTGTCTATCTCCTTCCAAATAATACTGTTTATATTAAACCTTAACAGCACTATCGACCATACCAATAATAAAAAAAATTGGAGATATGAATTATTCTCCTGGGTACAAAAGTAAAAGTTTTTCAGGTTATATATTAGAGATATTATTTGAAAATTATATTAAAGACGTGCCAACGATGCACAGAGTTTTCAAGTGTTTTTTCTTGCTATTAATAAACCTCTACCATTTAGACCAATTTTGTCTATTATTACAGTAAAGTTATTTCTTTCAAGGCAACGCATTAGTTCCTCTATTCGAAAAAGAGTAAATTTAAAATGCTCAATACAATGCTGTGTTCCATTAGATGATGTAACTAAATAATGCTCGTCAAACTCTGCTATGTTATCCTTAGTTAAACTTGTAGACATTCTAAAATATACTTTACCATTTCTTTCTATAATTCTTTTTTTTATTTGATTTTGTCGCCAGTTTTCTGGGGTGAAACCCGGGTCAATGATAACTAATCCATCTGGATTTAGGTTTAAACTAAAGGATTTAATTGTATTTTCAAATTCGTCAATACTAGGTAAATGATCTATAGAATTAAATAAAGCAGTTATAACATCGAATGTTTGATTTGTGGATAATTCATGCATTGGCTGAAGAAAAAATTTTGTTTTGGGAAGTCTTTTCCTTGCGATATTTAATAATTTACTTGAAAGTTCAGCACCAGAGACAACATTGAAAAGATTCTTGAAGTAGACTAAATGATTCCCAGTTCCACAAGCGACCTCTAGAAATGACTTTGGTTTATTTATGCTGTGTTCTTGAACTAATGCGTAAATGTACTGAACTTCCAGTACATATTGTTTATCAGAATGGTAAACATCATAACATTCGCTTGAATTATTATTAATCATATCTCCTTCCCTTTTAATCAATATTAGAAATGTATTAGACAGAGAAAGAATCCATTACATCTCACTCTGTCTAATTTTTTATTTAAAACCGATAACAAGTGTCATTTTTTTCTTGTCAAAACTTACTGAGTATTCATATAGTTCATTGGCTTTCTTAGAAACAATACTACCATCATAGGTGGTCATTTTATCAACTTCGTATCCCTCAGGTATAGAAACCCATAGTGTTTCTTCTTGTCCAACAATACCTTCCAACTCTATAACCAATTTATCATCTTCAAAATACTCTTTTGATATACTGATAGCACCCATACTCACATGTCTAAATGATGTTACAACATGGGGTACATCCTTTACTGGAACTAATCCAATAACCTGGCACTCACCAAGATCCAGTGCTTTACATGAAATTTTATCTGAAGAAATACCCATATAATCCCGTGCCCAGAAATCCACTACATGATAGGCTTTGTCCTTTCTCAAATTAAACTGATCAAGTCCAACAATTGTTCCTTCTAGTGGCACTGTAGCTACTCTAAGTCCAACACACCACTCTCTATCATTGTGATCCATGTGAATCGCCCACAATGTTGAGAATGGGTGATTATCCTTCATGGTTGGGGATTCACCTGACATGTTCCAAGCATCATCAAGTGATACGTCTTCAGCTTTTACCGGCTCTTCTCTAGGAACTGCAAAACCATGAAGCTTAGTCCATGTAAACGCAGCATAATCCATGTCCAAAGCACCTGTTTCACCAGTCATGGTATTTAGTGTTGGTAGATTTCTTTTAAAGAGCTCTAGTCGATCTTCATCATAATCTGCCAGGGGGTCAGACAGCATTAACAAACTACCCGTTAGTGATACTAGAGATGTCACAGTTCTTGTCCACTCAAGTTTTGCCCTACCACATATATGGTCTGGATCGTTTAGAAAAAGTATTCGTTGTGTATGGAACCACCTAGCAGATTCAAACAGTTGCATTCTGATACCTGCCCAAGTAGGGTTCGCATCCATTGCAATACGGCATGCATCAACTAGTCCTATAACTTCTGCCATTACACCCCAGGATGCCAACAAGTATGCATCCTCACCAATTCCGTCCCTTGCTGCTTGCATATAGGCTCGAAACTTATCCCTTGCATCATCATTGCTCATAAGTCCTTGTCTTACTGCCTCGTGCAGACCATCAAAAAGTAGATGTCTAATGGCATCTGTTTTGAAATAATCATAACCCATCTCTTTTAGACCTTTATAAAATGGAAGTACGTGGATTTCAAGAGATTCAGGGGAACAGGTAATGAGATAATCTATCCACTCACCAAGCATCAGTTCTCCATCGGCACCTTTTAGAAAATGGTCTTCATAATTCTTTGCAAAAGCTTTGTTGGTAACATTAGCATTTGTCCATATTCCAGCACTTAAACCAGTTGATTTTACTTTATCAACCACACCTTCATGACCCTGGGGGAATTGGCCATTAGTATGTAACCACCCTTCAGACAAGGGGGCATCATCTTTATAAGGCAGTGGCATATTCTCAAAACCATCATCTAGCTGAATATACTCAAAGCCATAATCTTTAAGATGTTTGTCAAAAAAATCTGACGCTTCCTTTATGTCATTTTGACATACATCACGTCTTGAAGCCTCCCAGGAACACCAACCTGATACAGGTTTCATGTTTGGTCTAAATTCCCATGGCTTATGATATTCATAACCAAGGTGTTGTCTATAATATTGCATCCTAAGATTGATAACCCATGGACTAGGGCCAAGTTCCACATCAACAACTGCGTACAATTCGTTATTGTCATTAACTAAAAGTTTTGTATCCTCCCAATGCCATGATCGCCCCAACCATTCAATTAATAAGTCCTGGTTTATATCATACAGTCCGTTTACACCTTCCATAAGCGGTTTACCAACTTGCCCTAGTATCGCCTCTTCATGCCCTGCTCTTTTTGGTCTCATACATACAGCATCATCACTTAATAAAAATGTACATCTACAATGTATAGGTTGATCAACCATGAAGTAGAGCTGCTGCACAAAAGGATTGTTTTGAATGTTCCCATCAGATCCATGTCTAAATCCAATTTCCTCATCACCTGGTATCTCGATGGTCATAATGTTACGCCCATTGTACTCGTATGTTAATTCTCTAGTCTCTTCGTTCCACTTATGTAGTGCATGAGCTAGAGGTGGCTCATTTAATATTGGATGAAAGTTTTCATTATTCATTATAGCGCTCCTTCGACTAATCTTGGTAAGACTGGCATATCCAAATTATGGAACTCAGAATCTACCTTTATATTTTCTGTTATCTTTACTGTTGTTGATGTCGATAGAGAAATAATCTGATGCCATACACCTGTAAAAAGGCATACCGGCTGATCTAATAGGAATATTTCATAATCATTTGGTGTCTCATAAGATGCGACTAACAATAACCCAGTTCCATGTAATGGTTCAAAACTCTCTTTTGATTTTGGATGTCGCTCAAGATTCTGTGTCGACTTTCTCGTCACATGATAAGTAGCAATTCGCCATCCATAATCCGGTTCTTGAATAATAACCTTAAAATCACCATCACCATTTCCTTCATTATCAATCACTTTGCCGTATCTAAAAAAAGATTTGTGATTGATTGTTCTAATTTCAATTTGTCTCATTTAATCACCTACTATGACTTCATCTATAGTTTTGTTTAATAAAAATATTACTAGACAGCTTTATTGTTGTAGGGAAATAGCTACATCTTCTGTACCTATACACTCCTACTATCCAGTTGGGGTATTATTGTGAATTTTCGTAATTGTAACTTTTCTAACTCATACCAATATCCTTGGTTGAATTTCTAATAATCAGCTCAGGATTAAATGTCAAAATTCGAGCATACCTTTTTTTATGTTTCAGGATCTGTAACATCATCTCTGCAGATTCTGTACCCAATCTTGAGGGATTCATATCAATAGTTGTCAATTGAGGGTCGGAAATCTTAGATAAGAAAGTATTATCCTGGGCAACTAATGACAAATCTTCTGGTATAGAGATCCCCAGTTCTTTAGCAGCCTTCATTACTCCTAAAGCCATTAGTTCATTGGAAGCAAATATGGCTGTTGGCCTACTTTTTAACTGCAATATTTTTTTTACAGAACTACATGTTAAATCGATACCGTCAAAATGATCAGAATCTTCAGTTCGAATTATCATATCTTTTTCTACTGCTATGTTCTGCTCCTTCATTTTTTTTATATAAATATTTTCTTTACATAAAAAAGAGTAACTATTTGCAGTACCTCTAATAAAGGATATTTTTTTATGATTAAGGTTAAAAAGATGATCCATTGCGTGTTCCATCCCTTTCTCCTGATCTACAATAATTAGGTTACTATCTATTCTCTCAGGGTTACCATTTATTAGTACTACTGGTAATTGTTTATTTAAGTCAGCATATAATCCTGAGTTTTCATCTTTAGTTCCAACATCAACAATAATCAGACCATCAACTCCTGAATCGATAAACTTTTTTAAAATGTCTATCTCTTCCTCTCCTCTACATGGTGAACTTGCAAAATTACATAGATAACCATCTTCTCTTAGCCTGATCTCCATTGAATTCATAATAGAAGAAAAATATGGATTTTCCATATTAGAAACGACAACTCCAACCCGGGATGTTTGACCTTTAGTAAGACCTCGGGCCATTAAATTAGGCCTATAATCAAGTTCTGCAATAGTTTTTTCTACTACAGCCCTAGCTTTATCACTTACAGGATGATTATTTAGAACTCGAGATACTGTGGCAATTGAAACACCAGCTTTTTGTGCAACATCTTCTAATTTTACTTTCAACTGTCTACTCCTTCTAAATAATACTGTTTTGATTAACCCTTAACAGCGCTATCGACCATACCCTGAATAAAATATTTTTGTAAAAATACAAATAATACAGCTATTGGAAAAACACCTATTAAAGCAGATGCAGCAGCAGCTCCTAGATTTGAACTCGATTGAGAAAAAAAGCTAGAAACAGCAAGTGTAACTACCTGCATTTTTGGGGACTGTATAAGAAACAATGAAAACTGATAATCATTCCAAATAGCAACTCCAGTTAATATGATTACAGTTGCTGTTATAGGTTTTAATAAAGGTAGTATAATTTTGAAAAAGATTTCAAACTTACTACATCCATCTATAAGAGCAGCTTCATCTAACTCTTTTGGAATAGTTAAAATAAAATTGGAATATAAAAAAATACTAATTGGTAGCTGAAAAGTAACTAAAACCAAAATAATACCCCAATAAGTACTAACAGCTCCAATTCTACTTAGAGTAGTAACCAATGGAACAAGCATACTAAGTGGTGGAACCATCATTACTGATAGAATAAACAAAAGAATAAATTTATTTAATTTTGATTTATTTCGGGCTAATGGATACGCAGCCATTCCACCTAAAAAAACAATTACAATAATTGATACAATAGTGATAAAAGTACTATTTTGTAGTGCAGAAAATATATGAGCTTTCTCTATAGCAATAGTAAAATTATCAATAATACCAGAAGTAGAAAATAACCACCTGGAAGTCATATCTGTTTTTGCTTTAAATGCAACATTTATGGTTATATAGAGTGGTATAAAATGAAATAGACCAATGAAACCTAATAGAAAGCTTAATAGTATATTTCTTATACGACTTTTTTTTGTAACTATCATAGATCTATCTCCTTTTGACTTGCAACAAGTTGAAACAACATCGTAAAAATAATTATCATGACAAACAGTAGTATCCCAACACTTGCTGAATAACCAGCTGATTCTGCAGAAAAATATACTAAGCTGATATAAGTAGATAGAGAGTGGGAAGCATACCCAGGACCTCCACTTGTCATAGCCTGAATAACATCAAATAGTTTAAGCCCACCTATTAGATTTAATATAATACTTGTCATGATTGCCGGTCTTAACATTGGTAACGTTATATAAACAAACTGCTCGGTTGATGATGCCCCATCAATCTCACTTGCTTCGTAATATGTTCCCGGTATAGTCTGTAACCCGGCAAGATAAATAACCATCGAGATACCACAAAACTGTACCGAATTGGCAAATACGATAATACCAATAGCTCTATTACCATCAGCCAACCAGTCAACCCTAGTCATGTTAAATAATAGTAAAATGTCATTTAATGCACCTCTATTATATTGAAACATGAAGTACCACATATAACCCATAATAACCGGTGCTATAAGTACTGGAAGATAGATAAAGGTCCGTGAAAAGTTTCTTCCTTTAATACTTTTATTCAATAATAAAGCATAAGATAACCCAAGAATTTGCTGAATAAACGTACTACCAAATCCATATGAAAGAGTATTCATAGTTGCATGTATTAAATTTTTATCTTTAAAAAGTGCTACAAAATTAGCAATGCCGATATATTTAAAACTCTGAGAATATCCATTCCAATTAGTAAATGCTATACGTATTCCTTCTGAAAATGGGTAGACGATCAAACCCAAAAACAACAAAATAGCAGGTAGGTACATAATATTAGTAATGTGCTGCTGTTTAAAGATAGAAACATTCGCCAATTTTTTCTTCATAATAATTCTCCATGTTAAGAGTCGTGCTTTCACCTTATAGAGGTGAAAACACGACTTATATAAATATAATGTTACTTATATAATCTGTTAAAATCCTCTAGCATTTTAGCTGAAGCCTCTTCTAGAGACATAGCGTTAGCTAAAATTCCTGCACCAGTAATACACATAGTGTCCCACATACCACTTGGAAGATAAGCTCTGTCAAAAAATGGATAACCGGCGATATGTGAATATTTATCAGCATAAACTGTTAAATCACCCATATCGCTACTAGCATCTGTTAAACCTGCAGGAATACCATTAGATGTTGCTATCCGACTTGAAATTGCTGGAGTTGCTAAATAATCAAGGAATACTTTTGCTGCTTCAATATTTGATGAATCTTTCCATATACCAACTGCTGTTTTTTCTCCAGTGATAAATGTAGGTTTGTCACCTTCGTAATAAGCTGGTACTGGGAAAAATCCAAACTCTGCATCAGGATTATATCCTTTAGCTCCTGTTATTACATAGTTACCAAAGAACTCAAATGCACTTTCCCCATTTGCAAATGCCATCTGTGTATCATTCCATGTAGAAGTTAGCTTATCTACATTTAGGTATTCATTATCGTTCATTCTTTTCATAAAACCTGCAACAATATTCCACTTAGCAGTATCAAATGTTCCAGATACAAGTTCAGTTGCACTACTGTTATTTTTATCTGTTACATAAACAGAAGGAGCAGCCCAATCAAAGAAGTTACCTATAGTCCAGTTGTCTTTTCCACCTATATGTACAGGTGTAACTCCAGATGCTTTTACTAATTCCATTGCATCAAAAAGGTCTTCCCATGTTTTAATGTTATCAATATCAACACCTGCGTTGTCAATTACTTCTTTATTATAAGCTATTCCAGAAAGGTCTACATCTAATGGAAGAACATAAATATGATCATCCTTATCTGTAATAACTGGTTTTATTGCTGGACTTATTTTATTTGTCCAACTTTCATTATCTAATATTTCTAAATATTCACTATATCTGGCAACTGACCATCCATGAGTTGTAAAAAGGTCTGGTAATCTATTTGCAGCCATTTTAGTTTTCATCACCTGCTCATACTCACCTGCTGGAGGTATCAATTCAACAACAATGCCTTCCTGACTTGCATTAAATTCTTCAATAACATCTGATATTACACCAGTAACAGTTTCATCTGCACCAAAGTTAACCATCATTGTCAATTCTGTAACAGAAATAGTCTCTTCCTGTTGACCATTAGCAAATAAAAGACCTGATGCAGCTAAAAAAGCAACACCTACCAACTTTAAAAATGATTTCATAATTATCTCCTTATATATATTCACCAGCTTGATACTGATGAATTATAATCTATTTATACATAGGAAGCCACTTTTCATGGACACCTAATAATTTGTTACAAATTGTTTTTTTTAGGCTATCAAACAGAAATAAATCCCCTATTAGATTCATTAAAAATATTGCACTTACTGCCTCTAAATACATAATCTTAGCTCTTAACATCATAACCTCCGCCCTTTACTGAAAACATACTGTAAATTTTCTGTAACTGCTTTAAGTAATATTACAGTCTGATTCCAATTTCTGTCAACTAAGAATAGGATAATTATAGAATTAAAAGATTTCTCAAAACCGCATATATGTTATAACTTGTTAATACATATAGATTTAAAGATATTTAGGAATTTTAAATAAATATGTTTCAATAGATCGTTTAACTGGAAATTTTCTGTAAATTGACTGTAAATTAGTTAAATACAGATGATTTTTATTATATATATCGTCCTGAGATCGGTGGTTTTTTTGCCCTATTTCCTATGTTTTTACAGTTATTTACAGAAAACTTTAAGCTTCTACAATAATTGGGTCTAATAATGTTAAAAATCTTAATAATGATAATTCCTCAGAAGTATCACTATTTCATATTAAAACCAATATTAAATTTAATTCAAATTCTGTAATATCTTCACCTAAGAAAGCATAAATAATAGTTTAATTTCTTCGATTCACTTATATATTCTATATTTTTTTTATTATTTCCCATTTATATGGTAGGATATGGGGGAGAATTGCATTTATTATTTCAGAAAGGAAGTAATTCTTTATATATTTTTGCGATAAAACACGAAAATCTAACACTAAATGAATATTAGCTATATAATACTAAAACAAGGAAGCATATGAATATTAAAAAGAAATACACATTTAGATATACAATTTTATTCTATTTTATAACACTCTTTACTGTATCTTTTTCAAGTATAATTATTTATACATATATTAATAATAGAAAGGTTGTTTTAGATGTTGCTGAAGATTTAATTAATCAAGTTAGTAATACTATAATTGAAAAAACAGTTAACTTCTTAGAACCAGCTAGTAAAATGACCCAAATGAGTGGTCAATTAGTTAAATCTAAACTTATAGATATTGAAGATACTAAATATATTGAAAATTATGTTATCGATACTTTAAATGTATATCCACAACAAACAATGTTTTATATAGGCTATGAAAGTGGTGGATTTGTAGCTTCATATAGAATAGACGATGGTCTAATTAAAACAAAGATTATCGATACAAGTAATAGTAAAAAAGAAGTGACATTTAATTACCGTGATATATATGGAAACATAGCAAAAACAGAAACTGATGTTAATGATAGTTATGATCCAAGGATTCGTCCGTGGTATATCGGCGCTAAAGAGACTGGAAATAGTTATTGGTCAGATGTTTATATCTTTTCTTCTAGTAAAAAGCCAGGTATTACCTCTTCATTCCCAATAAGGTCTAAAGATGGTCAGTTTCTTGGTGTGGTAGGTTCTGATTTAGAGATAACTAGTATATCTGAGTTTTTAGGAACTATAGATGTTGGAACTAATGGCATTGTATACATTATAAATTCTAAAAAACAGATAATTGGCTATAAAGATATTGATAAGATAATGATTAAAGAGAATGACAAATATAGGCCTGTATTTGTCGACGAAATTGAGATCCCTTTAATAAAAGAATCTTATAAATATTTTGAAGAAAATGGTTCACATAAATATACTCTAAAACATGAGGGTGAAAATTTTATTATATCTATGACTGATTTCCCTGATACTTTTGGTAAAGATTGGATGATAGGTATAGCTATCCCAGTTAAAGCCTTTGTTGGTAATATAGCAAAAGTAAATAAAATAATTTTAATATTTTCAACACTTATCCTAGGTATAGGGATCTTTTTAATATCAATTTTTTCTAAAAAAATATCAAAGCCAATCACAGAATTAACAAATGAAATAGAACAGATAATGGATTTCGATTTTGAACCAAAATACAACGCTAATTCAAAAATAGTAGAAGTTCAGAAATTATCAGTTTCTTTTAACAATATGGTTATAAATTTAAAAGAAGCATATTTTGATTTATCAAAGATTAATAAAGCATTTGAACGTTTTGTTCCATATGAGTTTCTAAAATTTCTTAAACGTGAAAAAATATCGGAAGTTGAGTTATCCGACCATCTACAACTAAATATGACTATATTGTTTTCAGATATACGTAATTTTACATCTATATCAGAATCAAAGACCCCTAAAGAGATTCTTGATTTCTTGAATAACTTTTTTAAGGCGACTAATTCTTCAATACATCATTATGGTGGATTTATTGATAAATTTATTGGTGATGCTGTTATGGCGCTTTTTGATCATTCTGAGGTTACTCAAGATAGTTCTAATGCCATTTTTGCTGCTATAAAGATGCAAAAAGACTTAAGTAAATATAATGCTTCGCAGAATAAAATAGGAGAAGCTCCAATAACTGTGGGTATTGGGATTCATACTGGTCCTGTTGTTATTGGTACCGTTGGGTCTAAGGATAGAATGGATACTACTGTTTTAGGTGATTCAGTTAATATTGCATCCAGACTAGAGGGACTTACAGCTTATTATGGAGTCGGAATAATTGTTAGTTATCAAACACTTCACAGCTTAAAAAATATTGAATCATTTAAATATAGGGAACTTGACTGGATCACAGTTAAAGGCCGATCAACTTCTATGCAGATTTATGAAATATACGATTACCTACCTAAAGATATATGTAAATTAAAAAGAGAGTCTGGGCAATATATTCAGCAGGGATTACATTTAAGGCAGTCTCAGAAGTGGGATGATGCAATTATTGCTTTTAATAAAGCTATTGAGATATACCCTGACGACAAAGTTGCACAATTTCATATTGAGCAGTGTAAGCTACTACAAAAGAATGTTCACAACCTTGATTGGGATGGTGCTAGTGTATTTCAAGTTAAATGATTTAAACTATATCTATTGTTATTAATTTTTCATCATCTTCCCATTCCTCAGTTTCTGTAAATCCATATTTAAGGTAAAAATTTAGAGGAGAATCATCTCCAACATGGCACGTACCTTCAAGAACTTTTGCTTTGGGGAACTGTTTTAAGTACTTAATAACATGGTCTAGAGCAATTTTACCATAACCTTTACCCTGATATTTTTTATCAATCATAAATCTCCACAAAAAATATTCAGGTTCTTTATGATCAATAATTAACATAATAAACCCAACAGCTTTATCATTAACATAAATACCTCTATACCATGAGTTTTTATTAAATGAAGCTTGAGCAATAGAGTATACATTTGTTGCTACACATTTCTTCTGGGGTTCAAAAACTTGTAATTTTATTATTTCATTAAATGATGAATCATCTAATTCTCTTAGTTCTAAGTTTATTTTATTGCTACTCATAATTTTACTCCTATATTTAGTTATAATATTAAATCCATATGTATATCATTTGGTTCAAATTGATATAATTCTTGGTCAATATCTTCTGTAACTTTACAACCCATAGATTTGTAAAATTCAACTGTATTTTTATTTTCAGTTGCCGAAATATAAATTCTCCCAGCTTTTAATTCTTTAGCTTTTTGTTGAGCTTTTTTGAATAAAACAGTACCAATACCTCTTCTTCTAAAAGCCTTATCTATATGAAGGAATTTAAGTTGAAGAGTATCTGCATTTTTACCAATCCATTTTGATTCTAAGATAACAATAGCTTTTAGTTTATCGTTTTTAAAACCAGCAAGAAAGTAACCACCTCTTTTATAACAATCTTTTAAAACTGGTCCATATATTTTTTCCTCATTTGGAGGCCACCCATAAAATGTTTTTTGTAACGATTTCTCTTCTAATATTCCATCTTTTTTTATATATATGGATTCGACATATTCTGTACGGTCGATATTCCATATTTGATCAATTTCATTTTCAGTAATTTCTCTTAGCTCTAAATTGATATTTTCTTTGTTAATTAGTACTTTTTTTATATCATCCATATTTGCCTTCAATAATAATAATAATCTAAAATTATATGACTTTATATACTACTTTAGTATGAATATATATTCAAAATTTAATTTAGTTGTTTTATTTTTATTTCAACATTAAAGTTAATCATATTTCAAATATTGAATTTTTATGGAGGAAACAGATGATTGAGATGAACAACAAAAAGGGAAATTTATTACAATAGAAATTTTTACTTAGTTTCTATTAGAAAATTTCTTTATTAAATGTGTGATAAAAATCAATTATTGATGTTTATGAATTTTAATAACAAATAGAAATTATGGAGAAGTCAGTTGACTCAAAAAAATACGGAATTAAAGTTTCCAACTATTAAGACAGGCAGATTAAATTTAAGAGAAGTTAGAGAAGATGATGTTAGTAGTATGATGAAATACTTATCAGATAAAGAGACTATGTTACATTACGATGTAGAACCTATGACTAATATTAAATCTGCAACTAAATTGATAACAGATTTTAAAAGTCGTTATTATAAAAAGAATGGTATCAGGTGGGTAATTGAATACTCAGAAACCAATGAAATAATCGGGGATATTGGATTTAATTATTTTGATGGATGGAATGCACGAACAGATATAGGATTTATTTTAAGGCGAGATTTTTGGCGTCAGGGTATTATTTCTGAAGCCACAGAAGCTGTTATTAAATGGGTGTTTAATGATTTAGATTTTGTAAAAATTAACAGAATTGAAGGTGAAACAACTATAAATAATATTGCTTCTATTAATACTCTTAAAAAAATAGGTTTTATTGAAGAAGGAATCCTTAGAGAGGGTCGGAATTGGCAAAACTGCTTAGTTGATATCAGACTGTTTTCATATTTACGAAAAGATTTTGACAATAAGAGTTAAAAATTAATTGATTGCTACTCTAAGCAGTAGCTATCTTTTTATTATACAAAATAAGCACAAGGAGAGAGTCGATGAAATTAAAATTTTACTTAGAATCAATTAACTAGTAAAAGAGGACTACTTGAGAAATATAAAAGAAAATATAGATAAAATAGCAGAGGAAACTAATTTTTATGGTTTAGTTTCAATTAGTAAAGAATTTGAAGAGTCTATTCAACTTCCCTATGGATATAGAGATTATCCTAATAGAATTAAAAATGATAAAGATACAATATTTCCTATTGCTTCAGGAACAAAGCTTTTCACAGCTGTTTCAATATGTAAATTAATAGAACAAGGAAAACTAACTCTAGAGACCAAAGTTGATAACATTTTTAAAGAACACTTTTCATTTATAGATGGTGAATCAACAATTCATAATTTATTGACACATACATCTGGTATTTACGATTATTATGATAATGATCTTGTAGAGGATTTTTCTGAGTTTCATCTGGATATACCATGGTATGAACTTGAATCACCAAGTGATTATTTAGTGTTATTAATAGATAAAAAGATGAAGTTTAAGGCAAATGAATCTATGTCATATTCAAATTCAGGCTATCTATTTCTAGCTGTTATAATTGAAAAAATAACAGGGATTACTTATGAATCGTTTATCCAAGATAACATCCTAGATAAAGTTGGAATGAAACACTCTGGTTTTTATGCTATGAATCAATTACCAGCAAAAACGTGTATTGGTTATTCTGTTAAAAACAATGAGTACATATCCAACATATACAATATTTCTAAAAAAGGTGTAGGAGATACAGGATTATACACAACAGATCAGGATCTTATACTGTTTTGGAAAGCTCTACTAAACAATGAACTACTTTCTGAAACCATAACTAACTCATTATTAAAATCTAAAGTACAGATGTGGGATAACATAGGTTACGGTCTGGGCATTTACATTAATAATGAGAAAAATGAAGAATCCTATGTAATTGTAGGTGCCGATCCTGGAATAGGTTTTTACTCTAGATATTTTCCAATAAGTAAAACTATTATTAATGTTTTTTCTAATAAATCTGATGTTATATGGGATTTTGTGAAGTCTCTAAATAAATTATATTAAGGAATTAGTACTCTTCTTGTATTAGGAGAGTACTAATTCCCAACCTAATTATAGTTTATGTTATATTTAACTTTATGTATTCAATGTTCTCTTTTAAATGTTTAATAGAGGAGGTTGTTACTAGTGCTACACTTCCATTAAACTGATTACAAACCCAATTCAAAACCCAAGATGTAGGTTTTTCTGTTTTATTTTTAAGCTCAATTAGTTTGTCTCTATTATCTTTTGTATCATAAGCATTATTTAAAATTTGTTCGTTATTATATTGTCCATGTAAAGCTATTGAGTATCCTACTAATGTTATATCATTATAATAACTTATGTAGTCTATTAGTTCGTCATTTACAAATTGTTGAACACCTGCATCATAATTTGAAACCGGGGCCAGATAACTAAACCTCTGCTGTATTGCTGAAAAAAATGGAATATCTAATTCTAAGCAGATATTTCTTGCTTGCTCTAATCTCCATGTTTTAAAATTACTTGCTCCATAGGCCTTTATTTTACCAGATAGTCGTAAACTATTTAAAGCCAACAGCGTCTCTTTTAAGTCTGTATCTCTATCATCTATATGTAGATACAGTAGATCTATATAATCTGTTTGTAGTCTCTTTAAACATTTATCAACCTCTTTTAATATAACGTCTGGACTATTACCTTGCAAAATTGAAAAATCACTTGGATCACCTGGTTTTGGAAGAGCCCCAACTTTAGTAGCAATAATAATGTCTTTACGATTATTCCTTTCATTCAACCATTCGCCAATGACTGTCTCACTCTCGCTACCATTACAGTTTTCAACCCAAATAGAGTAACAATTAGCGGTATCAAAAAAATTACCACCATTTTCAACATAACAATCCATAAGTTCAAAAGACTTTTTTTTACTTACCCTTGAACCAAACGAAATACAACCTAATCCTAATTGTGATACATTTAAATCACTTTTTCCTAATACAATCTTCTTCATATATGATAATATAAACCTTAGTGTTAACTCTAAGGAAAGTAAAAAAACAAAAAAAGAGGAAATAATGACAATAAAAGAAACATCGGAGATTACAGGCTTCTCTGCTTTTACTCTAAGATATTATGAGAAGGAAGGAATATTACAAGACATAGATAGGGATGAATCTGGATATAGAAAATATAGTAATAAAGATGTTGATATATTAAAATTTCTAAGTTGTCTTAAGAAAGCAGAAATGTCTGTAAAAGATATCAATGAATTTACAGATCTTCTTTATAGTGGAGACTCCACAATCGAAGAAAGAGTACTATTATTAGAGAAGCAAGAAGTTAAAATAAAAGCCAAACTTGCTGAAACTAAAGAAGTATATGATCATATAAAATTGAAAATAAAATATTATAAAGGACAACTTTAGAAAATGAATAGTTAAAGATAACAACTAAGACATAATTCAGCATTGGTGAGTTTTATTATAATTATTTTGCTAAGCTTTTTAATATTTCAATAACACCTTCACTGTCCCATTCATGAGCACCAACTTTTAATGCAACGACAAAACCATCTTTATCAATTATATAAGTGGTTGGAATATTTCTAATACTATATAAGTTAGAGATAATATTATTTTCATCTAATAGAGCTTCAAAATTATAATTTCCTTCTTTCATAAATGAATCTACAGTATCAAATTTTTCACCTACATTTACAGAGATAACTTCAATATCTAAATCCTTAACACTCTGATGTAATTTTTCAATTGATGGCATTTCACTTATACATGGAGGACACCATGAGGCCCAAAAATTAAGTAATAATACTTTACCTTTATAATCTGATAAAGATTTATTTTCACCATTTAAATTTTTTGAACTAAATAAAGGTGCTTCTAACTTTGTTTCTAATTCTCTTATAGCTTCTTGCTGGTATAATTCATTGTTATCTACTAATGTATCTGCTTTGGCACAGCTTCCTAGTATTATTATTAAAAGTACTAATATTATATGTTTCATTATATTTCCCTTAAAAAGAGGGGTCTCCCCCTCTACATTTATTATTGAATGATCTCTCCATCAGAAAGTTTTATTCTCCTAGAAGCGACCTTTATTGAGGTATCATCGTGGGTTACCATTATAATTGTATGCCCCCAACTATTAAGTTCCTTAAACAGACTTAATATCTCATCTCTAGTTTTACTATCAAGGTTTCCTGTAGGTTCATCAGCAAAAAGTATCTTTGGTTCATTTACTAAAGCTCTAGCAATTGCTGCCCTCTGCTGCTGTCCACCAGAGAGCTCTGAAGGAAGGTGATTCATCCTGTCAGCCAGTCCAACCTTATTCAAAATTGTTAAAGCCTTCTTCTTTTTCTCAGCTCTCGATATTTTTTTATGAGCTAAAGGCAACATTACATTTTCTTCTAAAGTCATATAAGGAATCAGGTTAAATGCCTGGAATATGAATCCAAGATATTCCGATCTAAATCGTGATAAACCATCACTATCTAAAGTTGTATAAAGTGAAATATCATCAACTATTACCTCGCCTCGTGTAGGATGCTGTAATCCAGCCATAACTGTTAAAAGTGTTGACTTACCACTTCCTGAAGGTCCATGAATGGTTACAAACTCCCCCTCTTTTATCTCTATATTAAGGTTTTTAAGAGCTATAACTTGGTTATCTCCATTACCATAAATTTTATCTAAATTATCTAGTTTAATCATATTTAACTCCTACAAACTATTTATGGTCTTAACTGGATCACAATTTGACGCTTTAATTGCTGGAAGCAAAGAGGATACAAACCCAAGAAGTAATACAACAATAAATCCTTTAATAAAAAAAACTTTGTCTATTAAAACATTTCCAACTTCGATATCGGCAAACCTTGGAAGTCCAACATAGGACGCTATAATAGAGAGACCAATTCCTAAAACTCCTGCAGTAAAACTTATTATTAGGGATTCTAACTGAATAACCTGAATAATATGACTTTTACAAAATCCTATGGCTCGATAGATTCCTATCTCATGTTTTCTCTCATTAACCGAAGCAGCCATATTTGAGAATATGAGTAAAGAGCATAACAGTATCAAAATTAATGAAATTGAGATGGCAAACTTTTCAACCTGCCCAATTACTTCCATTCTCTGTATCATAACTTCTCTTAAAGCTCTAACATTTGAGTTAGGAAGAACTTCTGAAATCTGATTCACAAGATCCTCTATTGGGCATTCACTGCACAAAGCTGAAATCTCAACTAATGAAACTTTCCCTGGTTTATTTAATAGAGCCTCTACAACTTCAAGATTTGCAATAATAGCTTCATCATCCTGGTTTCCTGAAACTTCAAGAACTTTTGCCACATGAAAGATTAAGTTATTAATTTCTATCGAATCACCTGTTTGTAGTCCAAGTTTATCAGCAACATCAAAACCAATTATCAGATCATTTTCATCTTCTGGAATGTTTTCTGTATCATCCCACCACCCATTTATTTTAAAAACTGAGCTAAAGTCTGTTCCAACAATTACTACCATCTGCTCTGTAGTTGCTGTTTTAACATTAACAGCACCAACTAACTTAGGAGAAATAGCTCTAATACTTGCAATGTCTTTAATAGTGCTTATTTTCTCTAAATCCTTTTTGTTTATCTCTTCTATAGAGACAACTTCATTAAAACTAATTCCCCCATAACTTAAGGATAGGGAATCTGTTTTAGGAGTTATTATAATATTTGCACCATATTCATCAAACTGGCTCTCAATTTTATATGTCTGACTTTTTGTAAAAGTATACAGAGTTAATACAGTTGTAATGCTTAATATCATAGCTATTAAAATAAATGCCTTTTTACTTTTTTGTCGTTTTAAACTACTAATTGTAATATCAAAGAGTGTCATTTAGAAAAACCTCTTACCTAAAGCGATATCTTCAACTTTAATAATAAGATTATCTCCAATAATTTCCCTAGTTAATGGGGAAGGATTACAACCACCTAAAACAACATTTATCTGGTCTTCAGGGAAAGATTGTCCACAATTATTACATTGCATAAAATCACCAACTTGGTTATATCCACGTTTTGATGCAAAACAAACATCACAGGCATCAAATGCAGCTCTTATTGTTCCATCATTTGATTTTAATATAAAAAATTTAACCGAACCATTTTTAAATTGGTACTCAAAGTATTGTGCAGTATCATCAAAAGAGGATACAGGAAACGATATAGATCCATCTACATCTTTAACTACGGTATATCTATTACCTGTGTTTGTTTTTGTATTGGTATCTGTAGTAGTTGGTATATCTAAAGGTTTTTGAGCAACTTGTTTTTCCTGTTTATTACTAGGTAGAACTAAAAATGTAATTATTATTACTAATACAGCAATAATACCAATATATATTAAATTATTATTTTTCTTCTTCAAGACTATGTCTTTTTTACTCATGTGTTATCTCCTATAGTGTAAATAAAATTAAATTATAATTGATAATTTATTTCAAATTAGGAGACGTATATTTTCTAAGGGTGAATAAAAAGAGGAGAACTGAACAGTTCTCTGGGGATTTACCTGTGGTTGATCTGTAAATCTATGATTAATGATTTCAAAAGTATATTCTATGACAACTGGGATTTTAACAGTATAAGTAAGTGTAATCTCTGTCTTTTTTGTATGACAGCAACATAATTTTGCACTATTAAGACTAGTTTTTAGTTCACAATTAATATCTTTCCCCATAAACAGAGAATTCGTTTCAATACTTGATAATATGATTGAGGTTGTAAATATTAAAAATATAATAACAATTACTTTTTTAGTCATGATGTTTTAATTATACATATCGATATCCCATTCAGCAAGTAGGGATTTTAAAAATTACAAATTGTTAATGATTACTCTTTATTTAGATCACAACATTCCAAACGTTTATGTCCAAATTGTTTCTCATTTACCTTTTCCATTCTCTTAAGATATCTCATCCATCTTTTTTTTATTCTTTTAAATATATTCATAGTGATCTCCTATATTAATTACTTTGCCATCTATATATTATTATACCCCACGATTAAAGTATGGTATAACAATATGTAGAACTTTACTTTAATTTACTGATTATTCAATCATGAACTGCCCCATCATACCGTTATCCTCATGCTCTAGGAAATGACAATGATACATATAAATACCATCGTACTCTTTAAATATAAGGGCTATTTCATAAACATCTCCTGGAAACAGTAAAATTGTATCTTTAGGACCTGAATAAAGTAGATTTGGCTTTTCACCATTAACTGAAATTACATTAAACTGTACATCGTGGACATGGAAAGAGTGGGGAGTAATCATCATACCTCGTTCTACATTTTCGATTGTCCATATTTCTGATTTGTCTCTTGGTACATTAAAATCTATTCTATTTCTAGACATGGACTTACCATTAATTGTAAATCGTCCCATCATACCTGTTTCCATTAAAAATGTTCTTTTAGTACTAGATTTAACCTGATACTTAACAGGTTCAAAATCTAACTTTTTAGGATGATTATATTTTTTACCTTTATTAGAACTAGTTAATATATTTAATGTTATAAATGATTCTCCACTATAAACATCTGTCATTAATGATGTTTTTTCATCTTTATCAAAATCAACTAATATCTCGTATCTCTCACCTGGAGATAAAATAATTTCTTTAACAGAAGTTGTTTTAGGAAGAAAACCTCCATCACTTGCTATTACAGTAAAGTTCTTATCATCTGAAAATCTGACTCTAAATATAGAAGAATTTGATCCATTAAGAATTCTAAACCGATATGTACCTGAGTCTAATTTTAGTTTTGGTTCAACAGCTCCATTAACAAGTAAAACATTACCCTTATATCCAAAAACATTTTCGTGCATATTAGGTCTATAATCAAATTGACCTTTATTATCTACTCTTCTGTCCTGTAAAATAATTGGAAAATCATTTATACCATAATCTTGGGGGATATTAAGAGATTTAGAATATTCATCGTTTATATAAAACATCCCAGCTAAACCATTATAAACATGCTCTGCAGTTTTACCCATTAAATGTGGGTGATACCATAAAGTTGCAGCTGGTTGAATTATTTTAAACTTTGGATTCCAAGTTGTCTTCTTTTTTATAATCTGGTGTGGACCACCATCGAACTCTGCAGGAACAAGTAAACCATGCCAGTGTACAGTTGTATCTACGCTTAACTTATTATTTACTATAAAAGATAAATCATCACCTCTATTAACCATAATTGTAGGTCCTAGATAGTTTCCATTAAATCCCATTGTTTTTGTTTTACCTGTTGGTAATATTAGTTCACCGGTTTGTATATTTAGCTCTAATTCCGAAGAATTTAATACGGCCGGTATTGGTAATAAAATGTCCCCAGCATATAAGTTGATCATAAAAAAAGAAAGAGAAAGTAATAATATAGTTTTCATAGAAAGCCCCTATTATTTAACTATAGTCCTTTCCATCTTTAATAGTAATAATTATTAAGAATATTTTTACATCCCTTAAAAACCAGAGATTTTTTCAATTTTAATTAGTCCTAAACCGTTTAATACCAACCGGTAATGAGATAATTGTCTGCTTAAAGAAACAATCAGATGTAAATGATATACCCTAGAACCTTTAATTTTTATTTTTTTACCATTTTTAAGTGTGGAATAAGTCTCTGTATTGTCATCCATATTTTTAAGCCAGTTATCCAAATTAATCCTTGTAATTTCTGTAATACAGTTATGCCTAGTATGATTTTTTAGTAACTTTTTACAGTTAATAATTATACTCTTTTTACAGTTGATAATGTTCTCAGCTGGTAAGATTGATCTAAATGGATTCTTTTTCCTCTCTCTTAAAAAGTTTACTTCATATGGCAGATCCGATGTAGTACAAAACCTCGCCATTGTTTTACATTTCCCAACTCTTTGGTTAGTAGCAGGATCAATCAGGTTGGATATTATATCAGATATAAATAGTGGCATAAACCGAAAAAATATACTTTTTAAAATATCTTTTATCCTGTCTTTAAACATATAAATAATTATGGCCACCATTATCCATGGAGTACTGTATATTGGAAAAAACCTGTCCGCTATAAAAGTAGCAGCAACAGTAAAAGTCATTGCTATTGAAGCCGCAACTCCTGATAACAGATGCCCTACCTTCTTTTTAGTTCTCGACTTCTCAAGATTCATATACATGGCTCCCTGGGACCATTTTTTAAGTATACTCTCTCGATAACTTATGGTTTCTCCAAGAGGAAATTGATCTTTTTCAGACATTGTAATAAATCCCTTATCATTCCTGTAGGAGATTTCATATTCGATAAATTTAATTAACTTGGTTGTTGATTCCCTCATAAAGTCATTTTTAACTGTATAATCATAGATCTTTAAGAGACTTTTTTCTGCCTCCATGCTCATACACTCGTCTGCCCATGATAGAGCAGTTTTTAATTTGCCACTGATTTCAGGTGTCATGAAATCAAGATAGAGGGAACGTAGTTTTTCTAAAAAGATATAAGACTCTTTAATATGATTTTCTATTTTTTTGTTAATAATAGATAAATTATTAGCTTTTACAAACTCTTTAACTATCAGTTTTGATACAGACCTCATCTCCAAGCGATAAATATTAGTTAATACCCGAAGTTCATATAAAATATAACCCTCGTCTATTCCTGCCCTACTATTCAGATTATCAAGTTTTTTATTAATTCGATTAAACGGGCTGGGTTTACACTTATCATTCACTAAGCTAGCTAATGATATTTGCGGAGAAGAGTATCTAATATTAGATTGATAGTCCCTTAAAAAACCAGAGATACCATAATTTTTTTTGTTTATATTAAGCTGTCCTGGAGTGAATAAAAAGATATCAACACCATATGTAGCTTTCTTTTTATCTGGTATTGGGAATTGTGTTTTTAGTTCTAGCTGCCTTCTATTATGGCACCTAACATCGCATCTGAATTTTTTCATTATATAGCCTTAAATAAAGTCAAAAAACTGATTAAAAAACTTTGAAATTCCATGTTCAGAATTTGATAATATTATTAGATCAGCAATGGATTTTAATTCTGGGGCAGCATTACCCATAGCAATACCAAGACCAGCGTTTAAAATCATCTCCCTGTCATTTAAACCATCACCTATTGCAATTGTATCTACCCGGTTTATTCCACTACTCTCTAATAAATAAGATATCATATTACCCTTTGAAATACCTTTATTGGAAAACTCTAGGGTCCCTAATGATGATAAAAAATGTGAACCTTCCTCTTTCCATAAATTACTAGAATTTAGCTCATCTGAAATATCTAACAGTAGTTTATTATTACAATTTAATTCACTTACAAGGAACATTCCATTTGTACATTTTTCATAATAATCTCCAGACTCATTAAGTAGCTCTGGAACAACTCCGGACTTTAGAGAATACTCTGTTGCCATCTCTTTTGAGCCGATATAATATACTTTTTTATCTATGTAGAATTGTACATAAACATTATGTTTTTTAGCAATAATTACAGCATCTGTTACAAGTCTAGGTTTTAATAGATTCTGTTTTATAACTTTATTACCTACAGGTTCAATTAATTGAGCTCCATTATATGCAATCAGTGGTGTTTTAAGACCTAAAACTCCATGTGTTGGTAACATTGATTCGTAACTCCGACCACTTGCTAGATAGATTGGAATATCTCTGTTTATTATCTGCTTAAGGCATAATTGTACTTCCGGGCTTACAGTTCCAGTATCATCAAGAACTGTTCCATCCATATCCAGAAAAATTGCTTTAACATTTTCTGCTTTTACATTTTCTGCTTTTACATTTTCTGCTTTAATATTAGTCATTTAGATTTTGTTCCTTTAGATTTATGATTAATTGTTCCATATAGTGTGATGAGTAGAGGGATAATTCCCCTGGTAGGTGTTCAAGATCAATTGTACTGTTTTCTTTTGAAACTGTTGCTAATAGATCTTTGCTTCCTATTGGAACAATAAATTTTTGAGTATTTAATATACGTGGTATTAGTGCATAACTTTCCCCAAATGGATGCCCTCCACGAATAGTTCCATCTTCTAGAATATTTGGCTGTCTAAAACATAGTTCAAACCTATCTACTGGGTAAATCTCGTTAATACCCTGGATCCAGACCTCAAGCCCTAACTCCTGGATATTCTTAATTAGATTCCTGTATCCTAAACCCCATTTATATCCGATTGGACCTATTGCCGCCCGACCTGCAACCTGGTCTAGCTGTATAATATCAGCTCCCAAAAACTTTAAGTAGGATGCTCTTTTTACTAAAAGCTTCCCCCATTTTTCACTAAGGGGATCCATTACATAAAAGTCACGGTCATAATAGGTCTCAATAACTCTATTACCGCCTGAATCCTCTATTAAAGAGTCTTCTAATTCCGGATATACATCTAATAGTTCAACACAAAATAGCCGGGCATTCATATATAAAGAGCATAACTGATTTTGTTCATGAACACCCTCTATAGCTTTTTTCAGCCCCTGGGCACCGCCAATTTCTGGTGAAGGAAAATATTCAGGATAATTAGAATCATGGGCACCATGGTAAGCAAAAAGGTGAAGGATATTATGTTTTCCAATATATTTGTTCATCTGTTTTGCCACATCCACACAGACTTCAAATCCCATGGAACTAGGAACATTATGTTGTCCTTCTGGTGAAATAAATCCAAGTTGAACCTGATAGTTTGATCTTTTTACTTTAGGTGGTAATAGTATTGGACATGAATAATCACTAAGAATATTACTTGTAAGTTCCTCGAAGGTATCAGCATTATATCTTTTTATCTCTAATTCTATACCTTGTGATTCAATATTTAAGTATGGAGTAGCATATGTTTTATTAAGAGAAAACAGAGCTAATTTACCACTTAAATCGGGATGTGAATAAAAAACCGTTCCCGTTTTTAAATTAGGGTAATAAATAATAAAAAAGTACATAGAGGCGGTTGATGGATAACAAATAGTAGCTTTAAGAAGTTGCTTTTGAGCTAAAAGAGGATTGATATCCCGGCTTTGTATAAGTTCACCTCCCCGGTTTGGCCAAAAAAGAAGAGCTTCATCTGGTATATTAACTTTTATATTAACCAGTCCCTTACCTGTTATTTTACAAACTGCGACCTCCTTAGAAAAAGCAGCATCCCCGTCTATTGTAAACTCTGTATTAAAAATCACCTCTGTAATCATTACGACTTAATCCCCGATGTAACATCGTTTGTTGTAAGAAATTTTTGTATAAAAATGTAAAATATAATAACTGGAAGTGTTAATAACATAACACCTGCTAAAACAGAGTTTCCATCCTGATAATAAAACCCATAAAATGAGTTAAGACCTACAGGAAGAGTATAAAACTTCTCTATATTTCCTATAAGACTAGGCCACAGATAACTATTCCAGTTATTTGTAAAGGATAATATTGTCTGTGTAATTAAGATAGGTTTAGACAGAGGTATTATGATATTAATAAAAATACCTATTGGATTTAGCCCATCTATCTCTCCTGCCTCTTCAAGGTCCTTCGGAATATCAAGAAGAAATTGATATACTAAAAAAATATTAAATAGGTTAAATAGGAAAGGAATAATTAGACCTTTATATGTGGCAATCCAGTCCAGTCTTGTTAAAACAACGTATGTTGGAGCTAAAAGTACCTGAGCTGGAATCATCATTAATGAGATAGTCATCCATAATATAAAGTTGGAACCTTTAAACTTTATACGTGCTAATGAGTAGCCAGCCATAGTATTAATAACTAAGTTACCTAAGCAGACAAAAAATGAGACAATAACACTGTTTAAAAACCAACGGCTATATGGAAATTCACTTAGGATATATTTGAAATTTATTATTGTAAGATTAAATGGTGAAAAGAATTCCTTATTCAATACCACAGTTGTATTAACAGAGGCGTATAAACTCCATAAAAACGGTATAATGGCAAGTAAGGCTATAATAGATACAATAATCTGAAACGTTAATCTGCTAACTTTTTCTTTCATAATAACCTCCCCTTTAAATAACTCTGCACTTTAGCAAAGACAAATATAATTAAAAATAGAAGAAGTGATGTCGCGGAAGCATAACCCATACGACCAGATGTAAAAGCTGTTTTATATATGTATATAACAGTTGTTAATGTAGAATTTAACGGTCCACCTGTTCCTCTAGAAAGGATAAAAGGGATATCAAACAGTTTGAATGAATCAATTAAGATCATTGTTGAAATAAAATATGTTACATTTCTAAGTGTTGGTATAATTATTAGCCTAAGCTTATGATATAGATTTCCACCTTCAAGTTTTAAGGTCTCATAAAAACTCTTTGGAATACCCATAAATCCACTTAAATAGATGAGCATATAAACTCCAACCTTTATCCAGCTATACATTGTGATAACAGGGAATTTAATATGTTTAAGAGAGTCTAACCAATTTAAATCCAAAGGATAAAAAACTGAAATAACCATATTAATCAGACCTTTACTCTGAAACAGATAGGTGAAAATTAAGGTTATTGCTACTGTTGATGTTAATGTCGGTATATAAAAAAGAGTTCTATAAAACCCTTTGTTGCTTAATCTAGTTGAATTAAGTATATAAGCCAAACTAAAAGAGATGACCAGTTGGGTTGGAAGACTTAATAGTACAAATGTTAATGTGTTTTTTAGGGAAATTAAAAATAATTTATCGTGTAATAAGTTTTTAAAGTTTTTTAATCCTATAAAGTTTGCATTTTCAATCCCACCCCATATTAAGCTATATCTAGTAAAACTGAAGTATATAGCAAATACCAATGGTACTATAAAAAATAGTACCACAAGTATTAAGTAGGGACTGAGGAAAAGCCAACCATAAAATGATTTTTGTATACTTTTCTTCATGTCTCTAATCCTTTTATATTAATATTTAAAGCGTATCAAGGTATGCCATAAAGTCCTCTTTTGCTTCTTCAAGTGCTTGTTCTGCACTTAAACCTTGTAAACGTATTTTTTCTCCAGCAGCAGTCATTAGTTCAGAAATCTTTGGTGTATGTACACCTAAATTATATACTGTTGCATTTTTAGCTTGCTCAGGATTTGCTCCAAATGCTGGATTTTTTTCGATATAATAGTCAGCTACAGCTTTTCTAGTTGGAACAGCTAAACCACTATCAACAACCATTCTTTGAGACTGTTCACTAGTCATAAAATCAATAAAATGTGCACCTAATTCAGGATCAGCTGCGTTTCGATTTAAAACATATGCAACAGTAAACAGAACAGTATGTTCAGTTTTACCCATTGGTAATTTAGTCATTTTCCAATCAAGTTCTTTTCCATTTTCTTTTAAGTAACCAGTTGCCCAACCACCTGAAATCATCATAGGAACTTGTTTAGCTGTAAGTGCACCTTCGTTTTCACCATTAAAATCTTTATTAGTTTTAGCAGCACCACTTCCAATTAACTTATTGAAGTAAAAATCAAATGCTTCAACTACCTTAGGATCAGTCCAGTTTGGATCACCATTTTCATCAAGTATACTACCTGAGTTCTGTAAAATAAAAGGATAAAATCTTGCAAAGTCAGTTCTTAAAACAAGTCCAGCTTCATACTCATCAGTATCAGTAAACTCCTGGGCAGTTTGTAATAGTTCTTCCCATGTAGTTGGAACTTTTTTACCATACTTAGTAAAAGCTAGTTCATCGTAATATAAAACTAGAGTATTCATATCTTTTGCAAGACCATAAACACTGTTATTACCTTTAAATGCAGCAAGAGTACTTGGATAAAAACCATCTGTTACTGAATCATCAATATATTTATCTATAGGTTGTAATGCTTTGTTCTCAATAAACATTGTAGCCCAGCTGGCATCAACATAAAAAACATCAGGACCTTTACCACTTGCAATCTGAATTTGAAGAGTTTCGTTATATTCATTAGTAAGAACTTCCCATACAACAGTAACACCAGGATTTTTTTCTTCAAAATAATCAATTCGTGACTGTACGTACTTCTTTTCCTGTGGTGATGATGACCAACCTACTAATTTAAGTACTCTTTCTTGAACTTCAGTACTAGCCACTTCTTTGCTAGCCTCTTCTTTTTGCCCGCCTGCAAATAATAAACCTGATGATACTAAAAGTACCATAGCTGTCAAAACCTTAAAAGCCTTCATAAAATCTCCTCTATTTTTCTTCAGCTTGATACTGAAGTTTGAATTACTTATATAAAACCTGGAAGCCACTACTGAACTGTTGAATCCTGGTTAAATCTATCAACATAATATATCAGGTTAATATTTATGTCTAGTTAAATTTAATAAAATCTTCACAATCCAAGAAACTTCAACACAACTTGACATATTAAGTTGATAGATATATTATTTGTAGTGTAATAAATATAAAACAGTAAATTTTAGATTATAGAGGTCAATTGTGAATAATATAAAACAAAAGGTAATGCTCGCCCACTACAGAGTTGGTATGACAGATGGAGTATCACTTGAAATAGAGAAACGTATGGATATTCTTGATGAACTAGGATATAAATCATTTCTGGTTTCAGGACCAAAAAGTAAAAACTCAGACTATGTTGTTGATTCACTAAATTTTGACAGCCCACAAATAGCTTCATTAACACAAAGGTTTTTTGATCAGAATATTAAAGAAGATATAATACCCTATCTTTTAGAGGAGCTTAATCAGGTAAGTTTACATATAAAAGAGTCTTTAAGGAAAATTATTGAAACTGAAAAGCCAGATTTTCTTTTTCTACATAATATATTTAGCCACGGTCGTCATGTTGCTGCAAGTAAAGCCTTTTTGGAAATCATAGAGGAGTATAAAATCCCTACTCTAGGAATGCATCATGATTTTTATTTTGAACGACCAGTATATGCAAATGTAACTCATCCTAAATTATTAGAATACCTTGATAGTTATGTACCACCAGTTTCACCATATATTAAACATGCTGTTATAAATACTATGACACAGGGAACTTTACTAAACAGAAGGGGGCTAAAGGCACAAGTAATAACCGATACATTTGACTTTGCCCAGAAGCCATGGCAAAAAGATGAATATAACAGTGGATTAGTTGGGACATTTAGCTCTTTAGGAATATCAGGTGATGATATAACTATTTTACAGGCTACTCGGATTGTTTCAAGAAAAAGCATTGAATTCACAATTCAGCTTGTTAAATATCTAAATGAAAACCATCTGCTAAAAGACAATATAGACAAGAAGTTATACAACGGTAAAAACATTACAGATAAAAGTAAAATTCATCTTTTAATTGTAGGTTATGCTGAAGATGATGGACTTGAATATTTAGATGAGTTAAAATCTATTTCTAGTGGACTGCCCTATATTCACTTTTTAAGCGATATTATACATGCAGAAAGAGGATTTGAAGATGGCCAGAAGCAGTATAGTTTATGGGACTGCTATTCCCATGTTGATGCTGTTAGCTACCCAAGTACATATGAGGGCTGGGGTAATCAGTTTATTGAAGCTGTTTTTGCAAAACTTCCAATTATCTGTTATGAGTATCCGGTATTTAAAACCGATATAAAACCTTTTGAATATAACTACATTACTATGAAGGATAAGTGTGAAAAAAACAGTAATTATAAACATTTAAAAACTTTAAGCCAAGATCAGATTTGCAAAACCGGTGATAAGCTGTTAAAATGTTTATTTAGTAAAGAAACAAACAACCTATTAGATGAAAACTTTGAGATTGGCCAAAAATACCACTCATATAGTTCTTTGAAAAAAAATCTAAAAGAGGTATTCCAGAGTTTAAACAGGATGAAATAGGAGTTTATATGCCCCCAATCTACCAAAATATAATGAATACGATTCAGTTGTGGATTTCAGATGGTAAATATAAGGTTAATGACAAACTTCCTTCAGAAGCTATGTTAATGAAGGAATTTAAAACCTCACGTATTACTGTAACCCGTGCATTAAATGAATTGGAGTCAAAGTCTATAATTTATAGGCAAAAAGGTAGAGGCTCCTTTGTTTCAACTATAAAATCCTATCATAGTGAAAATACAGATATTATATCTTTAGTTCTTCCACATAAAATTAACTTCTTTTCAGGTGGGCAGCAGTATGCCCACAGTATTGCAAAATATTGTCAGGAGAATAACTTCTTATGCAGTGTTCATTATTCTAATCAGTTAAAAAGTAATGAGAAAAATATTCTGGAAAACTTAACCAATTACAATGTTTCTGGTGCTATTGTATACCCTATTGGAAATGCAAATATTACTGCACTTAGCCAACTAGTACTTAAAGGTTTTCCAATGGTTCTTCTGGATAGAAAACTTGATGAATTAGACCTACCCTATGTTAGTTCAGATAATTATGCCGGTGCATATAATGCTGTCAAATATATGATAGATAAAAATCATAAAAACATAGGTTTTATCGGGGTTAAAGATTCAGATGTAGTACAGGCTCGATACAAAGGGTACTGCCGTGCTCTACTTGATAATGGAATAATAATAAAACCTGAAATTATCGTTACTGAGTTTAACAATACTCAAGAGGATGAACAGACATTTTTAAAAAAAGAAGAAGCTGATACAATACTTAAGTCTATGATAGATAACAGAGTTACAGCTCTTTTTTGTGTGAATGACCTTATTGCTAGTATGATTATGAAAGCTGCACACAATAAAAAAATATCAATCCCTGACGATATCTCAATTGTAGGATTTGACCATATTCAATTTGATGATGTGCCAAATCTCAATTTAACATCTGTTGCCCAGAATTTTGATTTAATTGCTAAAGAGACAGTTCAATTATTAATCAGTAAGATAAAAAATCCCGAAAAGAAAATCTCAAATAGTATAATTGTCCCAACAGATCTTTTTGAAGGTAATACAGTTAAAACAATTTAAAAGCAGTCCTCTTTTGACTACTTATATAATGGGGAAAAATGATAAAAGAATTAAAAAAAAGATTTTATAACAAGTTTAAATATGAAAATGAGACCGTAAATAAGATACTAAAAAGTGAAGTAGTACAATCCGAAGATTCTAATGAAAACAATTTCCTTCATTTTATTAATTATCTTGAAGAAAAAAGTGAAAAAGAACTTTTTGAATTAAGTGATTTAGATAAAAACAGACTTTTAACTGACAAAATTGAATATACTATTTTTCCAGAAAATAGGTTTAAATTAACCCACAAAGAAATAACAGAAATTAGGAATAGTAGAGTTGTTAATATAACAGAAGTTAATAAGACCCCAATAACTAATGCTTTTAAACAAGTACTTTTTACATCTAATGTTTTATTAACAATGCCAGATAATTTCTCAAACATTCCAGAAAAATTACTAAATCTTATTGATCAAAATGAAATTCAAGAATATTGGTTTGACCACCCTATTCCATTAGATATTGAAGATGAGAGAAATGAGATAATATTTGGTCTTAAAAATATGGATCAAGCAGTAAGGGAAGAAGGTACAGGGGATAAACTTACAATAATTTTATCTGTTTCATGCACCCATGCTTCCCTTAGAAATATTGCAAAAGAGTATATTAGGGACATCCTCGCTAAGTTTAAATTTGAGAATATTGAGGTTTATATATTCACTGAAGATGATACCCATGAACTGATTGAAAAATATTTTGATATCGACAAAAAAAAGAAAAAAGAGATTCAGGATGTATTTGGAGTTGATGGGAAGTATGGTAGACATTACAGTTTTCTTAAAGCACTGCTCCCATTCTGGAATAAATTTGTTGATAAAGATAAAATTGGAACCTTTAAAATTGATCTAGATCAAGCATTTGACCAAATTAGGTTAAAAAAAGAGACTGGGAAATCCGCTTTTGATAATTTCAAGAGTAATCTATGGGGTGCTAAAGCAGTTGATATTAATGGAACTAAACTGGAATTAGGTATGATCGCAGGGGCACTTGTTAATGATACTGATATTAAATACTCCATATATACCCCTGATGCAACAAAACCAGATAATAATATCAATAAAGAATTAGCTGTTTTTAACAGTGAGAGAGTAAGATATTTATCCACAGTAGTAGAAATGGGAACAAGATATAACGATACAATTAAATGTATAAAAAGATACCATGTAACCGGTGGTACAAATGGAATTTTACTAAGTTCTTTATATAAATACAGACCTTTCACACCAAGTTTTATTGGTAGAGCCGAAGATCAGGCATATATAATGTCTGTTTTAAACAGTGAACAAGAAAAGTACTGTTTAAGGTATTACCACCAGGATGGATTGATTATGAGGCATGATAAACATAGCATTATATCTGATACCATAGAGAAATCAAAAATATCTAGATTGGTTGGTGATTTTGAGAGAATATTCATATTTAGTTTTTATGCTAATATGCTTTATAATTTCGATTATATAAAAAAGGAATTGGGACCATTTACATCGTGTTTCATATCTAAAACCCCTTATACTCTTGTATATTTTAGAGCTATTATTGGTTTTGAGACTTTAAGTAAAAACAGTACAAGTGAAAAAGAAGAGTATATAAAAAACCTGGTAAAACGATTAAAAGATGTAATGGAAAAACTTGATGACAATTATTATACAACCAGGTTTAACACTGAAAAAGAGATATGGAAGGATTATTATAATTACCTAAATGATGCCAAATACCAGACCAATATAAATAATGTTAAATCTTACAAAGTAGTTTAAAGAACAATAAGGTCATAATCCCCATATCTATTTAAATAATTTCTTAAGAATACGAGGGAACTATAAATGTAATTATTAACATTTAAATACTAATTCTTTAACCCTAAGATGTTTGATTGTTGTATTTAATCGTCCAAGTTTTTTTTGTAGTTTATTTCTATTATCCTTTAAAAGATTTAAATTAAATGTTTCCCCTATATAGTCCACAACTTCATACAGATCCTTATTATCTGTAGCTACATGTTCCTTGAAACAGGATTGATTCAATTCTTTTAAACAATTATCAATTAATTTATAAGTCCATGAACTTTTTTTATCTCCCCTCTTTAATAATCTATTTTGAAGAGTCTCTTTATTTGCAATCAATGTAATGTGCAAAACTTTATGTTTATCTTTTAAAGGATCTAAAATCTCACTAAGATATTGTTTATTAGTTACTGTCATTGGAACTAGAACTATTCTATTTGCAACATCAAGAGATTCCAAAAAATATCTAGTAGAGTCTCTCCAAAGTTTATAATCCTGAAAATCAGGCAATTCTCCATCGTGTATCATTCTATTTCGTATAAAATAACCAACTTCTTCAGGATCAAATATTATTGAATTATCTAACCTTCGTTTTAATTCATTTGCTGTATGTGTTTTCCCTGAACCAAATGGTCCATTTAACCAGATTATCACTATTTATCTCCAATAACAAAAGTTTCAATAGGTATCCTAACATGTTCGAGGTCAGATTATGCCTTTTAACGAGAAGTAAATATTGTGGAATGGATTCTTCAAATACAAAAGACCTTTAAAGAGTCCATTTCAGTGTTCATAAATCAGTTGATCTTATTTCTTAAACTTAAAAACATTTATAGTCCATACAAGTTCAAAACCTAAATTAATAGCTATAGATTTTGATCCTATGTTTTCATAACTTGTTCTATAAAGTGGTACTACTCCATTTTTCATACATACTTTTGTCACAGCTCTAACAGCAGCGGAACCTAAACCAATTTTTCTATGATCTCTACTAATTAGTATACCAACATCACCAAGATATTTACCCCAGCGTCTATACCCTGCATAACCAACAGGTTTGTTATTGTGATATAACATTATTATCTCTTCGTCTGGGTCATCAATATAAACTTCAGCTTCATCAATATCATCTGGATCTGAAAGGTCTATAAATTCTTGAATTGCGGTGTGATTATCAGGTTTAATATTTTTAACATCATAACCTACTTTCACCTCTCTACTTAAAAGTTCATCTTTTGTATAAATAAAGAATGGCACTTTTTCGACCTGTTCAATTGAAGTAAAAATACCTGCTAATAATTCTTGGGTTATTACAGTGTTATCATTTTTAAAATGGTTAGATATAAAATCTATAATCTCTTCTCCTGCTGAAATAAAGGTACGACTAAAGATCTTTGTATGATATAAGGTTTTTTTTCCATTTAAAGACTTTAGAACTCGAAAGCTTGTTCCCTCTTCTAAGAATGTATCTTCGTTACAACCATACTTTACAGCAAGATCTTTTAATAATAGTTGTTTAATTTTTATATTATTCATAAATTCCTCGATATATTTAATTTAAGCATCTTAACTAAATATTTCCAAGTATTTTTTTCAAAATCTATACTAAAACAAAAAACCCCGCACTAAAGCAGGGTAATTTTATTTGTAACTAATTATTTATTAAAGGTAATCATCAACATTTGAAGCATCTATAATAAAACCATCAATTGGTAGGAATGCATTAAAGTCTTCACCGTTAATTTGCTTAATAAGGTTACTAACACACTCTTTAGCCATTGTTTCATTGTCCTGCTTAATTGTTGCAGTTACTTCACCTGACTTAATAGACTTAAGGTTAGCAGGATTACCATCAAACCCAACAATTACAACATCGCCTAAAACACCTTTCTCTTTAACAGCTGCTAGTGCTGAAAGTGCTCCTGGATCCCACGCTGAGAATATTGCAACAATGTCTGAGTTTGCATTTAACTCGTTTGTAGCAGTTTCATATGCTTTTGCATCATCCCAGTCACAAGCTCTAAAAATAACTTCGTATCCGGCAGCTTCAACAACATTTTTAACACCATCTCTTCTTGCATTACCAGTTTGGTGACCTAATGTTCCACCAAGTATTAAAACTTTACCAAGTTCTGTATTCTCTACAATATATTTACCTGCAACAGCTGCAGATTTAAGGTTATCTGTCTGAACTAAACTTGTAACCTGTGGGTTATCTATTTGTGTATCAACAGCTGCAACATATATTCCGGCAGCTTTAGCTTTATTTAGTGAATCTTCAAATGCTCTATTATCAACTGAACCGATAATAATTCCATCTACTCCACGAATAATTGCATTATCAAATGCGTTTTTCTGTAATGTAGCATCTGGCTCTGTTGGAGTTAGGTTAATAAACTTAACACCCTGAGCTTTTGCAGCTTCTTCTGCAACATTTCCTAAAGTAATCCAGAATGGAGTTGTATTGGAATATCCGATATAAGCAATTGTAATTACATCTTCACCAACTTCTTCTTTTTGACCATTTGCAAATAAAGTAGAAAAACTACTTAACAACATTACCAAACACAACGCAATAAATCTCTGATTTCTTTTCATCTAAAATTCTCCTATGTATATTTTATCCGGAAAACCGGATTTTAAAAACAAATTAACTTAAGCTTTCGCTTCCTTTTTTCTCTGAACAGTATCAAACCAAACAGCTGCTATAATAACTAGACCTATACTTATTCTCTGCCATGATGAACCTACACCTAAGTGACTTAAACCAGCATTTAAAGTATTAATAATAAGCACACCTATAACAGTTCGACCTACTCCACCAATACCACCAGCCATACTTGTTCCACCGATAATTACAGCAGCGATACAGTTTAGTTCCATACCGTTACCCCAGGTACTCTGAACAAAATCTAATCGACTTGATTGAATAAGTGCACCTACAGCAGCAAAAACACCACCCATGGAATAAAATAGAATGTTATATTTAGTAATTGGTATACCTGCTAATCTTGAAACTTCAGTATTTCCACCAATTGCAAAACAGTTATATCCAGGCTTAGTTTTTTTAAGGAAGAAGGCAACAATACCAAAACATGAAGCCATGATAAGAATAGGTATTACATATCCACTTCCTATTAGTCCAAAACTATCTGGGAAAGCTGACATATCTTTACCAGATGCCATAATTTCAGCTACTCCACGATAAGCTTTCATCATCCCTAGTGTCCCGATAAAGGATGGGATTCCGGTAATCTGAATTATCGTACCATTTAAAAGACCACAAAATAGACCAATACCAAGACCTAAAAGTATTGCTAAAGGAACTGGCATTCCAGCGGATAAAAATCCACCAACACTTACTGCGACAAGAGCCATAATACTACCAATAGATAGATCCAAACCTCCTGCAATAATAACAATTGTTGTTCCTGCAGCCATTGCTCCAAGAATTGTAGACTGTGTTAAAATTGTCTTAAAAGTATTAAATCCTCTGAATGTAGGTGCTAATATCATAAATAATCCATAGATTAAAAATAATCCGATAAGGGATTGCATCCCTTTTAACATCTCTTTATGTGTATCAGTTAACTGAACAGTTTTCATTTTTTCCCCCGTAATTTTATTCTTAGTTGCTGCCAATTGCTGCACGTAATATATCCTCTTCTGTGGCTTCACCACGTTTGAAAACCTTCTTAATTTGACCCCTATATAGAACAACAACTTTATGCCCCATTTCTAAAGCTTCTGTATAATCACTGGTTAACATAAGAATACCAATTCCCTGATCAAGAAGTTCATTCATCAAAGAATAAACCCCTGCACGACCTAAAATATCAATACCTCTTGTAGGTTCATCAAATAGTAGTACACGACTTTGAGTTCCAAGCCATTTTGCAATAACAGCCTTTTGCTGATTACCACCAGAGAGCTGCCCTGCTTTAGTATTTTTACTTGGAGCTTTAACTTTTAAAGCCTTCATGTAACCAGTTATTTCACGATCAATTTCTTTCTTATTTATCAGACCAAACTTTGATAATCTAGGCGAATTAGGCAATCCGTAATTATCCATTATTGAGTGTGGCAAAATAAGACCTAAACCTTTTCTATCTTCACTTAGATAGGCCATTCCAGCAGCAATAGACTTTTCTGGTGATGAAAAATCAACCTCTTTACCTTCAACAAAAACCACACCATCATCAATTGGATCAATTCCACATACAGCTCTAGCCAGCTCAGTTTTACCCGCACCCATTAAGCCTGTAACACTTACAATTTCACCTCTTTTAACACTTAGTGTAATACCATTTAGTTTATTACCCTGCCTGATATTCTCTACTCGTAAAACCTCAACATCTTCCGGTTTATTTAGTTCTGGATACTGCTTCTGAACTGATTCTCCAATCATCTCCTCGATCATTTCATCCAGAGTAATATCACAAATATTGTGAACCCCGGCATTTTTTCCATCCCGAAGAATTGTAACCCTGTCACCAAGGTCATGAACCTCCTGATATCTGTGGGAGATGTAGATAAAACCTACATTATTGTGTTTCTTCAAATCTTGAATTGCTTCAAATAGGTCGTTTCTAGAACGATCTTCTAAAACATCTGTAGGTTCATCAAGAACCAATACTTTTGCATCAGTTACTAATGCTCTAGCAATCTCAACAAGTTTCTGCTGAGTAACACTAAGACTTCCTACAATTGCCTTAGGTTTAAGATCGATATGAAACTTCTTTAAATATTTTTCAGTCTCACTGTAAAGTTTTTTACTATCAACTAAACCTCTTTTTAAAGGTTCAACACCTAAAAACATATTTCTTGCAATATCAAGTTCTGGAACAAGATTTACTTCCTGATAGATAAACCGTAATCCAAGATCCAGTGGATCCTGTGGTGAGTTAAACTCAACCTCTTTACCTTCAATGTAAATTTGTCCTCCATCTAGTTTATGGGCACCGGATAATACTTTAATTAAAGTACTTTTACCTGCTCCATTTTCACCTAGAAGCATATGGATTTCACCAGCCTTTAACTGAAAATCCACATTGTCCAGAGCCAATACCCCTGGAAACTTTTTGACTATACCCTTCATCTCTATAAGGAATTGATTCTCTAACATTTCTTATCCTTAGTTTTAATCTTAATAAGTTATTATCATGCTGAAATTCACTGCTGAGAATTGAAATATCTGACCAGAAAATTGAAATATCTGACCAGTTATAATATTCTCTTAAACTTTTGTTTTAAAGAATCCAATCTCTTCTCCAATTCGTTCCGCTACAAATCCAATTGTTTCAGAGAGTTTATCAATATTAGTAATTGCTTCAGATATTCCACCAATATCATAGGAGATTTGGTTTATACCTGAGCTCACATTTCCTGAGATATCCTGGACATTCTCTACTGCATTTTGAACCAGTCTAGATTGATCTGTCATCTCTTCTGAGTCATTACGTACATCTAATGCTAAATTCTGTAGAGAGTTCATAGCAGAGAGAATAACTTCCCCTCCAGCTTTTAACTCCACCATACTTGAACTTATTTCTCCCATAGAACTAAAAAGTTCCTCAACTTCTTTTACTGTCTGCCTAAATGTAATAAGTGTAATATCACTAGATGAAGAAGCATTTTGAATATCCCCAATAATCTCTTTTAATGATTTACTTACATCCTGGGAGTTCATGGTTGAAGCCTCTGCTAGTTTACGTATTTCATCAGAAACTACAGCAAATCCCTTACCATATTCCCCGGCATGGGCTGCTTCTATTGCTGCATTCATAGCTAGTAGATTAGTCTGGGATGAGACACTGTTTATTACCGATATCATATCTTTTATAGCATCGATACTACTGTTAACTTTTTGTATATTTGATGAGGTATCAATTAGCTGACTATTTCCACTTTCCATAGACTTAATTAGTAGAGTTAAGCTATTCAATTTTATATTTGTTACATTTTCAACACTTACTATAGAAGCGATCATCTCATTTATTGCTGCTGTAGACTCTTCTATCATAGTAGTTTGCTCCAAAATGCTCATATTAAGGCTCTCAATTTTATCTGTAATAAATTTAACAGATTCAAATGACTGTTTTGCTGTATTATCTAGATGTTCAATATTTTTTTTCATTTCACTTGATTTTAAGAGTATTGAGCGACTTGAGTTATCTGTATCTTTCACCTGGTTAATAAGTTTTTCCCTTACTTCTAAGTTTTCGATGGAAATACCTTTAATCCGATTAATTATGCCCTTAATATTGCCCTGAAAATGTTTAAGATTGTTATTAAGCCTTGCTAAATCATCCTTTGATTTTATTGTAGTAGTAGATGTAAGATCACCTTCTTTTAAACGGTCTATAAACATCTCAATATTTTTAATATTAAGTATAATATTATTAGCAAAAAGAACACTTATTAAAAAAATCAGTAGTAGAATCACTAAAATTGCTATAGCGATTATGGTATAAATATTCCTATTTATTTTTTTTACCTCAATATCTATCAAGGTAAATTGATCATCTATAACTGAAATTGAACTGTCTAGAGATGTCTGGTATATGGAGTGTTGCTGCAATAGTTCAGTAAAAATAGTATTGAATTTCTTAAGTTGACTCTCTTCTGCATTTTCTAAAAAAAATGATCCCTGGTATATTTTCATAAAGTAGAAGGATTCAGACATTAAAAAGACCTCTTGTATTACCTCCCGGAACTTTAAATCCGTTTCCCTAAGACTGGATATTCCACTTTGTTTAAGTTCATTTAATCTTGAGATCATATCAAGAGAGTTAGAAATAGCTGAACTTTTTAGACGTATATACTTTATATTATCAAGATCTTTAAATATCACATTAGTTTGATCCAATACCAAATAAAACTCTTCAAATGTCTGAATATATGCAGACTGTCCCAATAAAAGATTAATAAGCATTTTTTCTTGGAGGATACTACTGTTAAGTGATTGTAGTATTGCTGTTTCACTGTTAATTGTTCTTATAGGTTTTAAAGCGATAAACGCTCCTGCGGCTATAAATACAAATGAGAAAAGAATTGAAGATATTAGAGTAATTAATTTTGTTTTAATAGACATAATGTAACCCCTGGATAATTATCCAGCTGAGTTACACTATTGAGAATTGAAATATCTGTCACGATTATTGATTATCCTGACCAGATTTATATTTTAATTACTTGTTTTGTATTGGAAAGAGGATTTTCTGATTTTCCACTGTAAACATATTCTCTTTGTTAATAACTAAATGTCCAGTATCAAGAAAATTAATGGTATCTTCTTTATTAATAATTTCGATTGCTGATTTAATACCAAGATATCCAACATTAAAAGGTTTTTGGGCTATGGTCTCTTTTATTATGTCCTTTTGAATATAACCTAAGATATCTAAAGAGCTTCCAAATCCAATAAGAGTAACATCTCCACTTCGATTCATCTCTTCTATAGCCATAGCGGCACCTATAGTTACAGTATTATTAAGTGTAACAATGCATTTTAAACCTGTAACTCTTTTAAGTAGATTTAATGTCTGATTGTATGAAACCTCTATACTTCCACCACTATAATAAGTTGGAAATAGGTTCATATCACCATTAAGTGTATCTAATATTCCTTTCTCTCTATCTATTGCTGTAGAGGAACCCTGGGTAAAACTTAAAATGGCCAAAAGTGAATCAGGTCTAAGATTTTCAAGAACTCTTTTTCCTGCACTTTCTCCAGCAGCATAGTTATCCATACCTATTCGGCCATCCCCAATCATCTCCTCTGCAAAAGAGTCTATAAAAACTAGTGGGATCTTCTTATTTATAATTTTATTAATTACTGGTATAACAAATCTATTATCAGTGGCTGCAACTATAACAGCATCTGGATTAAGTTCCGGTATTCTCTCTAAAATCTCTATCTGTCCAAAAATATCATTTTCATCGTCTGTGCCAAGTATTTCCAGATTAATATTAAAATCTGTAGCTGCAGTATTTAAACCCTCAATAACAGATGACCACATTGAACCATCACTAGGGTTAAGGGATTTAAGTACAACAATTATTGATAATTGTTCTTTCTTCTTATCAGTTATATCGTTCCATTTTGTATTAATAAATAATAAAAGTAGGATTAAACATAATATAAAAATTAGAACTCTGCTTATTTTACCCATGTTTCACCTCCTAATATTATTGGAAGAGATATAGTTACTACAGTACCCTCATTTAAAATACTTTTATATGTGACTCCGTATTCATCACCAAAAAAGAGTTTAATTCTTTGCCGCACATTATATATTCCTATACCACTTGTTCCAGAGGAAGGCTGCTGAACCTCGTCCAACTTTTTTATATCTTCTTCGCTTAATCCCGAACCGTTATCGGAGACAGTAAAAACTAGACGATTCAACTCTTTATACCCTCTAATTTTTATAGAACCTGGTCCCTTTTTTGTTTTAATTCCATGATAAATAGCATTTTCAACAAATGGCTGAATAAGTAGCTTTAAAGTCTGATATTCATAAATCTCTTTATCAACATCAATTTCATAATCCAATGTATCTTTATATCTTAATTTCTGTATTGTCAGATAACTTTTAATATGGTCTGTAACACTTCGGACACTAATAATATCCCGCCCTTTACTAATTCCTAACCTGAAAAAACGTGCCAGAGCTGTTGTCATATCAATAGCATCTTCATTTTCATCACATTCTATCATCCAGATAATGGAATCAAGGGTATTATATAAAAAGTGAGGGTTAATCTGTGCCTGCAAAGCCCGTAACTCATGTTTTCTTTTATACTCTTGTTCTTTTTTAATTTCAAATATTAATTCTCTAATTTTTTTAACTGCAAAATTAAAGTCATGTGCCAGCTCTGCAACTTCTAAATGCCCCTCTTCTGGAACAGAAAATGAAAAATCCCCTTTATTAATGTTTTCCATAGATGCTCTAAGGTTTTGAATTGGTTGGGAAATCTTTCTAGATATAATAACAGATATAAACATTAATACTATAAAAAATATTATCCCAATTAGAGTATAGATAAATTGAACTCTTTCTCTACTTAGATATAACTCATCTAAATATGATACACCTACAATAGTCCAACCTGTTTCGCTAGAAGATATGGTTGTATATATTAACTCTTCACCATCGATCACTGTATTAAAACTACTATTTCTATTCTCTAATACTTCAATTATCTTTTCACTTTTTAAGTCACTATAGATAAGTTGTTGTCTTGGATGATATATAATTTCACCCTGATCGTTTATTATAAAAACATAACCTCTCTCTCCAAGTTTTATATTTTTACTTAACTCCTCTAATACTGCATAATTAAGGTCTACAAGAACTACACCTATCTTATTGTTGCTGGTAGGATCAACTACTTCCCGACTTAATGAAATAACCCAGTTATATTGGTCTAAAATTAGGTTCTGTACATGGGCAGATGTAATAAAACCCCTCTGGGTAATACTTGATGCTTCTGAATACCAGTTTAGCTGCTTCCAGTTAAGTGAATAATTAATTACATCATCTCGATTATCTGTAAGGATTTCACCTTTATCACCTGCTATCATAATTGATTCAATATCGCTACGTACACTTATAATTTCAGATAAAAATTCATGTACGTTATCTATATAACTTTCATCATTCTGATTATTTAAATAGTCTTTAACACTGGAATTTGAAAATACTACATGTGCCATATCATCCATATAAGATATGTAATTCTCTATAACCAGATTTAGTTGGGAAATTGCCTGATTTGCATTATTACTTGTAATACTTTTTACTACAGATCCTGTAACATAATATGATGAGAAGTTCATTAAAAGTATGACTATAATTAACATAGAGGAGAAAGTGATAATGATTGTAGAACGAATACTAAACTTCATCAATTGGCTTCATCTAGTGATTTTTTATAGGTGGATAAAGTCTGACCTGTAATTTTTTTAAAAACAGTAGAAAAATATAGTGGGTCTTTATACCCTACCTTTTCAGCAATTTCATAACTTTTTAGGTTTGAGGATCTTAAAAGTGATTTTGCAGTTTCTATTCTGTAGTCAGTTAAATAAGATATAAATGTTTTACCTGTATGTTTTTTGAAAATCCGGCTTAAATAACCTGAACTGATATAGAGTTCTTGGCTGACCTGATCAATTGTTAGTTCTTTTTCACTATAAGCGTTTTCAATAAACCTTCTTGCTTCAATAATTTTTTGTCCAGAAAAGTCCTGTCTTTTACCTTTAAGATTTTCAAATATTACAGATAAAATCCTGTTTAAAAGATCCTTTGATCCTTCCATAGTAGGTAGATCAGATTTAAGTTGCAAAAGATCTCTGTCCATTACTGTTAAAGATGATAAAAAGTCCATGTTTTCCAGCAGATTAAGTACAGAGAGAAATAGTTTTCTTGTTTCCATCTCTATTCTATCAATTGGTAAGTTCAAACCAACTAATATGTCCATATATTTTAATATGTCCTCTTTCCCCTGCTCAATAGAACCAGACGCAAACCTCTCGAGTAGGATCTCCAACCTTTTATTTAGATCATAGGAGACATCACTGCTATTAAACTGTTTTTCCACATAATATATTATTGATCCCCTACCATATATAAAACGGTGCTGAAGGGCATTTAAAGATTCATTATATGACCTTGGTATCGATTCAAGTTTTTTATGAACTTTTCCAACACCAATAGTTATTGTACATCCTGGTATTTCTTCAACTTTTTCCAATATTCTATCTGGTAGCGATCTTATATCTAAACTTAGTTGAGCAGGATTAAGATCTGATAAAAGTAGTATCAATCGGCCTCTTGGACTAAAAAAGATATCCATCCCCTTTTTACCAACATAAAGATCTTCTACTTCATTTTTAATTGCTAATAGAAAAAGAGGCAAACTCATACCTTCAGGTAGTGTCTCGTTACTATCAAATGTATCAGGTTGTAGTACCATTACTGCAAAAGCTAACTTTTTATAATGACCACCATAGGTATTAGTAAAATTATCTATCTCGTGATTATCGGTATGTCCAAATATAATACTTGTTAGGAATTGCCTGACTAATAGGCTTTTATTCTGAATTTCAATGGATTTTAAATTTTCCCAAGCATCTGCAGTTTCCCTATCTTTATCAAGTTTCTCTTTTAATTTTATTAATAGAACTTTTAACTCTTTTCGGTTAATTGGTTTAAGGATATATTCATAGACTCTATTTTGAATAGCTTTTTGTGCATAATCGAATTCATCATATCCACTTAATATTAATATGACGATAGATGGGTACTCCTGGGCTATTATAGTAGCAGCTTCTAGTCCATCAACTTCAGGCATACATATATCAGTTAAGACAACATCAGGTTCAAACTTTTTTACTTTTTCTAAGAGTTCTGCACCATTTTTACATGAGGGAAGAAACTCGAAACCAAGTTCGGTCCAATCAATTTTATTCTCAAATCCTCTACGTATAATCTCTTCGTCATCTGCTATTAGTATTTTGTACATGTGTTATCTTAGTTTCATAAAACAAAATCGGTCAAGCAAAATCTTGACCTAACTTATTTATTTCCTTTATTTATAGAATCATTTTTTTTTCTGATCAACTTGTTCAAAAAAATATGCCCTTAGCTTATTTCTCATGGAAGTTATAATGTCGTAATACTCTGTTAAATTCCAATTTACATAGGATTTATAATCAAAAGAGTCTTCATAGGCGTCGCTTATTTTTCCAGGGTTTATACGTTCAGGGTATTTTCCATAAAGAATAAAGTCTTTTAGTCGCCTTGCTATTCTTATTTCCATTTCTGTTAATTGAATTGGTATGTTTGTATTTATTAATGCAAAAATATCATTTGAGAATTTTATTTTTCCAGTATTAGGTATCCACTTCCTAGGATTCTGAAGAATTAGTATAGCTTTAACTAAAAGCTCACAGGAAAATGCTAAATTATATATAATAGGAGTATTTATATTCATATATGATCTTAGTTCTTTAGACTGATTTTTATCTTTCTCTTCAAGATCTGAGCCTTCAAATTTACTATAATATAAGTTTTTACAATTCTGTCTTGTAGATAACAGTGCCTTACCTGCATAATAAAATTCTTCACTTCTAATCCACCACCCAGCTGGATTTCTTACCTGTTCTAGCTGTAAAAGCTCATCGCTCATTAAATTGCTCCTGATATTTATTCTTTAAACCTTCTATCTATTAATTATACACCATTTTTACCTTCTGTTGTATCACACCCCTTTAACTATGACAAGAACTCAATATAACCCTCGGTACCATTCACTCTTATCATCTGTCCATCTTTAATCAACTTTGTAGCATTCTCTACACTAACAACAGCAGGTAGACCATACTCTCGGGCAATAATAGCACCATGGGTAATTAATCCTCCAACTTCAGTTACAAAGCCTTTAATACTAACAAATAGAGGTGTCCAACTAGGATCAGTAAATTTAGTAACTAAGATATCTCCATCTTGTAGATCAGCTTCTTCAAAACTAGAAATAACTCTTGCTCTCCCCTCTATTATCCCGGCAGAAACAGCGAGACCAGGTAGTGCATTTTTTGGAATATCGACTTTATTATATTCACCACTTATTATTTCACCTTCTGATGTCATAATTCTCGGAGGAGTCAGTTTTTCATACAACTTAAACTGCTCTATCCTTTTCTCTATAATGTCATAGTCAAGTTTATCTGTTTTAACTACTTCCCATAACTCATCAAAAGATAGGTAATAGATATCTTCAAAATCTCTAATTAGACCTTTTTTTAAAAGTAAAACTGCTTCTTTTAGTAGAGCCTGTTTGTAGATATAATAACGTTTAATGTAGGAGAATTTAGGATACTCCCGGAAGCCTATATAATTTCGTATTAAGCTTGCAATTTTTCTTATCTTTTTAGCCCTTCTCCTTCCGTTTGGTAGATTTGAGACCTTAGTTGCTATTTCATCGATTCTTTTTTCTGATTCAATTAATCCCTGTTCATATTTATGTTTTGAAGCATTTGGTTCAAAATTATTTATATTACTTAAGATGATCTGTACAATCTCTGTTGGCTTCTCACTCCATCTTGGGACAGTTATATCAATATCCCCGGAACATCTCATACCAAATTTTGATAAATAACTTTTAATTGATCTGTTAACAGTTTCACCACCATCTAACTTAGATATATCCTCAAAAAAAGTTTCATCTTTAGGGTTTTTCAGATAATTTATAACATCAGGATAGTCCCTTATAACATCTGCAACATCTAATAGACCATATCCAGTTTCTGTTGAGATACTATTTGGTATAGACATAAGTATAGTATCTGCTGCATTTTTTATTCCTAACCATTTCTCAATTTTTTTACTGAACCATTTTTCCGATAATAGAACTGCGGTTAAAGTCCCTGAAGTAGGAGGTTTAGTAACTTTCTTTCTTCTATTAAGATGATCATTGTAAATAAAATCAAAAAGCTTATCCCCAGATAGTGTTTCAATTTCACTTTTCATTTTCTCTATTAAACTGTCTTCTTTTGCTATTATATCTTTAATAATCTCTGGATCATTTTTTTTGAAGTTTTTATATGCTGTTAACATTATAGACCAAACACCACTGCTACTTTCAGATTTAAATATTTTATCCTTTCCTTTAGGTAGTGTTTTTATCAGTTTTTTATCTTTAATAATTTTAGAAACTGCATTTGTAATTAAAACGTCCCCCATAACTCCAATTAAACTTTTAGTTATAAATCTTCCCATTGGCGTACCTAGATCATGGGTAATATCAGCATATAACCTTCCACCTATATCCTGGGAAGGAGAACTACCAATTACTGAATTAAAAAAGTACATTCCTAAAGGTCTGATTGCAGCAGTCATCATCTGTAAATGTCCTGTTGATAAAAATATATGTTTCTCACCATTATTAGTTTTAGGTAAAGGGTATAGAGTTGTAATTGAACGACTCTGCACAAAATAAAATTCATTGTCATAGAGGCACCACTCTATATCTTGAGGTGATGCAAAATAAGTTTCAAATTGCCTTCCAATATCAGCAAGCTTAATTATCTGCTCATCTGTTAATGTCTGTATATTTCTATGTTCATCGTCTATCTTGCTCTCTTTAATACCACCACCGTTTATGGGATATATAGCTATATTCTTTGTGGAGATTTTTTTATCAACAATCTTTCCCTCTTTCACTTTATAAGTATCAGGGTTAACAAGTCCCGATACTAAGGCTTCACCAATACCGTAGCTGGCGTCAATTAAAGAGACTTTTCTATTTCCTGTAATAGGATCAGCTGTAAACATAATTCCTGAGGCTTGTGGTAATATCATCCGCTGGATAACAACAGCTAAAAACACACCAAGGTGATCAATTCCATTTTGAATTCGATAAATAACTGCCCGTTTTGTAAATAATGAAGCCCAGCATTTGATTATATGTTCTATGATCGATTCTGTTCCAATAATATTTAAATATGTATCGTATTGACCTGCAAATGAGGCTGTAGGAAGATCTTCTGCTGTCCCGCTAGAACGTACTGCGTAAGATGTATTATCACTGAATTGATTTAGTTGACCAATAATTTCATCTACAATAATCTCTGGTATTTTTACTTTCCCGATAACTTCCCGTATTTGAGAACTAATTGAATCAATTTTATCTTTATCCTCTAACTTTAGGTTTGAAAGCTGATTTAACAAAGAGTTAAATACATCGCCCTCCAAGAACAATTTTTTATACACCTCTGTTGAAATACAAAAGCCTTCAGGTACCTGTATACCTTTCATCTTTGACAGTTTTATAAGGTTGAAAGCTTTACCTCCAACCTCTAACAGATTGGGTTTATTACTATCATTAAAACTCTTGATATAGGAACTCATATTATATTTACTCCCTATATTAATATTTATAATAATACAGACAATAAAACAACCTTTTTTTTGACAAGTAAGAATGGAACCTTAAGTACTTTTAAACCCATAAATTATTGGAAATTTAAAAATATTTAGACAAAAAAAATACCAGGTAATATAACCTGGCATTTTTTTAACAATTATTTAACAGCTACAACTGCTTTTATTATTTGCAGAGGCACTAAGTGGGCAGCCAATACATTTAACACCTTTTCTTTTTTCATTAACTATCTTTCTAATAGATAAAGTTGTAATTCCTAAAATAATTAGTGTAACAATTATATTTCCCATTTGGTCCTCCTATGCAACCTTCTTTAATTTTATTTTTGACTTTCTATTACCTTTTATTACTAATGTCGATACATATATAACCAATGCAACTACAGTAATTAAACCATAAATGAATCCTTGTCCAACACTACCTGTAGTTATTAAAGTTCCTACCTGGTATGTTAAAAATGCGGCTACATAACCCATACCAAACTGAAATCCAATTCCAGCCCATAACCACTTTTTATCTTCCATTTCGGAGTTCATTGCACCAATTGCTGCAAAACATGGTGGAGTAAAAAGATTAAAAATTAAATATGATAATGCTGCAACAGAAGTTAATCCCATAACAGTAGCTACATCGGCACCACCTGCAACTAAAGCTAACTCTTCTGTATCAATAAAATTAGTAATACTATATACAACTGCTAATGTTCCAACTACATTTTCTTTAGCTATAAAACCAGTAATTGCTGCTGCAGCTAACTGCCATACACCAAAACCTAAAGGTATAAGTAAAAATGCGAAAGGTGTAGCAATACTAGCTAATATACTTGTTCCCTCTGCACCCTCAGCAATTGCTTGAAACTGCCAATTGAAGGATTGCATAATTTGAACTGCTGCATTACATAATAGAATTATTGTTCCAGCTTTTACTATAAATGCTTTAGCTCTAGATAATGTAGATACTGCAGCTCTTTTAAAACTTGGCATCCTATATTCTGGAAGTTCCATAATAAAAAATGATCTAGCATTTTTTTCACCTGTGATATTTACAACAATTAGGGCACCTAAGATAATAATTGCGATTGCTAAGAAGTACATTGTTGTACCAACCCAAGCGGCATCATTAAAAAATACACCAGCAAAAAGTGCAATAACAGGGAGTTTTGCTCCACAAGGCATAAAAGGTGTCAACATTGCTGTTGTTCGTCTCTGTCTTGTATTTTTTATAGTTCTAGTAGCCATTACACCAGGAATAGCACATCCTGTCCCAATAACCATAGGAATAATAGATTTACCTGACAAACCAACACGTTTAAAGAATCTATCCATAATTACAGCAACCCTTGCCATGTAACCACAATCTTCTAGTAGTGCTAATAAAAAGAATAAAACCATAATAAGTGGAAGGAATCCAACAACAGCTCCAACACCACCAATAATACCGTCTAATAACAGAGAGCTTAAGACTGGTGAAATATCTTCTCCTAATAATCCTTCAACAAGACTATAAAAAGCGTCAATCCAACCAACTAATACATCGGCTAATACAGGCCCCAAATATGTTTGTGATATAGAAAACACACCCCACATTATTGCAGCAAATATTGGGATTCCTAGCCATTTGTTTGCAACAAATCTATCTATAGAATCCTGCTTTGTTTGAATATTACTTTTTGTTTTTCTATTCTCAACTTTTTTGACTAATTCCTTAACATAATGGAACCTCTTAATATCTGAAGCTTCAACAGATTTAATGTCATCGTAGTTAATATCTTCAGGTATAAATGGAGGCTGCTGAGTAGTATCTACAACCGCTAATACCTGTGTAATAAGTTGTTCTAGCCCATTTCGCCCACTCTTAGTAGATACGGTTTCAATAACTGGGCAACCAAAGGATTTACTTAATAGAGCTATATCAATCTCTGTTTTTTTTCTTTTAGTTAAATCACTTTTATTAAGTGCAATAACAACAGGTATGTCTAGGTTTAATAACTGAGTTGTAAAAAACAGACTTCTATTTAAGTTTGTAGCATCAACTATATTTATAATAACATCAGGTTTTTCATTCTCTATAAAATCCCTTGTTATACTTTCTTCTGCAGTAAATGGAGACATAGAATATGCTCCAGGTAAGTCGACAGCTGTAATATCAATTTCAGACTTATTTAAAGTTTTTTTTATCTTTGCTTCTTTCTTGGAGACTGTAACTCCAGCCCAATTTCCAACATGTTCTATTCTACCAGTAATAGAGTTAAAAAGCGTTGTTTTCCCACTATTAGGATTACCTGTTAATGCAACTTTCATGATTCCTCCAATTAAAATCAATGTTATTTATTTCGAAAAGTTAACCTTGGCTAACTTCATTATTAAAAAAAATTATATAATTATAGCTTCTGCTAAATCAGTATCAATACTATATCTCGCATCCTTAACCGTAATAACCAAGTTTTCAGAAAGAATAGATATTATAGTTATAGGCTCACCAGGGAAACATCCCAAAGTAAACAGGAAGTTTTTTAATTCTTCATCATCAGAAACGATATCTCTAATAATATATTCTTCATTTATATTAGCTTCTGATAAATTTTTTACATCATCATATGAATTATATGTTTCTTCAAAAAGTATACTTACGCTGCTCATAAATCCTCCAAAAAATCTATAAATTAGTCTCAATATTATTCTTAACTAAATATTCAACAATGGCATCAACTAAGTTATCAGTTAAAACATGTTCTAACTTACATGCATTATCTTCTGCCTCTTTATCTGAAACATTTAATGTATGTTTTAAATAAAGTGTAATTAAAGTATGTTTACGATAAATACTTTCAGATAATTTTTTACCTTTATCTGTAAGTGTTATACTTCCATAAGGTTCATGTAATATATAGCCACCCTCTTTAAGGTTCTTTGTAGCTTTACTAACACTAGCTTTGGTAACACCAAGTTTTTTTCCAACATCTACACTATGAGCATTCCCATGAGTCTTTTCCATTAAATATATAGTTTCTAAATACATTTCCATGGATTCAGTATTGCTCATTAGTACTCCAACGTTAATTTCAGCTTATTAAGAAAGTTAGCCACTACTAACTTTCTTAATAATGTATGTTAAAGTTATAATTGTCAACATAAAATATACTTTTATATTATCTTTTTAAGAAACCTCTACAGTTATGTGATCACATTTACATTTTAATTTAATTTCATTTTTGAATTCTTCTTTATCAAACTCTTTATTAGGTTCTACAGAAATAATAATCCCTTTGTGTTTATCTGAAATATTCCATATATGTAAATCTTTTAATTGAGAGTTAGAAGAACTAACTATATTTTCTATAATTTCTTTGTCTTCTTTAATAGGGTAATAATCCACTAGAAGTTTTCCACTTGATATTAATAAACTATAAGCCCACTTCAGAATAACGATTGCTCCTAGTACAGCAACAGCTGCATCTGGCCAAGTATGATTAAAGAACTTACCAATAAGTAATGCGACTATCGCTAATATTGATGTAAAAGCATCTGTTATTACGTGTATATAAGCAGCTCTTAGATTGTGATCATGATGATGTTCATGTCCGTGTCCATGGTGGTGGTCGTGTCCCCCAGAAGAGAGTAATAAAGCAGATATTATATTAACAATAAAACCAAAAGCTGCAACAAATAATGCCTGGTTAAAAATTATATTTTCAGGGTTGAGTATTCTATGAACTGATTCTGAGATCATGAATACAGCAGTAATACCTAATACAATTGCATTTGTATATCCCCCTAATACTCCTACTTTCCCACTTGAGAAAGGATAATTTTCATTATCTTTATGCTTTTTTGCAATATAATATGCGACCATTGTAATTATTAGTGCAAATGTATGGGTTCCCATATGGATACCATCTGCTAATAACGCCATAGACCCAGTAATTATTCCAAATATTATTTCTGCTACCATAGTTACTACTGTAATTATTACTACGATCCCAGTTCTTTTCATATTATTATCATTATGAGTATCTTCTATTTTTTGATTACAAATCCGCATATTGTCTCCTATATTACCTTCTGAATTTTATCTAATTGAGCAAAAAATGTTTCACATTCTTTTACCCCTAGAGAGTCAATAATCTCTTTTATTAAATGATCATGCATTGTATGGTGATTCTCATATTCAGTTTTACCTTTATCTTTTAACCTTATAAAAAATGATCTTTTATCTACATCATCTTTAATTTTCTCTATATACCCTTTAGAAGCTAATCTGTGTACCATTACTGTTAATGTTCCAGTTGTAACACCTAATATTTTTGATAGTTCTTTCATTCTAATTTTTCCATTATTACCAACCACTTCTAATAGGTGCATTTGCGCAACAGATATGTCTCTATCTGATACAACATCGTTTTCCCAAGAGGACATTCGTTCAAAAAATTCTACTAATATATTGGAGTATTTATCATTCATACATTTACCTTGATTATCAAGGTATATAGAATTAGTTTGATTGTCAAGGTAAATTAATATATGAATCTTAGATTTTAAAATGATATTCCTTGCACCCAATAATAGATAAATGTCCCTTACCTACTCCTAGAGAGTTTAAAAATAATACACTTTCATTATTTGCATAATCCTATAATTTCCGGACACCGATTCCTGTATTAAAAGACAGTCATTCCCGAAAAAATAACATTTAACATTATGATAACTCATACCCTTTCCAGATTCAAATAACATAATAAATTGCTTCCGATAATAGGTACTCTGACTACCTGATCGATAATAATTATTTTTATCAAGAAATAATGCTCCTATAAATAGTATTAGAATCTAGAAAAACTTTTCCATTTATAAAGTCAGTAACTAGATATAATTGAGACTACCTTTAATAAAAGCAGTAGTAATCCAAATGCATTAGAAGTTATTAGGAGAATAATAGCTATTTGAGTTGCTTTATCCATAAGATGCATTTTTTTATTAAAAAACAAATCATAATATAATAAGACAGTAAAAGTATCAGATAAAATAACAGTTCTAATAGATCCTAATAAAGGACCAAATAGTAAAAGTATAACAGGTACAAATATTGTAACCTCATCGAAATAACCAGCTAAATAGAAAAATATAACTGAACCAGGATAGATAAGAATTCCTATAATTGCCAAATAGTTATTCTTTACGAGTTGTATAACTTTTATTTTACCAGCAGAATTAACAAAGAACCTAGCTTTACACTTTAAGCAAACATGTTTACCTGCTTCTACAATATCAATTTTTTTATTGCATCCAGGACATCTAATTATCATATGAAATTATTATACCTCCCTTTTAGCAAATATGTATTAATTCTATTTATTTTAAACAATCCTGTGGTTCAGGAGTAATATACTTAGTTTTTAATATATACAATGTTAGATGATGAATACATTAGATATAGCGTATAAGTTCACTGCATTATAGCTTCTATAATAGGTATGTGAGTTTCTGCTATATGTATATTTAGTAATTCTGCTTTTGAAATAAATTTCAATTCTCTTGATTCCTCACTACATTTTAATTTAGAAAAATCTTTTATATGAACATTAAAGACAATTGTTATAACTCTTCTAGAATTACCATCACTATATTCAATTATACTTGTTGGATTAGAAAGTGTTTTAAACATCTCACACTGAACAGCTTCTAACCCTGTCTCTTCTAATGTTTCTCGTATCACACAATCTTTAAAGTCTTCATTTGATTCTAATCCTCCACCAATAAATGCCCAACGATCAGAATCGACACGATGCTCCACTAAATATTTTTGATCCTTAACTATCAATGCTACACAACCTAATAATGGTGGTAAATTTGGAATAGGAGCAGTCGGATTTTTATAATAAAATATTGCACTCATATAGTCTCCTAATATATATTTCTTCTAACGTTTCGATGATATTAAATTATAGCCTTAAAGAATGATTCAATATCATTTGAAATACCAGGTAACATACCTAACTCAGTAGAAATAATAGATTCTAAATACCATGAATCTTTTCCACCGGTATTTTTATTTGTTAAAATTGTTTTAATTATAATATGACCTAAATTATCGCATTTTAATTCAATTGAAAATTCTTCTTCTAATGAACTCCATGAATATTCTCCTTTCCAGCCATTAGCATGTGATGAAACTTCTTTAAATAGTGCTATGAGATCATTGCATTTTAAATACTTATATACTTTTAATGATCCAGTACAGGACTTTGAACTAACTAACACTGTAAAATAGTCTTTTTGATTATCATATAATTTTATGTAACGATCACTTTCACTTGATTTGATAATAACTTCATGATTATTCATAAGTCCTCCTATAATTTAATTTGTCTAACTTAAGCAATTACGAAATATTGCTTTATTGCTTTATTGCTTTATTGCTTTATTGCTTTATTGCTTTATTGCTTTATTGCTTAAAATATAATACTTCAAATAATAAACTAAGTAACATACTTTATATATTTAATAACATTACAAATAGATTCTTAGTTTAGGTATTCGGTCTACTTAAGGGATTTTCATGTCCCCCCAGGTATATAAATGTAAGTTCTATTAGTAGTAAACAGAGTTACATACGCCAATTTAGGCTGTATTATGTTATCCATAAAACTATTTCTTAACTAAATAAAACTTTTGATGAGGATATTCAAACTCAACTGTTAATTCTGATTCTATAAATCCAAATTTTTTATATAAAGCACGGGGTGCAGTACCCCGAATATCATTTTCACGAAAAGTTGATACCGATATTGTTGAATTATCTGGAAAAAGATTAATCATTTTATTAACCATAATGGTTGCGACCCCATTTCTCCTATGATCTGGATGAACAGCCATACATCCAAGACAATTTGATGATAAAGAGAAAATCAAGATTCCAATAATAACATTATCAGATTTAACACATAACGCTGTGTTTCTTTTTATGTTTTTAAGAACAGTAATTCTGTAATTGATCATCTCTTCATCGGTATCAAGCCCTGGAAAATTATCTTTGACTAAACCAATCATATTCATCCACAAATCAATGTCTTTAATACCTGCGACTTCTAACTTATATTTATTTACCAATTTGTTTCCTTCCTAATTTAGGTATTCGGTCTACTATTTAAATTTTATATTTGCAATTTATTATAAAATCTTTTAATGATAAGCCCATTTTTCTATCCATATGAAATACATTTAATCCTACTTCTTTAGCAGCTATAATATTTTCTATTTTATCATCAATAAAAATACAACTTGCAGCATTTTTTTGTATTTTTTCAATTGTATAAGTATATATTCTATTATCTGGTTTATCAAAACCAACATACGAAGAGATAATAATGTGTTTAAAATATTTTCTTAAATCTAAATAATCAAACGCCCAATCTAAACTTGCATTAGCATTTGATAATACATGGAGAGTAAACTTATCTTTTAGTTTTTCTAATACACTTATGGTGTCATCAAATAACTTATATTGAAATGTATCACAATTTAATATAAATAATTTATCTAACAATACTTCATTTTGGGGATCAATGACTGAAACAATGATCTTTGTTCGTTCTAATAACCATTTTTTTTCATCTGACCAATTGTTAATTCTATCATATTTTTCATTATCAAAATTATTAGCTTTAGATAGAGCTAATTCTATTAGTTCTTTAGTATAATTCATTGATGATAGGATTCTTCTTGTTATGTCATTTCTAAACTCATTTATATAAAACAGAACTCCACCTGCATCAAAAATTATAGTATCTATATTATTCATTTAGCCCCTCAATAAAATTATTTTTAACATTATTTATGCTGTAATTAAATCTATAAAATGACATTTATAATCCTTAAGTGTACATGAGAATATTAGTACATCTTAATATAGGTATTCGGTCTACTTTATATAAATATAGCTTATTTTTTTAAAGTCAAAATCCATATTCATTTCTTTAATAATATTTTGTGGATATGGTCCAATTTGTAAAGCATCAAATTCAGTTATAATATCTTCAATAACTTCAATATCTCCTTTCAGGATGTCAGACATATTAAATTGTATGTTAATGGCATTTTCAGTTATATATAAACCTATTGAGATCATATTATCAGTAATTAAACTAAAACTTGATTGAACTAAATATAATGTTTGAAGGTTTTCAAATTGTTTGCTTTTACTTATGGTACATGCATTTAATGATCTTTCTATAAAATCCTTCACTTTCGTTTATCATCCTTTTTAAATAATTTCGCCTAACGTTCCCGAGCATACACGCAGTTATTATTTTTACCATTTTTGCAGAGCAAAATAAAAACAGAATAATTGGCCGTAGGCTGAGCGTAGCGAAACTTGTATGCTTTGTTATACGCTGTTAATTATTATTAAACCTTTTGTTAAATTCTTTTTCTTCCATACGATCTTCTTTTACTTGTTTCTTTACTAAAGACTTTTCTAATAATCTTTTACCTTCATGCTCATTGGCAAAAAAGTCATTAACTTCCTTCTTACTCATCCCTTTTGTCAATTTAAATGTTTCATGGTAACTATTAGCCATAATAAGTCCTTTAATAATAATTAATTGTGTACAACTTAAGCCATTACGAAATATTGCGTTTTTGCTTTAAATATAATACTTCAAATAATCAACTAAGTAACATACTTTTTATATTTAAACACATTACAAATAACTTCTTAGGTTAGGTATTCTGTCTAGTTGTTAAATATTATTGACTGAATAATCTAACTTAAATGGTAACTTATTTTTAATTTTTTTTAATACAATTCCAGTACGACTATCAACAATTACTTTCCAATATATTGAGAAATAGCTTAAATATCTATCTTGAAAGATACTTGATTCTGCTCTTCTAGGTTTATCTTTAATTAATTCTAATTGATATTCATTTTGAAATTCTTTATCCAACATAATAGTTGGAATTATATTGGTATTGATATTGGTAAGTATCTTATAGTCTAGGTTCATCATTGAGGCTATAATTTTTAACTTTTGATAGAGTTCCATTCGAACTAACAACTCTTTATATGACATATCTAATGATATTTCATTTGTTTCTAAATTAGTAATTTTGGCGAAAAAATCTAACTTATTATTATCAATATTCTTATATATTTCATTAAATGTTGAATCTAATAATTCATCTATTTTATTTGATAGATGTTGTTTTTTCTTATCTCCCTTTAATCTCATATTTTCTTTAATGATTTCTTTTTGATCTTTATATTTCGTAGCTGCATTTTTATCAATAGTTAAGTCTCTTAGTGATATGTTTAATAAGCTTCTATCTTCATTATGCAACTGAGGAGGTACTGAAGCAAAAAAAAGTCCCTCTTCATTATTTTGTGTATGTGTACTAAGCAGCTGAGTATGTAAATGTAAATCCCCTAGTAGATCAAATCCAGAAACTATTTCTATATGTTCATTAATATACTTAGTTAATGCTTCTTGATCAATTTTATCAACACTATTCCCTAAAACGTATTCAAACTCTAATATCATTAAATTTAATGATGATGGAGGGCCATTTAGATTTTTTATTTTGTAAAAGTATTCAACACTTTGCAAAGATTTTAATCGTTCTTTTCTAATCCCATCATTTTTATAATTCATAAGCTCTTTTAAATTATTCATTGTAAAAAGAGGAATAAATCCTTTTTTATATAAATCATTAATTTCATCTTTTAAATTCTTTTTTTTAATCATATTACTCCATGTCGAAGTATCTAGAATTATTGGTCTTGTGAAAATTATCATAAAAATCCTTAAAAAATTGATATCACTAAATTATGATGCTAAATACTTATATTTCAAGAAAAATAATCTGTCTCTATTATGGGGTATACCAGTTTGAATTTTTAACGGCCTGTTGAGAATAAAGTCTGTTCCAAAATATTTTATTTTCCAACAGTTTGTTATGTACCTATTTACTTATGAAAGTATATCTAATTCATATTCATCTATATATTTATTAATTGGAATGTCAAACTCTTTATACAGTTCATACGTAGTTGAATTAATTCCTGACCATTTTTCTTTCCAGCAATCATCAAAGTATTTCTTATCATCTTTTATAATTAGTAAATCTCTTATTAAACCTAGAATATTTGTATTTTCTCCAATCTTTTTTTTATATTCTAAATATTTATCATTATCTATTAAACTCAACTCTTTTATATTTTTAATACCAAATATATTTAATTCATCAATTATTTCTGTACTATTTTTTCGCCATTCATTTGGTGATATTTTCTGTATAATTGCTGAATAAACACTAGAGTTGAAATATTCAAGTAAAGTTGTTGAATTAATTTCATAATCAAACTTTTGATTGTTAAATTTTTCTTTTATTTCTATTGTATATTCTTCTATATCTTTAGCGATGTTATTAAATTCATTATCAGCTACTTCTAAAACAGCAGATATTAAATTAAAACGTCTCTTAATTTCTGTTGGTAAGGTACCACTAAATTTGTAATTTTTATCATGTTCAATTTCAGCCCATGTATGTTGTAATAGTGTTCTTATTTGAATTTCAAATACATAATTTTTAAAATTAGAATACTCTGGTAATAAACATCTATTACTATTAATTTTGCATATATAATGTATAGATCTATAGCCAATTTTATTTATTCCCAAATCTTCATTCTTATTTGAAGTTTCATTCTGATCTATATCAAACTCATCTTCAATTAATTTACATATTGTTGTAACATCATCTTGAACATATGCTATTATCCTAAGTCCTATATAGTCTTTTATTTCATATTTAGGATTTTTATAATTTTCTGCTTTAGTTAAAAAACTTTTTAGTGATTTTGCTCTTCCATTAATATCGTGAACTTCCAAAGAATTTACAGCAATGATCCTTTTTAATAATTCATTAATTGTTATTGTAGCACTTTCATATAGTGGTAATTTATTATTATAATAATTTTTCAGTTCCATTTTATTTCCTAATCTTGATTTTTTATACTATGACTTGCTTACTGTTTCATGTGTCATTTTTTTTCATATTATTTCCTTATGTTCAATTTTTTAAACTGTCGCTTCCTAGTATTCGTTCTACATGGGGAATTTTTACGTTCTCATCAGCTGTTTTACTTGCTGGAGTGAACCTAGGTGTTTGAGGAATATTATTTTTCTGCAGATAGTTTTAAAACAGTAAAATCTATTCCAAGAGTTTATTAAATACCTCATAAAAGTTATTTGATAAAAAGTCATTTACAACTTTTATTTTAGTTCATCTTCAATGTTATTAATGTCATAAATTATATTATCTATAAATTGTGATCCTAAAGAAGTTATTTTAAGTTCTGCTTTATTTGTTGAGTTTTCAATTACTTCAAAAATCTCTTTTCTGTAGTCATCTATTATATTTTCTATAGTACTACTTTTGTAATTACTAGGAAATGAATAATTAAAACTAGAATTTATATCCAAAGTTCTTCTTAAAAGAGCAAAATTTTGTAAACTTGAAGTATTAAAATCAAAATGGTTCTGGCATAGTTCTAACTTTTTTATATCTCTAATGTGTACAGCTGGTGGCATAATTATATCTGGATAAATAAATTCTAATTTAGAACGCGTAGGGTATAATTCATTATTTTCTTTTGTATGAAAATATATGAGAATTATAACTTGTTCATATGTAATATCTTCTAAAATAGCAATAAATTTTTCTGTGATATTAGGTTCTATTTCTTCATATATTCCCTTTCCTATTATCGATGTAATCCATTCCCTTTTTTTCTTATTATTAGTTTTAGCAGAAATTCTAATACCTTCTTCTAGTAGGAAAAGAGCATCTAAATTACTCTTACATTTATCCTCAATATCCTCAAACCTTGTTGATAATAACTTAAGAAAATCTGTGACTCTATCCATCCGCTGATTAGGTATAATTGCTGAAACTAATTCACCCAGAAATGTTCCTGCTAAAGGTACAGCTCCTAGAGTAGATTTTATTGCAGAATTTACTACATCAATCCTATTATTTGATAAATTTTCATTCATATTTTCCTCATCCTTTTTTATATATTAATTAAATTAAGATAATACTCTTCTTATAGTTTCTATTAGTGATTTTAATAAATATAATATTCTAGTTAAAGGAAAAACAGATGATATAACAGCAATTATGGCAATTACTAATGCATCAAATCCAAAGTTCGTTGAATATATAGATATTGCATCATTTAAATTGTTTCTAGTCATTTTTAGTTCTTTTTCTATTCCTATAAGTTGCTTTCTTAAAATATTATTGAAGTTAGAATATAAGGGTTTAACAGGGTTATTATCGATAGGTACTAATAAGTCACTTTCTATTTTAACTTTGTAAAAATGAGGAACAACTCTTTGGGTATTTTCTTTTTTATCTCTTTCTTGTCCAACGATCCACATAGTGAAAGGAATATTAATATAGCTGACACCATATTCTAGATATTTTTCTAGCTTATCAGTGTATAATAAATACTTAGGATAAATACTTTCAAGGTCGAAAATTGTTTTGGGTATATTTTTTAAATAATTCCAACTTTTAAATCTTTTAAAAATATGTAATAAATTACTTGGGACTCCGTGTAAAGAATTAATTATTTGATCATTTAATTTTATAATTTGTTTTTGAATCTTTGATAATTTATTTTGAAATAACTCAAAATCATTATATAGGAGAATATCTAAACATATTCTATCTCTAATTACTTTCTTGTTTTCCCCAAAATAAACTGAATATAATCTGCCTTGATTATGTATTTGTTTATCTCCAATATTAGTCAAAGAAAAAAAACGATTATCATTAAGATCTAATTTAAACACTGGATAATCAGCATCAGTTTTTAACTTTAAATCTTCTAAGTTATTGTATAAAACATCCCAGAATGGATTTGGAATCCAATGTATTTCAATATTTAATTTTCTTGAAATACTTAGACATTGATTTCTAAACGCTAGTTCAGAAGAAGTTTTTTCATTGAGTTGCTCAATTATAAAGCTATTTTCTTCAATTTGCATTGTAAAAAAAATCATCATTCCATCATAGAATATCTCAATAATGCCCTCTTCGGTTTGATATTTAATAAATAACTGATAAGGAAATCCTAAATAAGATGTCTCATGAATAACTTTTATGTATTTTATATTTTCTATATTTATAATCTCATTTTTTATATCCAGTAATTCTTCTTTTATATTTCTACAGAAGAGATGATTAATGTACCCTAGATTAATATCGTCATTGTCAAAATCTTCTTCAATAGTAGTATTCCAATCAATTTTTCTTGATAATATAGGTTTCTCAGGGATACTACAGAAATTTAGAGCTAAATTATTTATTTTTACTTTTTCCACAACAACCTCAGAAATTTTTAAATTATATACCGTTTTAATATTAAGTTACGCATGAAATTTTAATTGTTTATTTAAGTGTAAAAATCACCGATTTATCGTTGATTAAGTTTATCTTATTACTGTCTGTATACAAACTAAATATATTCCCTTCTCATGAATCAAGGTTATTAGATATATATATTTCATCTCTAATTTTTCTTTGAATTGAATTGTTTGATGGATAATAATTCGAATCTAAAATTTTATTATTCTCTTTAAGATAGTTTTTGTAATTCGATAAAATTTCCTCAAAAAATCCCAAATCTAAAGTATTCTTTTTCAAACCCACTTGAATAATTTTATTTAAAGCCATTGTTAACCCACCAAAACCTGCAGTACGATTTATTATGTACTTTTTAGGATCGTTCCATTCTAAATTAAAAATGTTTTCGGCAGCTTTAAAATAATTGAAAATGATTTTATAAATAATGGAATCTTCTTCCCTTATAAAATAATATCTTAGAGGGAGCATTTCATCAGGAACTATTTTTTTTCTGTTTTTTATGTTTATAGTATCTTCTTTTGGTTTTTTAGAAATTAAATTAATAAGATAATTTACAAAAGTACCTTGAGATATCGTTTCTGAATCTAATTGTTTTTTCCCTAACATTTTTAAACGCCGATAAAATGGTGAATTTTCATCAGAATTTAAAGCTCTTGCTAATTCATGCATAGTCTTAAATGGACTTCTTGTTTCTGAAATATGAAACAAATCATATATTAAAGATGGATCAATTTTTTTTTGGTTAGAATTTATTGTTGAAAAAACGTAGGCTTTTTCTTCTTCTGTAAGATCAGGCATTATTACAAGAGGTATTTGAATTGATTTATTTAAGGAACTTTCTGTTATACCTAATAATCTATGCTGACCATCAATTATTTCAAATAAATTTTTTTCATTTTCGTTAAACTCTATTGTATTATTATCTATAGTAAAATTATCACTATCTATTGAAACAATTATTGCAGATGGAAAAGTTGCATCGGGATCTTCACAGTATTTTTGAATATTTTTAATTCTTTCCTTTGAATCTTTTCTCTGAATACCACCTGAAGATATAAAAAGTTGAGGGTCATAATCACGTCTATTAATAAAACAATATTTGTATAATAAATTTATTTCAATAACAGATAAATAGTAAGAACCTATTGGTTGAGTTATAGTAAGATATTGGAGTTTCATATTTTTATTCCCCTATTGTCATTTTTGATATTCTTTGATTTGTTTTTGATTTGTGAAACTATTTTATCATCTTGTTCTTTGAAATTATCCATATCCATATGTAAATATAAGGAAAGGTAGGAATATACAATAATAAGTATACCTATTGTATATATTCCAACCTGCAACCAAAGTTTTGTATTTGTAATAATATTTGTTAAATCTGATAAAAGAAAACTGGATATAATTATTGATAATATAGAACAAGCAATCAAAAATAATTTATATGATTTAAAATGAGCTGCAGTATCAGAAAAAGTTGATTTTATAATTAAATACATAGAAGAACCTAATAAAGGAATTATTGTATTATATAATAAACCTGTTTCTGAAAATGAGATTAATCCTTTTAAAATATCATCCTGGTTTAGAATTATCTGAAAAATTGGTAAAAATAAACCCAATTGACCAATAATTAATGTAAATAAAATAAATGTATAAAATTGCCATTTAATACTCTTTATAATTTTGAATGGTTTTATAATCATAGTTAAATCCTAATTTAATTTTAATTCTTTTTTATATAATATATTATTAGTAATATTAGTACCAAGTCCACAAAAGTTATATTTTTGGCTATAAATCACCCCATTTAACCACTATTACTAAGATTTAAGGAAATTATACAAAGTAGTCCGACTAATCCCAACAGCACTAGCTACTACACTTTTTTGTTCACCTAAAGATAACAAAGCATTTATTTGTGATGCCTTTTGCTTTGTTATCTTGGTAGATCCTTTAGGTCTACCAAGGATTACACCTCTATCTTTTGCTCTTTGAATACCTAGCTTTGTTCTTTCACCTAATAGCTTAACTTCTCTTTTTGCTAATGATAGCTGCAGGTCGAATATAAACTCTTCTTCTGCTGACATTCCCTTCTTGATTGTTAAGTTAGACATTACGACATAGATCTCTAGATCTTCTCTTACATCTGTTATATGCCTTAGTAGCTTTAAACCATCCCTGGTATTTCTTCCTATCCTGGATATCTCTGTTACTACTATCTTTTTAACTTCTGGGTTTATGATATGATCCCAGAGTTTCCGGTTCTCTAATTTGGTTTTAGAAGCTGATACTTGCTCCAGGATAATGTCATCGAATGTGATACTCATCATCTCTTCGTATCTTTCGAAAAAGGTTCGGTATTTATCTTTGTCCTGGGCTACAGAACTTATTCTACTGTATGCAATTATCATATGTTATTTATTGTAAGACTATTTTATTTACATGTCTATTAATTATTTGTTTAATTAAATCTTACAGTTAATTCTTTTTATTACATGTTGAATCCCAAAATCACTGAGTTTGGTATGTTCAGAAAAACGAACGATTAATTATACATAATGGTAATGGCTTTATTGGATAACTATATGAGGAGTTTATATCTTTGATTATCACAAATTGATTTAGTATACAGTGGTAAACTTGTACACTTAACCCCCATATCAGCATGGCTATACCGCAATGCATGTATTAAAATTACTCAACAGTAATAAATCAGGATAACCCTGGTGAATTAAGATGTTACATTCATACAAAATTTCTTTTTGACCTTATATTTAGTACCGTGTACAATAAAATAAATCAATAATTTTTAATAACAAAATATATGAGGTAATCTTTTTGAATTCAGAAATAATATGGATAATTCCAAATCCTACATTTAATTCATCAATTTATATAATATCAATAATTATTGGTTCATTGTTTTTACTTGTTCAATTCATAGATAAAATTAATTTAAATATAAGATTCTCTAAATTTAATAATTTAAAAAATAAAATATCTGATATAAAAAGGAATTTAGATGTTTCATTGATTCCAATAAGTATTATTTTTTTTATCATACCAATAATACTATATTCAGTATCATCGGAAAAAAGTTCCTTTAATGATTATGTATTAAACTCTAAGACAATGACTATTGAAGGTATTGTTAATGTTGAAAATGAACAACCCAAAATTGGTCATGCTAGTGGAGACAAAATTACTATTGGGACAACGACATTTATTTATAGTTATTTTTATAGTACTTCATTTTACAATATTACAATTTCACATGGTGGGATATTAACTCATGGTGCAAATGTAAAGATTCAATATATTCCAACAACCGGCAACGAATATAACTATTTTGGTGATGGTAAAATAATTAAAATAGAGAAACAGATATAAAATAAGTTAGTAAAATATTATGGTATAAAAATAAAGATAGTTACAAAATTATTATAAACAATCAGGTATGAATTTTAACAAAGTCTTGGAACAGACTTCACCTTTATCACTATTCTTGCAAAATAAAAACTAAACCTCTAGTTCCACACCCTAACTTAAAATGACTAGCTTAAATACAAGAATAGCGCCAACAGAGACGGCTTGCTGCTCAAGAAAGCGTAAAAACTTATAAAGTAGACAGAATGATAATTATCGGAAGTTGAGCATCTCACTACTGAATGTGAAGATCCTATTATTGTAACTGATTAAATTACAAAGATTGCATATAAGGTATAAATTATCACACCTATTATAATAGTTATTTGGATCTCCTTTTTATCCAAATTATTATCGCGCTTACGGCCCCAACTTCGTATGAAAATATTAACTAATATAAATGCAAATGGTAAAAGATACTTTAATATAATATTATCTGTTATCACTTCAATATCGCTCCTTTTTATTTACGTGTATTTCTCAATTTGTATAATTCTATCTTCTATAGTATCAGCACTATAGATATCATAAAACACAATAGGACTATTATTTATACATAAAGTAGGTTAATAAAAAAGTAACTAATAATTACTATGTTGTGCTATATTTGAAGTATAAAAATTATAAGAACTGGAGATTATCAATAATGAAAAGAATTAGCCAATTGTTATTAGTTACCTTACTTGTTTTAGGTTGCGCTTTGGATGATGAATCTGAAAGTGTAGACAGAACAGTTATGGTTTCAATAACTGGTGGTACATTTCAACAAGCCACAGATTTTAACCATACTATCTCAGATTTTAGTATAGGAAAATACGAAGTTACATATGGATTATGGTATGAAGTTTATTCTTGGGCTATAGCTAACGAATATGTTTTTGCTAACGAAGGAACAGAAGGCCATGATGGATCGTCAGGAGCAGCACCTACAACTGCTGAAGATGAACCAGTAACAGAAGTAAACTGGAGAGACATGATAATTTGGTGCAATGCTTATAGTGAAAAAAATGATGTTACACCTGTATATGAAGATTCTCTAGGTAATGTAATAAAAAACTCTAGTGATAGTAACGCTGCAGTATTTGATTCCTTAATTCCAAATAATCTAAATGCAGGTTATAGATTGCCAACAGAAGGTGAGTGGTTATTTGCTGCAAGGGGAGGGAACATTAGTAATAGTTATATATATTCAGGAAGTAATACAATAGATGATGTTGCATGGTATTATGATAATTCTTATTCAATAGGCACCCATAATGTTGGTGAAAAGCAGGCTAATGAACTTGGACTTTATGACATGACTGGGAATGTGACAGAAAGTTGTTTTGATGGATATACTGACTATCCAAGTGATACTACTGATTATATTGCATCAAACTCTTACCCAGACTCAGATTTTTATCGTATTTATAGCGGTGGTTGTTGGTCTCAAACTAGTGACTACTGTGAGTTTCCTGATCGAGACCGATACAACTCTCGTTCATCTTCAAGTGGTACAACCTCTGGTTTTCGGATTGCACAAAACTAAGAAGTAATATTTATATCTTCTAATCTGAAAAAGAATGCAGATTAGAAGATAACATTTCAGTTCAGAATCGAGTTATAGGTACCTTTTTTAAGCCTTAATATTCTAGATAAACAGAAGATAGGTTATAAGAATAGCACTCGCTAGAATCATCGGTTGTAAGTTGTCATCTATCCCATTATAAAATCCACCATACTATCACTAGCTTCTTACACTCTAATGCACCCCAAGATTCATTACTGAAAATCCTATTCAAGACGGTAATTATGGTGCTTTAAAACAGTGTGAATATTATACCGTATTTGGTGATATAATAATTCCATTATATTTCTTTACTTGATAATAAAATCATTTTCCATCATGTGATTAGTAAATCTTAATTTTTAGTATTCTGTTACACCCTAAACATTTGTACCTGTAAAAAGGTCTGTGTCCGCCTTTAGAATCTATTCCTTTTGTCATTTCCCATTTGGATTGTCCACATCTTTTACATGTTTGGATTTTCACAGCATAGTTACATCTAAAACATTTAAATTTTGTATTATTAACATCTTTTGTATTAGGTATATCATTCCAATTTGATGAGTGACATTTAGGACAAGTTAAATAGCTATTTTCCATTGAATAAAATTATACAAGATATTATAGGATTCTATCTATAACAATTTAGAATTGTTGAATTTATAGTATTAGTTTCATTTTACAGATTAGCTTCTGATAATTATCATTCCGTCTACTAACTATTAATTTTACAATCACAGACTCTATTAACTTAAACCACATCTATTAATAATTTCCATCGTTTTTTGGTCAGAATCAAAGTTGATTGACAAATTTCTGTTTTCGATAGAAATTTTATCGTTTAATAAAATCATCTTTTGGTTTTTCATGATCTTATCTTTGTTTATAATTAGTTTGGTCTTCAGGCTTTCTTCAATCTCTATTTTACCTTCTAAATGATCCTTCAAAGTTCCAAGTTTTAATATCTTAACAGCAGTTTTAGGACCGATAGATTTTATTCCACTTATATTGTCACTATTGTCTCCAACTAAAGTTTTGTAATCAATAATTTGGTTAGGTGCCACACAAAATCTTTTAAAGACTTCATCTTCTGTAAAGTGTATACTCTTCTTTCCTCTAGGGCTATACAAAGTTATATTTGGGGTTATTAGCTGTAGAAAATCCCTATCAGTTGATAATATAGTTATTTCATTATCATCAGTATAATATCTGCATAAAGAAGCAATATAATCATCAGCTTCAAACTCAGTCACCTCTGTGTATTCAATTTTCATATATTCGAGTATCTGATATATATATCCTAGTTGTTCGAACGGATTTTCTTCAGCTGGGACTGTATTATAATCAATTCTATTTTTTTTATAGTTGTTGTCAATTAACTGATTTGCACTTGAACTATTTTCACTATCAAATACGATTATAAGTTTATCAACCAAATTGCTGTTAATATATTTAAGTAACCCGCCTAAAAATCCTATCACAGCTCTAATATCTTTTCCTTCTGAGTTTAGTATAGGTGCGGGTATTCCATAATACATTCTAAACAATAGATTATGTCCATCAACTATAAGTAGTTTGTCCATTTTTGATCCTTTTAAACAGCAAAACGTTTTGTGTAATATATTAAACAACTTCCGGTAACTACTTTTCTTCAACCTAACTATATTTTTAATTTTGCTAATAATAAATATTATAAAAATTATAAATATAACAACCAAGAATCGATTAGCCTACTTGATAGCTATACTTAAATATGTCAATAAAGATTCTACATCTTCAATAATTTGATCTAAAGGAACCTTTATCATGGGATTTAATCTAGATCCTAGAAATGCAGCTCTAATATCTGTCTGAAGACCTATTAATAGTTTATCTGCATTAGTTAAATATTTTTGTGTATAAGCAATACCAAGTTCTACACATGCACCTTCATCAGGAACCCTACCGTCTAATACAAATAAAAAAATATCACACTCTAATATTTTATTCCTATCTAGAGAAAAAATTGCGAGTCTTCTTTCATCTTTAGGCATACTGTCATATGGTGGTTTATCTTTTTCTGCTCCATCTCTCTGAGGTAAAAAAACTTCGTATCCTAGTTTTTCTAATTCTATTGTTAGATTTAAATTGAAATCTCTTTCTGATTTACAAAAAAGAGGACCTGCAAAATATATTTTCATTTAACCTCCATATTGTAACATATCCATTCATGATGGGATTCTACGATTAATTACAAAATTACATGTTTACTTAGATTATGTCTAATACTTTTACTCGGGACTTAGTGTCCAATTAATCGTACCTCTTTCTAAACACTAAAAAAGTAAAGAGTTGAATAAAGCTTTGTTTGGAAGAGAATAGTTAGCCTAAATATAAATCGTAATAAATTTACTTAATGGTTTCGACAACCCAATTAAAGACATCCTCTGATATCTCTACTGCTGTATTATATTCATCTTCAGTTATTTCATAGTAATCGTCTGGATACCTAGTTGTAACAGCATAGTTATTTAACCTTACACAAACTCTTACATTGTCAGGAACAGGTAGGCTTTTCATTATAATCTGAATTAGTTCATTTAAGTAATGTGTTTTGGGAGGGTTAAGTCCTAAATGAATCATAAGACCTTTTAATGCTTTTCTGCAGACTGTTGAGTGTTAAAACATAGGTCTTCATAAAGGATATTCTCTATTTTAGCTATTTTTGATAGTTCCAAAGAGCCTTGAGCTCTTCTCATCCACTCTTTTACATCTCTACTCTTATCCATATATTGTAACCCCTTGATTATCAACATCATTATAAATCATGTATGGGTTATCTTTATTTTTTTCAAACTTTTCAGGACTGGATGCGACTATATCTACTGAGTTTCCAACTTCGATATCTAATAATGCCATATATATATCAGCAGAGACCACTCGTTCATTTGTAATTCCACTCTTGATTACAAAGATATCATAGTCACTATCGTCTCTATTTTTACCAGTTGCACGAGATCCAAACAATATAATCTTATCTGGGTGTACTGTCTTAATTATTATGTCTCTTATCTGATCTAATGTTTTATCCTGATTCATAATTTATAGTATAACTGATAAGGTACAAGATCAATTATTAATAAATAAAAATATTAGAAAATTTGAAAATATATGATTTGATTTTTTGGGTGTTCAGAAAACGAACGATTCTTTAAACATATTAGTAATGACTTTATTATACCAAATTTATATTACATCAAGTATTGTTATAAATTAACTTATCAAATTTTATTACTGATTCTTTATTCAAATTATCATCGTATATATCTGATTCAAAAAATCTACTATTGTTACCTGTTAAATAGCCTTCTATTAATTCCATTGCCATAATAGCTGGATAATTGTCTCCATTTCTATCACTAATGGAATATTTTGCAGCTTCTACAAATCCAAATTGTGGGTAATATTCCGGCCGACCGAAGAAAACTATTGCTCCATAACCGAGTTCTGTTGCTTTTTTTATAGTTGTATTCATAAGTAATTTACCGACTCCTTTTCGTTGGTATTTCGGTAATACACTAAACGGCCCAAATGTCAAAACATCTATTTTCCGATCGTTGCTTGTTAAAATATAGGCTTTCGTAAATATAATATGGCCTATTATACTGTTATCAACCTCTGAAACGTAGCTTAATTCCTTAATCCCGTCTTTATTTCTAAATTCATGGACCATCCAATGTTCGTATGGGCAACCTATCCCCCCACGTTCAATTCTTCCTGGATATGAAAATGCCTCTCTTGTAATATCTTCAACCTTTTTATAGTCTTGTTCTTCTTCAAGTCTAACGTTTATTATCATCAAATCCCCTTTTAAATATACTATTTTTGCTCACTTGATGTGAATGAAAATTTCCATATTCATATGACAAACTAATTGAAATTTTATTTTGATTACAATCTCAATTCACTGAATATAATTCTTTGACATTAGAATTAGAGTTATATTGATTGAAATAAATATTAAATATGTTTATGACATATCGTTATATTTAGTCTATTATACTAAATATTAAGGAATAATTATGAAAAAAAATATAATAAGTCTTTTGATCTTTTTGGGTCTATCATTTTCTATTTTTACACAAGAAATATATTTAAGAGAAGCCATTTTTACTCCAACTGCATATACACCCCTTTCCAAAAATGCCAAAGGAAGTGAAAAGAATTTAAGAATGGGATTGTACGGAGCAATATTATATTTACCTAGAGAAGAAATTGAGGATATTTCAGGTCAATCTCTTTCAGTTTTTAATTTTAATTTGAAATGGAAAATTATTGAAGATAAAGGATTATTTGCTTTAGCTACAGGATTTAATGGTTTTTATCCATTTGGAATTACTCCCTCTTATATGGAAGATGAGATTTTTGGTTCTATGTATTTAAGTATTGGTAAAGCATTTAATATATTTAATTTTAATGGTTCTATACTATATGGGACACTCATCGATGTCTTCAATTTTTATTCTGATGATAGTGATGAATTATCAAAAGAACCATTTCCATCATTAAGTGGAAATATGGTGATTAATCTAACAGACTGGTCAGATTACAAACTTGAATTTATAAAACCATTATTAAGTGATGATTATTTAATTGCGACTAGCTTTGCTGTAAATGCCCTTTATGATCACATCTGTTGGGATCTAGGAATAGTAACAAGATCTGGTAGTGAACGAGATATAGAATATTTTGTATTATGTAAAATCAAACTATAGTCATTTTAACATCAGTAACAAGAATATTAGATCTTTAGATCTCCAAATATAAATGAACTTTGTTTATTATTTAAAGTATTATTTATTGGAATCAAAGCCGCAATTTAGCGAACTTGATAGAGCTATAAAAAATCTAGAAAAGGAAGGTTCTAATCATTGAAATTAAGTTTTATACCACTAAAAGAAAATCATGCAAAAGATTTACTTCCAATTTGGCAAGATTTAGATGTTATTAAGTATACCTATATTAAAAACATTACAGATATTGAATCAGCAAAACAGAAAATCAGGCATTACTTAAATTATAATTATGGAACGATAGGTCCCTTTGTCGTAAAGGTAAACGACAAAGTTATTGGTTTGGCTGCTGGAATGTCCCCAAAGGGTAAATCAAAGACATCAGAAATCTTTTTTCACTTTGAAAAGTCTTCATGGAGAAAAGGATATGGTACACAAACAGTTTACTTTCTTCTTAAGCATGGTTTTGTTAAAAATCAATTAGAGGAAATCCAAGCACAAGCTATTGTAGATAATATTGGAAGTTGGGGTTTATTAGAAAAGGTTGGGTTTATTAATAAATCATTAAAGAAAAAGTCCTTTAAAAATGAGATAGATGTATATTCATACTCAATATCTATTAGTGATTATCATAAATAATAAATATATTACTAAGAGTAATGTAAGTTCCAGCTTTAATATAATCAATAATAGCAACAGTGATGATTTTTAAATATAAGAAGTAGTGATACATTATATGTATGGGTGTAATAAATGTAAAAATTAAAGTTTATGTTAGAGTTCAAGGGGTCTGCTTTGGAGTTGGAAATGGAAAGTACTTTTCCCTATATCAATAGTGGATAGCTGTAGAGGACTTTCTCCTCATAAGTATTAACCCATGTCGGGTGTACCAAAAGTATGGAGCTGACCGTCTTTTGGTACATATCCTGAATGAAAAATGCAAGATAAGCGCCAATCCTTCCACTTCGTTCCAGGCACAAGCCGGTAGCTCATACAGACGTTAAAAAGACACCATAATTTGTGCTTTAAATTGTTGTTGATAGTATCATAGGAATATTAATAGCGAATAAAGATAGAATTCTTTATATCTGATATAGGAATATTTAATGCTTTAGCTAATTTTACCAAAGTTGATATTTTGGGATCATTTATTTTAATTAAACTTTCAAGATTTTGAATGTGTTTATAATCTATTCCAGACATACTTGCTAATTGTTCTTGGGTTAGACTTCTTACAATTCTTTTTTCTTTTATAAATAATGAATGAACTTCAAAATATCCTAAGAAAAAAATATGAAGCAGAAACAGACTTAATCATTAACAAAGATGATACAAATTGGGTCAAATATTGTAATTGGTTAAAAAAAATAAAAATTACTGAGATGAATAAAGAGATCTTCATAGAAAATATATTCTTAAAAAGAAAAATGAATAAAGCTTTAGAGATTATTTATGATGGGCTTTCCTCACGACCTAATGAGTTTATATAATCTATTAGAAATGACCCCTAAGTATCTCCTATTTGATATAATATTTACTCCATAGAGTGAATTCATTTATTGGAAAAAAATAGGTTTCGAAGACATTGGAAATAGAATTTATAGAGTGTATTTTAAACTGAGTGATAATTATCAGAGGTTGTTATATCCAGTAACCGGGACGATATTACTGCAATACTAGATGTTATAACCCACACTATGTTAGATTTATTACTGAAGATCCTATTAAAGATGATATAAATTGAATTATCTGCTCAACTTTTATTATTTTTTAGTTAATTCTTTTTTAGGAATATATTGTTTAGATTACTATAATCAGTGGCTTTGAAGTATATATCATCCTGCTTTGTTCCATGAGTAGTAGGATCATAGTTGTCTAAAAAAAGATTATATTTAAAATTCCCATAGGTAGCACTGGTCTCTATGTACAAGATAATAATAGGGGTGATCGAGGTTTCACTTCTTATCAAAAATTGAATAATGAGAATTGTATTCTTCCTTTAAAGAATTATATTTATAAATTATCATTTTCATTTGAACTTTCTTAAATAATTATTAACAATTTTATTGGCTTGATCTTGTAGATTCCCTGGTTGCCTATCAAACCAACCTAAACCATTGAATCTTTTTGTTTCTAAAACTGACGTTTTGTCACGCCATCCAATGACATTTGTTTCCTTTGGTAGTTCCTTTTTCCAATCTGAAATATAGTCTCCCTGGTGGCAGTTCTCAAAAATAACTGTTTCTAAGTTTTTGCTTACATTAATATATTTTAAATCATAAGGAGTTAGTCTTTTATCATCAGAAGTTTGGATCATCGCACTTCTCTTACCATGGCCACTAATAACAATCATTCTAGCTTCTTGATCTGTAAATGCATCTAAAACATCTTGCTTTGTTGCATCATAATCAACAACAACTTCCAAACCATTTTCTCTAAGATATTTAACTTCTTGCTTAATAGAATTTAGTTCACGATTTTTCATTTTTTGATCTTTTTTTGAATCTGACTTATAGACGTACAAGAAATAAACTTGAGCTAACCTATTCGGATCTATAAAGTTAATCGGATTCTTTTCTATATGCTTATCCAAGGTGCCACTATATTTAGTCATTTTAATACTTTAACCCTTAATTATTATCTGTGCCACCTAATTAAATTAATCTAGATTAAATTTTGATAAGAGTTGACTTAGTGATAATTATTGGAAGTAAATTTTATTCTAACTTCCTTGAACTTAACCTCTGTAATTCACTATTTCATTTAACAAAGCCTCTAGACTTTCAACTGGACAGTCTCCATTAACCCCATTTACAGCTGTTTATCATAAGTCGTCCATCATCCCTTTTATAAGTATTTATTAAATACCTAACTTCGTGGCGAAACTCTTCTGGTGTACCCCAGAGGATAATTTTTTGTACATCAAAACCGGCTAGTATTCAGATTTTGTCACCATAGTTCTCAGCGACCTGTTTTTCGTCCATTGTATGCTTTTGTATAGGATGAATAACATCGATACCACACTCTACATAAAAAGGAAGAAAGTTTGATACATTCCCACAGGTATGAAGCCAGAAGTGTACTCCTTTTTCATGGCATGCTTCTGCTATTCTTTTGTAATAACGATAGAAAAATTCTATAAAAATATCATTAGAAAAAAAGGACTGGTCTGCATACCTACATCATCAGTTGTGAAAATACCAACTAGAGAGAGTTCTTTTACAGACCGTTTGCTATCCCTCTTAGTGAATTACGGGGCATAAATGTAATAGAGTAAAATTCTATGAAATAATTAGTATCTATCTACTTTTACAAGATCAATAATAGCAACAGTATTGATTTTTAAATATAAGAAGTAGTGATACATTATATGTATGGGTGTAATAAATGTAAAAATTAAAGTTTATGGTAGAGTTCAAGGGGTCTGCTTTAGAGCATTAACAAAGAAAAGTGCTATAACTCTAGGTATTAATGGCTGGGTTAGAAATTTATCTGACGGTACCGTAGAGATTGAATGTGAATCTACTCTAGATAAAATAGAACAACTAATCTCCATTCTAAAAGTTGGGAACGGTTTCTCCAGGGTAGATAAATTCTACAAGACAGAGGGGGTATTTGTAGGTTATCAATCATTTAAGATAGTGTATTAGTTTCATACTAATTAATATAAAAAATATTTGGTAAAAGAGGTGACTTTATAACAATAGGGGTTAATTCTATATTGTAATCATTCCCCATAGATCTATTCATTTAATACAAGATTTTCTATCTGTTTATAAATATATTTTGCTTCTCTATAAAAGTCCTTTGACCTTTCAATAGATAAAGATCCATATGGTAATAGTCCCATATCAGCTGGATATCTTACATCTATATACGTTTCAGAAATTTCTTCTAAAAGAGTCATATCAATATCTAATTTACAATAATTTCGGACTGAACCATATAATCTTAAAAGATTGTGTTTCATAGGCACATTTTCAGTATTTAAACAGATTATAGCTTTAAAACATTTTTCTACGCACTGATGACAATGAAAGGCAACTACGTTAGTTAAATCTTCATCATCAAGTAATTAGGTAACAGTCTTTAAATCTTTGAATGCAAATAACAACCACTCTTTAACTAACTTGTTCATAAAGAAGTATTCCTTTTTCAGTTATCTCGGTCATAAATGTTTTATTGAATTGATTTAAGATTTTAAATTCTTCTTTAGTATAAACAAGTATATCAATAGAAACTTCCATACTTAATTCAAGTATGGTATTTCTGACTGTAACTTTATTTCTAAGTTTCTCATCATAAGTTTTAGGCATATCATCAGTATTTAAGATTACTGCTAAATCAATATCGCTATCTTGGTTCTCAGTTCCTCTAGCAACTGAGCCAAACATATAAATTTGAAAAGGGTCTATTTCCTTTAGAGATTCAACAATTTGTGGGATATAACCTCTTAAATCATTCATATTAAAAATAGTACCTCATTTGTGATTTATTATCTATAATATTTTTATATGACATAGATATAACCTTCCACTATGATAAAATATAATTTCTTGTTTGTGTATTTCTCTTGTGTTATGACTCAATAATAACAAATCCAACCAATAGAACAATAATTTCATTTTGGTTATAATCTCCACGATTGGTTGGGTAATCTACTGATGTTGTGTAGCTTATAGATCCATCATGATTCATCATGATTCATCATAATTATATATTTTTGATAATATATATCTAATGATATTTCAAATTCTATTTCAAATGAATAAAATCCAAATGATTTTTTACTCTCTATTTCATCATCTAAATTATAGTTCGTTGTATAATTACCTTTAAGAGTAGATTCTCCTATATCTTCTGTTTCATCAGAATTACCTTTAAAAGTTGGGGAGATGCTATTTCCTATAGAGTCTCTTTTAAATACTTGAGAAAATTTATTTTCTGATAAAAAGGTTATTGGAGTCTCTTTTTTTTCAGGGTGAAAATCAAATGGGAAACTTTGCTCATTAGAAAAGAAAAGTGGACCATCTAGTGTAGAACATATCTGATACTCTTCTTTGAAAATAATTTTTGTAAATGGTAATGAATATATTGATACTGACAAAAACAATAGAACTGTACTTATTAAAAACTTCATTTAAATATCCTATATAATAATATATGATAAGTACTACTTTTATTTTTAGATGACTGAAATTATATTATCGTAAGAAAGAAGCTGTAAGAGATGATTTAGAGATCTATGTGGAAATGGAACAATTCATCTCCATTCTAGAAGTGGGGAACGATTTCTCCAGGGTAGATAAACTCTACAGGACAGAGAGGGCATTTGTAGGTTATCAATCATTTAAGATAGTATATTAGTTTCATACTAAATAATATATTTAAAAATTCGTTGTTTGAAGTACTATACTAAAAGTAATAACGCAATATTTCGTAATTGCTAAGTTAGGCTAAATTTAAGCTTAGGAGTTTTTATGAAAGAAATAACAATTAAACCATTTAAACCAGAGTACCAGGAAGAGTGCAAAAATATCATACTCATGGGATTAGAGGAACATTGGGGTCTTCTCGATCTAAGTCTTAATTCAGACCTTAATGATATCGAATCGTACTATCAAAATGATATTTTTTTAACAGGTTGGCTTAACAATGAGTTGATTAGCACAGGTGCTGCAAAACTTTTAGCTAATGGGACAGCCCAAATAGTCAGAATGTCTGTTCTTAAAAAGTATAGGTCACATGGTATTGGTAAAAAAATGCTGGAAGCGCTAATAGATAAAATAAAGTACTTTGGTGTAACTGACATTGTATTAGAAACAACTACTGAATGGAAAAGTGTTATATTATTTTATGAAAACAATGGATTTATTTTATCTCATAAAGATCATGAAAACAGTTACTTTAAATTGTTAATAAACTAAAACTTCACCTAACACAGCCTTAATATTTCGACCTCGTCTCGATCTTCTAGCAGTTTTAATATATAAGATAATTTCATAAAATATTCTTGTTTGTAAAAAGTATTTGACATAAATATTCTTTAGTACTAATGTATTAGTAGTAACGCATTAGTTAATAACATAAGGATGAATTAATGAATAAAAAAAAGTCTATTGGTAATAGAGAGATGATGATTTTAAATAT
>JAOPTT010000010.1:290687-296957 GCA_051531975.1 Spirochaetaceae bacterium
GAAGAAGAAGAGATTGCATATACATCAATAATGACTTCTATGCAGCATATGGAAAAAAAGGGACTTCTTAAACATAGACAAGAAGGTAGAGCCTTTATCTATAGCGCATCAGTTAACAAAGATGAAGTTCATGGTCAAAAGGTTAAAGATTTAATTGATACAGTTTTTAAAGGATCTTATGAAAGTTTAATAGCAAGCCTGTTTAATCAGAAAGATATTAGTGCAGATGATATTAGAAGCATCGCTGAGAAGTATCTGAATAAAGAGGATAAGTAAAAATGGAAATTATAAAAAGTGTATTATTATATGTAGTTAAAAACCTTTATTATTCAAGTTTGTTAGTTCTACCTCTTTTAGTCATTCTAGGATTCTTTAAAAAGATAAATACAGAATATAAATATAAGATTAGCTTAGTAGTACTGCTCCTAATTCCCCTACTTCCGTTTATTTCTATACCAAAAAGTTTTAACAGTGTGGTAACAGAAACAAGGATTGAAAAAGCATATAGCGGATTATTAGATAGACCACTAACAGCTATTTCCAATGTAGAACCAATATATATTGAAGAAAGTATTTCAGTTAAAAATGCTGAAACATCTGGGCTAGTAATAGATAATAATTCAGCTGTAGGCTCTTTTGAATCAAGAAGTTTAGATTTAAAACTATTAGGATTGCAGGCACTATGTCTCATATATTTATTAGCTGTGTTTGTTCTTATGGTTAGACTCATAAACTCTGTTCTAAGTTTAAGAAAAAAAATCAAATATTCAGTTGTAGAATCAGATACTAATATAACTGGTATATTAAAAGAAATAATTACAATACTTAATATTAAAAAGAAGATTCACATCGTTTTAATTAAAAATGTTACTACACCATTTTCTGTTGGAATATTCAAACACTACATCGTATTACCATTAGAACACACATATAATAATCAAGAATTAAAACAGATACTTTTACATGAAGCGACACATATATTACGTAGGGATTGTTTAATTACACTGTTCCAGAGAGTCATTGAAATAATACTGTTTTTTAACCCTGCAATATGGTTAATATCATCTTCCTTAACTAAAAACAGAGAACTTATTTGTGATGCCCAGGTAGTTAAAAGCTATAATGATAGAGATAGTTACGCTAAAGTTCTGCTCGATACAGCTATGCGAAGTGTTGGTGGTGTACCTCAGTTTTGTAATGGAACAGTAGGTAGTAAAAGAGAACTTTCAAAAAGAATTGATCTGATTGTTAATCAAAAGACAGAGTATAAAAAAGTTTTTAAGAGAGTATTACAATTAACTCTAGTTTTGTTATGTTTTTCATCTACATTATTAATTGGTTGTTCAAACAGTAGGACAAAAGTTGAAAAACTAAACGATGATGTAACTTTTATTATTGATAAAATAGACAACGATGAAGATCCACTATTTTATTGGGCTAGAGATAAAAGAAAACAGATGATTAAAGAGATTGAGGTAGTTGAAAAAAGTCTAAGAGCTATAAATAACAGTAGCAATAATAGAAACTTAGCTTATCTGTTAATGAAAAAAGCTGAGTTATATTATCGCTCATATTACGAGGCTGATACTGCTAATTATTTAACTGGTGATGAATTTATTGCAAGCCAGGAAGAATCTTTGAAATTAGTCGATGAATATGGTAGTGCTTATGATAAAGGGATATTGTATTTAGCCGCTAGTAAAGTGCCCAAATATCTATCGGAGATGGAAAGTGCGAGAAGGAAAGCTTTAGCTTTTTTCAAAGAAGTTGGTGATAATGAACGAGTGGCAGAAATCTACTTGGGATATTTCTTTCAATACAATTATACTCATATAGATGCCATAATGGAAGATTTGAATGATTTAGATAAATTTACTACATGGAATAAACTGTATCGAACAAACACAAGTATAAAAAGTATAGAGAAACAACTGTTACATCTAGATCAGTTTTCCGAGGATGTGCCTGTTATATTCCTTAGTGGTATGACATTAAACCAATTTGATGATGGAGAGATAGTCATTGATGGCGACTCAATGAAATGGATGACTGTTCCTCATAATAAAATCCCAGTTCTAAATCCAAAATTATTGAATCCTTATTCCATAATATCAGCCATTACAGGATTTTTAGCATTCCCTGATTATAATGATTTATTAAACGAAGATATGTTAATAGACCCAGATTTGATATTAAAGCCAGATATGGGAATAAAAACAGCAATACCTAAAATTGAACCGTTTGAACAATTAACTACTCCTGGGAAGAATTTTAGTAATGGATACAAAGTAACCTATTACGTTTCAGAGAGTAATGTTAATCAATATGGTGCTTTTGATTTACCATATAATGGAATTCACGAAGTGTGGTATGTAAAAGGTATAGGTATAGTCCAATATAAAAACAGCCAGGAAGATGTTGTTATTTATCTTTCAGATTATAGAGCAGATGAAAAGTCACCATCATATTTCCCAGTTAAAAAAGGCAATATGTGGGAATATGGTATAACCGGTCGTAATATTGAAGATACTAAAATAATCTATGAAATTGAACATGTTAAAAATGAAACTTTCTATATGTCCATGTTTGGATTTTCTAATGTAAAGAAATAGAACTTGATTAATATTTACTTGAACAAAAAAAAATAATTAAAAACTGTTATGGAGATACATATGAAAATAAGCAAACCCTTTTTTAGATTCTATATAATTATGATTTTTTCTACAATTTTAATTGGTTGCGATAAACCTCAAAGTAAAGAGGATAAAGTTGATATTTTATTATCATCCTGGGATACTGATGATAAACCAGGAATAGCTGTTTCAATTATCAAAGATGGCTCAGCAATATATCAAAAAGGATATGGTCTTGCAAATCTAGAGTATGACATACCAATTTCAAAATCTTCTGTATTTCATATTGCTTCGGTATCAAAACAATTTACTGTTTTCTCAATTCTTTTGCTAGAAAAGGAAGGAAAACTTTCATTAGATGATGATATCAGAAAATATATCCCTAAAGTTCCAGACTTTGGAGAGACTATAACTCTTCGTCATCTTGCATCCCATACAAGTGGACTTAGAGATCAATTTAGTCTGTTAACTCTATCTGGTTGGCATATGGACGATGTAATGACACAAAAACAGATTCTTAATCTTGTGTATAAACAAAAAGCTTTAAACTCTATTCCAGGAACTGAGTTTGTTTACAATAATACAGGATTTATTCTTTTGGCAGAAATTGTAACTAAGGTTTCAGGTCTAAAATTTACTGATTACACACAGAAATATATATTTGAACCACTTGGTATGACTAATTCTCTATTTTATGATAATTACCAAGGAGTAGTTAAAAATAGAGTTTACTCATATCATTCAGGCCATTATTACAAGAGTATATTTAAAAAAAGTCGATTAAACTTTTCCTATGTAGGTTCAACAAGTCTGCTTACAACTGTGGAAGACTTAAGCTATTGGGCTATGAATTTCAAAACACTAAAAGTTGGTTCTGAGGATATTTTTAACATAATGAATAAACCTGCAACTTTAAATAATGGAGAAACAACCAATTTTGCTTTAGGACAATTTACTGGAAAATATAATGGACTTAATACAATTCAACATGGTGGTGGAGATGCTGGCTATAGGAGCTTTTTAATTAGGTTTCCTGATCAGGATTTATCAATAATTGTTTTAAGTAATTTAGCTTCTGCAAACCCATGGGATATAGCCTATGATATAGCTTATATCTACCTTAAAGATGAATTTATCCCTGAGAAAACACAGAACGAAGACATTAAAGAAATTGATATCCCTAGTGAAATACTTGATTCATATGTAGGTGAGTACGAGATGGAAGCTGGTATAATTATAGATATTTCAAAGGTTAAGAATATTTTATCAGCAAAAATGAAATATCCATCGGAATTTTTTTTAGAACCCCAAAATGATAAAGTATTTTATGATTATGATAACAATGTAAAAATAGAGTTTATAGACAATGGCTCTGATATTATAAATTCTCTTAATATTACTATAAATGGAACGACGAAACTATGTCAAAGACTAAAACCCTATAACAAAACTTCAATCGTTAAATCAGAATATATAGGTAGTTATTTTAGCGATGAATTGGAAACAACATATAAAGTAGTCTTAGAAAATAATAAGCTTATTCTTAGACATTATCGTCTAGAAGATAGAGAGATGAGTCTATTAAATGAAGATACATTTTTATTAGCTCCCTACTCATACTATGCTTTAAAAATGATAAGGGATGATAAGAACAACATATCTGGTTGTACTATTTCATCCCCAAGATCAAAAAACATATGGTTTAAAAAATTTGAATAATAATGTTATATATTAGAGTTCAATATTAAAATCATTATAATTAGTTTGTTTTATTAAATCTAATACCATGAATAATTATTTCAATAGAACTTATTAGGTCTTTCTCAAAATTAGGTTTTAACTCTTTAAAAATATCCTGACTATAGATTTTTTTTAAAGTCTCATTATTAGTTGATTTTGCCCAAAAGTGTGACATCGCAGAATAACTTAAATCTAAGAAATTAAAAGCTCTTATACCATCTAACTCTGGATAAATTCTACAAATTTTCATTGCTATTTTATGTAGTAAATTTTTAGATAGTTTCTTGAACTTGAATAACTGTTCATAAGAACTGTTTTTTTCAAGTGAAAGAAATAGTATAGGTGTCAGATCAAGAAACTGTTGGTGGGACAATAGTGTATTAACCCAAGTTTTAGCAAAACTATTTGCATCTACATTTTGTTCTAGATTTTGTAAATCTTTAATACAGTCATCAGACCATTTTTCAAAAAGTTCTGCAAATATATTTAAAAATATCTCTTCCTTAGAGTTAAAATAACGATACATGTTGGATTTTGTAAATCCTGCTTCAGATGCAATACCATTGAAGCTTACACTGTTATAATCTTTTTTTTTGAAAAGCTTAAATGCCGCATTATATATTGCGACCTTTCTTTCGTTTTTCTTATCTTCTGTTGTAGCTCTTTTCCAGTCCATATTTTCCTTTATTGACTATCAATATTTAACCTTACATTAAAAGACTGATAGTCCCTTGTCAATAGGTGATTATAAGCCCCTAGAAGCTAACTATTAATCATCTTATTAAGCCTGTGATATAAAGGAGCGATAAGCTTAAAATCCTCTATAACCAATTTATATAGATCATCATTGTAGAGTCCATCATCACTACTTCTTGATTTTGAAAAAAAGATATTCTTCTTAAGATAAAAATCATTTATTTTATCCGAGTATGGAGACTTCTTTTTTGTATATGAATCTCCTTTTATTTTAAATACATCACTGTATGAGTAGCTATTTAATAACGTCTCAAAAGCTTCTGGATCTGTGTCGATATATTTTCTAATTGATTTCATGGAATTAGGATTGGGCATAAGCATACCCATACCATAAGAATAACTAACAGGGCCAATCTCTAAAAAGAAAGCGGGTTTACTATTCCAATCTTTGTCCTTTTTTTTAAAAGTAATAAATATATGAGTTTTATATGGAGTCTTATCCTTAGAAAATCTTATATCTTTATTTATTCTTGATATTGTTTTATCGACCTTTGGTTCAACAACAAATTCAGGGTCGATTGTAAGCATATACTCAGAAAGAGATCTAACCAGCTGCTTAAATGGATTTATCAAAAAGTTAGTATATCGTTCTTTATTATCCTGAAACCACTCTCTATTATTATTCTGTAACAAATCCTTTAGAAATGTGGTACTCTCTATCGAAAAATTTTCCATGTTCTCTCCAATTCGTGTATATTAAATTATATTTCTAATATTATATAAGTATTTTAGCAAGCTCTTCTTTTGAAGGAAACTCATCAACTCTTTTACCATTTTCACAATAAAAAGCTAATCCTGTCATAACTTTATTAAAAATCCCCTTCATCATAGGTGCCATCATTAAGGCCCCCATTAACCACCCAAATGGACCGCCCTTCATACCAAATTCAGCTTCCATAGAGATTTCACTACTTTTAGAATCAATCTCTTTAACCCACATTGCTGTATTCATATATTTCATAGGCATAGAGCTCTCAGAAAGTGCCATTTTATACCCATTCCCCTCTTTATATTCAATAATTTCTTCAACTAGGCTTGTACCATTAGTAAATGAACATTTTCTTTTAGCACCTAATCCTGATTTTATATCATTAATGATTGGGGATGTTGCTATTTCTACTGAATAATTTTCAGCGCCACT
>JAOPTT010000011.1:0-89418 GCA_051531975.1 Spirochaetaceae bacterium
AATTACCCTAATGGTGATATGGTTGGTCATACTGGTGTATTTAAAGCAGTAACTGACTCTATGGAAGCTATGGATGTACAAATTGCACGTCTTAAGGAATCCGTTGAGAAAGTTGGTGGTGTTCTGATTTTAACTGCTGACCATGGTAATGCTGATGATATGTTTGAACATAAAAAAACTGGGGAAGTATCAATGGAAAACAATATTCCTAAGGCTAAAACAGCCCACTCATTAAATCCAGTTCCATGTATTATTTTTGACCCAACATATAATGGTGAATATAAAAAAGATCTTAAAGAAGGTTTAGGTATTAGTTCACTTACTGCGACTATAATAAACTTCTTAGGTTTCGACGCACCAGATGATTATGATGAGACACTATTAAAATTTTAATTTACTAGATACTTAAATATTTAACGCTCTGTACTATTATGCAGAGCGTTTTTATTTTATAATGATTAAATGAGTATAGAAGTAGAAATTAAAGCATGGGTTCACGATTCAAAAAAGTTAAAAGAGCTATTAGATAGAGAGTATCATTTTGAAAAAGAGTATTTTAAAGAAGATATATATTTAAAAGGTATCGATTCGGTTTCTGGCTTGGAAAAAGGGATTAGACTTAGAAGGGTAGGTTCTGAATCTATAGTTACTTATAAAGAAAGAAGCCACCAAGAAAAAGTAGAAGTTAACTTAGAGAAAGAATTTAACATAGATGATCCTGATAATTTTTTATTTATAATAGATAAGTTAGGATATAAACCCTACATACGTAAAAGTAAAAGAGGGTATCTATATATAAAAGATGGTATAAATATTGAGCTATCTTATGTTGATGGTTTAGGTGACTTTGTTGAAATTGAAAATATAGTAAACAGCAAAGAAGAAGTAAAAGAAGCTACTAAAGATATATATAAAATATTAGATGATCTTAAAATTTCAAGAGATTTTATAGAAGATAAATTCTATGTACAAATGTTACAAGATAAAAAAAAGATGGGCTCCTAAAAGCCCTCCTTATATTATGTTGTTGGTTCACAACCTCTAGCCATTATTAAATTACCACTTCTAATAAGCTCTAATATTCCAAAAGGTCTTAGAAGCTCCTGAAAAGCATCTAACTTAGAACTAGTTCCAGTAACCTGAAAAGTAATTGTATTATCTGAAATATCCATATTTCTTGCCTTAAACACATCTGCAATTTGTAATACATCAGTTCTTAAATCACTTGTACAATTAACTTTTATAAGAGCAAGTTCTCTTTGTAATGCATTTTCATCTGAGTGTTCTTTAGCGTGAACTACATCAACCAATCTATTTAGTTGATTAAGCATTAGATGTAGTGTATCAGGGTCTCCTGTTGCTGTAATATTCATCCTTGAGAAGTTTTCATCATTAGATTCTGATACAACTAAACTATCTATGTTATATCCTCTTCTTGCAAAAACTAAGGAAATACGAATTAGAACTCCAGGTTTATTTGCTACATAAAGACTTATGGAATGTTTTTTTTCTATCATCAGGTACTCCCTTTTGGTTTAGCCATTTTAACTTTTGGTCTCTCTAATAACATCGCTTCTAATGGTGCTCCAGCAGGAACCATAGGGAAAACATTGTCACATTTTTCAACTTCAGCATCAATAATACAAGGACCATCGTTATAATCTAAAGCTTCTTTTAAAACTTTTCTAACATCGGAACTTCTTTTAATTCTAAATCCTTTTAAACCATAGGCACTAGCAAGTTTTAAAAGATCTGGATTACCAACTAAGTCTACACCAGATAATCTGTTATCATAAAATAACTCTTGCCACTGTCTAACCATACCTAAATAACTATTATTAATAACTAAAATTTTAATAGGTAGTTTATTTATTACTGCAGTAGATAGTTCACATAAAGTCATCTGAAATCCACCGTCACCAACAATCGCTATAACCTGAGCGTTTGGCTTACCAATTTGAGCTCCAATAGCTGCAGGAAAACCATAACCCATTGTACCAGCACCACCAGATGATAACCATGTTCTAGGATTATCAGTTTTGATAAATTGCGCTGCCCACATTTGGTGTTGTCCAACATCAGTTGCATAAATAGCATCTTTTTTAGCTAAGTTATACATCTCATCTATTACATGCTGAGCTCTTAATTTCCCCTCTTTTTTATAATTTAGTGGAAAATCTTTTTTATATTTTTCTATCTGTTTAATCCAAGGTTTCCTATCAACTTTTGTTAAGAAAGGAATTAATTCCTCAATAACTGTTCTAGCATCCCCATGAATATATGCATCTACTTTTATGCTTTTATTAATTTCACACTTATCTATGTCAATCTGAATCTTTTTAGCATTAACACAAAAATCTTCTGGAGTTCCACTAATTCTATCATCCCATCTTGATCCAATGGAAATAATTAAGTCAGCTGAACACAGAGTTTTATTTGCATAAGCAGTTCCATGCATACCAGGCATTCCTAATGATAAATTATCAGTTTCTGGGAATACACCTTTACCTAATAAAGTATTTGTTACTGGTATCTGAAATTCATTTGCCATTAAAGCAATCTCTTTTCCAGCTCCAGATATCATCGCACCATGACCAATTAAAAATACAGGTCGTTGTGATTCATTTACAATCTTAGCAAATTGTTCAATACATTCTGGATCACCAGTTAGTTTTGGTTTATATCCTGGAAGATCAAATTCTGCATCTTCAGCTAATTCACAAAAAGCACTTGAAACGTTTTTAGGAATATCTATTACAACTGGACCAGGTCTACCAGTTTCAGCTAAATAAAATGCTTCTTTAACAATTCTTGGTAGGTCGTTAATTTCACTAACTAAATAAGAGTGTTTAACAATTGGGTAAGATATTCCTGAAACATCAGCTTCTTGGAATGTATCAAGGCCTAAATTATTTGTAGTTTGTTGCCCACAAATAACTACCATAGGGACAGAATCCATTTGAGCTGTGAATATACCAGTTATAGTATTAGTTGCCCCAGGACCAGATGTAACAATCGCAACTCCAGTTTTACCTGTAGCTCTAGAGTATCCATCTGCCATGTGGGTTGCTCCCTGTTCATGTCTAGTTAGATATAAATCTATAGTTGAATCATATATGGCATCATAAATTGGTATTGCTGCACCACCTGGTAGTCCAAATACACATTCAACTCCTAATTTCTTCATTGTTTCTACAAGAGCTCCAGCTCCTGTTCTTAACGTATCACTCATAATCTCTCCTGATGGGTTGAGTATAGAGTAATAATAACGGTAATAGAAAAAGGTGTCAATAATTAAGTTGATTTTTAGGGATGATTAAAGATTTTTATGAATTTGCAGTAATAATTCGGTTTAAATTTGGAGGGAATACTGGCCCTAGAGTCCTTGTTGTGGTTTATTCGGGTTATTTCGAGAATATTGAATCTATTAGTTTTTGATGCACAGGATCATTTTTAATTTTTTCTAAATCCTCAAGAATTATATCACTATCTAAAATACCTCGAGTTAATTTAACTTTAATAACTCTTAATACAGATTCATTTATCCTATCAATGCTTATTTCATCGTTTTGGACACTAGATAACAGGGCTTTATAAGCATTAGGTTGATTATTAGGTATTAACAACATGTCAATACCTGCTTTTATAGCTAAAATAACTGCTTCTGAAGATGTAAAGTTATTGGTTATTGCTCCCATATCTAAAGCATCTGTCATAATTATTCCATTAAATCCTAAATCATCTCTTAATATACCAGTTATTATTTCAGGATTAAGTGTTGAAGGTAGTGGTGCCGTTGATATTCCAGGCATATTCATATGAGCTGTCATAATTGCATCTACTCCAGCCTCAATACCCATAATAAAAGGTATAAATTCAATCTGATTTAATCTTTCTCTACCGTGAGGTGATATTACAGTACCTAAATGTGAATCTGTATTTGTATCTCCATGACCAGGGAAATGTTTTATTACTGATATAACATTTTCTTCTTGAAATCCTTTTATTACATTAACTACCATTTCTCCTGCTATATGAGGATCAGCAGAGTAGGTTCTATTCCCAATTACAGGATTCCCAGGATTCGTATTAACATCAGCTACAGGAGCCATATCCATATTAATACCAAATGCTGAAAGTTCTCTGCCTAAAATTTTGCCAGAATAATATGCTAATAAAGGATTGTTTTTATTACCAACAGTCAGAGCTGGAGGTAGGTGAGTTACAGATACATTTTTATTTTTACCTAACCTTGAAACTATTCCTCCCTCTTCATCAACACCAATAAATAGGGGAATATTAGAACTGTCTTGTAAATCTTTTACTAATTTTAATACTTGAGAGTTACTGTTTATATTATTTGCAAAAAGAATAATGCCACCTGGTTTATATGTTTTAATAAAGCTTAATAAATTAGAATCAACACTCTGATAACCACGTATATGAAAAATAAACAGCTGACCTATTTTCTCTTCTAATGTCATGTCTTCTAATATAGAATTGAGCCTAATATTTAATAATTCTTCTTCGGTTGGTGGTTCTTCTATAGGTACTATATCAATCTTCTCGATTGGAGCTACTATTATTGGAGGCTCGACGACTACATCGTCTATAGTTGCACATGAAAATATAAAAAACGTAATAAAAATAGCTAGTAATTTAAATTTCAACCTAGTAACTCCTATGTACATTGTCAGTTTTTTGAACTAAAATAATTTAAAATATTGACTAATAATACGGTGTTTAATCTCTTTTTTCTACCCTTTTTATTAGTTATTTAAGAGAGAGAAAAATATGGATAAAATATTAAATGTAAATATAGATAGTTGTACACCTTTATTGTCTCCTGAGTTTTTAAAAAAAGTAGTGACCGTAACTGAAAAAGGTTATAAAACTGTAATAACAGGACGAACAGAAATAAATAATGTTCTGGATAAAAAAGATAATAGATTACTTGCAATAGTTGGTCCATGTTCTGTTCATGATTATAACGCAGCAATGGAATATGCATCTGAACTAAAAACCTTAAAAGATAAATATGAAGATAAAATGATAATTATCATGCGAGTGTATTTTGAGAAACCGAGAACAACTGTTGGTTGGAAAGGTATGATACTAGATCCACATATGGATGGTTCATGTGATATCGAAGAGGGTTTAAAACAAGGCCGAAAACTTTTAGCAGATATTAACGATTTAGGTCTTCCTTGTGCTACAGAAGCTTTAGATCCAATTATCCCACAATATAATGCAGATCTGATTTCCTGGGCTGCAATTGGAGCTAGAACAACAGAAAGTCAGACACACAGAGAGATGTCAAGTGGATTATCTATGGCTGTAGGTTTTAAAAATGGTACTGATGGTAGTGTTCGAACTGCAATAGATGCTTTAATTGCTTCTAAGTCCTCTCATAGTTTTATTGGTATTGATAGTTATGGAAAAACGTCAATATTAAAAACAAAAGGAAATAAGTATGGACACATAATTCTTCGAGGTGGAAGAGATGGTTCAAATTACCATAATAGTAGTGTCATAGAAACTGAAGAGATGTTAACTAGTGCTAATTTAAATAAAAATATAATAATAGACTGTAGCCATGCAAATTCAGATAAAGATTATAAAAAACAGGGTAGAGTTATTAAGTCAATAATTGCACAAAAACAGGCAGGTAATAACTCAATTGTAGGTTTTATGTTAGAGAGTAATCTTAAAGAGGGTAACCAAAAGTTAACAAAAAATATTTCTGATTTAGAATATGGAATATCAATAACAGATCAGTGTATTAATATAGAAGAAACTGAAGTATTATTGGATTTAGTTTATAAATCAATTTAATTCATATATTTTAAGCTAACTTCTTTTAAATAATTAAATGATGGATGACCTAATTTATCTAGGTTATCCATTTCTGTCGAAATAATTAAACTATTAGATAAACTTATTGGCTCTGTAATATCTACATTGATTTTCCCACCATTTTCCGTTTTTAGAATTACTTCTGCTTTAATTATGTCTACATTATTAAGAGTTTTTGGAAGTAGATTATTTAATGATTTTAAATTTCCATTTTCTGAACATTTTAATATTTTAGAGTTTATAGAGTCTGGAAATAGTTTTCTTGGTTTAGTTTTAATATTAACAGTTAAGTTTTCTGTCACATCTGAGTCTATGTTAGAATCCAGAGTAAGGTTTATAGAATTTATATAACCTAGTTTATTATTTAGAAATGTCGTTAAAGAACTTTGTTTCTTTTGTGGTTTTAATTCAAATATAAATGTATCTTCCCTTAGACTTTCTAAAACTGAAGAAACAATATTTTTTAATTCAGGGATTAAAGTTCTATTGGCTCTTCTTTCAATATGTAGTATTGCTTCAGAATTTGTTTTATCAATATTCATATGAAAAAATAGAGGTATAGTATCAGAGTGTTTTCTCTCTTTATGGAAAATCCCTGAACCTGACTGAGTATCTACAATTTCAGATGTTTCTCCAAACTTTCCAATTTTTATACGACAAAATATAGAATTATCTATAATTTCATTCTTTTCTATTCTTGAAGTTCTTTCTGTGTTTTCATCTATCTTAAATAGATAAATATTTTTTCCTAAATACATACTTATTTCATCTAAAATGCTAAATCCAGCAATATCATTTAGGGGTAGAAAACAGTTTGTAATACCTTTTTCTCTTATTTTTAGTGTGTAAATATCAAACTTAGTTATAGTAGCCATAATTTAAGATATCACGATCTAATGTAATCTTCAATTATAAATAGAAAATTTAATTGATAAATATGATATTATAGTGTTCAATAATAGGCATGATAGAATTAATTATTGGCCCTATGTTTTCTGGGAAAAGTTCAGAACTGTTAAGACGTTTAACAAGATATAAAATTGCTGGTAAACAAACTTTACTACTTCGACCTAAAAGAGATACTAGAGGTTTTTTTACTCATGACAAAAAAGAGAATAGTGTTAAAGAGGTTTTTTTAGAAAATATTTCTGATTTTACAGATCTTTACGACTATGAAGTTATAGGTGTTGATGAGGGACAATTTTTTTCTGATTTAAGCGCAATTGATGCTTGGGCAAATAAAGGTATCACGGTTATTGTATCTGCACTTAATGGAACTTCTGAGAAAAAACCGTTTAATTCTGTTCAGGATATAATTCCATTAGCTGATCATATAGATAAATTAAGCGCAGTATGTACCAGTTGTGGTGAAGATGCTCGCTTTTCATTTTATAAAATTGGAAATAAAGAGAATGATATACAGGTTGGAGAAGATGAATATACAGCTTTGTGTAGAGTTTGTTGGAACGAAAAAAGTAACATGAAAGGTGAAGAGTTTTCTTCCTTTGAAGATATATTAAAAACAAACTAATTTATACTATTATATATTTAAAACAAACCTAAAATGTAGGAGATTATTGTGGAAAAAATTAAATGGGGAATATTAGGTTGCGCTAAAATTGCTATTGATAAAGTTATTCCAGCTATGCAAAATGGAAAATATTCAGAGATAGCCGCTATCTCTTCTAGAGATATTAAAAAAAGTGAAACTGTAGCAAAGAGCCTAAATATTCCTAAGTTTTATGGTTCATATGAAGAGTTATTAAATGATAAAGAGATAGATGCTGTATATATTCCTCTACCAAATCATATTCACTTAGAATGGTGTATTAAAGCTATGGAAGCTGGTAAACATGTTCTTTGTGAAAAACCAATAGTTTTAACAACGGATGATGTAAGAACACTTATAGATGTTAGAAATAAAACAGGTGTTAAAATAAGTGAAGCTTTTATGGTTCGTACCCACCCAAGATGGATTAAGTCTAAATCACTTATAAATAATGTTGACTTTGGAGAATTAAAGGCAATTCATGGATTTTTTAGTTATTATAATATCGATGGAAATAATATCAGGAATATAAAAGAGTATGGTGGTGGTAGTATTTGGGATATCGGTTGTTACCCAATTAATACATCACGGTTTTTATTTAACCAAGAGCCTACTAAGGTAATCTCAGTTATAGAAAATGATCCAAAGTTTAAAGTTGATATTCTAGCGTCTGCTATTTTACAATTTCCTTCAGGTCAGAGTATATTTACTAGTGCTACTCAACTTGCACCATTTCAGAGAATGACTGCCTTTGGAACAAAAAGTACATTGGAGCTTGATTTACCATTTAATGCACCAATAGATAAAAAGACAAGTATTTATATTGGAGACGAAGTAATAGATATTGATATTTGTGATCAATACCAAATACAAGGTGATAGTTTCTCAGAGGCAATATTAAATAATAGTGAAGTTAGTGTTACGTTAGAGGACTCATTTTATAATACCGCAACAATTGAAGCAATTTTTAAATCAGCAAATAGTGGTAAGTGGGAAGAATTAGAAAAACTTTAATATAATAGCTAATTCTTTTTTTTAATAAGAATTAGCCTTCTCCAATTGTTTTTTGTTCCCTTAGAGAAAGAGGTTTATCTAACAACTCAGACCAGATTATGGCTCTTTTATATTTAGATAGAGTTTCTATCTTTTTTGAAGCAACTATGATTATATTTTCTTCATCTTTACTTTCGGTTAAGTGGTCCCCAACCAAATGAGACTCCCTTAGACTTTTACCCGGCACAGATCTATTTATATCAACTTCTTTAGGAAAAGTTTGAGTATGTTTTTTTTCTAGTTGCTTTTTCTTTTTTTCCTTTTCTTTTTCTACCCCTTTTTTTTGTTGTGCGACCCATGCAATTAAAACAACTACAAAGAAGATAAGAGTTATAATTCCTTGCATATTCTACTCCTTAGTTTTAGGACCCTGGTCATTTAAATCGCCACTAATACTGTCTCTCATTGATGTATCAGATTGGATATTTTTTAATCTGTAATAATCCATTATTCCAATGTTTCCAGATCTAAATGATTCGGCTATTGCTTTAGGTATTTCTGCTTCAGCTAATACAACCTTTGCTCGGTTTTCTACAACCAGCGCACTCATCTCTTGTTCTCTAGCTCTTGCCGCAGCTCTTCTCTGCTCAGCTACAGCTTGGAATCGTCTTTTATCAGCTTCAGCTTGATCAGCTTGTAGTTTTGCACCTATGTTAGTTCCTACATCAACATCAGCAATATCAATTGAAAGTATTTCAAATGCAGTTCCAGCATCTAAACCCTTTTCCAAAACAGTTCTAGATATATTATCTGGATTTTCCAAAACATCTTTATAAGTAGGAGCCGAACCAATAGTTGTAACAATTCCCTCTCCAACTCTTGCTATAATTGTCTCTTCTGTTGCACCACCAACTAAACGTTCAATATTAGCCCTAACTGTTACTCTAGCTTTTGCTTTTAGTTGAATACCATCTTTAGCAACTGCATCTATTGTTGTTCTTCCATGTTCTGGATTTGGGCAATCTATTACCTTGGGATATACACTTGTTTTTACAGCATCCAGTACATTTCTTCCAGCTAAGTCAATGGCAGTAGCTTTTTTAAATGTAAGAGGGATATTTGCCTTATTTGCAGCAATAAGTGCCTTACTTACTTTTATAACATCTCCCCCAGCTAGGTAGTGGGTTTCAAGTTCATCTGAATCTAGAATAATTCCTGCTTTTGTTAACATTATTTTACTATCAACAATTACATTAGATTTTACTCTTCTAATCCACATCCCAAGTAATCTGCTCATTTTTATATGTGCGCCTGAAAGTAGGGCTCTAAACCACATACTAAAAAACTTCATAAAAAACCCTAATATAACCAGGGCTAATATTCCTAATAAAGCATAAATAATAACATAAGACATAATTACTCCTTTAGAGATACAATAATTTTGTTTCCCTTAACATTTGTCACTTTAATTGACCTATCCTTTGGAATAAACTCTCCATCGGTAGTAGCGTTTAAAATTTTATCATCAATGATAATCTGACCAATTGGATGTAGATTTGTATATGTTTTACCAATTGAATTTAATAATGAATCAAAGTTGTCCCCTGATACATATCCATCATCACTTTTCATTTGTTTTGATAATATAAGTTTTTTACCAATAAAAGATTTAGGGAAAAACTTAAAATACAAGATAATTATTATTGGGCCTATAATAAAACAAGCAAGTAAAAATATGGTTCCTGCAAATGTTCCAAAATTAATAAACGTTAAAACTACACCTAAAATTATACAGGCGACGCCAATTATTCCAATTAGTCCGGCAGTGGGAACAAATAACTCTAATATAATGGCAGCAAAACCAAGTAGTCCTAGTAGTATGTTAAAAAGTAGTCTCATCTTTTAACTCCTTAACTATAACTTCATTATCATTATGGGAAATAACTTTTACATTTACCCCTTTTTCTATAATCTTGCCCTGACTTTTTGCAATAAAAATTTCTGAACCTAGCCTGATTTTTCCTACAGGTCTTAACATTGTGATGGTAATCCCATTTTCTAATGCGGGTTTTTCAATATTAATATTTTCAATAACTGGTTGTTTTAGTATTAGACGATTAAATAGGGATAACCTGGGAAATAGTGCCATTAGTATGGCAATAAATATAGAAGAGCCAATTAAACTGGATAATACTAGGATTATGTTTCTGTTTAGTATATCCCACTGCCAATTCCACTTTGGAATTATAAAATCTTGTTGGCTAAGGATTAAAGATAATATTATTGAACTTATACCAAGTACTCCTGTTATACCAAAACCTGGAATTATAAAAATCTCAACTATAAGTAAAACAACTCCAATTAAGAAAAGTAGCAGTTCTAAGGAGTTTAGTGTTCCCAGCAATTGCCCTCCAATAAAAACTATGGAAAAACAAATTAAACCAAGCGCTCCGAGTAGTCCAAATCCTGGGCTGGTTAGCTCTAAATAGAGGCATATTAAACCTAGAGATATTAGAATTCCCAATATAGTAGTACTAGTAATTAATGAAACTATATTATCGGCAGATGTAGGTGCAAGTCTTGTAACATTTGACTCTTTAATATTTAAGACTTCTAATACATCACTTAAATTATCTACTGTACTTTTTGATTGCCTATAATATTCCATCTGCTTGGCAGAAAGAGTAAGTAGTTTCCCTTTGGGACTAATTATCTTTGCAGTTTCTGGATCTAATAATTCATCTTTAAATCGAAGATATGGAATATTGTTTTCTACTTCCTCATATAATTCTACATCCAAATCAACCATTGCTATAACTGCTTGGACAGAGTATCCATTTTTTTCAGCTAGAGATGCAATTTGTGTTCTAACTGCACTAACAGTTTTTTCTCCAGCATTTTGTGTACCTTCGGGGGATATGAAGACTGGAGCTGCAGCTCCAATACTAGTTCCTTCAGCCATAAATATTTCATTACATGAAAAGGATATTAATGCTCCAGCAGACCAACTAACCCCTAAACCTTCAGGGTCTGATGGAATATAAGCTATAGTTTTTTTATCCCTAACAGAACCTATTAAAGATGCTATTTTGAGTGCTGTATCAACACGACCACCAAAGGTATTTATTTCAAATAAAATATTAGCTTCTTCTTTATTAGCTTTTTCTATACTGTTTCTAATAAATACTCTTAGGGATGGTTCTATATCACCTTGAATTGGGATTATATATAACTTTTCCTCAGAAAATGACGGTAGAGATAGGAATAATAGAACAAGTAAAAATAACTTTTTCACTTTTGACTCCTATTTTGAATTCTAAGACTATAAAACTCAAAGTCAATAGATAATTTTTATGCAAATAATTTAAACTCATTTTATTTATTTTCACATAAAAACTTGACGTTTCATTGAAACGAATATAATATGCTGATAAGTATGTTATTTTCACGTTAATACGCCTGACAGTTTTAACGTGAAAATGATATAATAAATATAGTGGGATGGATAACATGAAACAAACTTTAAAAAATAATGGTCAATTTAATTTTAATAAACATAATGAAGTTGTAATTAACGAAAAGAACGGAGATATGACTAGAGAACCATGGTTAATGTTATTAGCTAGAAGAAATCAGAAACCGACAGATACTTTATGTTGGGGATTAACTAGTAATGGAACTTCTTTTGCACGAATAGGAACTCAAGAAGGTGATATTGTTAATGGATTTGTTCATGAAGACCCATATAAAACAAGATTATTAGGACCATATGCATATTTCACAGAGGAAGGTGGAGACTACTTTACAAATACTTGGTATCCAACATTAAATAAAGATCAGGAACTTGAGACTACATTTGGTTTTGGTTATGTAAAATACAATACTACATATAATAAAACAAAAGTTGAAACAACATGTTTTGTTCCAGATGATTATGATGCAATGGTTCAAATTATTAAAATTAAAAACGAATCTGATGTAGTTAAAAAAATAACAATGTTTAATGTAAACCCTATCAATATTGGGGACGCTAGGGAGATTCAATTCTCCGGTTTTAATACTTTAATGATGGGTGGAGCTATCGTAGATAACGATGTGAATGGAGTAGCATGGAGATATGGTTATGGTCGTGGATTTGATTCAAACGAAGAGAAAATAAACTATATGTTTGGTAAAGTTGCAATTCATACTTCATCATTAGAAAATAACCAATGTGCAACCAGATACGACGAGTTTGTTGGGCATCATACTAATACAATGGGCAACCCGACTGCAGTTGCAGAAAACTGGGATCTTCCAAATAGAGATGCGCATGAAATATGTTCTGCTTTATCAACTTTAAAAAACAGTATAGAACTTGCTCCAGGTGAAGAAAAAGAGATTGTAGTTACATTAGTAACTTCACCAACAGAGGACTATTATCTAAAAAATAAAAAAGAGTTAAAGAGTTATTTAGCTGACTTACTAAACATAGAAAATGCCTGGAAGAAGTTTGATGATGTTAAAAAGGGTTGGTTAACTCAGATTGCTAAACTTCAAATTGATGTAGAAGGTCAGGATCAAGAACTAATACCAAGTTACAAATGGTTACAGTACCAGTGTGAAATGGTAGCTTTATTAAACAGAATGAAATCACGGTATCATTCAGGCTTTGAATATGGTTACGGTTTCAGAGATATTTTACAAGATATTTTAGCACTTTTACCATATAACCCAGAACAAGCTAAAGGGTTAATTTTATTTACTGCAAAACAGATGTTTTCAGATGGTTTTGTTTATCATAACTTTTTTGTGACCGCAGAGGGTAATAAAGATTTTGTAACAGCGGATGATCCTTTATGGTTAGTTTATGCTGTATGTGAATATATAAAAGAGTCTGGAAACATGGAGTTTTTAGATGAGATGGTACCATATATTGACGATAAAGAAGGAACTGTTTTAGAGCATTTAAAAGTAGCTATCGACAAGGTTTACAGATGTTCGGACAGTGGTCTCCCATATATGTTAATGGCTGACTGGAACGATGATTTATCAGGTCTATTTACTCATACTTCTACTATGGCGGCTCAGCAACTGTTTAAAGCATTAAACGATATGATCGAGTTATTTAATGTTAATGGAATAGAATCTGAACTTGTTAAAAAATACCATGAGATGGCTGGGATTGTTAAAAAATCAGTAGAAGAAAAATGTATTGATGAAAAAGGACACTATATTAGAGCATTAGCTCCTAAAGATTATAAGGCAGTTTTAAAATCTCTAGATATGGGTAAATCTGAATTAGACCTAACAGAGATAGCAGAAGAGATTGAAGGTATCGGAACCAAAGCATTAGAAGATATGGGTAACTCAAAAACAGATGGTTTTACATTTTTTGAGCCAATCGCATGGTCTGGATTTAGTGGTATTGCAGATAAAGATAGATTTGATAAATGTATGGCATCATGTGAAGCCGACTTAGATGATAAGTTTGGAATTGCCATTTGCCAGGGTGATACTGTAATGATTAATGGTGGCCTTCCTGAAGATGGTCAAGCATGGAAAAGAAATGCTCCAGGAAAAAAAGAGAATGGTGGTCAATTTAGACACTTAGAGTCTTGGTATATCGCATCGTTATGTAAATTTGGTTATGGACAGAAAGCCCACGATATTTATATTAAAACACTTCCATGTGTCTGTTCGGAAGAAGACCCATATAACTACGCTGTAGAACGATTTGTTTATCCTGAATACTGTTCAGGTCCAGCATCTAACGATCATGGTAAAGCTGGTCATACTTGGTTAACAGGTACAGCTCCAACTAGATTAGGTGTCTTAATAGATTGGGTTTATGGTTTAAGAAGAGCATATAATGGTTTAGTTGTTGATCCTTGTGTCACCCCCCAGTGGAAGAAATTCTCAGCAACTAGAACTTTTAGAAATACAACAATAAATGTTAATTTTTTAAATCCAGATGGTGTAGAAAAAGGTATTAAAAGTATAGTAGTTGATGGAACTGAAATAACAGGAACAACAATACCTTCTTCTATGTTTAATAGTGGAACTATTTCAGTTAATGTGGTTATGGGATAATTATGAGTGAATTTAATCAATTTTTATCCACTAATAAAGATATCTTGAAGAGTTTAATTGCAAAAAAAATATTTGTTGTAACACCTTTATCTACTGGTGGATTATTAAATAGTGATCTGTTAGCAAGTGTTAATGCATCAATATTTAAGGGAAAACTTGGTGTTTTAGAAAAAATTATAACATCAGATTTTGTTTCAAAATATGAAACTCCAATAATTATAGACTGCCTTAAAGCAGTGGAATTATATGAACAACAACAAGGATCAGAAGAAAACAGGATTAAACAAGCAGTTTTACTTTCAAGGATTTCATTTATGGGTACAGATGGAATGAGGGGTAAAACTTCTACTGATCATAAAATTGATCCAATAAAATCATTATTAGCCCATAACTTATTAACTCCTCAATTAATTGAGCTTAATGTTTATGGGTTTTCAAATATGTTAATAGATGCTGGCTTTTTAAAACAAGGAGATACAGCATGTGTTTGCAATGATGGTAGAGATATTACTACTAACTGGGCTTTTAACAGTTCAATGCTCTCTGGTTTTAACAATGCAGGGGTTGGAGTATTAGATTTAGGCATATCACCGACACCTTTTGTTCCATATAAAATGCTTAAAGAGGGTTTTAGTGCAGGGGCAGTATTAACTGCTAGTCATAACCCTTCAAACCAGAATGGAATTAAATTCTTTTTTAATGGAAATAAGATTTTACCAGAAGGAACCATTGGGGATTATAGCTTTGCAGCATGGGTATACGATGCGTATCTAAAAGGTATAAAAAATACAAATTTGTCAGACAAAAATAGTAATATTGATATATCAAAAGAAGCTATAGACTTAATGAAAAAAGTAATTCCACCTGAATTAAAAAGTGTTTTAAAAGATTCATATATTGTTTTAGACAGTGCTAATGGAGCGTTTCATGGCCTTGCTCAAAATATTTTAGATGAATATAACATTAATTATATCTGTATAAATGAATCTGCTAATGGTTCTAATATAAATAGAAACTGTGGTGTTGCAGAAGTAGAAGGACAGGAAGAGTTTAGTGGGGCCGATTACGATAGTTCTCTACAGGTTATTAAAACAATTTTTGATAAAGGCCGCCAGATAGAAAGTCCAGTTTATGGAATTGTATTAGATGGTGATGGAGACCGTGGTTTTATACTTTGTTATGATAAACAAAATGATAAAGTTTTAGTTATAGATGGTGATAAATCAGGATATATCATGGCTATGTATTATAAACATCTTGGTATTGATATTTCTAAACTAAATTTTGTTACAACCGTTGAATCCGATATTATGACAGCATTTAGTGCTAATACAATTTTAGATATTAACACTCCTATAGTTAGTGTTGGGGATAAGTGGATTGGTTCTTATTCTGCTGGGGAATTGCTTCTTGGATTAGAAGCTTCAGGTCATCTGATTTTTCCAATTAAATTTGAATCTACAGAGAATAAATTAGTTGAATTAAGGTCTGGAAACGGTTTATTAACTACTTTAATGACTTTAGTAGGTATTACAACCCTAAAACTAACAGCACACCAGGCTTTTGAGCCTTATGAATCTGGATTCAGTAAGACCTTTTATACATATTTTGTAGATAAAACTCTTTTTTTTAAGGGCAGTTCTATTTGGAATAGTGATAAAAAAATCTTAATGAATGAGTTTCAGAAATTACATTCTAAGAACCAAATTTCAGCTCATACATCAATTGAAATCCAAGATAAAGAGGATTCTCATATGTTGTATGCTTCAATAAATAAAGGTGATAAACAGTTAGCAGCAATTTTTTGTAGGAACTCAGGAACCGAGGATAAAGCAGCAGTTTATGTAAAGTGCAAACATGAACTGAGATCTCTTTTGCTGCCGATAGGTGAGGCACTTAGAGATAATCACGTAAATAACATGAAAAATCCCAATAGAAAAGAGTATCAGTGGGAATTAATAATGTTAGAGACTTTAAACAGTAAAAATAATTTATCAATAAATGAACTCAAGAAAATAGTCGAAAAAAAGACAGATAAAAAAATAGCTGAAACAGATTTTCATGCAGTAATTTATGGGTTAAAAAAAGAGGGTAGACTCTGTCTAGAAAACTCTTTGATTAATTTAAACAAGGGAGAAACAGATGAATAAATACGGTGGATTTAATGAGGAATCAAAATTTGTAATAACAAACCCATATACACCAGAACCATGGTTACATTACCTAATTAGGGTTAATCAACCAGGAACTGAGACATTTTGTAGTGGAGTATCATACACTGCTGGTGGATTTGATGTTAGAGGAACACATGAGAATACTTTTGTTGATACTCAGTTACATTTAAACGATGAAGATGATATGGGTCGATATATTTACATATACGATAAAGATACAAAGGATCTTGTAACTACAACATGGCAGCCAACTAGGGTTAAAGAACAAACATTAAAAACTACATTTGAGTTTGGTAAGGTAACCTTTGAATCAGAATATAAAGGCTTAGAATCATTCCAAGAGATGTACGTACCTGAAGACTTTGATGGGTGGATACAAAATGTAAAACTAACTAATACAACTTCATCTGATAAAAACTTAACATTGTACCCATTTGTTCCTATGCATATGGGAGATGCCTTAGATCGACTTTTAGCTGGAGATAACGATGGCTTTTTTGGTGGTTCATCTTATGATAACGATTTAAATGCAATTGTATTTCGCCGGAATCATGGTATTGCTGTAAAGGATAATCCAGAGGACATAAATGGTATGTTAGGAAATGTTGCTGCATTTTATAGTACTTTAAATGTTGATAATAACCCCTACGATACAAATATGGAAAACTTTTTTGGTAATAGATTTAATAACCAGAAAAATCCTGGAGCAATTTTAACCGGGGACCTTAAATCTGAAGATACTCCTTACCTAAGAAGAGCATGTGGAGTATTTAAAAATGAAGTTGTAATAAAGCCAGGTGAGACACTTGAATTTGCTGTTGCATTAATAGCAGGTTCTACAAACGATTATTACTCAAACAATAAAACTGAGCTTAAAGAGTATATAGAACTTGTTAATAACTCATCAAAAAGAGTTTTAATGGCAGATAATGTAACTACATGGTGGGATAATGCATTAAATAGATTAAAATTAACTTCCCCTGATTCAAAATTAAATCACGGGTTTAAGTGGTTACAATATCAGTGTGAAATTGTATATATATTAAATAGAATGAAGTCTAGATACCATACTGGGTATGAATATGGCTGGGGTTTTAGAGATATTTTACAAGATGTTTTATATACATTTCCATATCGAGCACCTGAAATGGCTGAAGTATTAAAACATATAAGTAATCAAATGTTCTCAAGTGGAAAAGCGTATCATAACTTTTTTATCGACCAGTTAGGTAATAAATCAGTTGAAGCTTCAGACGATCCAATATGGTTTGCAAATGCAATAGTAAAATATTGTAAAGAAACAGGAAACTTTGACTTTCTAGATGTAATAACAGATTATGCAGACGTTAAAGAAGGTATGGGAGATAAATCTGGATCAATTCTTGAACACTGTATTAAAGGTTTAGATTCAGTATGGAATGATTGTTCTGATAGACACCTGCCATATATGAAAGATTGTGACTGGAACGATGACTTAAATGAAAACAGAATCGGTGATGAACCAAATAGAAATGTTGAATCTGTAATGGTTGCTCAACAGCTTTATTCTGGTTTACTTGATTTAGTCGATATTTTTATAGCTTCCGGCAAAAATCTAGAATTAGTCCAGGAATATCAGGATAGAGCATCTAAGATAAAAAAATCTATTAAAGATAACTGTATGGATAAAGAGGGTTATTTTAAAAGAACTTTAACTGTAGATGGTTCCCATGATGATCTTGGTTCGTCTGATAATGAATTTGCAAAAATCTTTTTAGAACCTCAGGCTTTTGGTATTAATTCTGGTGTTGCTGATAAAGAGCAAGCTAATGCTAGTTTAGATGCTGTAAAAAAGTATTTGGATTCTGATTGGGGTGCAATGTTATGTTTCCCAGTTTATACAGACTTAACAGATAACAGTAAACTACCTAAAAGAACCTGGAATATAGAGAAAGAACCACCAGCTATGAAAGAAAATGGTGGTATTTTCATGCACTTAAATGCTTGGTTAGTACAATCCTACTGTATGGTTGGCCGGGGCCAAGAGGCTGTTGATCATTATCTTAAAAATTTACCTGAAAACATGAGTGTTGACCAAGATGTTTATATGTCTGAGCCATATGTATACCCTGAATATGTAAGAGGTAAAGGAATAGAGAGTCATGGTCGTGGAGGTCATACTTGGTTAACAGGAACAGCACCAACAATGCACATGGCTCTAACAGAGTATATTTATGGTGTAAGAGCTCATTTTGATGGTTTAGAAATTGATCCTTGTGTTAGTCCAGAATGGAAAAATTTCTCAATGGAGCGAAACTTTAGAAATGCTAGATACGACATTCAGGTATCGAATCCAAATGGTGTGGAAAAAGGTATTAATAATATTACAGTTGATGGAGAAACAATTGAAGGAAATATTCTTCCAGTTTTTTCTGATAATAAAACTCATATCGTAATGGTTGAAATGGGCTAATTATAAAGGCTGTTAAAGTAGTATATTTTACATTTTAAACCCTCTTTTAAAAATGAGAGGGTTTAGATGTTTTATTGGTATTTTTTTAAGTAATAATTTAATCCCTTATGCATTGATGGAAATGCAAAATCTTTTAGATTAATGCTCTCTATATCTAATAATATAAGTTCACTATTTTCCTCTGGATCATTCAGTTTTGGTTTACCAGATAATTGACCTATAAAAAATAGATCACAAGTATTGTAATTAATATCCTTAAATAGATATTTATTAGGAAAACTTACCAGATATTCTAGAGAATCAATTTTTACTCCTAGTTCTTCTAAACATTCCCGTTTCATACAATCTTCAGAGCTCTCTTCTGGATCTACAAATCCACCTGGTAGATCTAAAAGTCCCTTTCCTGGTTCACGATTTCTTCTTAAAACTACAAGTTTACTTTGAAAAAAAAGGATTCCTGCAGTAGATGCTGCAATATTCAGATACATCTCAAAGTCGCAACTTGGACATTTCAGTAATTTATCTTGATGGAACCCCAGGCCCTTACTCCCACAACTTGGGCAATATTCAAACATAGAATCTCCTTTTTATATATTTATGCTCTAAATATTAAATATTTTCTACCCATTTTATTATGTAATAAGTAATATATAACTCCCTTGTCAACTATATTTTTCAGGTATACAATAGATATTTTAACGTAAAAACTAAAATAGGATACAAAATATGAAAGGAATTAAAATATACAACGTACCAGTAGATATAAAAGAGGATGTCTCTAGGATGTTGCAGTTAAATATTGATACTGCCTTTTTAGGAAATGAAGCTTCATTAAATAAAAAATTAATAGATTCGATCAAAGAAGTTGGAATAGATGTTTTTTTAATATGCCCTGTCTTTTATAATCCTGAATACCTTAGAGATAATGAGGACAGTTGGTCCATTACACAACATGATAAAAAGGCTTCTGAATCATGGGTTCAATTTGTCTGTCCAACAAATAAAAAATATCTAACTTATCTGAAGAATAAAATTATCGATCTGGCAAAGTTAATGAATCCATACGGTATTACACTAGATTTCATACGTTTTTTTACATTCTGGGAGATGATAGAACCATCGACACATAGTGTAAATATCAGTCATGGTTGTTTCTGTGATAACTGTATAAAGCAGTTCTCTAAACATAATTTTATACCGGAAAATCTAACAAAAATTGAACGGAATAAGTGGATTATTAGAGAGGTTCCAGAAATGTGGATACAATGGAAACAGAGGGTTATTTTATCTGTAGCAAAAGAACTTATAAAGTCCATTCATAGTGTGAGCTCAGATCTTAAAACTGCAATTCATATAGTTCCCTGGATAACTAACGAGTTTAATGATGGTCTTAAATCTATAGTTGGTCAAAATACAGATAAACTCTCCAAGATAACAAATTATCTAACACCTATGGCATATGCTCCTATGTGTAAAAGGGAGTCAATATGGATAAATGAACTGGTATGTGATCTACAATCTCACTCCAAGGTTCCAATAATTCCCTCGATTCAAGTATCAAAAGCCTATGATGAAGAAGAGGTTACTCCTAAAAGGTTTAAATTAGATCTTGAATCAGCTACAAAGTATCCATCCAAAGGTGTTCTATTATGGTCCTGGGAGTCCCTTCTAAAATCCCCAGATAAATACAAGATTTTTAAAGAGTTTAAAAAAAAATAAAATAGATAGGCGTTCCCCTAGTAAAGCTTCGCTTTATTGTTTTAATTAAAAAAATCAAAGAATTTCATTACATTGTAGAAAATATATTTGATTAAAACAGAGAATAATTGTTTACAGCTAGTAATAATGTTATATATTAATGACATAAGAAATCGTTATAATTCCATAATCTAGGATTGGAATCTGTATTAGGCAGTATTCTATAATAATATTGATGCCTGCCTAAAAGATAATGTCCTTACAGTTTTAAATATAGGAGAGATAGAATGATATATGATTTTAATAAATTCGTATCAAGAGTTGGAACCCACTCTATTAAGTGGGAACATATGCCAGAAGTAGAAGGGGTGGAAAAGGATAAACTATTACCTCTATGGATTGCTGATATGGATTTCCCATGTGCCAACCCTATTATAGAGGCTATGCATAAACGAATTGATCGACAGATTTTTGGTTATAGTTCAGCAAATGAGTTTAATTATCTGCAAAGTATCAGAGGCTGGTTTTCTAAGCGTTTTGACTGGACAATTGATACAGAAGATATAAAACATTCTCCAGGAATTGTTCCTGCATTGGCTATTTTAATAAAAGCACTTACCAAACCAGGAGATGGAGTTATTGTTAATCAACCCATTTATTATCCTTTTATGAGTGTTATAAAAAATAATGATAGAGTCTTATTAAATAATGAATTATTAGAAAAAGACGGAGAATATTTTCTCGACTTTGAAGATTTAGAAGAGAAGGCATCGAAACCAGAAACTAAAATGATGTTTTTCTGTAGTCCACATAATCCTATAGGTCGGGTATGGACAGAAGAAGAGCTTAATAAAATTATTACAATCTGTTTAAAACACAATGTTTATGTTATTTCTGATGAAATTCACTGTGATATAGTAAGAAAAGGTGTAAGACATATTCCTATGGCTAAATTAAATAGTGATGAGAGAATAATTACATGTACTGCTGCAAGTAAATCCTTTAATTTAGCAGGGATGCAGACATCAAGTATTATTATAAGATCCCCTAAATTACAGAAAAAGTGGTTGATGGAGATGCAGACTAGATGTTCGCTTTTTGGTGCAAATCCTATAGCTCTTGTTGCAACACAAGCGGCTTATAATCATGGGGAATCGTGGCTGGAGCAGGTAAATGACTATATCGATAAAAACCTAGAATTTACAGCTGAGTTTCTTAAAAATAATATTCCTAAAGCTAAATTTATATTACCTGAAGCCACATATTTTGCATGGATTGATTTTAGAGCATATGGTTTTACTTCTAAAGAACTAGAAGATAAGGTTTTAAAAGAAGGAGGGGTTCTATTGGATGAAGGATATATCTTTGGAGCACTGGGAGAGGGTTTTGAACGAATAAATGTAGCATGTCCACGGTCTATATTAGAGCAGTGTTTAATACGTATAAAAGAGGTTCTAATCGGTAAATAAATTAAAATGCAATAATCGCAAAAAGACTGTTTATTTATTCTATATATTCAGAAGAACTTAATGAAGATAAAACTGAATTTGTAGAGGTGAAGAGGCACTCTGAATATGGTTAAATGGTTCTAATCTATATTTATGATCCATATACCTTAGAATGTGAGTTAGATAAATACTAAGGTATATGAATTGGTGATAATAGAGGGTTAGAAATAAGCAGCCCAGAACTTTTTACTAACATCGCTATCAATGTCATTCCACTGTTTTCTCTGTTTTTGAAGTTCTAGTTTTAATTTCTTTAGGATTTCACAATATTCTGTACTTTTTGAAAGATTATTATTTTCCCAGGGATCTTTTTCTAAATTAAATAGTTGTGTCTTTTTACCATACTCACCAGCGTATTCAATTAGTTTAAAACCATCTTTTTTAACACTGCGTAATAGATCAGCATAAGCAAAATATAGAGAATCTCTACTATTGGAAGAACTACCAATATTTAGATCATCAAATAAAGATATACCCTGATTTCCTTCAGGAACTTCAATATTTAGTAGATCAAAAATTGTAGGATAGATATCTAATAGATAACATGGATTATTACTAATTTTATCCTTTGGAATACCAGGGCCAGTAAAAATTAAAGGTACTCTAATACTATGTTCATAGGCACTTTGTTTACCCATTAAACCATGTTGTCCCAAAGCTAGACCATTATCACCAGCAAGAATTATTATAGTATTTTCATATACACCTTTATCTTTTAAGGTCTGTATAATATTTCCAATCTCAAAATCTAAGTGTGAAATCATTCCATAATATTCAGCTAGGTGGGTTTTTATCTCAATTTTAGTTCTAGGGTAGGGTGCTAAAACTTCATCCCTTATCTGCCTTACTCCATACTCAAAATTATGTTCAGGTTTATAGTTTTCAGGAAGAGAAATATCCTCTGGCTTATACATCTCCTGATACTCTTTTGGCATTGTTCTTGGATCGTGGGGTGCCATAAATGCTGTATATAAGAAAAAAGGTTTTTCATCTTTATAATCTTTTAACCAATCAATCGCAAAATCTGCAAATAGTGTACTAGAGTGTTTACCAGGTGTTATATGATCACTTACCATATTATCAACAACCCTAGAGTGGAATGCATCAGATATATAAGGAACAGAATAATCATAGTTTCCTGTAGGGTCAAAGTTACATGCTGGAATATTCCAATGGTCCCACATTCCACCAAAGAATATTTCACCACCACTTGTAAAACTTCTAGCATAGGAACGTGGTGAGTTATGCCATTTACCAATTCCACAGGTTTCATATCCTATTTTTTGTAGCTCTTCCCCTAAAAGGTTGTGCTCTTCAGGGATATAAGATCCATTATCTGCTAAATTAAACAGAGTTTTTCCTGTGTGTATCATGGCTCTACTAGGCATACATACAGCCCCACAGGTTCCCCCTGGGATGTGTGCATTAGTAAATGAAACTCCGTGTCTAACAAGTTCATCCATATTTGGTGTGGAGACTTCTTTGTTTCCAAGGGCAGCTATTGTATCAAATCGTTGATCATCAGTTAATAAAAACAGTATATTTGGTTTTTTCATGCTTTTGCTGCCTCTTTCTTTTTAATCTGATGAGATTGATAAAGACTTAAAATTAGGGATATTGCCGAAATAATAAGGAAAGCAGCAGCAATTGGCTTTTGCATAAAGATTGAGTAGCTTCCCTTAGATATAATTAATGCCTGTCGTAAACTTGTTTCTGCTAAAGGTCCTAAGACTAGTGCAAGTACCATTGGAATAAGTGGGAAGTTGAACTTCTGTAAAACATATCCAGCAATACCAAAAATCAACATAACAAATACGTCAAACATTGTACTATTTACTGAGAATGATCCAACGACACAAAATATAAGCAATAAAACAGTGAAGAATTCTTTGTTTATATTACAGATCTTTACAAAAAATTTAATATAAACTTTTGCTTGGAAGAACATAAGAATATTTACAAAAAATAGACTTAAAATAATACCATAAGTTACTCCTGCATGTTCACTAAATAGGGTAGGTCCAATAGGTAGACCATGCATTATTAATGCTCCCATCATAACTGCGGTTACTACATCTCCAGGTATTCCCAAGGTCATCATTGGTATTAAAGTTGCACCTGTTATACCGTTATTTCCAGCTTCAGTTGCAGCAACACCTTCTAATGTTCCTTTACCAAACTCTTCTGGGTGTTTAGAACTTCTTTTAGCTTCATTGTAACTTAAAAATGATGATAATATAGCTCCAGTTCCTGGTACAGCACCGATAAATGTACCGATGAATGATGATTTTATAATTGTTTTCATTGAACCCATAAGTTCACTTTTTGTTAATGGTTCTCCAGCTAGGTTTTTCTTTAGATCCATCTTCTCTTCAATACCAGCTTTCCATTTTTTATATAAGCCTTCGCTAATATTCATTAATTCAGAAATGGAAAATACACCAACAAGTGCTGGTACTAAATTTATCCCAGCCATTAGGTTGTAACTACCAAATGCCATTCTTGGAGTTCCCATTATTGGATCAATACCTACCATACTGATAAATATACCAACCAAGCCAGATATAATCCCTTTTAATAGGTTATTACTACAAACAGAAATTATAATACTAAGACCAAAAATCGCTAATGCAAAAAACTCAGCAGGACCAAATTTTATAGCCAGTTTTGCGATTTGTGGAGCTACAACTAATAGAACCACTGTACTTATTAAGCCCGCCATAACCGAAGCTATTAATGCCATATTTAGCGCTTTAACTGCTTTACCTTTTTTAGTTAATTGATAACCCTCGATAGTAGTAGCAGCAGCAGCTGGTGTTCCTGGTGTATTTATTAATATTGCAGTTATTGAACCAGCATAATTACCTGCACAATATGCACCTAATAAAAGTACCATCCCAGATACCGGATCCATTCCAAATGTTAAAGGTAATAACAATACTATAGCCATTAATACGGTTAAACCTGGTATTGAACCAAAAATCAGACCAGCTAAAATACCTATGTTCATCATTGCTAAAACTTTTAAAGATAATAGGCTTGAAAGCCCTTCAAGTATATTTGTTAACATAACTCTCCTACTAGATAATACCAAACAGGCCTAATTTAGGCAGTCTGATATTTAAAAGTACATCTATAACGATGTATATAAAAATAATTATCCCAGCTATAACAAAATAGTTAGTTAATTTCCTCTCTTTCATTACGTACATAATAGTTGGTAGTACAATGAATGAAGCGATAAAATAACCTACATAAAACATTAAACCTGCATATGTTAACATTAGTAAAAAAACAATAAATGGAAATTTAATGAATTTTGCTTTTGAATAGGATATTTTTTTTGACGTTTTTTCTTTGAAAAATAGGTGTATAGATTGTCCTATCATAATAATACCCATTAAAAAAATTATCTTCGCTACTAAGTGTGGAACAGCTTGTGGAGATACTCCAGCCAATGTTTCAGCCTTAATCTGTGTTGATGCAAGTATGTACATAGAAACACTTAGAATTATTACGATAAAACCAGTTATTAGTTTTTCAACATATAGTCTCATTCTTACTCCTGAAAAGATCTGGCTAAATACCAGACCCTCTCTATTTAATATTGTCTAATTTCCGAAATATGTTTCAAAGAAATCAGCTTCAGATCTAACTTTTGCTTCTAGATCTTTTCTATTAGCTCCGTAGATATCTATTTTTGAGTTTTTAATAAACTCCTTAAAATCAGCATCCATTAAAAGTGTATTAAATCCTGTTGCTAATGTCTCAACAATTTCTTCTGGTGTATCCTTAGGAACATATAAACCATTATATGATTCTAATACAACGTCATATCCAAGTTCTTTTGCTGTTGGTACACCTGGTAGAAGGGCTGATCTTTCAGAACTTAAAATACATAATACTTTTAAGTCTTTCATACTTCCAACAATTGTTGTTCTTGAGTCAGCAATATCAACGTGTCCACCTAATGCAGCAGTACTTGATTCATTTGAACCAGAAAATGGTACATGATCTCCATTTACACCCATTTGCTCTAATAACATTCCGATTGCAGCACCTGGACCACTACTTGCTCCTGGAGAGCCGAAAGAAACTGTATCCATTTTAGCTAAATCAGCTAATGAATTGATTCCTGAATCCTTACTTGTTACAAGAAGAGTATGTTCTAATGTAACCCCCAAAACTGGTTTAAAATCATCAATTGAATAATCAACATCAATTTTTTGTGGAGTTAATGTAAACTGACCACCTGATGCCCACATAACTGTATAACCATCTGGTTTAGCAATTTTGGTATTCATAACACTTTTAGTACCAGCAGCACCAGATTTATCAATAATAACAACTGATTGACCAAAAACCTCTTCAGCTTTCTCTACAAAAACCCTCGCCTGTGTATCAGAACTACCACCTGGAGGCCATGACATATTTAACTCAATTGTTTTTGATGGAAATTGTGCTTCCTCTCCAGCTCCATTTGCAAATAAAACACCACAGCTAATAATTGTTGTTAATAATAACAATAAACATTTTTTCATTTAAATATTCTCCTTTGAACATTGTTGATAAAATTAAACTTTTTAATCCAGTGAAATAAAGTACTCGCTAAGTGTTATAGGACACTAGTATTGCTAAGTCTGAAATTAGTATATGGTCGAATTTTAAGGTTGTCAACTTATTTTTATGCCTTTAATAAGTAATTAAAAAAACAACTTTAGGAGAAGTTAAGAATACTCTGTAATACGAGTGCTGCTGCACCTTTAACAGCTGCGTGGTCAATTAATTTTGATTTAAGGAACTTTATCTCTCTACTGGTTCCTTTTAGGCCATGTGTCATAAAATAGTCTTTAATTACACTAAAATAAAAATTAGAGGACATTAGTTTACCACCTAAAATGACCGCTTCAGGATTAAAAATATTTGTAATATTTGCAATGCTTATACCCAAAAGTTTACCAGCTTCAGTCAATATATCGATGCAGACTTTATCCCCATTCATTGCATATTCATCAATTATTTTTACTGTAATCAAAGTTGGATTAGTTTTATATAATTCATATATTGAGGAAGTACTATTTTCTGTTAGATGATTTTGTAAGGTTTTAATAATACCTCTACTAGATACAAACTCTGCTAAACAATTCTTCTTCCCACACATACATAATCTCTCTTCGTAATTAATAGGTGGATTAGTATATAAGTGACCTAATTCACCTGAGAAACCATCAAAACCTTGAAAGATTTCACCATTAATTAAAAGTCCTGCACCTAGGCCATAATCGACATTTATAAATAGAATGTCTTTCATGTCGTTGGATTCACCATAAAGATATTCATTAAGAGCTAATACCCGAGATTGATGATCAATAAAAATAGGGACATTAAAGGCATCCTGAATGGGTTCCTTAATATTTACATTATGCCATTTTTGAACAGGAGAGAATTCTATAGTACCTGTTTTTTTATTAATATAACCAGCAGCAGATATTCCAATACCTTTCAAACGATCTAGAGGGAGTTCTACCTTACTTTGTAGTTCTTTAATTAGTTCAATTACGCTTCTAATATCTTTGTCTATTTCAGTAGAAAGATTATATGGATTACTTTTTTCTATAATTATTTCACCATTTAAATTTGCGGCTATTCCTTTTATGTGTGTTAATCCCCATTCAATACCTATTACATAACAACTTGTTGAGTCAAATTCTAAAATAACTGGTGGTCTACCACCACTGGATGTACCTATACCAACATTTCTAACTAAACTAGAATTAATTAATGAAGATACAATTCTAGTTACTGTAGGGGCACTTATTCCTGTTCTTTTAGTTAGATCAACACGGGATATGGGACCCTTATCTCTTATTGTATTTAATATAATACTTTTATTTTGATCAAATATTAATTGGGAGGTAGTTTTTGCCATGCCTTATTCTATTCACTGTGTGAATAACTGTAAAGATACATATTTATCATTGTACTTTTAGGAGTGTTGTAGTTTGAATATTAATTAATTCTGATAATACCGAGTAATTATCTTCAAAAGGTGAATTTTATGAATTTTTAGTTGAGTTTGTAAATTGTAATGAGTATTATTTAATAATAGCTACTGGAACAACCTTAATAATTTAGAATAAAAGTAACGGAGGAATAGATGATTGAACAATCCACAATCCTAATAGTTGATGATACACCACAAAATATTGATATACTGTTTGAAACACTAGGTGACACTTATTCAATAATGGTTGCAACAAATGGATTCGATGCTTTGGAATCAGCTTCTGAACAATTACCAGATTTAATTTTATTAGATATAATGATGCCAGGGATGGATGGTTTTGAAGTATGTGAAAAGCTTAAATCCAATGTAAAAACTAAAGATATTCCAGTCGTATTTCTAACCGCTATGGGTGAATTAAAAGATAAAACAAAGGGATTTAAACTAGGTGCAGTTGATTTTATAACAAAACCTTTTGAGATATTAGAAGTAATCGCAAGGGTTGAAACTCACCTATCATTAAAAATGGCAAAAGATCTACTAAAAAATCAAAACAGTGTTCTTGATAAGCTAGTAAAAAAAAGAACTTTAGAACTGATGAAAACCCAGGATGTTACGATTAGAATGGCTGCATCTCTAGCTGAAACCAGGGATAATGATACTGGGAATCATATACTTAGAACTCAAAACTATGTTTCTGTAATCGCTAATAGATTATTTAAGGATTCTATATATTCAGCAGATCTGAATGAAGATAAAATTGATCTAATGGTAAAATCTGCACCCCTGCATGATATTGGTAAAATTGGTGTTGCAGATAAGATTCTGCTAAAACCTGGAAAGCTTACAGATTTAGAATTTACAGAGATGAAGAGACACGCTGAATATGGAAAGAGCGCACTTTTAAAAGCTGAAGGAGAATTAGATGGTAATTCATTTCTTCATTATGCTAAAGAGATTGCATTTTCACACCACGAAAAGTGGGATGGAAGTGGTTATCCTATGGGTTTAAGTGGTACAAACATACCTTTATCTGGTAGAATAATGGCTGTTGCTGATGTTTATGATGCTTTAATATCTAAAAGAGTATATAAACCTGCTTTTTCCCACACTAAGGCCTGTGAACTAATTGAGTCCAATCCAAATACTCACTTTGATCCAGTTATAATTAAGTGTTTTAAAGAAGTTAAAGAGGAATTTAGGCAGATTGCATTAGAATTTTGTGAATCAGAAGAACAAAAAAACACACTATTAAATTAGATTTATTAAATTACAAATTATTAGGAGATTAGATGTTTATTTTATTTGAGAAAAAAGATGGTTGTAAGATTGTTATTAATCATGAGCACATTATTTCAATTGATCAGTATGAGAGACAGGATAGGTATTCAAGGGTAACCGTTAATGCAACACTTAAAACTGGTTCTAACGTTATGCATATTGTCAAAGGTTCTTTGGCAGATGTCTCAGACAATATTATAGAGCTTTCAAAGAAGTAGGGCATAACATAGGTTACCTTAAAATAAAAAAAGCTTGTTATCATTTTAAGGTAATCTATTAAATTTAAGTCTTGGAATCCTTTGATTTAATTAAAATACATTCTATATATCCATAATATTTTTAATCAGATGTTTGTATTCTCCATCAGGGAAGTAATTAATATATTCTTTTAAATAATTATTGTTTTGCTCTTTATTTGATAGAAGTTCACATACTTCCCATAAGTTAAAATCTATTGTTTTTGACCCACTATTTACAGCCTGAATGTAGTACTCTTTGGCTTTATGATACTGCTCTTTAAAAAAGTATGCAGCTCCTATTTGTTCTAAAAACTGAGCTCTATTTTTAGGGTCCTGTTCAATTAGATTTTTGTAATATGTAATTGCTTTGTTGTAGTTACCAGTCGAAATAAGTAAACCACCTTCTTCAATTTCTGAATCTACACTACCAATAGCACTGCGGCGGATAAAGTTTTGGAATACCTGGCAATAATCAGGGTTAGTTTGTTCTGTATACCATTCATCATCATTGCCTTCTCTAAACTGTGTACCAATCTCTTTTATCATATTATTTAAGTTTTCTAAATCTAAAGTTAGAATTGATGTTTTAACATCTGACCCTAATGGTGTAAGTTCTCGGAATTCAAACCACTCTCTAAATATATAAAACCCTAACTGATCTCCCCATTTTTTGTTGCTATCCTGAATCCATAAATATTCTGAAAGAGTTATTGGTATTAGCTGAAGTAGTGGAGCTTTTAAATCAGAGTTATACTTAATATAACAGTTTGGTTTCTTAACATATAAAGATAAATAATAATGTTCTATATTGTTTCTAATAAGGGTAAAACACAGACCTTCGTCGTCTATATATCCATTAATATCTATAATGTCCTGGATAATAATATTCATATCCATAATTAGACTGGTATCTTCTTGTTTGCTAATTATGATTAGATCAAAGAGGTTTTCCTTGGTGTGTATTTTTGAAAGCTTTGGCATTATTAGCCCGAGTTTATTGGTAATATATCTATAATATGGTGATCTACTATCAGGTTTAAATATAGCAACCTCCAATGGAACACATTTATGACTAATAGGACTGTTTAACTGGGACGTCACCAACTTAATTTTTGATATATTGCCAAATGGACTTAAGTGTTTATACATTTAAAATCAATATAATATATTGGACTCTTCTGTTTCAAGCTTACAAACAGATCTTGTAGTATTAATTAACCATTTATATAAGTATCTATCTCATTATAATATTTCTGTTTTTCATCAAAAGGTAGAAAGGAAGCAGCAAATGAGTTTTTTGCAAGTAGAGTAATATCATCTTTTGATAAATTAAGGGCTTGCCATAGTTCTATAAAATTTTGGTTTATATAACCACCAAAATATGCAGGATCATCTGAATTTACTGTTACACAAAGACCATAGTCTAACAATTCCTTTATATTATGATCCTTCATCTCTTTAAAAACACAGAGTTTAACATTTGATAATGGGCATACAGTCAGAGGTATTTGAGATTTTTTTAAATATTCCATCAATATTTTATCTGCAGTGCATCTCACACCATGATCAATTCTTGTGACATGTAATAGTTTAATTGAATCCCATATATAATCTGCAGGACCTTCTTCTCCGGCATGGGACACAGTCGTAAATCCTTCATTTATTGCCATTTCAAAAACTTTTTTAAACTTTTCTGGAGGGTTACCTAATTCACTAGAATCAAGTCCTACACTATAAATCCATTTTTTATATGGTAAAGATTGTTTTAGGGTTTCTATAGCTTCTTCCTCACTTAAATGTTTTAAAAAACACATAATGATACGAGAAGAGATATTATATTTCTCTTTTGCATCGTCCAGTGCTTTTTTTATTCCATTAATAACTGTTTCAAAAGGTATGTCCCGATTTGTATGGGTTTGAGGATCAAAAAATATTTCAGTATGTTTTACATTATCTCTGTTTATTTTTTTTATATATTCCCATGTTAATTCATAGAAATCTTCTTCATTTACAAGAACCTCGGCACTTGTGTAATAGATATCAAGAAATGACTGTAGATTATTAAATGCATAAGCTTTTTTCACTTCATCTACTGATGAATATGGTAACTTTATACTATTTCTTTTTGCCATTCTGAACATGGTTTCTGGTTCAAGAGTTCCTTCAATGTGAACGTGTAATTCTGCTTTAGGGATATTATTAATAAAATCAATCATACTTGGTTACTTCTCTTTTTATAAATTGTCCTTTCCTTGGATAAATCTTATTATCTTTCATTACAACTACCCCTCCAGCAATACAGGTTTCTACAAAACCTTTTCTTTTTTTACCTTTATATAGATTATAATCGCATCTTGAATGGTTTTCTACTATTTCTGAATCTTTGTTTTCATTAAATATAAAAAAATCAGCATCGGAACCTTCAGCTAAGATGCCTTTTCTTGGAAATAGACTAAAAAGTTTTGCTGGATTTATAGTCATTTTATTAATAATTTTCTCACCAAATAAATTGTACATTATGGAAAATGAAAACTCTATTCCACCAATTCCAAAGGGGATATCTTTTAAAAGATTTTTATTTTTTTCGTCAGACATAAATGGACAATGGTCTGTTCCAATAGAAAAAATATTATCTATATTGTTTTTTAATAGTTTGGATTGATTTTCTGATCTTAGTGGTGGGGCAAGAATATATTTGTATCCGTCTTCTTGTTTAAAAGTTAATTCATTAAAAATGAAATAATGAGGACAGCTTTCCATAAAAAATGATCTATTTAACAGATCAGGATGTTTTTCCTTCATGAATTGTACACTCTCCCCACAGGTTGTATGAACACAATATATTGTTCCCCCATGGATTTCATTCAATTCAGCAAGTTTTTTAATCATACTAGTCTCTGATATAGCAGGACGGTTAATCTTAAGGTCTTCAAACTTTAGATTTATATCACTGTTTATAAAATCTTCATCTTCTGAATGTATAAGAATTATGGTGCCAGTTTTATTTGAATAATCTAGTAGTTTACTTATCTCTTTTTCATAAGTCCTACGATTACTTTCAGAATATGCTGTAAATATTTTTATAGAAGGTATTTTTAATCTAATTGCTTCCTTAGTAATGTTTTCTGTCTCATTCACTGGATTTGATGCTGTAGTATGGAAGCTAAAATCGATTAGACTTTTTTCAGCTTCTTTAAGTCTATTTTTTAAAGCTGTTTCTACATCAGAACCTTTAGATACTGGGCTTAGGAAATCTATGATTGTTGTTACTCCACCATATATTCCAGCAATAGATCCACTATAAAAATCATCAGCGGAGATATATTTACCAATATTAAGATTCAGATGAACATGTGGGTCAATAATACCTGGTATAATCTTTTTTCCAACTGCATCTATTATTTCCTCTGCATCAAAATTCTCAGGGGAAATCTTTTCAATAATTCCATTATTTACATAAATGTTTAACTTATGAAATTTTGAGTCTAAATATATCTCTGCATTTCTAACAGCTAAATTATACATTATAGTAACCCTCCATTTTTATACTTTTATACTTCTATAATTCTATATTGTTTAAAATTAAATAAATCTAAAATTTCTTGTAAACAGCCTTTTCTTACACAAGTAATAAGTGGAATATTTTGTTTCAAAATATTAACAATACTAGAATAAAAACATTTTTTTTGAAGTTCCATATGACCTAATTCATCAAAATAAATTGGAGCCAACTTTTCATTTATCAGAGTATAAACTCTTCATCATTGTCATTTTATTTTTCTCCATCATAAAGTCGGTATATATTTTTATTAGTAAGATCAGTTAATATTTTTGTTGGATTTTTTATTTTACTTAAAAAAATCATGGCTGCTATTATATAAGGTTTATAACTGGCTTCCTTATATAGAGGTATACGGAATTTATCAAAAACAGAAGCTTCAACTTCTCCCTGTTCGCAGCTAACACCTGTTATATCCGCAGGTAGACAATGAAGATAAAGAGCATCTGCATTTTTTGTTGTTTTCATAAGTTCTTCCGTACATTCCCATGCTTTATGTCCAGAGTTTTGTTCTAATAACTTCTTTTCAAGTTCTTTTATGGCATCAAAATCACCATTCCCATAGAGTTCTGTTCGTTCCTCCATGGCTTCATAAGGCGCCCAACTTTTAGGATAAACTATATCAGCATCTTTAAAAGCTTCTTCCATTGAATTGGTTTGTGTAAATTTACCACCAGATGAGATAGAATTTTTCTCTGCAATATCTAGAACTTCCGGCATAACTTCATATCCCTTTGGGTGGGCAAGTGTTACATCCATTCCAAAACGACTTAGTAGTCCTATAATACCCTGAGGTACAGAAAGTGGTTTTCCATAGGATGGTGAATATGCCCAGGTCATAGCAATCTTTTTTCCTTTAAGATTTTCTACTCCACCAAAATGATGAATAATATGAAGTGCATCAGACATTGATTGGGTAGGGTGGTCAATATCACATTGTAAATTAACTAAGGTAGGACGTTGTTCTAGAACTCCATCTCTGTGTCCTTTAGAAACTGCATCTGCTACTTCTTTCATGTAGGTATGGCCTTTTCCAATGTACATATCATCTCTAATCCCAATAATATCAGCCATGAAACTGATCATATTTGCAGTTTCCCTCACAGTTTCACCGTGAGCAATTTGTGATTTACCTTCTTCTAAATCCTGTACTTCTAGACCAAGAAGATTACATGCACTGGCAAAACTAAATCGTGTACGGGTTGAATTATCTCTAAAAAGTGATATTCCAAGACCACTATCAAATATTTTAGAGGAAATATTGTTTTTTCTCATCCTACGAAGAATTTCTGCTGTTTTAAATACAGCTGATATTTCATCATCACTTTTATCCCATGTTAATAGAAAGTCACTTAAATACATCTCTGAAGTATTTAGTTTTGAAAGTTGTTCTATTTGTTTTAATAATATCTCTTTATTCATTAAAATCTCCTATAGTGTTATATGTGTTCCTGTACCGTTAAAAAATGCTTCAGCTAAATTATCTGGATCTGTAATTATTACTTCTTTCCCTCCATGTTTAAGGAAATCTAAGGATGCTTCTATTTTTGGTAACATGCTTCCCTTTGCAAACTGGTTATCCTTTAGGTGTTTTTTTATTTCATCTATGTTTACATTTGATAGAGCTTTTTGTTCTGGAGTATTAAAATTTATTGCAACATTTTTAACTCCTGTTGAAACTATAAATGTATCTATATTTAAATTGGCAGCAAGAAGAGCAGAAGCTTTATCTTTATCTATAACAGCATCTATTCCTATTAGATTTCCTTCCTCTTCAATTACAGGTATACCACCACCTCCTGCAGCAATAATTACAAAATTATTACTAATTAATGATTTTAATGCTTCAAGCTCAATTATTTTTACTGGCGTAGGGGATGCTACAACACGTCTATAACCCCGGCCTGAATCTTCTATTAAGTTCCAACTTGGATTTGTTTTAATTAGATTTTTGTAATCCTGTTCTGAATAGAACTGCCCAATAGGTTTTGCTGGTTTTAAAAATGCTTCATCGTTTTTATCAACTAATACCTGAGTAATAATTGTTACTGCATTTTTTGTAATTTTTCTTTTTCTAAACTCATTATCTAAAGCCTGTTGTATCTGATAACCAATAGCACCTTGAGTATCTGCATTACAGTTAACTAAAGGAACTGTATGCATGTGTTCAACCTGGTTAGCAATTTCAGAACGGTGTAGGATGAATCCTACTTGAGGTCCATTCCCATGGGTTATAACTACATTGTGACCATCTTGTATCAGTTCTGCAATCTGATATGCTGTTTCGCATATTGCCTTATATTGATCGTCAACTAATTGATGTTTACTATCTTTAATTAGCGAGTTCCCACCTATGGCAATTAGGATTTTTTTCTTTTCCTTCATTATATTTTTCCTCTATGTTTTGTTGATTGGTTTCTTAAATAAAAAATGGCTTCTAAAACTCCATCATACTTGCCATCAAATATAACCTCTCTTATAGAGGTTGAATCATCATGGTTTGTAGCTATAACTATATACGTATCTTTTTCTATCTCTGCCTGGTTTATGGCTTTTACAAGGTCATTATCATAATAACATTTTCTTGCCATGGGGAACCGTTCCTTTGATACAAAATCCTTACGGTTTTCAACAATCTGAATATCAAAATCAAATAAAGCCGCTGCTTTTGAGACGGCTAAATTTACATATCCTCCACCAATAGTTCCAATGATATTTCCATTTTGAAGAACTATCATTTTAGCAGTACTTCTTGGTGATGAGCCCTTTTTTTCAGTAATAGTTGTTATAGCAAAAGGGACATTTTTTTCCTGAAGTTCAGTAGTTTCTTTAAATATATTCATCTATATTTTACCTAGAGCTTTTAATATATTCTCAGGAGAGAATGGCCATTTTCTTAGCCAGATTCCAATTGCATCATGTATCGCAATAGCAATTACGGCAGCAGCACCATTTGTACTGATCTCTGCGACGGATTTTGCACCATAAGGACCAAATGGGTCGACCGTGAATACCAATTCTGCTCTGAAATCATCAGGGAGATCGTTTATCATTGGTACTTTATAATCCAATAGATTTGCATTAAGACAGTTACCTTCACTATCTAATATCATCTCTTCCCACAAAGAGTGGCCAATTGATTTTAATACACCACCATATATCTGTCCCTGGGCTAATTCTGGATTAATCGGGGTTCCACAATCCTGTAGGGCATAATATTTTTGAATATTAAGATGTCCTGTCCTTATGTTAACCTCAATCTGACAAAAATGTGCACCGTATGGGAATGCGGCATCATCTGTTGTGTAACCTGCAGTTGCTATTAATTGCCCAATTCCTTCTCCGCTTTGGGTTTCAGCTGCTATCTGGGCAAATGTAACACTGGAGTTTTTACCTTGAACCATATCAGGATAAACGACACTAAGCTGTGAACTATTTTCCTTAAGCATAACCGCTGCAATTTCAAGTATCTTCTCTTTCATGACACCAGCACATTTTAAAACTGCGTTCCCTGTAAAAAAGGTTCCACTAGATGCATATGCTCCGGTATCGAAAGGTGTTGTATCGGTATCTCCAGAAAATATAGAGACTCTGTCCATATCTGTACAAAGACACTCAGCTGCAAGTTTTACAGCTACAGTATCCAAACCTGTTCCTATATCCGCTCCACCGGTACTGACCATAAAAGTGCCGTCTCCCAGCATTTTAATAATAGCGTTAGAGGAATCAAGCCCGGGCAGGCCTGAGCCCTGTTGCACAATTACAACACCCTTACCAATGAATGTATCTGGATTTTTACTATCTACTTTCACACCCCAATTTATCATCTCTTTACCCTGAGTTATAGCAGGTTCCAATCCGCAGCTAACTACACGTTGCGCTGTGCCTTCCCGTCCTTCGCCTAAACAGCGAAGTATTTCAAGCATATCCCCTTCATGAACTCTGTTTTTTTCAATTATATCCAACTGACCCATATTTAGTTCGTCAGCAAGTTCGGCCATAGCTGATTGCATTGCAAAAGAACCTTTAGGAGCTCCATATCCTTGGTATGCACCTGTTGGTGGTATATTGGAATAATATGTTTTAACATCAAATTTAAAGTTATCACATAAAAATAGAGGAAGTGATTTAGCACAGGCGTTCATTGGAACAGTCAGACAATGAGAACCATAAGGACCAGTATTGGCTAAAACGCTCATATGTACAGCAGTTAGTTTACCGTCTTTTTTAGCACCTAGTTTTACTCCAATTTTCATTGGAAAACGGGTCCTTGAAGCTATAAATTCCTCTTTTCTTGTAAATCTAAAAAAAATGGATCTACCAGTTACATATGTTAAATAAGCACAAACTTCTTCTAAAACAATATCTTGTTTTGCTCCAAAGCCCCCGCCAACTCTCTCTTTAATTACACGTATTTTATTTTCACTGATACCAAGAACATAGGCTACTATTCTTCTTAAGTGATATGGTACCTGAGTTGAAGCGTGAATTATTAGGCGTTCCCCATCCATCTTTGAATAAACAACATGAGGCTCTAAAGGAGTACACTGGATCTGAGTAGTTTCATATTCCCTTTCAAGTATTACATCTGCCTCAGCAAAACCTTTATTTATATCACCAATACCACCATCTACACTTGCTGCAATATTTTCTCTTGGTTTTGCACCAATAGGGAATTGATAAATTATTTTACCTTCCCTTGGATCAATATTGGAATTATCAAGATCTGTAGGGGCACCATTTTCATATTGAATATAGCTGTTGTGCAGAATAGGAGCGTCTTTTTTTCTCGCTTCATCTATAGTAAATACTGGCTTTATTAACTCATACTCTACCTTAATTTTACCAATAGCGGTTTTACAAATTTCCATAGACTCAGCTACTACTGCTGCGACTCTATCTCCAACATGAAGTACTTTATCCCCAATCATCTTCCTATCATAAGGGGATGGTTCGGGAAAACCCTGACCAGCCTGGTTATAATAGATATCAGGACAATTTTTGTGGGTCAAAATATAGACTACTCCAGGTATCTTCTCTGCCTCGGTTACATCAATATTTTTTATATAGGCATGTGCGTGGGGACTTCTTAGCATTTTAAGGAAACAGCTTCCAGCTTCTACCATATCTTCAACAAAAGCTTTTTCACCTTTTACTAATTTGACGCCATCCACCTTTCCTTTTGCCTTTCCAACAAATTTCAGATCTTCTCTAAACTCAGGTGCAACTTTTTCCATATAGATTGGATTTGTTCTTCTTTTTGCTGCTATAGCAACTGCTTTAAAAATCTGCTGATAACCTGTGCAGCGACAAAAATTTCCGGAAAGTGCATCTTTTATATCATTTTCTGTGGGACTCGGAATCCTATCCAGCAAGTCCCTAATAGCCAGTGCCATTGCAGGTGAACAATATCCACATTGTACAATTCCAGCATCCACCATTGCTGATTGAATAGCTGAAAACTCCCTGTTTTTAGAAAGATATTCAACTGTCCAGATATTTTTATCCTCAATTTGACTTGGCACTAAGAGACATGAGTTTACAGTTTTTTTATCCATAATAATTGAACAAGCACCACAGGAACCCTGACCATTACACCCATTTCGTACAGAAAATATTCCTTCCCTCTGTAAAAGAGTTCGTACGCTATCGCCGGGTATGGCATAAAATGATTTAGGAACATCGTTTAATACAAAATTGATTTTCATTTTCCCTCCAGGTTATAAGCTGAATAAAAACAATCACAAACCATAACACCTGTCAGATGAGTTTTAAATTTGGCACTTCCTCGTATGTCATCTATTGGATTTATCTGCTTTTGTATTAGTGCTTCCAGGTCTTCTTTAGATGGTAAATTATCACCATTTAATATATCTTCTAATCCCCTAAGACGTACAACATGTTTGTCTACTCCACCTACAGCCACTATGATGCCACTTAGTTTTTCTGACTTTTTGGTAAAACTAACTGCGACATTTAAAATTGCAATATCATTAGCGGTCCGGGTAAAATGATCTAGAGCTGTTAATCTCTGTTTCTGATTTGGGATTACAATAAACAATATTAATTCATCTTCTGTACTATTTATAAAATCAATAATATCTATTAATTTTTCTCCATTTGGTAAAGAGACTTTTAATTTTGCCTTTAATGATATTAAAATAGGGATAAGATTAGAACATGATCTGTTTACACCAATATTACCACCGATAGTGGCCATATTCCTAATATTTCTATTAGTCATATATTTTGATGCGGTTTTAACAGATATTGGTACTATCTCAGAATCAATTAGTTGTTGTAAAGTTACAGCACTTCCAATTATAAGTTCTTGCTGTTTCATTTCAATTTTGTTCAGACCAAGCAGCTCTAAACTAATCGCTTGCTTCTTCTGAATATTGTGGTCCGTCGAATTTATTTCAGTACCACCTGCAAAAAAAAGAGCTGTGTCTTTAAACTTATCTTTTAGCTTTACTGCTTCAGATATTGTTGTCGCTTTAAAAAACTGTTCTATCATTTAATCCCTCCTGATAAGAGAAAATCAGTTAATAATTTAATATCAATTAGTCCCTAATATAATTTTAATTAATATTACTAGGAATTGCACATTTTATTTATAGTTATAAATCTTTCATCATTTTAGTTGCAATTTTATTAGCATTTGTAATAATTTCATCCTCATCAATACCACATAATTTACCATCCTCTACAACAATTTTTCCATTAACTATTGTATATTTAGTTTGGTGATTATTACCGGCAAATATAAGTGCAGCAAGTGGATCAGATAGTGTTCCTACATATTCTAATTTATTCAAATCAAAAATTGCCAAATCCGCAGCCATTCCTTCTTCGATCTTTCCTATGGAATCAAAACCAAGCAGTTTCGCACCATTTTTTGTTGCTAAACCTATAGCTTCCCGGGCAGTTAGACCATCAGCTCCATACTTAACTCTTTGCAGAAGTAGAGCAGTTCGTATTTCCCCTAAAAAGTCCGATGTATCGTTTGATGCAGAACCATCAACACCAAGGCCGACATTTATTCCAAGTTTTAACATCTCATTTACCCGGGCAATTCCAGAACCTAGACGCATATTTGAAGAAGGGCAGTGGGCAATGGATGTTTTTGTCTTTGCGAGCAGATTTAGTTCGTCATCATTAAAAAATATCCCGTGGGCATACGATACATCTTCACCGATGAAACCACATTCTTCCATTATTGCAAGTGGTCTTTTTCCTAAAGAATTAATACAATAATCATTTTCATCACTAGTTTCTGCTAAGTGGGTATGTAGTCTAACTCCATAATTACGAGCCAATTTAACAGATTGTGTCATAAGATCTTTAGTAATAGAAAAAGGACTACAAGGTGCAAGTAATATTCGTTTCATGGAGAAGTCACTACTATCATGATACTTCTCGATTACTCTTTGGCTGTCTTTAAGTATTTCATCATCTGTTTGCACAACAGAGTCTGGAGGCAATCCTCCATCCTTTTTGCTAAGGGACATTGACCCCCGTGTTGGAGAAAATCGAATTCCTAATTTATCCGCAGCTTCAAACTGAATACCCATTAGATCACCTTTAAAACCTGCAGGATACAGATAATGATGGTCTGTTGTACATGTGCAGCCAGTTTTTAGAAGTTCTCCCATTGCTACTAAAGATGAATAATAAACAGCATCTTCATCTAGATGTTTCCAGACCTCATACAGATATATTAGCCAATCAAAAAGCTTAGCATTTTGTACTGCTGGAATGTTACGGGTCAAAGTTTGAAAAAAGTGATGATGTGTATTAACAAAACCTGGAACTACTACACATGTAGAGCAATCTATAATTTTAACATCACTACTATTAAATTTACTAACACCAATTTCTTTAGCTATCTTTTTTATTTTGTTGCCTTCTATTAATATATCACTTCCTTTATTTCCATCTGTATCATTTGAAGTTGATATATATAGACAGTTTTTTAGTAATATCATAATGCTGCTACACGTTTATTAAAATCTATGATAAGTTCATCAATTTTAGGTGTCAGTTTATAAATATCTGTCCAATAATTTCTGTCATACCATTGTGCGTTTATTTCATCATATGTTTTACCTTGCTGTTCAACCCAGGTATAATACTTTAGATTGTGGATACGCTTTTTATCTAAATAGGAGAGTTCAAGTAAATTATCAGTAGTTAACTGTGTTATTAGATCATAATCCCTAATGGCATCTTCTCTGGTATACTTACCTCTTTCCTCAGTTAGTTCATCTAAACGAGACTGATACATTTCACAGGAGTCTGTAAAGACTGTCATAACAACATCATCTTCTGTTAATTCATAATATTTAGCAAATTTTATAGCTGATATAAGGTTCCCGATACCTGAGACACCCATGAGTCCAAGGTTGTCTAACAGATTTTTATCAATACCCTGTTCTGCAAGATATTCCCTTCCTACACCATCGTTAAATAGTCTCAACAATCTGATAGCATGCTCATCATCTACTGCTATTACCATATCTGTATTTCGTACATTATGAATCCATGGGACATGTTTATCACCGATACCTTCAATCCGATGCCCACCAAAACCGTTGTTAAGTAGGGTAGGACATTGCAGAGCTTCACTTACCGCTAATTTTGCAAAAGGGAATACTGTTTTTAAATATTCACCACTGGCTAAAGTTCCTCCAGAACCTGAAGCTAGACAAGTCCCTGCAAATCTACCTTTTGGACCCATAATTTTTTTAATAACTTTTTCCATGGCATTTCCGGTAACTTCATGATGCCATAGATGATTTCCAAACTGTTCAAACTGATTATAGAAAAAAAGTGAATCTCCTCTGGTTTCTTTTAATTCCTTACATTTGTCAAATATTTCTTTTACATTACTTTCACAACCTGGTGTTGCAATAGTTTCACCTGCAATATCAGCAAGCCAATTAAACCTTTCTTTTGACATTTCTTCCGGTAGAATTGCAATTGAATCACAGCCTAATAATCTTGAAATATATGCACCACCACGACAATAATTTCCCGTGGAAGGCCAGACTGCCTTATGTTTATCCGGATTAAATTGTCCTGTTACTAAGGTAGGGGCAATACATCCATAACTAGCACCAACTTTATGTGCTCCAGTTGGAAACCATTTACCAACCAAGGCCACAATACGTGCCTTAACACCGGTTAATTCCGATGGTAGTTCCATGTAGTTTACATCGCCATACTGACCACCTTCTTTTTTAGGTTCATTATGCCAGTTTACTCTAAATAGATTTTTGGAATGAATATCCCAGAGACCTATACCTTTTAGTTCATCTTGTATATTTTGGGGTATGGTTTCAGGATTCTTCATCTGTTCGAATGTGGGAAGTATTATTCCCTGTTCTTTACACTGCCTTGCCGTTTTTTCAATCTGCTCTTCGTTCATAGTTAAATCAATCATTTTTCCTCCAAAATATTTTGTTGTAATCCCTTTGTGGCTGCTGATATATCTTTTAATCCGTTTCCAGTTATTAACAATACAATTGTCCCAGTAACGGGAAGACTATTTCTTTCCTTTAAAAACCCTGCATATGAAGATGCTGCAGCAGGTTCTGCAAAGAGGCCTCCAAGTGATGCCATCTCTTTTTGTGCATTAAGTATCTGTTCATCTGATACTGTTATAACTTTACCGTTGTATTTTTTAAGCATTTTTAATGCATAATATCCACCTCGGGGAATATCAACGGAAATTGAGTCTGCAATAGTTGATGAGCTTATAGGGTTATCAAAGTTTCCTGTTTTAAGGGCAGTATAGATGGCACTACTACCTTCTGCCTGAACACCATAAACAGTAGGAACTTTTTCTATGAACCCAAGTTGTTTTAAATCTGCAAAACCCTTATAGATTCCACTTATAATTACTCCATCTCCAACAGGGACAAAAAGATAATCTGGAGCTTTTTGTAGCTGCTTAAATATTTCCAGTGCTACTGTCTTTTTTCCCTCTATTGTCATTGGATTGAAGGCAGTATTACGATTTAATCCACCTTCTTTTTTGGAATACTCTAATGAAAGGTCAAAAGCCATGTCATAATTCCCATCGACTTTTACAACTTCAGCACCATATTGTAACGCCTGAATTATCTTGGCCTGGGGAGCGGATTTAGGTAGAAAAAGTTTTATTTTTAGCCCGGCAGCAGCTCCTACACCAGACATAGAGGAGCCTGCATTACCTGTAGAAGCTAAAACAATTTTGCTTATTTTATGTTTAATAGCAAATGCTGCAACTAAATATGAAGCTCTATCTTTTAAGGAGCCCGTAGGATTTAGTGAATCATCTTTGATAAAAAGCCCATTAAATCCTGTCTTCTTACGTATTCGCTCCGGCTCCCATAAAGGAGTATTCCCCACTGGTATTGCTGGAAAATACTTCTTCTCAACAGGAAGTAGTTCATGAATATCTAAGCCACCTTCTATAATACCTGTTAACTTAACTTCTAAAATTCCCCGTAATGGTTCAGTATTTTTTTGAAGTAATGAACACTTTTTACAAAGCATTATATCGGGAGTTATTTCATATTCTTTTCCACATTCACTGCAAATATAGCTAAACTTCATGTTTACTTTTCATCCAATATATAAGGCAACATTGCATAAAATGCTGCACAAATCTTTAAATCTTCTACTCGATTTATTTCATTTGGAGCATGAGCTTGATCCTCATCTCCTGGGCCAAATCCTACAGCTGGAATTTTATGTCTTCCTGTTGTTGCAACTAAGTTTGTAGAAAAGGTCCATTTATCAACAATGGGTTTTTTACCAAAAAGTTTTTCATAGGCTACTACTCCGGCCAAAACAAGAGGGTGGTCCTGATTAACTTTCCAGGTTGGGAAATATAACTCCTGACCATATTCTTTACCTCTATAACCTTTTTTATTAAAATCTGGCATATAAACTTCGATCTTATCCTCATCTTCCCCGGTTGCTTCTGCCATATATTTTTTAACCTGTGAGATTGCAAGTTTATCGTCCTCTCCCCAGGTTAATCGTCTATCCATATAAATCGTGGCCTGATCAGGTACTGCGCACTGAGAAGGTCCCTTAACGTCTATTTTAGAAACAACTATTGTACCCTTTCCTAAAAAGTTATCATCATCAGGTTTAAGATCTTCGTTTAACTTTTCTATTGCTAATACAGCTTTAGCAGCTTTATAGCCAGCATTTACACCACGTTCTGGAGCTGACCCATGGGAAGAGACACCCTTTAATTTTGCCTCTATTTCCATTCTACCTCGATGACCTCTATACAGATTACAACTTGTAGGTTCTGTGGAAACAACTAGATCTGGTTTAAGATTTTCCTCTTCTATTAAATATTTCCAGCACATACCATCACAATCTTCTTCTAGAACAGTAAAGGTAAAATAGATAGTATAATTACCTGTATAATCCAATTCTTTAAGGATACGACCGGCAGTAATCATTGAGGCTGCTCCACCCTTTTGATCCGAAGCTCCACGTCCATGAACAATTCCGTCTTTAATTAGGCCTGAAAATGGGTCTAGGTCCCACTGGTTTATATCACCTTTCTCAACAGTATCAATATGGGCATCAAATGCGATTGATTTAGGACCGCTGCCTATTTTAGCTATAACACTTCCTAATCCATCAATTCTAACTTCATCAAAACCTGCCTCATTACAAAGCTCTACAATTTTTTTACAAACAGCCTCTTCCTGGCCACTGTAAGAACGAATTTTGATTAAGGATGAAAGATTTTCTGCAGTATAATCACTATACTCCACCGCTTTTTTTAAAATTTCTTCATTGATTACCATATTAAATTGCTCCTTTTAATTTTTTAAATTATCCATTTTTTCCCAGAGACGCTCTGTTGCTTTTGTTGCTTTTTCATATATTTCTTTGACATCAAAGGGGAATTGTCTGTCTTCATAAACAATTTTTCCATTTATTATGACAGTTTTCACATCATGAGAAGACATTCCAAAGGCCATATGCCCTGGAATATTCTCAGCAAGTAGTGGTGTCGGGGAATTGTAATCAGAAATAACAAGGTCTGCTTTATATCCAGCTTCGATTTTCCCAAACTTCGCTTCAAAGTTTCTTTCAAGCAGTCTATTTCCGTTATTTAGAAATTTCAGATAGCTATCTGGCCACATTGGACCTCGGTTATCTTTATGTTTAAAATATGCAAATTTAAACTCTTCAAACATATTGCTTCCAATTCCATCTGTACCTAGTGCTAAGTTATTAATTTTATCTAATTTGTTATTGTAACCTACTGCATTATTCATATTGGAGCGGGGAGTATGTACTAAAAAACAATCTTTATCGTTTAATATCTTAATATCCTCTTCTTCAAGATGTACTCCATGAACAACAATACTTTTACTATTTAAGAGACCAAAGTCATCTAATCTACTAAGGACATTTTTACTATATTTATCATGGGAATAAAAGTTATCATAAAGATCCTCTGCAACATGAATATGAATACCTCTACCTGTTTTTTCCATTGCTTCTGCAAGTAGGGACAGCCCTTCATCAGGAATAGTAAAAGGTGCGTGTCCACCTATAAGTGCTTCTACTAAATATGGTTTTCTTGGATCTTTTTTATCGGCATCTATAGCTTTTGCAAAGTTTATATTCTCTTCTATTCCATCTTTCATCTGCTCTAGGCCGTTTCTATCAGTTACTTCATAACAGGTTAAACCTCTAAGCCCAGTTTTTAGAAAGCCCTCTTTTAATGTATTCAGAGAACCTTGTATATAGGAGGGTGAGGAGTGGTGATCAATAACTGCAGTAGTTCCTGATTTTATTGCATCTAATGAACAAATAAGTCCACTATATAGGAGGATTTCTTCGTCTATAGCTCTATCTAAACGCCACCATAAGTTTTGTAAAATAGAGATGAAATCTGTACTAGGTTTTATTTTTGCCATAATACCTCTGGCCAAACCTGAATAAAAATGATTATGAGAGCATACCAATCCGGGATAGATAATCTCACCTGCAAGATCTATAACTCTTTCAGCTTTATATCTGTTTTCCAAATTGATACCTACTTCTTTTATTAAAGTTTCTTCAATAGCTATATCCATACCTTTTCTTACTAAAGGTGGTTCAAATTGTACTATTGTTGCATTTTTTAATAAAATCATACTTACTCCTACATTCTTCTATGCTATAACCGGACCTAATAGATAATTATGTTTTGTAATTATTATATCTATTACACTAATGGCATTTATTACAGACTTATCTTTACTATCAATATTTTTAATTCTGTTATCCTCTGTTAGTTCTAAGTTATATATCTTTCCAGCTAAACGAAGCTTGATTTGACGGTTATCAATTAGGAAACCGCTGTTTTCACTATTTTGAAAGTCCTCTTTTAGATTAAAAATTGTTAGTTTATCTTTGTATGGTAAACCATCATATGGGCAAAACGTTCCACAATTCCCACACTCATTACAGTAGGCATCGATGTGAACTATTTGGAAAGGATCATTAAAATTATTGGTGAAATTTTCACCGTTGCAAGGGATGGCTATATTTGCTCTATTTGGACATACATCTACACATTTATTACAAATATAATTACATTCTAGGCATCTTGATGCTTCATTTTTAGCAAAGGCTGTAATCTCGTCTAGGTCTAAACTGTTATTAAGTTTACCCTTTCTGCCTAGTATTGCTGTAGTATCAGTTTCAAACTTAACTGTTACATCAGCATGGGAATATCCATGTTCTCTATCAATTATCGTATCAGCAGTTAATCTTGCATCTGCAATACATTCAACAATGGTGGAGGGCCCAGTACGGGAATCACCAATTAAAAACACATTGTTTATTGTTGTTTCATTTGTTTTGTTATCAATATCGGTTTTGCCCTTATTCCCAAGTGGCAGTCCTAGACTTTCTATAACTTCTGTATCTACATGCTCTCCAATTGCAGTTATTACCGTATCAATTTTAAAGGTTTGTGTAGATACTGTTGCTATAGGGCGACGTCTACCACTAGAATCTGGTTCCCCTAATTTCATAACTGAACAAGTTAGATCTTCCTTAAATTTTATAGGATTTCTTAAGAAGTGAAACTCTACTCCATCTTCTAAAGCTTCTTCATATTCTTCTCTATCTGCAGGCATCTCTTTTTGTGTTCTTCTATAAATCACTATAACCGATTGGGTATCTTTTAACTTTAATGCTGCCCTAGCACTATCCATGGCAGTATTTCCTCCACCAATAACAGCAACATTTTTACCAATTTTTAGTGAATCTGGATTTTTATTAAATTGGCCTAGGAATTCTAACGATTCTAATATGTTATTATTGTCATTTTCTATATTTAAGTAATTTCCTTTTTCGGCACCTATTCCAATACAGATATACTTAAATCCATCAGTTTTTAGAGATTTAATACTAAGACTACTATCTACTCCGTATTCAAATTTAACTCCATGTGCTTTAATAAAATTTATATCTCTTTCTACGGCATCTTTTGGTATACGAAAATTCGGTATAATATTATTAACAACTCCACCTGCTGATTGCTCTTTTTCAAATACAGTTACTAAAAATCCATTTCTTGCTAGGAAAAAGGCAGCAGAAAGTCCTGCGGGTCCAGCACCAATAACTGCAACTTTTATATTTTTATCTAATTTAGGTTTGATCCAACCATCTTTAAACTCACTAAATCCGTTTTCAACTGCAATTTTTTTCATCTCACGAATTTGAACAGCACCTTCGTAATCTAATCTTGTACAGTTATACATACACTGATGATCACAAATATATCCAGTAATTGAGGGAAGGGCATTTTTTGTATAGATTAATTCAATTGCCTCTTTATACTTTTTTTCTCCAACTAATTTAATATATTCAGGAATATCCTGATGAATAGGACATGCATAAATACAAGGGGCGATATAACAATCAAATAGGGGAAGTGGTTTATTAACACTTATTTTATCATCACCTCGCCACTGCTTTTTTAAGTGACTTTCAGTAAGACAATCTTTTGCTAATTGTTTAAGTAGAGGTACATTGATAGACGTTCTATTCCAATCTGATGAATCAGTGGATGTCTCTAATTCCATAGCTGATTCTTTCATTCTTACATAGCCACCAGGCTTTAGTAGATCAGTTGCCATAGTTATTGGATGTATTCCGGTTTTAAAAATTTGTTTAATATTTATAGAAGAAGCACCACCTGAATAGGAGATAGGAATATTACCATTAAATTCTTCTGCCAGCAAACTTGCAAGATTTATAGAAAGTGGATATAAAGCTCGACCGGACATGTACATTTCAGAACCTGGAAGCATCTGTTTGTTATTAATAATTCCTAATGTATTAGTAAGTTTAACTCCAAATTTTATGTTGTTTTCCACCGCCAGTTTCATTAGACGTCTTAACATTTTAATAGCATCATTAAACTGCAGATCATTATCAAATGATTCTTCTTTCATTTCGATATAGTTAAAACCAAGATTATCTAATATGTCTCTTACCATATTAAACCCAAGCAGTGTAGGGTTAAGTTTTACAAAGGTATTCAGTCCCTTTTGTGTTATCATATATTCACAAATTGCTTCGATCTCTTTTGGAGGACAACCATGCATAGTTGACAGAGTAAGTGATTTACATATCTGTGTCGGTATCTTCTTTGATAGACCTTTTAGTGACTCAATTTTTGACTCAATTCCAGTACCATTAAGGAAACTTGATTCTTCGATTATCCGGTCTAAAGCTGTTAAATAGTTTTTAAAAACCACGTTAGAGGATGAATCAATCATATCCATAATGAAACGATCCATCTTAGGACTCTTAATTCCCTTTAAATCGTATCCGACACTCATATTAAATATAAACGAACGTTCTTTACCAACTTTAAAACCGAATAAAAGTTCTATAAGGTGAAGAAGAATCCAAGCTTTTATATATTCATCATATGCTTTTTCTAAAGTGAATTCAGATGACCACTCTGTATTAAATGCTTCATCATCAGCATCTATACATGGCTTTTCAATTTCCAGGGTATCTATAATCTGAACGGTCTTTAACTCTATAAACCGTCCTCCTGTTAAATAGGAGCTAATGATATTTTGTGCTAACTGTGTATGAGGACCTGCTGCTGGTCCAACCGGTGTATCACAATGTTCGCCAAATACTTCACTTCTGTTTTTATTAGTTTTATGAAAGAAATTGATTTGAGAGATTTCAAATATGGAATTTGAAACTTTATATTCACTAAAGATTCTTTTTAATAGTTCCTCGAACGGAACCTGTCTCATTATATCTCCCATAAAAACCTCCACCCAAACTATTTTTGATACATGGAAACAATTATTCTTTTTGGAGTTATTCTGAAAAAAAGAATAAAAAAATCAGAAGACGTTGCCTTCTAAACTTAATATTAATTTAATGATAATATTGGTTTTTTTGTTTGGCAAGTACTTTTAATAAAAAATAAAGATTATGAATTTTATAAGATGTTCTACACAACAAATAAATAGATTTTTATTGATTTATAAGTAAGTTTTTATAGTTTTCATCAGTATCTACATCCATGTATATTCCATCTGTATTCACAGGAACAAGACGTGTAGGGTAGATAGATAATAATTTCTTCATGGAGCTATCGACCTTCTCTGCCAATATTGTTTCAATTATTGTTTGTGGAAGTAGAACAGGATGTCCTCTTTTATCATTAAAAACAGGGAAAACAGCTTTGTTACCTTTAAACTTTGATAGTTTTTGGTAAATACTAGGAGGAATTAGAGGTAGATCACCATGGGTAATAAAAAAATATTCAGATTTTACAATACTTACACCTGTTTGAACCGATGTAAACATGCCTTTTTTGAACTCTTTATTTTCTATTATGATTATATTTTCCCATTGACCTAATAATTCTATTAACTCAAAGCTTCTATATCCAACTACAACAATAACTCTTTCACAAACTGCTAAGGCATTATCTATTGTGGTTTCTATTAAACTTTTACCAGCAAATGGAAGTAACATCTTCCATGTACTCATCCTAGAGGACATTCCTGCTGCAAGGATAATGCAATCAATATCAATCTTCATATCAAAATATTATAGCATTATTCCAGAGAATTTCCCAAATTTCTTATTTAAATGTAAACTAATAAATTATAGTTACATAAAAATATAATTTGACAGTTACTATAATTATTCCTATTGTAATATTGGAGATAAATATGGCATGGGTTAAACACAATAATATAATAATAATGGACTTTATAAAAAACTACTGTAATGAAAACAGATATAACCTCAATAGTTTTGAACCCTGGAAAGAAGGAGCATCTAACTCTATATGGAAACTAGAATACGACAATAAAAAATGTGTTTTAAAAGTTGGAAAACTGGATTATTGGAGAAAACTAGATATAGAAAGTAAAATCCTAAAAATTGGACAAGGGTTATATACTCCAGAATACATTGATTCAGGAAAAGCATCTGAATCGATTCCGTGGGATTGGGCCATTATTAAAAGAATAGATGGTACTCATCCTTTTTCTATAGAAGATGAAGATTTAGAAGAATTATCAAAATTGCTTTTATATATTAGAAAAGAAATACAACCAAAGAACCTTTCAAAAGGTGATTGGAAATCTTTTTTAAATACTAGAATAATAGAATCTATAAATATGGCAAGAAAAAACGCTCCAGAAAGAATAATGAATCGATTTGATAATATTCTAAATCTACTTAAATCATGTGATGAAATTGGAGAAAAACTGGATAATCAACCAATGGGTATCATCCAGGGAGATTTTACACCATTAAATTTAATAAAAAAAAGGGATGGTTCATTTACCTTACTTGATTGGGAGAATCCAAGGTTAGGGAGTATAGCTTGGGACCTATCCAACATAAAGAAATCTTTTAACCTAACTGACCGGGTTTTTAAGCATCTAGTAAATGTTTTTGATCAGGATATAGATTATAATATATTAAATTTCACCTCTTCACTTTACAATTTACATGTTGCTTCATGGAGAATAGAAATGTGGTATGGCAGAGAGAAAAAAGATTACGGGGATCTGTTTTTAATTGAGATGGGAGAAGAACTTGCAATATCAGAGTTTTATCTCAAACTGATATTAAACTAAATAATAACTCAAGTCTTGTTGTTTTTTATTTGATGATAATATTGATGCAAAAATAAGTATTAGAGGAATTTAATTCTTTCTAACTGTCATTATGTGGAGATTCAAAGATGAGTTTTTTATATCTTTGATATGATTCGTAAAATTAGGAGTAGTTAATAATGAAAAAACAAAAATCTATCTTGGCAGTTGGCACTTTAATCGTTGATATAATTACAGAAAAATTAGACGCTATTCCTGATCCAGGTTGTTGTGTAATTGGTGAAGTATCAATTAATTTAGGTGGAAATGCATATAGTAGTTCTGTTAATCTGAAGAGACTATTAACAGAAAATGAGAGAGTTATTTGTTGTAGTATTATTGGTTCCGATTTATATGGTTTGATGTTTAGAGATAGTTTAAGAAACGAATCAATTGAGCTAAGTTTAACTGAGATATCTGGTAAAACAACATCTTCAAATTTGATAATTCAGGAAAAATATGTGGATCGCAGGTATGTGTTTAACCCAGCTGTATGTGATATGTTCGATTTTTCGAAGATTATTACTGAGCTAAAAGTTCATAATCCTGAAATAGTTGTTTTTGGAGAGTTGCCATCTATTGATCTCGTGGGTGATAAATTTATAAAATTATTGACGGAAGTTAAGTCTAATTTTAATAATATTATTGCTCTTGATTTATTAGTAACAGAATTTGAATCTTATTCGTGGTTATGTAATGATTGGGATAAAATTGATATACTTCATTGTAATATCGGTGAAGGTCGACATGTATCAAAGGAGGAAAATCCTTTAGAGATTGCAAATTGGTTTTCTAAGCAAGGAGTCGTTTTTTCAATTGTTACAGATGGTAAAAATGGGGCACATTGTGTATTTAATTCAATGTATTTTCATGTCCCAGCTTTTTCTGAAAATGAAGTTGATGCTACTGGTGCTGGAGATGCAATGTTTGCGGGTTTTTGTTCTAAAATATTGAATGAATTAGATGATTCTAACAAATTTGAAGCAATCAGCGTTGAAAAAATGATTGAATTTGTAAGGTTTGGTAATGCTTGCGGTGCTATTGCTGTCCAAGAACTCGGATGTGTAGGAAAAATAAATGGAACAATAGTTAATAAATATTTAAAGATAAACTCGTGAATTATTCCCGCAATTTAAACAGTAGATAACATACTCTAAGAGAGGTGCATCCAGCACATCGCCTAACAACGAAATTGAATTATTAAAGGTTATATATTAATTCTCCAACCATATATTTTCTAACTGATTATAAACTGCGAGTATAACACCGAGTATTGTAAAAAAGTAAAATTAAAAGTCTACTGCTTTTTTAGCCAAGATACAGTTTTGTTAACTCCATCGTTAAATGCGTATTTGGCTTTATATCCATCATTTTTTGCTTTTGAAAGATCATAAAAATATACACTTTTAGCTATACCATCAACAATATCCATTGTTAATTGGGGTTGAAATCGAAATACCTTCCCTATAAAACCAAGAACAGATGCTATAACAAATGCAACACCGTAAGGCAGATGAACAATTTTTTTATTTGTACCAATCGAGTTCCTTAAATTCATTAAAACTTCTTCCAATGTAATTGGATCATCATCCGAGATAACATATGTAGTAATACCTGATTCATTTTTTTCAGTTAAACAAATTAATGACCAAACCAAATTCCCAACATACATTATTGGAAAATAATTTTTAGTATCACCAATAATAAACATTGTCTTAGCTTTCATCTTGGAAAAAAGAATGGATGCAGCTGTAATAGGATTTGCCCGGGGTCCAAAGAATGGAGGGGGTCTAAAAATAACTGCAGTAATTTTATCTTTAGCTATCTCTGCAATTTTTTTCTCTGCGGCTAATTTAGATTTTCCATACATAGTTTGAGGTTTACAAGTTGAATCCTCATTCATTGGTTTTGCAACTGAGCCTAATGGACCAATTGCGGCCATGCTACTAGGAAATACAAACTTAGCAGCCTTTTTGTTTATTGCGGCTTTTAAAACATTTTCAACTCCACCAACATTTAATGCATAGTATTGCTCTTCTGATACCTGAGCTTTACCAAGGTATGCTGCTAAATGATATACAATGTCATCTTTTTTAAGAAGCTTTTCGATACTCTCTTGGTTTAAAACATCTGCTGCTTGAAACTCAACATCCATAGTTTTTATGTAATCTAAATTACATCCTTCTCTATCTACACATAAGACTGTATATTTTTGTTCTAATAATCCCTCAATTAGATGGGATCCTAAAAAACCTGCACCACCAATAACTACTGCTCGCATACTTATATATCTCCTTTTTGAAGTCTGAATTCCTCAACACTTTTTGCCAATGTCTCTTTTAAAGTGAACTTTGGATCAAATCCTAATGTGTTCTTTGCCTTTTCAGTACTGTAATATCTATATTTTGAACCTGGAGCAAAAACCTCATATGTTAGTTTTGGTTCAGTCGATGAAAGGGATTCTAAAAGCGAAATAAAATGGGATAAAAAATTAACTGTTTTAAATGGAAGAACTTTTTTGGGAGGATCAACTTTTAAAAGTTCACATAGAGTATGAAACATCTCTTTAAAAGTATAATTACCACCTGTAAGTAGATACTGCTCTCCTATTTCCCCTTTTTCAGCCAATTCAACAAGGATCTCTGCTAAATCTCTAACATCGATAGCAGCGAAACCACCTGGCATAATCCCAGGAACTTTTTTATTATCTAAATTAATCATCAATTTAAACAAATTTTTATCTCCAGGGCCAAAGATAGTACTTGGATTTACAATTATTGCAGGGAATCCTTCACTAATTGCTTTTTTGATACTCTCTTCCCCTTTGAATTTAGATAACATATAAAAACACTTTTTGGCCCTAGACCAATCGAATTTAAAACTTTCAGTTGCAGGAGAATCTTTATCATTATTATAACCTAACGCTGCAGTAGAACTGATATGGATCATACGCTTAATATCATTATCTTTGCAGAGTTTAATTATATTTTCAGTTCCAACATGGTTTACATCAAATAATAGTTTTTTATCTTTTCTCCAAAATGAGACTGCAGCTGCTACATGATATACAATATCAATCTCTTTAAAATGTGGCGCTAAAGTTTCAATATCAGTTAATGACGTATTGTAAATAATTTTTATCTCTTTTTGTTCACTAAAATCTGATAAGAAAAATGGTCTTCTGTTTCTGGCTAAAATTACAATATTAACATCTTTATATTTAAGCCGTAAGCTTTGAACCAAATGTTGACCAAGAAAGCCTAAACCACCTGTGACCAAGATATTTTTAATTTTTTTTGTCATAATTAATCCTCATTATGTAATTATGCTTTAGTATTAACTGATTTACCAACTTAGTTTTTTTATAATAAAATAATTTAAATCTTTTTGAAAAATTGTTTGACATAGTTTTGTTTTGCTGTACTATATGTGTATAACAGTTTGTTTGTTAAAAATAATTTATTAAAGGATACCGATGTTAAAACAAAAATTTAAAACTAGTTCTTTTCTTTTTAAAATCTTTTATAATTTTATTATTCCCATTGTTTCTATTTTACTGTTGGCATCCCTTCCTCTTGTAATTGGAAATAGTGACGGAAAAATACGTTTTAGATTTTTATATCTATTACTTACATCGGATTATATTAAAGGAATATTTGATGGATCATCTTTTGTATTCAATGTAGCGAATTTTAGGTGGAATGCATTTATTCATCTACCAAAATACTTTTTAGTAACACTCTTTTATGTAGGTATCTCATCATTTATAGGAATAGTTATAGGCTTCCCAATAGGTTTATTAAGATATAAAAAGCAGATATCTAAGTCACAAAACATCCTTAATTTTATAAGTTCTATTCCCGATTTTATTATTATTCTTTTTTTGCAACTTTTTGCAGTTTATTTTAAATCTATTACAGGTGTACGATTTGCAAAAATATCAGGGTTGGGATCATTGCCTCTTCTACTTCCGTTCATCGCTATGAGTTTATATCCTGTCATATATGTAATTAAACAGGTGAGCCGTGGGGCTTATGAAGTTAGTTGTCAGAATTATATTCAGTTTGCCCGGGCAAAAGGATTAAAAAGAAGTAAAATAATTTTTTCTCATATTATACCAGCACTTCTTCCTGGATTATCTGTAGATGTAACCAAAGTAACTACGCTTGTTCTGGCAAATGTTTTTATTACAGAACGTCTGTTTAGGATAACAGGGATAACCACTTTTATGTTTAAATATTCTTTTCTGAGTGAAGGTGGATATCAATTTGGTTTTGTTGTTTCATGTCTTTTATATATTTTTCTTATTTATTTAATAGTCAGTATTTCATTAAAATTAATTATCTACTGCATTAGGATAATAGGAGGTGGTTTATGAATCTTGAGTTTAAAATAGGATCAATACTTCTTGGTCTTTTAATTCTCTTATCAGTAGTTGGACCTTTTTTTGCTCCTTTTGAACCAGATCATTCTGAATCATTACGTACTGTAATAGTTAATGGAGAAAAGGATTATATCTTTGCTCCTGAGTATCCGAATAGCAGACATCCCCTTGGTACCGATAAAGATGGATATGATACTCTTACAATGTTATTATACGGAGCTAAATATACTTTAGCATCTTGTTTTCTTATTGCTCTATTTCGGATAATACCAGGATTGATGATTGGATTATATGCAGGAATGAAAAAAAAATCTTCAAAAAAACTTGAATCAGTTGGAGCTATTCCTTCTTTTATTATCCTCTTTTTTCTATTAGCGGGATTAACATTTAATACTACAATGGGAACTGTCCAAGTCTTTTTTTTACAGGTTATTTTTATTGCATCTGTTGGTATCCCCGGGGTAATAACATCCATTCAGGATAAAACATGGTTATTGTCAAAAAGGGTTTATATAGAAGCTGCCAGATCCTGTGGAGCAGGTGATTTTAGGCTTGCATTTGTTCATATTTTTCCCAATTTAAGAGGGACAATTTTTACTATTTTTATTACTGAGTTAATTAGTTCTCTTAATATTATTGGCCAGCTGGCTATATTCAGTATCTTTCTTGGGGGAACCATTGCTACTAACTCTCCTCCATTACTTCATTCCGTAACAAATGAATGGATGGGAATTATAGCTCTATCAAGAAATGCACTAAGCTCCAAACCATGGATGTTATTTATTCCATTGGCTGCTTATCTACTGATTCTTATATCATTTAATATGATTTTACAGGGAATTGAAAAACATTATGGGAGAAAATATGGTAAAACACCTTTTGTATAAACTAATCCTACTTCTTTTACTTATTTCTCTATTTTCATGTAACAAACTAAGGCAAATAGAGAATATAGATGTTTCAAAAATCACTATCGATTTTGAAATAGATGAATCACTTAGATTCTATAGTGGAAATATGAGTTTTGAATATGTTAATACTACTTTATCTGCAATTAATTCGGCAGGATTTTTTCTTCTTCCTAATGAAACCGGAGGATCTTTAATAATAAGTACCGTAACAGCTGATAACTGGGATATCAAATATAATACAGATAAATCTGTCTGTACTGTTTTATTTGATAAAAAAATTCCCATCGGTGAGACTGTTATTATTAATATGGAATTTAGTGGAACCATCCCTAAGGTTCTTGAATCTCCAGGAATATTTTTCAGTGCAAATGGAGCTATAGCACTTGGATCTTTTTATCCACTTCCAATCCCTTTTAATGATGAGGGATCTTTTGACATTGTTTATGCTCCAGATAGTGGTGATGTGGTTGAATCTATTTTGAGTATTTTTCATGTAAGTTTTACAGCGACCGAAGATTTACAGTTTGCTGCCAGTGGTTTAGTAAAAAAAGGTAAATTAAGAGATAATAAAAGAAGTTTCTCGGTTGAAACAGGACCTGTGCGTGATTTTTTTATGGTTGGATCAAAAAACTGGGGGAAAGTTTCAAAAATAATTAATGGTATAAAAATAACTTCATGGTATCCTAAAGGAAGAATGCAACAGGGGATAGATGCACTTTATAGTACAGAATATTCACTAAAAGTATTTGAAGATAAACTAAGTCCATATCCATATAATAGTATGAACATTGTAAGTGCACCTCTTGGGCCTCTGTTTGGAGGTATGGAATATCCAGGTATTATTGTTTTGCATGATGATTATTATACTGATAAAAATTCTTATGGTTTGGAAGGTACTTTGGCTCATGAAATAGGTCATCAGTGGTTTTATAATCTTGTAGGAAATGATCCTGTAATGGAACCCTGGTTAGATGAGACCATGACACAATACTTAACATGGTTATATTTTGAGGCTCAATATGGATCTCGTGCAGGAAACAGTGTTTTTGCATCATTTAATAAAAGATGGTCAAGGATTCAAAGAAAACCTAAGGCTCTTAATCTTAGTGCTGATGAATATAATGGAAAAGAATACGGAGCTATCCTATATGGTAAAGGTCCTTTGTTTCTTTTTGCATTAAAAGCAAAATTCGGCGATGAACTATTCAATCAGTTTTTAGTTGATTATATAAATGAGTTTAGGTGGAAAAGAGTAACAACTGAAATTCTTCAGAATTATATGTTTAAATATTTTGCAGAAGAGGGTGACCTAATGTTTAGAAAATGGGTCTATGAGGAAGATAATTCCGCACTGTGATAACAGGAGAAAAAATGAAAAAAATATATGGCGAGTTAAAAAGTGGTGAAACAAATCCTTCACCAGAAATTGATTGCTACATTCCAAAAAGTAATCCAAAAGGCATTGGTATCATCATTTTTCCTGGAGGAGGATATGGTGATTTAGCAGAGCATGAAGGCAAAGGTTATGCTGAGTATTTTAACGATTATGGTATTGCAGCATTTGTTGTTACATATAGATTAGGTTCTAATGGTTTCCGACATCCAGCAATGTTAGAAGATGCCCTTGCCGCTATCAGTACTGTTAGATCACGAGCTTCTGAATTCGCGGTTGATCAACATAAACTAGGCATCATGGGTTCATCCGCTGGTGGACATCTTGCTGCACATACTCTTGTTGCTTGGGATAAATATAAAAGTAATATCTCTTTACGGCCAGATTTTGGTATTCTTTGTTATCCAGTTATTGTTTCAGAGGGTAAATATACCCATGAAGGTTCTATTCAGAATCTTGCTGGTATCAATCCTTCTCCGGAACTTCTACAAGAGATATCTTGTGATAAACATGTTTCAACAAATACTCCACCATGTTTTATATGGCACACAGGTGAAGACATATGTGTTCCTCTTGAAAATAGCATGTTGTTTGCTACAGCATTGAGAAATTCTGGTGTTCCTTTTGAGTTACATCTATATACAAAAGGTGGACATGGACTTGGTTTAAATGCACCTTTTACTTGGGGTTCTGATTGCATTAGATGGGTAGAGGATAATATTAAAACTGGATGTAAAGTCATAACAAGTAAACCTATAAAACCTAAAGATTTATGAACTCCCACTCTCATATCAAAAGGGTATAGACATTAAGAAATCAAATATAATTTGATAAACACTTGGAATTAATTTAGAATTAATAATGTAGTATAAAAATTGGAGACAAAAAGTGAAATTTAATATATATAGAAATATTGGGTTACTTTTATTTTTAACTCTTATTACAACAAATCTCATAGCAAAATCTAATAATGAAACAGCTATTACAGAAGGTGAAACTCAACTAAATGATGATGGAACAAAAACAATCATTGTTAGTGGTATTACATTTACATGGAAAATTGATGGAGAGTACCTATACGGTACTTTGGAATCTAAATATACAGGTTGGATTGCTATTGGTATTAATCCAAAGAATATGATGCAGGAAGCAGATTTTGTTATCGGATATGTTTCTGATGGAGTAGTTAATATTAGAGATGACTATGGAAATTGGTTAACATCCCATGCAGCAGACGAAGAGTTGGGTGGTACAAATGATGTTGAGGCAATTACTGGATCAGAAAATGAAGATGGAACAAGATTTGAATTTAAAAGAAAAATTATTTCTACTGATGAGTTTGATAATACTATTACACTAGGTGTAGAAACACCAGTTATTTTTGCTACAGGAAAAATCGATGATTATAATTCAATGCATACTGTAAAAGGTAAAGGAATTATAGTTTTTTAAATATATATTGTGAACAATCTTTAAATTTATAAAAACTATTTTATGTGACCGAGAATAGGATCATATGTAAAAAAAGTTGGAGGACAAAATGACTAAGAATAATTTAATAAAAGTAAGTTTTATTTTTTTGGTATTAAGTGTGTTTTTAATTCAAGCGTGTACAACTAAACCATTAACTAAAGCTGAAGAAGTTTTATACATGACTATAGATGGTAGTCATGCCGCAGAATGGAAATTAACGGCTACAGATCCACTATTAATTGGAGGATATGGAGATAATTTCGTTTATAATGGTGAAAAGGTTCAGGCTTTAACAGGAAATGCAATAGTTGATGTTAATGCTGAAACAAATACTGGAAAAATGGTTGCGACATTTAAAGGAACTATAACACCTGAAGCAAATAAAACTTATACTGGTACAATTCGTCTGGAATATACAATGTTTAAGGAAGGATCTGATTTCTTGGAAGGAGGAATTGCAGATTTTATATATCTTCATGGGGATACAGGTCAGGAAGCACCGGTAATGCCAAAAGTGAAAACTCCATTAGCTTCATGGGGTCCCGTAAATGTCTATGTTGACGATGTTTTAATATACGAAAAATTAGTTGGTCATATGATGTATACTGAAGCTTCACGGAATCAGGAGACTTATGCCATTTACAACTCGGATAAGTCAGGCTTTTACTCTCCTAAAGATCCGTCTAATGGATCAATAGCACATCCAGATAAAATGGAGCTGCACTTTGTTGCTCACACTGTAGAACCTGATACAGGGAACTTCCCACCTCACACTGTTTGGATTCACTTAAACTACATAACCGTTAGTGAATAAAACTATAATAGATACAGAGAATACTCTGTATCTATTTTGTTCTGGTCTATAGTATATAAAAATTAAAATAATTATTTAGTGAGCTCTATTATTTTTACAATTACAGCTACACTTTTTTCCATTGAATTTATAGGAATGTATTCAAATTTACCATGAAAATTATGTCCACCTGTAAATATATTTGGAGTTGGAAGCCCCATATAAGAAAGCTTCGCTCCATCTGTACCTCCACGAACAGGTATAATAATTGGTTTAACACCAACTTCTTCCATAGCTTGTTCTGGAATGTTTACAATATTAAAAACTGGCATTATTTTTTCTTTCATATTGTAATATGAGTCCTCTATTTTTAGTTCAATTATATTTTCATATTTTTTATTCAGAAATTCGACAGCACTTAGTATAAGATCTTTTTTTGATGAAAACTTTTCCATATCGTGATCTCTGATTATATATTTTAATTCTGTTTTTTCAACAGTTCCATTAAAAGTATGAAGATGAAAAAAACCTTCATACATTTCTGTAAATTCAGGCTTTTGGTCAGCAGGTAAAAGTGAATTTAATTCCCCTGCAATTTCAATTGAATTAACCATTTTATTTTTTGATGATCCAGGGTGAACATTTGTTCCACTTATAATAATATTAGCAGATGCAGCATTAAAATTTTCATATTCTAATTCACCAATCTCTCCACCATCTACAGTATAAGCATAATCAGCAGAAAACTTTTTAATATCGAAATTATCGGCACCTCGGCCAATTTCTTCATCAGGAGTAAATCCGATTTTAATAATACCATGTTCAATTTCAGGATGTTCTATTAAGTATTTAACTGCTGTCATTATTTCTGCAATACCAGCTTTGTCATCAGCTCCTAAAAGTGTTGTACCATCAGTAGTAATTAAAGTTTCTCCGATATAATTTCTCATTTCAGGGAATTTTTTAGGTGATAATACAATATTTAATTCATTGTTTAAAACAATATCATTACCATCATAATTATGGGTGAATTTAGGATTTACATCTTTTCCAGACATATCAGGAGCAGTATCCATATGTGCAATAAATCCAATTGTTGGCAACTTTTTATCACTGTTAGCTGGTAGTTCAGCCATAACATAAGCATTATCATCAACTGAAACATTAGTAAGCTGAAGTTCATTTAACTCTTTTTCTAACAGATTAGCTAGATCAAATTGGTTCTTTGTAGATGGGCATGTTTCAGAATCTTCATTAGATTTTGTATCTATTTTTATATATTTTATAAATCTATTTACAACTTCAGAATATTTCATAATTATCATCCTTTAAACTTTAAGTGCGGGTATTTTCTATAATATTTTAATATCCTCGAAAAGAACATACTTTAACTTTTTATTTTTTATTACATTATTCCAAAACTGAAATAGATGCATTGCCAAAAAGGTTTAAATTATTAGCATTAATTTCATCAGGTATTTGACTATTTTGAATTTGATTAAATTGATAATAAAGAATGAGTCCATTTGTTATAGGAATAATTTTGTTTCTTATTGAGTTGTTTATCTCTGTATTGCTTCGGGTTGTATTCCATATCCTTAATTCTTTGATGTATCCATCAAAAAATATTGAGTGCCATTCAGGATTATATGATCCAACAAAATATGAACCTTTACTATTTGGCTTTGGAAAACCATTTCCATTAATAGGATTACTACCATCATCAACCCATCTACCCTGAATCTCCTTTCCATTTACATAAAGTTTTGTTTTAGAACCATCTCCATAATTATGAGATACAGCTATATGATACCATTCACCTTCATCAAAATCGAATGAACCTGTATATCTACTGTCAATGGTTTCAAAAGCAAAAAATAAATCATCAGATGAAAAACCAAAAGTATAGTTACCAGCAGTACTACCACCATGACTTTGACTTATAACAGGTTGGGAATCTGTATATCCCCAAACACCACTTCCATCCGAATTGGTTGCAATAGTATTTATATATATCCATGATTCAATAGTGATATTTGATCTAAGATCTAATTCTGAAGAGTATTTTATTTCACCGTAATCACCAGACCCATCGAGAGCAAGCCCTTTGTGAAAATCTATATTTAATGAATCTAGGAAAAACAAATTAGTGGATACTGGATACTGAGGGAATAAGATTTTTTGTTTTTCTAAATTCCAAATTGAATTGTCAAGATATTTAATTTTTCTATTATCAGATTCATCTCTTATAATCTCTTTGTCAAGAATGGATTCCCATCTCTCATACTTCTCTACTAGATTTGATCTATACTTTTGAAAAAATGGTGTTCCCAATAATTTATCCAGATCATTCATAAAAGGTTTTATATCAGATTTTCCCTCTATTGCTGCTAATCTTAATTCCTGATCCACTTGATTAAATATTGGAACTTCTTTTCCAGCTATCAGAGGTAGGGGAACATCAATATTATTAATAGTCTTCTCTTCTACAACAATATTATGAACCATTTCATATAATCCAAAAGGTCTTTCCTGAAGGACTGTTAGTTTGTGAATACCAGATGGCATTTTATCTATGGATAAAACATCTTTTGGCAATGAAACACCATCAATAGTAAAACTGAATGGTTCACCTGTTCTGGGAGGAACAAGTACCAGAGCACCATATGTAACGTGAATACCAGAAAAACCTTCCACTGTTTGATATGTTATTTTATCGATTGCATCAAAAGTATCAAAAATTGATTCTACAATAGTAGAACTAGAGTAGGTGATTTTATCAAGAGCTCGATCGTATGCATTCATAGTAATGATGTATGAACCATCTTCTATAGTACAAGATCCAAATAGGATATTATCATAGCCCATTGTTTCTGCTCTAGACTTTAAAATAGTAGTATCGAGAATTTCTGATTTATTTGGTTCATCCCTAAAAACTTCAAATCTCCCAAGTAATCTTATTATCAGACTTACTCCGTTGGTTGAACTAACACAAACTGAATCCAGCCATGACTCTCCTGATAGATTTACCATAGGATCTATCTGTACAATAGGTTTGCTTTGGGAAAAAAGAGATATAGAATTAATAAATACAATATATAGAATTAACTTTCTTTTATTCATTGTTCCCTCCAATAAAAAGAAGATTATAATCAAGAAGGTCTTGAATTTCAGGTTTCTCAAGAAGTATTTTGGGATTTTCATTTTCTTTAATGGTATTTTGAATTAGATAAAGACAATATGTTACTTCGTTAAATTTAAAGACTGTATATAACTTTGATCTTGATTTATCATTTATTTGACCATATACAGTAAAATTAGTTAACTTGTTTTGAACTATTAAAGTATGAATAAATGGTTCTATATCAAAGTTAGTATTAGTTTGTAATTGACTTACTTCTTCAGGATTCAAAGTACAAAGACCGGCAATTATATCTTCTTTGTATTCTTTTCCTTTTTTAGTAATATAGTAACCATTTTTAAAATCATCATACCAGAACCATGTGTTATTTATACTTGTAAACAGTGGTGCGTCAACCTTTTTACGTATAGAAACCCAATTACGTTCATCTTTTTTATATGTTTCGAGGATTTGTAGAGCTTCCTCTTGGGTAAAAATTGTATCGACGTTATTGGAGAAATGTAAAAAAGTTACATTATTTCCATCGGCTACAAAAAGACTTTTTAATATACGATCGTCATCAATACCATTAAAAATAGCAATAGTTCCAAAACGTTCATGTTCTATTAATTCAGTTTTTATTTTTTTATCAGAATGAAATACAAAATCCTCATAAAAATCGACTAGTTTACTGAATTTAATATCATATTTGAAATCAATTATCTCTAGACCGCCTTCTATACCTTCTTGTGAACGAAAATTGAATAAAGTTCCTTTTTCTGAGGGGTTTTGAATAAAAGCCCATCCTTCTGGGAGCATCAATGTTTCACCTAATAAAGTCAATCGATTATTGATTACAGCACCATTAAACATTTCCCTGTTTGGATCAATATCTGGAGAGCTTGAACATCCAATTAGAAAATAGACTTCTGCTAGAATTATAATAAACACTAGTTTTGTAGTTAGTCGCTTTATTTTCATAATTTAAATACCTCTTCATTGATTAAATTTTTGGAGTTAAATAATTAATTGTGTCAATATTCATTCATTTCCGTTTCTTTCACTTTCACTTTAACTTTAACTTTAGCAGTTTAATAGTTAAAAAGTACTAAAAAAATTACTAGAGTTCTTGATTATGTTAATTACATAGCCTAAATTTAAAGAATTATAGAAATAATTAGAAAAGTGAGGATTCTTATGAAAAATATTGTTTTGATTTCATTCATAATATTATCTTTTTTTATAAAACCCAATATATTATTTTCACAAGAGCTTCCAAGATTAATCATATTAGAAACAATGACTCTTCCAATATTACAGGAAAGAACTAAAGGATTAATATCACACCTAGCTGAAGAGGGATATATAGATGGAGAAACTGTACAAATAGAAATATATAATGCAGAAAAGGATAGAACAAGAGCAAGAAGGCTTTTGACCACCGCACTTCAAAAAGGCGACCCAACGCTTGTATTAACCGTTGCGACTCTAGCATCCCAAGAGGCTCATGCTATATTAAAAGGAACAGATATTCCCCATGTTTTTTATTCCGTAAGTGACCCTGTCAAAGCCGGTTTAATAAATGAGATGGATAAAGCCACAGGTAAAAAAATTACAGGTTTAGTTCATGTATTACCAGATGAGAAAATTATTAATATTGCTCTTAGAACTTTATCTTCAGGATATAATAAAAAGATATTTAATATCGGATTTTTTCACTCTTCGTATTCTTCTTCAGTTGCGGACTATTCTAGTATTAAGAAGTTAGAAAATAGTAGAGATGATATAAATATTGTCCCTCTATTTATTGAACAATTGGATATGGTAGATGGGCTAGAGGATATGTTAGCTAGTAGTAAAAAAGTTTTAGAGGAAAATAGAGATGAATATGATTTTATCTGGATAGGTAGAGGACCTCTTGGAATATCCAAAACTTTTATAGATAGATTTGTTAAATTAGTTGATGTTCCTATAATAATGGGTTCTGATATGTATAGTGTTAAAAAAGGTGCATTATTAACACTTATGTCTTCTCCATCAAAGGATGGATATGATACAGGCGAAATTATTATAGATATATTGGAAGGTAGACCAATAGAGGACATTCCAGTAACAAGATCCAAACACTTCCAAGTGGGAATTAATTTAACCACGGCAAATGAAATTGGAATTATTGTTCCCTCTGATATATTAGATCTAGCTAGGAATAATCTTGTATATTAGAGGTGTAAAATAAAATTATAAACAGTTCTAATATTAGACTGTAGGATTAAAGGTACTAACAGAAGGACTGATGATATTTATAGCGCGTTTAAGTTAACTGTGTTATATTTTCATAAATATGTACAAAGCAATAAGGGAAAGAATATTAAAAAATAGTATAAGTGGTAGAATTCTCTTCTTTTTTAGTGCTTTACTGGTTTTATCTCTAATTTTTAGTGGTGTTTTTTATCAGAAGATTTATTCCTCTATTATGATTAAACAAGTAACTGAGGCTTCATTTCAAACCTTAAATTCAATCAGTACAAACATTAAAACTATATTAAAAAATACTAATAACTCTTCCAAAATTATATTATCAAATATTGATGTTCAAAAACTACTAACTTCAGAAGATGGTTACTCTGAAATTATATTACAAAGTGGGGTTAATAGAACGATATCATCTATGATGAGTAACTATGATAATATTCACTCAATCTACTTGATAGATACTAAAGGTCATAGATATTATGCAGATTATACAGTAAAAAATGTAATCAATTTTGATGCTGAATTTTACCATAATGCTTGGAGTAGGGCCAGGTCTTTAAAAGGGAAGTCATATCTAGTTCAAAACGGTGGCGATATTTTTACAGGTGTTACAGATAGTTACTTTGTTTCAAATATAAGAGTTATAAATGATATAGAATCTCAGAAACCTATAGGTGGGTTACTAATTAATATTTCTAGAGATGAGATAAAGCAATCTTTAGATGTCACTACAAGATATGATACAAATGTATATATCTTCGATGAAAATGATACACTAGTTACTTCTACCCTTGGTATTTTAGAGGATAACTTTAGATTTATACAGAATATTGAAGTAGAAGATATTCTATATAAAATAGATAAAAAAGATAATCTTATATACTCATTCAAAGCAATAGAACCATACGGATGGAAAGTTGTATCTATTATGCCTCTTGGAGGAGAAAAGACACTGGTAACAATGATGTTTGTATCTTTTGTTATATTTTTAACCCTGTCTGTTCTTGTTTTAATTGGTTCAATTATAATTGCAAAAATGATAACTAAACCAATAAAAACTCTGGTTGATTCTATGATTGAAGTGGGTAAAGGGGACTTAAAAAAAGTTCATTTTAATACCACTATACAAGAATTTAACTCTCTAAGAGATGGTTATAACAGTATGACAGATGAGATACAAACCCTGTTAAAAAGTACAGTTGATCAAGAAAAATTAAAGAGAAAAGCTGAACTGAATACGCTGCAGGCTCAGATAAAACCTCACTTTTTATATAATACATTTGATTCTATATGTTCATTAGCCCTTATGGGTGAAAATGAAAAGGTATATAAAATGGTCTCTTCTCTTGGAAGTTTTTACCGAATAAGTCTGAGTAAAGGACGTGAAATTATACCCCTTTCTAGTGAAATAGAAGCTTTGAAGAACTACTTAGATATCCTCTCTTTTAGGTATGAGAATTTCTCTGTTCATTACAGCTTAATAGAAAAACTGTCGGATATCTCAATATTAAAACTTATACTTCAACCTTTTATTGAAAACTCTATATATCATGGAATTAAACCTAAGGGTGAGCATGGGAATATTTGGATCTCTGTAGAACAGATCGATATGTATTGTATTATTACATTACAAGATGACGGTATAGGAATGGACAATGAAATTTTAGAATCTCTGTTTGATGGAAGTGATAGTTTTGGCGTAAAAGGAACCATTCATAGAATTAATCTATATTATGAACGGTCTGATCTTGTTGAGATCAAGAGTAAAAAGAATTACGGAACTACTGTAAAAATTAAAATCCCTAAAGAAGGAAATTTCGATGGATAATTTAAAAGTTGTTATAGTAGACGACGAATATTTAGTTCGAGAATTAATTAAACGATCAATTAGTTGGGATCAGTTAGGTTTAACTGTTAGTGGTGAGGCATCTGGTGCTATGGAAGCGCTAGATTTAATTAATGAAAAACAACCTGATATTGTTATTACAGATATTTGTATGCCCATTATTGATGGAATAAAACTCAGTTCATTAATATTAGAGAAGTATCCTCAAATCAACATTATAGTTTTAACAGGACATGATGAATTTTATTATGCCAAGGAGTCTATCTCTTTAGGCATTAAAGAGTACCTATTAAAACCTATTAATGCAGATGAGTTAAAACAATGTTTAATAAAATTAACAAAAGATATAAGAGAAGAGAAGGTAAACAAAGATAGAATAAATACTTTGCTACCATACCTGAAGGATAAAACTTTAAATGATCTTATGTTCCCTGGAGGATTAGGAGAAGATATTTTAGAAAATATTTCAAGGAACAATATTGAATTCAAAACATCAAAATTCAGTGTCGCTTTAGTTCAAGCATTCTCTTCTAAATATGATCTGCATACTAATAGGTTAAAAGTCTATAATACTATAAAGGATTATTTTACAGATGGATTAGATCTATATTGTTTTTTAGGAAGTCGAGGATATATCGTTTTATTAAACCATACTGATGAAGTAGTTTTAGAAGATGTTTGTGAAAGGATATTAAATAATATACTAAATAGATTAGAGATTTCTATATCAATAGGCGTTGGAAATGAAGTCTTTAATTATATAGATATATGTAATTCATATGATCAAGCTTCAAAGGCCTTAGATTATAGGGTTATAGAGGGCAAGAATTCTGTAATAACTTTTAATAATATAGACTTAGCTCAAGGATATGACTCTAATAAACATAACAAGCTAATAAAAGAACTAACATTTTCTATAAAAACAACCTTAGAAGCAAGATTCAGAGATAATATGGATGATTTGTTTCGTTTACAAATTAAGGGATCTGGTGGTGATCTGAACTCTATTAGAGTTATGGCAGCAAATATAGTCTCAGTTATATTATCTCTAATTTCTGAATTAGCTCTTGAAGTAGATGATATTTTCACTTCAGGCAGTCAACCATATGAAAATGTATTTAAACTAACAGATTTACTAGATATTAAAGATTATCTATTTAAGTTGGGAGTATCTGTTATTGCAAAAATACGGTTAAAAAATAGTAACAATACAAGTAAATTAATAGATGGTGTAAAAATATATGTAGAAAATAACCTCTCTGATACTGATTTACAGTTGAGTAGTGTTGCATTGAAGTTTAATGTTAATTCAAGTTATCTAAGTCGTAAGTTTAAGCAGGAAACAGATGAGACTTTTAAAGAGTTTTTAGCATTTTTAAGAATTGAAAAAGCTATTCTGTTACTTAAAACAACAGATAAAAGAAGTTATGAGATTGCCGAAGATATTGGAATAAGTGATCCTCACTATTTTAGTATATTTTTTAAAAAACAGATGAATATGTCAATAAGTGATTATAAAAAGGAACTAAAGGTCAAATAATATACATATTTAGTAAAAATATTAAATTGTTTTATAGGTTTCTTATAGCTATTATTAACTAGTTTTAACGTAAAAAGGAGATTTTAATGAAAAAACTGATGTTAACTTTACTATTTATGCTAGTTGCTAGCTTTATTTTTGCTGGTAAGAATTCAGAAACCGTATCTGCAGAGCCTGAGGTGAAAACCCTTAATCTATGGGACATAATGGTTACGGAAGAAGAGTCTAGGGTAATTAGACCTGTGATAGAAAAATGGAATGCTGCTAACCCTGATGTTCAGATAGTAAGGGATTCTTTAGATGATGATTCATACAAAACAAAAATAAAAACAGCTATAGCTGCTAACGAAGCTCCAGACCTGTTTTTCACATGGGGTGGTGGATTTTCACAGCCATTTGTTGATTCTGGAAAAGTCTTAAACTTAGATGACTACGTAACAGACGATTTAAAAAACCGAGCATTAGCTGGTTCATTAGATTACTGTACTTATGATGATAGCCTATATGGACTTCCATATGGAATGTGGGTAGGTGTTTTATACTGTAACCAAGAGATGTTTGATGCCAGGGGTTTAGATATCCCAGAAACTTTTGAGGATCTATTAACTGCAGCAGCTGTGTTTAAAGAAAACGGAGTTGGAGCAATTGGTGTTGGTGCTGCAGAAAAATGGGTAGGAATGTTCTATCATAATATCTTAGCACAAAGAACTGCTGGTGCAAAACTTGCAAACAAAGCATTAAATGGTGATGCTGCTTATGACTCAGCTGAATTTTTAGAAGCTGCTACATTATTAGAAAAGTTAGTACAAGCAGAAGCTTTTAACAATGGTTACATGGGAATGGACTACGAGGGAGCACAAAATATGTTCCTAGAAGGTCAGATTCCAATGTTCTTCCAGGGTGACTGGGTTTCTGGTGACTGTGAGTTAGATGATTCAGCTGTTAAAGGTAAAATTGTTGCTACACATTTCCCATATGTAAAAGGTCATGAAGATTTAAAATATGATTTCTTAGGTGGATCTGTAGACAGTTTTATGATTAGTGCAAATACAAAGTACCCTAAAGACGCTGCAAGATTCCTAGAGTTCTTAGCTGTTGAGTTATCTACTCAAGGTGCTCAGGAGGGTGTAAACCTTCCTGTATACTCAGGTGATATTGATCTTGCAAACTTAAATCGACTTACTAAACAAATTATCGAATTAACTAAAGATGCAACTGGTTTTACTTTAGCATGGGATACATTCCTTGTTGGTGAAGATACAGAGTTACATTTAGATCTAGTTCAAGAGATGTTTGCTGGAATGAAAACTCCAGAAGAGTTCTCTGCTGCAATGCAAACTATAAACGAATAAAGTAATAATAATATGGCGGTGGAACTATTCACCGCCTTTTAGGAGAATCCGATGGATAAGGTTTTAAGAGATAAAAAAGCCATACTAATATTTGTATTACCAGGATTAGTTTTATATTTAAGTATTGTAATTGTACCTATGTTTACTTCTATGTACTACAGTCTACTTGATTGGAACGGTTTTGGAGAAAAAACCTTTATAGGATTAAAAAATTATGCTGAGTTGTTTACTGGTCAAGAACCGGGATTTACTAAGTCAGTACAAAATGCATTCTATCTTACAACATTAACACTACTACTACAGTTGCCAATGGCACTTATTTTAGCACTCATACTCTCAAGTGGAGTAAAAGGTGAAAGTTTTTTTAGAACAGTATATTTTATACCTGTTATGTTATCTGCGGTTGTTATCGCAATGTTATTTCAAAGAATATATGACCCCAATTATGGTCTTTTACATATGATATTACTCAAGCTAGGTCTTGATGACTGGGCTAAAGTTACACTATTAGGGAATACAAAGACAGCAATGACAGCAGCAAGTTTTCCAATACTTTGGCAATGGGTTGGTTACCATATGTTATTACTCTATGCTGGAGCAAAATCAGTTCCTACAGAACTTAGAGAAGCTGCTAAAATTGATGGTGCGGGTCCAATTACTACATCCTTAAAAATTGTATTACCACTTATGGCTCCAGTACTAAAGGTGTGTATTGTAATGTTAGTAATAGGATCAATAAGAGAGTTTGATGTAATCTATACTATGACTAAGGGTGGACCTGTTAACTCTAGTCAAATGCCAAGTTTAGTTATGATAAGTACTATTTTTTCTAAGTATAAATATGGTATGGGAAGTGCTATGGCTATGGTTATTGTACTAATATGTCTTTTAGTTACAGGTGTTCTACAAAAGGCTTTTAAAGGGAGTACCAATGAATAAATTACTAAAACCGCTACTTTATACATTTTTAATTATAGTTGCACTATTTCAGATATATCCTTTAGTCTATCTATTTTTCTTTTCATTAAAAGATAATGGTGAAATCTTTGGTGGAAATGTTGCAGGTCTTCCCCAGAACTGGTTGTGGAGTAACTATTCAAATGTTTTTAATAACAGCGATATGCCTATTTTTTACTTTAACAGTGCACTAATTACAACTATTAGTATTGCTGCTGTAATAGTATTAGGTGGTACTGCTGCATATGCTATTCAAAGAATGAAATGGAAGTATAGTGGTCTAATATTAACTATATTTTTATTAGGTATTATGATCCCAACACAGTCTAGTCTATTACCACTATTTACTAATTTATCGGCTCTTAAAATGACAAATTCCTATCAGGCATTAATACTACCATATGTTGCATTTGGTTTGCCTATAGCTATCTATATTTTTACAGGTTTCTATCACTCTATTCCTTACGAGATGGAAGAATCTGGCTGTTTAGAAGGTTGTAATATATTTCAAATATATTTTCATTTAATCTTACCTCTTGTTAAACCAGCTATAGCTACTATTGCTATTTTCACATATAGAAATGTCTGGAATGAATTACTTTTTGCAGTAACATTCATAACTAATAAAGCATATAAAACAGTACCTGTTGGACTTATGTCTTTAAGAGGGCGTTATTCCACAAAGTGGGGACCAATAGGCGCAGCTCTACTAATTGCTGTTTTGCCTAGTCTTATAATTTATTTTGTTTTAAGTCGCCAAGTTCAGGAGAGTTTAGCTTCTGGTGCTGTAAAAGGGTAGAAAAAATTTAAAATCCTGGTCGGAATGGCAGATGTATGCACATTGCCTGCTCGGATATGCAACCAAGGAGAAACTATGTATTTAGATAATGTTCTAACGAATAACGAGAAAATGTTAGATTTTATAATTGACCTTCACCAAAAAGGGGAGATTCCTGTTAACTCTTGGGTCATTAATTTAGATCAGATTGCAGAAAATGCAAAACAACTATCAGCTGCAGCAAATAAAAATGGACTCTCTATATATTTGATGTCTAAACAACACAATAGAAATCCATATATTAATGCGTTGGCTATAAAAATGGGACTTAATAAAATGGTTGCAGTGGATTTCCAAGGGGCATTAGCTTGTAGAGAGTTTAACATTCCCCTTGGACATGTTGGGCATTTAAATCAAATTCCTAAACATTTAACCAGTGAGGTTATAAAGCTAAAACCAGATGTTTTTACTGTATATAACTATGAACACGCACTTTGGATAGACCAAGCTTGTAAGGAATTAAACTGTAAGCAAGATATTATGATAAGAGTGTATAATGATGATTACGTTTTTGAAGGCCAAGAAGGTGGTTTTCACATATCTGAAATTGATAGTTTTATAGACCAGATTAAAGAACTAAAAAACATAGAGTTAGTTGGTGTTACAGCCTTTCCATGCTTGAAATATAATGAAAGTAAAGATGAAAAAATCATTCCAACTAAAAATGTAGAAGCAATAAATAGAGCTATCCAAATATTAAAAGGTCGCGGAATAGAAATAAAACAGGTTAATATGCCAGGGAATACCTCGTCTTTGGAGATGCCTCTATTAAAAGAGTTGGGAGCTACCCATGTTGAACCTGGAAATGCTCTATTAGGAACATCTCCATGTCACGCATTTAGTCAAGATCTAGCCGAATCTACTGCTATAGCGTATCTGTCTGAAATATCTCATAAGTATGACGATAGAGCATATGCATATGGAGGGGGATGTTATCATACTAATTATAGTGATAAAATGTACGCCTTTATAGGTTCAAAATGGAGTGAAGCAAAAAGACAGGGTAAAGTCTTTTATAGACATGAAATTGTTCAGGATATTGACTACCATGCTCAGTTTATTCCTACTAAAGAACAGAAAGTAAATATAGGTGATAGTGTTGTTGGTGTTTATAGAACTCAAATGCATATGACAAGGAGCTATCAAGTTGCAATCTCAGGTATTTCTGGAGATAGGCCACTGAAAGTTCATTATATTTTATCAAATGGCAGAGAGCCTTTAGATAATAGACTTAATCCTGTAAATTATAAAGATTTACTAAATGATATAGATGAATTACTAAAGCTCTACTAAGATAATAGTAAATGATACAGCTATAAAATTTTACTCCAGTAACAGTTGTTACTGGAGTATTGAACTCTATCTACTATATTCAGATAAATGGATTTGTATCTATGAAAAAGAGACCTTTTTATTGGTTTGAAATTTGATCTCATTATTCCTTATTTTAAAGTTACACATCTCTGGCACATATGCTTACTACCTATAGTAGAATAAATCCTGTAATTGCTGTTTTAGTTAAATCTTAGTAGAATTATATCGTTTTGGATTAGCCTTTGACCAGCCTTTTGCTACCCGTACAACCTGTTCATGAATTTCTTTAATACTCCAGAGAGAGGTGAACCCAAGAACACCCAATATGCCAGATAAAATTACATTTTCAAAAAGAATAGATAAAAATAAAAAGAATAATCCGCAAACTAAAAATAATGGCCAACATTTAGATCCCCAATAATACTCAGCTTTAACTACTATTGGATGAAAAACTCCAATTATTATGAATGTTACAGCCCCAATTATGATTCCAATAAACATATGAATACCTCTAGTTAATATAATCTTAATAATTAAATATTTACAATCAAAATTTATTCTCGTGCATTAGCTCTCATATTCTAATAAACGGGAAAATAATGAAAAGATTAAAATATTTAGATGTACTTAATTATATTCCATTGAAATCTAAAGAAAATGAATTATGATTAGAGGTGTCGTCAATATAATCAAGATAGGAGATTTATAATGAAAATCCTTATTATACTATTATTTCTTTCCACTCAGATTTTAAGTGAAGAACATAAACTTCTTCTTACAGTTGGGGATGAATGGTTTCCATATTATTATATGGATGAAAATAGATCCTTTACTGGTCTAGATATTGAACTAGCAGATCTAATTCTTATTGAAGCAGATATCGAATATACTGTGAAATCATATCCCTCTATCCGTGGTCTTGCAATGATTAAAAATGGAGAATCTAACATGATCACAGGTGCCTCCTTTACAGAAGAGCGTAGTAAATATGCTTATTACTCGCTACCTTACCGGGATGAAACCATCGCCCTTCTGGTAAGAAAAGGAACAGGTAATGAATATCCTTTATCAACATTATCCGATATGATAGATCTTTCTATAAAATTGAGTGGGCAATATGGATCATGGTATGGTGATGAATATGAAAAGTTATTAAGTGATCCAACTTTTATTAAAAACTTGTACCTCAACAACAGTCTAAAAAATCGACTGATGATGCTTACATCAGGAAGAATTGATATGATAATCGATGATAAATATGCACTTCTTTTTACTGCAAAACAACTTGGTGTTCAGGACTTAGTTGAATTGCACACTTATATACCATACGAGGACCTAGTACATTTTATATTCAGTAAAGAAAGTGTAGATAAATCTGTTGTAGATAAGGTTAATAATGCTATTGAAAATAAAACTAAAGACGGCTCAATGAAACGAGTATTTGATAGATATATTAAATCTGAAACATCAAAAAATACAAAGTAGTTTTATTTATTTGTTAGCTGTTTTGTATTTTATTTATCTTATAGAAGAATGTAATAAATATGTTAAATCCACGTAAAATTTATTCGTGACCATTTAGGTTAAACTGTGTAATCTTAAGAAAATTAAAACGTCGTATATTTGCGAAAAGTAAGCACCTAATAGCTAATTGGACATGAATTATTAAAATATATAATGCCAGTAAATGGTCATGGAGGGTACAGCATGAATGTTAAATATATGATCACAACCTGTAAAGAAGCTAGTGAACTAATTAAAGAGTTGAAGATCTGCACTATTTTTGAGAACTCGAAAATGGCGCTGCCTTCACTATGGGAATATGTCGACTTACTTGACAAGCAGGAAGGTGAGAAAGGGTGGGGGCAAAAAGTCACCGCTGTGTGGGATTGGAAAAATCGTCTACCGGCAGAATTCCCTAGTGAAATATTCTATGGTAAAATCAAAGGTGGAGTCGCAGTTTTAATGACTATAGAGTATTTAAGTGATGTTCATTTTGTATCAGCTTACAGGAATGTCGAGACTCTCAATTCTTTGTCACAGTTCATTTGTGAGATGATTCGGAATGAACCTTTTGATACGACTACCCTTAGACACGAGGTAATGGACGAGTTTGGGTGCACAAAAAGTCAGTTTGATACTGCATTAAAAAATCTCCAGATATCACTTAATATTGTACGTTCAAACGATCCTGGAATCGAACGAGATACATGGTTGGCATTTCGAGAACAATATTCAGAAATTTGGGATACTCATGTCCCAGAGGAGTAAAACATTAGTTGAAGAAGATGGTAAATTTTATACGATGTTTATTCAAAAAGGTCTAGAAGATTTCTTTCCAAAATCAATAGAGACAACAATAAGGTATTATTCCATAGGATATAAAAATGAATTATATCTTACACTAGTCACTTGAACTAACTTCTAAATAGGCTGATAAAAACCCAATATTTATTGTTTCATATGTGTACAGAAGTACTTACAAATTAAAATAGATTAATTGAAATAAGACTAATCTCCTTAGCTAGAGATTAGTCTTATTTTCATTTTGAGCATTAGGTTTCATTCTTTCTCAAAATGTATATTGTTTCAAAATTATTAAATAAAGTTCTAATTAGTCAGTTTTACTCCCTTCTTTTGCCCAGAAGGTTGCATTAAAGTCACCAACAATTGATTTTGCTTTCATGGTCAATGTAAGACCATCGTAACATAGAGTAAAATGAAAAACCTCTCCAGTCCAGCTTTTCATATCATTTTCCATTTCTGGCATTGTTAGCTCAAAGAAACCAGTATATAGATCTTTATCATTATCGTACCAGGCATAACCAACCCATCCATTGTTAGAGTCCAGGGTAATTATGTGAGGTGTAACAGATTTAATCTCCATAGCCACATTTTCGCCATCTCCTGCTGTACTCGCTGTTTGAGCCCACCATCCATCACTTATTGAATCTGCAAATGTCCCAAATACTGTGCATAGGGTTAAAATTGTTAAAATAATTGTACGTTTCATAATAGCCTCACTACAGATATTGTAGGTCAGTGAATAGAATATTTCAAGAAAGTTAATTAACTAATTATATTGGGGATACTGTTAAATAACTGAATCCATTCCAATACAGTCTCGTTCTATTTTAATAATAGACACTAATCATAAACAAACTTCCATGATCCATCTTCTTGTCTCTTCCAAATAGTGCAGTATTGTCCCTTTGTTATCTCTATATTATTTTCATGCATTGTATATGATCCATAGGTATACCCAATGTCTCCAGATGTTGCAACATCAACATAGTCCGGAGTCCATATAAGATCTATGTTATCGGTAGTTGCATTTGTAAAGTATTGTAATAACCCATCTTGCCCTTTATATATTTTAGAGTCTCTATTAATAACCCCATTATCAGCAATAAACAATAAAAACGCTTTATCGATTCCAATTTCCTTAGCTTTTTTACAGAAAGCGTTCTCTACTGCCTTTAATTCATTTTTAAGATCTAACTTTTTAACTTCCATTTCAACATTCTCCATATTTGAAACAATTAATTACGACAATAATATCATTAATTGTCTTATATAATACGATTTTATTTTATAAGTGATTTACATCTTCATTATGATACTGTTGTAACTAAATTGCATAAGTATTAATTCTTGGGATTCTATTCTTATTCAAGTTTTATTAACACTATTGTCAGAGATGCAAACAGTATTATCCAATAATGAAACCGTCGATAGTTCTAATATCTAATAATAATTACAAATTATCTCTATTCAACATTGACAATTATCAAAACAGTCATATACTAAAGATAGTACTATTTAATAAACAGTAGTGGTTAATCATCACTACTGCTCAATGAATAATTGGAGGAAAGATGAATGTACAATTCAAAAAAGGAGTCTTAGAGATTTGTGTTTTATCTCTAGTAAATTCTAAGGATTATTATGGATACGAATTGGTTAAAGATATATCAGAAAATATAGATATTTCAGAGGGATCGGTTTATCCACTGTTAAGAAGACTTTCAAAAGATGGTTTTTTTGAAACCTATTTAAAAGAGTCCCCAGGTGGACCGCCAAGAAAGTATTACAAGATTACTGAAACAGGTAATAGGAGAGCTATAGAACTACAAATAGAGTGGTTAGAATTTAATAAACAGGTAGAAATACTACTTAATAAGGAGTTGCAAAATGGATGAAAAAGATTTTTTACATATATTAAAAAAGAATTTAGTTGGTCTCTCAGTAGAGGATAAAAACGAAATTATGGAGGATCATAAAGATCATTTTAGAAATGGAAGAAAGAATGGTAAAAGCGACCAGGACATAATCGACTCACTTGGAAATCCCGTTCAGATAGGAAAAACAAGTAGCAGCGAATTAACTTTAGACACCATAGATAGTAATGCATCAAACGCTTTTAAAACTGTTATTGCTTCAATTAGTCTATTGTTTTTTAATCTAGTATTTGTTGTTGGACCATTTTTTGGAGTTGTTGGTGGATTTATAGGAATATGGGCAGGTGCTGTATCCATGGTAATATCAGGTGTTGTAACAGTATTAGCAGTTATTTTCAGACCACTTTTATCATTATTCTTCTCAGATATTATGGATTTTCCTACTGCATTTGTACCAACAATTGCACTGTTTTTTGCTGGAATTGCAGTTTTCTCCCTGGGAATGTTAGCTGTTCTAGGATTAATTAAAGTATCAAAACTATTTTACAAAGTAGTAGTAAAATATATCAAGTCAAATCTAAAAATTATATTAAGGAGATCATAATGACTCAAGTTAAATTTATAAAAATATTATTAATTGCTGCTGTTGTATCACTTACAATGGTAGGCCTAATTTCATGGATTGGTAACATACCGTCATACTTTAATGGGGAAAAATCTATAACTAACCTAAGTAGTAAATATGCTTATAGTGTAGATGAGGAAATGAAGTATAATTCAGAAGGTATTGATATGATTGATATTGATCTAACATTTACCAATATCAGAATAGAGGCTACAGATTCAAATACAATTAGTTTTAATTACAGTGGTACACTAAATATAAAACCGAAACCAGATAATAAAATATTAGAATTTGAACTTGTAAACGATAGAATTATTGTAACAACAACTGTAAGGGGAAAGTATAGTATATCCCAGGATAATTCTCTTTTAACAGTTAAAATACCTAGAAAGGTTATCTCAACTCTCTCAGTATCTACTTCCTCAGGAGAAATAAATGTTTTAGATATCGAAATAGAACATATAACACTGATTTCTAGTTCGGGAGACATAATAACAAACCGGATAAATAGTGATGACTTTATTGTAAAATCAAGTTCAGGTGATAGTAAACACGAAATAATAAAGTCAGTAAAATACTCTGTCCAAGCTAGTTCTGGTGATATTAATTTAAATGATATTGTTGCAGACGATTCCAACATAAGAACTTCTTCTGGAGAAATTCAAGTCACAAACATGAAGAACAGCAGCGCTAACTTCTCCTCTACTAGTGGGGATATAGATATTAAGGGTTATACAGGAAATTTAATTACTGATAGTAGTTCAGGGGCAGTAAATATAGAGTTTAATAAAGTCTTATCTAATGTTGGTATAACAACATCTTCTGGGGATGTAAAACTGTATATTCCAGAGGATTCGAGTTTTAAGCTCAACGTGAATACATCATCAGGGGATATTGAATCTGCTCTTCCAATTACAATTAGTGGTAGTTATCGTGACAATAGATTAGTTGGTACAGTAGGGGATGGTAATGGGAACTTTAGTGTTGTAACAAGTTCAGGAGATATCAAGATTTTCAAGAAATAGAGAAAGGCAGCCCTAGAGCTGTTTTTTATCCCGGCTGCAGGGGCATTGTGTTAACAGCAATCTACCACCAGTACAATAAAGCTTAACTGTTTATGCAACTGTTTAGTCCTAAAAAATTGGTGGGGCTTATCTAATTCTGTGATGAGACTTACTTCAAGAATCTATCTCGAACCATTTTTTCAATATCTTGTAATTCACCAGAATCTTTCATTTTTTGCAGTTCCATTTTGATTTTTGGAATGAGTTGCTCGTGTTTCTTATGGAGATACATGTAAATCTCTTGAAATTGAAATTTTCCGGTCATAGAGAGATTATACTTCTTCACATAGTCTGCTCCAACAATAGGCTTCCCCACCACGATATCTACCCTGTTATGTTCGAGCATAGTAAATGCTTGTTTATATGAGCCTACAACGGCCTGTCTCTCAGGAGGCACAAATTCGTCCACTTGGGTTTCCATTGTTTTGTTTCCTCGAATTACAGTCACTCGATAATTCGTTAAATCCTCCCATCCGGTAATTTTAATACCCTTATCTTTTACAAAAGCGGTAAAGTATATGGATATGTATGGCACATCAACACGGATCAAATTAGGGTATTGACCTCCCGTTTTTTCATAGAGGTCATATACTCTGTATGCATCTCCATCCACCTGACCGGAATTGGCAGTTAGCAATGCTCGTTTTGAGGGATACGTCTTAAGGCTGAATTTAATATTGTATTTACCAAAAGCTCTGGTTCCAACTTCCTGTACAACGCTATTTAAAAAACTGAGATCCGAATCGGCTAAAACGATCTCTTTGGGAAGCTCTAGAGCACTTAAGCTTGAAAAAGGAATGAGCATCATGACAAATGGTAAGAGTTGTTTTATTTTTTTCATCTGTTCTCTCCCATATGCTGTGAGATTTGATTTATCATTACTAATTATACTATAATTCGAAAGAGAAAGCCAAACTCTGACTTTAAATTTATTTTGAACCAATCAATCATAGAAACAAACTCACTCCTTTGAATTGTCTCCTCTTAAATCTCGATTGTAGAGAAGATTTTGAATTAAATCCCACAAAAAGAACAGTTGGTTATTTTTGTGGATACAAAATAAAAATTGAAATTAAAATAGACGAGACAGTAAATATTGAATAATCATTATCATGGTGATATCAAATACTTATATATTTAATTATTTAATTATTTCATTTAGAGTTGGAAATGGTAATCTAAAACACTGGGGTACAAACTGTAAATATTAAATGTACAGACAATAAATATTGATACTTTCACCGGAACATAATGATACTGGATAGATAGTATATTTATATATTAATTAGAGCCATTGAACATATCTGGGACAAATGCACATTCACAATAAATAAGATTTCTATCAAATATTAGGAAGGTGTGAGATGTTTAAACAGCTCATTGCTAATTTTTGGATCTCTTCAAAAGCTTTAGGATTAACTTCTAGATATTTTTTAAAGGAAGGACTGTTTATCATTCCCATTCCAACTATATCAAAAAAAACAGTAAAAGATTCATTTGAAATCTCTGAAGATATGTATCCATCATTCCTACCTTCGTTTAATAATTGATTAGATAATGCAATGATTGATTCTCTTCTTAAAGTCATTAGTTCATCAACAAACTTTGGTGTTATCTGTTCAAGTTCGTGTAGGAGATCACCACTAAAACTTTGAAAAATATCTATTTTACTTTTTATAAGAAGCTCTAGCTTTTTCTCAAACAAAATGTTTGAAGTTATTATTTTTTTTAATTCATCAGCTTTACTTGTAAACATTGTTTTAAGAGAAGTATGAACCAGTGATTCTTTGTTTGTAAAGTATTTATAAATTGTTACTTTTGAAACCTTTGACTCAGCTGCAATCTTTTCAATACTTACACTTTTGAAACCATATGTTTTAAAGAGGTGCATAGCAGTTCTCATTATTCTATTTTCAATATTATTACGTCTTATTTGATGACCATCCACATTAAATCCTTATATATATAAACTTTATATCCCATTATCGTTCATAAATAATTGACAAGTCAATTAAATAGGGTTAAATTATTATTATGTACGTTTTATTGTTATAACGTTCATTTAGTCTAGATTATACAAATGGGAGTATTAGAATGAAGAAAATGATAACACTATACTATTTTTCAGGTACTGGTAATTCACTATCAATAGTTAAAGATCTAAAATTAAAGTTGGAAGATATCAAAATTATTTCAATTGAAAAAATAATGAGAACTACTAAAGATAATATAATTACTGGTGATATTATTGGTTTCGTATTTCCAGTATATTTTGGACGTGTTCCTTGTATAATTGAGGAGTTCTTAGATTGTGTAGATTTTAAGGTGACAAACTATATATTTGCAATAGCAAATGGTGGTGGTGCATTTTGTCGAACTTTAAAAATATTTAATAGATACTTACATAAAAAGAATAGGTATTTAAATGCTGGTTTCACTATTAGTATGCCAGGAGTACATCCTAAGGTCTCAAAATATATAAAAAAAAGTAATGAAGAATTTTATTTAGAAAAGAATGATAAAATCAATTATATAAGCTCTATAATTAGCAATAAAATTGATCATCCCATAGAGACAAACTTTGGAGTAATGGGTTTTGTTTTTTCGTACTTTCTATTTAAAAAGCCATATAACGACTCTAGGAGACATAAACTAGATAATATCTTCTGGACTAATAGTTCATGTAAACAATGTAATACATGTATAAAAATGTGTCCTGTAGAAAATATTGAGATGACATCTTCTGGACCAAAGTGGCTTGGTAAATGTGTTAATTGTTGCAGATGTTATCACTTGTGTCCAAATGAAGCCATTGAATTAGGTAAGGATTCTATGAAACGATATATTAACCCTGATATACTACCTAAGGAATTAAAATGAAAACATTATTTATATGGCAATGCAGATAAGAGGTCAAAAGAATAAACCATAAAAGAACTGTGAGAACTTATATCGAGCTTTCTATTAGGTGTGTTAATTTGAATATTGATAACAAACTATCTCTAAATATTAACTTGATTTATACAGTTATCTTATTGATCACCTAAGTTATTTACCCGATATTTATTTAAAATTACTTTTATTTTGTTTTTAACTTTATCACTCTCAAATACTTCATTCAAATGATTTATTTCATCTAATGTAAATGTTTTTTTGCTAAAACCAAAATATACTGGATTATTATGAATAACAAAAGTGTGTTCCTTTAAATCTCTATAGCTTTCATCTACTCTACTATTATAATAAAAATCATAACGTTCTCCAATATAACCAATTAAACGTTTCTTTTTTACTAAACTATTAAATTCATTATTATTAGGCAGAGTAGTAAACTTATCAGCAAAATCTTTATCAGTTTTGTACTTTTTATCAAACTCATTACCATAAAAATAACCCAAATGAATGCCTATATTACCTGGAAGTTTTTTTATGTCATTTAAACTATTTATTATATAATCCGATTCTTCTGGAAAAAACAGAGACATAGTTTCATACATCTGTGGTCCTATAAAATAAATATATTCATTTCGCTCTTCTTTAAGTGATAAATTAGTCATGATGTCTAAATCTCCATGTTTTAATTGAACAAGAGATCTGGTAAAGGGCAGATTTACATGTTTGTATGTATAACCTGCTTCTAAAAGTAGTGCATTTATTAGTTCTATAGAAAGACCTTGCCATCTATTATTTTCGAAGTAGTAATGTGGAGGATAATTATAAACTCTATAGGTTCGTTCAGTTTGAGAAAAACAAACTGAAAACATATTAAGTAGTACAAAAAATATAAAATATCTTTTCATTAAATAACTCCATGTTATTAATACTAAACAATTTAGAACTGATTTAACACCCTATCTGATAGGAATATTAAAATACACATTTTTTTTACAAATAAAAAAAAACAAATCAATTATACAGATAAAAACTATAAAACAAAAAATGATTATGTTAAAATAATTGGTGAAACAGCTTTCATAACAACATAAGGATTTCTTTTTTAGCAAAAAGATCTTTTAAATCTATAAAAGAGGGAAAATATGACTAAACATATAAAATTAATTTTATTATTACTAGTTGGCAGTTTTTTGACAATGAATCTTTTAGCTCAAGAAGAGACAAACCTGCGTTACACTACATTAGATGGTGGATTACCACTTAAATCTAGTCCTTCGATGATGTCAAAAACAATAGATCTAATACCAGCAGGGGATATAGTTCAGATTATTAGTATAAAAAAACAGGCAGAAACAATAGATAGCTTAAATGGATATTGGTCTCAGGTAGATTGGGATAGTACCATAGGCTGGGTTTTTGATCCATTTTTATCCTTTGATCCGGTTGAACCAGAGGAAAATGGATTATATTTACTTAATAATTTTCCTTCTGCCTGGACGGTTCTAACATTGATTAATGAACAACTGGTAATATTGAGTTCAAGGTACGTTGAAACATCAAATATTCAAATCGATAAAACAGAGCCACTTTATCCTGATCTTCGTTTTAATTTGGGGCAGGAAACAGAAATGTTCACCATCAAAGAAGTTCTTCGTTATGGATTAAACAGTTACGGTTTTACAATATATAACATGTCTACAGGACAAAAATATGAAGCACATTTTAAGTTACTTAACCAAAAATTTAGTGCAGAATGGACTAATTTAAGAGGACAGGGCATGAAAGTTATTACAGTTAACAGTGAACACACACAAGAATATGATCAATATGAAGAAGATTATGATGATGAATATGAAGATGAATATTAGTAAATTTCCTGTTCGATGTTATCTTTTTTAATGGCCTATAAAATAATATAAGAATTAATACTTCAGTTGAAAATATAATAGAACCACTATTTTATCATCAGAAAAATGACTTTTATATTAAGTTCTAAATAGATATACTCAAATTATTATAAAAATTAGATAATTATCGGAAAAGTAAAAATGAATAAAAAGAATGTGATAATTTTCACAATTATAATGGTTATTATACTAAATACATGTACAGTTTCAAAAAAAGGGAATAATTCTAACGATCTAAAAAATGTGGTGCTAACTAATACCAAAACTTATACTGGAAAGATATATTTATATGGTGAAACTCATGGGGACAAACGAATTTTGGAAAAAGAATTTGATATCTGGTATGACTTTTATCAAAAAGGTTTTAGGGATTTGTTTATAGAATTATCTTACTTTACGGGAGAATATTTGAATCTGTGGATGCAAACTGATAATGATAGCATATTAAATGTCCTTTATTCTGATTGGGAAGGTTCTGCTAGTCATAATCCTTACTCATTAGAGTTTTATCAAAAGATAAAAGAGAACTGTCCAGAAACAGTTTTTCACGGAACTGATGTTGGGCATCAGCATGATTCAACAGGACAAAGATATTTAAAATACTTAAAAGCGAATAATTTAGAATATTCCAAGAAGTATAAACTGACCAAAGAAGCGATTCTTCAAGGCATTCGATATAATGGTTCTGGAAATGATGTATATAGAGAAAATACAATGGTAGAAAATTTTATACGCGAGTTAGAAAAACTTAGTAATAAAGATATTATGGGAATATATGGAGCAGCTCATACAGGTCTAAATGACATGGACTTTACAGGAAAAGTTTCTAATATGACCTCTCAGTTAAAATCCGAATATGGTGATCTAATTAATTCTGAGAATTTGTTCTTGTGGTCTATTATAGAGCCTATCAGAGTAGATACAATCATCGTTGAAGATAATGAATATAATGCATCTTACTAAGGAAAGAAAGATTTGCATGGATTCATTGAATATAAGTATCGTGAATTTTGGCGATTGGAAGAAGCTTATGAAATCTTCAAAAAAAATGAAATTAATGCAGACTATTTACCTTATGATAATTATCCTATGCTTATAGAAAAAGGAGAAATTTTTGTAATAGATTATACAAAAACTGATGGAACAAAAACTAGAATGTTTTATCGTTCAGATGGTAATAAATGGGAAGACCAGTTAACAACAGAAAATTTTATAATTAGTGATGTGAATTTAGATTAAATTGACTGCATATGTTAGATATTGTTGAATGATCTCCTACATTATCTTTATCAAAGATGAAGAATGACCGATAATAATCAATGTAAATACAATAAGTTAAAAATAAATAGAGGATAAGTTAATGCTCGAGAAAAGAAAATATCAAAGATTCCCTGTTATCTGCAAAGCTGAATGTACTAGTGCCGAAATGTTAGTTCTTAATATGAGCAGAGAAGGTATGAACATAGAAACTTCCTATTACTTTAAAAATAAAGATGATATTTCCTTTACTCTAATATTTCCTAGCTTTGATATAATTAAAATTACAAGTGATATTATCTGGGAGAAAAAGGATGAAAACGATAAATTCAATTATGGTATTAAAATTAATAAACTATCATCTGAACATGAAAAAGTATATCTATCATTTATAAATGAATTAGACATCTGATCATCAACTGTGGGAGTGTCCGAGAATCCAAGATTAAACATGAACTAATAATTAATAGAGGTATCTTATGAATAACATTAAATTAGTAACACCATCAATAAAGTTTAAAACACAAATATTAGATTATAAAAAAGAATTTGAAGATAACAATGAAAGTATGGATGGAACTGCTAATCTAGCAAATTATAACAATATAGAAGACTGGCTTGATTCATTGAAAGATAACTCAAAAGAAGAAACAGTCAGAACTGGTTTGGTTCCAGCATCTACATATTTAGCATTAATAGAAGACGAAGACATAATTATTGGAATGATTGATATACGCCATAGATTAAATGATTTTCTATTTAATTTTGGAGGTCATATTGGATATAGTGTAAAAAAATCAGAACGATTGAAAGGTTATGCCAAAGAAATATTACATCATGGACTAAAAGAATGTAAAAAAATTAATATAGATAATGTTTTAATAACATGCGACAAAGAAAATATCGGTTCATTAAAAACAATAGTAAAAAATGGTGGAAAATTAGAAAATGAAGTATCAGAAAATGGTAAAACAACTCAGAGATATTGGATAACAGTATAAATAATATATTGGAAAATAGGAGAAGGTTCATTTGAAAATATCAATAATTTCAGACGTTCATGGAAATATACATGCTCTAGAGGCTATTTATAAAGATCTAAGGAAAGAATCTGTAGATTCTGTAGCATTTTTAGGAGACTTAGTAATGTCTGGTCCACATCCTGTTGAAGTCTACGACTTTATGGATAGTATTTCTCCAGACATTTGGATAAAAGGAAATTCTGATGATTGCTTTTTAGATATGGATAGCTTTATACCTAAAAATGACTCCCAACATATTTTAAAGTTGATGAGACTCTGGGCTATTGATAAATTTCCAACATTAAAAAGAGATAAACTTCTAAGCCAACCAATTATGCAGGAAATTAATTATGGGAATTTCTTAGTAAATTATTGTCATGGTACACCAAATTCTTATTCATCAGCATTCATGCCAGATAGCGACATAAACTTTTTGAATAAAGAACTAGGAAATCAATCAGCACAAATAATCTTGTGTGGTCATTCTCATTTACGGTTTTCTATGTATTGGAATAACTTTATCATTAAAAATTTTGGTTCTGTGAGTCTTCCCAATAATGATTTATCAAGAACTGCAAAGTATGGAATTATGCATATTGATAAAACAGTAAGTTTTATTGATAAAGATATTGAATATAATTTCACTGGTTACATTAATGATATGAAATCCTTAAAGTTTCCAGGTATACCAAATATATTTCCAAAATATGGGCTGAATGTATAAACTCTGAAGATTTACTTCCTCTCACAATGTATATTAATAAGACCTACAGGACTTAAATAAAGACCTAATGGAGTAAAAAAATCTGAAACAGAGTTAATCCGTATGTTTGCAGGATTATGATAAATAATAGTTTTTACGATAACCTTTTTCCACGATTGATCAAAGAAGTTCAACATATAGGTAATCTCACACGTTATGTGACTTACGATTATTTAATCTGTATAACACCCTTCATCTTTTTATGACCTGAACCACAAAAAATGTTGCAATTAAATTCATATGATCCTTGAAGAATTCCTTTAAAATCAAAAGATATTGATTCTCCAACAGTTAGATTTTTTGAACTCATTTTAAGTTTTGGAATTGCAACTCCATGATGACCGATTTTTGTAATAAAAGTTAACCTGTAGTTTTTATCTTTATCTAGAATGATTTTATCCATTGAGAAACTCCAGTTTTTCATTTCTATTACAATTTCTGAAAACTCATCATTTTCTTCAAATATAATAAATTGTGACCTTTTATCTCTGTCATTATCATGGTCTTCTTCTCTATCTTCTTTATGGGATTCTTCTTTTTCCTCTTCATGGGAAATAATATAATTATTAACCATTAATACTATAAAAATAAATAAAATAATTTTTTTCATAATAACTCCTCTGAAATTATTTTTCCATGTAATATTATTATGCTTCTTGAGGCAACTATAATTGAATTAGCATAGTGTATAACTATAATTATAGTATGTCCCTAACTGTTTAGCTGTCTAAATAGGTCTAATATTTATTCTTTTTGCTCTAATATCTAAATATCCTGTTGGTTCATCTGTAAATACTATATTAATTTCGTTAGCAAGGGCTCTCACTATTCCAGCTCTTTGTTTTTGACCATTAGAGATATTCAAGAAGCACTATCCAATTCTCGTTGAACCAAAACAATAGCCATTGGGATAAAATTTTCTAAAGATTATTCATCTATATTTAAATAGATTAAATTTGTTGTATGTAGATATATCTCAGAAAATAAGTCAAAGTAAAAAATATTATTCCATTTACAAAAAGTGTTAGATTCATTATTGGTAACAAAGTAAATTGAGAGAGTAATAACGCCACTATGATGTTATTGTTATATGAAATTATCTTTAAATTTATATTAGGATAGAAAATGAAAAATGAAGTTATAAACATTAAAGAGAAACTTAATTTATTCCAAGATCAATGGTCTCCAAAAATAGTAGCACAGATGAATGATTATCATTTCAAATTGGTAAAAATAAAAGGTCATTTTACATGGCATGATCATAAGGAAACAGATGAAGTTTTTTTGGTAATTAATGGATCTATGAGAATTGACTTTAGAGAAAAAAGTGTTGAACTTAAGGCAGGTGAAATGTTTGTTGTCCCTAAGGGAATTGAACATAAACCATATTCAGATAATGATTGTGATATATTAATTATTGAACCAGCTGAAACAATAAATACAGGAGATGTCGGAGGAGAACAAACAGCACCCTCTAATACTTGGATTTAATATAGAAAATCATGTGACACAGCCAAAACGTATCTCTTCCCTCAGTCTTGGATCAAATTGTTAATGAATTAATTATAAGTTTTAATAAAAAATTGAACCTTAAGTTTGAATGATATGGTGTAATTAAAATATTTACTTGAGAAAATAATATTATTCATCTAATCTTTATTTAAACAGGGTAACTCTAGTAATAATTGAAGAGAACCCATGAAAGGAATTATATGTATAAATTTAAAAAAGAAAAAATATTATTAGTATGTGGAATATCTGCCTGGCTTGTTTATCTGTTAAATCTTATTTTGTCCGCAGCCTTAAATCCAGATTACAGCCATTTAAGTAACTTAGTCAGTGACTTAGGTAGAGTTGAAAACACATATAGTGGATTATTTAATGTTGGCTTTTTCCTATTTGCTACTTTGTATCTATTCTCAGCACTTGGTTTTTATTATTCAATCAAGAGGATCACAGGGAAAAAAATAA
>JAOPTT010000012.1:0-159782 GCA_051531975.1 Spirochaetaceae bacterium
AGTAGCTTTGAAGTTAAATCTGAAGCCCTTACAGCTGCTTTTTTAATTAAATCTACGCAAACAAGACTCTTTTTATCTAGATTTCTTTGTGGCATAACTAATAATTGTGAGGCATTTAAAATTCCCCCAAGAACATTGTTGAAATCATGGGCAATACCACCGGCTAACTGACCGATTGCATCCATTCTATTGTTGTGGGCTAACTGATCCTGTAGTTTATAGTTTTCTGTCACATTATAAATCTGAATTACAGCTCCTTCTATTACTTCAGCAATAAGTGGATAAATAATTATATTATTATATGAGAGACTCTTATCAGTGTTTAATATTTCAACTGTTTCATTTATTATATTTCCGGTATTTATACTTTCGAAAACTTTATACATCTGCTCTTCCATTTCAGGTAAAAGAGATGATATAAGTTTTCCTTTTGCCTCAATTGATGAAACTGTTGTAATATTCTCTGCAGTTTTATTCCATTGAGTTATATACCCATTTTTATCAACACTGACTAAAATGGAGGGCATAGAGTCAATAATGTTTGATAGTGATATCTGGAGCTCATTTATTCTGTTTTCAGCCCTATTCAACTCATTAATTTGATTATTTAAGACTTCATTTACTTTTATTAGTTCATTTGTCCTTGAAGAGACTCTATTTTCCAGATGGTCAATATTATCCTGTAGTGTAATTGTCATAGAATTAAAGGTGTCAGCTAATAATCCTAATTCATTTTTAGTATGGATATTAGCCCGAACAGATAAATCTCCAGATTTAATTTTTTCTGCAACCCTTGTTAACTCCCTAAGTGGAGATGTTATGCTATATGATAAAAACTTAACAATTAAATAAAAACTCATAAGTGATATAACTAATAATATGATAATTATTATCTGTATTTTTTCCACATTTTGTTGAGTCTGAGTTTCAGCTTTATTAAAGTCCTCTTTAGTTTGACTGGATATTTCATTGGCAATAGAACGCATTTTAGGTCCAAGGATATTGATGTTTTTATTAACTAAATTATTAATTGTATCGGTAATCTCTTTATATTCAAATAATCCGTCTCTATATAAGTATATTGTATTTCTAGTATCAATTGCCAATTCTAACTGTTTAGGATTCTTCTCTAAATCTATCATTTTATTAAATATACTTATCAGGATTATTAGCTCATCAAAAGTTGAATAGGCCCAATGATCATCACTATTTGTAGAATATTGTAGGATATAACTTTTAATAAGTGAAATATGATACTGTGCACTGTTTAAAAGAGTAAGTTTATCACTATTATTGGTAAATATTGTATTTTCACCTAACCGTGCTAATTTACTGGTTATTAATGTATCCTGTATAGTTAAAACTTCATTATTTAGTATAATTTTTGTATTGTTTAAATTGTTAATATTTGAGAAGTTTGAGGCATAATCCAATTGTAACTCTCTGATTTCATCTATCATTATTATTCTTTCTGAATCATCTGTTAACTTCTGGTAGTTATTCAGGATATCTTTGAGACTTAGCATAGAGTTGGTATATTTTGCTAAATCTAATCTTAAATTATTTTCAATATATTCATTGGCAAAATATTGATTTTCCCACTCAAGTGCTATAATTTTATTTGTCACTTGTTGTTCTTCTGCCAATTTATCGACTAGTTGTATTACGGTTCGGTTAATTTTATTAACTCCAAATAGGGCTATCAAACCTGTTCCAATAAGTAATATAAGTAGTATTAAATAAGCAATTGCAATCTTACTTCTTACCGACAGGTTCCTAATGTGTATCATTATTTATTATCTACCCACTGGGAATCGTATGCACTTTGATAAAGGGATATATAACGGTCTATACCCAGGGACTTTAGTCTGCTTAAATATTTATTCCACTCAACATCCGATGTAATATCTGCTAAACCCAAAATAAAGCTTGTCTCCATCTCCTTTACATAAGTTGTCAAAATATTCTGTAGATGACTTACTTCGTCGGCGACATCAGAATTAAAATTGATTAGAGGAATAATTTTATCGATACTTTGCGAATATGGCTCCATTTTTTCTACTGTCTCTTTGTATATTATAGCTTCCATATTTGGTTCTGTTCCTTCAACTGCTTGACCTAACCTAAGTTCTGAAGATCTATAGTTTATAGCTGCCTGTCCCCAATGTAGCTTTGTAACCTCTCCAAAGGTTAATAAATGTCGCCATATGGCAGGTTTGCCATTTATACCTAATACATCAGACTCAGCCCAATCCCAAGCAATCCCTTCAGGCCCAATAGTACTTCTTAATGTTGTTTCTAAATTATATAATTCATCGGCCCACCTGAATGCAAGTTCCGGTTCTTTACTGTATCCAGAAATAATAAATTGGCCGTGTTCAAAATTCATTGGAATATTTCTAGGTGTAACCCTTTGTCCACTAGGGCCCAATAAAGGTGGGAGCACCACATAATCAAGCCATCTTCCTGAACCTGAAGATATAGTTGAGAATGAATTAAATCCTCCAGCTATTGCTACACCTAATCTGTTATATTCCCCATCCTCGGTAAGGGAATTCATATATTCATTAACATTAGTAAAACTTGATTCTTCAAGTAATCCTAATCTATTCAATCTGTTAAGATATGTTAATGCCTGTCGCCACCCATCAGTCACTACTGCTGAAGTAATCTTTCCACTATCCAATAATAGATAGCGATTATTATTAAATTGTTCAGAATAAACAAAGGGATTCATTAAAAACCCATCCAGATTTGTATTCCATCTGGTAGTTGATGAGACGATAGGAACTTCATCTTTTAATCCATTTCTATTTGGGTCGGAATTTTTAAATTCTGATAAAACTGTTACAAATTCTTCTGTTGTTTCTGGCATTTCCAGACCAAGTTCATCTAGCCATCTTTTATTTATCCATGCTTTTTGGGATAGGGAACAGTGGTAACATTCATTTACACTAGGCAGGGCATAGATCTTATTGTTTGGTAATGTTATAAGTTCTTCTAAATAAGGTGTCTTATCAAAAACGTTTTTAATGTTTTCACCATATAGTTTTATATTGTCATTTAGTTCTAGAAATATCCCCGATTTCCCATATATTATTTGTGTTGATGGAGGTATCTTCATATTCATATATATATCAGGGAAATTCCCACTTGCTATAATTTTATCCAATTCTGTTGCAGAACTACCAAAAGGGATTACGGTAATATCTAAATGAACATTTGTTTTCTCTTCATACCACTTAGTAAATTCATTATTTACAAAATCTTCAACTAGATCATCATCTCTTTTCTGAATGACTATTTTTAAAGTTTTTTTATCTTTTGTAAGTGGAAACTTTCCTGGTTCTGATAAAATATTTTTATCGGGTATCTCTGTTTTAGAGCAACCCAACAAAAATAAAAGTGAACATATAACTAATAATATTTTTTTAATTACCATTCTTCCCTCGTAAATAGATTGTAAACAATATACTTATTATAACATATTCGCTGGATAAATGTATTTTATTAGAAAAAAATCACAGTTAGGTTTATGGAGAATACCCAACATTTCTATATTTTTATGAATTGAGATACATTAATTCTAATAATTGTGACACTTCGATTTTCCATGTTGACTTAATTCCTACTTTGCAGGTATGCTAGGTATGAATTAAAGATTTAGGAGAATTATGTGAGTAGTTTAGCAATTATATGGTTAGGGGCGTTTATCGTTCTTTTAGTAGGTTTAGGTTATTTAAAAAGTAAATTAAAATTATCTTTTTCTATAAGAGTTTTTATAGCAATGGTTCTAGGTATCGCACTAGGGCTTGGAATATATTTTAGCGCAGAACCTGAAATTACAGGACAAGTTAGAAAGTGGTTTGCATTAGTAGGTTATGGATATATTGATCTATTAAAGATGTTAATTATACCACTAGTACCGGCTAGTATTATTTCAGGTATATTAAAATTAAGTGATACAAATGAATTAAAAACAATGGGTTTAAAAACAATTCTTCTGTTTTTAATAACTGCAATAGCTGCAAGTATCATAGGAATTTTTATAGCTTCTTTATTAGGTGTAGGAAACGGAGTTGTTATTGGTGAATTAAAGGCGAGGGAGCCTAATTCAGTCGTTGATCTTTTTTCTAAGTTCAGAGGTTTTATCCCTTCTAATCCAGTTAAATCAGCAGTTGATATGAAAATTATACCATTAGTTGTATTTTCAATTTTAATTGGTATTGCAGCAGTTATAGAAGCTGGAAAGGATAGTATTAAAGTAGAGCCATTTAAAGCTTTTATAGACTCTTTTTTAGTAATAGTTACAAGATTAACAAAATTAGTAATTAAGTTAACTCCTTATGGTGTCTTAGGTTTAACATCTTATTGGTTATCTAATTCAGGTTTAAGTGCAATAAAAGGATTAGCTGTTTTTGTTGTAGGAATAGTTATAGCTTGTTTAATACAGGTACTATTTGTCTATGGTGGACTGTTATTTGGTATTGCAAAAGTTAATCCATTTAAATTTTATAGAGCAGCATTTCCAGCTATTTTGTTGGCATTTACAAGTAGATCTAGTTTAGGAACTTTAACTTTAACAATAAATACAATGATAAACAGATTAAAAGTTAAACCTAGAGTAGCAAACTTTGTTGGACCAATTGGTGCAGTTATGAATATGGATGCATGTGGTGGAATATTCCCTGCAGTTGTATCTATTTTTGCAGCAAATGCATTTGGGGTTGAATTATCTCTTCTTCAGTATGTTTTAATTGTTATAGTATCAGTTTTCGCTAGTGTTGGTAGTGCCGCAGTACCTATGGGTGCAACTGCATTTACAATCATAACTTTAACTACAGTAGGACTTCCAGTAGAAGCTGTTGGATTAGTAGCCGGTGTAGACTTCTTAGTTGATATGTTTAGAACAGCTACAAATGTAACAGGGGATTTAACAGCATCTGTTGTTATTGGAAATACTCTAGGTGAATTTGATAGAGAGGCTTTTGAAGCCCAGGATTTTAAAGATTTAAAAGATTAAAATATTAGTAACATTTTATAAAGCCTCTGTAATGGAGGCTTTTTCTTATTTCTATTCTAAGTTCATTCTATAAATTATTTTTTTATTTGGGATATCCCATATCTCCATAATATATTGTTTATCACTTTTTTTTAATTTATTTAACCGAGGGTATACTTTTAATAAACCTATCAATACCGAAAGTTTACCTTTGTATTGAAATTCAACAATTAAGTATTTTTTATTTTCTATAACCTTAGTTTTATATAACTTCTCAATATCTTCAATTCTATCTTTATCATCATCTTCTAATATACAACCAATATCTGATCTTAGATTTTCTTTTGATACATTTTGTGGGTTATCGTAGTAGATTCCAGCGCCCTTATATGTTGTAATATTCAACTTATTAATAAGATCCCAATATACCTGATCAGAAACAGTACCACTTTGGCTATAATCACCTTTCATAAAATTGTAAACTAATGTTTCCCCGCCAGATATTTCTTCTTTAGGTACTATTTTTTTTAATCCACCATAGTATATAAAATTAATTAACACAAATAATAAAACAAAACATAAAACTATTATAAAAACTTTCATAATTAACTCCTAAATAAAGAGTAAAATAGTTTAAGTTTTTATACTTTCCATATCCTGCTATTATAATTTTACAATTGGTAGATTTAATCTAGCTTTAAAATAATCTTTTTTTAGAGTGATAGTTGGAAGGTACTCTTCAAAATGTGGGCTATCTCCTGGTCTATATCTTTTATTAGTTATCCATGTTTTTATTATAAAGTCCCAGGCAATAACAAAGTCTTTGCTATAACCCTCAAATAGGTAGACAGCACATTTGTTTGGGCTTAGAGTTTTTTTATTAAAATTATTAGTATCTAGGTTTAGATCTTTTTTAAAGGATATGCATGCATCGTATCTGCATTTCTTATGGGAAATGTAGTCTGGATCATCATATCCTATTCCTATACTTCTAACGTCGGCAAACTTTACTTTGTTTATTTTTATAAAGTTTAATAATTCCTTAAATGATGCCTGAATATTAGTGGTATTATACCCATCGGATACTCTTCTATATATTACTTCCATATCTGGTATGTCTTTTAAACCTAAGAATTTTAGTGATAAATTATTAGGGTTTGAAATTTTTGATATTATACTGCTTCTGCTTTTTCTAATAAATGATGGGCTGGTATTGTAGTATTTTCTAAAATCTCTAGTAAAATTGGCGCTACTACTATAACCGTAGTTAAAGGCAATTGAAGTTATTGGGTCGTTACTTATTATTAAATTCCTATATGTTTTCCCCATTCTTAGCCGACCAATATATTGGTTTACTGTTTCATTTGTTATGCTTTTAAATATTCTATGAAAGTGATATTCAGAGAATGCAGATACTTCTGCAAGCTCTTTAGTAGTTATTCTTGTATCGAAATTCTCCTCGATATAATCTATTGCTAGGTTTACTTTGTTAATATAAAAACTATTCATTATACCTCGTTCTACATTAATTAGTTACAAATAATAAGATAGTTTAATATGGTTTTAATAATTTAACCAGTTTTATCTTTTAATGTAGAAGCTAGAAATATTAGATTTAATTCTTGTATATACAAATACCTATACCAAGATTTACACCTTCATCAATCTGTTTCCCTAATAGATATCCTTCAGTTTTATATCCTAAATTAAATGTTATTCCAATATTTTCAGTTACTTTTAATTGGCTAATAATTTCAGCAGAGATACCGTTGTCATATAGTTCTTGTTCCCATACCTCAATTATAACATCAGACTTAAACTGTTTATAGCTAATAATATCATTCATAGATAGACCTAAACCAATATTATCAAATGGTCTTCCATATTTTAGATATAAACCAAATTGTCTATTATTTATATGAAGGTAGTTTTGCATATATAGTTCATAACCTAAAGGTGAAACATTAAACAGTGTACTATAAGTCCACCCTGTATCGTAATCACCAATAAGAAATATAGGCTTCCTTATTTTTGAGGAATCACCAAAAGAAGCACCAATTTCCCTATAGAATTGAGGGTCTAAAAATTGAAATGCAATTGCTAAAATTTGTGCTTCATAATAGAAACTTACAATATCCGGATTTACTGTACCATCATCCAATATTACTTCATCTTCAGAGTAGTTTTCAAATACTGGTAGGATGAAATGTACAGGGTCCCCAGCAGTATCGACCCATACATCTTCCTCAGTGGGATCAATATTTACAATTAATGTCGTGTATATTGGGTACATTAATCTATTAGCAAATGAGAAACCTAAATCATTGTTGGATATTCCATTTTGTCTAATAAAAGTAGATTGTATGTTTCTCACATTTAGATAATTTACCTCAAAGCCCCCAGTTACAAAAATGGCTTCATCTACTAAAGATATATCATCTGGTAAGTCAGCTGTTGTATAGGGTACAGGGAGATCAAAATTGTGGATATTAAATGTACCACCAACCTGTTCTGCCCTTAGGAAATGCCCCATTTCATGGGACCATAACATTGTAAGATATGCAGATGAAAATGAGAATAAACTTTTTGTTATACTACCAACTATAGGTTTAAGTTTTGATGTTACAAGGGAATCAAATCCATTGGTTAATAAACGATTAGTACTTATTGCATTAGTTGATAAATTCCTTAAGTCGTAATTATTATAAATTCCAAACTCATAAGCTTTTTCCCAAGAGTTATCCTGTGTAAAACCATTAAAATTAACTATTAACAGATAAATTATACTAATTACTATTTTATTTCTCATTTTGTACCACTTTTTTTGATTTTGATGTGCTGATTTTATAGACTATTGAGTAGATGAAAAGTAACAACGTTAGAATCATAATTATTATAGGGAAGAGTTCACCAATTACTGAATATATTGTTTTAGTTCCTTTTATGTAAACAGTACCTTTAATTGATTTGGAACTTGAGTTATACCAGTTTTCTTCTGAAATTATTCTTCCTTTATTATCAGCGATTAGAGATAAACCCATAGAGGCTGGATGGATGGTTGATGATCCGTTTTCTATACCTCTAAATACTGCCATCTCTGCGTGTACTGGAATGATCTGGCTCCATTCGTTAGCTGGAGAAAATAGAATATCTACACTGTTTCTACCTGTTTGACTAACGGCACCTGGAAAGTCCATATCCCAGCATATAACAGATGATATTCTTCCAAATTCGGTATCTGTAAATTTTATGATTCCATCTCCTTTTAAAGATCCCTCAAAAACATTTCCACCATATTTTGTATGGTTTAATAATGTTGCACCAGTTGGACTATACATTTTAAGTTTGTTTTCAAAGGGACCATTATCATTAGTGATAATGTAGGGAATAATTAAATGTATGTTTAATTCATCAGCAATTTTTGAAAACTTGATATCTTTGTTATTAAAATCGACATCACTACTAATAACTGCAGCTTCTGGCCAGCTGATCATCATATATCCATCTTTTGCTAGAACTTTTGTCTCTTCAATATATAATTCGATTAATTCATCTGCAAGTTTATATTTATTTGAATCATCTGATGACATTATTGAATATAGAGTGATTTGTGGGTGGACTTTAAAGATACCAGCAACCTTAACTTTTTCAGCTTCTGATTCATTAAAATATGAGAATACACCAAAGATATATATTGCCAATAATATAGAAAAGTATACAATCACAGGTTTTTTACTCCTCTTCTCCCACATATGATTAACAACAGAAGAGAACCAATTTATTACAAATGTCAGACCCATAATTCCTGTAATACTTACTAGCTGAATAAAAAACTTATTATCAAATTGGCTGTAGGCCAGTGAACCAAAGCTACCCATTGGATTTCCAGTAATAAACATATACTCTAGAAAAGTTGCAAAAATTGGAAAAACAAGAGTTGATAAAAACTTAGGAACTTTTTTATACAACAGACGATCCCCTACTAGAGGTAATACTGTAAAACAAGTTGTAATTAACATTGTAATTGCGTAACTAATAAAATTAAGTGGTTGAATCCCATACCATGATATTAAAGTAACTATCCATGTAATTATTACTGTTATTAAATACCGACTTAAAATTTTACCTGTTCTAAAAAATCTAATAAAAAAAATTGTTGGAAACCAGGCTGCCATCCAAAAATTAAATTTCCCACCAGTAAAAAGTAGAAATATTGAACCTACTAATAACAATGTTACTGAATAACCTTTTGAATCTTGATTGAACTTTTTCATAAAAATCTCCTTAACTAATATTGTTAAGGTTAAGTTAGATTTTTTTTTAAGACTATGTGACATTTGATACATTTTGTGTATTGTTAATTAGAAAAAGGGTATGACATTTGTCATAGATAGAGTTCTGAGGTAACTATGAAAGAAAATAACATCATTTATTCACGAATAAAAAAAGAGTATAATATTAAAGTATTGATTCGAGAAATTATTCTATTTTTTTTGATATTTATATTCCATCTAAGTTTTCCTACAGCATTTGATGTTATACAATATCCTTTTTATTTTATGATGGCTCTTGTTTTGACAAGTATTATTATTTATCTGCCAGTATTGATAAAAATTAAACAACTAATGGTTGATTTTGATTCAAATCTTAAACAGATTGTAAAAATTGATAAGTATTACTTCTTAATTGGAAATCTAACAATTGCAATATTAATGCCAGCTTTTGGTTCCCAGTTCGTAAATATATTCTGGTTTATAACTGTGATAAATTGTTGTATTATTTTTGTTTCTCCCTTTCAAAAAAGGAAATATATATATCCAGTTTTTCTGAGTCCTATAACATCTGTTATAATCCACTATCTTATATATTTTCCACAAGGAAAGTCCTTCCAGTTAATTGAGATTTGCTTTGCTGGGTTAATGTCATTTCTTTTATATTATACATATTCAAATATCAGCCAAAAGAAGTTATACAATAAAATACTTTTTAACGAAGAAGAGGTAATGAGTAAATTTTGTAGTTCTAAAAAACTTACTGATAGGGAACAGGATGTTCTTACAGCCATGTTAGAGGGGAAATCAACAAAACAGATTGGGCAAAAGCTATATATCTCTCCGGGAACTGCTAGAAATCATATCTCTAACATTTTTCAGAAGACAGATACCCACTCTAGAATGGAGTTATTCTCTGAGTTTAATCGGTTATCTTGATATACCAGCCGAAAATAATTAAACATAATTACATCGGCTGTTATATATTAAATTACAACTTTTTTAATACTAACTCTCCAATAATCTTCTACCTGTTCTTTTAATAGAATTTTATGCCCCTCGGATTCAACTGAACCTGGTACATTATTTATTGGTGCTCCAGAATCTAATAATATCTCTAATTCATCACCATGCTTTAATTTAGATAACTCCATTTTTGTTTTAACAAAGTTCATTGGACAAGCTACACCTCGTAGATCCTTAATATTATTAGGTTGTTTTGAATCATTAACAATTACAATACTAGAATCTATTGCAAGACTGCTCTCTTCACCTTTAAATCTCATTGATTTATCCATGGTACCGTATAGTTCGATAAGGGCTACACTAAATGAGATTACTTCCTCTTCTCTAAGATTTTGATCATCTCTTACAGCAGAAATTAGGGACAGATAAGTTTTAGAAATTAGTCCTTTTTCTATAAAGTATTTTATAAAACTATCATAAACTTGGATATCAGTTTTAGCCTCAACACCTCTAGTTACAAGTAACATTCTAGAGGTATGATATACAATGTTTTTTAATATAGATTGTTTCTCATCCTTAGTTAATGTCTCTTCTAATTTATTAGTTAGGGTAATTATAGTTTTTTTATCTATACCGATCATATCAAATAGACCAGCACTACATTCACCTTTACCCATACCTTCTGTAGAGAATATCTCTTCTGAACCCCAATCAAAATAATAATTTTTATCTTCATCAAATGTAGGTATTAGTCTGTTATATTTTTCTGCTATCTCTTTAATAACATCAGCACCCTCAATATCAAAATATTCTGCAAAAGTATCGTAGTTTTCTTTTACCTCTTCGTAACTTATAAGAATCTCTTTTAAAACCTCTGGTAGGTCTTTAGAGTGAACCCATCCGGCTTCTATACCAAGTCTTGTCTCCCCTGGAGATACAATTGCACCACCAATAATTTGATAAGCTGGAAATGTTCTGTTTTTGTGGTTTTTAATTCTACCATAAAAGCCTAGATCTCCTACATGGTGTTGACCACAGGAGTTTGGACACCCAGAAATATGTATTTTAAGATCACTTATATTATCAAGTACTTCTTGTTCAATTGTATCCATTCTTGAATGTAGTTTAGGTGTTAAACCTCTTGGTAGACATATTCCAAGTTTACATGTATCTGCTCCAGTACAAGCGATCATATTACTATATACCTTTGGTTTATCATAAAAATTAGTTAAACTTTTAAGGGTGATAAATACTTTAGATAGATAGTCCTCTGGAATATTTCTAAGATATATATTTTGATCCATAGAGAGTCTTATTACATTATCCCCTAAGGCGTTTAAAATAACTACTAACTTTCTAGCATCTTTAGTTAACAAGTCTCCTAAAATTAGAGATATTTTAACGCTGAAAAGACCCTCTTGTTTCTGAGTTGTTACAAACCTTTTTTTCCAAAGTTCAAATTTAACTTTTTCTGTTTCTAAAAGCTTTGAAGGAGCCCAACCATCTAAGTTTACACTATTAACCCTAGGTTCCCATTTAAGTATTGTATCAGGATTATTTTCCAGTTTTTTATACTCTTCTTTAAAGTAGGATGTATAAACCTCACCAGTTAGTTCTTTCCATAAAAACCTAAGTCTGTTTTTTGATTTATTAACCCTATCTCCATGTTTATGGAACATATTTTTTAGAGCTTTAACAACTCTATAAAGGTCCTCTCCTGGTATCCAATCTATAAGTTTCTTTCCAATAGATGGAACAATACCCATTCCACCTGCAGTCCAGACTTCAAAACCTTCAATTCCATCTTGAAGTTTTGCTATAAAACCTAGATCCTGAAGTGTCGCGTTTGCATTATCATCGGCGCTGCTTGAAAAGGTAAGTTTAAATTTCCTAGGCATATTCCAGGAGTCAGGTTCAGAAATAAGCCTTGTTGATAAAGCTACCACATATGGTTCAACATCAAAGACTTCGTTTACTGAAACACCTGAATTATAGGAAGTCATTATATTCCTAACAGTATTTCCACCACCACCTCGGGTACTTAAACCAACTTTGTTTAATTCCCGCATTACTGTTGGTGTATCTTCTAAGTGTACATAGTGCAGTTGAATTTCCTGTCTGGTAGTTACATGAACATGGGCATTTCCATACTGTTCACCTAATTCAGCAGCTTTTAGTAGTTGTATTGGAGTTATACCTCCAGCACTACACCTTATCCGAATCATAAAAGTCTCTTCAGTTCTCTGTTCGTATACACCAAATGCAACTCTTATTCCTTTAAACTCAGTAGGGTGTAATAATCCACCTCTAAAATCTTTTATCTGTTGTTCAAATTTTGAAACCTCATCCAATAAAGTATTGGGAGATGTGTAAAATGATGTCGCCATACTGCCTCCAAAGGTTATTCCTACTTATACCATCTGCATAGTAGGGTATTATTAATAAATTTACTAATATACTATTGACCTTTCTTAAAAGTGTCAATAACCTACTTATCAGGTGGGGATACGGTGGTAATATCAAAAAGAACAATTTATGGGTTTCGTTTTTTAGCTTATTTAGCAATTTCCAATACTGGAAAGAATATTCAGTTAGGTGAGGTTGCTAAACATGAGAACATATCTGTCAAATATTTAGAAAAAATTGTTCAGATTGTTAAAAGAGCTGGTTTATTAACTGTTACCCGTGGGTCAAAGGGTGGTTACAAATTAAGTAAAAGCCCAGACAAAATAAATGCCAAAGACCTTTTTTATATATTTGAAGGAGTTAATTCAATTTCAGATGGTAACGAAGAAGGTGGTAGTAAGGTAGATCTTTGGAGTAATTTGGATGATACGATAAATGCCTATCTATCAACATTTACTCTAAGGGATTTAATAGAAAATAGAGAAATACAAAATATGTATTATATCTAGCAAAACACATGGAGGACGCATGATTTTAATTATTAATGGTGAAAAAAAGCAGATCTCTGAATCGATTTTAATGGTTACAGAGTTACTAAAAGTAGAAAATGTGGATATGCCGGATATGGTATCTGTTCAGCTAAATGGTGAATTCGTAGAAAGAGAAGACTTTGATTCAACTAAAGTTTCAGAAGGTGACGAAGTTGATTTTCTCTATTTCATGGGTGGAGGTAGTAGATAGTTATGATGAGCGATAAACAGTTAGAACGTTATAGTCGACATGTTATCTTACAGGATATTGGAATTGAGGGGCAGGATAAACTGCTTGCTTCTAAGGTTCTGGTTATTGGTGCAGGTGGCCTTGGAGCCCCTGTTCTTCTCTATCTTGCTGCAGCTGGTATTGGAACTATAGGAATAATAGATGGTGATGTTGTTGACCTGTCAAATTTACAAAGACAAGTTATACACAGCACAAATGATATTGGTACAGCTAAGGTTGTATCTGCTAAAGAGAGTATAAATGCTATTAACCCGGATGTAGATGTAATTATCCATCAGGATCTTGCATTAGCACATAATATAACAGGTTTAATTGAAGATTATGATTTTATTATAGATGGAACTGATAACTTCCCTGCTAAGTTTTTAATAAACGACGCATGTGTAAAATCAGGTAAAGCTTTCTCCCATGGTGGGATTCTAAGGTTTGATGGTCAAACATTAACCCATACTCCTGGGAATGCGTGTTTTAGATGTGTTTTTCCTGAACTACCTCCAAAGGACGCTGTTCCTACATGTTCTGAAGCTGGAGTATTAGGTTCAGTAGCTGGAATATTAGGAACTATACAAGCAACTGAGGCTGTTAAGTTTCTACTTGGTAAAGGTGAACTATTAACTAATAAACTATTGGTTATGGACGCTTTTAATATGGATTTTAGAAAAGTGAAACTTAAAAAGAATCCTAAGTGCCCAGTTTGTGGTGATAACCCTACAATTACTGAGTTACAGGATTATGAACAGCCTGTATGTAGTCTAAAAAAATAGAGGAGCTAACATGATAAAGATACCTGGGGATATAGTGGATGAAATATTTGACCACGGCAATATAGATATACCCAACGAGGCTTGTGGATATTTAGCAGGAATAAATGGTGAAGTAGTTAAAAGAATAGCTTTAACAAACGTTGACCACAGCCCTGAACATTTTAGATTAGACCCAAAAGAGCAGTTTGAAGCTTTTAAAAATGCGAAAAAAGAGGGTCTTAAACTTCTTAGTGTTTACCATACACATCCTGTAACTCCAGCAAGGCCTTCAGAGGAAGATATAAAATTAGCCTTTGATCCAAATATAAGTTATGTCATTGCGTCGGTTATAGATAAAGAAATCAGATCTTTTAGAATTAGAAATGGAGAAGTAGAAGTAGAGGAGGTTGAGATTGGCTGAAGATAGTTTATTAAAAGAGTATCAGGATAAGTTATTAGGCAGTTCCGCCTGGGAATCACTTAATTGGGTTTTTAACAACTTTGACCTCGAAAATATAGCTTTTGCTACCAGTTTGGGTGCTGAAGATCAGGTACTGACTGATCTAATTCTGAATATAAACAGTGGTGTTGATATTTTTACATTGGATACAGGCAGACTCTTTGAAGCGACTTATAAAGTTATTCAGAATGTAAAAGATAAATATGGGAAAAATATGGAGCTTCTTTTTCCAGAATCTTCATCTATAAAAAAACTGGTAGAAGATAAAGGGCCTAACCTTTTTTATAACAGCGTGGCCGATAGGAAAGAGTGTTGTAGGGTTAGAAAAATAGAACCCTTAAAGAAAAAATTATCAGGAAAAAAAATCTGGATAACAGGGCTTAGAAAGGATCAGTCTATAACTAGAACAGATCTGAATATTTTAGATTGGGATGAATCTTTTGGCCTTCTAAAACTCTCTCCACTGCTTAGCTGGAGCGAAAAAGATGTGTGGGATTATATTAAAGAGAATAATATCCCCCACAACTCTTTGCATGAAATCGGATTTCCTAGTATAGGTTGTGAACCATGTACCAGAGCCATTAAAACCGGTGAAGATGTTAGAAGTGGAAGATGGTGGTGGGAAAATCCAGAACACAAAGAGTGTGGATTACATAAAAAAGACGGTAAATCAGTTCCAAGGAGGACAGAATGGATCATTTAGATAAATTAGAAGCACAGGCTGTATTTATACTTCGAGAAGCCTACAGAGAATTTAAAGATTTAGCCATGTTATGGTCTATTGGAAAAGATAGTACCGTTCTTCTCTGGCTTGCAAGAAAAGCCTTTTTTGGACATGTACCTATACCATTAGTACATATAGATACACATTATAAAGTTCCTGCAATGATTAAATATAGAGATCAGTTGGCTTTGCAATGGAATCTAAACATGGTTTATGGTCAAAACACAGTCGCTTTAAATAATAAAGAGACATTTCCTGATGGTAAAGTTGACCGTTTAACATGTTGTAAAAACTTAAAAAGTGAAGCTTTAAAACATACGTTAAGTGGTGAATGGACTCGTTATAGAATGGACCATGATAAAAAAGATTATGTTATAGATGAAAACAAAGATCCTTATACAGGTGTAATTGTAGGGGTTAGAGCAGATGAAGAGGGATCAAGATCTAAAGAGAGATATTTTTCTCCACGGGACAAACATAACGACTGGGATGTTGGAGATCAGCCTCCTGAGTTTTGGAACCAATATAAAACTGATTTTGCTCCTGGTACTCACTTAAGAATCCACCCACTGTTAGATTGGACAGAACTTAATATCTGGGAGTATATCGAAAGAGAAAATATTCCAATAATTGACCTTTATTTTGATAAGGGTGAAGGGACTAGATATAGAAGCCTAGGATGTTTCCCATGCACTAAACCTGTAGAGTCAAAATCTACTACTGTAATAGAGATAATAGATGAACTTAAAAGTGGAAAGTTTGCAAATATTGCTGAGAGATCTGGTAGAGCCCAGGATAAAGAAGATGGTGGTCTTGAAACTTTAAGACGAGATGGTTACATGTAGGAGAGTATGTATAATGTAAATTATATGTACTCCTTAGCTACACTATAGGAGTTTAAAATGAACAGAGATCAGATGAATATTGTTATTGTAGGACATGTAGACCACGGAAAAAGTACGGTTATTGGTCGGTTACTGGCTGATACTGGCTCACTTCCTGATGGTAAATTACAAGAAGTTCGAGATAACTGTAAAAGAAATTCTAAACCTTTTGAGTATGCTTTTTTATTAGACGCATTAAAGGATGAACAATCCCAGGGTATTACTATCGATACAGCCAGATGTTTTTTTGGTTCAGCAACACGGGATTATATTATCCTAGATGCTCCGGGGCATATCGAGTTTTTAAAAAACATGGTTACTGGAGCATCAAGAGCTGAAGCTGGACTTCTTGTTATAGATGCAAATGAGGGAATAAGAGAGAACTCAAAGAGACATGGTCATATGATCTCCTTATTAGGGATTAAACAGGTATCAGTTTTAGTTAATAAGATGGATCTTGTTGATTATGACCAGGCTGTATTTGAAAATATTAAGAAGGAATTTACAGAATTCCTAAACGAAGTAAATATAGAACCAATATCTTTTATACCTATCAGTGCAATGAGTGGAGATAATATTATTTCCACCTCGGAAATGACTCCCTGGTACAATGGGAACTCTGTTTTGGGACAGGTTGATGCTTTTAAAAAGGCAAAAGTTAAAGAGGAACTTCCCTTTAGAATGCCTGTTCAGGACATCTATAAATTTACAGATTCTGGGGATGACAGAAGAATTATTGCGGGAACTGTAGAATCAGGAACAATAAAAGAAGGGGATGATGTTATATTTCTTCCTAGTGGTAAAAAATCTAGACTTACAACAATAGAAGGTTTTAATACTGGAAAAGTAGAGAAGGTTGGCGCCCAGGAGTCTGTAGGTTTTACTATGCAGACTCAGATCTATATTAGACCCGGGGAATTAATGGTTAAAGCCGAGGATGTTCAGCCAAAAGTTGCATCAAGGTTTAAAGCTAATATCTTCTGGGTTGGTAAGGCTCCAATGGTTATTGGCAAAGATTATAAATTAAAAATTGGATCAACTAGAACCAGTGTAAAGCTTGTAGAAGTTTTGAGTGTTTTAGATGCATCAGACTTAAGTTCCGATCATTCTAAAAGTCAGGTTGATAGACACGATGTTGCTGAGGCTATTTTTGAAACATCTAAACCTATAGCTTTTGATTTAGCAGGGGATACAGATACATCTGGTAGATTTGTAATTGTAGATAATTATGAGATCTCAGGTGGTGGAATAATTCTTGAAGTTGATGATTCCGGTGAAAGTTATCTTAAAAACAAGATAAAAGAGAGGGAGAATCTTTGGGAACATGGACCTATTTCAGCAGACGAGCGGGCATCCTACTACCGTCATAAATCAAAATTTGTAGTTTTTACAGGTGAACCTATAGATTATAAAAAAGAGTTGGCCTATGAACTTGAGAAACAATTATTTTATAAAAATTACAAAGCTTATTATCTAGGGCTTGGTAATATCTCAGGGGACCTTGAAGATGATGAACAGATTAGAAGATTAGGTGAACTTGCAAGAATTATGACTGACTCTGGTCAGATATTTATTACTACACTGCCTAATGTAGATGATTACGATTTAGAAAAATTAACACTTTTAAATCATCCAAATGAATTTATTGTTATAAATGTAGGGTATAATAACTTTACAGAGTATAAGGTTAATCTTGATCTAGGAGATAATAGAGATATTATTGGTGGAATAGATAGAATAATAAATCTATTAAAAGAAGAAGAGGTTATCCCTGACTTTAGTATTTAGAGGTAATTATGAAAAAGTTTATGCCAATAGCCATAGATGTTTACGGCAAAAAAATATTATTAGTTGGTGGAGGTAGATTCGCCCAACATAAAGTAGTGTTATTACAGAGGTTTACAAACAATATAACAATTGTAGGCTCAAAGATCTCCCAAGAAATTAAGGATTCCGGCTTAACATATCTTGAAGAGGATTATAACGAAAAACACTTAGATGGTATCTATATTGTCTATGCATGTACAAATGATAGAGAGCTTAATAAACAGATAAGAGCTGATGGCCATAAAAAGGGTGTCATTGTAAATGTAGCTGACGACCCAGAGATTTGTGATTTTGTCTCACCTGCTATGTATATAGAAGGTGATATGACAGTAGCTGTAACTTCAAATGGAACAGATGTTTATCGTTCCATTAAGTGGAGAAATAAGTTAAAGGAATTCCTTCGTGGTAAAAGTAGAGATTTTAAATAAAGATACTTTTGTTCCCCAAAGGGATAAACATGTAGTTTTAAATACCTGTAACAGAACAGAGATTTACAGCGGTGAAGGTGAGATCCCTGAAGAGGTTATCAAGCACCTCTTTAGGGTTACCACTGGGCTTGAATCCTCTCTAATTGGTGAAAAAGCAATACAGGGGCAGGTTAAAGAGGCATATAAAACTGCTTCTGAAACTGGACTCTCCTCATCAATACATAAACTCTTCCAAAGAGCTCTTAATGTTGGTAAAAATGTTAGAACTAATACAGGTATTAACAGAGGTGCGGTATCCCATTCACAGGCGACGGTAGATCTATTAATAAATCTAAACCTAAACTTAAAAAACTCACATATTACTCTAATTGGTGCACATAACTTAAATGAGAAAATTATATATTACCTCCTTAAAAAAGGTGCAGAGACTGTATTTCTAGGAAATAGAACTTATTATAAGGCTAAGGAAATATCAGAAAAATATAACTCGGCAGCCTTTCATTTAGATACACTTAAAGAGGTCTTACAAAAAACTGATATATTAATAACTGCAACAGCAGCTCCCCACGCAATTATTCATAAGGATAACTTTCCTATGGATAAAGAGATGACAATAATTGATCTAGCCGTACCATCTGATACTGATATAGATGTACAAAACTTAGATAATGTCCACTATGTGGATAATACCGGTGTTGAAAAAACTGTAAATGTAAACCTTGGGATTAGAGAGCTGGAATTTAAAAAAGCTTCAATTATTGTAGAAAATGAGGTGGAGTTATTTCTGGAAAAGTTAAAAAACGATACGGAGAGAACATATGAAAAAGTTAAAAGTACTGTCTCGAAAGAGTAATTTAGCATTAATACAGGTTAATGAATTGTTAAACAAAACAGATATAGAGTGGGAACTAATAACACTTGATTCCTATGGTGATAAAAACAGAGATATCTCGTTAATGGAGAACCCTATTAAGGATATTTTCACAAAAGAATTAGATACTGCAATTTTAAATGATGATGGAGATATTGCAATTCACTCCGCTAAGGATCTTCCATATCCTCTACATCCAGATCTTGAAATAATTGCACTTATTCCTCCCTTTGATCAGACAGACTCATTAGTTAGCAGAGACAATATAAAGTTAAAAGATCTGCCTAAAGGTTCCAAAATAGGAACAAGTAGCCCCCAGAGACAAAAACAGATATTAGATAGAAACCCAGACTTAGAAATATTTAGTATTAGGGGAACAATTGAGCAGAGAATAGAGCAGGTAGATAATGGAGTTGTTGATTCTTTAATAGTTGCAACGTGTGCGTTAAAAAGACTTGGTTTGGAAAATAGAATAGCTGAAGTATTAGACTTTGATACACATCCTCTACAGGGGTATCTAGCAGTAACTTCTAAAAGAAATAATCTATCAGTTAGAAATATTTTTTCTGAACTTGATGTATTAAAAAACTATGGAGAAGTTGATCTTATTGGTTTTGGTCCAGGGAATCCTGATCTATTAACTATTAAAGCAGATAATAAACTAAAAAATGCAGATATTATTTTCTACGATGCCCTTATACCAGAGGATTTTTTAGATAACTACCCAGGTAAAAAAGTCTACGTAGGTAAAAGAAAGGATTGTCACAGTTTTAATCAGGAAGAGATCTGTAAAAAACTATACTTTGCAGCAAGAGATGGTAACAAAGTTGTTAGATTAAAAGGTGGAGATCCTTTTATATTTGGTAGGGGGGGAGAGGAGTCTGATTATTTGGAATCCAGGTTAATAAATGTAATTACAACTCCTGGAATAACTGCTGCTCAAGGAGCGGCTTCCAGTATAAATGTTCCACTAACAAAACGTGGTGTTTCTAGGGAATTAAGTCTGTATACTGCACATAAAGGTGAACTTGATTCAACTTCTAAAACCCATGTCTTTTATATGGGTGGTACAAAGTTATCTGACATCCAAGAGAAACTACTTAAAATGGGAGAGAGTGAAGATACACCTATACTACTAATTGAAAATGCAACACTGGATAATCAGTTTGAAATAAAAACTACTATAAAAAACATGCATAATGAAAAACCAAATCTACCGGTTATTATTATTTCAGGAGGTGTTTCTACTAATTATTTCCCCAAAAAATATATTTTAAATACTGGATTAAGAGCCAAGGATTATGGTCTAAAAGGGAAAGTTTTACATTATCCTCTTATTTCCATAAAAAAACTTGAAATAGATGTAGATATTAACTTATATAACACCGTTATTTTTACAAGTATTACAGCTGTTAAACATTTTACTAAGAGCATAGATATTACAGGTAAAAAAATAATCTCTATTGGTTCAGGAACAACAAGGGCTTTAAAGAAGCTTGATATCGTTGTCGATTACGAGTCAACTAAACCAGACTCGGATACTCTCTATAATGAGCTTTTAGATAAAAACTTTACAAAGATACTCTACCCGTGTTCTATGAAGTCTGATAATGAACTGCAAACTTTAAAAGATCTAGAATCTCTCCCAATTTATACTACAGAACAATTGGAATTAGAAGATAAAATAGATTTAAACAGAGTTGAGTCTATAATATTTACAAGCCCATCAACAGTAGACAGTTTTGTATTAAACTTTAAAGAGATACCAAATGTTGATATTTTTTGTTTTGGTAAATTTACAGAGAGTAGAATTAACTATTATAAGGAAGGTTTAAATGTACAAACGATTTCATTATAAAAGGGAATCCGAAGAGATCCGACTAAAACATAGACAGACCTTTTTATATAAAGAGGACTTTATATTACCTCTATTTATTGTAGAGGGTGATGATGTAAAAACTGAAATCCCATCTATGCCAGAAGTTTATCACTTCTCTATAGATAGGGTATTATTATATCTAGATAAGATGATAGAACTAGGACTAACAAGTGTTCTGCTGTTTGGTATCCCTGATAAAAAAGGTATCAAAGAAGCACTGGATGGAATAGTTCAAAAAGCTGTTAAAGCCATTAAAGCTAAGTTTCCTGGGTTAGAAGTTATTACTGATGTGTGCCTATGCTCCTACACAGAAAATGGACACTGTCATATAGGTGATAATGATGAAACTTGTAAGATCCTAGCTGATGTCGCTTTAAGTCATGTAAAAGCCGGAGCTGACATAGTTGCACCATCGGATATGATGGACGGAAGAGTTTATCACATTAAAAACAAACTTGATGAAAATGGTTATAACGATATTCCAGTAATGTCCTATGCTGCTAAATATGCGTCTAACTTTTATGGCCCTTTTAGGGATGCCGCAGATTGTGCTCCTGAAACCGGAGACAGAAAATCTTACCAGATGGACTACTGTAACAGGGATGAAGCAATAGAAGAGGTTTTTGAAGATATAGTTGAGGGAGCTAAACAGATTATTATTAAGCCAGCCCTATCATATCTTGATATTATTAGGGATGTAAAAGATAAAATTGATCTGCCTGTTATTGGTTATAACGTATCTGGTGAGTATAAAATGATCTATGAATCAGTTAAACAAGGCTGGGCATCTGAGGATCTAATTAACGAGACTATTATATCTCTAAAACGAGCAGGATGTGATAGGATTATTACATATTTTACCCCATATTTATTGGAGAAATTAAGTGAGCAAGTCTAAAGAACTTTTTAATAGAGCAGTTAAGCTAATTCCTGGTGGAGTTAACTCTCCTGTTAGAGCATTTAATAGTGTTGGTGGTACACCTCCATTTATTGAAAGAGGGGAAAAACAGTGGATTTGGGATGTTGATGGTAATAAATATATGGACTTTTTATCATCCTGGGGACCACTAATTTTAGGTCATGCTAATAAACAGGTTGAAGATGCTACTATTAATACTTTAAAAAAAGGGTTCTCTTTTGGAGCACCTACAGAAGTTGAAGTAGAACTTGCAGAACTGGTTGTAGATGCTGTTCCATCTATAGAGAGGGTTAGGTTTGTTAACTCCGGTACTGAAGCTGTAATGTCTGCACTTAGATTAGCTAGAGCTTTTACTGGCAAAAATAAAATAATCAAATTTGATGGTTGTTATCATGGGCACAGTGATTCTATGTTAGTTTCTGCTGGTTCCGGGATGGTATCAAAACCCTCTTCAGGTGGAGTTCCAGATAGCTTTTTAGAACATACAATATCTATTCCATTTAATAATAAAATGGCTGTTGAAGAAGTTATAAATAGTTCAGATGATATCGCCTGTATAATATTAGAACCAGTCCCAGGGAATATGGGTGTAATTCTCTCTAAAGATGGATATCTGCAGTTTTTAAGGGATATAACAGAAAAACATAACATTATATTGATTTTTGATGAGGTTATTACAGGCTTTAGACTATCTTTAGGTGGAGCTCAGGAACTATTTGATATAACACCAGACTTAACAACTCTTGGTAAAATTATTGGTGGTGGTTTCCCAGTTGGTGCATATGGTGGTAAAAAAGAGATTATGGATATGGTAGCTCCCTTAGGAGAGATGTATCAGGCTGGAACACTATCCGGAAACCCTGTGGCAATGACAGCAGGGATTGCAACTTTAAAACAGCTAAAAGCAGAAAACTTCTATAATGAACTTAATAAAAAATCAGAGAACTTCATAAAGTATTTAAGGGAATTAACAGAAGATCTTCCTATCACAATTAACTCTATAGGTTCTATGTTTACTATCTTTTTTACAAAGGAAGAAGTAGTAGACTATAACTCTGCATTAAAAACAGATACAGAACTTTTTAAAGTCTATTTCCATAAACTTCTAGAAAATAATTATAACATATCTCCTTCAGCATTTGAGACAGGATTTATTTCATCTGTTTTAACAGAGCAGAACCTTCTAAATGCAGCAGATGATATTGTAAAAACTATTAGAGGAATATTAGGATAGAAATATCTATATATAGATTTTTATACCTATTACATTTATGTGACTATTTTTCTTAAATTGTGCTTTTAATCACAATAAGTTCTAAAATCCGTAACATATATCACACATTACTAGTAGGAAATATGTTAAGATCATCACTTTAGGAGAAATAAATATGTATAGTGCAACACTAGAAGCCCTGGGTAAATCAGCCCAGGTTAAGGCAAACTTTGTTAAAAGCAGTAAAGGTAAATATCTTACAGCATCTGCGTTAGCTGGTTTGTATGTCGGTCTTGGAATTTTATTAATTATGACTGTAGGTGGTCTATTATCAGCAGCAGGTTCCCCAGCTACTAAAATTGTAATGGGTGTATCATTTGGTATAGCTTTAAGTCTTGTTATTATGGCAGGTTCAGAACTTTTTACAGGTAATAACCTTGTTATGACTGCAGGAGCTCTGGATAAGAAAGTTACTTGGAAAAGTGCTTTAAGTGTCTGGTTTTTCAGTTACATTGGTAACTTTATAGGATCATTTTTTGTTGGATATCTATTTGTTATGACAGGTGCAGTTGATGGTGTTGTAGGAGAATTTGTATTAAAAGTTTCTGCGGGTAAAATGGGTGGAGAGTTTATTCCTCTTATGTTTAAAGGGATATTATGTAATGTCCTTGTATGTCTTGCAGTATTAACTTCAATTAAGATGAAAAGTGAATCTGGTAAACTTATAATGATATTCTGGTGTCTTTTTGCCTTTATTACATCGGGTTTTGAGCACAGCATTGCAAATATGACTATTTTTACTATTGGATTATTAATGGAACACCCAGATACAGTTTCTATTGTAGGTATGTTTCAAAATCTTATTCCAGTAACTCTAGGTAACTTCATTGGTGGAGCAGTGATACTTGGTGGTAGCTATTTTTATATGGGTAAAAAAAGTGAAGCTTAATTTAAGCACTATAGACACTAATAATGTCTTTGATAAACTTCGTGAGGAATATAAAATTTATGGTCCTGTAAAAAGAGACTTTAAAGGTACTATGTCTGATACTCCATCTATTAGATATGAAGAAGTAAATTATATTAACGAAATTGAGTTTGATGAAAAGTCAGATTTTTCAGCAAAAGAGATAATACTTCCAATTACACAAGTCCTATTTACCTTCACTGAAGAGGAGTATTCAGAACCTACTAAGAGTCAGGATAAAATTCTTCTTTTTGTTAGAGCTTGTGATATAAATGGTATTAGAAGTTTAGATCTAATGTACCAAAATAATGGCCCTAAAGATGAATATTACTGCCAAGCAAGAGAGAGAATAACTTTTGTATTAATAGGTTGTGAAAAATCCTTTAGAAACTGTTTCTGTGTATCAATGGGCAGTAACAAATCAGATAACTACGCTCTTGGTTTTAAACCAGTTGGTGATAATGTTCATATTGAAGTTAAAGATGATAATTTTTCAAAATATTTTGATGAACCAACTGATGATAAATTTGACTTTGAAATGGATTTTGTAACAGAGAATAAAGAGGTTGTAAATCTTCCTATAATTAAAGATACAAAAATTGTATCAGAATTAGATACATGGAGAGAGTACGACTCAAGATGTATAGGTTGTGGTAAGTGTAACTTTGTATGTCCAACTTGTTCATGTTTTGCAATGCAGGATGTCTATTATCAGGAAAATAAAAATATTGGTGAAAGAAGAAGAGTTTGGGCTTCATGTCAAATAGAGGGCTATTCAGATATGGCTGGAGGTCACAGTTTTAGACAAAAAAATGGTGATAAAATGAGATTCAAAGCCCTTCATAAGGTTCATGATTTTAAACAGCGGTTTGGAGAACATATGTGTACAGGTTGTGGTCGATGTACTGATGCTTGTCCATCCTATATATCTTTTTCAGCAACTATTAATAAGCTGGATAAAGCTGTAAAGGAGTTATCATAATGTCGAATATATATATGCCTTTAAAATCAGAAATAAAAAAAATTGAACAACATACTGAGATAGAATATACATTCAGCATGGATTATTCCGGAGATGTAGTACCTGGACAGTTTTTCCAAGTATCTATACCAAAATATGGAGAATGTCCAATATCAGTATCAGGAATAACAGAAGATACAATAGACTTTACTATAAGAAAAGTTGGCCAGGTAACTAATGAGTTATTCAAATTTAAGCAGGGTGAAAGCTTCTTTATTAGAGGTCCCTACGGTAATGGATTTGATATAAATAATTACAAAGGTAAACACCTTGTTGTTGTTGCTGGTGGAAGTGGTCTTGCTCCTGTTAAAGGGATAATAGATGAAGTATATAAAGATAGTTCATTGGTTCCATCCTTTGATCTAATAGCTGGTTTTAAATCCCCAGAGTTAATTCTATTTAAAGATGATCTTGATAAATGGAATACAAGTAATCTTAACGTTATTACAACAGTTGATGGTGCTTATGAGGGATACCCTGGGAAAACAGGACTTGTTACTGAGTATATTCCAGGATTAGAAATAAAAGATAAAAACAATGTTGAAATTGTTATTGTTGGACCTCCAATGATGATGAAATTCACAGTACAGGCATTTCTTAAAAAAGGTATTCCAGAAGATAAAATTTGGGTCTCTTATGAGAGAAAGATGCATTGTGGTTTAGGAAAATGTGGTGGTTGTAGAATGGACAGTAAATATATTTGTCTTGATGGACCAGTATTTAATTATGTTGAAGCAAAAAAACTTTTTGATTAGGAGATCATGATGGATATTAATACAAAGAAACTTACAAAAAATGCCTATCGTGTAACGAAAGAGAGGTATATAACATGTTTAAGAGTCAGGGTTCCTGGTGGTCGAATTGAGGCGAAACACCTTACTGTACTACAGGATGTAGCTGAAAATTATGGGTCTGGAGATCTGCACTTAACTACAAGACAGGGATTTGAAATTCCAGGAATACCAGTTGAATTGGTTGATGAAGTTAATAAGAAGATTCAATCTGTAATTGAAGGTTTGGAAATAAACCAAGTAGATCCAGGTACTGGATATCCTGCAGCAGGAACTAGAAATGTTTCAGCATGTATTGGTAACAGAGTCTGCCCTAAGGGACAATACGAGACTAGTGGTTTTGCTAAGAGAATTGAGGATGCAATATTCCCTAATAACCTTCATGTTAAAATAGCTTTAACAGGTTGTCCTAACGACTGTATAAAAGCAAGAATGCACGATTTTGGTATTATTGGTATGACACTTCCTGAATACGATAGACAAAAATGTATATCATGTAAAAGATGTGTTACTAAATGTAAAAACCTATCAACAGAAGCATTAAAGATGGAAAACTATAAAATAGTTCGAGATCATGATAAATGTATCGGTTGTGGTGAGTGTGTTTTAAACTGTCCTACAGGTGCTTGGACAAGAAATGAGAGTAAATATTATAGATTAGCAATAATGGGTAGAACAGGTAAAAAAAATCCAAGACTTGCTGAAGACTTTATTCTCTGGGCTGATGAAGCTAGTGTATTAAAAATTATATTAAATACATACGAGTTTGTAGAGAAGTACATAGACAGATCTCTAGCTAAAGAGCACATTGGGTATATTGTAGATCGAGTTGGATTTAAAGAGTATCGTAAGTGGGCATTAAAAGATGTTGATCTTCCAGAACTTGGAAAAGCTGCACAAAGTATCTACTGGTCTGGTGTTCATTATAAAACTAACCTTTTTATGTAACTTAAACAGTTATATAAGTCCTTCATCTAAAATATTTAATTTAGATGAAGGACATTTTTTTTATTTGAGTTTATCACCCCAGTCATCATCTACATTTGTTGTATAACTTAAGCTAAATTGATCAACTAAGAAATTAATTATGTCCTCGTTAAAAAATTGAGCAGGTTTTGGTCCAACTTTAATGTTTTTAATTCCAAGACTAAATAGTCCTAAAAGTATAATTACTGCTTTTTGTTCCATCCACATTAACTGAATATTTAATGGTAGTTCGTTAACAGGAGTATCTAAAGCATCACTTAATGCAAGAGCGATTTCAACTGCACCATAACTATCGTTACACTGTCCTAAATCTAAATATCTAGGAATCTCAGTTCCTGGTACTAATCCAAAATCAATATCATTAAATCGGAACTTACCACAACTCGAAGTTAATAAAACTGTTGTTTTAGGTAGTTTTGAAGCTAACTCTCTAAAATATTCACCATCTTTACCTGGAGCATCACAACCAGCAATTACAAAGAAGTTTTTAATCTTTCCACTTTTAACTGCATCTAATATCTGAGGTGCTAAAGTTAATACTGTTTTAAAACTGTGCCCAGTCATAATTGTGTCTGTAGAATCAAACCCTTCCGCATCAGGTAGTGCTAGAGTCTGTTTAATAATTTCATCAAAATTATCATTTTCAATTCTTTTAATGCCATCTACACCAGTTATAGAATAAGCATAAAATCTATCAAGATAAGTTGAGCTTTTAGGTGGTTTCTGAATACAGTTAGTATTCATTATTATTGTTCCATTCCACTTTTCAAATAATTTCTTCTGATCATGCCATGCACCACCAATATTACCTTTTAAATGTGAATACTTTCTTAATTCAGGATAACCATGTGCGGGTAACATTTCAGAATGTGTATATACATTTATTCCTTTACCTTCAGTCGCTTCTAATAACTTTTTAAACATTTTTAAGTTATGACCAGAAACCAGAATACATTTACCCTCAGCTTTGTTTTGTGCCACTTTAATTGGAGTCGGAGTACCATATGTTTCATGATGGATATCACCTAATGTTTGCATACTTTTAACACCAGCACTACCAATTTCCATTAACATATCGATATGATCTTGGAAGTTAAAGTTTGCATTAGTAATTCCGAAATAAAGTGCTTTTGTTGTTACATCATCTAGCTCTTTTACATCTGCACCTAACTCGTTGGCATGATATCTATAAGCAGCCATACCTTTTAAACCAAAAATCATTGTATCCTGTAGTCTTGCAAGATTTTCATCTTTACCACAAGTACCCATTGCTTGACCCTTTGAACCACAACCATCAGGTGCGGACATTTCACATTGATAACAAAACATTTTATATTCTCCTATTTCTTCTTATATATATATAACGTTAAGTTATTTTGATTGTAAATACTATATTTTTTTATAAAATATTTGTATTATTAATTGGGGAAAACAAAATTATTTATCTAGTAAAGCTATTAAGCCCAATTATACTTACAAGTATTACCTATATATGTGATTTTTATAAGTAATAAATGCAAGTAGACGTAGTCAGTCGTTATTCACGCTTTTAAATAAAAAATAGTAACACTAAAATATCAAACAACTGTTAAACTCTTTAATTGGCTCTAATATAAATAAAAAATAATTGGTCAATATCTCAATAGATAAGGATAATTAAAAATGCAAAACAAAATGAAGATTATACTGCAGATGTTTTTTCTACTATTATCTTTAACAATTTATTCCCAGGAGCGAATTGTTGGAGACATAACTATTAAAGGTTTAAAAAGAACAAAACCCCACATAATTTTGGAGACAATAAAACTAAAAAAAGGTGATGTAGTGAATAATTTAACACCTGAAGATATTGAACAAAGTCTATTAAAAGCTGGAATATTTGATCCAGGTGAGATCCTATTTGTAGAAATTGGAAATATTATAGATATAAATATTGATGTAAAAGATAAGTGGACCCTACTACCAGTACCTATAGTTTCATTAACTAGCGAAGAACAAATTTATACCGGTATATTTTATGAACAAAACCTATTTGGTCTTAAAAAACAGTTATTGCTTAGTGGTGGTTATTCTACAAAGGATGGAGCTACTGGTGGATTTACATATATGGATAAAATGTTCTACTTAAGTGGGAATTATACAAGAAATGATGATGAAAAATATCATAATATTGATGGTTCTATAGGAATGTTAAAAGAGTTTGATAATTTTAAAATTGATACATTTTTATTTAGCCATAACTATAACTATGACAATATAGATAACAATAACTATTTAAGGTTACCAATAATTATGGAGTATGCGGATAAACACTATACTACAACTGCCCAAACAGGATATTCGGTAACTTTATCAATTGATCCTGGTTTAAACCTAGCTGATACCTCATTATTTTACAAAAATGATTTAAAACTTTGGTACGGGGTTAATCCTGTTAATAAGCTATACTTTTATACAACGTTTGTTAACCGTACAAACTTTTTATCAGATCCTGAAGAACTTATTGAGACCTGGGGAAGTAAAGAGACTTCTAGATCATTAATCCCGGTATCTGCAACTGACTTTACAGGTTTTTCAGCCACTGCTGAGTTTATATTTCTAGACTTTAACTGGGGTTCTATATCTACAATGTTATCCTGGGAAGTAGGTGGGTATGAACTCAGAGAAGATGATAACTTTGACAGTTATACAATGTATACAGGACCATCTACAGGTCTTAGAGTTTATCTTAAAGGTTTAGCTGTTCCCGCTTTAGGCATTGATTATGGATATAATATAATTAGTGAAGAACATAACTTTTCTTTGGTTTTAGGTATGTAATATCGTAATAAAAAAAAGTTTGAATCCTTTAGTTAGGTCAATTATACTTAATAGTGTAACTAGAGGGAGTTTTTCATGTTATTTAGTCGAGCAAAATCAGTTGAAACAAATATAGATCAATATATAGATAACGTATTAAAAGCTAGTCTTATTTTTGAACTTGGAATTAAATATTATTTTGAGAGAAACAATGAAAGCTTTGAGAAAAAAACCAAAGAGATGAAGATATTAGAAAGTGAAAGTGATCATATACGACGAGATATAAAACACACACTTTACAGAGACCTGCTTATTCCTGAATCTAGGGGAGATGTTCTAGGTCTTATAGAACATTTAGATGATGTAATAAATACAGCTAAAAAGGATTTACTTCGCTTTTCAATAGAGAAGCCTAAAATTTGGCCTGAACTGACATCTGACTTTCTAGAATTAACTGAATTATCAACTAAATGTGTCCGGGAAGTAGTAGGTGCTTCTAGAGCATTCTTTCGAGAGCCAAATAAAGTAGCTGACTATTTAGTAGCTGTTCATTATTTAGAATCAGAAGCAGATAAAATTGAAGAGAGGATAATGCGAAAGAGTTTTGAAGGCACATTTATTACTGAGTTCAGTGAAAAGGTACACATGAGATACTTTGCAGAGAAAATATCCAAGTTAGCCGATCTAGCAGAATCTGTTGCAGATAGGTTAGACATTTACACAATAAAAAGAACAATTTAAAAAGTAGGAAGGTATGATTAGTATATTAGTATTTTTATCTAGTGGTCTCTTTTTAGGTTGGTCTTTAGGTGCTAACGACGCTGCCAACGTTTGGGGGACAGCTGTTGGAACCAAAATGATCCGGTTTAAATCTGCGGCTTTAGTTTGTTCAATATTTGTAATTTTAGGTGCAGTTTTAAGTGGAGCAGGGGCTTCCCATACCTTAGGTAAATTAGGGACAATAACACAGCTAGCTGGTGCATTTACAGTTGCATTATCAGCAGCACTCTCAGTCTTATGGATGACTAAATTAGCACTACCTGTCTCCACATCCCAGGCTGTGGTTGGAGCAATTATTGGTTGGAATCTCTTTTCAAAATCAAAAATAGACTATGCTGCTTTAACAAAAATTGTTGGTACGTGGGTCTTTTCTCCTGTATTATCAGCTCTGTTTGCAATTATTATCTATTTTATAGTTTCAGGAGTATTAAAAAATACAAAGATACATTTAGTCCGGTTAGATGGACTAACAAGGTTTGCTCTACTTGCAACAGGGGCGTTTGGTTCCTACAGTTTAGGTGCAAACAATATAGCTAATGTTATGGGTGTTTTTGTAGAAAGTACCTCGGAGCTGTTTACATCTATTCATTTTGGAACACTTTTCGAATTAACAGGTGTTCAGCAACTCTTTTTCTTAGGTGGTGCTGCAATAGCTGTTGGAGTTTTTACATATTCTAGACGAGTAATGATGACTGTTGGAGCAGGTATTTATAGGTTAACACCTCTAACGGCATTTGTTGTTGTTTTATCTAGCTCTATAGTTCTTTTTCTCTTTGCATCTAAAGGATTAAAATTGTTTTTAACATCAAATAATTTACCATCTTTTCCACTGGTTCCTGTATCAAGTTCCCAGTCAATTGTAGGTTCTGTCATTGGTGTTGGTATTGCAAAGGGTGGAAAAAATATAAATTTAAAGGTATTAGGTCGAATTAGTATAGGTTGGATTGCGACTCCTGCTATTGCTATGTTAATTACAATTATTACACTATATATTATCCAAAATGTATTTGGTCAGATCGTATTTTGATATATAACAAACAAACTATTATGTTTGCAATTATCCTAAAACAACTACTTTTTAAGAATAAGTATAATAAAAATAATTTTAAGTAATTAAGATGCAGTATCGTTATTTCCGGTGTAAACTAATTTGTTGATAAAGGACAAACCTAAATGGCAAAATATATACTTTCCCACGATTTAGGGACATCAGGAAATAAAGTTACTCTTTTTACTACTGAAGGTGAATTAGTACGCAGTGAAACTTATGTTTATAATACTAAATGGTTTAATGACAATTGGGCGGAGCAAGATGCTGAATTATGGTATAAAGCTTTTTGTGAAACTACCAAAAAAATATTAGCTGATGTTAATCCAGAACATGTTTTAGGTGTCTCATTTAGTGGTCAGATGATGGGCTGTCTATGTGTTGATTCTTTAGGTAAACCCTTACATAACTCAATAATATGGGCTGATATGAGAGCTTCAATAGAAGAGACATTTATAAATGATAAAATAAACTCTGAAGAGTTTTATAAAATTACAGGACATAGAGCTAGTGCTTCTTATACATTGGCCAAATTCTTATGGATAAAAAATAATTTACCGGAAATATATAATAATACATATAAAGTATTAAATGCTAAAGATTATATACTTCATAAATTAACAGGAGAATTTGTAACTGATTATTCTGATGCATCAGGAACTAATTTACTTGATATCAATACTTTAAAATGGTCTGAAAAAATTGCAAAGGCTGTTGATATCAATATTGATAAGTTTCCAGAACTTCGTAAGTCTACAGATATTATTGGTTTAATAAATTCCCAGAACAGTATTGAAACAGGTTTAGCTATTGGAACACCTATTATCTGTGGAGGTGGTGATGGAGCAATGTCGGCACTTGGAGCAAAATGTATAAATACAGGAGATGTTTTTTGTACTTTAGGTACATCCTCATGGAACGCTACAACAACAAATGAACCTTTTTTTGATAAACAAATGAGAACTTTTAACTTTGTTCATATAATTCCAGGGAAATATATACCCTGTGGTACTATGCAAACTGCTGGAGCCTCCCTTAGCTGGTTAAAAAAAGAGATGGCGATTGATAATTATGAAGATATAAATAACGCTGTAAAAAAATCTAAACCCGGCTCAAATGGATTATATTTTATGCCATATTTAATGGGAGAACGAAGTCCCAGATGGAATTCTAAAGCTAGAGGCTGTTTTATTGGTTTAAAAATGCAGACAACATCTGGCGATATGTTTAGATCTGTTTACGAAGGTGTAGCTTTTAATCTTGAAATAATTTTTGGATTGATATCAAGAAACCAGGATGTTAAAGAGATAATTATGACTGGAGGTGGTGCTAAAAGTGAAGTTTGGAATCAAATAATTGCTGATATCTATAATACTAATATATTAATTCCAAATTATACTGAGGAAGCCACATCAATTGGTGCTGCAATAACTGCTGGTGTTGGATTAGGAATTTTTAAATCATTTGATAAAATTACGGATTTTATTAAAATTGATAAAACAGTTCAGCCGATAAAAGCTAATGTTATTAAATACAACAAAATGAAACCAATTTTTGAATCAATTTATCAGTCTTTAATACCTGTGTATAATAATATTGATGAACTTCAGAGGGGAGAAAATGAATAATAATATGTTACAACTAAAACAGGTCGCGGCTATGATTGATAACACGGTTTTAAGGCCTTTTATAACTAATGATGTCTGGTTTGAGTTGTGTAATACCAGCATTGAATATGGATTTAAAACTGTTGCTATTAACAACGCTGGAATAGAATATTGTGTCAGTATATTAAAAGAGTCTGATGTATTAGTTGATGCAGCTGTAAGTTTCCCCCTAGGCCAAGCTACCATGGAAGTCAAGTTTTTTGAAACTGAAGATGCCATACAGAAGGGTGCAAAAGAAGTTGATTATGTTATAAATATTGTAGAATTAAAAAATGGTAACTATGACTATATTAAAAAGGAAATGAAAGGTATTGTTGCTATTTGTAAAAAAAACGATGTTGTATCCAAAGTAATTTTTGAAACATGTTACCTTACTAGTTCAGAGATTATTAAAATGTGCGAAATAGCAAATGTAGTAAAACCAACTTTTATTAAAACTTCCACTGGTTTTGGTGAATATGGTGCCAAGATTGAAGATGTACGATTAATGAGAAAACATACAGATCAGGATATTAAAATTAAAGCATCAGGTGGGATTAGAACTCTTGAAGACTTTATTTCATTTGTTGAAGCAGGAGCTTCAAGAATTGGTACATCATCAGGAGTGAAAATAATTGATGAATATAAAAAGAAATATTTTGGCAATTAGGTATAAATTGTTTCTAAATAATAGAAGTGGAATTACATTTTAAATCATATAAAAAATATTTTATTGTCTCTTTTTCTATTAATTATTTATATAATGTAATTATCAAATGGAGAGTTTTATGATTTTAGATAAAAAAAGACATCTACTAATTCTCATTTCTTTTATTTTAGTATGTTTTTCAACCTATGCAGCTGGTAATAAAGAAACTAAGGTTCCTGAAGTTAATGTCAAAGTTGAAGTCGACAAAGTTGAAGATGAAGCTAAACCTCGTACTGACCCCAATTATAACAGTTCTATAAATAACTTCAGTTCAGAAGGTAGTTCAATATCTATACCTCCAAGCTGGACTTGCCTATCAAATGTATCTGCTACCGATAGTAGTCAGGTTTTTAAAGCAGTATCTCCTGATGGTAGTTTTTTATCTTTACACAAAATATATTTTGAGTTTTCTCTGAATGAGTTGGCACTTATTAAATCTGTTGAAGATCAAATTAATAATACTGGTGAAGTAATTAGAATTAAAGATTTTGATTTAGGTTTAGATTTTAATCGAGGGAAACTATATGCTTGGCAGTTAAAAAATGAAACTAGTCTAAATGGTTTAATAATTGAGAGCCGTGAAGGTTTTAATTATGAATGGCGTTATCAGATTCCTAAAAATGTATCAGAATCAGAACTTGATATCATTAATAGAATAATCCAAGAAGCTAAATTTACTAAAAATACTAATTCTATGAGAAAAACTAGTAATAATATTATGTTTAATTCTGAAGGTGGATCTTGGCGTTGGATTGGAGACTTAGGTGATGGATTTATGTTAGAATCTCTTGTTCCACAAGACACATATAGTATAATTGCTTCTGTATTTAGGCTTAATTCTATAGAGAATGGTGAAGAATGGTATGCAAATTTAGAAACTGAGGGATGGAAAAAAGAATCTGAACTAATAAATATGCGTGGTGAACCTAGGTACCCCCAAATATTAAGTCTTGTTACCCCTGGGCTTATAGTTCGTTTTTGCATTATATTTCCAGATCCTAATAATAAGTTAAGCCCTTTATGTATCTACTTTTATGTAAGAAACATTAAGGATAATCCAAAAACTGTTTCAGAGATTCTATCCCATGAGTTAGTTCAGAATCTTCTAAACTATAATCTTATTATTCCTAGGAGTGATATATGATCTGTTTAAAAAAGATTTATCTAATTTTATTTCTAATTATATCATGGTCTATTTGTTCTAAAGAAAAACCGGTTATCGCAATATATCAAATGTCTAATCCCAGCGAAATACCATGGATTGATAATATGGGTAATACAGTGAATGATGTTGTCGCACTAACTCTATCTTTAATGAATAACTACGAAGTAATTAGGTTAGATGAAAACATTAATATTTCCTCAGTTGATGATTTAAAATTATTATCTACAGAAATGGGATACGACGACATCATCTTTGGGGAGTGTCTTATTGTCGATGATGGTTTTAGGTTCTCTATTCGTATATATGATAGATTTAAAGATTCTATGACTATAGAAACAGAACGTGATATAGAATCTGTTATGGACTCTTTTGAGGCTGCTGATTATCTAGTTAATGTGCTTTTAGAAGGTTTAAGTGGTGTTAGAGTAAATTATGGTAGTCTGAAACTTAGTACTTTACGTGCAGACCCTTATAGAACAGAAATTAATAAAGTTGATATGGGTTATGGATTTAATCGAATAGATAAGTTAATAACTGGGAATCATATAATAGAGATTTATCAAGATAGGGGAGAGGGGGAAATATTAATATCTACTTTTAATATAAACTTAAAAGAAGATGACAATTATTTACTACCTTCAGTCGTTCCATGGTTTACTGCTTCACAATCTGAAACTATGGATAATCTAGATAGATCTATTGCTAGTTTAGGTGGTTCAGACAATCGTATAAACAGTTCAAAACAATATTTTGATCAGGCATTAGAGTTTTCTAGTACACCGTTTATGGAGCAGTTTAGACCTAAAGTTATACAGCACTATAAGAACTGGTTTTCATATTTTACTTCTCCATATGTTTTAGAGGCAGATTTTCAAGAATCTATTAAAATTATTAACTATAGAGCTGTCAAAGAGTTTCCTTTCACAAATCTAGTAGATCCATATAAAACAGAGTTATCAACGACTCTACCACAAAGTAGTCGTATTTTTATACAATTACAGAAACAAGAAATAAATAGGGCAAAATTTATTCCTGAATTTACAAATATTACTTTAGATGGAAAAGCAGATGACTGGGACAATATTAAAACAAGTTTTAAGGATACAAAGAGTAATAAAAAAATTATTGATAATGAAATATTAGGTGAAGACCAGGACCTAGTTTGGTTTGGCGTGGCAACAGATGGAAAGAACCTTTATGTTGCTATTCAGACATTTAACAAAAAGTTTTCACCCTTATCAGATTTTAACTTTCACTTTACTGGGCAGCACATACTTTCTACAGGATTTGATCCAGAGTCCAATTCATTATGGAGCTCTTGGGTTGAAAATAAAAATTGGAATGATTCTATTTCACTGACAGGGAACGATATTAAAATTAAAGGTGGTGAGATTTTTGAAATGTCTATACCTTTGAACTATTTAGCTGATAAAACTTTACCCGGTAATAATGGGCTATTTATTGAACTTAGTGTTAAAGAAAAAGATGGTAATATGCGAGTGGATAGTTTAGATATGAGAATCTTATTACCAGATCTTTATTATTCTCTTCAGTAATAAGTTAAGAAATACAATTATTTAGGTGGAATTATGAAAGTAACAATTGATAAAATTAAAGGATTTAATAACAGAGATATTGAAGTTATTTTAAATGATTCTAATTCATCTGAATGTTTGTATGTATTATATCCAGGGATAGGTTATGCTTATGATTCCCCACTGTTTTATTACCTGACTAGGTTATTAATTCAGAACAAACAGAATTTTATCTTTTTCAAATTAAACTGTGATGAATTAGGTAAAACTAGAAACTGTTCATATGAAGAGTTTCTACCACATTTAGAATCTGAGATTTTAAGCTCTTTTAAATATATAGAAAGCAAAAAATATAAAAAGATTAACATAATAGGCAAGTCTATTGGGACTTTAGCTATTGAGATGGCAAAAAATAGCGGTATTAAAAGTCTTATTTCAAAATATATATGGTTAACTCCATTTTGAAACACTTCTAATTTATCAAATATAGAATTAGATATTAAAAGGGACTATTTTTTTGTTGGTGACTCTGATCCATTTTATGATAAAGAGGTATATAGTGGAATTAAATCCAGGGCTAATATTAAAACCTACAAAGGATTAGACCACTCATTTGATATTGTTTATATTTGTTAGGATATTTGTTGTATAGATATTAATAATAACTTTACTTTTTTCATATTTAATTTTCTTTCCTAGTTAATATTTCTAACATAGGGAATGTAATAATTGGTGCTTTACTTAGCCCATCAATTTCGTAATCTTCTTCAGCATTTCTAGGGGAATAATAAATATTTAAGTATGAAGTCATTTCAGGATCAAATCTAGTGGATTTCATTAGCATTTTTAATGGTATAGAAAATTCTAGAACATCCCCTAATTTATATCTTACTTGTTGTTCCAAAGAGACCCATTGAATATCTGTACCACCATTATTTTCAGTATTTGTCGAAATTTCAAACTTCTTATTATAATCTTGCAAATTAAAGGATATTTTCCCGTCAGCATGCATACTTAATCCATATCTAATATCATCATTGGCCTCTACTTTTTCTTTTAAACCAATAAGTATATATAGATGTTTTGTATCAAATGCAATTTTAAATTCTGTCAAATCGGCTGTTATATTGGAACTAATATTTGTTGTTTCTACATCCCCAACTGGATCAATATAGCCAGATGTTACATTTGCCCAGTCATCGGCTTTCCCATCGATAGTTATTGTTTTATAATCTGGAACTAACTTATTTAGTAATTTATACTGTTTTTTATCTATCTTAGGTTCATACCTAGAAGTTAAACTTACATTTTTATTAACTACACTTTTAGGTAACTCATCACGCCAAACTGAACTTATTTTTTTATTTAATCTGACAATTTCATTTGGTTTAGAATAATCGATATTATCTGAAATTAAAGAAGTCCAATTCTCATACTTTTGAATAACTTTAGGTCTATACAAAACATAAAAATTTGAGGATAAAAGGTTCTCTAGTTCTGGGGTTAATATTGTTTTAGTGTTTCCAATAATTGCATCATTGGTAAATTTTTTATCTGCTATGTTTAATATGGCTGCTTCTTCTGTAGTCACTCTAGCTACGGGGAATGGTATTTTATTCACTATATTTTCTTGAATAAAGATATCACTTTCTACTATATGTTTTCCAAAATATCTATCTTGAATTATTGTTAGTTTATGTTTGCCAGATGGCATTTTATCTATTGTTAATGATCCCTCAGCTAGAGCTACATCATCTATTGTAAAACTTAAAGGTTCTCCTGATTCTGGTTTAAGTAAAGCTAAACTTCCGTAGGTTACATGTATTCCAGAAAAACCTTCAACTGTTTTATCAATTATCTGGTCTATTGCATCTAAAGTATCAAAAATAGATTCTACAGTTGTAGAGTCTGAATAGGTTATTTTATTAAGTGCACGGTCGTAGGCATTCATGGATATAATATAACTTCCATCAATAAATGAGCAGGAACCAAATATTATATTATCGTACCCCTCAGCTTCTGATCGTATCCTAAGGGCTTCTGTATTTATATCTCCTATCTTAGTTGGTATTTCAGTAGATACAATAAATTGTCCTAGTAATTTAAGAGTTAAACTTACAGAATCTGCAGTTTTTATACATAGGGCATCAAGCCATACTTCTTCTGACATATTTATTATTGGATCAATTTGAACTATTGGTTTAGACTCACCCCAACTAGATAATATATTAATTAGAAATATAATTATTATTAATAACGTCTTTAATTTCATATAGAGCTTTCTTTTCTTGTTAATATTTCTAAAAATGGTATTATTATGTTCAACTCATTATCAAAATGATCAAGTCTATCATGCCTTGGATCTTTATTGTATTCGGTTGCAATATAGGTTCCCATAGAAGGAGTAAATACTGGGTTCTTAAATAGTATTTTTAAGGGTATTGCAAATTCTAATATTTTTCCAGTTTTGAATTTTACTTGCTTATCCATAAGTTCCATTGGTTCATCAGGGTCAGATGAACTTTTTCTATCCATACCTACATGAAGTTTGTCTTGGTCATATAGATGAAAGTCAAAATAAATATTTCCATTACCATGTAAATGAATTTTATGAACTACTGAATTATTAACATATTTCTCATCTGAAGTTCGTACCATTATATATAAGTACTTTGTATCAATTGCAACTTTAACCTCTGATAAGTCAATTCCGGTATCTGTTTTTAATTCAGAAGAAAAAGCATCTCCATTTCTATCGGTTACACCAGATAAAACACCTAACCAATCATCATCATTCCCATCAATAGATATAGTCTTTATTTCAGGTACAATCTTACTTTGCTTTTTTAAAGAAGTTATATCGTATTCAGCTTCATATTGTGACATTATACTAGATTCATGAATAGACACACTTTGTGGTAATTCCTCTATCCAAATTGATTCGATATTTTTATTTATTTTAATTTTTTTATCTGTTTTTAAGTTGCTTTTCTTGCTAGAAATTAAAGATATCCATTTGTCATATTTATGTATAACTGAGGGCCGATATTCACTATAAAACTGAGAAGACAATAGGTTTTTTAAGTCTTTTGTTAAAGCGACCAACTCGCTGTCTCCAGTAATTGCTGCATTTGCTAAATCTCTGTCTGTTTTATTTAGTATATCTGCTTCTTCTATTGTCACTCTAGTTATAGGGAATGGTATTTTGTTCACTATATTTTCTTGAATAAAGATATCACTTTCCACTATATGTTTTCCAAAGTATCTATCCTGAGTTATTGTTAGTTTATGTTTCCCTGCTGGCATTTTATCTATTGTAAAAGTACCTTCAGCAAGAGCTACATCATCTATTGTAAAACTTAAAGGTTCTCCTGATTCAGGTTTAAGTAGATCTAGACTTCCGTAGGTTACATGTATTCCAGAGAACCCCTCAACTGTTTTATCAATTATCTGGTCTATTGCATCTAAAGTATCAAAAATAGATTCTACAGTTGTAGAGTCTGAGTAGGTTATCTTATTAAGTGATCGATCGTAAGCGTTCATGGATATAATATAATTCCCATCTATAAAAGAGCAGGAACCAAATATTATATTATCGTAACCATTTGCTTCAGAACGAATCCTAAGAGCTTCTGTATTTATATCTTCTATCTTAGTTGGAATTTCAGTAGATACAATAAATTGTCCCAGAAGTTTAAGTGTTAAACTTACAGAATCTGCAGTTTTTATACATAGGGCATCTAGCCATACTTCTTTTGACATATTTATTATTGGGTCAATTTGTACAATAGGCTTAGACTCTGGATATATAGCGATTATATTGATAAATATGATTGTTATTAATACTAACTTTTTCATCTTATAGATCCTCAGTAAAAAGCAAATGATAATCAAAAATATCTTTAACAACTTGATTATCAATTAGTGATATAGGATCCACATTATCTTTCATTACATTTTGTATCAGACTGAAACAATATGTTTTCCTATTGTGTTGAAAGACAGCATATAAAATAGACCTGTTAAGGTTTTTCTTTTGTCCGTAAACTGTGGCTGTTACTATATTATTTTGAATAAGTAAGCCGTATTTAAATGGTTTAATATCAAAATCATCACTGTTTTTAAGTTCTTCCTCTTCATTTTTTGTTATTGTCCATATTCCTGCAAGCATATCATCATTAGCAATAATGTTATCTAATGCGATATAATAACCATCTTTAAAGTCGTTATACCAAAACCATGTATTGTTTATACTTGAAAATAGTGGTGCATCTTTTTTATCCCTAACTGAGACCCAGTCCCTACTATCTTTTGTATAAGTTTCTAGAATAGCAAATGCTTCCTCATTGGAGATTCTTGAATCTGATGGACTTGAAAAATGTAAAAAAGTGACATTATCTCCTTGGCTAAAAAGCAGACTATAAAGAGTACGGTCATTTTTAGTTCCAGAGAAACTTGTTATTTGTCCAAATTTTTCATGTTCAATTTTATCTATACGAACTTTTTTATCAGTTTTAAAAACATATGTTTTATAAAAATCTTCAAGCTTATCAAAATCTAACTCATAGTCAACATTAATACACTCTAATCCACCTTCTATTCCAGTTGGTGATCTAAAGTTAAAAAGTGTTCCTTTTTCCGATGGGTTTAATATAAATACCCAATCCTCTGGTAGTAGTAAGGTATTTCCTTTACTTGTAAGTCGATTATTTAATGGTTGTTCATTAAAAGGTTGTTCGTTAATATGAGGTTTAACATCCTCTTCTTTTTCTTTATTAGATGACCCAAAAACGTTAGTATTGATTGTTATTACTAATAACACCAAAAATAATTTAGAAATATTGTGTTTATTCATTACGAACTCCTAATTTATGATAAGAAAAGATAAATACACTGTCAATCTGAACTATACGTATTATAAATTATTTGGTAATATTCAAGGATGTATAAAATTAAAAGTAAAAAACAATTTAGGACTAAGTTATATTCTGTTCTCATAAGTTTCATTGTTCTTATTTTTGTTATCATATTTGACAATTATTCGACGATTCCTGAAATATTAGATCTAAAAATAATGGATCTTAATAAAACACTAAATATGACTTCACAAAAGTTACATATCAGTGATAAAACAACACTGGAAAAAAGTAATCCTCTGATCTCTGAAGATATATGGATTATTGGTATTGATACAAACTCATTAGATAAACTAGGAAAGTGGCCATTTGACCGTTCAATACATGGCGATTTTTTAAATAATATATCATCTATAAAGGACCAAGAAAATAGAGAATCAATTGTTTTTATCGATATTTTCTTTAACGAAAATGATAAGGATCAGGTTTCTGATAAAGCCTTAGAAGATGGAATCCAAAATAATGGGAAAGTTTTTTTAGAAACTCTTTTAGAGGTCTTTCCTCTTAATTCTAAGCTTTCAGAAGATATGTATGCAAGGTATTTATCCTTATCTAAAAACTCAGGAGAGATCATAAATATAAACGGGAATTGGGATAAACTTCCTCGATATTATGACCAAAACCCTCCCATTTCTAGATTTGCACAAAATGCAAAAGGTTATGGACATGCGACACTAGAAGCTGATATTGATGGAACATATAGAAGGCAATATTTAGTTACCCGTGTTCTAAAGTTTGTAGAAAATATTTCATATGAACAATATATTAATAAGGACTATAGTCCTTTAACAGATTTTGAACATTTAGAATGGTTAGATAACAGTGGTGATAAACATCAGATTAACAATGGAACTAAGAATATTCCAAATGGAGCTACAATTAGTCGGTATAAAAATATATTTATGCCTTCCATAACTTTAGCATTGGCAGCTGAATATTTAGAAACTCCACTTAATAAGTTAATAATATATCCAGGATCACATATTGAAATCCCTAATAAAGATGGAAGTTTAAAGATACCAATAGATGAAAAAGGGGCAATGTCAATAAATTATATGGGCCCTCGATCTAGCTCATCTAAAAGAGGTTATCAGACCTATCCTGTAAGATCTTACTCATCCTATATAGATATTAAAACAGGTTCATCTACTCTTGGTTTAAAAGATAAGATACTACTAGTTGGACCATTTTCCTCTGGAATGGCTGATGATGAGAAAAATACTCCAATGGGTATGATGTATGGTTTAGAAATCCATGCAAATGCACTGAATACTATCATAAAGGAGAATTTTATTTCAGACGCTAGTGATAACATTAAATTAGTTTTGATAATAATTTTTACAGTTCTATTAGTTTTTATACTCTCTAGAAGTTCTATTGTATTGAGTACTATTATTACGACTATAATGTTATTGGCTTATCTAATTGCTTCTAATCTTTTTCTGCATAAGATGAATTTTGTCTTACCAGTAATATCTCCAATTCTGATTATATTTTTTAACTTCTTCTCAATATTAATATTTAGGTTGTTAACAGAAGGTCGAGAAAAAGCACATATAAAAAAGACATTTGGTAAATATGTTAACCCTTCTGTTGTAGAACAATTAACACATTCAACTCCAGAATTAGGTGGGATTGAAAAGGATATTACAGTATTTTTCTCTGATATTAGAGGGTTTACAACAATGTCAGAAGGTATGGAATCATCAGACTTATTAAAACATTTAAATGAATATTTAACTGCAATGACAGATGTTATTTTAGATGAAGATGGAACGCTTGATAAATATGTTGGAGATGAAATTATGTGTTTTTGGGGTGCTCCATTAGAACAACCCGATCATCCAATAAAAGCGTGTATTGCTGCATTAAAAATGAGTAAAAGATTAAAAGAGATAAACCTAGAGTTTCCAGAAGAACTAAGAATAAGAATAGGGATGGGGATTCATACAGGTATTATGTCTGTAGGTAATGTTGGTTCAGCAGGTCGTTTAAGTTATACGGTAATAGGCGATAATGTAAACTTAGCCTCTCGATTAGAAGGTGCAAATAAAAATTATGGTACAGAGATTATAATTAGTAGTAGTACCTATGAACTTGTTAAGGATTATTTTGTTACAAGAGAGATGGATGAGATACAAGTAAAAGGTCGACAACAATTTGTTAAAATATATGAGTTATTAGACTATAAGGAGAAAGAATGTTAAAAAAGTATGCATTTTGTATTTTATTTCTAGTAATAGTTATGAATTCGTGTAGTAAAAAAGAGGCGGCTGGAGCTGTTGAAGTTGTAGACATTCTAAAAGAGCCAGCAAATGATGTTGTAATTACTGATAATACAATTGAAAAACAATCTAGTATAATTATTTATATTGAAGGTGAGGTTGAACACTTTACAAATGATGAATGGAACCCTGCACAAATAGGCGCTGAAGTTAGCAGCCAGGATCAGCTTAAAACAGGTTCTGATGGATACTGTGAGCTTCAGTTTGCAGAGAAATCAATTCTTAAGATCTTAGATAACAGTTTTATTACTATTGAAGAGTTATTAATAGAAGAAAATAGTCTGATTCTAGAGAGTAGGTTATCTGAAGGTAGTATTTTGGCAAAGCTAAAAAAACTAACTAACCTCGAAAAGTTTAGAATAAAAACTGACCAAGTTGTCGCCGGTGTTAGAGGGACAGAGTTTTTTGTATCTGCTATAAATGGTGCTACAGTTGTAACCGTTGATGAAGGAGCCGTTGAAGTCTATCCAAATATTAAAGAGGTTATTGAGTTTAAAGATTCTGTTGCAAATATGGCAGAAGGGGATATACAAAAAACATTATTAAAAACTATACCTGTAGTACAAATCGGTGAAACTTTTACAATAACAGAGCAAGAACTTGAAATCATAGTTCCAGATATAGTTGAAACTTATATTGAGCTTAATGAAAACATAAAAAATGATACAATTGAGACCATGGATATTGAGGTTCTAGAAATTATTATAGAAGATATCCAGGAACAAAAAGAACAGATTGAAGAACTAAAAACAATCACTACAGAAGTAGAAAAAGAAGTTTTCAAAGAGCTTGAAAATAGTTATTTTATTGAGAGTGAAACCCATGGAATCGTACTGTATGAAGTTAATATTATAGTAGAACCAGAAGTTGCAAAATTATACTTAGATGATATTTTTGTTGCTACAGGTAATTTTCAAAAAGTATACGAAGAAAAAGAACTTATATTTAAAATTGAAGCTGAAGGGTTTATTTCCCAGGAATTTAACTTAAATACCTCGGATGGTAACAGTAAAAATATCAATATAATTTTAGAAAAAGATGAAGTTATAGAAGAAGTAGAAGAGATTGAAGAAGTTGAAGAAGTCGAAAAAATCCCAGAAGCTAATTTATCCGATGTAAAACTAGATATTAAACCTGTTAACTCAAAAATTAAAATAAATGGTAAGATATATAAAGATAAACTTATAAAATTAGAAGTTGGTAATAAATATTCTTTAGAGGTTACTGCCAAAGGTTATGAATCATATAATTCAGATTTTGAACTGGTAGATGAAGGTTTTTCTGATACTATTAAGCTGAAAAGGAACATAGTTGTTTCACAAAAATCCATTTCAAAATCTTCATTTATTCGTAAAGCAACAATCCTTAATGGAAACTGGATTATAGCTACCCAAAGAGGTGATGTTATTTCACTTAATAGTAAGGGTATTAAAAACTGGAGTGTAAATACTGGTAATAGACAGAACCAAAATTCTTATCCTATATCATATAACAACAGTATATTTTTTAGTGGTAGTTCCTATGCAACGTTACTAAATTCTAAAACTGGTAAAGTTATTATCCAAGAGGACTTAGGAGCTGAAAGTTCACATATTTTTGGACGGACTGCATACCCCGCAACTAGTGGAATTTTATTCCCAGAGAATAATATACTTGCTTTAAAATCTATCAAAAACTTAGAAAATGAAGTTATTGTTAATCTTCCTAATCCATCTTCAGCTAGTCCATTAGAATTAAATGGGAAATGGTACATCGTTGATACATCTGGTTCTGTTTTAGAGATCAATCCAACAGAGGGTAATATAACAAATACATATTCAGCAAATATTGGACAAATGGTTGCTTCTGCACCTGTGCCAATAAATGACTCATTGATTCTAGTTTCTGATAGGAAAGGAAATATTTGTGCTATTAATGTAGATTCCGATGAAATACTCTGGAATATGGATTATACAAAATATGGTGGTAATGTTTATACAAATCCTATAGTTCATAATAATCAATCTTTTGTTTTAAGTAGAAAAGGAATAATTAGCATTAACAATACAGATGGTGACCTAAATTATGTTCTTGAAAATGCAACATCCTTGCCACTTATATATAATAATTTAATTTTGTGGATGTCTAATGACCAACTTATGGTAAGTGATATTAATAGTGGAGAGATAATTAAGCAGATAAAGACAATTGATTCAGTAATGCAGCCTTCTTTAAATAAAGAAAACTTACTTATTGCGGGAACTGATGGTGAGATAATGCTACTTGCCATTGAAAGGGTAATTGAATAATACTTTATATTAGAGCCCTAATAGAAAGATATGGGCTCTATTTTTTATTTAAATAGAATGTTGTCTCAAAAAAATCTAGGTAACTGTTTAATTTGTTCAATATGTTGTCTGTAGATTTTTCAGCTACAATAAAGTGTTGATGGATTATCTGCTCTAAAGTTATCTGCATAACATTAAGTGCTTTTTTCACATCTATATCATCTTTAAAAAGTGTTATATCTATATTTTTTAAAAGTTTGTTCAGATTATTGCATGATTTAGATTTAATTAGTGCCTTAACTTCTAATATTATCTGTTTACTCTGTTCCTTTTTGAACATTTTCACAAACTCATAAACTAAAGGGTTAATATCTAGTACTGAACTAATTGTTTTAAAATAACATCTTAATCTTTTAATAACATCAGGGTTATTGATTTCTGAACTAGATATTAAAATTTCCTCAATTATAGAGTTACAATATTCATATAAATAGAAAAAAAGTTGTTTTTTATTACCAAAATAATAAAATAATGATCCTTTAGATATTCCAGCCAACTCAACAACATTATTCATAGAAGCTTTGTCGTATCCAGCTTTTACAAATTCTGCTAAAGCTGCATTTAAAATGAGATTCTGTTTCTCTTTGTTAAGGGCTAGAAATCTATTAAACATCTATAAAGTATAACTTATAGAAGTTAATTCTTCTGATATAGACCAAAGCTGTTTTGCATCTTCTAAATTATGAGATAATGTATTTGATTGAACAATTATTGGATCACCTGTCATCTCCCTACGACCACTAGGACCATAATATGTACCAGAGATTACATCAGAATCAATTGATGCTCTAATACCAGGTAGTGCACCATCAAACGGGCTTTGAGTTATTAGTTCAAACAGTGGTTTAAGAATTTTAAATAAAAATTTACCCTCAAGATGCCTTGCTAAATTAGTATTAGAAACCCCAGGGTGGGCAGCTAGTACCTTAATGTCTAAGTTATGATCTTCTACTTTTCTTTGTAGTTCATAAGTAAAAAGAAGGTTTGCTAATTTTGATCGTCCATAAGCTTTCATCGGTGTATAATCTTTACCACCTTCAAACATCAGATTCTCAAAATCCATTACACCACTTTTATGAGCCATACTACTAATATTAACAATTCTAGCACCTCCACTGTTTTTTATAACGTCAAAAAGTTGACCGGTTAATGCAAAATGTCCCAAGTGATTAACACCAAGTTGTTGCTCAAAACCATCAGCTGTTAAGCCGTATGGAGTAGTCATAATACCTGCATTATTTAATAAAATATCTAATCTATTATACTTTTCCAAAAACAGTGTAACAAACTTTTTTACAGATTTTAATGATGAAAGATCTAACTGCATTACATCAATTTTAGCATTAGGGAAAATATCTAATATCTGCTTTTTTGCTTCTTCACCTCGGTTTACAGATCTACTCGCAAGAATAACTTTGGCACCTTTTCCTGCAAATACTTTTACAGATTCAAAACCTAAGCCACTATTTCCACCTGTCACAATGATTATTTTTCCATCTAATTTATCTATATTATTAATTGTCCATCTATCATTCATTTATTTCTCCTTTATATTATATAACTATCTAAATTATTGACCATTACGGTCAATAATAGTTCAAGGATAATCTTATTGACCGTAATGGTCAATAGTAGTAATCGTTATCATTTGTTTTAAGATTAAAAAATGACTCATATTCTTATATTCATTGACACTAAACTGTATGAGTTATAGATTTTAATAAGTGGGGTTTCATTTGTGTCAAATATAAAAAAAATTAGTAATTTAACTGATAACTTAATATTAAAATATACATTGATCTCTTTACTGGCAACTGTTGCAATTGCATTTTTTTTAATAGATAGTCTACTAAAATCCTCCCAGGATTATTCAATTGAAATTCATTCAAAAATATATCTAGATTTTATTCAATCTATTCCAGAGAATTACCCTACTATTTTTGATGTCTTAGATACTACTACTCTAACAGAAGTTATTAGTGATATAAAAGATAATCACGGAACTGAAGATAATCATGGAACTGAAGATAATCATGGAACTGAAGATAATCATGGAACTGAAGATAATCACGGAACTGAAGATGATCACGGAACTGAAGATGATCACGGAACTGTAGATGATCACGGGTCAGATGATCTTAGTCACTTTATAACAGACCTTTTAATATTCCCAGCATTAACAGAAATTAACATCTACGGAAATGATAAATCTTTAATTTTTGAATATAGAAAAAATGATAATGATTTTATTATGAACCATGATGATAATATATTAAATAAAACATTTGATGGAGAAACTTTTCATTTTATTCACCGTTTACCAGAAGTTACAATATTACATACTTTTCTACCAATATTTAAAGATGGGACAGTTGTTGGAGCAGTAGAAATTGTTGACTCAGACGAATATTTTACAAAATATCTAATTGAAAGTAAAAAAAATATTCTATTAAAAGTTCTAATAAGCGGTTTTATTTTTTATATAATTTTATTTACGCTCTTTTTTGAATCTTATTTAAAGCAACATAGAGTATTTAAGAGACTGAATAAAAGCCAAGAACTTACAATACATGCCATGTCATTATTAGCCGAGTTACGTGATAATGATACAGGGGCACATATTTTAAGAACTCAGGAATATTGTAAGATATTATCATTAGAACTTAAAAAAAATAAAAAATATAAGAGCTATCTGACAAATGAATATATTGAAGACCTTGAACGTTCTGCACCTCTACACGATATAGGTAAAGTTGGAGTCCCGGATAATATTCTATTAAAACCTGGAAAACTAACCTCAGAAGAGTTTGATCTTATAAAAAAACATCCAACTTATGGTGCAGAAGTATTATCTAGAGTTGCAGAAAATTTAGACTTTAAGTCATATTTTGAAATAGGGATCCAAGTAATTTTATACCATCATGAAAATTGGGATGGAACAGGGTATCCAAGTGGACTTGCAGGCGATAATATTCCTCTTTCTGCAAGGATTATGTCCATAGCAGACGTTTACGATGCATTAAGAACTGTAAGGCCATATAAAGATGCGATGACTCATAAGAAAGCAATGAATATAATTATTAATGATGCAGGTATAAAATTTGATCCAGAATTAGTTGATGCATTTAAAAATATTGAAAAAAACTTTGAACAGATATCTAATGACAAAAAATTAGATATTATTTAGGTGGTAATTAAAGTAAATGAATCAACTAGTTGGACATTTATATATATTCGATTATAATTACTAGTTAAGGATGACAAATGCTTGTAACCAATAAAAAGATATTGCAAAACTGGATATTCATAGTAATTATTATGATCTTGGGATTCTCATTCATAGGATTATTTATTCTATTAAGTGGTAATGCTTTAACAAAAAGTGCAACAGAATCTTTCTATAATTATAATATTGAAGAGAAAAAAGAACAGTCTCGTATAGAGGTTTCAAACAGACTTGATGAAATTAATTTTGAAAGAAGCATCATATTAGAAGATGAAAAAGAAATTCTAAGTTCTAAGATAGAACATATTAGGCATCATCTATTGATTTTGATTGAAGAAAAAAACTTGACCGGTTCTGAAGCAGTAACATGGGCTATCGGCGAATTTGAAAAAGAAATTTCTGAGGATAAAAACTATCTATATTTTATTATGGAACCTGAAGGAACAATGTTACGATCAGGAACTGATAAAGATATTGTAGGAGTAAATTTACTTAATAGTATAGATAGTGCAGGTAACTATTTTGTAAAAGATATAGTTAAAGCAAAAGATAATGCAAATGGTGTATTCGTAGATTATTATTGGCCAAAGGTAAAGGGTGGAGAACCTATAAAAAAGACATCTTATTGTCTATACATTCCTGAGTTTGATTTTATAATTGGTACTGGAATATATCTCGATGATGTAATGAGGCAATTAAAGAGTAAAATATATAATAGATTACAGACATATTATGAAAATAAAAGTAATTATGTTTTTGTTACAGAATATGATTCAACTGCTAGAGTTTCATCAAATCCAGACCTTTTAGGTCAAAAAATGATAAATATTACATCTTTTAATGGTACATCAATACATCAAAATTTTATGGACGTATTAAAAGATGCTGATGATGGTTATGCATCATATAAATTTGCTAAAAAAAATAGTGTATTATTAACAGAAAAAATAACATATGTTCACAAATTAAATGATTGGAATGCGTATATTGGTACTGGATTTTATGTCGATGATCTTCAGGATGAAGTAAGAAACTATTCTGCCATATTTAAAAAACATTATTATTATGAAACATTGTATATAATTTTGGGGCTAATAATTTTATCTATTGTTGTTTTTGTAATCTTTAGAAGAGGTGCATATATGCAAAAGAAGATATTAAAACAACGAGATATTATATATAAAAAGTTATTTGAATTATCCAACGATGCTATTGTTGTTTTATCAGATAAAAATATTCTGTTATATGAAAACGATATAGCAAGTAAGTTATTTTATAATGATACTGCAAGACAAATTGATACAAAGTTAAAAAACTTTGCTGTTGTTGATAGTAATATCTACCTATATATAAATAAAAATGACCGAAAACATTATATTAGTATTAGAAAAGAACTTGTCTCATATAGTGGTTCAGGCAGTACAATATTCTTTATAAACGACATAACTAAACAATATCTAGAGTCTAATGCATTAGAGAAAATGGCTTATTATGATGATTTAACAAGTCTACAAAATAGAAGAGCACTTAAAGATTTTTATGAAGATATATATAACGAGATAGGGGAAGATAATACATATATTTTAGGTATGTTAGATCTTGATAAATTCAAAGATGTAAATGATACATATGGACATAATATTGGTGACATAGTATTAAAAAAATTAGCAGAAACGTTTAAGACTAGATTAAGGCAGAAAGATTCTCTGTTTCGTTACGGTGGCGAAGAGTTTATATTGCTTCTAAATAATATCTCTTTAAAAAATAGTAAAATGTTAGTAGAAAGGTTAAATAAAAGTTTTTGTGAATCAGTTCAAGCAGAATTAGATTTTAATTGTACTTTTAGCTGTGGTCTAATTATGGTTAATGAGAAAAATAAGAAAGAGGAATCTGGTGAGTTAATTGAATTAGCGGATGAACTTCTTTACAAAGCCAAGAAAAATGGAAGAAATAGAGTTGAGATTTAAATTCCCTCCCTCCCTATTTCTTAATCTTTAAAATATTTAACTCTAAGAATATATAGCATTATAGACGTAATAAAAGTAAAAATTGCAAGAACTTGCCATGTAAAATTAACACCAAAATTTGTAATAAGTCTCTCTGATAACATTATTCCTAAAGTTCCAAGTGTAGCAAAGAATATACTAAAGATACTTGTTACCCTACCTCTAAAGTTCTCTGGACAGTGATTTACTACAAAAACAGAGGCATTAGTGAATATAAACACTTCTCCTATACTCCAAATAATTGTTGCAATTATAAAAGATGAATATGAAACTGTAACTGAATAGAGACCAAAACCAATTGTAAAAAGTACTCCACCAAAGATAATCTGATTTAAAGGTTTTATATTTTTTGTTAGTCTATCTTGAAACAGTGCTAATATTGTTGCTGTTACTGCATTTATACTTATTAGTAGACCAAATAAAACTGGACCATCAGCTCCAAACCTTATATTAAGAGTTAGTGGCATTGCAAACTTAGTTTGTTCAAAAATTATCCAAAGACATGAGCAGAAGAACATATATAAAACTAGAGGTTTTCTTTTAGATAGTACTGTTATTATATTACCTTCCTCAGCTTTTTCATTTTCACCAATACTCTTTTTTCTAATTCTGTTTAAGTTTGAACTTTTTATACCTATTGCTACCATAATTACAGAAATTAACATTGTTAATCCATCACCAATAAATAGAAATACTGTATTGTAGTTATAGATAAATCCGGCAACTGCTAAACCTATTGCAACACCTACATTTATGCCTATATACCTAACTATATATCCTAGTTTTCTCAGCTCTCCAGGAAGAAGATCTGAAATCATAGCCATTGTTGGTGTTCTGATCATAGAAACTGTAAAGGAAAATAAAATTAGCAGTGGAACAGATATAATTGGATTAGTTATGAATCCACATGTTAGGAGTAGTAGAGCAGATATTGTTTGAAATATTACAAATATTAATTTACTACTGTATTTATCATTTAATCTTCCACCTAAATAACTACCAGGTACTTTAATAAAGCCTGAAATTGCAACAATAATACCAGTAATAGGAAGAGAAATTCCTAACTTCTGAGAAAGATATAGTGTTAAAAATGGTACAACAAAATCTCCTATTCTATTAATCATTGTTGCTAAACTGAGTATGTATATCTCTTTAGGTAACTTTTTATAATCTTCAATAAATTTTTTCATGAGAATATCCTATCACTTTTTTATCATTAAAAAATAGGTTAATATTGAATAAAATTAGGAGTTAAAAAATGATAAACAACAAAATAATATATCAAGTTGATTCTTTTACCACTGAAGCTTTTAAAGGTAATCCTGCTGGAGTAATGATCGTTGATAAAGATTTCACAGAAAAGTTAAAACAAAATATTGCAATGGAGATGAATCTTTCAGAAACAGCTTTTATAGTACCTAATGGAAATAGTTTTGATATAAGATTTTTTACTCCAATAGATGAGATCCCTCTGTGTGGACATGCGACCCTGGCAAGTGCATTTATATTATATGAGACTGGTGCTGTAAATAAATCTGATTCAATTATTTTTAATTCAAAAGTTGGTGAACTAATAATTGAAAATATCGATGGTTGGATTAGCATGAACTTACCAAGGTTTCCAGTTAAGAGAATTGATTTAATACCTAATCTTAAAGATATTATAGGTTTTGAACCCTCCCAGTTATATGAAAGTAGTTATCAGTGGAAAATTGCAGTTGCTAAATGTGAAGAAGATATAAAAAATATAAAACCAAATCTTGATAAATTACTAGAACTAAATCTAGGGCACCTTATGGTCACAGCAAAAAGCGAAGTAACAGATTCTGATTTTGTTGTTAGATGTTTTGTTCCCTTAATGGGTATCCCTGAAGATCCTGTAACAGGTTCGGCTCACTGTGCATTAACACCATTATGGGCAGATAAATTAGATAAAACAGATCTGATGTCAGTACAACTTTCAGAACGTACAGGCAGATTAAAACTCCGGTTATTAGACGACAGAGTAGAGATAAAAGGGCAAGCTAAATTAATATTTAAAGCTGACTTATCTCTATAATTTTAACCCTAACATTGTGGAATCATATAATTGTTTTAACATAACTTCTGATTTAATTATTCGTTTACGAATTATAGATTCTGCAATACTTAATATAGGGGAGAAGTATAACGCTATAGCAACTTCAATATGCATTGGTTTAAACATATTATTTTTTATACCTTTTTCAAAAAAAGATATAGCTATTTGACTTAATTCTAAGCAGTTTTCTCTGATTGTATCGGTTACTAGGTTTGAGTGTTCTACTTGATTTAAAACTCTAAGTTTTTTAGGATTATCGATAAAAAAATCTACATGAGATAACCAGATAGAATAACTTGTTTGGTTAAAATACATTTCATCAGATAAGTTAATTTTGACAGAATCATTAAGTTCAGTTTTAATTTCCATATAGGAAGCAATTATCATTTCATCTTTGTTTCCAAAATGTCTATAGATCATGGCTTCACTTAACTTTGCTTGTTTTGCGATTTTTGCTGTAGTTACACTATTGAGGCCATTTGTATAAATAGCCTCTATAGTTGCACTTATTAACTTATCTTTTGAATTTGGATTTTTCATCTAAATTAAATTATCCTTTCTTATCTGTTCTACATGATCAACAACACAATCATTAAGTGTATGATATTTAATGTCTAACTCATTAATACTACGTGTATTTTTAAAGTTTAATGAATATCCTATGTTATTTTTAACATATTTTCTTGTAAAACCTACTATTGGGGCTAATAGCCAGACAATAAACTTTGGCACACTATTTTTAGGTACATTATATGTACCAGGGTAAGCTGTATCTATAATTTTTCCTATAGTTAAAAGGTTTCCATTATCATTTGCAATTATATATCTACCAGATGCTTTTGTATTAAATGCCGCTAGTATATGACCGCTAGATATATCTCTAACATCGGAAAAAATAAAACCTAAATCAGGAGCACCACTTTTTAATTCACCTCTTAATATCCTAAGTATAGTATTGATACTAGTTGAATCTACTCTTTTAGTTAAAGATGGTCCTAATACAAAACCTGGGTGAATTGTTACTAAGTCCCACTTATCTTGTTTTTTTGCTATTTCCCATGCAGCTTTTTCTGCCATAGTTTTAGAATAACTATATGCATTATGTGTTAATGAACTAGTTTTATTCCACACTGTTTCGTCTAGATATTCTAGGTTATTGTTTACCAAATCTTGGTTATCACCATAAATTGCTGCTAAGCTACTAGTTAAAACAACTCTCTTTACAGATCCTGACCTATTTACAGCTTCTAATAAATTCACTGTCCCATCAACAGCCGGATCTACTAATTTTTTTTGAGTATCACCTTTGTCATCTAAAAAGAATGGTGATGCTGTATGCATTACATAATCAGCTCCATTAACAGCTTGATCAAATGATCCTTTTACTAATAGATCTGATTGAAAAACTTCTAACGTACCATTACTGTCTTGTTCAATATCTAATAAGTGTTGATATTTTGCTGTATTAGACCTATCTCTAACAGTAATTCTAACTATATGTCCCTGTTCCAATAAGTCTTTAACTATCCAAGACGCTATGTAGCCTGTACCACCTGTTACTGTAACTATATTTTTTCCCATTTTTAATTCCTCTTGTACTTAGTAAGTACTTACTAACTAAAATAATATTAAAATAAATCAAAGTCAACAATAAAAAGATGTGTACATTTAAATACAGCAAGATTAAACTCTATTCTTGCTGTATCTATTGGTTATCTGTATAAGTTAATTTCGTCTCGAAGTGTTTTAGCAGCTAAACCTGGGTTTTCTGCATATATAATACCTCTTGATGAATTAATGATCATTCCATTTCCATCTGATGTTGTTCCAGCTTGGACAGCTTTTTTTACATCTCCACCCTGAGCTCCAATGCCTGGAGTTAAAAATGGTATATCTCCAATTATGGATCTTATTTCTTTAAGTTCACCAGGGTAGGTTGCCCCAACAACTAAAAGGATGTTTCTGTTTTTATTCCACTCGTTAGCTGCTTTCGCTGCTACATGCATATATAATGGTTTGCCATCAATCTGTAAATCTTGTAAGTCGATTGCTCCTGGATTTGATGTTCTACATAATATTATAGTACCTTTATCCTTTTGGTCTAAAAATGGTTGTAAAGTATCTCCACCCATATATGGGTTAACTGTAACTGAATCTGCTTTGTAACGTGTAAATGCTTCTTTAACATACATTTCTGCAGTAGAACCAATGTCTCCACGTTTTGCATCTAATATTACTGGTATTCCAGGGTAACTTTCGTGGATGTAGTTAATTGTAAGTTCCAAGTCTCTCTCTTTTCCAACACCATTGTAATATGCAATTTGAGGTTTGTAACAACACACAAACTCAGCAGTAGAATCAATAATATCTTTGTTGAAATCAAATAGTGGAGTTTCTGAATCTCTGTATTTAGCTGGTATTTTATTAATGTCTCCATCTAATCCTACACATAGCAGAGTATTATTCTCTGTCCATCTCTTTTTTACTAAATCCATAAATGTCATATATGTTCTCCTTACACCTGTATCATATATATAGGAATAAAGAATTTCAATAAGTAATCTATTTCTATTGTAAATGTAGGGTGTCATGTTAAATATTTAGGATAATTGTTTTTTGAAATTATTTGGTAGTTTTATATTATCCAATAGTTGGCCTAAGTCAGAAATCTTAAAAGGTTTTTGTATAAAACCAGCTAATCCTAGTCTCATAAGTTCATTTATATTTTCATCTTTATTATAACCTGATGATATAATGGCAATACAGTTATCATTAATAGACTTCATATGTTTAAATGATTCACTTCCGTTCATATTGGGCATCATCATATCTAAAATTACAATATCTATAGTTGAATAATTGCTTTTATAAATTTCTACAGCTTCTTTACCATCTTTTGCTAAAATTACATTATATCCTAAGATTGTTAATATATCTTCACCTATTGTTCGATTAAAATCTTCGTCATCAACAAATAATATTGTCTCTGTTCCCTTAATAATTTCATCTTGAATAATTTTGGTCTTGGTTTGTTTTTTAATTATAGGTAATAGTAAAGTAAAAGTTGTACCCACTGTTAATTCACTATTAACAATTATTGCACCTCGGTGATCTAGTATCGCCCTATATATTGCAGATAAACCTAAACCAGTTCCCTGTCCTAACTTCTTAGTTGTAAAAAATGGGTCATATATCTTTGTTAGATTCTCTTCAGAGATCCCACATCCATTGTCTTTAATCTGTATTTTAATATAATCTCCAGATTTCAAATCAAACTGACTTGATTCACAATATTTTTTGTCTAATTGAATCTCATCAACTAATATAGATATTTCTCCAATATTATCAATCGCTTGGCTTGCATTTAAACATAAGTTCATAATAGCATTTTGTATTGCAGATGTATCACCATAGAAATGTAAATCTTCAGAATAAAAAGATGTTTTAATTGTAATTTTTTTATCTATAGTATTATCTAGAATTTCTGTTGTATCTAAAATCACTTTTTTTATATCTATAATAGAAAAAATAGAATCGCTTTTCCTTGAAAAAAGTAGTAGTTTTTTTATTAGGTTTGATGCTCTTACAGAAGCGTTTATGATTAAATCTAAATATTTAATATTTGTTTCACTCTGATCATCAGAAGTCAGTATTAATTGTGTGGCACCCATTATTCCATTTAAAATATTATTAAAATCATGGGCCATACCACCAGCGATCTGTCCCACAGCTTCCATTTTTTGTGATTGGAATAGTTGCTTTTGTAATTGGGATAAATATTCTTCATTTTTTTTTCGAAGATCTATATCTTGAAAATATCCGGCAATATTTGTTAAAATTTTATCTGTATAAATGGCCTCACCTTTTGCGTGGACCCATTTTGCTTCTTTTTTACTAGTAATAATTTGTGCCTCAAAATCAAAAGGATTTCCTGTTTCAATTGTATTTGTTATTGAATCAGTAACAAGTTTAACAAAATCTGGGTGATAGTTATTTATTGCTTTTTCTAATGTTGGAATATAACTAAAGTCCAGATCATGAATTCTATAAACTTCATCTGTCCATATTAGTTCTTCTGTTATTAGGTTTAGATCCCAACCACCAACTTTTGAAATTTTGTTAGTATCATTTAATAACTTTTTACTTTTTTTAAGTTCCAATTCAGTTTTTTTAAGAAGGCTAATTTCTTCGATACTAGACCAGATATATTTATTACCATCAAACTCAATAATTCTACCGTTTAATCTAACTTGTACTAACTCACCATTTTTTTTTATATACTCTTTTTCATAAGGGCCATAAAATCCATGTTTATTCAAAATAATGATAATTTCATCTTCTTGAGGTTTGTATTTTTTAGGAGTAATTTGCCAATAGGATAATGCATGTACTTCATCAATTGAATAACCAATAATATCAGCATACGCTTTATTTACATCTACTAAATTCCCTTCTAAATCAGTTAATGCTAAACCAATTGGTAATTGATCATATAATTCTTGATAAAAAAAATCATGGTTGAACTTAATAGTATTTCCTTCTTTATTATTATTATTATTTTTTCTTAATTGTTTCAATTCTGAGATTAGTTCTTCTTTTGTTTTATTGGCATCATCTTTCAAAACATATCCTAATTAGCAATATATTATAATTATAATTTAAAAATATGCATCTCACAACTTATATTTTCAAAATGAAACAAATCTATTTGACCTATATGACTAATAATGCTATATTAGCCATATAGGTTTGGAGGTAGTATGCCAAGAGGGTTTACAGATATAGAATCAAATTATTATAGAAATAGACTTTTAGAAGTTGGATCTGATCTTTTTAGTAAAGGTGGATTAACTGGGGTTAGTATCGACCAAATTGTAAAAGAGGTAGGTATTTCGAAGGGATCCTTTTATAAGTTTTTTAAAAATAAAGAAGATCTATGTTACGACTGTTTAATGAAGTTAGAAAACGATACTAGGGCTGGGATAGAAGAGCAATTAAGTAAATATAAACATGATCCAGCACTTTTATTAAAAATGGTCATAACAGATATCCCCCAAATAATAGAGAAGCACCCACTAATTAGTATATTTCAGAAACCCCAGGATTTAGAAGCTCTAATGTTAAGAGTTGATCCTAAAAAACATGAAGATAATTACAATGGAGATTCACTTTTTTTAGGCAGACTATTAAGTGAATCTACTATAAGTACATCAGAACAAAATTCTTTAACAGCTCTTATATGGGCTATTGTTCTAATGTCTTTTAATAAAGATTTTTTTAATGGTCAGTTTGATAATATTGTAAATTTACTTGCTGACATGGCACAAAGTCATTTTTCAGATAGGAGGATATCAGATTGATAACTGTAGATAATTTAAAGTTTAAATACAAAAATAACAAAAGTGAAACCATCCATGGAATGAGTTTTAAAGTATCTCACGGGGAGATTTTTGGTTTTTTAGGCCCTTCTGGAGCTGGGAAGAGTACTACACAGAAAATTTTAACTGGTTTAAACACAGGTTACAGTGGTAGTGCAAAAGTTAATGGTTTAGAAATAAACAGACAGGGCAGAGAATATTACGAGGATATTGGTGTTTCCTTTGAACTTCCAAACTTGTATTCACAATTCACAGCCCGGGAAAATTTAGATTTTTTCTCATCATTTTATAGTGGTTCCGTTGCAGATATAGATAATTTATTAGAAAGTGTAGGTTTAACTCCCGATGCAGATCGTAAAGTTAGTACATTTTCAAAAGGTATGAAGATGAGGTTAAATTTTATTAGAGCATTTTTAAATAACCCTAAACTAGTATTTTTAGATGAACCAACAAGTGGATTAGATCCTGTTAATGCTAGTTTGATAAAAGACATTATATTAGAAAAAAGAGCCCTAGGGACAACAGTATTCATTACGACCCATAACATGCAGGTAGCTTCAGAAATATGTGATAGAGTTGCATTTGTTGTGGATGGTGAGATTAAACTGACTGATACACCTAAAAACCTTATGTATAAATATGGGAAAAAAGAAGTTCGAATAGAATATTTATCAGATAATGAAACTAAAATAGTTGATTTTGACTTAGAAACTATAAAAAACAATAGTGAGTTCAAAGAGATCATAAATACTAAAGAGTTAAAAACTATACATAGTAACGATGCTACTCTAGACGATGTATTTATAGAGGTTACTGGAAGGAGTTTAAAATGAACTACTTACCAGCTTTAATAAAGCAGGATATTAAATTCCAATTTAGACATGGTTTTTATCTTGTTTATGGAATTATAACAGTTATTTATGCAGTTTTACTTAAATTATTAAGTATAAATGTTGCTTCAATTATTTCACCCATAATTATATTCTCAGATCCAACATTTATAGGTTTTTTATTTATTGGTGCAATACTATTTTTTGAAAGGGAACAGAGAATTACTGAAGTCCTGTTTATTACACCAATAACAAAAAGTGCTTATATTTTATCCAAGTGTATATCACTAACAACAATCTCTTTACTAGTTGTCATAATAATAACTTTAGTCATTCATGGACCGTTTATAAACTGGTTTTATCTTCTTTTAGGGGTAACATTAACATCATTTATTTTTATACTTTTGGGGATGTTAATATCAAATTACCTTAAAAAAGTTACTACATATATGGTTGTTGGTGGTTTATGTCTATCTCCTGCAAGTATGCCAATTCTATATTATTTAGGCTTAAGTGATTCAAAACTTTTTTATTTAATTCCTACAACTGCATCGATAAAACTTATAGATGCATCAATAAATGGTGGTATATCTGGTATGGATTTCCTATATTCCTTTTTATATTTAACCGTTTTAACTGCAATACTGTTCAAACTATTAATAAAAATTAAAGGAGCCGACGGTGAAGATATTTAAAATTTTAACTGGTCAAAAAAGAAGTCTTTTTAGAGATCCGATGACACTTTTTTTAACATTTATACCATTTCTTATTTTTGGATTAGTTAGATTTGGGTTGCCTATTTTAAATACATATATTATTGAATGGGTGGATTTATACCATCATTATGAATTTATTATGCTTACACTCTACTTAGTAACTCCATTGTTACTAGGTATGGTTTTTGGTTTTTTATTAATGGATGAGAGAGATCTAGACGTTTTAACCTATATTTCAGTTACACCAGTTTCATTAAAAGGATATATAATAATAAAAACGATTACTGGATCTGTAATTGGTTTTTTATTTAATATCATATTGGCAATTCTTATAAAAGATAAGATTGATATAAGGTTAATAATTACTCTTTTATTATCATCTATTTTAGTTCCATATTATGCTTTAGCAATATTCACATTTTCAAAAAATAAAGTTGAAGGATTAACTAAAGGAAAGTTAATGGGGTTTACTCTATTTGCGGCATTTGTTCCTTATTTTACCGTAACAAAATTAAGCTTTTTATTGGGAATTTTCCCTCCCTTTTGGTTAGAGAAGATTTATTTTGCATTAAATATAAAAGAACTAATTATTTATACCCTATTTGGACTGTTGTCGCTGTTTTTATCTCTGTCCCTTCTATATAGGAGGATAACTTGACAATCACCAGGAGACGTTATTATCTGTTCAAATACAGATGGTAATGTAAAATGTGGGGAGCATTTTAACTGTTCATTCTGTAATTTTAGAGATGCTGTTAGAGAATTTTTTTATTACAAAAAAGATATTATTAATAGACCAATTAGAATTCTTAAACAATCTAAAAATTAGCCAGAATTATTAGATCTAGTTTTTTCATCTAGTTACCTTGATAATTCACAGATACCACTTGCAGTTATTACGATGATTCCTATATAAAGAACAGTTATACTAAGAACAGTTATACTTCTATTATTTTATATGTAAGGGAAAGATCTTCTAACAATTCTTCACCAGTCTCTTTTACCATCTCATTATCTTTATCATAGAGCCAATGAACCTCTATTTTTTTACCTTTATTAAAAGCTTCATCTAGGATATCAAAAATATAGAACAGTGCTTTTGTACTAGTTGTATTAATATATAATAGTTTAATCTTTAATATAAATTCATCGTCTATGCTGTAAATATTATCATTTAGCCATTCTATAATTGGTTCATAAAACTTGCTAGAATTTTCAGGGTATGAATGTCCTTCTATAATATACTGCTTACTTGTAATATCTAGGAATATTCTTGGAGTTGATTTTCCGGCAATTATATTAATCATTATCTTTTCCTTTATCTAAATTAACCTTTAATCCAAGAAGAGTAATATCATCCCTTTGAATATTACCTGCATGGTATTTATACAGAAAGTTCTCTAATTTAATTCTTTGTTCATTCCATTTAAAGTTAGAGTATCTAATACTGTTTTTTTATTTAGCCCAACCTAAACCAAAATCATTTCCACAACTACTTTTGTCTTAATATCCATCAGTTAATTGATGAAACAGAGTATCTTTAGTCCCTGATATTCCATGATTGATGTAATTATAGACCAATTTAGATCTTTTGTAACCAATACCTTCTTTGTATTCTTATATACTTAATTAATATAATTTTAATATAAATTATCTGAGTGTCAATGATTTGAAATTATATTAAAAAAAAACTGGAAGAGTATAACTAATTGTAATATTTTACTAAAATATTGTATTATTTACTTTAAGAGGTAGCCATGGCAACTATAAAAGATATAGCAGAACGTACTGCAGTTTCAATAACAACCGTATCTAGAGTTCTTAATTATGACAAATCACTGTCAATATCTAAAGACAAAAGACAGCTCATCTTAGAAGTAGCCGAAGAACTAGAGTATGAAACTCCTCGAAATAGAAAAAACAGTAGAAGTAAAAAGAAAAAAGGTAGTGTTACGACTATTGGAATTCTTCATTTCATCACATTGGAAGAGGAGTTAGAAGATCCATACTATATCGCTATTAGGTTAGGAATAGAAAAAACTTGTATGAAGAATAGTATACAGGTTATAAAATTCTATAATAGTGATAAAAGTATTACAGGACTAGATCTAGAGAGATTAGATGGTCTAATAGTTGTTGGAGAGTTTTTAAAAAAAGAAATGGATCTCATAAATCGCTGTAAAAATGTGGTTTTTATAGATTCTTACCCAGTTGGAGATAATTTAGATTCTGTAATTGTGGATTTGAAAGATACTGTTATAAAAATTATAGATTATTTGGTATCTCTTGGATTCAAAAATATTGGTTATATAGGTGGAATTGATAGTCGAAAGCTAGCTTTTACTAATTATATGACCACATTAGGTCTGTTTAACAGCTCACAGGTCTTTATTGATAGTTTTACTCCTGAAGGAGGGTATATAGCAATGCAAAGGGCAATAGATTGTGGAGATTTACCTGAAGTCTTTTTTGCTGGTAGTGACTCAGTTGCTATAGGTGTATTAAAAGCACTTTATGAAGCTGGTCTTAGAGTACCGGATGACATATCTGTTATCGGGTTAAACGATATACCTACATCAAAATATAGTTCTCCTCCTTTAACAACATTCAAAATTTATTCAGAGTTTATGGGAGAGTGTGGTGTAGAACTATTATTAGAAAAATTTGCTGGTAGAATTATTGCAAAAAAACTAGTAATCCCTACTAAATTAGTTACTCGAGACAGCTTAAGAGTAAAAAAGTAGTAAATTTACTACAAATATTTACTAAAAATTTGACATTTTACTGAAATAACTCTAATATAGCAAATCAATACTAGTTTGTAGGAGTTTTTATGCGAGAAGTAATACGATTAAATAATGAATGGCTATATAACCCAAAGTTTACAAAAGAGATGATAATAAACAGTAATACCAAAGATTTTGAATTAGTAAACCTTCCCCACGCAAACAGAGAGATCCCATACAACTATTTTGATGAAAATGATTATCAATTTATCTCATGTTATAAAAAGACTTTTGATATTTTGGAACTGAATAAAGGCCAGACTATGGCTATCAGATTTGAAGGTGTTATGACAAAGGCTGAAGTATTTGTTAATGGGCAATATATTGGTGAACACTTAGGTGGCTATACTCCATTTGAATTTAATATAACTAGTTTTGTAACAGCTGATACTCAGAATGTTTTAACTGTGGTTGTGGACTCAAGAGAGCTGGAAAATATACCTCCATTTGGTGGCCAGATTGACTATTTAACTTATGGTGGTATTTACAGAGAAGTTGAATTAAGAATCTACGATCCTATATATATTCAGAATGCAAAGATTGAAACTTTAGATGTTTTAGAGTTAAAAAGTTCAGCCCTAGTAAAACTATATATAATGAATAATTCTGATATGAATACAGGGGTAATTACTGTAACTTTAAAAGATAAAACAAAAGAGGTAACTGTTAACTTAGAGCAGGGATTAAATATAAAAGAAGTTTTAATTGAGGGTTTAGAAGGAATTAGACTCTGGGATACAGAGAATCCAAATTTATATTCAGTAGGTATGTCTGTTAAAACTGATAATAGCTCTGATTATATTGAAGATAGAATAGGATTTAGAACCTGTGACTTCAGAACAGATGGATTCTACTTAAATGGTGAAAAACTACAGATCATTGGAGTTAATAGACATCAATCATTTCCATATGTTGGTTATGCCGCTCCTAAAAGGTCACAGATTAAAGATGCTGACATTATAAAAAACGAACTACACATGAATCTAGTTAGAACATCCCACTATCCACAATCTATTCATTTTTTAAATAGATGTGATGAGTTAGGTCTACTTGTATTTGAGGAGATACCTGGTTGGCAACATATCGGTGATAATAAATGGCAAGAAGTAGCAATTAATAATGTAAAAGAGATGATAGAGAGGGATTGGAACCACCCATCAGTAATTATATGGGGTGTTAGAATAAATGAATCTCCTGATAATGACTCATTTTATAGTAAAACAAACAAGATGGCTAAAGATCTAGATACTACCAGACAAACTGGTGGAGTTAGATGTATACCTGATAGTAACTTAATTGAAGATGTATATACAATGAACGACTTCGATCTAAATAACCATAAAGAACATTTAAGAGGACAACAGACCGTAACTGGTTTAGATAAAAAAGTTCCATATTTAGTTACTGAGTATAATGGACATATGTTTCCAACAAAAAGATCTGATTCAGAAGATAGGCAGATTGAACACGTTAATAGACACTTAGGTGTACAAAATGCTGCATTTGCAGATCCTGATATTTCCGGTGCTATTGGTTGGTGTATGTATGATTATAATACTCATAAAGATTTTGGTTCAGGTGACAGAATTTGTTATCACGGAATTATGGATATGTTTAGAATTCCAAAAATTGCTGCAGATGTTTATAAGTCCCAGGTTGATCCAGCAGTTGAAGCTGTATTAAAACCAGTAACTTACTGGGCTCGAGGGGAGAGAAGTGTAGGGGGAATTCTACCTTTAACTATTTTAACAAACTGCGACAGAGTAGAACTTACATATGGTAACCAAAAAACTTTTAATCTAACTAGAAATGGTAAAAACTATAACAGTCTACCTTATCCACCAATAGTTATTGATGAGACCATTGTTCCAACATCTGAAATAGGTGAATGGGGTATGAAGTGGGAAGATGGACTACTTAGAGGATTTGTTGGGGGAAAAATGGTTAAGGAAGTTAAACTTTGTAAAGATCCACTACCAACCAACATAGAAGTAATTTTAGATGATAAAGAACTAAATTCCGATGAGAAAGATTCAACAAGAGTAGTTGTTAAAGTTACAGACCAATATGGACAAATTTTACCATACTTTAATGAACCAGTTACAATTAAACTTACTGGTCCTGCTAGACTATTAGGCCCAAGTGTAACTACATTAAAAGGTGGTGTATTAGGTTTTTGGGTAGAGACTAAGAATCTTATTGGTATAATTAGTATTAATATTTCTTGTTTAGATTTACCCACTCAGAATGTAAATATTGAAGTAATGTAATAATTTTATTTTATTAAAGAATTATTTTATTTATAGTATATAATATTAAGTAATGAAAAAGAAAAAACAATTGGGTATATCTCTTTCAACTATGCATTTAATTTTGACTTTGTCTCTATTGCTTATTGTATCGACAGTGATAGGACTATTATGGGTAAGAGATAAAAACAGACAATTTGAACAAGATATTATATATATTAGACAATCTTATATTGATGAGAAACAAGAGAAAATTAAAACTCAAGTTGATAATGCAGTTCAGTATATCGATTATCAGAAGACATTAATAGAAAGTAGATTAGAACGTGAACTAGTTGATAAAATTAACGAAGCCACTGACATTGCCCTAGGTTTATATAATACTTTTAATGAGAAGCTTTCAGAAGTAATAATAAAAGAACTAATTATGGAAGCTCTAAGAACCTTAATATTTTTTGATGGAAGGGGTTATATTTATGTATTTGAGATGGATGGTACCTCTGTTATGCACGGTGCAAAACCGGAAGTTGAAGGGACTAAAGCAATATATAATTTTAAAGATGTTGCAGGTAACTATCCATTAAGAGATATTATTAAAAATTTAAAAGAAGGTGGAAATGGTTTTGTAAATTTTTACTTTTTTAGACCTAATAGCAGTGAACAAGAACCAAAACTTTCATATAACAAAATATTTAAACCATATAATTGGGTAATTGGTACTGGAGAATATAAGAGAGAGGTTGAAAGGGAAGTTCAGGAAGAGACTATTCGTAGACTTGAAGAAATACGTTACGATGAAGGTGGTTATCTCTTTATAAATAGTTCAGAAGGTATTTCTATTTCTCATCCTATATCTCCTAATTTAGAAGGCACTGATATTACTTCTGTTGTTGATCCTACGGGTAAGAGTGTTTTTTCATCCTTATTAAGATCTTCAAAAAGTAATTCTCCGATATTTGTCGATTATATTTGGAGCTTACCAGAAACCGGTAAAGATGAGCCTAAAACATCATATGCTAGATATATAGAAGAGTGGGATTGGGTTATTGGTTCTGGTCTATATATGCATAAAATTGACAGTATTGTTAATCAAAAAAGGGATGAATTACAAGACGAAATTAGAGAAAGTTTATATAGTATATTGCTTATAATATTATTCTCTTTATTTATAGGATTTCTGATAATTAGATTTTATAACAATCATATTAATAAAAGTTTCGCCATTTTTTCTGATTTTTTTGATAAAGCAAGTAACGATTTTATAGAAATAGATTATGATATTGTAAATTATAAAGAGTTTCAAAAACTGTCTATATTAGCTAATAATATGTTGATTTCAAGATTAGATGTATTAAATAAGTTAAAACAAAGTGAATCATTTTTTCAATCAATTATTGATTCTTCTCCAATTATATTTTTTGTCAAAGATGATAAAGGAAAATATATACAAGTTAATAAAGCCTATGAAAAATCTGCCGGAAGAGAAGTTAAAGATATCATAGGGTTTACTGATTCAGAGCTATACCCTATTGATAAGTATAAAAAATGGCAGGATATGGAAAGATTAACAAGGGAGTCTGGAAAAGAGATAAAATTTGAACTTACAGTTCCAAACCCTGATAAAGAGAGAACATTTATACAATTTTATAATTTAGTCGAAAACAAAGTAGAAGATAGAATCGATACTGTTGGTTGGGCGATAGATGTCACCGATATGAAAGATACTGAGTTTATGTTAGAGCAAAGAGAAATAAGACTTAATGCTCTAGTATCAGCACTTCCTGATATGACATTTTTAAAAGATGAAAGCGGAGTATATTTAGAAGCCTTTTTAAGAGAAGATCAAATTAAAAAATCTGGAACTTTAGAAGGTCGTGGAAATGTTATAGATCTTGTTGGAAAAAGTGTATACGACTTTTTTGATAAAAAGATTGCCGATAGATTTATTAATGCGATACAAGAATCAATAGAAAAAAATAAAATTGTTACCCTTGAGTACGAGCTTAGATCAACAATTGGACTACGCAGTTATGAAGCAAGAATTGCACCAACAGTTATCGACAGTGGAAAAAAGGCTGTTATATGGTCTGCTAGAGATATAACGGAAATAAAGCAAATGACCGAAGAATTAGCTAGAGCGAAAGAAGAAGCAGAAGCTGCAACAAAAGCTAAAGGTGATTTTTTGGCAAATATGAGTCATGAAATTAGAACACCTATGAATGCTATAATTGGTCTGAATCATCTGTTATCTCGAACCGAGTTAAATGACAATCAGACTGATTATGTTGAGAAAGTCACATCTTCAGCAAAAAGTCTTTTAGGAATCATTAATGATATTTTAGACTTCTCTAAAATTGAAGCTGGTAAAATGGATATCGAAAACATTGAGTTTGATATTAATGAAGTATTAGATAATTTAATAAATATGGTTGGTGATAAAGTTCAAGGAAAAGGATTAGAATTAATAATTGATATTGATAAAAGTGTCCCAGAAATTATAACTGGAGATCCATTAAGAATTAGTCAAATATTACTAAACTTTGTAAGTAACGCTATAAAATTTACAGAATCTGGTGAGATTAAAATTAGATGTACATTAGATACCGATGACTCTTCTATTGTAAAGTTTTCTGTACAAGATAGTGGAATTGGACTTTCAAAAGATCAACAAAACAGACTTTTTAAAGCATTTTCTCAAGCAGATACATCCACTACACGTAAATTTGGAGGTACTGGATTAGGTTTATCAATTTCTAAACATCTAGCAGAACTTATGGGCGGCAGGGTCTCAGTAATGGGAGAAATTAATGTAGGTAGTACATTTATATTTACAATAAAAACAACCATAGTTGAAGATAATAGCAGTATGAAATTTGATATCCCTGATCAGATAAAAAATCTTAATGTAATTATCGTTGATGATAGTGATACTGTAAGAGTTGTTATTTCAGAGTTGGTTTTAGGTTTTGATTATAGAATAACTGCAGTTTCAAATGGTAAAGAGGCTCTTTTAAAACTTAATGAACATAAAGATTCAGATCCCTATGATCTAGTTTTAACAGATTATTTAATGCCAGATCTTAATGGAATAGAGTTGGCTTCAGAAGTAAAAAAGTTGCTTCTTGAAAACAGACCGCCTGTAATACTGTTTTCCGCATACAATATAGAACAAATACAAAATGAATTTGATTTAACTTTTGTCGATCACGTTTTACAAAAACCACTTCGTAAGTATCTACTCTACAATGCAATATTAAGTGTCTTTCATATTTCTAATAGCGATAAAAGGATAGCCGTTTCTAGTAGTAGACAAGATAATAACTTTTTAGATTCTATACGTGGTGCATCAATTTTATTAGTTGAAGATAATGAAATAAACCAGCAAGTTGCTTCTGAACTTTTGCAGACTGAAGGGTTTTATGTTGATGTTGCAGAGAATGGTCAAGTTGGGTGTGATAAAGTTAACCAGAAAGAATATGATATTGTATTAATGGATTTACAAATGCCTGTTATGGGTGGACTTGATGCCACTGAAATTATTAGGAAAGATTATGATAAAGATACTCTCCCAATTATTGCAATGACAGCAGATGCAATGTCTGGTGTAGAAGAGAGAGTAAAAGTTGTTGGAATGAATGATTATGTTACTAAGCCGATTGATTTAGATAAACTATGGAGAGTTCTTGGTAAATGGGTAAAACCAAAACGTAGAGATCTACCATCAAATTATTATAAGAGAGTTGAAAATGAAAACAAAGACAGTGAAAAAACTATTCCAGAACTTAAAAATATAGATACCACTGTTGGTCTGAGTAGAGTTGGTGGTAACAGTGTTCTTTATCTTAGATTATTAGGTACGTTCCGAGATGAGTATAATTCTTATACTGCAAACATTAAGTCCGCTATAAAAAGATCCGATTCAATATTAGCTCAGAGGTTAGCCCATACTATTAAAGGTGTTGCTGGTAATATAGGGGCTACTTTAATGGAAATTGAAGCATTAAAAGTTGAAACAGCTATTAAAAACAGCGAAGATATTTCAGATTCATTAGACGATTTTGATACAGCTCTCACGTCTGTAATTACTGAACTTCATAGTAAATTAGTTAAAGAAACAAAAGTTGATAATTTAGATAAAAAGGTAATAGATATCATAGAATTAAAAAAGTTATGTTTAGAGTTCAAAGTACTGTTAGAAAATAAAAAACCTAAACCAATAAATAACTTATTAGAAACAATAAAAAGCTATGAATTAGGCGATTTGGAAGATAACTTTAACTTGATATCGGCAAGCTTAAAAAAATATAATTTTAAAGGTGCCCTGAAAAACTTAGAAACTATCTTAGAAAATCTTTAAATAGCCTAACTATTTGAATGTGTTGCTGTTCTCTTGTTATTTTTGGTATTTTGTCACCTTGTTGTTCTCCATATGAACCAAATTGTGCGTGATTTCCACCATCAATAATTTCAAATATTGTAGCTACAGGTAAATTATCTGCTGATTCCACTATTTTATCTTTTGTTACTAATCCATCTTCAGAAGCATTTATAGAAAGAACATTTATATCTATATCATTTATTGGCTTTTTGTCCATTGGGTAAGATGCCATTAAAATTAAGTTATTAAATATTTTAGGGTTTTCAAATACAAAAGATGATGCAATAACTCCTCCTAATGAGTGTCCACCAATACTCCATCTGTCTATATAATTATATTTCTTTAATATCTTATATGCTCTGTTTTGGCCCATTATAGCTAAATTAAATGGCATTTTGGATATAAACACAGCGATGTTTAGTTCTTTAGAAATCCGTACCAATAATGGAAGGTAAGCTTCAGGATCTACCAAGCCACCAGGGTAAAAAATAAAAGCTTCACTCATATCATAACACTTTGGAATTATTGAATAAAATGAGCCTTCTTTTTTTATAATAATTTCTTTTGATAAACTGTTTTCATTAAAATCTGGTCTAGATGAACAGCCAAATAGAATAATAGTCATAAGTATAAAATTAATATATTTTTTAATCATTTAGTATTATATAAAATATCCCCTATATAAAATAGATAGTCTCCTATAAAAATAGGGGATTAAATATCATAGTTCTTCAACTAATTGAACGACCCAATCTTTAACTCTCTGATCAGTTTTATTTGCCTGATTTTCATCATCTAATACTAAACCAACAAATTGATTACCTCTCGCAGACTCTGATTTATTAAAAATATAACCATCTGTAGATGTTCGACCAATGAGCTTTGCGCCACCATTCTCTGCCGCATTGTATAGATAATTTAAACTACCAGCAAATGAGTCTGGATAACTCTCTTGGTCTCCTGTTCCAAATATTGCAACAGTTTTTCCAGCAAGATTTAGTTCTGATAATGCTCCAATTTTATCTTCCCATTCATCTTGTAAATCTCCATGTCCTGCAGTTGATGTTCCTAATATTAATAACTCATAGTCTTTAATATCTGATACGTTAACGTCACAAACATCCATTAAATCTGCCTCTTTAAAGCTATGTGCTATAACTTCAGCACTCTCTTTAGCATTCCCTGTAGTTGATCCATATATAATTATAGTTTTCACAACAAACTCCTTATTAGTAATAATTACTATTATAACCTGGGATATTCATAAGTCAATAAGATATTAGCAAAAAAGAAAATATAGTGTTATTATTTCTTAGGAGTTAGTAATGGATAATATATTAATTAAAGAATTATATGAACAAGAAGAACTATTACAATTTAAATCTTTTGGATCTATTGATGCATGGGAAATAGGGCAGATGTTAGTTAAAAAAGGTTCTAAAGGTAATAATATAACAATAGATATTACAAAAAATAGACAGCAACTATTTCACTATAGTTTTGATAAAACTTCAGCAGACAATGATATGTGGGTAAGAAGAAAAACTAATGTAGTATATCGTTTTTCACATAGTTCATTTTTAGTAGGCCAGGAGTTAAAACTTAAAAACAAAACAATAGAAGAAGCATATCTTATTCCAGAGTCAGAGTTTGGTGCTCATGGGGGTTGTTTTCCAATTATTATAAAGGATACAGGAGTCATAGGCACAATAACTGTATCTGGTTTGGCACAAGCAGAAGATCATCAGTTAGTAGTTGATGTATTAAAAGAATATTTAGGAGTCTAATTTGAATAATAAAATAGAAAAGTACGCAGATCTTATTGTTAAAATAGGACTAAATATACAAAAAGGGCAGAACTTAATAATTACTACCCCTATCGAATGTGCAGATTTTGCCCGGATAGTGATGCAAAAAGCCTACGAGGTTGGTGCTAGAGAAGTTTTTGTAAAGTGGATCGACGAACTATCTAATAAAATTAGATATCAAATGGCTTCCGATGAGGTTTTTGATGTATTTAATAGCTGGGATATTGATTTTTTAAATAAAACAGTAGATAAAGACTCTGCCTATCTTATGATTTCAGCTTCTGATCCTGAATTAATGAAAGACATTGACCCTAAAAAAATATCTAGACAAAATAAAGCTCAGTCATTAGCAATTAAATATTATAGATCAAAACTAATGGGTAATGAGAATGTTTGGTGTGTCGCATCAATACCAACCGTATCTTGGGCTAATAAAGTTTTCCCAGAGGATTCTAATGCTTTAAATAAGTTGTGGGATGCAATATTTACTGCAGTCCGTGTAGACCAACCAGATCCTGTTGCAGCCTGGAAAAAGCACCAAGACAATTTAAATAAAAGATTAGACTTTTTAAATAGTAACAATTTTTCAAAACTTCGATATAAAAATAGTATAGGAACAGATGTTATTGTTGAACTTCCTAAAAATCATTTATGGTTTGGTGGAGGGGATAAAACTACAAAAGGACAAGACTTTATTGCAAATATGCCAACTGAAGAAGTTTTTACTATGCCTAAACATGATGCTGTTAATGGTAGAATTGTAAGCTCTATTCCACTTAATTTTAATGGTAATTTAATTGAAGACTTTTCATTTACTTTTAAAGATGGTGTTGTTATCGATTACGATGCAAAAAATGGTAAAGAGACTTTAACTGAGTTATTAAATACCGATTCTGGAGCCAAAAGGTTAGGTGAAGTTGCTTTAGTTCCCTATGATTCTCCAATATCAAACCAAAAAATTCTTTTCTTTAATACTCTATTTGATGAAAATGCATCTTGTCATTTTGCCCTAGGAGAAGCATACCCAATATGTGTAAAAGGTGGAGAGTTTATGTCTCCAGAAGACTTACTAGCTGCTGGAGCTAATAAATCTCTAGTACATGTTGATTTTATGGTAGGTACCAAGGATTTAGAAGTTATTGGAATAAAAGCAGATGGCACACAAGTTCCTGTTTTTGTTAATGGAAACTTTGTCTGATTTTATTAAATGAGACCCTATTATGGGGTCTCTATACCTCTCTCTTTTAATTCTTCTATAAAGTTTAAATATTCAGGTGTCTCTTTATCTTCTATTATATTAAATACTTCCTGCATTACTGGAACCATTTTATTATAATCATAACTTGTAATGTCATATCCTTGATCAATTACATATAAAAGTAATTTATAATTTACATTGTATGCTAAGTTACTTAAGTAACTAAAGTTATTAAATCCTGGAAGTTCCATTGTAAAACCTCTATCTATTAATATTTTAGCAGCCCATGCAAAGTTTGGATCTGATCCAGTATGATATAATATATGGTTTCCTTTTTCATTTCTATATTCCATATTGGAAGATTTATTTAATAATAACTTAAACTCCTCCTGCCTATTAGCCTTTAATAACATCATCAGAGAGGTAAAAGCATCTCGTTCATTTATAGTTTTATCCTCTATATAATTTAAAACATTTAATCCTATATCTTGATCATTATTTCTTAGTGCTCCCCAGAATGTAGGGTTTTCATTATTGTATATTCCAATTGTAGGATTTGCGTTATGTTTTAGAAGTAAATCAACGATTACTCTATTTTGATCAGATATTGCAGTTGCAAGAGGTACTCCATATATATCGTTTTCAAAATTTGGATCTGCTCCATTTTCTAATAATATTTTTACAATGGAACTATATTTTTTTTCTGTAGCAATATGTAGTGCAGTCTCTTTGTTCCCTGTATTTTGTAAGTTAGGGTCAAAACCAGAATCCAGTAGTAGTTTTACAGACTTTATATTACCACTGTTAGCAGCTTCATATACAAAACAAGTTCCAGTCTGCATTTGTATATCATTTATTTCGTCTCTACGGTTTTCTAATAGTTTTTTGATACTCCCAATATCCCTCTGTCTTATTGCTGAAAATAGTTCAAAACTATACCGAGATTTACTTATATAACTCTGGCTTTTACGGTTTTGGTCAAACAGAGATGCTATTACTGGATCAACTTCTATATTTTTTGGTAACTTCGGAGGTTTCACACTGCTTCTAAATAGATTGTCATTTGTAGTTATTTTTTTATCTTTTAGAATATCTGATATTTCTCTTAATCTATTCCAATCAGATTTACTCCAGGAATAGTTATTAATTAGATTTAAAACAGCCATAGATCTATTACTTATATTTTCTTCCATTCGTAAACTTTTATACCAAAGCATAGTTAAACCAGCGACATAACTAGAACCAAAATCTAACCAGTTAGAATCAAAATTTGACATTTCTGTTGCTATATCTTCAAGGATACTAAAGGCTTCATATTCTGTAATAAAGTCCATTGCATAACCCCAACGAACCATTATGGAGAGTCTTTCCAACTCAAATAGGTGTATGTCCATAAAAGATGTATAATCAGCTCTATTTATCAAATATACAATTTTAAGATAGTCATCTAATGTAATAATTCCATTGTCTATTTCTTCCTGCCAGGTATCTTGTTCTAAAAGTAGATCCTTGTCATGTAAGTATTCTGGTTTTAATAGTAAGATATTTAATATCCCAATATACCTTGATCTCATTCCACTTATATAAAGTCTATTAATTCTAATTAAATAATCTTCTCTATTTTTTACACTCCAAAATGAATCTAAAATCTCAGTTGCGTCCTCTTTAGCTTTAACTGGAGAGTTCTTGGTGTTAAGAGAGCTATAATTATAATTGTTAAAAAGAGATATAATATCTGAACCTTCTAGTGCAAATTGCCTAAACTCTTTTAGAAGTTCATCATCTTCTTTTGTTAATATTCTATTTTTTTTAGTTTCAGTTGTTATAGTTAATACATCAAGATCCAATATTTCCTGATCTGTTAAATTCTCTGTAGTTAAGCAGCTTGATAATAAAACTGAAAGTAGTATTACTATATATCTTTTCATAAACCCTCTGTAATAAAATCTACATGACTAATCTTTACAACTGATTCTTTTGGTATAAGTAATATAGCAGATTCACCAATCCTAGAATCTATGATCTCATTATCACATTCAATTCCATTTATTATTAGACGAATATTATTTGATTGTTTTATAAACTCAACTATATATGTTTTACCCTTTGATAAGTTTAATTCATTTCTATTTTGATTGTGATGAATCTTATTTTCATCATTTAAAATACCAAAATCACTGTGTTTATCATTTATATTTACAATAAAGTTAATATCCCGTTGGTTTCCTTTTTTATTTGAAAATAATAACTCTAAACCTTTGTCAAAATCTTCTATAGTAAACACCATTCTAAAGTCATTATTAGTTGGAAAATCAGTTTTAGAGAGCATTAAAATATTTTTATCTGTTTTATTGATTAGCGATATTTTATTATCCTTTTTTTTATGCTCTAAATCTTTTAAATAGCCATAAGTAAAGTATGCTCCTTTTTGGCTAATATACTTGTTTTTGAGTTCTGTAGTAATATTTCTCTCTTTTAACTTAGAGATAAAATCTTTCTTTTTATCAGTATCGATAACACCTAATATTTCTAAAGTCTCTTCCATACTTTTAATTGTTGCACCACTGTCGAAAGCTTCTATAAACTCATCATAGGCTTCTAATCTTCCTAACATATCTATAATAGATGAATCCTTAGGACCTAATAGATTTATATCTGCATCATTTTCTAAAAGTATCTGGGTTGCCCATCTAAAATGTGGTTTAGAATAAGCTAGATATAGAATATTCCAACCATTATCATTTTTATAGTTTAGGTTTTCTGCTCTTTGGACCACACGACGAAATTCATCTTTTTGATCTCTATACATTAGGGACCTAAGAATTGTATAAGAACTTTTTTGTGCAATTTTTTGATCTGGAGTATTATCTAGAAAATAATTTATATCATCTATTGAACCATAATTTCTTAAAAACCATAAGCCAGATCTAAGACTGTCAGTTTGCACATATTTATCGTTCGTAACATCTAGTAAATATCTAAATAGAGGAGCAAAGTTATCTACTTCTGAAAATAGACTTTTTTTATCTTCTTTTAATTTATTATATATATCAAAATGTTGAGTATCTAAATAGTCTAATAGTGCAGTATAAGTGTTTTTTTTAGGAATAGAAGTATCTGCTCCCATCTTATATAATAATTTATACCTTTCTAAATGGTCATCTTGCTCCGAAGATCGAACTAAAATAAAAGCAGTTGAACCATTATCTTTTTGAATATTTATATCCGGATCTTTAAATAAAAGGTATTCAAGTAGAGCTAGGGAACTATATCTTGTTGCCATATGTATATAGGACCAATCTTTATATGCAAAACCATTGATATCTTTTATGTGATCAAGAAGTTTTTTTCCAATTAGTTCATAGTTGTTCCTTAAACTTAATCCTAATACAGAATAATCACTAACATAACCTATTTCTGGATCAGCTCCATTTTCAAGAAGTAAACTAACAGCCCTTATATCATTATTATTAACTGCTATACATAATGGAGTTTTATCTTCTAAGTTTAAAATATTTGGATCCGCATTATTTTTTAGTAATACAGATATTGCACTATATTTTTTATTTCTAACCGCTTGATGTAACGGTGTATCATTATTAGTATGTTCTCTTAAGTCAGGGTCAAATCCTAAATTTAAAAGGGATTCTAAGATTCTAATATTTTTATCCGTGGCTTCATGTATTGTTGAATTCCCATTATGATTAATATAATTATAGAATTCATAACCCTGACTTATTAAATTTTTGACTTCCTTGTAATCGTCATCTTTTACTGCTAAATAAAGATTATAGTCCTGTTTATAAACACTAATAAGGTCATATGTCTTTCTATTAGTATTAAAGATTAATTTTATTTTAGCATCTGCTTCTAACTTAGGGTTTAATAAAGGTACATTGTATATATGATCATTATCAAGTTTTATTTCTTCCTGGATATTTATTGATTCATATAATTTTTGTAGATCTGTAATATCTGAATATTTCCATTTTGTGTGGTTTATTAATTTTAGGGCCATTAATGAATTTTTATATATACTAGGATTTATTCGATCGTTTCCTCTAAACAAGAAAGCAACCCCAGCCACATAACTTTTTGCAAAATCGTACCAACTTCCAGAAAATGACATTAGTTCTAAACATATTTGGTCATAAATGGAATTAGACTCAGATTCAGTTAAAAAACCTGCAGTAACTCCAGCTCTAGTTAATAAGGATATAAAAGTCAGATCGTATATTCTAGCATCTTCAAGGTTTATGAATTTACCATTAACAATTAAATATCTAAATGTTTTAAACATACTATCTTTAATTGTCCCAGAAGATAATTCATGGGCCCAATTTTCTTCTTTTAATAATTCATCGGAACTATTTAGAAGTTCTGGTCTTAATAAAAATGAAGTCATTGCATCGTTTATAGATCCTCTTAAACCATTATAGTAGTACCAGTCAATTATCTCTTTTAACTCTTTTTTACTGGCAATATGCATTTCATTATCTAAATAACTAATAGAGTAATCTTTGTTTGTATCAATATCTTCTGTTAATAAGCTAGTTGGTAAATCTGAAATAGATCTACCAAGTAATCTAAATGTCGAAAGATCGGTACTATTTTCAGACTTTAATTCAATTTTATCACTGTTAAATAGAGACTTACTTATCTGGGTACTTGAATCTGGTGTTATACACGAAGCAAATAGTAGTATTATTAATATATAAATAAATTTTTTCATGCTTTAAGAATAAATATTTAGCTTAATTTTGTCTACAAAAAGAAATTGAATACTAAATATAATATATAAATGGATTTTTTTGTTCAAATTATTGACTTTTATCCTATCTTTTTACAACATAAATCAGAGTAAAAATCACAGAGAAAGGTAAGTATAGAATATGTGTTCAATAGTTGGAGTATTTGATACTAGAGAAGATGCTAGTTTATTAAGAGATCAGGCACTTGATATGTCAAGAAAGTTACGACATAGGGGTCCAGACTGGTCAGGTATATTTATAAACGAGAAAGCAATTCTAGTTCATGAGAGATTATCAATCGTAGGTGTTGAAAATGGTGCACAGCCACTTTATTCAACAGATAAAAAGCAGGTTTTAGCAGTAAATGGTGAAATCTATAATCATAGAGAGATACGAAATAATCAAGATTATACATTTGCAACTAATTCTGACTGTGAGGTAATTCTTCCATTATATAAAGAAAAGGGAGTGGATTTTTTAAACGATCTTAATGGTATATTTGCATTTGCACTTTATGATACCACAGATAATAGTTACCTTATTGCAAGAGACCCTATGGGAGTTATTCCTCTTTATTATGGTCGTGATGAGAATGGTGTATTTTATGTAGCATCTGAAATGAAAGCATTGGTTGGTTATTGTAAACATATTAACGACTTCCCTCCAGGGCATTATTTACATAGTAAAGATGGAGAATTTGTTAAGTATTATAACAAAGACTGGTTTGATTATGAAAATGTTAAAGACAATACTACTAGTGTTCCAGATATCAAAGAAGCTTTAGAAGCTGCTGTTCATAGACAACTAATGTGCGATGTTCCATATGGAGTTTTATTATCAGGTGGTTTAGATTCATCAATTACTTCTGCTGTTGCTAAAAGATATGCAGCAAAAAGAATTGAAAGTGATGATCAAAATGCTGCTTGGTGGCCACAGTTACATAGTTTTGCAGTTGGTTTGCATGACTCACCTGACTTAGTAGCTGCAAAAAAAGTTGCAGATCAGATTGGTACAATACATCATGAGATTAAGTTTACAGTTCAAGAAGGGTTTGATGCATTAAGAGATGTAATTTACCACCTTGAAACATTTGATGTAACAACAATTAGATCTAGTGTCCCAATGTTTTTAATGGCAAGGGTTATTAAATCTATGGGTATAAAAATGGTATTAAGTGGTGAAGGTGCCGATGAGATTTTTGGTGGTTATCTTTATTTCCATAAAGCTCCAAATCCTGAAGAGTTACATAAAGAAACTGTACGTAAACTTGAAAAATTATATAAATATGACTGTTTAAGAAGTAATAAATCTATGGCAGCATGGGGAATAGAGAGCCGTGTACCATTTTTAGACCTTGAGTTTTTAGATATTGCAATGAGACAAAATCCTAAGGATAAAATGCCATCTAAAGATAGAATGGAAAAATATATCTTACGAGAAGCATTTGAAGATTATGTTCCTAAAGAAGTTGCTTGGCGGCAAAAAGAGCAGTTTTCTGATGGTGTTGGTTATTCATGGATTGATGGATTAAAAGATAAAGCTGAAGTTGAAATTTCTGATGATGACTTAAAAAATGCTAAATTTAAATATCCTATTAGCACTCCTAGAACAAAGGAAGAGTTAATGTATAGGAACATATTTGTTGAACTTTTTCCGGCAGATGATTCTGCAAAGTGTATTCCATTTGAAGAATCTATTGCTTGTAGTACTGCAATTGTTTTTGAATGGGATCAAGCTTTAAAAGAGATTGCAGACCCATCTGGAAGATCTGTTAAAAGCATCCATGATCAGAGTTATTAAATACTAATATTATATATTAAAGCCCATGACTTAGTTCATGGGCTTTTACTTTATAAGTCTAATTATAAACTTGACTACTGCTAAAATTGGGTTTAATTTGAATTTAAGGAGTTTTTTTGAAAAAAAGTATTAAATTATTTATTTGGACTACTTATATATCGCCTTTAAAATAAAGTGATTTAAGTAGTAACAACTAATATTTATCTCGTGGCGATATTCCTTAAGTTGTATAAATTATATACATAAGGATAGAACGTTGAAAAATAGAGAATATGAAATTATAAACAACTCAGAAAATATATCATTAACAGAAATAGGATTATTATTTGATGAGATATTTACAGATGAAAATGTAGGTAATCTTGGAATAGTCGCTACTCAATTTATGCCAGGATTAGAACATAAAAACTGGTATTTAATTAAAAATAATAAACTTGTGTCTGGTCTTGCTAGGGTCAATTGGAATGTAACATTTGGAGATATTCTACTAAAAGTTTGGGAACAAGCTATTGTTGGTACATTAACAAGTGAAAGAGGGCAAGGATTAATATCTAAACTTAATCAAAAATTAGATATTGATGCCCAAAAAGAAGACGTGGATTTAATTATAATCCAAGGTATCCCTGGATTCTATAATAAGTTTGGATATCGATATTCTATAGAGTTTGAAACTCATATTAATTTAAGTTTAGATAAAATTATGGATGTTTTAAAACCTTATAAAGTTAGGTTAGCAACAATAGAGGATTTCCCTCTTTTTAAATTGAGAGAAGAGCAGGACAAAAACCGGCTTTTAATACAATCTCACCGGGATTTAAATGATTGGATGTACCAATTATCAAATTCTTCAGAAACAGAATATTCGTCTAAAGTTTATGTTTTTGATGAAAAATACTATGTTAAAATCCAGGACCAAGGTTTTGGGAATGGTTTAATAGTTTCAGAAATTTCACAAAATATCACAAGTGATAAACTAGACAACATACTTCTTTTTTTAAAAAATGACGCTTCTAAAAACAGTAAGCCATATATAAGATTTAATTTGCCAACTAATAGTCTTATAGCTAAAAGTATATTAAATAGGGGCGCAAAGATAGAAGGAAAATATGGATGGCAAGTTAAAATATTAAGTTATGAAAAGTTTCTAAATAAAGTCAAACCTGTATTAGAAAATAGATTAAGTAATAGTAATTTTAACTTATTTAAAGGAACTTTTTCTCTAGGTATAAATAACAAGAAACTAATAATTGAAATAGAGGATTCTAAAGTTAATCAAATTTATTGGGGTGATTGTGAATGTAGTTTAGGTATTAACATACCATTGGATTTAGTAGAACCTCTATTTTTGGGATATAAAGATTGGAAAACACTAAACAATTGTAGACCTGATCTTTATGTTTTTTCTAAGGATGCCGGAGAACTACTTGGCATACTTTTCCCAGAAGAAAATAGTTGGTTATATAGTATTTGGTAGAAGTTAACTTTTTATAACACAATAACTCCTAAATTTACTATAATTTAATTTAGGAGTTAATATATGGATGAGACCATCTCATTAAAAAGTAATGTAGGTAAGAGATTAGAACAAATTCAAAGATCACAAAATTGTAATATAATATATAAGGGTAGAAAGGTTCCACTTGTAACTAAAATTACAATTGGACGAAATAAAGCTAATGATATTGTTTTAGATCATATTTTAATTAGCCGATTCCATGCAGAGATCCAAAAAATTGACAACGAATATTTTATTAAAGATTTAGATAGTTCCAATAATACATATGTTAACAATGACAAAATAATAAGTCAAAAATATATTAAACTAAATCTAGATGATGTTATTCATGTGGGTAAAACTCAATTTAAAATACATTTTTTATAGTGTAAGGAGTAATTTATTATTAAAAATAGTTTTATACAAAATGTTGATAAAATAATAGACCGAACTAAAATCTCAAATAAAATTGAACTTTCAAATAAAGTTGATGAAGTTATTAAAGTCCTGCTAAATGAAGCCTTAAGGCCTTTAGATAGCAGGGGTTTTTCAGGTGGTTTAATCGATTTAAATACTAATATACCTACAATTATAATACCAGATCTTCATGGTAGAGTTACTTTTATCAAAAATGTTTTAGAATTTAATATAGGCAAATTTACTGTTCTGGAGTTATTAGGACGATCAGAAATACAGATTGTATGTGTTGGAGATGGTTTACACAGTGAAAAAAGAGGTAAAGATCGGTGGCTCTTAGCAGCAGAAGAGTATAAACAGAACTTTAGATTTCATAAATATATTGATGAAGAGATGTTAGAAGGCTTAAAATTAATGGAAATTATAATAGAACTTAAAATTAACTTTCCTAATGTTTTTCACTTTTTAAAAGGAAACCATGAAAATATACTTAATGAAGAAGGTCAGGGTAACTATCCATTTGGAAAATTTACATCAGAAGGTGCGATTGCTAAATCTTGGTTTAGAAATTTTTATGATGAAGAGTTATTATATAAATATTCAAAATTTGAGAAACAACTACCACTTTTTGCCATAGGTTTTAATTTTTTAATCTCCCATGCTGAACCTAAAAATAGTTATACAAGAGTAGAGTTAATTGATAGTTTAAATAACTCAGAGATAATATATAATTTGACATGGACTAGAGACCATGATGTTAATAGTGGAAGTGTAGAAGAAATGTTAAAAATATTTTCAGATGATGTTAAAAAGCAATTTTATTTTGCTGGTCATAGCCCAATTAAAGGTTTATATAAACTAAAGGATAATGGATTAGTACAAATTCATAATCCAAATAAAATGGTAATAGTACTAACAAATATAGATAAAGATATAAACTTAGATAAGGATATCTTTGATCTTGAAAACAGTGGAGCCTTATATGGATAATATTCCCTCTCAGATTGGTAAATATAAAATAGTTGAATTAATTGCTAAAGGTGGAATGGGCGCTGTTTATAAAGGTATACATCCAACTTTAGATCGATACGTTATTTTAAAAAAATTAACCCTAAAAGACAATGACGAATTTATACAGAGATTTAATAGAGAAGCAAGAATAATGATGGATTTTAAAAATGACAACATTGTAGATGTCTATGATCATTTTAAAGAGAAAAAATCATATTATATTGTTTTAGAATATGTTGATGGTATAGCCTTAGATGCTTTTATATTAAAAGAGGGTAGAGTAGAAAACGATTTGGCTTTATATATTATTTTAGAAATTTCAAAAGCACTGAAATACGCCCATAATAAAGGTGTTGTCCACAGAGATATTAAACCTGCAAATATTTTATTAGCTAAAGATGGAGGAATAAAACTTGTAGATTTTGGAATAGCTATATCAGATGAAGAATTTGAAGAGGATTTAACTACAATTGGGATGACCTTAGGTACTCCATCTTATATGGCTCCAGAACAGTTTGAAAATAGTAAAAATGTTGATAAAAGAGCAGATATATACTCTCTAGGTGTAATGTTATTTGAGATGGTAACTGGTGAAAAACCGTATCCATCAGGATTAACTCCTAGCTGTATAGCCAAAATTCAGAAAGGTAAAAGAAAATCCGCTAAAAAGCTAAATAAAAGTATTAATTATTTAGTTATGTATTACATTAGAAATCTCATGCATCATAATATAAAAAAAAGAACACAAGATTTAGAGATCGTCATTTCTAAATTAAAAAGATATTTTAATAACCAAAAAATGGATATTTACAAAACACGGTTATCAGATACTGTATGTGGAAATGAAACAACAGAACTGCCAGTAGTAAAAAAAAGGAAATATATAATTCCAATAATATGCTCTGTTCTCTTCATTTTGCTTTTAGGTTTCTGGGGGTATAAAACATTAGAGTATGAGTTTTTTAAAGTGAACAGTTATGGTGCTGTGCAAATTAATTTAAGTGTTAATAAGAGTTATTATAAAGAAATTGATGAAATTTATATAAAGAGTAAACTTTTTATTGAAAATGGAACAAAATTGGATCTTTTACCAGATTCAAATTATCAATTTGATATAAAAGCTGAAAGTGATACTTTGGATTTCAACTATAAAACAAAAAAAATATATCTACCTGTCGGTTTTTATCGATACAAGGTTATGGTTGATGGAAACCTATTTTGGCTTAATTTTCAAATTTTATCACTAAAAAAACAGAGACTAAATCCTGAAACATTAAATGGTTTGATTTTAGACATGAAACATACTGAACCAGAGCAACTGCCATTTCATCCCGAGATCAGTGTTATAGATCAGATAACTAGAATCGATATAACTGAGGAAGCAACAGTGTATATTCAAAAAAATATGAAGTTTGAGAAGTTTAATAAAGATGATAAAAGTTTAAGGACTGGACAAACTCATTATTTCCAAATAAGTAAAAAAGGTTACTATTTAAAAGATTATATATTAAAAATTAGTCCTGATCAGACAGACTTAGAGCTAAGAGTAGAACTTTTTCCTAAACCTGGAGAAATAATCATTGAAACTAATCAACCTAGTATTAAACTTAAGATTGATAATAAAAAATATTATACTAAAGCTGATTTGACTCAAGAGTTAATATATCTTAGTAAAATAAAAGATGTTAGGCAAATTATGTTAACTGTTGGAACTCATAATTTACTATTTTATTATAAAGGTAACGTTATTGAGTATGATGTTCTTATTGAGCCTGGTAAGACACAGTCCATAACTGTTAACTATAATTTAGAAAATAGGTCTATGAGTATAATGGAATAGAAAAGGAAGATGAATGTTAGAACTTTCAGAAAGTGAGATTATTAAACAAGTTCTTTTTTATGTAACCAATATTGGTCGAAATGGAGATCAAGAAGATTTTTTTAAATCTTTAGCAAAGTACTTAGGAAATAATCTTAATTTTGAGCACGTGATTATAAATAAATTATTACATGGGCATAGAGTTGAAAGTCTGGCGATGTATTCCAACGGATCAATAGTTCCTAATATTGGGTATAGTTTAAAAGATACCCCATGTGAAAATGTAATAACTACAGATATCTGTGTATATAATGAAAATGTTCAAGAATCGTTTCCTAAAGATTATATCTTAGTTAATATGGGAGTAAAAAGTTATATTGGAGTCCCTCTATTTAGCTCAAACGGTGAAGCAATTGGTTTAATTGCACTTCTAAGTACAAAAAAGATAGAAAACCAAGACTTAATTCAATCATTATTGCAAATATCTGCCTCCAGGGCATCTCAAGAATTAGAGCAAACGATTAATAAGCAGGAACTTCAAAATACAATTAATGAGTTAGATTGTTTATATGCAATATCCAGGATATCTGTTCGGGATGATCTTACTATAGAAAAGTTTTTTAATAAGGTATTAACAATTATATTAAATAGTTGGCAATTCTCTGAGAAAGCGACCTGTAGAATAATTTGGGATGATAAATCATATAAATCAGAAAGTTTTAAAGAAAGTGAATGGAAAATTAATTCGACATTTAAGGTTAGAAATAGGACTCCAGGTTCATTAGAAGTTTTTTACAAAATTAAGCCTTTAAACCCTGTCAAAAAACTAAAGCACCCCAAAGAGAAGTTTTTATTAACTGAGATTAGTAAAGTAATTGGTAAGTTCATTGATAATAAAATGAGTGATGAAGCTTTAATTAGATATAAAAATCATTTAGAAGAGCTTGTTGAAGATAGAAGTAAAGAATTAGTTAAATTATCTATTGCAGTAGATGGTAGTCCAGCTTCAGTTTGTATTACCGATGCTAAAGGTAATATCGAGTATATAAATAGGAAGTTTGCTGAAATAACTGGTTATTCAGAAGAAGAAGTTATTGGGAAAAACCCTAGAATATTAAATGCAAAAATACAAGAAAGTAACTATTACATAGATATGTGGAAGACAATAAGCAGTGGGAATGAGTGGCATGGAGAGTTTTGTAATAGAACAAAAGAGGGTGATATATTTTGGGAATCTGTTTCTATTTCGCCAATTTATGATAGTGATGGAACTATAATAAACTATGTTGCAGTTAAAGAAGAAGTCACTCATAAAAGGCGAATGGAAGAAAATCTAAAAAAGAATAGCTACTTCTCACATATGGCTTTAGATCTATCTGATTCAGGCTTTTGGCATATGGATTATATTAAATATTCTAAAAGATTTTATATTTCAAGTGGCCTTCTTGAAATCTTAGGTGTAATTCCAGAAGATCGAAAAGATTACCTTACAATAGAAGAGATTATTCGTAATTTACTATATACAGATTTAAAGTATGGAGAAGTGTCAATTCATGGCTTTAAGATGGCTATTAAAAATTTAAACCGTAGATATGATTCTGTTTGGAAGTGGACTAGACAACTCGATAAAAAAATTATTTGGGTAAGAATTATTGCTGAAATTGTAATAAATGAAAATGGTGAGTTAACTGAAATATTTGGTGTTGGACGAGATATTACTAAACAGAGAAATACTGAATTAGAGGTTGCAAATAAAGAGAAGAACTTTAGAAATTTGTTTGAACAATCTATAGATGCTATCGTAATTATACATCCCAAAACCGGAATGTTTATCGATTGCAATCAGCGTGCTATAGACCTTTTTGGTATGAAATATAAAGATGATTTTATAGGATTCTCTCCAGATTTATTGTCTTCTACTAAAAAAAATGATAGTGACAATAGAACCGCTTTCTTAGAAAATGTACTTGAAAAAGTTAAAGAGAAAGGTAAAAAACCTTTTGAATATATGTATTTAAGAAAAACTGGTAAACCTTTTATATGCGATATACGTTTAGGAGAAGTTTTATATAATAACGAATCGTTGATACAGGTCATTATTAAAGATATAACACTTGAAAAGAAAAGTGAGATAGAATTATTAGCAGCAAAAGAGGCTGCTGAGACAGCTAATAGAGCCAAATCAACGTTTTTAGCAAATATGAGCCATGAGATAAGAACACCGATGAATGCAATCATTGGATTCACTGATATTTTATCAAAAGAGATCACAGATAGTAATCTAAAAGAATATGTGGAAGCTATTCAATCTAGTGGAAAAACATTATTGGAGCTTATAAATGATATTTTAGATTTGTCTAAAATTGAAGCCGGTAAAATGAGTCTAAATATGTATAGTGTTGAGATACGGCATACCATAGATGATATAAAAGCTATGTTTTATACTAGTATTATCCGGAAGAAATTAAAGTTCAATTTAAATATTTTAGATGATGTTCCAAAAATAATTGAAATTGATGAGTTAAGAATAAAGCAAGTTTTAATAAACTTAATTGGGAATGCTATTAAATTTACAAAAAAAGGTACTATTGAAGGTATTATTAGTGCTGAGAATTTTTCAGATGATTGTTTTGATCTGAAAATTGTAATTAATGACACAGGAATTGGAATTGCTAATAATAAATTAAAAATTATATTCAGTGATTTTTCTCAAGAAGATGATAGTATTAATAGTAATTATGGAGGAACAGGTTTAGGTTTAAGTATTTCTAGAAGAATTATATCACTATTTAATGGAACAATTGATGTACTGAGTGATTCAGGAGTTGGGACTTCATTTTCTGTAACAATACCAAAACTTAAAATATCAAAATTAGAAGATAAAACAGTTAAAAATGTTATAGATGTAGATAAAATAAAGTTTGATAAAGTAAAGGTTCTTGTTGTTGATGATATAGGAACTAATAGATTATTACTAAAAAATTATTTTAAATATTTTAATTTTGAAATCGTTATTGCTAAAAATGGAAAAGAAGCTATAGAAGCTGTAAATTTAGATAAACCAGATATTATATTTATGGATATAAGAATGCCAGTTATGAATGGATACGAAGCAACTAAAATTATTAAAAGCAAAGCAGAAGACATTCCTATTATAGCTTGTACTGCTTCTGTATATCATGAATCTTCAGAATATATTATTGAAGCCGGCTTTGATGGATGTCTAAGAAAACCTATATTAATAGATGATGTAATAGCGGAACTCTCTAAATATATAAACTTTACTAATAAAAACTAATATTTATTGGAATAATCAGTAAATATAGACAATAATTTATATATGTCAGTAAATAATATATTAAAAAAATTGAATGTTGTGTGCACAAATTTTTATGTTGGAGATCTTTTAGCACTGTCTGAGATCCAAGATTATATTGTAGCATTACAAAAAGAAGAGTTATTAGATTGTATTGTTTCTGCTTTTGATGAAATTATAATTGTTTTAAATAACTTCCATGAAGTAGAAGATCAAGAATCATTTGTAAAAAAAATAACTGAATTATTAATTTTAATTGAGAGTAACCCGGAGGATATAGAAATATCTATTGAAGACTTAGATTTTAATAGTTATATAAAAGAACCGGTAATTGAAGTAGATACTAGGTTTGATAATATAATTCAGGAAACTGATATGTTAGAGAAATTCTACGATGAAGCTACTGAGCATCTAAACAGTGCCCAGGTTGTTTTAGTCGATTTAGAATATGATCCTGAAAACGTCGAAAGTATAAATACTATTTTTAGAGCGTTTCATACAATTAAAGGTTCAGCAGCATTTTTAGGAGTTAAGAATGTTGAAGATGTTGCCCATGTTGTAGAGAACATGCTCTCTCTGGTTAGAGATGGTAAACTAAAAATTAGTGGGCAATTAATTGACGTTATTTTTTATGGTATAAAGTTCTTAGAAGATCTTTTTAGAGTATTACCATCTTGCCAATACGATATACCTCGAGTTATTTCTAGCTATAAAACCATGGATACACAACCCCTCATAGCTTTAGTTGAAAAAATTGTAAAAGAGTCTTCGAAGAGAAAATTAGGTGAAATCCTTGAAGATATGGGTAAAATTGATAGCTCTATCGTAGGACAGATTTTACAAAAACAAGAAACTGAGGGTAAAAGATTTGGTGATATCTTAATTGAAGAAGAAATTATAACTCCAAAAGATATAGATGACGCCGTTAAAATTCAGAAAAAAGAGAAAATCCAATCCTCTTTTGTAAAAGTTCATGCATCAAAATTAAATGATCTAGTAGATATGGTTGGGGAACTTGTTGTTACTCAATCTATGATCTCTCAATCATCATTAGATTTAGAAAATAGTAATAACAGTCTTGATAAAAACATCGATCAATTAATAACTATTAGTCGAAGTATTAAAAATATTGTTTTAGGTATGGGAATGGTCTCTATTGGGGAGGTTTTTAACAAACTTAAAGTTGTAATTAGAAATGCAAGCCGAGATGTTGGGAGGGTTATTAACGTTCAGTTAATTGGTGAAGACACTGAATTAGATAGAAATTTAATAGAGGCTATATATGATCCACTTGTTCATATGGTTAGAAATTCAGTAGACCATGGTATCGAAGATGGTACTGATAGAGTAGCAAAAGGTAAAAGTGATGTTGGGCATATAACTATAAGTGCTACTCATAAAGGTAATGGTATAGAAGTAACTATAGAAGATGATGGAAAAGGTATTGATAAAGATATAGTTATTAAAAAAGCATTAGCTAAAGAGCTTATAAAAGAAGAAGAGGTCAGCTGGTATCATGAACACGAGCGAGAAGTTTTTATGTTACTGTTTGAACCAGGATTTTCAACTAAAGAAAACGTTTCAGAATTATCAGGCCGAGGTGTTGGTCTTGATGTTGTCAAAAAAAATATAGAATCGGTTCGAGGTAAAATTGATATTCAAAGTACTCCAGATGAAGGAACCAAATTCACTCTAAAATTACCTTTAACTCTAGCAATTATAGATGGTTTTGTTACTCAAGTTGATCATGGGAAGTATATTTTTCCATTCTCCTCTATTTCTGAAATTATAGTACCAAAGGAAGGACAGATTGATGAAATGGATAGTGGTGAACTTATCTTAAAAAATAGAGATCAATTTATTCCAGTTTTTCAAGCTAATAAAATTATAAATGAAGCTGGTTTAGTTAACCATGGTGATGTATCTATGGGAGTTGTCTTAATAATAACCCACGAAGGCAGCCAGTATGGTATAGGAGTAGATAAAGTTCTTGGTAAACAAGAAATAGTTATAAAAAGTTTAAATGAAGTTTTAAGAAATATGGAGTTATTCTCTGGTGGAACTATCTTTGGTGATGGTTCTATTGGTTTTGTAGTCGACATAGATAGCTTTCTTGAAAAATGTAATTAGGAGAATCCTGTGGGAATATGTATTGTAGACGATTCAGAAATAAGTCGTGAAGTAATTAAAAGATCTTTAAAAATGTACAAACACGATTTAGCGTTGGAAGCAATTGATGGAATTGATGCATTAGAAAAAATTAAAAAATATACAGGCAAGATTGACCTCTATGTATTAGATGTTAATATGCCTAATATGGATGGTATTACACTTATTGGAGAGATAAGAAAGTTTGACTTAAATACTCCAATAATAATGTTAACAACTGAAACAGATAAAAGTAAAATGAGTATTGCTAAAGAGAAGGGTGCTTCTGGGTGGGTTGTAAAACCATTTGATGCAGAAAAATTTAATAAAATAATTAATATGGTATTGGTAAAGTAGGAGGATTATATGGCAAAAAAAACAACACTGCCTTTAGCAGTAAAAATTGTAGGGATAACAGCTATTTTAATAGTATTAGTATTAGCTATTATTATTATGTTTTCATCTAATGATATCGATGAACACATTTTAGAAGAGGAAGAGCATAATATAACTAAAATGAATGATACAGCAGAAGATCTTATTAGTGCTGAGATAAAAAGTATACTTTATCAAATAAGTTTATCATCGGAACATGAACTTCTGATAGAAGACATTGTTGAAAATGATAATAAAAAATTAATTAATTATGCTAGTTCTGTTATTGATATGTCTGAATTTATTAGTGAAATTTATATTACTAATGAAAAAGGTGATTTTTTAGGAAGTTATCCTACAGAATCTTTAGTTGGCCAAAATATTAATGAATTTAAACATTGGAACGGAATGCTGGCTCATTCAAAAAAAGATAACAGGTCTATTTACAAAAAAGATAATGGGAAACCAACTTTTGAAGATGTTTTTATTAGTAACCCATATATGGATGAACATACTGGAGATATGGTGTTCTCAGTTAGCTCTCCATCTTTATTACATAGTGAAGTTATTGGAATTTTAATATTCGAAATTGATATTAGGTTATTATACGATAGATATTTGGAAGATAAAGCGTTTGGTGCAAGAGGATATATGTTTCTTTCGGATGTTGATGGTACATTTTTAGCCCATAAAAATGAAGATTTAGATGGTCAAGATTTTAGTCATGATTCATTTATGCAAAAAATCATTAAAATGCTTGGAGATGGTATAAAAGAAGGGCATATCGATTATCTTTGGGAAGGCGAAGATAAATCTTTAGCTTATGATATAATAGATAATGTTGATTGGTTTCTAGCAACAACCGTTTATGATGAAGATTTAAGAGTTTTATCAAAGACCCTCACAAAAGATATGATAGTTATTAGTGGTATTTCATTAATTGTAATAATAATTTTGATTATATTTGCTATCACAATATTTCTTTCTAAACCAGTTAATAAGGTAACAGTTAAGCTAACTGAAAGTTCAGTAAATCTAGAATCAGCTAGTCAGCAGATTGCAGCATCTTCTCAGCAACTGTCTTCAGGGAATTCAGAACTTGCTGCTAGTATCGAAGAGATAACAAGTTCATTAGAAGAGTTACAATCTGTAATAGAGTTAAATACTAAAAATATAAATGAGAGTGAACTGCTAATGAAGGAAACAAATGCTAACTCTCAAAAAGTATCTACAGATATGGTTGATCTATCAGGTGCTCTTACTGAAATAGGTGATAATAGTGAAGAGATTGTAAATATTGTAAAAGTAATTGAGGATATTGCATTTCAAACTAATATATTAGCATTAAATGCAGCTGTTGAAGCAGGTAGGGCAGGTGAAGCTGGTTCTGGTTTCGCTGTTGTTGCTGATCAAGTTAAAGAGCTTGCACAGAAGAGTTCTGACTCTGCAAAAGAGACTGCTAAACTGATAAAAACTGCAATTGATAGTATCTCCCGGGGACAGGAAATTGGTAAGTCAGTTAAAAGTGCTCAAGATAAAACTGGTGAAATGTCATCTAATGTCACTGTACTGTTAAATGAAGTAAATAGAGCAAGTAAAGAACAGATGAAAGGAATAAATCAGATAACTCAAGCTATAACTCAAACTAACTCAGTAGTTCAACAAACTGCAGCAAGTGCAGAAGAAACTGCTTCAGCAAGTGAGGAATTGTTAGGGCAGTCTGAAGATATGAATGATGTTGTTAATGTTCTTAATAAAATTGTTAAAGGTGTTGAGTTAGATAGTTCAGCTTTAAGAAGTAGGGCTAATACAACTAATAAAGTAGAAAGAACTGTTAATAAAACAGTAATTCAAAAGACACCTGATAGCGGTTTTAATCCTGATGATATTATACCGATGAACGATGATTTTAAAGAATTTTAAGGAGATTATATGATACATAGTAAATATCTTCTATTTTCTGTTAGTAATGAACACTACGGGATTCCTATAGAGAAGGTGAAAGAGATAATTAGATACGAACCAATTAGTCCTGTTCATGACTCACTAGAATATGTTAAGGGTGTAATCAATTTAAAAGGTAAGATTGTTCCAGTATTTGATTTAAAACTTAAGTTTGGAATGGAAGCAAAAGAGTATACAAGTACAACAGTATTTATAATTACAGATATAATTGGAACAGCAGGAGATTTTAATGTTGCTTTAGTTGTTGATGCTGTTCAAGAGGTTAGTATTATAAACTCAGATGATGTGAAAGAACCTCCACAAATGGGTCTTAAGATTAAAACTCACTTTTTGAAAGGAATTTATAGACATAAAGAGAATATGGTTATGTTGTTAAATATTGATGAGATAATAAAAGAAGAAGCTATTCTTAAGTTAACGGAAGATGTATATGATAAAAGTTCTGATAGTTGATGATTCTGCAATAGTAAGGGATGTTTTAACCGATGCTCTAAATGGCGAAAGTGATATTGAGGTGTTAGGTACTGCACCTAACCCTTTTATCGCTCGGGATAAGATAGTCCGGCTAAAACCAGATGTTCTAACTCTAGATATTGAGATGCCAAAAATGGATGGTTTAACATTTCTTAAGAAATTAATGGAGTACTATCCTATACCAACAATAATTGTAAGTTCTGTAACTACTCAGGATAATAGTGCTGCTATTACAGCACTTGAGATAGGAGCATTTGATGTGGTTAATAAACCAGGTACTGCAATATCTATAGAGGATGTAAAACAAGAAGTTGTAACAAAAGTTAGACAAGCGTATAAGGTTAAAGATACATATTGTTCTAGGAGAAAAATAGCTAATATTGCGATAAAACAACCTTCAACCGTTAAATCACAACTAATAAATGTAAAAACTACAGATCAATACATTGCTATAGGATCTTCGACTGGAGGGACAATAGCAGTAGAGTATCTATTAAAATCTTTACCTGCTAATTTACCTCCAATTTTTATTGTTCAGCACATGCCTGAAAACTATACATTAGCATTTGCTAATAGATTAAATAATTTAAGCGATCTTAATGTTAAAGAGGCTGAAAATGGAGAAATGGTTCAAAGAGGTTCTGTATATATCGCCCGAGGAGGTAGTCATCTAAAAGTTAAACGTAGAGGTGCACAACTCTATATCGTATTGGAAAAAAGTGAGAGGGTTCAGTATCAAATGCCTGCAGTAGATGTTCTCTTTGAAAGTTTATCTGAAGTTGTCGGTCAAAATGTTTTAGCTATATTGTTAACAGGTATGGGTAAAGATGGAGCAGATGGTATGTTAAAACTTAAGAATGTTGGAGCTCATACAATTGCTCAAGATGAAGCTAGTTCTATTGTATGGGGAATGCCAAAGGCTGCTATAGATATAAATGCTCATAAAGAGATAATTTCTCTAAATAACATACCTAAATCTATAGTCCAACATGTTTCAGTTTAGTATGAACATATATACTATTAGAGACATGTTTAAATGGTACTTTAAGACCAGTTAACGACTCAGATAAACTTACAATTAAGTATCCATCAGGATGCAGATAATCTGCAATATTATTGATAATTTTCTCTTTCTCCTCAGCTTTAAAATAAATGAGAACATTTCTTAAAAAAATAACATGAAACTGTTTTGAAAATGGTAAATATTTCATTAAGTTTAATGTAGAAAATTGCACGTCATTTTTGATTTGTGGTTTGACATCAAAAGATGTTTCAGTTTGGGTAAAGTATTTTTTAATGGCATTAGGATGTACATGATTAATAACCTCATCTGGAACATACCGACCTATTTTTGCATACTCAATCTTATTAGTTGCAATGTCTGAACCTAATATCTTGTATTTTTTTTGTGTACCGGTACTTGCTGACCTTAAAGCAATAGCCATAGAGTAGGCTTCTTGGCCAGAAGAAGCGGCAGCACTCCAAAATCTAAGCTCTTTAATATCTTGAAATTTATTTCTAAATATGTGCTGTAAAAATTTAAAATGAACAGATTCCCTAAAAAAGTAAGTGTAATTTGTAGTTAATAAATCTACATAATCAGTTCTTAATGTAGTGTTCTTTTTATCTTCTAAAGCGACTATTAAGTCATTATAATTATTAAACGTAGAATTAATACCAACAAAAAATGTTAGACGATTAATAAACAAATATATTTTTTCAACTCCATATTTAATCCCAGTCAGTTCTTGGAATATAGTAGTTAGACGTTTTAGTTGAACTGTTGATAATTCACTCATTAGAAAAGAAATGATCCTTCATCAATTGAATTAAAGTTCTCTTTGGATTTTTCTTTATACTTTATATCCCACTTTTCCCCAAATACCTCTAACTGGGAATCTTCATTACCTGTTGTCGTTATTTTTTGAAGAAATTCTAATATTTCCTTTTTAATACTATCTTTTTCAATATCATCTAATGGTTTTCCTACATTACCTGAATCAGTTAGTTGTACTTCGATATATTTTAAGAAATCAACAATATGGCCAGCTTCTTGGCTTGTTACATCTTGATATTGTAAATTACCTAGTGACTGTTTTAGGTTATTATTCAGATGACCGGAAACATCGTGTAAGTTATTTATAACGCCTCTTAAAGATACTGTGGATTTATCAAGTATTCCTTCAAATGGTTTAATTTTTTTATACATATTATTAACACTCAATGTAACGTCGGATAATTTATGAGTTAATTCCTGTTTTAAAGCTTCTATCGTATTTAATGTATGCTGTATTTTCTCATTTGTTGATTTGGCAAATAGAGTTGTCTTATCAGCAAACTTTGTAATGTCACTACCTAAAACTTTAAAACCACCACTATCTTTTATTCTAGCAGCTTCAATTCTTACATTTATAGAAATAACTTTAACCTGTTCTGCTAGATCCTCGATATCTTTTGTTGTTTTACTTATTGTATTAAAACTTTCCATAGAAACATTAACAAAATTTTCTGTTAATTTACTCATGCTTTCTAATGTAGGAATAAAGTTACTAAAATCCTTATTAATTTCTTTAGAAGAATTAAGTATATATCCTAAATTATCGGAACCATTAGAATCAAAAACCGATTCCATTGATTTTTCAGAATCAAATATTACATGTTCATTTTCTTTCCAAATTTCTTCAAACTGGTCAAATACTTTTTTTAGTGTTTCTTCTTCAAATGTTTGTGTGCTTTTTGAAAGTGCTTCAATTATAGGTATACTAGATTGAAGGTAAAAAAACTTTTTAGATAATGATCTTATATGATCATTACATGATATGATTTTATCCTCATATTTTTTATTTGTATCATCGGCTGTTTTAATTTCTTCAGTTGTATCAATTTTTATTTGTGGTGTTTCGACATTATCTGTTGAAATAGTAGTTTTTTTTGCCGCAAAAATATTATATATTATTAAAAAAATTAGAAATAATGAGTTTATATAAGGTAATAATTCTTTTAAACCTATTATAAAGATAGAAATTATGTTAATTATCAAAACTATTGTTATTATTAAATATTTTTTCATACTTAATTATAATCAGATTTAGTTTATATAACAAGCATTGTATTAAATATTTATATACAAACCTTCAGTCTTTATTTTATCTACAAAATTATTAAATTTATCGGATGTTTCTAGATTAAAATATTCTAAAACTGAGCTACACATAGAACTATATTTACTCTCTCCGTCTAAATATAGAGTTATTTCATTACCTAAATAGACACAGAATGTTATGATTCTATACTGTTCTGGAACTTCTAGAGGTCTATGGTGATAAAGAATTGCATTAACATACTTGCTTGGGAAATCCCATTTTTGGGTCAGTTTAGAACCAATAATAGAATGATTCAAACCTTCAACTAAATTATCTAATACATCTGTAGGTATCTTTCTATCGAGGCATATTTTATTAAGTTTATCGGATAATGTTGAGTTTAATGAGTTGACAACTATTTTGCCAATATCATGCATTAATGCTGCAACATATATATCTTCTGAGAAATCATCTAATTTCCTAAAATGTGCTAGGTAACTTGAAATTAGAGCAACTTGGAAAAGGTGTTCTTTGTAATAATTTATCTTTTTAAGATTGTATCTACTCTCTAAAGATTTAAGCATACCATAATTGTACAAAATTGCATTTAGACCAACAATACCAATTTTTTTTACAGCAATTGAAACCTTATCAATTTTATCATTAAGTCTGTAAACCGGGGAATTTACTAACCTTAGTACTTCTGTAGTTAGAGATGGATCAGATAATATATAATCAGTAATTCGGTTATAATCCCATTCTGGATCTTCTAACTCTTGCTGAAGTCTTAAAAGGCTATCAGGGAATTGTGGAAGTGTATTTATCTCCTTAATTAATTCGTTAGATAATTCTAGACTTTTTTTATCGGTTACATCTTCAAATGGAATAGATAAAGTTGTAACTGTTTGATCATCTTTAGATTCTATGGAAATAGATTTAGAAGAAATACCAATTTTTTTTAGCATAAGAATAATTAATACTATTCCAAAGCCAGGTTTTTCAGATATTTTTGGATCTTTAGCAAATACTTGATTTATATTTGTAAATTGATTTGCAAATTCGGTACTCTCGTTAATACATTCAAACTCTTTTTGAATTAGAGCACAATTTGTAATTATTGAAAGATGAAGAGTATTATGAACTACACTAAGAGATACTTTAATAGAGATTTTATCATCTTTATAGTTATTTGTTTCCACATATTTGTTATAATATTGACTATTATCAATTTCTTTTAAACCTTTTAAATAATCTGCCTCATCATTTATATCGAGATTATTATGAGTAAAATAAGTTCTTTTTATATTTGCTTTTGATGCGTTACAAACGAGTTTATTTATTATGTAAGATAATCGTAGATTTAACTTCTCTTGGGATACGTTTTTTAGTAATCTAGATGTTACTCTTGCAATTAATAGTTCAGATACTCTGTTATGGTACGGCAATACACAAGAGTACTCATTTTTATTCTCTAAACCTTCAATTATATTTTCAATATCATCTTCTTTAAAATAACTATAAAATATTCTACCCATTATATACAAACCCTATTTTTCCCCGAAGTTTTTGCTTCATATAGTTTCTTATCGGCATTATTTATCATATTTTCAAGACTATCTTTTTTATCGAAGCTTAAACCTATACTGACACTAATGTTAACTTTTTCATTTCCCAGAATAATAACTTTATTAAAAATTCTCTGTCTTAAAGCATCAAAGAAGTTAAAAGCTCTCTCAGGGTCTAAGTCATTCCCTATAATTAAAAATTCTTCACCACCATATCTTATTGCTAAATCTGATTTTCTAATAGATTCTTTGAGTTCATGGGATATCTCTTTTAAAACCAGATCCCCACAATCGTGACCATAAGTATCGTTTACAGCTTTAAAATCATCAATATCTATCATTGCTGTAACTAAATGTAGATTATGTCTTACAGCATTTTCAAAGAATAGTGGACCAGTCTCTTTTAAAAAGTGTCTATTATTTAGCTTTGTTAGTTGGTCAACAATAGCCAAGTTTTTAATCTCTTGAAAATACTCAACTATTTTAAGATTTTGAGTAATTCTACAATATAGAAGTTCACTAATAAATGGTTTATTTAAAAAGTCATTAGCACCTGACTTAATAAATTGTACTTTTAATGTATGGTTACCTTGGGCAGAGATTCCAATAATGGCTAATCTATCTATAGGGTAACTTTTCCTAATTTTTGAAGTTAATTCTAAACCATCTAATTTAGGCATTATATAATCGGTGATTACAAGTTGTATTTTATTATAATTATCATTTAAAACTTCAATCGCCTCTAAACCATTTGTAGCTTCATATATTTTATATTTATGAATATGTAACAGCTCTTTTAAATGATCCCTAGATTCCTTAGATTCATCTACTACTAATATTCCTGTATTAGGATTATTGAAATATCGTCGAATAACATCTATCAATGAATCTGAAGTATGATGGTGGCCTTTTAAAATATAATCGATTACTTTAAGGTTCCATATTTTTTCTTGTATATCATGGGTGATGGAGTTCGCTAATAATACCGTAGGAATTTTGTGTTTAAAACACAGATCTAATGATAACGGACCACCATCTTGAGGTAATTCAAAGTCTAATATAGCCATATCAATATTTGAATAATCAATATTTGCTTCTAATAGTAGATCTATAGACCTATACCATAATACTTGGAAGCCTAAGATAGTCTCAATTTTCTGTTTTATTGCTCTTCCAAAGAAGTCACTATTTTCTAATAGCAGAATTCGATTGCCCATAAAATAATTATAGGTTATTTTTTATAGCTTTTCAATATTGACGAACTTTTATTGTCTTAGTATAGTTTTTATATGGTTAAAACGTTTTTAGTACAGATTAATTTCTCAGCAGAAGCCACAACATTAGATGTTGCTGTGGTAGAGAATTAATTGTTTTAGTAGACGATAATTGAAGCCACAGTCAGATGACTGTGGCTTTTTTTATACCAAGGATTCTGACTGAAAAGGAGATTTTTATGAGAAGAACAATATTACATGAGGGTGCAAGCCAATTAACCTACGAAATACGTGAAATTGTTAAGATTGCTAGAGTAATAGAATCTAAAGGCCAGAGTATTTCTTGGGAAAATATTGGAGATCCACTACAAAAAGGTGAAACTGTAGCTCCTTGGATTATAGAAGAAGTAACTAAAGTTGCCTCAGAGAGTATTAGTTATGGTTATACTGATAGTCAAGGTGACTTAGATACTAGAGAATTTATAGCCAAAGAAATAAATAACAGAGCTGATGATGTAACCGTTGGTATGGATGATATCGTATTTTTTAATGGACTTGGTGATGCTATTAGTAAGGTTTATAGCTATTTAAAAAGAGAAGCTAGAATATTAGGACCATCACCAGCATATTCAACTCACTCATCTGCAGAAGCTGCTCATTCAGGTTATGAGCACTTAACATATAAATTAGATCCAAATAACTCTTGGTATCCTGACTTAGAGGACCTAGAAAATAAAGTAAAATATAATGACTCAATTGCTGGTTTGTTAATAATTAATCCAGATAATCCAACTGGAGCTGTGTATACTAAAGAAATATTAAAATCTATGGTTGATATAGCACAAAAGTATGATCTATTTATTATCTGCGATGAAACATATGCAAATGTAACATTCCCAGGTAGTCATTGGACATTTTTAAGTTCTGTAATTAAAAAAGTACCAGCAATGTCTATGAGGAGTTTATCTAAAGAACTTCCATGGCCAGGAGCAAGATGTGGTTGGATCGAGGTATATAATAGGGATGTAGATGAAGAGTTCAATCTGTATATCGAATCTATTATATCTGCTAAACGTTTAGAGGTATGCTCAACAACTCTACCTCAACTTGTATTACCTAAGATTATGGGGGATTCAAGATACCCTCAACATATATTAGATAGATCAAAGAAATTTTCCGATAGAGCAGATGAGGCATGGAATCTCTTATCAAAAATCAAAGGGATTAACTGTGTAAAACCAAAAGGTGCACTTTATATGACTGTTCTTTTTGATTCATTACCAGAAGAAAGTACATTGGATATAAAAGACAACGGTATAAAAAATTATATAGAAGCTGCAGTTAGGGGTATAAAGGCAGATAAACGATTTGTTTATTACCTTTTAGCTGCTACAGGAATCTGTGTTGTTCCCATCTCTGGTTTTTATTCTGATCTTCAGGGATTTAGATTTACTCTCCTAGAAGAAAATGATGATAAAAGAGCCTGGATATATAAAACCTTAGCAGAATCTATATTTCAGTATCTTAAAAAATAGAAATTGTTGTGTCAAAAAGTTTATTCAACTACAATAATAAGTAATGTTTAAAAGAACAAAATTCATTTCAATATCTGCTGTAGTACTAATTTCTATTATTATTACAGCAGTAATTATCAATTCTCCATATTATCCCGGTTTTGAATCCGGGTTACACTATCTATCTCCCGACTTAAGTGAATATAGAGCAGCAATTAGAGATAGTGTATTTCTATCTAGAGAGTCTGATGTTAAAATAGTTTTTGAAAAGAAAAATATCTATATCTCATACGATAGAGAGCAGTTTTATAGTTTTATAAATAGTGTTGTTATTCAAGTTTGGAATGAGACTGAATATTTCTCATTTAATAGAGATGATTTAGATTATAAGGGCGACTATGTAGAGGACTTTCAACTTAACATAGGCTCATTAAAGGGAACTGGGAAATATAATATATATATTAAATCTGACAATGCTATTAATGCCACCTATAATATTGGAGTTGGTATAGGTAATGAATCTAAATTTATTCCTATTGGAAAAAATGTCCGTGATTTTTATTAAGGGGTTTTGATGGCGCTTCAGAAATATCAAATAGATAAGGATTATCAGTTATTAGCTCTTATGAGTATAACTATTCACGAAGAGAAGAGTATTAGAATCAGTAATGCTCTTTTAAATCGGGTAAATTTTCTACATGTTGATAGTGATATAAGTGCTCAGAAAATATCGATTTCTAGTTTTGATGGAGAGTTTATAGACCTCTATATTTATAAACCTAAACATGTTTTGGAAGATCTACCTTGTATGGTTTATTATCATGGAGGAGGATTTTTTTTAAAAGGTGATGCATTGTCTCCTAAAATACTCTCCGAATATGTTAGATATGCCAATATTGTTATTGTTTATGTAGATTATAGACTTTCATTGGATTATCCATATCCAACTCCATTAAAGGACTGTTATTCAGGGTTAGAGTGGGTGTTTAAAAATGATCGCTTTTTAGGTATTAATCCAAATAAGATAATAGTTACTGGATTTAGTGCAGGAGGTGCATTAGCTGCTGGTGTAACTCTAATGGCAAGGGATAAGAAAGGTCCAGATATAAAAGTTCAGGCCTTAATTTCCCCAGTAACTGACCATAGACAGATAACACATTCTGTTAATAGTTATACAGATACTCCCAATTGGAATAGTTTAAGCAATAAACATATGTGGGAGCTATATCTAAGGGATTTAGAACTAGATTCGGTACCATATTATGCATCTCCAGGAACTGCTACTTCTTATATTGGGTTACCACCTGCATATATAGAGCTTGCTCAGTTTGATCCACTACACGATGAGGGATATAATTATGCAAATAGTTTAAAAAAAGCTGGTGTTGATACACTACTTAATGATACTAAAGGCTCTATTCATATGTCATCTATTCATATGAAATCAAAAAAAACACAAAATAATATGAAATTAATGCTAGATTTTATTAAAGGATATGTTAAATGAGAGAGATAGAAACATGGGCCCAGAAGATTAAAGAAAATGTTGGTTTAGTTTTTTATGGTAAAGATGAAGTAATTGAAAAAATATTAACAAGTTTACTATGTGGTGGGCATGTACTGTTAGAAGATGTTCCAGGTTTAGGAAAAACTATTTTAGCTAGAGCTGTATCTGTTAGTTTAGGTGGTATTTTTAACAGGATTCAAGCCACACCTGATCTACTGCCAAATGACGTATTAGGTCTTTCTATTTATAGTCCTAAAGAGGAAAAATTTAAATTTACCCCAGGGCCTATAAATGGAAATATCGTTTTAGTTGATGAGATTAATAGAGCCACACCTAGAACACAATCAGCATTTCTAGAGGCGATGGCAGAATACCAGATCTCAATAGATGGGGAAGTTAGACCATTACCAGACCCATTCTTTTTAATTGCTACAGAGAATCCAACAGAGTTTGAAGGGACTTTTCCTCTGCCTGAAGCACAGAAAGATCGGTTTTTTATGACTATAAACATAGGGTATCCATCTAGAGAGGCTGAGGGACAGATCTTGGAAAGTCATAGACGATTAACCCATCCAATTACTGATTTAAAATCAGTTTCTAATTTAGACGAGTTAATAAAATTTAAAGAAACAGTTGTAAATATACATGTAGATGATGATGTAAAAAATTACATTTTAGATTTAGTTAAAGCAACAAGAGAGAGTAACTATTTCCAATTAGGAGTATCTCCTAGAGGTTCTTTAGCCCTGTATAAAGGTGGACAAGCTTTCTCTGCATTAAAAGGCCGAGATTATGTTACTCCAGATGATATAAAAACTATTTTTTTACCAATTATGTTACAAAGGGTAATTTTAAAATCAGAGTTTTTAATAAAAGGTGTTAGTGTTAAGGATGCCTTAGATAGTACTTTCAATAGTGTAAAAGTACCTCCTTTGAGTGACTAGTGGTTAAAGTCAATAAATTATTATTAATCATAGCAATAATTTCAGCTCTATTATATCCATTTTGGATAGTTCAAGTTATATCTATAACAATAATATTAACCTATCTATTTGCTTTTATAATTTCAAGATATATGTTTAATAATGTTTTTGCCAGCAGAGAGAGGACAATCTATTATTGTCAAAATGGCCAAGTTGAACATAGTGATTTTACAATTTTAAATAGAGGTTTTATTCCACTTGATAATATTCTAATAACTGATAGAGGATCTGGTTGTTATAATAATGGAATAGGTGAGTTCTTAGATACAATCCCTGGTAAACAAAGTAGCCAATTTATAAATATATTAAATACTGGTATTAGAGGAAGCCATAAAATTGGTCCTATTATTGTAAAAGGTAGCGATCCACTTAATTTCTTTCCATGGACTAAAACTTTAGAAGTATATTGTGAGGTTATTATATACCCTAGGTTTCATGATATTAGGCTTTTATTAACACAGGGTGAGAGAGGTGGTAAGCAGAGAGTAAAAAATCCTCTATACGAAGATCTATCAGATCTTAAATCTATGCGGGAATTTAGACGTGGTGATTCTTTAAAAAGGGTTAACTGGAAGGCTACTGCAAAGGTTGGAGTATTACAGATCATGGAATTTTCTAATACCTTAAGTGCCCCTTTATTTATATTAATGGACATAGATCCAGAAAATTATCCTATAAAACATAGATATACATATTTAGAGAGAACAATAGAGGCAGCAGCTTCTTTAACTACAAGTTATTCTGATAAATCAGAAGCTATAGGTCTGATTACCCATGATAAATCTGGTACAATTCTTATTCCACAAAGCAGAGGATATTCCCATACTGTCTCTGTATTAGAACATTTAGCTAAAATTGATTTCGAAAAACATCATGAAGTAAATATTATAGACCTATTTTTTGAACAGAAAATATCACTACCCCAAGGGTCACATTTTTATATTTTGACACCTACAATTACAGTAGAACTAATTCAGAAATTACAGTTATTAAAAAGAAAATATATTGTTAAAATAGTTATAACTGGTGGTGGAGTTTCTATTATGTCTGCAAATATTGAATGTTATACCCTTACTTCCTATGGAAAGGAGTATTTTGAATGATTCAGAAAAAAAATGATATAAGTTATACATTATTAGGGCTTTTATACCCCTTTATTACAGTTTTACCAATTTATTTTGTAATAAAACCAACAATCTTGATGTTTATTATTCCATTTATACTTCTCTTCCTATTTATACCGTTATATAGGGGCTATATTAAGCAGCATATTTATGACTTTGAGGATGCCAGAAGCGCTATACCAAGTTTCATAATTATTGTTTCAGTTTTAGTCACAATAATTCTAAATTTAATTTTAATAAAATCTAAACCCTCTGCTCTATTAGCAACTATACCAACTGCTATGATATTGGTCTTTGCATATATTTTTACCCTATTTGATTTTATAAATGATAACAGTGATAGTGCAATATTAAAAACTAGATTTAACCATATCCTAGACGTAGAAGTTATAATAAAAGGTTCTATAGTTTTTAAACTAATACTGGTTATAACCCTTATTTTTTTAAATATGTTTACACTACCTTTTTTATGGATTATTGGTTTTTTATTAGATATTGTTATAATAATAAATATGAGAAACAAGCTATATTACCTTTTTGTTTTTCAAAATGGTACTTTTAGTATACAAGATAGCCCCTTCAGGAGTATTTGGGCGTATATTGTATTATCTATCTCACTTATCATAGCACTTTTAACAAGCAGAAACTTTAGTCTTCTACCCTATACATATATTATTAAATTTCTTAATTGGTTATCTTCGTTTGGAAGGGATTATGATGCTGGGGATCTTCCACCAGTCAAACCTGAAGTTTTAGATCGAGGCCCTGGAGGAATTGATCTATCTCAAATAGAAACTAGTGAAATATCTCCTACATTACAAGCGTTATGGAAGATATTAGAAGTTATATTTGTCACAATATTATATGGTGCAACAATTGTTTTAGTATTCTACTTTCTGTTTTATCCACTTCTTGCTCCTCTATTTAATAAAAATAGAGAGAAAATAAGTTTTAAAGATTATTATAAGAAAATCCTTAATGGAATTATAAACTTTATGAATAATGTTAAAGAAGTCTTTCTATCATTTTTTATAGATCATATTAAGGATGATGTTTTCACTCCTAAAAAACATGTGACAATCTTAACTCAGACACAGATAAAAAGAGATAAAAAAGAAGTTAAAGCTATACTTAAGCAGTATTTTAAATTGACTAAGTGGGCTACTAAAAAAAAGTTAATTAATAAAAGTAACAATTTATCTGTAGATCTGTTTTTTAATAAAATAGAAACGGTTATTTCTAAAGATGTCGCAGACGGTTTAACACAGTTTTTTAATAGTGGTTTTTACTCACTAGAAACCATTACAAAAAATGATTTTAAAGAGATTAAAAATAGAATAAGAGATGTATTAAAGAGTAAATAAAAAAATACTTGTCCCTCGTTCTAGATAACAGTACATTATAATAAATAATTTGAAGGAATAATAAGATGCAAAAAAAAGGAATAACAACATTAATTATAGTAGGAATCATATTTTTACTGATTTTTTCAGCATATGGTAAATTTAAATCCACATATAACAGTATGGTAATTTTAGATGAAGGGGTAAAAGCGTCCTGGAGTCAGGTAGAGAATGTTTACCAAAGACGATTAGATTTAATACCAAACCTAGTATCTACTGTTAAAGGTTATGCTACCCACGAAGAGGAAACATTTACTAAACTTGCAGAAGCTAGAAGTAAAGCTGGAGGTTCTATCACGATATCTGAAGAGGTATTAAACGATCCGGCACTATTTCAGAAATTTCAGGAAGCACAAGCTGGTTTAGGTGGCGCATTACAAAGACTTATGATGGTTACAGAGAGCTATCCAGAACTTAAGGCCAGTGAATCATTTTTAGCGCTACAGAGTCAGTTAGAAGGAACAGAAAACAGAATTACAGTTGAGAGAAAACGATTTAACGATACTGTTCAGGGGCATAATACTTATATAAAAACATTTCCAACTAATATTATGGCAAATATGTTTGGTTTTAGAGAGCGATCTTACTTTGAATCATCTGCAAGAGCCAATGTTGCACCTACAGTGGAATTTGGTAACTAGTATGAAGTTTACTGAAAAAGAGTTAGAAGGAATAAATAACGCAGTTAAAAAAGCTGAGTCTACAACAAGTGGTGAGATAGCAACTGCTATAATTAAAGAGAGTTCAGACTATGCTTTTTATGAATTAGCATTTTCAGTTTTAGTTGGAGCAATATATTTTATTGTTATTGTTTTAGGTTCTACAGGTGTAGAGAGTTGGTTAAAGTCTATGTTTTGGAACTACGATCCAGCATATTTATTAATGTTTACTGGTCTTTCACTATTTTTGGTTATTGGTATTACTTATGTAATAACAAATATACCAGTAGTTGATAGATTAATAATTCCAAAAAAGGTTATAGAAACTAAGGTTTACAATAGAGCTATAAGACACTTTCTTGAGTCAGGAACATGTTATACAAAAGATCGTACTGGTATTTTAATATTCATATCTGAAATGGAAAGAAAGGTTATATTATTAGCTGATAAAGGTATTAACGATAAAATACATCAGGAAAGTTGGGATGGTATTGTTAAAGGTATTACTACAGGGATTAAAAATAAAAATATTAACAAATCAATTATACAGGCTGTAGATGAGTGTGGGAAAATTCTAACAAAAGAATTTCCTATCGAACCAGACGATATTAACGAATTATCTGATGATATTCAGGTTTTGGAGAAATAAAATGAAGAGAAGTATAATACTATTTTTATTGGTAGCTCTGTTTTCAACAACTTTAAGTTCGTTAGAAGTACCAAAATTAAAAGGTCGAGTTAATGACTATGCTAATATTTTAACTAGCTCAGAAGAGCAAAAGTTAGAGAGTGAGATTAAGAAGTTAGAATCTGGTTCAAGCTCACAAATTGCAATTTTAACTATTACATCTTTAGATGGAGATAACTTAGAAGACTTCTCTATTAGAACAGTCGAAGAGTGGAAACTTGGAAAAAAAGTTAACGATAATGGTGTTCTGATTTTAGTATCCCATAAGGATAGAAAACTTCGAATAGAGGTTGGTTACGGTTTAGAAGGAACCTTAACAGATGCTAAATCAAGTTATATTATTAGAAATATAATTGCACCTAGTTTCCAGGATGGTAAAACATACACTGGTTTAAGCCAAGCAGTTTTAGCTGTAACTGGTCTAATTTCTGGAGAGTATAAAATAACACCAAACCAGACAAAACAGAGTAGTAGAAAAAGATCCTCAGGAAGATCTCCGGTTTCTATAATTTTTGTTATTCTGTTTGTTATCTTTTCTAACTTAGGTAGAAGAGGTATTAAAGGTGGCGGTCGAGGAAGAGGAAGAGGTATAGGAACTTTCTTAATCTTGAATTCAATACTAGGAGGATCATCTAGATCATCCGGTGGTTTTGGTGGTGGAAGTAGTAGTGGCTTTGGCGGAGGTGGGTTCTCTGGTGGAGGAGGCGGCTTCGGTGGTGGTGGATCATCAGGTGGCTGGTAATTTAAAACTTTTGAGTATTACCTAAATAAAAGTTAATACTTAGTAGGGTCATAAAGACCCTACTAAATTTACCCTAATATAATTTTATCAATTATTTTTAACTCTGAATCACTAAAGTCCAAATTGTTTTGAGCATTGGCACAATCCATAATCTGACTAGGTTTACTAGCACCTATTAACACAGAACATATAGACTTTTGACGTAAATTCCAGGCTAAGGACATCTGAGCAAGAGATTGACCTCTATTTATTGCAATTTCATTTAAGGATTTAATAATTTTTAACTTATCATCTGATATATCATTACTTTTTAAGAACCTTCCATCTGTTGCTATTCTAGAATCTGATGGGATTCCATCTAAATATCTATTTGTTAAAAGACCTTTCTCCAGAGGGGAAAATGTTATACATCCTACTTGTTCCTCTTCTTGAACATCCAAAAGACCATTTTCTATACGACGATCAAACATATTATATTTAACCTGATGGATCAGACATGGTGTGCCTAAATCTTTTAAAATCTTAAATGCTTCCCTAGCGTCTTCTGGTTCGTAGTAGTTAGATATTCCTACATAAAGTGCTTTACCTGATCTAACAATCTGATCCAAGGTCGACATTGTCTCATATAGTGGAGTATCTGGATCTCTTCTATGATGATAAAAAATATCTACATAATCTAAATCCATTCGTTTCAGACTCTGATCTAAACTTGATATTAACTGTTTTTTAGAACCCCAGTTTCCATAAGGTCCTGGCCACATATCATAACCAGCTTTTGTTGATATTAATAATTCATCTCTATATGGTTTTAAATCTTGTTTTAATATTTTACCAAAGTTCTCTTCAGCACTTCCAGATGGAGGTCCATAGTTATTAGCTAGGTCAAAGTGGGTTAATCCTAAATCGAAAGCTGTTTTTGCCATCTGCCTGCTGTTTTCATAAATTGTAGCATCACTAAAATTATGCCACAAACCAAGGGATATAGCTGGAAACTTTATACCTGAATTTCCACTACGTAAATATTCCATGTTGTTGTATCTGTCATCTTTTGCTTTATATTCCATGAATAAATAATAACACCCTATTAAAATGCATAACATGGTTTTATTTACGAACAATTTGTATTATCTTCATATTATGGCAAATAGAACATATCAGTTAGCAATCCCAGAAGATGATATTAAAACTGACTTTGGAATTCGTTTTATTGGAATCAATAGAGAAAAACCTCCAGGACTTGTTACTAACCATTGTGGTATTCCTGCACTATTTTTTCTACAAATACATAGTTCTGGAATTATAAATGGTCAAAAAACAGAAAAACAAGCAACAATTATATGGTTACCTGGAGAGACCCACAGTTTTGGATCAGAAGAAAATAAATGGTCACATAGTTGGATAAAGTTTATAGGCCAGAGGGCTATAACAATTTTTAATGAATATAACATACCTTTAGGACAACCATTCTACCTTAAAAGGGATCAACTATTTGAAAAATATACAACTCAAATTTCAGAAGAGATCAGACCCCATGTAACCCCGGATATAAGAATCATTGAAAATATTTATAGAAACTTCTTAATGGAGATAGAGAGGGACTTAACAGAGATAAATACAACATTAATTCCACTAAATATACAAAAAGTTAAAGACCTATTAGATACTAAATATTACAAAAATATGCACTTAAAAGATCTTAGTGAAGAGTGTAATCTTGCACCAAACTATCTAACCTCAGAGTTCAAAAATTATTATGGTTTATCAATTATAAACTATTTAATTCAGGTTAGAGTTTTTCATGCCAAAATGTTATTAAGTAATTTAAAACTAAATATAGGTGATGTAGCTAGAGAGGTTGGATACGAAGATATTCAGCACTTTTCCAAATTGTTTAAAAAACACACTGGTTATAGTCCTTCGGAGTTTAGAAAGAAGGTTCTATAGATTAAAATGTTTAAGAACTCCAGGTTTGAAATGAGTTATATTTGTAACATCAGTTAAAAACAGTTCTTTTAATGCCATGTTTTCTGATAAATATAAAAATGGAACTGGATTTTTTGTATGATTCCCTGTTGAAATATCTTCTGAGTTACCATGGTCACTTGTTAATATTATATCTATGTTATTGTTTCCACTATTCCATAACGATCCAATAAATTTATTAAGTTTTTGGACTTCAAATAGAAGTTTTTCTCTATTTTTTTTATGTCCATAACTATCCGTAATAAAATATTCAAAAAAGACAAAATCATTTTGTTCACAAATATTTAACATATTTTTTGCTGCTTCTTCCGGGGTAATTATATCTATATCATAACCTCTAGCTCTAATAACATTATTTGTTATGTCTGCAAAAACAGCTTCACCCTTGTTATAATCAGCCAAGAATTTAAAATCTATTTCTGCATGTATAACAGATAGGGCAGAGACTGGTAACATATTTTTTGATCTAGATTCACGGTTTTTGAAATATTCTTTAGAATACATATTTGCACAGGTAACTTTTAAACCCTTGTCCTTAAGGGTTAATAACATATTGTGTTCTTTTATTAACTCTATAAGAGGTGGGTTTGGGAATGCAGTATGGTGGTGTCCTAATAAACCCTGACCACTAATCCCTGTTAAAATTGAAGTTTGTCCTGTTGCAGATTGTGGGGTGCCTTTTATATCAAGAATTGCATCTATAGGTTTTAAAAGATACTTATCTGTTAATTTAGGGAATTTCTCTAATATAAAATCCTCTCCAGTAATATTACTAAAAAGTTCTATCATAGGATTATCATCAGTGTTAGAACCAAGACCAACACCATCTAAAAAAATAAACAGTAACTTTCTCATATCTTTACTCCTCTATCTATTTTTTTGAGGAAGTAGAAAAATAGTGATGTTAATATAATACCTTTAAAAATAGTTGTCACAGATATACTATACCATACTCCAGAAACACCTAGGCCAAATACGGTCGCTAATAAAATTGATAATGGAATTCTAGATGCAGTTAAACTAACACTAACAATTGGTGGTATACCAGTTTTGCCAATACCGTTAAATGCCCCCATTGTTGTAATTTCTATACACATAAATATTTGTGAAATTGATAATATCCTAAGGTAGACTATTCCACCTTGTATTACGCTCTCTTCCTGTACAAACAGTGAAAATATCTCCCTTGGAAATATAAAAAACATTGCCGATACAATTATTCCAACAACTCCCATTATAGATATGGCACTAATATAACCTTTTTTTAATCTATCAAACTTTTTAGCTCCATAGTTTTGACCTATAAAGGATGTTATTGCCGCTTGCATACCAGCAGCAGTAACCCAGGAGATAGATTCTAACTGAATACCTATTTTTTGTATTGCAATGGCATCTGTACCCCAGTTAGATATAATTTTTCCTATCATTATAGATATTGTTGTAAAAGTAACCCTTTGTATTGCAACCGGATAACTTAGTTTTACTATTTTTAGGACTTTATCGAACCTTAAACCTAACCCGGTATAAGATTTTATATTACTACTTTTTATAAATACTATAACATAAATTATTGCAGATAGTGTCTGTGCTATAACTGTTGCATAGGCAGCACCCTTAATACCCATGTTAAACTTAAATATTAAAATTGGGTCTAGGACTATATTTAATATTAGGGATAAACTTCCAATTATTAGAGGAATTCTACCTGATCCATAACCTATAAATATTCTGTTAAATGTTAGATTTAAATTCTTAAATATTGAGAAACTAATTACTATAGTTAAATAATCTATAGCACCTTTATAAATATAAGTTGATTTTATATTAAAAAATCCTATTAACGGTTTCCTAAATATAACAACTGTTGTAGTTATTAAAAAACTTAGAACTAATATAATAAATAGTGATGAAAATACACACTCTATGCTATCCTTATACCTTTTTTCCCCAACTGCATGGCTAACCTTAATACCGGCACCAATAAATGCTAATGTTGCTATTGCATAACTTAGATTTATATAAAATCCGGCGGTTCCAACAGCTGCAACACTATCACTACTTAATTTACCTAACCAGTACATATCTATTATCTGATACGCCATCTGAAACATACTTGCAGCCATTACAGGAAGGCTGACTTTTAGAAGATTTTTAATTATACTACCGTTAGTTAGATCTTTTATCATATATGCTTTTTAAGATACTGAGGTATAACAGATTAGTCAATTAAAGGTGATAGTAAATGAATTATATAGATTTTCATGTTCATACAAAATATACATTAGGAAATGGTTTAACAGAGATTCCAGAGTTAATAAAACAGGCAAAAAAGTTTGGTATGAAAGCTTTGGCAATTACTGATAGTGGTACAACTAAAGGTTTTAGTGAATTTGGTAAAAAATGTTTTTCAAAGGGAATTAAGCCGATCTTTGGTTGTGGGTTTTATGTTGCAATTTTAGGTTTAGAGTATAAACAAACAGCCCATATGGTTCTGATTGCAAAAAATGTCGAAGGGTATAAAAACTTAATTAAACTAGCCCAGTTCTCCTACGATAAAGGGTTACATAATAAACCAAGAATAGATTTTGATATATTAAAGCAACACAATGCTGGTTTAGCATGTTTAACCGGGGGGTTAGGTGGAATTATTGATAAACCATATATAGATGGCAATAAAAATATGGCAATTGAAAACCTACAAACTGTAAAAGGTATTTTTGGTAAGGATTTATATATTGAGCTTCAGGACAATGGTTTAGAATTAAATCAGTTAATGGGTAAAGAGCTTATTAAGATAGCAAATGAGCAAGATATTAAGTTAATTGCCACAGGAGGCAGTTTTTATATTAACCCATCAGATTCTGTTTTATGTAATAAGCTAAGAGAAGACAATGGAAATAATTTATTAGAAGGAAATGGCTACTATTTTAAATCTGAGAAAGAGATTATACAGAACTTTAATCATGTCCCAGAAAGTATTGAGAATACAATAAAATTATATAAAGAGATTACACTAACAGGTCTTCAGGTTATGTCTATTGGTATGAGGCGGAAGGATAAACAGGAATTTAGTATAAATATAATAGAGGATATTCTAAAAAATAATGACCATTGCCGGATAGGATTATCAGATAATAATGTTCCTTATATTGTATCGTTAAATTATGGTTATAAAGATGAATATCTCTATTTTCATTCTGCAACTCAGGGTAAAAAAATTGATATTGCAAAAAATAATTCAAATGTATGTTATGAAATATCAGATAACATAGAGATAACTACAGGAAAATACGCATGGGATTATACCACAAAGTTTAGATCTTTAGTTGGAAATAGTAAATTAGAGTTTGTGGAAGATCTAGAAGAGAAGAAGATTGCTATACAGGCTATTATGGACCAGGTAGCCTCGGTTAAAGATTGGGGTATCCCGGATAAAATGTTAATAGAACTGACTATTTTTAAAATTAGTACAAAAGGAATAAGTTGTAAAATATCCTAATATTGTTAAACCCAATATTTAAGGTTATAGTTATATTAAGATTATTATAAAGGAATAAAAATGAAACCTACATTATTAGTATTAGCAGCTGGAATGGGAAGCCGTTATGGTGGACTTAAACAGATTGATCCAATTGGTCCTAATGGGGAAATTATAATTGACTACTCAATATTTGATGCTGTTAAAGCTGGATTTGGAAAAGTTGTATTTGTTATTAGACGAGATATAGAAGAGATGTTTAAAGAGCATATTGGTAGTAGATTTGAGGGGATTATTCCTGTGGAGTATGCATACCAACAGTTAGATGACTTACCTCCAGGTTTTAAAGTACCTAAAGGTAGAACTAAACCTTGGGGAACTGGACATGCTATTTTTGCAGCTAGAGAAGTTATTAACGAACCTTTTGCAGTAATAAATGCTGATGACTTTTATGGTAAAAGTGCATATACACAGTTAGCAAAAAAACTTTCTAACTCAAAAGATTCAGATGTTGCAGATTATTCTATGGTCGGATTTGTTCTAAATAATACACTATCAGAGAACGGTTTTGTTTCTAGAGGTGTTTGTGAACTTGGTAGTAAAAATATATTAGATACAGTTGTAGAGAGAACAAATATTGTTAAAACAGAGAGTGGTGCGGAAGCTACCCTGGAAAATGGAGATAAATTACCATTAAATGGTGATGAAGTTGTATCAATGAACTTTTGGGGATTTACTCCATCTCTTTTTAAGTTTCTTGAATCTATGTTTATTAATTTCTTAGATGAGAAAGGAACTGAGCAGAAATCTGAGTTCTACATTCCTTCTGTTGTGGCTGATTTAATAGCCGAGGGAAAAGCTAAAGCCGAGGTATTTACATCTGCTGACTCTTGGTTTGGTGTTACATACCCAGAAGATAAAGATCAAGTTGTTAAGAGTGTTAGGGAACTAGTAGAAAATGGTACTTACCCTAATAAACTGTTTTAATGTATAAACTCATTTTATTAGATGCTGATAATACTATATTTGATTATGATAGGGCAGAAGAGTATGCCCTATTTGAAAGCTTTAAAAAATATGGTATTACCGGTGATTATGTAAAAATCAGAGAGACATATAGAGGAATAAACTCTAAGCTTTGGAAGATGTTAGAAGATAAATTAATAACAAAGGTTAAACTTAAAAGTGAGAGATTTAGTCAGTTATTTGAAGTTTATGGTTATGACATAGATCCAGTATCATTTTCCGGTTATTATCTATTAAAGCTAGGTGAAGGTAACTTTTTATTAGATGGTGCAGTAGAGTTATGCAGATATTTAGCTAATAAGTATAAAGTTGTAATTTTAACCAATGGTATACAGAGTGTTCAGGAGAGTAGGATTAACAGTTCTGAAATCTCACAGTATATTGATGATATTGTTACATCAGACGAGGTTGGTGTTAATAAGCCTGATAAACATATATTCCAGTGGACCTTTGATAAATTAGGATATACTGATAAAGATTCAACTATTATTATTGGGGACTCTTTAACATCGGATATAAAAGGTGGCTTAAACTTTGGTATAGATACCTGCTGGTTTAATTTTGATCAAATTGAGAACCAGACAGATATTATACCTAAATATAAAATTGATAAGTTATCGGAGCTCTATGAGTTGCTATAACGTTATCGGAGCTCTATGAGCTTCTCTAACTAATAATTCCATGGAAGTCAGAAATTGTTTCAAAGTTGTTATTAGACATATACTCTTTAACACCTTCTAGGACTTTCTGTGGAATAGTTGGATCAATAAATGTACCAGTTCCAATCTGAATAGCACTAGCACCTGCTAAAAAGTACTCTATAGCATCTTCAGCATTCATAATTCCACCAAGACCAATTACAGGTATAGAAACTTTTTTAGATACTCTGTAAACAGCGGCAACTCCTACTGGCTTAATTGCAGGTCCAGAAAGACCTCCAGTTTTAGCAGCTATCGCTGGTTTCTTTTTATGTATATCAATCTTCATCCCCATAACTGTATTTATACAGGAAATTGCATCGGCTCCACCACGTTCACACGCCATAGCTACCTGGGTAATATCTGTTACATTTGGAGTTAATTTCATAATTACTGGTTTATCTGTCATCAATCTAATAGCTTTAGTTAAACGTTCAACCTGAATTGGATCTGTTCCAAAAGCTAAACCACCTGTTTTAACATTTGGACAAGATATATTTATCTCATAACCCCAAACAGAATCTACATGGTCTATTAGTTCTATAACTTTTAAGTACTCTTCTTCTGTTGAACCTGCAACATTAACAATTACAGCACAATTTTTAATACTATCAATAAATGGAACCTTTTTACTTAAAAAACCTTCTACTCCACTATTAGCTAGGCCAATAGAGTTAATTAACCCATTAGGAGTCTCTGTTAATCTAGGTAGTGCATTTCCCTCTCTAGGAAGAACTGTAACAGCTTTTGTAAAGATTGCTCCAAGCTTAGATAGATCTATTAACTGGTCATACTCTTCGCCAAAACCAAAAGTTCCAGACGCTGTTCCCACAGGATTAGGAAGGTATTTATCTCGAATTTTTACTTTTAAGTCCATATTATCTCCCTGCTGTTAAATACTGGTCCATCTTTACAGACCCTTTTATATTTTTCATCTAAGTTTGTCTCTACTACACATCCATAACAAGCACCAACAGCACATGCCATCATCTCTTCTAAGGATACTTGGCACTGTAAGTCATATTTTAATGCTAAGTTGTGGCAAGCTTTTAACATAATATGAGGTCCACATCCTAATAGTTCTGTATCTTTTAGATATTTTTTACCATCTGATTCTAAATACTGGGCAACATTACCTTTAAAACCCATAGAACCATCATCAGTACAGATTATAGTTTCTATACCATCTGCTAAGTCCATTTCAGGTATAAAACTTTTGTCTCTAGCCCCTACAACTAAAACAGGATCTAATCTCATCTCTTTAAAGTAGTTTGCTGTAAAAATCATTGGACCTAAACCAATTCCTCCTGCAACTAACACTGGTCTTTTTGCAGGTTTTGAAAAAGCTACACCTAAAGGGCCTAAAATACTAACTTCGTCTCCAGGTTTAAGTTTGGAAAACTCTGAAGTAGCATCACCAACGGTTTTATATATAATAGAACCTTGGCCGTTTTTGTAATCAGAAAATGCAAATGGTCTCCGTAATAGAGGAAGACCCTCGGGTTTAATTGTTAAAAACTGTCCTGGTTTAGGGACAAAATTTTCATTCCATGTAAAAACTAACTCGTAATAATCTGCTGCAATTAGCCTATTATTAATTACTTTGCACTGTTCCTGAATCATAAATATTTTATCTCTCCGAAATTATTTTTTGCCACTCATCACTGTTATCTAATGTTGGCTTTAAGTACTTTTCTAGTTTTGAAAGTTTTAATGCAGTCTCTATTTCTATAATATGTTCTATCTGGCAACCTATTTTTGTCGCATTTTCTTCATCCATAAGTAGTACATTTTTAAAAAAAGATACTAACAATTTATGTTTTTCATAAACTTTTACTGCTATGGACATACCACTTTCAGTAAGGTTAATAAAAGAATTCTTTTCGTACTCTATTAAACCTTTAGATTTTAAGTTTTTAAGAGCTCCAGATACTGATGGCATCTGAACACCTAGATCAGAGGCTATATCTTTTACCCTTGCAACTCTATTTTTTTTCTCTAATTGCAGTATTGTCTCTAGGTAATCCTCTAAGCTTGGGGTTAGTTTTATTATATCTTCCATTTTGTCACCTTATTTTATTAGTATTAGCTATCAAAGTTTAGCATATTAACTAAAGCCTTTCAACTTTGGTTCTCTCAGTTTTAAGTCTCTTTTTTTTAATTCGCCAATATTCAACTAACTCTATATTATCCAAAGGGTTATCTAAATCCCACATTGTTAGTTCATAGAATCCTAAATCCCAGTTTCTGATAACATCATAGGTTATTTCAGGAGGATTCCACCCTTTATTATCTCTACCTAATAAAATAAAAAACTCATTAGAAGGGAACTCTTTTAAGTTATGACCATTAAAAATCGCATTTAAAGGTACATTTGGCAGTGAAACTCCCCACCAATCATCAATTTTTTTAATATCACCTGTTCTAAACTCTGTTAAAATATCTATTTTTTTATTAAACTCATTTTTAGATATTAGTGAACTGTATGATTCTAATATAGCTATAGGTGGCAAACACACTAAAAGTGGGGAGCCCAGCTGTATTTTTTTGTATTTATTATCGAGATTAGATGCAGGTATAAGTGCTGTAAAATATATTTTCTTCATAAGTCTGAAGGTATTATATATATTCTTTAAATTTAATTCTACAAAGAGAGTTTAAAGGCTTTACATCTTTATCTATATTTGGTATTTTACACTCACTTATTGAGTAATTTTTCTTAAGGTAGGAATATAATGGCTAGAAAATGTGAAATATGTGGTAAAGGTACTATAGCTGGAAACAGTGTACCAAGAAAGGGTTTGCCTAAAAAGAAAGGTGGAGCTGGACAACACATCGGTGTTAAATCAAAAAGAACTTTTAAACCTAATATAGTTAAGGTTCAAGCAACTATTGCTGGTTCAACAAAATCTGTAAAAGTTTGTACTAGATGCTTAAAAGCAGGAAAGGTAGAAAAACTATAATTAAAAGAGTGTTACTCTTTTAATCAGATTTTAAACAAAGTCCGTCATGTGCGGGCTTTATTTTTTTTATAAGCAATTCTTTTTTAATCAACTCCTCTTCTAATGTATAATGATCTAAAGCATGACTAAGGTGTGTAAGGTAGGCTCTTTTAGGTTTTATTTTCTCTATCTGTTCAATAGCTTGGTCTATACTATAATGGGTACTGTGCTCTGTATATCGTAGGGCTCCAATTATTAAAATATCTAGATCTTTTAATAGTGTATAACTCTCGACCGGGATTCCACTACAATCTGTTAAATAAGCAATATTATTAATTCTATACCCATAAATATCTAATACTCCATGTTTTAATGGTATAGGTGTTATGTTTAGATCTCCAATAGTCACTGGCTCAAAAATCTCATGGGGAATCAAGTTAGGTTTACCACCACCTTTTTGAACTGTTTCTCCAAATATATACGGAAACCTCTCTTTTATTTCCAACATATTCTCTGGTAAACCATACAGAGGAATACTCTTTTTTACACTATATGGTCTAATATCATCTATTCCATGAAGATGGTCTGCATGGGTATGGGTGTAAAATATTGCATCAATCTGAGTAATGTTATGTTTAATCCCTTGGATTCTAAATTCTGGAGTTGTATCTATTAGAAGTTTAGTTGTTTCTGATTCTATGTATACAGATGACCTTAAACGTCTATTTTTTTCTCTGTCTGAAGTACATACATTACAACTACAGGTTAATACAGGTATACCATGGGAGGTTCCTGTACCTAAAAAAGTTAATTTCATAATATAATAATACCATTTATCCTAACTTCTTCTATAGTAATTTTTACTATTTAGAGGCATAATTTCAAATTATCAAATTAAGGTTGGTTTTTAAGATGAAATATTGCGTGATTGTACTAGGATGCCAGATGAATATATCTGATTCTGAGCGTGTTAGGACAGTATTAGACAGTTTAGGATATACATATACAGATAACGAAGATGAAGCAGATATATTAGGTGTAGTAGCCTGTTCTGTTAGACAGAAAGCTATAGATAAGGTTTATTCTAGAATACATCGATGGAATAAGATGAAGAAGAAGCAAAAAAGAAATATTCTTACATTTTTATCCGGTTGTGTATTAGAGAGTGACGAGAAGAAGTTTTTAAAGACATTTGATTTTGTTTTTAAAATGGGAGACTTGGACAAATTACCAGAAATGATACAAAATTATGGTATAGCAACTCCAGGTTCTTTAAAAAATCTAAATAACTTAACAGACTTTTGGCAGATAAACCCCCAACACAGTAATAACTTCGATGCATATGTTCCAATACAAAATGGATGTAATAACTTTTGTAGTTATTGTGCTGTTCCATATACGAGAGGAAGAGAGTTATCTAGACCCTCTGATGATATTATTAACGAAGTTAAAGAGTTAGTAGAAAAAGGATTTAAACAGATTACTCTACTAGGGCAGAATGTAAACTCCTACGGTTCTGATAAAGATGGTAAAGAGATTACATTTCCTAATTTATTAGAGACGTTAGGTGAATATGGTGATAAAAGTGGTAAAGAATTTTTACTATATTTTACTGCTCCACATCCAAAAGATTTTTCAGAAGAGTTATTACATATTATGTCTAGATATAACTGTTTAGCTAACTGGGTACATTTCCCAATTCAGAGTGGTGACAATACTATCTTAGAGAAGATGAATCGAAAATATACGGTAGAGGATTATGCCAAATCTGTAGATAAAATAAGAACTATTTTACCTGAAGCTACTCTATTCACAGATATAATAGTTGGGTTTGGTGGAGAGACGGAAGAGTTCTTTCTAAATACTAAAAAAGCTATGGAAAGATTTAAGTATAATATGGTTTATATTGCTTGTTATTCTCCAAGGCCAGGTGCCCAAAGCCATAAATGGGAAGATGATATTCCATTAGAAGTAAAAAAAGAGCGGCTTCATATTTTATCAGATGTAATGATGGAAACATCTTTAGAGTATAATAAGAACTTATTAGGTAAAACTCTTAGGGTACTCCTAACTGGTAAAGACAGAAAAGAACTATACTACCAGGGGTTCACCGAAGGAAGAGTTGTAACTAGAGTAAAAGTAAATGACGATGACTTAGTAGGTAAGTTTGTAAACTTAAAAATAACTGATATTACCCACATGTCAATTGAGGGGGTTGTAGTTGAGTAAAAAAGTTGCATTAAATACTCTTGGTTGCAAAATGAATCAATATGAGTCTGATAGTCTCGCTTCTGATTTTATTAAAGCTGGTTATTCAGTTGTACCATTTGATGAAGTAGCAGACGTATATGTAATTAATACATGTACTGTTACCAATAAAAGCGATAGAAAAAGCCGTAACAGCATAAATAAAGCTAGAAAGCAGGAAGGTGCTGTTGTTGTTGTAACAGGTTGTTACGTGGATTCTACAAAACATGACTTAGAAAAAACTACAGGTTTAACATTTTTAATAGAGAATAAACGTAAAAACCAGATATTCCACTTAGTTGACTCATATTTTAATGGGGAAATTGAACATGATAACAATAAAAAAGATGTTTTTGATTTCCATACAACAGATAAAGGTCTTAGGACTAGAGCTACAATTAAGATTCAAGATGGATGTGATAGTTTTTGTAGTTATTGCATAATACCCTTTGTTCGAGGGGCTGGGATTAGTAGACCACAAGAGGATATTTTAAATAGTATTAAAGATCATCTGGATGAGGGTTTTAAAGAGATTGTATTAACAGGTATAAACATGTCTTGTTATACTCACGAGGGTACTGGATTTATTGACCTTGTTAAATCAATATTAGAAATAGAAGGTGATTGGCGTCTTAGAATATCTTCTTTAGAACCAGATATGATAGGTGACGAGATTGTTGAACTTTTTAAACACCCTAGAATGACTCCACATCTGCATCTATGTCTGCAAAGTGGTTCTGAACAGATTTTAAAAGAGATGAAGAGAGACTATACCTTTAAGCAGTATAAAAATATTATATTACGTATTAAAAAAGTAATCCCACTATTTAATATAACTACGGATCTGATTGTTGGATTCCCTGGTGAGAGCACAATACTATTTAATGAGAGCCTTGAAGCCAGTAAAGAGTTAGGGTTTGGACATATCCATACATTTAAATATTCTAAGAGAGAAGGAACTAAAGCAGCAGATTTTAAAGATCAGGTTGATGAGAAGGTTAAATCTTCTAGATCTGAAGAGATTCGTATACTGTCATTAGAACTGAAAAGAAATTATAGGGAATCTTTAATTGGAACTACTCAGAGAGTATTAATTGAAAAAGTTATTGATGGATTTGGAAAAGGTTTTGGGGAATATTATGTTCCTGTAAAGTTTAATACAAATTTAACTGAAATTAATCAGTTTGTTAATATAAAAATTACAGGAATATCAGATGGTTCTGAACCTATGCTATTAGGAGAGGAGATTTAATCCTCCCTATTATTAACCAATAGCTTCATCACCATTTTCTTCTGTCCTAATTCTATAACATTGTTCTAATGGTTGTACAAATATTTTACCATCACCAATGTTTCCAGTCTTAGCACCTCTAATTATTGCCTGAACTGTATTATCTACGTATGTATCGTTAACAGCAATTCTAATACATACTTTAGGTAGTAGATTTACTTGGTGGTTTACACCTCTATAACTCTCGGTATAACCCATTTGTTGACCACAACCCTTAACTTGAAATACTGTCATCTTACCTACGTTTTCTTTATGTAACTCTTTTTTTACAGATTCTAACTGCTCTGGTTGTATTATTGCTTCTATCATTTTCATAAGTTTTCTCCTTTTATAGTGCTTCTTCTGGATTTGCTTCAACATGATGGATAACAAGGTCGGCACCTAACATCTCTTGTTGTTCAGTTAACCTAATTCCAACTGTTTTCTTTAAAGTTCCATAAACTAAGATACTAGCAATTAATGCTACTAATATAACAAAAACAGTACCAATTAACTGTGCAATAAACGAAACTTCGCCAACTCCACCAAAAAATTCTAAACCAAATATACCAACAGCTAAACCACCCCATGTTCCACAAAGTCCATGTAGAGGCCAAACACCTAAAACATCATCAATTTTTAATTTCTCAGTAACTAAATGGAAACCAAATACAAAAATTATACCTGCTATAATTCCAACTACTAAAGCACCAATAGGGTGATATAGATTACTACCAGCACAAACTGCAACTAAACCTGCAAGAGCACCATTATGAGTAAATCCTGCATCATTTTTAGAAAAAATAGAACCAGCTAATATTCCACCAACCATTGCCATTAAAGAGTTAATTGCAACAATAGAATTAATTCCGTCAATTGCCTGGGCACTCATAACATTAAAACCAAACCAACCTATACATAATACCCAGCTACCAAGAGCTAAAAATGGTATGTTACTTACAGGAATAGGGGAGCTTGTTCCATCATCTAAATATCTTTTTCTTCTAGGGCCTAATATAATAATAGCAGGAAGTGCTAACCACCCACCCATTGCATGAACAACAATTGATCCAGCATAATCTTTAAATGGAGTTCCAACTAAAGCTTCTAACCAAGAACCAGGACCAAATAAGTTTAATTGTCCCCATATTGCAGATTCTATAAATGGATAAACCAAACCAACAAAAACAGCTCCTGCTATCGAGTTTGTCCAAAATTTAGCTCTTTCTGCAACACCACCGGATATAATAGCTGGAATACAAGCAGCAAAACCTAAAAGAAGGAAGAATCGTATCATATCTATAGATCCGTTCTCTACTAAACTATTTGCACTTTGCCAAAAAGTAAATGACTTAACACCGTAGGCAATTGGAAAACCTATAGCAAAATATACAACTGTTGAAATTGCCCAGTCAAATATTATTTTATTAAGTGCATTAACTTGATTCTTTTTTCTAACAGATCCTACCTCTAAAAAGGCAAAACCAGCATGCATTGAAAATATCATCACCGCACCTAATAGTAAAAACAGTATATTTCCACTATCTAAACTCACAAACTTTTCCATATTACTCAAACCTCCGTTGTTGTTACTTTTATGTAGCATTTATTGTGCCAAGTTACATTTTTGTTGATTCTATGGTTGTAATATAGATATTCAGTACATAAATCCAATATATAAATAGTTTTAAAACATACATTTATGTATTACCGTGATGAATTATCCAACAAAATTGTTAGTTTCAGGTGAAAATGAATATGAATTACTTCATTTGTTACATTATTGTGAATTCTTTCACTACATTTATGAATGTTTTGTGTATTTGGTTATATTATGAGGTCAATAACCTAAGATTATTTCAAAAGGTATTCATTGGTGCTCTAATATTAAATAATATGTATTGATACATATTATTAGGTCTAAAACCTAAAATTTATTTCATAAGGTATTCATTGGTGTTCTATTAATAAATAATATGTATTATACATATTATGATGTCCATTTGTATCTAATATGTATTTTGCGTATATTTGTTTGTGTAATATTTATAAATAATATGTATTATTGACACTTCTCACAGCTACTACGATAATTAGTAAGATAATATGAAAAATTGGGAGTATTTAATGACTATTAACGAATCTGTATTTGGTAAAACATTAGCAGGCCAGCCTGTAAAACAGATAAGCATAAATAATAACAGAGGTATTGAGATTACAGTAACCGACAGAGGTGCAACATTAATATCTGTCAAACTTAAAAACAGAAATGGTGATCTTGAAGAGTGTATTTTAGGTTTTGACACTGTAAAAGAATACGAAGAACATCTAGCTTTTTATGGTGCAACAATAGGTCGAGTAGGTAATAGAACTGCAAATGGTGAATTCACTCTAGATGGTATTAAATATAACCTTGCAAAAAATGATTCAGATGTTAATAACCTACATGGTGGGGTTAAAGGTTTTGATAAGGTAATTTGGAATTATTCTATAACTAAAGAGAGTGATCGAACCATTTTATCATTTAAATATTTAAGCCCAGATGCAGATGAGAACTTTCCTGGAAACCTAGATACTGAAGTTAAATATATTTTAACAGATAATAATGAGTTAATTTTAGATTATACTGCAACAACAGATAAAAGAACTCCTGTTAATTTAACTAATCATGCCTATTGGAATTTAACTGGAAACAGTGGAAGTGTATTAGAGCATAACTTCCAAATAGAAGCAGATACATATTTACCAACCGATGAATTCCAGATTCCTACAGGGGAACTTAAAAGTGTTGAGGGTACAGGTTATGATTTTAGAACACTTAGACCTCTATCAGATGGTATTAAAATAACTGGAGGCTTTGATCATAACTTTAATCTTTCTATTAAGAAAAGAGATAAACCAGTTAACAGAGTATATGTAGAGGAGCCAAATAGTGGACGATCTATGGAGATTAAAACAACAGAACCTGGTGTTCAGTTATACACGGGATTTGATGATCATAAATTTTTCTGCTTAGAGACTCAAATGTTCCCTAATGCAATCAATAATAGTGACTTTGATTCTATAGTTTTATCTCCAGGTGAGACTTATAGACAGACTACAATTCACAAATTTGATTTTAAGAAATAGGAGTAATATATGGAAAACCGTGGAGTAATTTCAATAATAGGTAGACGATTAAGATTAGCAGTTATTGGTGGAGGTCCTGGTTCATTTATAGGTGGTATGCATAGAATGGCTGCCCGTTTAGATGACCAGTATGAAATTGTTGCAAGTGTATTATCATCTGACCCAGAAAGAGCAGTTTCTAGGGGTTTAGAGCTAGGTCTTTCTAAAGATCGAGCTTATTCAACTGTTGATCAATTAATAACAGAAGAAAGAAAAAGAGATGACCCTGCTGATGTTATAGCAATAATGACGCCTAACGATTCTCATTTTGAATATTCAATGAAAGCTTTAGATAATGGGTTTGATGTTATATGTGACAAACCAATGACAAACACAGCAGAAGAAGCAAAAGAACTACAGAAAAAAGTTAAAGACACAGGTAGAGTTTTTTGTCTGACACATAACTATACTGGTTATCCTTTAACTAGGCAGGCAAAAGCTATGGTATCTGCTGGTGAACTTGGAACAATCCGTCTAGTTCAGGTCGAATATGTTCAGGGTGGAAATGCTGATGAGAATAAATCATTTCCTAAAACTGGTCCAAAATCTTGGAAAAATGATATCAAAAAAGGTGGACCATCTCTAGTTATGGGAGATATTGGAAGCCATGCGCATAATTTAATAAGATTTATTACAGGGTTAGAGGTATCTGAAGTTTGTGCTGAAACTGGAGCTATAGTTCCGGGTAGGGAAGTTGATGACTTTGCTGGAGCACTTTTAAGATTAGAAAATGGAGCAAGGGGAAGCTTTTGGGTTACTCAAGCTGCCGCTGGTGTAGAAAATAGTCTTAGAATTAGAGTGTGCGGAACATTAGGTTCTTTAGAGTGGTTACAAGAGGTTCCTCAAATCTTAACATTTAAACCTCTTGGTGCACCTGTTCAGATAAGAACTCCAAATGGTCCTGGTACTTTACCACTTTCAAAACGATCCAGTAGAATAGTAGCTGGGCATCCAGAAGGTTTTCCTGAAGGCTTTGCTAATTTATATTCAGATGCTGCAGAAGTTATTGCATGTGGAATTGCTGGTAAAAAAGTTGATCCTCTTGCAATGTTTTTCCCTAATTCTACCGATGGCTTAGCTGGGGTATTATTTGTAGATGCTGTTATTAGATCTAGTAATAATAACAGTAGCTGGGAGAAAGTTTTTCTATAAAATAAAACACTTTATAAAAGCTAAAGGAGTTTTCCTTTAGCTTTTCCCCTATATGCTTAGGATTCTGTTTTAAATCTATTAACATTTTTATTTAAGTTTTCACCTGTCTCTTCTAACTGAAAAGATGTATCTTCTACTCGGGACATTGATTCTGAAATATCCTTTGTTCCATGTTCAATCTCATCAATTGCATTTACAACATCTAATGTAATCTGTTTTGTACTATTTATAGAATTTATTACACCAATAGTCGCTTGTTTTATTGCCATGGATCTCTCTTTCACAATGCCTGAAACATTCTCAAGAGTTGTAATCGATTCTAAGATTTCCTGCCCACCAATCTGAAGCTCATTAGTGCTATTATCTATCTCTTCTAAAGCACCTACAATATCGTTTATCTCATTATTTACAAGGGTAAAACTCCCTTTTGTTTCTCTACTTAACTGATCTGCTAATACTATGGAAGCTTCTATGTTTTTAAGGGTATTAGTTATCTGATTAGAGTTATTATTAGAAGTCTCTGCAAGTTTTCTTATCTCATCTGCGACAACAGCAAATCCTTTCCCAGCATTACCTGCGTGTGCTGCCTCAATTGCTGCATTCATTGCTAATAAATTAGTCCTAGAAGCTATATCAGATATAATTTTTGCCATATCTTTAATACTCGTTAACTGATTATTAACATCATTTACTGCTCTTTGAGTACTGTCTATTATTTGGGAACCGTGTTTTGCTTTTAACATCAACTCATTCGAAGATGTCTGTTTTGCAGTAGTAACTTTAGATACATTATTTATTGATGATATCATCTGGGTTATTGCCACAGTAGATGTTCCTAACATTAAAGATTGATTCTCGATGGATTGGTTTAAATCTTCAATATTTAAACTAATAGCTTCAATAGAATTAACTGAGCCAATAACGTTATCATTTAAGTATTTTGTTTGAGTATTTATACTATTTATATTTGTAGATATTTCATGAAGGGCAGATGAAGTCTCATCAATCCCAAATTTAATCTCATTTTTTATTGTAAGTGTTTTAGTTGCAGAGGTTTTTATTTCAATTATTAGATTCTGTAGTGTATCAATAAAACTATTAAAATTATTTACCATAGTTCCAATTTCACTTTTAGTTTTTAATTCTATTCTAGACGTTAAATCACCATCACCATGGGATATATCTTTTAGACTATTGCTAAATCTTAATAGTGGTACTGTTACATTATTTGACACTGAAAATATTATAAAAAATATTAGTAATATAATTATAATCCCAGATATTAAAATGATTTTTGTAATCGAATCTACAGTAGAATAATATTCATCTAAATATCCTGATATACATATTACAAGATTAGAATTAGCCTCTTTAGTAAATACACTAAATCTTTTCCTCACTCTACCATCTTCTTCAGTCCAATTATTTACATAATATCCATCGAGTTTATCTACAACTTCAGAAAAAACCTTTGTTCCAGAAGCATCCTCTAATTTTTTTATATTTACAAAAATTAAATTAGGATCTCTATTGGTTAAAATTAATCCAGCAGGTGTTAAAATGTAAGGAAAACCTGTTTCTCCTAGTGTCACACTATTAAGATTGTCACCAAGTTCTTTCATATCTATTGAAGCAACAAATTCTGACATATAAGTTGTTACACAAACATTAATATCTAGTTCTTTATTATAATACCTATATAAGATTTTTTTCTTATCCTGATATTCATAATTATAATAGACTTTTTCATGGGTTTTCTGCTCTATTATCCAATCAGCTGTAGATGCTTTTGTCCCTATTTTGCTTTTAGTTGGGTGACTTAAAATAATTCCCTTACTATCTGTAACAAAAATATAACCAGTTTTTAGAAATGTTACAGTATCAATTTCAGCCAAATGAGTAGTTAATGCTTCATCCTTTGTCATCTTACCATTTTTTACTTTAGTAGCATAAATTAATGTTTTATTATATTTCTCATCCCCTATACCAAGGAGGTAACTTCTTGCAGAGGTATTTAACAAAGTTGTAATCTGTTGTGTAATATTTTTTGATTGACTCTCTAATTGTATCGAGAGGTCTTCAGTAATTTTAGTAGTTGTAAGACTAATAATAAATGTAAATGTTACTGTCAAAAGCAACATTAGTGACCCACCAATAAATAGTAATAATTTTGATTTTATTTTCATTTCATTATCAACCTTAATCTGATTTAATTTAAATCTTGCCATTTGAAATTAAAAAAAGCCCATATTTTGAAATATGGGCTCTTTGAGAAACTGTTCAATTTACATAAATTCTGGAGTTATTAATCTAGGTAAGAAAAGAGCAATATTTGGGATTAAACATATTAAAACTAGTATTAAAAACATAGGAATTAAAATGATGATTACATCCTTTAATACGTTTTGAACTTTTTCTTCACCAATTCTTGCGGCAATTAAAAGGCACATTCCATAAGGAGGAGTAACTAAACCAAAACCTAATGCAACTACCCCGATTATTGAGAAATGTATAGGGTGAATACCAGCTTGTAGTGCTATAGGGTATAAAACACCACCCATAATAATAATAGCAGGTATAGCATCAATAAACAGACCAACAATTAAAAATACAAGCGCAATAATTAGAACTATACCAATTGGACCAATAGATAAACTATTAATTCCATCTACAAGTGCTTGTGGTATTTTATGATATGATAATAACCAACTAAAAGCTGAGGCTGTACCAACACAAAATAGAGATATACCTGTTAAACGTGCAGTATCACTTATAATTTTAGCTAATTTTTTAAAATTCAAAGATCTGTTAACAAAACCAAGACCCATCGTATATATAACTGCTATTGCTGAAGCTTCTGTTGGAGTAAACCAACCAAAAGTTATTCCACCTAAAATTATTAGAGGTGTCATTAAACCAGGAATTGCAACAAGAAATGATTTTACAAATTCTTTAAAGTTTGATTTGTCATAAACTGGATAATTAAACTTTTTAGCATAAGCATAAACAGTTATCATCATTGATAAACCGAGCATTATACCAGGAATTATTCCAGCTAAAAATAGAGAACCAACTGAAATAGACATTGTTCCTCCCCAGATAAGCATTAATATACTTGGAGGTATAATAACACCCATTACAGAAGAACAAGCAGTTATAGCAATGGAAAATCTTCTGTCATAACCCTCTTTAACCATCTGTGGTATCAGTATCTTACCAATTCCTGCAGCATCAGCAGTAGAAGAACCAGAAATTCCAGCGAAAAGCATACTTACAAAAACATTTACATGTCCTAAACCACCAGGTAGATGCCCAACAGTAGTTCTTGATAGACCCATTAGCTTTTCAGTAACTCCACTGGAGTTCATTAAGTTTGCTGCTAATAAAAAGAATGGAACAGATAGTAATAAAAATGAATTAAAAGAAGAATATGTTCTATCAATCAATGCAAATAAAGAAACATGATCAGTAAACATTATTACTGGTACACATGCTAGACCTAATGCAAAAGCAACAGGAACTTTTAAAAATACTAATAATAAAAATACACTAAACATAATTAGTGCAATAACCAAAGGACTCATAATTAAAGACTCTCCTTACTAACTCGTAAAATAATAGCCTCAATTAAAAAAAGAAGAGACAAAACTCCAAATACAGGTATAGCTGCACTAACCCAAATCATAGAAACTTGAGCCACATCTGATATGTCGTAAAACATAACTTTTGCATATTTATAACCACGATATATAAATATAGTGACAAGTATAAACATTGCTATGTTTACTCCCATATCCCAAATTAAATTTCCTATTTTTGTTTTAGGTTCAGGCAATAAACTCACTGTAAAGTGTGTACCTTCCTTAACACCAATAGATGCACCAAGAAAAATTACCCAAACAAGTAAAAATCTAGCTATCTCTTCTGTCCATAGTACATAGGGTAAAAATGGTAACAATCTAGTTACAATTTGTATTGTAACCATTACTAATAGGGATGTAAGTAAAACGGTTTGTAATACTACAAGCCCTCTATATAATCCATTTAATATTCTCTTATAATTATTCATAATATTCCTTAATTGATACTAAAAGTTACCCTTAACAAAAAGGGTAACTATACAGTCTTTATTGGATATTCTTTATTGCGTTGAATAAATCAGTAAATCCTGCTTCATTAACGTATTCCATTATTGCAGGAGTAGCTCTGTTTCTAAACTCTGCTTTATCAGCATCTGAAAAATCATGAGCTGTAGTTAAACCAGCATCAACAAGTCTTTGTAATTCTACATCAGCTTGGTCTAATTCTAACATTGAAGCGTACTCACCAGCTTCTTTACCAGCTTTTAAAACAGCAGCTTGAACTACAGGAGATAGTTTTTTATATGTAGCTTCTGAGATAAAAAGCGGTCTAACAGTAATAGAGTGCTCATTTACAGTGTAGTGAGGTGCAACTTCAAAGAATCTCATTTGTGCATAACCAAACTTTTCATTCTCTAAACCTTGGATAACACCAGTTTGAACGGCACTGTATACTTCGTCATAAGCTAAAACTGCAGGAACTGCACCAACTGCAGCAAAAACTTTTGCCCAGATTGGAGCACCTTGTACTCTTAATTTAAAACCTTGTAAGTCTTCCATATTTGTAATTGGGTAGTTAGAAATAATACTTCTACTTGAACCACCAGCATAACCAATAACTCTAATGTTAGCTTTTTTTACAATATCATCAGCGATTTCTGTGAATAGTTCACTAGCTAAAACTCTGTTTCTATGGTTAACATCTTTAAATAACAGAGGCATATCAACAATTGCAATACTTGGAACTCTTGAAGCAATATTTGCAGGAGCTAAAATAGAGATATCTACAGACTCACCTTGACTCATAAATCTAAAAATATCACCTTCAACACCTAATGATTTATTAAGGTTATATACCAATTCAATTTTTACTTCATCTTGGTATTTATTAACTAATTCTTCAAACTTGTAATAAGATTGTGAATATGGATGATCTTTGTCAAACATTGACGCCGCATTTAAAGTTATTACCTTCATCTCACCACTTTCTGCCGGTGCTTCTTTTTGTCCATTAGCAGAAATATTAACTACTGCCACCAATAAAAATATACATAATACAAATAATTTAGCCTGAGATTTTCTCATTGCTTCCTCCAACTTATTTTGATTGATATAAATATAAACATAATGTTATATACATTCAATCGTAATGTTATAGACATTCTATAATGCATATTTAGAAACTGTCAATTAAAACTTTTATTTTTATTTTCTAGGAGAATTTTATTTCCAGATTTGCTATTTTATGATAGATTATCAACAATAATTAAAAATAAAGTTAAGGAGTCTTTACACTGAATAAGTCAAATAAAACACCTATATATCAAGTCATATTCAATGAACTGTTAATAAAAATAAAAGATGGAACTTTTGGTGTAGGGGATCAGATACCAACTGAGAAAGATCTCATGAAAAAGTATAATACTAGCCGGATAACTGTCGCTAGAGCATTAGGTGAGCTTAAAAATCTAAACTATATAACCAGACAAAAAGCTAAAGGTTCTTTTGTTACAGAGCAAAAACATTGGGGTAAAGATAGAACTTCTAACGCTAAAATTGTAAAACCAATTATTGCTGTTGTTATCCCTTCAGCATCTTCTAATATATCAATTGAATTCGAAGTACTTCAAGGTATAGTTAAATCCTGTAACTCTTTGGGATACTCTGTTACAATTTATAATAATAACGAAAGTGAAATAGATAATAATATTACTTCCCAGGAATTTGAGAAGACACTTATCACCGAATTAATTGATCTTGGTATAGTAGGAGTTCTTATTTTTCCATGTACTCAAAATGAGACACCAGAAATATATAACTTAATGAGTAGAAAATCTTTACCCTATGTTATTTTAGATAGAACTGTGTTTGGAGTAGAAGCACCTATAGTATCTTCAGAAAATAGAAAAGGTTTTTTTAATATTGTTGAATATGTAATTTCTAGGGGTCATAAAAGAATTGCTTTTGTTTCTGGTAATACCTATGAGTCCAGCTGTAGAGTAGACCGTTTTTACGGTTATGTAAAAGCTTTAACAGATTATGAATTAGATATAGATAATGATCTGATTGAACATAATTTATTCCCTGAAAATTTTAATAATCAGCATTATAATAATATAGATGATAAAAATAGAGATTATACATTAGCGATAACTAAATTAATAAACAGATTTTTAGGTATGGAAAACAGGCCAACAGCTATAGTTGTTTCCAACGATTATATTGCTGTCCGTTTAATAAATATTATTACAAGTTTAGGATATCGAGTTCCTGATGATGTCTCTATTACAGGATTTGATGGCTTAGCATCCCATACTTTTATATCCCCTATATTAACTACAGTAGGACAAAATTTTCTGTTAATGGGTCAATCTGCAATAAAGTTATTAGATGAAGTAATTAAAAACCCAACTAAACATAGAAATGAGATACGAATCCCAACTAAATTAATAATTGGAGATTCTGTAAGAAAACTATAGTCTTCTAATTGTTTAATAATATTCTTTGGAACATAAGCATAGAAGAGAATAATACCAGCTATTCAAGATCAGTTTAGCTTTTAAAGTACAAAATATACAAAATAAAAATAGTGTATTATATTATAGTTTTTTCCTTTTGTATGGATTCATCACTGAAATTGCATCTTTAATTGAGTCTAACTCCCAGCCACCTAAAATTCCAAATCCTGGTGTATTATGGTGTTGTCTTGCCATATCTGCATGGGTTAAATATCCTTTTAAAATACGGGAACTACTTTGTAGATTGAACTTCTTTTTATTCTTTATATAGTAGTTTTTAAGTTGGTATTCTCCGTAGGCTTCAGTTAATACTGATCCATTACATACGTCGCACCCAGAGCAGAATTCTATGCTGGCACCTAAAAGAGATAACAGACCTTCTCGACGGCATTTTGTATTATCTCTTATTAGTTTTGTTATTGATGAATCTTTATCATTTTTTGATGTTAATAGTATAGCTTTTGCAGGATTTCTATCCCTTCCACCCCGGCCTGATTCCTGTAAATAGGACTCAATTGAATCAGGAGCTTCTAAGTGTATTACTGTTCTAATTCCTTGCTTGTCGACACCCATCCCATAAGCACATGTTGCGTTCAATATCCCACTATTACTATCAAAAAACCACTTTTCAATGTCACTCTTTTCCTCTTTTGTTAACCCAGCATGATAATAAACAATATCATCCCTTTCTAAGCGTCTTGATAAAAATGTACTAGTTAATTCTGTACTAACTCTACTGCTATGAAATATAATAGCAGGTGTTTCAATGTTGTTAACCAGATGAACTAATGTCTCTTTTTTACTAATACAGGGTATAACAGAATAAGTAATATTAACCCTATCAGGATTTCCTCTGACAACATTTGTATCCTCTCCTAGAAATATATATTTAATTACATTATCTACAATCCTCTGAGAGGCAGTTGCGGTATAGGCTGTAACCATCTCTACACCAATAGTTTTAATGTGTTCACCAACTTCTAAATAGGTAGGTCTAAAACTCTCTCCCCACTCGGAAACTGTATGGGTTTCATCAATTACTACGTGGTTTAAATTAGCTGATGACAACAGCTCTAACACAACAGAGGTTCTAAGTGTTTCAGGGTTAGTTAATATAAATTTCACTTCATCGTTTTGTATCTTTTCATAAGCAATACTTTTTTCAGAGCTACTCATACCACCTTTTAAAATGGTAACTGTACTTCCTGTTTCTAATATTCTTCTCTCTTGATCTGCCATTAGAGAGAGAAGGGGGAATATAATTAATGTAATGCCTTCCAACATAATCCCTGGTAACATAAAACATAGGGATTTCCCTGCACCAGTTGGCAGAAGAACTATCTGTCTTGGTATGGTTTCAAGTTTATCATCATCACCATAATAACCAGCTGCTCGAAGGGTGTTTGATATTACAAGTCTCTGAAATGGGAATATGTAGTCTATGTTAAATAGCTCTTTGGCTTTGTTATTAATAAAGTCTTCCATAAAAGATAGATATGGATTTTTTTTGATTAAATTCAGAATGAAAGAATATTTGGTAGATGAGAGTTTTAATAAAAGGTCTTTGTTTGAATTATGATATAATTTATCCATGATAGTTGATTTGGATCTAATTAAAAAAGATATCACAGAAAAATTAAAAGTATTAAACCCAGATAAAATTATTTTGTTTGGAAGCTATGTATATGGTACACCAACAGAAAATAGTGATCTTGATATCTGTGTCGTAGAAGATAAAATTGAATCCAAAATTGCGGAGAAATCTAAAATACGAGCTTTAGTAAAAGATATTAGACTTCCTAAAGATATTATTGTCTCATATAAAGAAGAGTATGATTTTTATAAAACTGAAATAAATTCTGTATTCTATGAAATTGATACTAAGGGTGATTTACTGTGGCAGAAAAATTCTTAAAACAATATGAACTCTTACTAAAGAAAGCAAAGGTTGATTTAAAAGTAGCAAAAAATATCTTCAGGGATTTTATTGGAGGTGATGATGAGCTAGATTTAGAAGTTGTAATGTTTCATCTACAACAATCTACAGAGAAGACATTAAAATCAATTTTAGATTTCAATAAGATAAAGTTTCCAAGAACTCATGATATTGAAGTGTTAATAAATGTTGCTAAAGAGAATGATATAAATTATATTCTGCTTATCAACACCCATAGCGCGTACTATGGCTTTTTACGCTAATGTGGAAGATATACCTAAATAAAGACTGCCGATAATGAAATATGTTTAGTTTCATAACCACACTACTCAATTCAATCTTTAAAATTTTATTCACAAAAAGAAAAGACCTAAAATTCACCTTAATGACATTGAAAAAGGAGAATCAGATCTATAAAAGACAATTAAATCATAAGAAAGCTCATAACTCCTTAAAAAGGAGAGATAGACTTTTCCTTACTCTGATTTTCAAGCTTTCCAGAAAAGCAACCGATCATTTGACTCTTGTTCAACCTTAGGCTCTTCTCGATTGATAGCGCAGATTCATTAAGAATTTCTGGAGTTACAAACATAAAACACCCGGCAGAAAGCCAGTGTCTAAAGATATTAAAGAATTAATCCTGCAGATGAAACAGGAGAATCAACTTTGGGGATGTCATCGTATAGCTGATGAGCTGAAAAAGCTTGGTATCATACTAAATCCAACGACTATAAATAGAATAATTCAGACTTTCAGAAGGGACGGGAAGATTCAGCCTATTGGAAGTTGGAAAAAGTTTCTTAAATCACACTGGGATTCATTATTCGGAATGGATTTTATGACTATAGACACCTTATTCGGTAAAAAATTCTACCTTCTAATCATCCTTGAACTGAAAACACGAAGGATAATCCGGTATGATTTGACAGAAAATCCATCGCGAGAATTTGTGAAGCAAAGGATTGAGTTATTTTCTGAAGATTGTTCAGAGAAGAAGACGCTAATCTATGACAATGCACCTCAGTTTACATCTATTGATTATAACTGGTATAACATCAAAGGAGTACATTGTTCTTACGCTCCTAAAATGAATGCTTATGTTGAAAGATTGAATGGAACAATTAGAAGAGAAGCTCTTGATCAATTTCTATTGTTTTCAGAGAAGCAAGTCCGGAAGTTCATAAAGGAGTACGTAGATTATTATAACTATCGACCTCCACATCAAGGAATTGAGAGTATTCCAGAGAGCTGCATATATCAAACCTCTGGAAATATAAAAAAACAACACATAAGCGGTTTACACCATCATTATTACAGGAGTAGTGCATGAAAGTCAAAAAAGCCATAGCACGGGTTTCTAGTTTATCATCATCACCATAAAAACTAGCAGCTCTTAGAGTATTTGATATTACAAGTCTCTGAAAAGGGAATATTTAGCAAAATAGGAAAGTTCTACATAACTAATTAAAGGACTTTGGATAATCAGTCGCACCATGGACAATTCTGTAAATAAAAATAGTTTGATCAATAACTTTATAGATACAAATATAATCATTACAAACCAACTTTCTGTAGTCTTGCTTCTGTAGCAGTAAATCGGAATGTTTAGTTCCTGCATAGGGTTGGTTTTCAAGAATCTGTATTGTTTCAAGTAAGTTGTCAGTTATCAATTCAGCTGATTTGGGTCCAACCATTCTTAAATGAAATTCAGCTACTTTTTCAATATCTCTAATTGCAGGAGCTAGAAATTCAATTTTAAGCTTTGGCACTAAAATATCTCTCTTTTAGACGGCTTTTCATCTCACTTATTGTAAATGTTTTTTCACCTGATAGTCGTGACAATTCAGCTTCCATTATTGCCTCACGATGCTTTAGTATTTTCTCCCGTTCTTCGAAAGCCTCAATACTCATGACAACTAAATCTCCTTCACCATTTTTGGTAATAAAGATTGCTTCATTAGTCTGATGAGCCAAAGAAGAGATACTTCCATAATCGTTTCTTAATGTTGTAGAAGATTTGATTTGCATATTATTCTCCAATTATAATATAATTCTACCTTTATTGTATCATTATTCTGCTATTCAAACAAATGGAATTGTAATATCGGATATATAATTGTGGAAATCTTTCATCTTTTAAACCTTACATAGTGTTTTACGCCATTCCGTAGGCACATGTCGCGTTCAATATCCCTGTATTACTATCAAAGAACCACTTTTCAATCTCAGTCTTCTCCTCTTTAGTTAGACCAGCATGGTAATAAATAATATTATCCCATTTTAATCTTCTTGATAAAAATGTACTACTTAATTCAGCACTTACTCTACTTGAATGAAATATAATTGCAGGAGTTTCGATACTTTTAACCAAATGTACTAGTGTCTCTTTTTTACTAATACAGGGTATAACAGAATCAGTAATATTAACCCTATCAGGATTTCCTCTAACAACATTTACACTCTGGTCTAAAAAAATATGTTTAATTACACTCTCTACAATATATTCTGAAGCTGTAGCTGTGTAGGCAGTGATTAGTTCTATACCCAATGTTTTAACATGTTCTCCAACTTCCAGATATGTTGGTCTGAAAATCTCTCTCCATTGAGAAACAGTATGAGTTTCATCAATTACTACGTGATTAATAAAAGCCCCAGATAACAGTTCTAACACCACAGAGGTTCTAAGTGTTTCCGGATTAGTTAAAATAAACTTTACTTCACTGTTTTTTATCTTTTCATAAGCAATACTTTTTTCAGAGCTACTCATACCACCTTTTAAAATGGTAACTGTACTTCCTGTTTCTAATATTCTTCTTTCCTGATCTGCCATTAGGGAGAGTAGGGGGAATATGATTAGGGTTATGCCTTCTAACATGATCCCAGGTAACATAAAACAGAGGGATTTTCCTGCACCTGTTGGTAGTAAAACTATCTGTCTTGGTATGGTTTCAAGTTTATCATCATCACCATAAAAACCTGCAGCCTACGGGTGTTTGATATTACAAGTCTCTGAAAAGGGAATATGTAGTCTATGTTAAATAGTTCTTTGGCTTTATTATTAATAAAGTCTTCCATAAAAGATATATACTGTATTTCTATGAATAAATTCAGAATGAAAGAATATTTGTATCTTGATCATTTAGTCATTTTAAAAGTCTAGAAATTTGGGGGAATTCCAGTTCTACAACTCAATTAAATAAGTTATAGTTGGCATAGATTATATAATTATTATTATAAAAATTTTGTATCATCCAAAATTAAACACACAAAATTTCTAAACAAACAGATCGGTTCATTATTATAAGCTGAATTTGACTTCTGCTCAAATCACTAAATTTTTGTTCAATTCAACTGTTCATTTTTAGAGTTTCACCTAAAACGTGACTAATTTCCGAGATAGTATATGGTTTATGTATAAAACTTGCTAAACCATTTCTTAATATTTCTTCAATATCCTCATTTTTGTTAAATCCCGATGATATTATAACCTTACAATTCTCATCTATTTCTTTCATCTTGTAAAATGCTTCTGTTCCACTAATTTTAGGCATTATCATATCCATTAAAACTATATCAATTTGTGAGTGTTTTATTTTAAAAATATCTATTGATTCTAATCCATCTTCCGCTAATAAAACCTTATATCCGAGAGACTCAAGAATGTCTTTACCCACAATTCTATTAATGTCTTCATCATCAACGAATAAGATTGTACCAGATCCAATTAAAATAGGACTTTGTTCTTTTTCTAATTTAATAGATGTCTGAGAACAAGGTATACTCATTGTAAATGTCGTACCAAAACCCACTTCACTATCAACTAAGATCTCTCCTTCATGATCTACAATTGTTCCAAAAACAGCGGCTAATCCTAATCCTGTTCCCATCCCTTGTTCTTTTGTTGTGAAGAATGGATCGAATATTTTATTAAGGATTTCAGATTGAATTCCAGTACCTGAATCACTTACACTGATTTTACAATATTTTCCAGGTTTAATATCAAAAGAACTTGTTTCACAATAAGATTGGTTTATGTCAATATCATCAGTAATAATATGAATCTCTCCTCCGCCGGTCATAGCATGACTAGCATTAATACACAAATTTAATAGAACATTTTGAAGTTTAGAACTATCTCCTAGAACATGGCAATTCTGTGCATTATTTTTATTGGAAATGACTATTTTTTTATCAATTGTATAATTAGTAATTGAAACTGTTTCTTCAATAATCCTATGTAAATCTACAATATTTGAAGTTAAATTTTCTTTACGCCCAAATAAGAGAAGATTAGATATTGATTTAGCAGCTCGTTTGGATGCCTGTAATATAATATTTACATACTTCTTATTCTTATCATCAAGATTTCTTTTGGGAGATAGAAGTAATTGAGCAGAACTCATTATTCCACTTAACATATTATTAAAATCATGAGCCATTCCTCCAGCAAGTTGACCAAGAGCTTCCATTTTACTGTTATGGTAAATTTGTTTTTGTAATTTAGCTTTTTCATCTTCTGCACATTTCTGTTTTGTTATATTTTTTAATATTGCTAAATGTGTTGGATTTCCATTGTTTTTTGTATTGATAGGGGTAATCGTTAGTTCAATCCAGACAATGGAGCCATTCTTGTGTATATACCGCTTAATCAGAGAAGACCTTGATCTCTGACCAAGAAGTAAAGGATTAATAATATCAAGAGTAGGTTTAATATCATCAGGATGAGTTAATTTAATCCAATCAAGTGATAGTAATTCTTCTTTTGTATAACCAATGATTTCTGATAATATTGTATTTACTTCTAATAATTGGCCTGTAATAGGATCAATTAATGCTATTCCATATGGAGCTTGTTCAACCATATCTCTCAAACGGGCTTCACTTTCTTTTTGTTTTACTTCTGCTCTTTTACGCTTTGTAATATCAATTGAAACAATCATTATATAATCCAAAATACCTTTATTATCACTAACCGGAATAATAGTTGAATGGAACCATAATTCTTTTCCATTAATATCAGAAGCTAATGCTTCCAACGTAATAATATCAACTGTGTTTTTAGCTTTTTTTAGACTTGAAGTCATAGAATTTTGAAACGTTTCTGAAGAAAAATAGAAAGGATATGGCTTACCATAGTGATCTTCAATATTCTCTATATTCAAGCCATCTATCCCCGCACGACTCATATATTGTAAATTGAAATCTAAATCAACTATTTTTGTACATGCCGGCGAATTTTCGAGATAAGCCAAGTTCCTTTCCTCTGAGAATTTCAATTTTTCCTCAGCTTGTAAACGCTCATAAATCATAATATTTTTTTGACGTATTATGCCTGAAATCACATATGCAATGCTTATATCCAGAAAAAATAAGAAGATTATTATAAAACGAATTTGAAAAAATATTTGACTCCACTTTATTTCTAAATCTTCATATATAATTGTATTTAATAAAATCCAACTATTTTCTCGGTTATTAAGATTTTCTGAATATGGTCTAATTCGTATTGAAGTATAAATTACATTATCTGCAACTATCTGATTTTGTTCTGAGTTTGATATATTCTCAAATAATTTAGGAGATTGAATATTAAAATTTATATCCTTTCTTTCTGAATACATAAATCCCCATTCTTTTTGAGAATTATTATCATATATCCAATATCCATCATTATTTAGAAGGGAAAATTTTCCTAATTCATCTATTGTTGCCCTTTGTAAATCATCTAATATTATATTTCCCAAATAATTGAAAATTATTATTCCTTTGTTTTTCATCGTTGTATTATAAACAGGTGTGCCGAATCGAATCATTGGCTTTATTGGTAATTCAATTTTATTATTTTCAACATTGAGATCAAATGGTGAATTGTATACTTCATCAATACCAACTGAAATTGATTTAGAAAAATAATATCTGTCTTTTTTATTTTGCAATTGAGACTTTTCAACAATAACTGGATGGCCATAATTATAATTTACCCTGACAATCTCATCTCCATTTTCATCAATATATCGGATTTGATCATAAACTTTTTTACTTTTAATAAATTGAAGAAATTCATTTTCAATTTTTATTCTGTCAGATTCATTATGAGATTTTTGATAACTTAGAAAATCATTTATATTGGGTAAAAAGAACAGATCAGATTGGATGGAATCAAGATGATTCATTATCAGTTCTTTTTGATATTCGATTTGATTCAGTGATGACTTTTTTGTAATTTCTATTTGACGATTTCTCTCAAGATTTTTAAAAAAAGTAATTGAAGAGAAAGATATTATAAATAGTATCAAAAAGAATATAACAAAAAACCTGAAACGAATTAAATCTATATTTTTTTTCATAACCAACTCTTTTCAAATTCAAATATATTTTGATTCTCATAAGAACTTAATGGCTCTATTACGCTTGAAATAATTATTAGTTTTTTCATATTATCTTCCTTTTTTGTATAACACTTTTTACACTACTACTAATTAAAATATGCTACTCCGGCCAAATATCATAAACAAAACCTATTGAATCTGTTTGATATATAATTTCTCCAGAATAATAATACTAAAGCCAAATTGTGTAAGAGGAATTGTAAATTTCCCATCAGTTGTTATATTGTTAATATCTAATATTCCACAATAAGTTGGCTTTTTTATCAATTAATCTTAAGGTAAATATAATTTTATTTATATGAGAAAAAGTTATATATTTGGCTATTTAGTTATAGAACTATGGATTTGTTAGTTTAGTAGCTATTAAAACCATCACAAACTCCCCCCAAATGGGGTTTTTCACAAAAATAATGGGACTGAAGTTTTAGAACCATATAGAGTTATTTTTAGAATCGTACTTTAAATTTAAAAGCAATATTGAGATGGTATCATAGTAATAATCTACTGTTTCTTAATGATGATTATTATGTTGAAATTGAAATAGCTGTATCACCTAGACGTTTCCTCAAATAATATAGCCAAAACCATGTACGTTTGATATTAGATATGTTGAAAATCCTGTATTAATTTTTTTTCGTAGATAACCGATATAAACTGTGACACTGTTAGTATCTACAGAATTATTAATATCCCAGACACTCTCCAGGATCTGCTGTTTACTGACTATTTGTCCATGATTCTTCATCAAGAATTCTAGCAACAGAAATTCTTTTCTGGTCAGATATATCTGCTTCTCTGCCCGGTAAACTAATAAGGAAGTAGAGTTTAATACTAGATCATCGACTACATAAATAGAGTCTGAACTCCCATCCGGTAACCATTTCCTCAATCTTGCTTTTATTCTGGCAGAGAGTTCCTCAATTTCATAGGGTTTAGTAATATAATCATCTGCTCCAGCTTCCAGTCCCTCAACAATATCTGAAACATGGGATTTACCCGAAAGAAATATAATAGGGATCTGTGAGATCTTGCGAATACGTCTGCAAACTTCCACCCCATTTAAATTCGGTAACATTATATCCATCAGTATCAGGTCAAAAGAGAAATTATTAAAGTTAGCAATAGCACTCCGTCCATTGTTAAAAATTTCAACTTCGTATCCATCATTAGTTAGTTCATCCTGTAATAAAAATGCATTGATTTGATCATCTTCTATAATCATTATTTTAGACATTGTACATCCCTTCTTATGTAAACCTATTGTTTGCTACTTTAGATTTAAAAAATATTTCTTTTTACTAGTCTCTTGTATATGTCGGGATATTCTCTTTTTACACACTCAGAACACAAACTATGGCTTATTTCTGCACCTTGGTAATTATTAAGCATATAGGATTCAATATCCTCCCACTCATTATTTTTATTGCGAATTCTTTTACAATAAGAACACATAGATAGAATCTTTTTCTGTTTAGACTCTTTTTTATCATTTAAAATTATAAGTTCTTGTTCTAATAATGTCATTTTTGAAATCAAATCTAAAAGTAGAATATGTGATTTCATAATTACTGTTATTTGTTTGTTATCTATGACAATAGTGTTATTCATTTGAATTAAGAATTTTTTCAATTTATTACATCTCTTCCCTTTTTTTTTCCGGAGTAAATCTCCATCTTGTGGTTTAATTAAAAATGCTTCAGATATTAGGTTACCAAAATATTGTTTGTCAATAACAATAGGGAATGAAAATTTAATAATATCATTACAACATGAACCTAAAGAACAATTACATTTTTTTTGCTTTTTTTCAGGCTTATATATAACATGTTTAGTACAACATATCGAAGATTTGTATTCATTCATTATAAAACCATTGCATGATTTTCTATTAATATTATCATTTTCCTTTATGTCTATAATTTCACATGAGATTTTAGAAATATTTTCGAAATTACTTTTCAGCATTGGGAGAAAATTGGATTTTATATTTTCCAAAATAACAGTATTCATTATTCATCCTTATAATAGTCTTTTTAATTAATAGTCATTTTTTAAATACTCACCAAATTAGCTAATCTAATTTAGCAATAGTTTATTTCATTTAAATCTTATTTCTTAATTTCATAAAAAATTAAATTCTAATTCAATTTAAAATGTTAAAGGGGAGAAATAAAGATTTAAGTATAAAATTATATTAATTTAATAAGAATTAATTTGGATGGCCTCATTATAGAACAATTTTTCACTGTTTAAACTATATATCGTGATTTAGGCCATACCATATGCACAAGTTGCATTCAATATCCCTGTATCACTATCAAAAAACCACTTCTCTATTTCAGTTTTTTCCTCTTTAGTTAATCCAGCATGGTAATAAATAATATCATCTCTTACTAACCTTCTAGCTAAAAATGTACTAGTTAATTCTGTACTTACTCTACTTGAGTGAAAGATAATTGCAGGTGTTTCTATATTTTTAACAAGATGAACTAATGTCTTTTTTTTATTAATACAGGGAATAACGGAATAATTATTATTAACCCTATCAGGATTTCCTCTGACAACATTTGTATCCTCCCCTAAAATATATATTTAATAACATTATCTACAATTCTCTGGGAGGCAGTTGCGGTATAGGCTGTAACCATCTCCACACCAATAGTTTTAATATGTTCCCCAACTTCTAAATAGGTAGGTCTAAAACTCTCTCCCCATTCTGATACAGTGTGGGTTTCATCAATTACTACGTGGTTAATAAAAGCCCCAGATAACAGTTCTAACACCACAGAGGGATTTTCCTGCACCTGTTGGTAGTAAAACTATCTGTCTTGGTATGGTTTCAAGTTTATCATCATCACCATAAAAACCTGCAGCCCTAAGGGTGTTTGATATTACAAGTCTCTGAAATGGGAATATGTAGTCTATGTTAAATAGTTCTTTTGCTTTGCCATTAATAAAGTCTTCCATAAAAGATATATATGGTGTTTCTATGAATAACTTCAGAATGAAAGAATATTTAAGCATTTGTCAAAAAGATATGGTGTTGAAATTATTATAGAAGCTGTAGAGCAAAAAGAAGGTGGTTTTAGATAAATATGGAAAAATATTCTGTTACTGCACTTACATCCATAAATAGTAAGATAGAATACTATCCATTTACAGTAAAATCCAGTATATTTTACCTAGGGTTATGTTCATAATATGGAAGTATATCAGGAACAGTACTGTTTTCATTTACGAAGTTCGTTTTAATAAGATCGGAACTGGAAAATTTGAATAATTTACACCATGGTTAAGAATTTAGATGTTGCTACTATTAAGGGGAATTCCATTAGAAAAGAAGCGTTTCATTTAATCCTGATTGTTTTTCTCTTTCTATTTTCTGCAAGTAATATAACTGCTGCTCCAGAAATACAGCCCCCGATAGCTATTGAAGGTGTTATCGATCTGCAGAACTATAACTTTGAAAAAGACGGCTCCATCAATCTTTCCGGTCAATGGAACTTTTTCTGGAGTGAGTTGCTTAATCCTGATCAACTCACTGATTACAGCAATTCAATATATGTTTCTGTCCCTGATAAATGGACCAATTATCAAATAGATAACGTAAATATCACTGCCAAAGGATGGGCTACTTACTCCTTGAATATGCTTGTTCCCGATGACAATCAGATATATGGAATCTACATTAAAAGTGAGGGGAGTGCTTATAAGCTTTGGATTGACGGACAGCTTATGGCTTATGGCGGACAGCTAGGCACTTCTTTAAAAACTGAAACCCCAAACATAGGGCCAGTCAGGGTTTTCTTTGAACCGGAAAATGATAAAGTCGAAATCGTTGTTCAAATATCAAACTATCACCACCGAAAAGCAGGGTTTCGGAATGCGTTTTTACTAGGTTTAGCGGAACCTGTTCATCAACAAATGCAGAACTGGATTGTGGCAGCCATCTCAATTGCGATCTTTTTTATAATGGGTCTATATCATCTATTTTTATTTATATTCCAGACCAGGGATAAATCACCCCTATACTTTGCCATTATATGCTGGTTATTAACTGTTCGAGGAATAGCTATAAATAAGATTATTTTGCTTTATTTCATCCCTTCCATGAGCTGGACTTTAGCTTTTAGGCTGGAATACCTGACATTTTTTATAATTCCTTTACTATTCACACTGTTCATGCGAAGTTTGTATCCAAAAGAGCTAAATCCCTGGTTTATGCGAATTATAATTGGAATTGTCTGCTCATTTTCACTGTTTTTACTATTCACAAGTACAATAACATTAAGTTACGCGGCACCTTACTTTCAATACTTTATCCTAGGTACTATTATATATTGGTTATTTTTTCTTGTTAGAATTCTAATCCATCGCCGTGAGGGAGCTTACTACATTGCATTAGCTTCATTTTTGCTGTTTATTACTGTAATTATGGAAACATTGTATTTTAGAGATGTAGTCAATCTGGGACATGTCACAACTTTGGGATTTCTTGCCTTTATTTTTGTTCAGGCAATATTGTTGTCATTTCGTTTTTCCAAATCGTTTACCAGAGTAGAAAGCTTATCTGTCGAGTTAAAAGAAACAAATATCAATCTGGAACATAGTGAAAAAAAATATCGTAATATCTTCAACGATTCCAAAGATGTTATTTTTATTACAACAATGGATACAACCATTGAAGATATCAGCCCCTCCTGCAAAGAAATTCTTGGTTATACAAAAGAAGAATTAATTGATAAGAAAGTTGAAGATATCATGGTTAATCCAGCTGAGATATCCTTATACATTGAAAAAATCAGGGAAAAGAAGTCGATAAAGAATATTGAGGTATATGTTCAAAAAAAGGATGGTAAAGACATAAGTACACTTGTCAGTGTTAGTTATCGCCAAGATGAAAAGGGTACGATAATTGGAGTTCAAGGTACTCTGCATGATCTCTCTGCTATAAAAGAAGCCGAAGCTGAACGGTTGAATGCACAAAAACTCGAACAAATCTCAATAACTGATCCTCTGACAGGAATATACAACCGCCGATATTTATTCCAGGAAGCCGAAAAAGAGATAGACCGTGCCAAACGACAAGATGAGCCGCTGACAGTTATCTTTTTTGATATTGATCACTTTAAGATAATTAATGATACCTACGGACATCTAATCGGTGACCAAATTCTAATCGGTCTTACTGCCTTGTGTCAGAAACATATTAGAAATATCGATATTTTGACCAGGTTTGGGGGTGAAGAATTTGTTATATTAATGCCTGCTACAGATATCAACTCAGCTGAGATGACTGCTGAACGATTACGGAAGATAGTCTCTGAAACCCCGCTTACAAAATTTAAATCTAAAGAAATATCTATAACTATTAGTTTGGGTATTGCTCTTTGGAAGCAATCTAATTCTTTAGACTTTAATGAATTGTTGGAACAAGCTGACAATGCACTATATCAGTCTAAAGAGGGCGGAAGAAATCAAGTTACTATTTTCTCTGAAGGATAAGTTTTAAAAGGAAGATAAATCAAGCCTATGGGTGTACTATAGTTTTTACCAAATCTACCAATGTCTCTTTTTTACTAATGCAAGGTATACAGAGTACCTAATATTATTCCTATCAGGATTTCACTGCTCTAGTAGGCATTCAAACTATCTTTCTTGGTATGTTTTCAAGTTTATCATCATCAAAATAAAAACCTGAAGCTCTATGGGTGTTCGCTATTACAAGTCCATGGAGTGGGAATATGTAGTCTATGTTAAATAGTTCTATATGGTCTAACTAGACATATTTTGCTTGCTAATTGGTATTCCAAACTACTCAAATCTATTTTCCAGTTGGTAGATAGATAAAAATAACAAATAATTTCTGTTCAAGTTAATTAAATATAACATCTATTTCTTAATTTACTAAAAGATTATATAGATATTTACTCAATTACAGTAATTTCTACAGTGTAGTATTTAGATTTTAAATTAGGGAAAAAAGAGACAGATTCATGATTATCTAATCTAACATCAAGTGTAGTTGTAACATTCTCTGTGAAATGATACGAACTAATATCAACATAACCAGCATCATTATAATTTTGTAAGCTAGGTATATCCTCTGAGTTTAAGTATTGTACATATTCTTCGTCTTCAATATAAAGTGATAAATAGACACCACTTATACTTAATAGAAACCACGTTTCAGAGTCTAAAACACTTTTATCAACTACAATTTCATAATTTTTATCATCAATATATGTTGCAATTAGGTTTATGGATTCATCTGGTGAAGATAAAGTAATACTCTCTATACTTAACTCTCCATAATTAGGGTCATTAGTATTAGGAGTATCTGTACCTATTCCAGAGATCATAAAACAGCTAGTGAGGTATAATATAAATACTATTAAAATTATATACTTTATATTTTTCATTATTAATCCTTTACAATTGCATTTAATAGATTAAATCTCAAAGAAAGAGCATCTTTTTCTAATACTAAATCAAAGTTTAATACACTCTTCTTAAAAAAGTAATAAGATAAAGCTGCAAAAGCAGCAGTAGGTATCGCAAGATCTAGTATTAAAGCACTATCGAGAGGGCTATACAGTGAATCAGTAATATCCATAGGTGTTGTAGCGTCATGATAATCATCTTTTATCAACGCATTATTAATAGCAACAGCTGTAGCTAGAGCTCCAGTAAGAACTGCCCCACTTAAAAAAGTATAACCTGTTATATTATAAATAAATTTATCTCTTTTTGCAATCTTTATAGGTTCTTCAATTTCAAATAATCTATTTTCAATAATATTTAGCTCATAGGATATTGTATGTTTAACATCAGTTACTAATATTTTACTCTCTAGATCTGGAAATATCTCAACTAGTTTATAAAATGTATTCTCAGCTTCATTTTTATATCTACCAGTTAATAACCAACTACCCCTTGGAAGCTCATTATATCCCTCTACCAATTCGTATTGTAAATCTGTAAAATTTTCAGGATTATCCAATATTTTTGTAGGGTAATAAAATTGATCATCACTATTTTTATCTATTAGCAGAATGTCTTTATTATCTTCAAAGAAGAAGGACTCTCTACCAGGTTTTATTTTTTTTGCCATAAATTCAACATTGTTATATAGTGGTTCCGCTGTTTCAAAGTTAATAGAGCCAATAGTAGATATTGGTCCCAAATTCTTTAATAATTCTTCAATTTTGAGTCTTTCTTTTTCAACTAAAAGTAAGGCTGATTTAGCTTCTTCTGATAACTTTTGGGCTTCTAGAATTGAGCTTTCAGCTCTCTGTTCAGCTTTCAGTTTGCTTTCTAAAGCTATTTCTAAAGCCTTTTCAGCTTCAGCTTTATCTAATTTACTACTCTCTAGAAGCACTGAATTTGCTAATTCAATAGCTTCTTTAGCTAACTCGATATTTTGTAACAGTGCAGCCGTTTTTAGTGCCTCTATTCCTATTGCAATAGATGCAGCTTCAGCTACTTGTTCAGCAAATTTTTTATCTTCTTCAGCTTGTATTAGTTTTGCTCGTGCTTCTCGAATTTTTGATGAAACTAAATAAAAGCTTGATGATAGACTAGCACTAATCCATGGTATCTGATTATTATTTGTTGTTTTTTTTACACTTAATGTAACTGATCTAAACATATCCTCTAGTTTTTCACTATTATCTATATACTTTAGAAATGAAGTTGTAAATACTCCGTTTCTGCCGTTTCCATCTAAAGCAACATCTCCTGGGGAAGTTGCAAAAATTATAGCTGATCCAATATCTCCACCCGAAACTTGAACAACAGATAGACCTCGAGATTTAGAAGAGCTTCTTGATGCTACTTTGGCAAAGGGATTATCTCTACATGCATCTAATATCAATAGACTCATATCTGGTTTTATTATATTAAAAACTTCGGAGATATAGCTTAAACTAACTGCATCTAACTTAACATCATCGACTGTTTCAAGTTTTGTTTTAATAGGCAGTAAATAGTTTTCTCCATCAATTTGCATTCCGTGTCCTGCGTAGTAGATAAGAACTGAAGGATTCTCATAATCCATAGCTACATTTTTAAAGTTTGTAATTGATTTTAACATATTTCGTCTATCTGCATCTAAAACTAGGGTAACATCCCAACCAATAGATTCTAACTTCTCAGATATATCAATAGCATCATTAACTGGGTTTTTTAATTTGGCCGACCCTGAATAATCAGCATTACCAATAACCAATGCCAGTCTATTTTCTTCTTGTGAATAAATCGAAAACATAATGAAATTAATACACAAAAGGACTAGTGTTTTTTTAATGTTTATCATAACTGTTTATATAATAAATTATAATTATTTTCAATACAATTATTTTTTGTAGAATTTAAAATAAGATACAGTGAGATTTTCATATAAAATAATCTATAGGAAACTGTTCTTAACCACCAGATCATCCTCTTATTTGATTATGGAAATAATTCACTATTTTAATTCTATATAGTTAAATACACCATATCCTAGGCACAGAGGATCCTAAGTGTTTCTGGATTAGTTAGATGAAAACTAATAAGGGAATGTTATCTTAAATATCAATCCCTTAGGTTTTCCCAAATGACACTCCATTGTACCGTTTAAATTAACACGTACAAGATTATAGGCAATAGTTAATCCTAAGCCGGTATATCCCTGACCTCTATTAGTTGTATAGAATGGATTAAAAATATTTGACAATAGTTTTTTAGAACAAAGAATACCGTTATCCTCAAAAATAATATTTATATTTCCCTTTTTCTTAAAAGCAGTAATATGTATAACACCATCATTTGAATCAGAAAAACCATATATTAGAGAATTTTCCAGCAGTTCACTGAATATTTGATCAAATATAATTGCATAGCTCTTAATATTAATCTCATCTAAAGATTCAACTATAACTTTTACATTGGATTTATCAAGATCACTCTTTTTCCTCAGTATAATAGTATTTATTTGCTCAATAAGGTTAAAAGAAGTTTTTGTGTAAATATCAGCACTTAAAGTAATTTTTTTAAACCTCTGTATTAGATTAATAGTATTTGCTAAATTGTTGTCAACTAATGGTAATATTTGATTTGATTCATTAAAAAAATCCTCTATATCAATTTTATTTAACTTACCACTCTTATAGATTTCATTTAATTTTTTTATTTTATCCTTTAAAAAAGATGTTGCTGTTAATATTATTCCAACGGGAGTATTTATTTCGTGGGCTAATCCAGATACAAGACTACCTAAAAACTCTATTTTTTTTGATTCTACAAGAAGCTTTTGTGTCTCTTCCAGCTGATTTAAATAGAGAATATTCATCAGAGCACTATTGATATTAGTCTGGATACTTTCATAAAAAGTATTGTTGTAGTTATTTGAGTCAAGCACTATATATCCAAAGAAACGACTTACCGAGAATAGAGGAAATGAAATCAGAGTAGATCTCTTTTGTGGAAGATATTCTTCAGGTACAAATTTATCCACGAATATAGAGTCTTTACCTTTTTTGTATTTTATGGCTTTACCTTCCTTGAATCCATGTACCAGTTTTAGCCTATTTTCTGAGTGGAATTCATCATATAAAACAATATAATAACTATTTATCCCGTTATCTGCAAAAAGATGGTCAATATTTTGATATAGATTTGGAAGATCTTCAGAAGTAAGCACTCTTTCATTTTTCAGTCTTGTTTCAACTATATTTTCTCTATATGTAATCTGATCATGTAAAACCCTAGAAATCTTTACATCATTAAATAGCGTTATTAGTTTGTTTATAATGTCCCATAGTAGTTCTTGATTCTCAATTTTCATATTTTTTAACAGAGTTAAGACATAATCTTCAAAAGCTAAAAGAGATGAATCATCACTGCATGTGTAGATGATTTTCTGAACCTCTTTAATAAAAGAGTCACTTTTTGGATAAAAAATATTATTGTTAAATATTTCCATCATTCTATCATCATCTATTTTCTTTATATAATTCGTATCTATTTTTTTATTATTGTAACTAAAACATCCACAGGATTCATTGATAACAAGTTCAGGCATCAGGATTTTTTTTGTATTACACTCCCGGCCTTCAAGAATTGATAATAATAGCTGCACAGTAGATGCATCAATTTTATCTAGAGATTGATCTATAGTAGTTATTCTGGGATGTTGATTTTTTGCTAAAGAACTATTATCAAAACCCGTTACTGCCATATCATTTGGAACGCTATACCCATATCTTTTTAGCAGATCAATTGACTTACTTGCCATGCAATCATTTGCACAAACTATAACATCCCATTTTAGAAGACCTTTTTTTAATAGGGGTTCTAAAACAGGAATAACACTATCCGGTGTAAAATCACCATATAAAATATCTTCCCTATTTAAAATAATATTATGCTTTTTTAAATTCTTCTGAACACTATTCAGACGGATTATACTTTCAGGATTTTTTTTTGGACCACTTACATAGAGGAACTTTTTTAAATTATGCACCTCTACTAGATGATCTATCATAATTTTCATTCCATATTCATTGTCTATGATTATGGATGGTTTATTTTCTAAAGGAAGACTTATACTTACAATATTATTATCTATAATTTTTTTTAGTTTCTGTAAATAATATTCCTGACCTACATAGCTGCATATTGAGCTACTGGATAAAATGATACCGTCAAAAATCTTTGGATTAATAAATTTAAACAGTTCATTAAATATTATCTTATGTGTTTTAATATCTTGTAGGTTTTTACCGGAAAACATTATTAGATCTATATCATTTTTTATACACTCTTTTTCAATACTCTCCCAAATCTGTCTATTATATTCATCACCTTCAAAGAAAGTTGTAATATAAGCAAATCTGTATCTAGATCTGTTATGTCCCGATTTGATCTTCATATTATAATTATAATATTGAGAATTCTAATATGCAATATATTTTTGCTTAGATATTAAAACTAACCGTTTCATAAAAGCTACTTGTAAAATAAAATAAAGAATAATAACATAAAGTATGAGAAATTTAAAAGATAAAGTTGTGTTAATTACAGGTGCAAGTAGAGGAATTGGAGCAGAGATTGCTAGAAATATTTCTCTAATTGGTGGGAATATAATACTTGCTGCAAGATCAATAGATAATATGAATAAAATTGCAGATGAAATAAAATCTAATGGTGGAAATGTCGAAGTTGAGTATCTCGATATGCTTAGCGAGGAATCGATAAAGAAACTTATATTTAACGTTAAGAAAAAATATGGGAAAATTGATGTATTAGTTAATAATGCAGGAGTTACTCACTCTGATCTTTTAAAAGAGACACCCACTGCATCCTGGGATTTGTGCATGAATATAAATGCACGAGGTCCATTTATCTTAATTAAAGAAGCTTTATCTCTTTTAGAACAGTCAGATAGAAGTTTTATTATAAATATTGGTTCTGTAGTTAGTATTAAAGGATATCCATCTCAATCTGCTTATACCGCATCTAAACACGCCCTACGTGGGATGACTATGTCTTTATCAGAAGAGTTAAATGGTTCAAATATAAGTGTTCATATGATTGCTCCTGGTGGAGTTGATACAGATATGGTTGGAGATGTTAGACCAGATATAAATAAAGAAGAACTTATTCTTCCCTCTGAGATAGCTGAAATTGTCCGATTTATAATTACCAGAGAGGGCAGAGGTATTCTTGATGAGTTTAGAATTAGGCGTGGAAGTTCGTCTCCATGGTTTTAGATATGAAACATCATTTAGTTGACTATCATAAATTCTTTTCAAATAACCTTAGTTATGTATAAATCAGATTCACATACTCTGAATTTTATCTAAATGATAATATGTATAAATAACGATATAAAATAATTGAATTATACATATGATAAACCTATCATTTAAATAGATCATTGGATAAACATTATTTATTCATGTGTAAGGGGGGAGCTATTAATCTTCTAATAAAAATAAAGCTTCATTTAGTCGCCTATATTCTACTTATGTGTTTAATAATGTTAGTTGTCTTGGCACTTTATGTCATGAATAACAGACAGATTCAACAACTGGAAATACATGAACACTCCTTACAGTTGGCAGATGAATTACGGCAGAGTTCGGATGATCTAACCCGTATGGTTCGGACATACGTGGTCACCGATAATCCAATGTATGAAGATCAGTATTGGAAAGTTCTGGCTATTCGTAACGGTGAAATCCCGAGACCCCAAAACTATAACAACATATATTGGGATCTTGTAATAGAACCCAGGATGAAGCCATCTCCAGATACAATAGCAACTCCTTTACGGCAGCTTATGGAAAAAGCTGGATTTACAGATGAAGAGTTATCAAAGCTCGCTGAGGCTCAGTCAAACTCTGATAATTTGGTGGAAACTGAACTCGTGGCTATGAATGCGATGAAGGGCATAATTGACACAACTGTCATTTTATCACCACATAATGGAGAATCAAACCAGCAATTTGCCATAAGAATTCTACATAGTAGTTTATATCATCGTTATAAAGCCAGTATAATGAAACCAATAGGTGAATTCCTAGATTTAGTCTCAATTAGAACACATAATAAGATTCAAAATACTTCTAATAATATAATAAGGTTAAACATATCTTTAGTTATTTTAGTGTTTTTATCTCTTCTTTCATTTGCTAATCTTTTTCATATTACTCGTTTAGAGATGGCATCTAGAATATCCAGTGAACAGAAAGCACTTCATTCAACAACACACCTAAGGACAGTAATCAATTCTATACCTGATCTTATATGGCTTAAGGACCATGATGGAAAATATATTACCTGTAACTACCGGTTTGAACTTTTTTTGGGGCTTGATGAAAAAGAAATTATAGGAAGAACTGATTATGACTTTTTTCCAAAGGAACGTGCAGACTCTTTTAGAAATAATGATCAAAAAGTTCTTGATTCTGGTTTGAACAATGTCATTGAAGAGGAAATAACTTTTGCTAGTGACGGCCATAAAGAGTTAATTGAAATAACTAAAACCTATCTCTATGATGTAAATCGAAAAATTGTTGGTACATTGGGAATCGGTCACGATATAACAGCAAGGAAAGCTGTAGAATATGAAACATCAAAACTGACAGAACAGTTGCATCAAAGCCAAAAGATGGAAGCTATCGGGCAGCTAGCTGGTGGAATTGCTCATGATTTCAATAATTCTTTAGGTGGGATTATTTCAGCAACTGAGCTTCTTCTACTAGTTAAAAACAATGATAAGAAACAAATAAAATACTTAGAGTTGATACTCTATGCTGCTGTGAGAGCTGGGGAATTAACCAAAAAGCTTCTTCTGTTTTCAAGAAAAGGAGTTAAGGCTAGCTCTACAGTAGATATGTCAAAAGTAATAGGCGACACCAAAGATCTTTTGGCCCATGTTCTTAATAAAAATATCTCTATATCGATCGATAACAACGCAGAAAATACCAAAATAATTGGTGATGACTCACAACTACAGAATGCCATTATGAATATGGCAATTAATGCAAGTCAAGTAATGCCTAAAGGAGGGGATATCGTATTTATATTGGCAAATCAGGAACTTGATGTAAATTATTGTAAGGCTTCATTATTTGATATAAATCCTGGGAAATATATAGAAATAATTATTCGTGATAATGGTAGTGGAATGTCACAACTAACCCAGTCCCATATCTTTGAACCTTTTTTTACTACCAAAGATTTGGGAAAAGGAACCGGACTCGGGTTGGCAACAGTCTATGGAACAATTCATGATCATAAAGGTGCTATCACAGTCTACTCTGAAGTGGGCACGGGTACGGTTTTTCATATATATCTACCTCTTACTGATGTAGTATCATCCCCTACAAAAACAGAAAATATTCCCCTAGGAACTGGAAATATTTTGTTAATCGATGATGAAGAGTTAATTCGTATTACTGCTAAAGCTTTACTTGTTTCGCTTGGATATAATGTGATTTGTGCGGAGAATGGCTTAACTGGGGTACAGACATTTTCAGAAAAGCACCAAGAAATTGACCTGATTATTCTCGATATGATTATGCCTGTTATGGGTGGCCGTCAAGCTTTTACACTGATTCGTGAAATCGATCCTAAAATACCAGTGATAATCTCTTCTGGATTTGCCAAAGATTCAGAAATGGAAGAGTTGAAAAAACATGGGGTATCAGGATATATTCATAAACCTTTCAATAGAGCAGAGCTTGCAAGGGTGGTATCAAATAATATTCCAAATATAGCGATCTAAATAAAAATGTACTCGTTAATTCTGTTCTTAATAACGATCCCTTTTTTTCCGTGACCGTCTCCCGGCACTACCTCCACTACCTCCAGCAAAGGCTAAAACTCCAATTAGATAGCCAAGATTATATAAAGGACCTGCATTGTGTACTTCATAAATATTTATTTCGTTATTAAATAATGAGCCAATAAAAGTAAAAAACACTATAGCTCCATGCCAAAGCCCTTTCCAAAATCCAGCTAAGTCACCACTGGCATCAGGTGTTTTTACTAGATCATTTACACCAGGTGCACAAGAAACTACTACTAACAGTAGTATTAATATCATACTTATGTATCTCTTTTTCATTTTAACTCTCCAAAATTAAATTGTAATAAAGTAATTTTAATTCTTTTTGTTCAATTTTTCATTAGATTTTTTTAAAATAAATAAATTCTCTCAAACACAATTAAAAGTAACATAAAACATTTACTTAAAAGTAGGAACTCTTAGTTTTTTTGATATTACAGGTTATTGAAATGAAAAAATGTTTTATAGTGTTTTAACTGAGTCTACTATGTTTAACTAAAGAAGCAATTTTAGACTTGTAACACAGTTGTTATATTTTTATTGACAGTACTAATTTTAAAATTTAGAATGTTATATACATAAGACCTGATAATGTATATAACATTGATGTTAGAAAATGGAAGAGGTGATAAAATGAAATTAAAACCAATCTTTTTATATAATATGAGAGTAGAGAGAACTTATACAGGGGGTAAACTGTTAGATCAATGGCAGGGAATTAACCCAGCAATTGACGGATGGAAACCTGAAGAATGGGTATCTTCTATTACTCCCTCAAGGTATGCAGAAGATCCAAATACCGGCCTTAGTATAATTAAAAACAGAAATTTAGATGGTATATTATTAAAGGATTATTTATCAAAAAGTCCAAAAGTTTTTCTTGGGGAAAACCATTATAATAAATATGGACTAAGCTTTGGTTTTTTAATGAAAATCATCGATTCAGATAATAGGCTCAATATTCAGACCCATCCTGATAGAGAGCATGCAAAATTATATTTTGATTCTGATTATGGGAAAACAGAAGCGTGGTATGTAATGGATACCAGAATAATTAATGATGAAGAACCTTATATTCTTTTAGGCTTTAAAGTTGGAATCACTAAAAAGAAGTGGGTGGAACTAATAGAGAAGCAGGATATTCCAGGAATGCTTGAATGCCTTCATAAGTTACCTGTTAAAAAAGGTGACGTTTTTATTATAGAAAGTGGTGTTCCTCATGCTATTGGAGCCGGTTGTATGATTGCAGAGATACAGGAACCAACAGACTTTACTTTTAGAGTTGAAAAGATTTCATCACCTGGAAAAGTTTTTCCAGAGGAGACATACCATCAAGGTATCGGATATGAAAAGATGTATAACTGTTTTGATTACAAAGGTTATACCAAAGCTGATGTTATTTCAAAAATGAAGTTGCCTTCAATAATACAAAAAGAGAATGAGAACTTTATTCAGGTACCAATTGTTAAAACAGAAAATACCCCTTTCTTTTCCATGGAAAAGCTTACTGTAAAAAGTCGGTGGGATATGAATAATAACGATACTTTCTGTGTAGTTTATATACTAAATGGTAGTGGAAGTTTAGTTTGCAACAACGAGGAATTTAATATTAAAAAAGGTGATGAACTTTTTATACCTAACTCAATAGATAAAATAACTTTTATTAATGAAGAGGACGTTTATATTGAGTTATTAATTAGTTATCCACCAGACTTTATACTTCAATAATAAAAATGACACCTTGGGTTTCCTTGGTGTCATTTGCGGTAAATCACGTTTGATTACATTAAGGACAAAATCTAATGCAAAACAATAAAATGGCAATTCCTGCAATAATTCTGGCTACAGCACTAGGTGCATCCAGCGGTTTATATATAAAATCACTACCTTTTAGTAGCCTGGCACTTACGGGTTTCCGAATGGGTATTCCTTTTCTCTTTTTTCTTCCTTTAATGATTAAAAGAGGATTGCTATTGGGATCTCCTAAAAATAGAAAGAAACTACTTGTTGGTTCTGTTCTGAATTCTCTTAGAATGATTTTTTATGTAATGTCATATAAATTGACAACTTTAACCAATGCTGTGGTTCTTTTATATCTTTGGCCCATATTCGCTCTCCTACTAAATGCAGTTATTACCAAAAAAAAGCTTAAACTTAGGGAAGTTTCACTCTTAACTATGGCTTTATCAGGAGTAGTATTTTTAAATATTCATAAAGGGTTCTCTTTCTCGGGTAATGATCTAACAGGTAGTGTTTTAATGATTATATCAGCTATTATATTAGCGGTTACGACTTTGCTTTTTAAAGATGTTCTTAATGATCATACTGAGGGTGAAGTTCTCTATTTTCAGAATGCATTTGGAGCACTTATTTTTATCCCTATAGTAATATTAGAGATCCCCAGTGTTGCATTAATACCCACATTTACTGGAATCTTTTATGGTTTGTCTGTTGGAATTATCGGTTTTGGATGTTTCTTTTATGCATTAAAAAGACTTACCATTTTTCAATATGGTGCCTTTGGATATATCGAAGTGTTTTTTGGGGTACTATTTGGCATATTTCTACTTGGTGAAGATTTAAGCTGGAACATTATCATTGGAGTAATTCTTATTCTAGTAAGTAGCTTTTTATCAAGAGTTTCGAAGAAGGAAAATATAGACTGATACTTATACTAATTTTTTTTTATCTAAACATAGAACTTGATAGTTTATAAGTTTAATTATGTTGTGAAGTTTAAACTGACCACTTTATATGACCAGTTTAACTAACTAATGTTAACCTTCTGTACCAACATCCAAAGGGATATAATCTATATTTTGCGAAAAACTTAGATCCTCTAAAGGTATCCACTTTTTACCAGATTTAGTAAAAGTAAGATTTAAGTTTTTATAATCATCTGACATTTTCAACTTTATTGAAACGTTAACATTTTTTTGTATTTTTTTAATTTCTAATATTTCCCAACTTTCTATACTTACAAATATGCTAATAATCTCTTTTGACTGTGATTCTTCAAGAGTTGTTATATATTTATTTAGTCCAGGGATGTCTTTAAAATCGCCAAGTTTAAGATTATTCATAATAGAATTTGTCTCTAATGTTATCTCATTTTTGTAGTTATTAAGGCCACAGGAATTAAATAACAAGATAATAGATAATATTAAAAAGAATTTGTTTATAAAAAAACCCGTAAAGGTTAATAAATTAACTTTTCGGGTTTTATAGTGGGCATTTACCATTTAATAACTGTACCTGAAATATTGTAGTGCACAGGACTATAAATAGCTCCTGTAATACCTGCTAATATCAAGTCCATTAAAGTTGCTTCTTGAACAATTTTAATATTAATAGCAGCATCTCCACCAGCTGCATTAATTTCTTCCATAATTGCTGCTTTAACAGCTGGATCCATTGCATCGGCAGTCATGTTTACAAGGTTTGCTCCACCTGGCGAACCTAATAACTCAACAACCTGAATTGTTATAGCAAAGTCACTAACAACTTCATTCGTTGGTAAATTCTTAGACATTTGTAAACCGGAAAAAGATGCGGTTGTACAAGCCATCATTGCCATAGATAATACTAAAGCGATCACAATTTTTTTCATTTTTTAACTCCTTAATGATTTTAACTTAAACTCATTATATTATAATTCAACTTAAAATCAATTATTTTTATTTTTTTCATAATTTTTTTAGTAATTTTTTTTATATTAATTCATAATTCCTATTTAAATCCTATAAAAAAGACTCCAAGACAAATACACCCTATACCTATTAGTTTAAATAGGGTTACTGCTTCACCTAAAAACATAGATGAAGCAAAAATTACTAAAATAAAAGATACACTAGATGAAGGGTATGCAATACTTAGGGGTAGAACCTTAAGGACATTTAACCAGACAACAAAACCTGCTATGTAACAAAACCCTCCAATTAATATAAAAGGAGTTGTAAGGGCTCCTCCAAGAGTTAAGTTACTGGTTAGGCTAACACCTTTTTTCATTAATATTTGCCCACTAACTGTAAATGAGATAGTTAATAGAAGTAATAATGCACCTTTTAATGTCATTTATTACCCCTTGATGAAACAAGATCACGTCTTGCGTAACACTTCTCTGCAAACATTGCCATTTCAGCCTCAAGGTTCGACAGTTCTGAATCACCAAATACTCCAACTAAGTATGGAATTACTTTTTTAGAAGCGTCTGTTTCCTTAGATCTCTGTTGGTCAATTAGACTCTGAATCTTAGAGGTTGCAACACACTCTTGCATACAACCAAATGGTTCAACATGGTAGATACCATGAAGTCCTTCAGGGTTATCTGTCATGAACATATATGATGTTCCAATAGATATTCCTGCTTCACCTTTAATTCTAATGTTAAAAATATTGAATTTCTCAAGTAGGTTATATATCTGTATAGGTCTTATTTGTTCTCTATCTGCTAGATACTTCTTAAATGGTTTATAGAAAGCTTTTTCTACTTGATGCATATACATCCCTTTAATTTTAGCAACAAACCAGTGGGAGAATCTTTTCTCTTTCCAGAAGGCTGCACTCTGCATCTTATTGTTATACTCCATCATATCCGCTGTTAATCTTGGTGCAACCTCTAGTTTATGACTCTCAAGTTTTAAAATTGAGTTCTCATTTGAACCTGCATGGCTTCTTACAAATATTTCACCAAACATTCCAACTTTTGGATACCTATTATCTATAACTGAAATTTGAGAAGTTTTAAACGCCGCCTTCTGCATTAGTTTAACCATAGACTTAAAATCACTACCTGCTTCAATTATACCAAGTAACTCTTTATGAATAGTATCAAGGACTCTCTCGGTTTCACCTTTCACCTTCTCATATGGTCTAGTCCTTAATTTAGCGTTATATAAAATATCACTAAAAACTTGAGACTTAGCTAGACCTTTTCTAATTAGACCTCTTTCCTCTTTAGGTAGGGGAATATTCTCCCAGTCTAAATATGCAGCAGGTTTTACAATTAAAACTCCTTGGAATCCACACTGATCTAGAAAGTATCTTGTTATTATATGGTACTGTCCAAGACGACAAGGTCCCCCGGCCATAGGTATTAACAGGGCTAACTGGGTATTAGGATCGTAACCCTCCCTCTGTTTCTGGTATATCCATGCAATACAGTCACCAAATAGAATATGCATTGGTAGACAGTTATTTGTAATAAGATACTTTCTACTATAATATTCAGTTTCTGCAGTTTTAGTTGGCATAACTTCAGATTTTGCACCTACAGATGTAAATACAGCAGCGAAAGTTTCAGAAACCTCTAGTCCCATATTAGGCACACCCATAATTCTATCTTTTAAATTATCGGAAGATAAAATTGGATTTTTTAAGTCCTCTAAAGTTACCTCTTTAGGAACATGATTTTTAACTACTTCATAATTAGCCATAGCCCTAGTTCCAAATTGAGCATTACTATTATGACCATCGGTTTGAAGGGTTAGGTAAGGTT
>JAOPTT010000013.1:0-226529 GCA_051531975.1 Spirochaetaceae bacterium
AGTAACAAACTCTTCCCATGTTTTAGGAATTTCTATAGATAAATCGTCAAGAATTTTTTTGTTTGCCCATACCCAGTTTGTTGAGTGAACATTTACAGGTGCAGCAACCCATACACCATTATATTTAGAGAATCCTTTTAATGCTTCAGGAACTACAGCATCCCAATTCTCTTCTTTTGCTAAATCATTAAGATTGGCAAGAAAACCAAGTTCAGCCCAGTCAAGGATATCAAAACCCAACATCTGTGCAGCTACAGGAGGATTTCCAGCAACAGCTCTAGATCGTAGAACTGTCATAGCATTTCCACCACCACCACCAGCTAGAGGAGAATCTGTCCAAGAAATTCCTTTCTTTTCTAGATCATCCTTTAAAACATTTAATGCGGCAGCTTCACCACCTGATGTCCACCAGTGTAATACTTCAACATTTGTTGAATTTTCTTCCACAACCTCTACAGCAGCTTCGTTGTTACCGCCAGCAAAAACCATTGTTCCAATTAACAAGCTTGCACATAAAAGTGCAATAAATCTTCTTTTCATTGTATCCTCCACAGATTTAATATTTTTTATAAACTTATACAAGTTCAGAAAAAATTAATTTAAAATAAAAAACAGTTAAATGAAAACCATACACCTTCATATGCATTCACCAATACTTCATATGGTGAATAAAATTCATCGTTTAAATATTGTAACACTACGTTTTATACCTGTATACTTTTTTTAAATATTTTATTTATAGTAATTATCATTAATATTTACTCTAACTGATGTCAATAAATTGACCTTTACTTAAGACAAGTAACACTTTATTAAACTTTGCAATAAATAATTTTCCGGTTTCTCTCTTATAGTTAATACTAAAGTGAATCTCTAACGGTGATATATACTCAAACCCTTGCACTTTTTTACCTCTATTTATTTTTAATACACAATAATGTAAATTAAAAGTAAAAAAAACTAGCAAAATTTATTTATTAAATACGCAAAACTGAATAGAAAAAGTTTTATATAATATGTCTAAGAGATATACACTGCATATCTTCTTCAACTTACACAACCAAGGTGTTTCATCGATTGCTGCTGAAAGTAGAACATCTGGAATTTTCTTCAATATTCTCTATCGTATCTTCGTTATTACCACTAGTAAAAAGCTACGGATCCAACCAACAAACTTGCATACGAAAAAACAAGCCTTATCATTCGAAAGAAATACGGTTTACAATAGAAGATCTATACTTTATAGTAATTATAGTTTCACTCAGATATCTGGGTATATATCATTCATAGGAGTATATTATGATCAAACATTTAGTTTTATTTTCCTTTAAACCTGAAACTACAAAGAATAAAATTCTTGAAGTAGATAATTTATTTATGCAACTTCCACAGCTAATAGATGTAATTATAGGCTTTGAGTCAGGTTTAAATATTAGTCCAGAAAATCTCAATAAAGGTTTTACACATGCCTACCAGATAACATTTAAATCTGAGGAAACAAGAGATATCTATCTAATTCATGATGACCACAAAGCTTTTTCTAAAGTTGTGACAGAACTTATAAGTGATGTTTTAGTTTTAGATTACAGTATTTAATTATTATTAAAAAAGTGAGAGATAATGGCAAAATATCTGTGTGGTGTCGATCTGGGTGGAACTAAATTATCAGCAGGTCTATTCCTTCCTGATGGAACTCCGATAGAAACAAAAAAAATTTATAATCACATAAATATGGATAGTAAAGGAATTACTGAAAGTATAGTCAGAATGATAAAGGATCTGATGAACTCACAAAAAATAGATGATGATGATTTGTACGGTATAGGAATAGGTGTTGCTGGACATATAAATTACAAAAAAGGATTTATTATTACATCTAGTAATTTTCAGGCTTCATTTAATAATTATCCACTAAGAGATGAAATTGCCAGTCACTTTAATACTAAAATTTATATTGATAATGATGCAAATGCCCAAGCTTATGGAGAACTATGTTTTGGTGCCGGGAAAAAATATTCAAATATAATATTTATTACTATAAGCACAGGTGTTGGTGGTGGTATTATAATAGATAGAAAACTAGTTAGAGGAATGACTGGGTCTGCCGGTGAAATTGGTCATACAATAATTGATCCTAACTCAAAAATAAAATGCACATGTGGAAATTATGGATGTCTAATGGCTCTATCAAGTGGTCAAGCGCTTCCTAGTTTGTACAATAAATATTTAGATGATGGAATAGAATCCAAACTGAAGCTAAATAGCAAAACGGTATCAAAGCTTGATGGGATCCTTCTTAAAGAGGGAATCTCCATGGGAGATGAAATCAGCATTAAAGTCCTAGAGGATTCTGCAAATGCCATTGGAACTGGTTTATATAACCTATTTCAGATGCTCAATCCTGAGATTTTTATAATTGGAGGAGGATTAATGAATTTTGGAAATGTATATTTGGATCTTATCAGAACCAGATTCTTGTCATTGGTCAAAAAAATGATGTATGATAATGTAGAAGTTAAATCTTCTGAACTAGGTTATAATGCAGGTTTACTTGGTGCAGCAGCATTAACATTGGATATAAAATGAATGATAGACATAAAGAAATATTAAATATAATCTCAGATGGACGGAAAGCGACTGTAAATCATTTAGCAGAAAAGTTGAATGTATCCCAGGCAACAATACGGCAGGATCTAACTTTACTTGAAAACAAAGGATTTTTGAAAAGGGTTCATGGTGGTGCTGTTCTAGATGAAACAGATGATATTTCACATCGAATGGGAATAAACTACGAAGAAAAGCTGCTTATAGCTAAAGCGGCTGTAAATTTTGTAAACGAAGGTGAAACAATATATATTGAGTCTGGTTCAATCAATGCCCTACTTGCACAAGAAATTGTTAAAGAGAGAAAAACAACAACCATTATTACGTCAAATGCTTTTATAGCTAGACAGATAGGTAAAGAATCCGAGGGGCGTGTAATACTTCTTGGAGGTATATATCAACCAGAAAGTGAATGCTTAGTTGGTACTCTTGTTAGAGAATGCTTGAACAAACTAAACTTCAGTAAAGCTTTCATTGGTGTAGATGGATTTTCAGAAACAACTGGATTTACCGGAAAAGATATGATGAGAGCTGAAATCAATTCATATATAATCCAAAAAAGCCCTCAGACATTTATTTTAACTGACTCTTCAAAATTTGGAAAAATAACACTTTCAAAATATTGTGATGCAAGTGATATAGAATACCTGATAACAGATAATGAAATTCCTAATGATTATCATAAATTAATTAAAAACTCTGGAGTCGAAATAATAATACCAGAAAAAGAATAGTTCTGAACTTACAGATTTAATCTCTTGGTTTCACATATCTTAGTAGGTTTGGACCTTTATCAAGCTTAAAAGTTAAATTAACTGCATTAAAACTACATACATTTTCACATGTATTGCAAATAATACACTCTGTAGAAGTTATCCTTTTATTATTTCTTTTATACTCTAGAAGCTGAATATCCATGGGGCAGTTTTTTTCACACAATCCACATTCTGTACACTTATTTGAATCAATTTCTACTTTTAAAAGTGAAAACCCTGATAACAGAGTTTGAAATACAGGAATTGGACATAGGTATTTACAAAAGGCTCTATTATCCTTTAGAACAAATGCCATTAATATACTAACTAGGTAATAAGCAATATTCCCAATTGCTAACCAATAGAACTCTGTAATACTTCTACTATAAATATCTCTTTGTTTAATAACAAACCAGAAATAAAGAACTATTAATAATGATGAGAAAAAGTGTACATATCTAAGTATACCTACTTTTTTTATTCTACCTGGTGATTTTTTCCATGGAAGGAAATCAAGTACCATTGCAGTCCAACACGCCCAAGAGCACCAACCCCTATTAAATATTGCAGTTCCAAGTATTTTAGCAATAACATAGTGTAAAGTTGAACCTGCAAAAACTCCTGCTAAAAGATAAAAGAAGAAACCTTCTATTTGTAGGTTTTCTGACTTAATAATTCCTACATATCCTAATAAATAAACTCCAACAAGAAGTTGAGTTAAACGCCTACCAAAGGTAGCATACTTTTTTGGCATTGCAGTTGATAAAAATATACCAAGAGAAATTGATGTGCCAATATAAACAAAGTTATAAATATAGAATATTTTACCAGTAGCAAAATATCTCCAAAATGCAACTCCATAAAAAATGAATATAAATAGTATAGGTAATTTAAATGTTTCAAAAGATAGATTCCATCTGTCAAAACTTAACTTTCTGTTTTTTACTTCTTTATTATCCACTATTATACCCTTCTATAGATCAAACGTTTTATAATCTATCCACTGCCCATCATATTTAATATATATTTTAATCAGATTAACTTCGAAACTAAATGGTAATATTGTCTTCATTTTATTTGTTAACTCTTTTTCAACTTCATCAATAAACTTTTTGTCAGTACAAACTGTAATATGGGCTGATATTTCATCAATAGGGAATGCCCCTCCATAAGGTGGAGTCTCTCTAAATTCTTCTGCAAACAATTTGATAATCTTCTTAAATTCAACCTTAGGTTCTGGAGCATAATACATAACTTCTCTATTAGAAAAAAATCCAAGGTTTTTAATACTAACAGTAAAAGGTTCTATTTTTTTACATACTTTTTTAATACGGTTAAGATTGTTATCTATATCATCAACTGTAGGAAAATATGGGTACAATAGTGTTATATGTGGTGGCATCCCAGCAATACCATCTTTGGTATACTTTTCCCTAAATACTTGTAAATGAGGAATAAGTTCATTTACTGGAAAAACTAATATTGATGCCTCAACTTTATTTGGATCAAGTTTTATCATAATTCCCTCTTATACTATATTTATCTACAAGTCCTTGTTGTGGCCATTCAATTTTACTATCAAACTTCATTCCAATCTTTTGTAATATTATCTCTGAAGCTATATTTTTTTTATTTACTGCTGCTAGAATAAAATCCAATTTTAATACTTTTAATCCAAAATTCAATACTTCTAAAGCAGCTTCATATGCATAACCATTCCCCCAATATTTAGGATCTATACCATACATGATCTCATTTCCACCTAATATTTCACAATATTGGAATCCACAATATCCGATGTATTCATCTGAGCTTTTTAAAATGATGGAATAAACATTGTCAGAGTTTTTTTCAAAATCTTCACACTTTTGTATATATATATCTATAAAAACAGACTTCTCAAATTTTGTTACCCCACCAGTATAAATAGAAGATTGAACATTACTTCTATGGTCATATACACCACAAGCATCTTTAATTCTTGGCGGTACAATTATTAATCTATTAGTTTCTATTCTCATATTTATTTTCTAACAGAATTAAGTGATTCTTTAGTTAACTCTATCCATGTATCTTTTTTAGCCGAGGGAATTAAGACTCTATCTTTCATAGGTTTACCAGTTCCTGGATCATGGGGTAGAGCCTGCCCAGAATCAATTAATTCAAGAACTCTATCTGGGTCAAACTTTAAGGTAAGATCACCCTTATAAAACATAGCAAACATTTTACCTTCATATTTAATTCCTTGTGCACCCTTTCCACTGTTCACAACGACATCTTCAACTTTACCAAAATAGGTTTTTAACTCGGTGTATATATCATTCATAATTTTACTCCTGCAAAACCTAATAACTTTTCTAGATAAGGTGTTTTATTACTATAAAAAGTTTTGGATCTGTACATCTCTTGTATTTCCGATTGAGTAGCCCATTTTACATCTGAAACTTCTTTTAAATCAAAGTGGATATCTTTAATATCCCCATTCCATATAGTTTCATATACATCCATAAAATAGTCATCAAATGTTACTCTTTCAATAAAATTCAGTTCTGACAAATCAAATAGTAACCCCATCTCTTCGGCTGTTTCTCTTTGTATAGATAAGTTACTAGATTCACCTACAATTGATGCACCAGCAGTTGTAGACCAAGGATTTATATATTTACCTAGAGGTCTTGTTCGTTTTTGTATCAAATATTGACCTTTATCATCTTTAATCCAGTTTTCCACAACCATATGGTATTCTCCATGGTTTAATGGCTCCCCTCTTTTATGAAGTTTATCTATTTTATTACCATCTTTATCATAGAGATCCCAAAGTTCTACTGGTTGTTCAGAAGCATCTAATATTAGTTGTTTTACTTTATCTATATTCTCTTCTGGGGTGGAACTATATGTATCAATTTCTAGATCATAACTGCACCAGGAGTGTATGCCATCAGCTATATGAGATTTACCTTCACCAATATACCTGTCACCTCTTTGTATCTCTCTCTTATTTAAAACTTCAATAGGGCAAACAACACCAATAAAGTAAACTTCATGATCTTTAAGCAGTTCTTTTAGCTGGAGAAACCAACTTTTATATTCAATTACATGCTCAACTATTAGGTCATTTCCTGCATCTGCAAATGCTTTTATACTGCGGTGAAATCCATCAAAAAACTTTGGTCTTATTACATTCCATGAATTAGGTAGGTTTTTAACTTCCCGATTGACGACAGGCAGTATATTTCCATCAACTAGCTTATCTGAGGAATAATAATAAAATGGTGATTCTAGTTCTGGTAATAACTTCTTAATGAATGTAGATTTCCCTGAGCTACTAGCACCGTTAAATATAATAATTTTTGACATAAACTCCCTTTAAATATACTTTTATATACCTAATTTACTTATTTTCTAACATAATGACTTTGAACAAGGAAGTCATTCAATTTTTCTGTTTTAACTACTTTGAAATTTAATTCTTTATCTAAATCTGAAAAAAGAGGTATACCACTGCCTAATAATATAGGTACTTGAGAAATTATCATCTCATCTATTAGATCTAATTTTAAAAAGCTCTGAATAGTTTTTCCACCATCAATATATAAGTTATTAAACCCTCGATCATTAAGCTTTGTAACTATTTGGGTTAGTTCTCCATTTACAATTTCAGCTCTGTCTTTTAAATGTTCAGGTATAGTTTTTAAAGTATTACTTAGTACAAATACCTTTTTAGTGTATAACCATTCACCAAATGATAAGACCATTTCAAATGTATTTCTACCCATAATAAGTCCATCAATACTTTCCATAAATGCACTAAATCCATAGTCGTTATTATCTGGGTTTGGTATATTCATTAACCAATCTAGACCACCATCTTTTTTTGCTATAAAACCATCAAGGGATGATGATATATATACTATGTTCTTCATATAAAACTCCTAGTATTACCGGTTATTATAAATCGCTTATAAACTGATGTAACATATAACAAGCAGCAATCACTATATATATTATATAACTAAACCGCTGAGCTTTCATAAATTCTTTTGAAGTACCAGAACTACTTTTACATTAAACCTAGATTAAAACCTGCTCTTTTATAATATTTTCTAAAAAGCTAACCGTATCAGTTACAAAGAGATTCATCTCTTCTTCATCTAGATACAGATATTCTCTATCCAGGTTCTCTACGGTTTTTAAATAGAAATTTGTAATATACTTAACTTGTCTAATTACTGCACCTTCTGGGTAATAATCGATATAATCAGGGAAATCTTCTATATGCTTGAATATAGTATAAAAGATACTTTCTGGATTATTTCTGAAGTATAAATGATCTAGGTCATACCAGTCTTTTTTTATTGTCCATATAAATTGTTCATCACTATTTAGTTTTTCATAATTTTTGTCATTGTCCTTTTTTAATGCTATCTTCTCTCTCCACAATTTATCAGTTAACAGATGTACATAATAACCAATATAAAATGACTTTTGCTCAATATCTTCAATTTGATTAGATAAAAACATATTACAAAACTTTTGTGGGTAAATTTCACCGGACTCAATCCAGTGAGAGACTTCTGTTGGAGGATCAAAACGGCTCCAATCCTCATTTGGTATTCCACAATCGGGACCAATATTACCCACCAAGAATTTTTCTTTATCTAAAGGATAACCTCTGTTTAGTAAACTTTCTGCTATTCGTATGTGTAATCCCCATGTTGCCAATTTTAGGAGCCTCCAATATGTATAAAAATCTTATGCAACTTTCTTTTGAAATGATGTATTTGCAACTTTCCACTTTTCTAAAGAAATTGATAACCAAAAACCATATATTCCTAAAGTAACAATTAATAACAATAACCATTTAACCCACTGACCAAAAAGAGACATAGCACTTCCGTCAAACTGTAATCTTTTTCCTTGTACAACTGTGTGATTAATTTTCCATCCATAAACCATACATAATGCCCATGGGTAACATATACCTAATGTTAACGATGTTATTAAACTACCTAAAATGCTCCAACCAATAAGTTGAAGTAAACCTCCATCAAAATACGATTCTTTTGCCATTTAAAGCTCCTTAAACAAGATAATAAACTAAAAATAACCAGTTGTCCTTCACATTATTATTTAAGTTAAAATCTAAAGATCAACATTTGAGATAATAGTATTGAAATTTGCTATATATAGATTTATATTATGTTTAAATTGAAAACATACTTTATTTATTAAGAGTTAATATGGATTTAATTCAATCACAATTGGTTTCCGTTTGTAGTTTTGCAGTTAAATGGAATTGATGTTATAAACATTTATTAACATTCATTATGAGAGCTATTTTAATAACTCAACAATTTTGTCCGCCATGATTACTTTATATTGTCTACCATAATAATTAGTTATCCTGTTATTAATTTTAGGTAGATCTACATCTCTGTTATGAAGTTCTATTATCAGTAGATATAACTCTGAAATCTTATTTTCTACCTCTTCTGGACAATTTTCAGATAGAAGTTCTTTAATCTTTGATTCCACATCTACTAATTCAAGACTTTTAAAAACAAGGGTAAACCATTTTGAATAAGGGACGTATTTCCTATTAAGTACAAAACATATTTTAAGAAGATATTTATTAATTCTTGCAGTTATTATTTTAAGCCCTATAAAATCCTCATTTTCTACAGCCCTACCAATAAACGCTTCTTCTTCAGAGATAAGATCCCAATAGTTCTTCAGTTTTTCTTTTCGAATATTATTGGGAAAGTACTTTAATTTATCTCTATAATCTATCAATTTATTTAAACCGTCATGAAATACTTCTCCACTAATAACTTCTAACAGTGTTTGTTCTGATGCAACCCAAAAGTCATCTCCATCATAATGGCTACCTATGTAAGAATCTATATTAAAGATTTCTATTAGATGATGAACTTCACCACAGGATATATGTTGCATAGACTGTGTTCCATCTACTGCTAGATCAGAAAAATTTGTAGGGAATCCCATGTATTCCAATGGAAGATTATTACTCAAATAATTTGAAAGCTTGTCTTTAAGATGAAAATCTTCACTATTGATATAAATCTGTAATCTAGGACCCCAATTATGATCCATACTAGTTGCATTATCATAACCTATAACATCAGAACCATAACCTGATAATGTCGCAGAATAAACTAAGCTTTTATCAAAATTACTTATTATTGGTTTTACAATATCAAGATAATAATTTTTATTTAATTCTAATCCAGGAATAAAATTCATAACATCTCCAAGGTAATACATTTTTTAATACTTTGTTTATCTCACGATATGAAAAAATAAAATATACTACTTTAGCATTATATACATGAGAATAACGATCTATACTTTACCAATAATTTGAAACAAACTTCCATCAAAATATATTTTTTTAGATTAAAAGTCTCCATGGAATATGTTCTCTTTGATTACAGTTTTAATTCATATTACTATGTTATAGTTTGTGATTCATATTTAAAATGTTTATTCTTGATATATAAAAAGATGTGCCTTAAAATCTATTATGAGAATTTATTTATCCCTAATATTTTTTTTAATTATTCCCTCCTATCAATTAGTTTCCAACGAAATCATTTTAGCTTCATCAGCTTCATATTTAGGATCGAATAAAGAGCTTGGAATTAACTACTTATTAGGTGCTAATACATATTTCGATTATGTTAATAAGAATGGTGGAATAAAAGGTAGGAAAATAAAATTATTATCCTTAAACGATAGTTATGTTCCAGAGTTAACTGTTGTTAATACAATTAAATTTTTAGAAAACAGAGATTTATTAATGCTATTTAATTATGTTGGAACACCTACAACAAATTCTATACTGCCTATGTTAAAACTTGAAGAAAAAAACAACCTTATTCTATTTGGTAATTTAACAGGGTCAGGCTCTCAAAGAGATGCACCATATAATAGTTTTGTTTACAATATTAGATCTTCCTATGGTGATGAAACCTCAAAACTTGTTGATTATTTTTTGGCTCAAGGTAAAAAACGTATTGGAGTCTTTTACCAAATTGATGATTTTGGACAGAGCGGATTTAGTGGTATTAAAAAAAGTCTTGAAGAAAAAGGGTTGGTAATAGCAGGAGAGACTTCCTACAAAAAAGGTGCAACTTGGAATGATTCAATGGAAGCGCAAGCTAGGTATTTAAAAGAAAAAGAAGTTGATGTTATAATATCCATATCAACTTATGAGGCTGCAGCTGGATTTATACGAGATACAAGAGCAATTGGATTAAATGTTCCTATTTCAAACATTTCTTTTGTAGATGTAAATGCACTTTTTAATATATTAAGATCTAATTCAGTAGATTTTAATGAACTGTATTTTACTGAAATATTACCTAGCTTCAATAATGATACTTATCCGTTTATTAAAAAATATACCCAGATTTTTACTAAAAGCCATTATAAAATGAATTTTATATCACTAGAAGGATTTCTTAATGCCTACATCTTGGTAGAAATTCTACGAAACACTGATTATGAAATCAACAGAAGTAATATTAAGGACATTATTGAAAACATGTCTCCAATTGATCTGGGGTTTGGTAAACATGTTGCATTTACTAAACAGAACCATAATCTACTAAACTCTGTCTATATTTATAAAGGATTAAAAGGTGGAGGTATTGTTGAAGTTCAGTAAAATTAGAAAAATTACTCATTCATTATACTTTAGAATAATTACTGGTATTGTTATGTCAGTTTTAATTCTTGGAACTATTAGTTCTGTAATTATAATAAATACCACAGATAAGAAAGTTTTGGATCTAGAAGAAAACTTTTCAACTATTGTAACCGAAAGTATTAGTAGAACTATTGTATATCAAATTCTTTTTTCTGATCCTAGTTTATTACAAGGTACTCTAAATTCTTTAATAGATGATGAAACAGTTCTATTTGCTTTTATAGTTGATAAAAACAGTAACATTACTTATCATACCTTTCACCCATTCATTCCAAAAGAGATAAAAAACATAAATAACTATCTTAATGATATTGAGCTTGATGTTTCAGGATATGGAAATATCAATTTAAGAAGTGGTCCTATCTATTATGGATTAATTGGTAGAATTGTTTTAGGTGTTAAAAAAACAGAAAATGTTTCTCTTTGGATTAAAATTATTTTAATTAATGCGTTCATACTGTTATTAATTATTTTAATTACAATTTTTATCCTATCCAGAAACCTTACAACACCTCTATTTTCACTGATAAGATCTCTTGATAATCAAGATGAAAATGGTATACCTATAAAACTAATTAAAAGTCCAAAAATTGAAGAGTTTAAAATTCTTATAAACACAGTAAACAATATGATTATTAATATAAAAGAGTCCCATTCTCAATTAAAAATAATATTTGATTACTCTCTAAGAACAATAATAATAATAACTGACGTAGATGATAATATAATACTTTTTAATAAAGGGGCTGAAAATATTCTTGGTTATAGTGGAGATCAGCTAATAAAAAAAGAGAAATATTACAATATTATAAAAGAGGAAAATTGTCGTATTAAAAAAAATCTTTTAAAAGATGAATTTAATGAAGAAGAGTGGATTTTTAGATCTTTTTATAATAAAGAAGTAAATGTAAATATAATATATACACATATTACTGGTAAAAATAGTGAAGTGACTGGTACCATCTTTTTTGGTCAGGACATTACCCAGAAAAAATGCCAAGAGAAGAAAATTTTAGAAATTAATGAAAAATTGAAACTACATAAAGAGAATCTTGAAATTATTGTCGATTCTAGAACCTTTGAACTTCAAGAATCACTTAAAAACCTTGAAGAGACAAAAGATAAACTTGTTGAGTCAGAGAAACTATCATCTTTAGGAGGTTTGGTTGCTGGCGTTGCTCATGAAATCAATACTCCTGTTGGTATAGGGGTTACTGCTGCAAGTTTCCTTGTTGGTGAAACTCAAGAATTTCAGAAATTATTCAACGAATCGAGCATTACCAAAAAGAATATGGAAGATTATTTATCACAAACTATTTTAACCGGGAATATAATTTTACAAAATATGAATAAAGCCTCTAACTTAGTAACAAGTTTTAAACAGATAGCTGTAGATAGAACAACTGATGGGAAAAGAAGTTTTTTTATAAAAGAGTATATTGAAGAAGTACTCTTAAGTATCCATTACGAAATAAAACAGAGTAAACATGAAATAAACATATACTGTGAAAATGATTTCTACATTACAAGTTTTCCAGGAGTTCTTTCCCAAATTTTAACAAACTTGATATTCAATTCATTTATCCACGGACTTGAAGACATAGAGAAAGGTGTAATAGATATAAATATTACCAATGAAAAAGAACTGTTTATAATTGAGTATAAAGATAATGGTTGTGGTATAAAGCCAGATCTTTTATCAAAAATATATGAACCATTTTATACTACAAAAAGAGCTAATGGAGGTACTGGTTTAGGCTTAAATATTGTTTACAACCTAATCAGTTCAAAGTTAAATGGGTCTATAGATTGTATTAGTGAATTAAACAAATTTACTAAGTTTATATTAAGAATTCCACATGATAATAGTACAAAAAAAATTATCTAAACTGATATTTTCTACATCATATTTTCTACATTAGTAATATTATAATTCAAAAATGATACTTTATATATATCTGGCTTCTTTGATTTTTTCCAGAAGTTATATCCATATGAATCATCAAAATATTTTAAAATAATAGTCAGTATATTCCCATGTGTACCAATAGCTATTGATTTTCCTTTGTATTGATCTAATAAGTTCTTTAGTAATGGTATAGCCCTACTTTGAGCTTCTCTTGTAGTTTCTCCACCTTCCAAACAATAATCGATATCATCAAATGATTTCTTAATAGCATTATTGATCTCTTCCCATTCTACTTTAATATCTGAACCTTTAATTCCACGTTCAATTAACTCGTCATATGTATCTATATTTAGATCTAACTTAATTGATAATGGATGAACAGTTTCTATGGCTCTTTTATAACTACTTGAAATAATAGCTGCAAAGTTAATATGCTGAAGTTTTTCAACTAACATATCAGATTTTCTAATTCCATCTAAAGTTAGACCACGTTCTTTCTCTTTATCAAATATAAACTTTGATTCAGCATGTCGTATAAAATATATATGTGTCAAATTATGTCCTTATTATTATTTTTTGAGCTACAGCCCCAATATATTATAGATTAAGATCTTTACTCATAGGTTGTATTTTTAAACCAGAAAAATTTCTTATACCAGTTGTCTTCTTATATCCTAATTTCTGATAAAACACAGTTGCATATATAGAAGCTCTTAACTTAATTATAGTAATACCATTTTTTATTGTTTCTTCTTCAAATTTAATTACAAGTTTACGGGCAATACCTCTGTTTTGAAACTCTTTATTTACAAAAAGATTTATTATACGTCCATCAAATCCCCTCATTATTCCAATAACATTATCATCTTGAATTGCCAAATAACAATAAGGTGTGCGGCTAAAAGATTTTTCTAATATATCAATTTGTGTGATGTCTGGATTGTAATAAGAAACATATTGTTCAACTGCTTCTTTTGATCCTTCATCATGATTAAATTCTTTATATGTATCACTAATTAGTTTACAACAAGGGGTAAGGTATCTATTTTCATATTCAATAATTTTTATCATATTTATCCCTTAGTATACAGAAGACTTTGTATCATCTAAATATATTCTCTCTAATTTTAATAGATCTGTTTTTTGGATCAATCTGAAATTTAATGCCTAATGGAATTATTAAATTAGGGTCTGTATGTCCAAAATTCATGTTTGATACTATTGGAATATTTTTTATACCAAATTCATTGTTAATGATATTTAATATAACTTCATCAAGCTCTAAAGATTGCTTTTCTGTATAGTCTTTAGGGCGGCCAATTAATAATCCACTAATTTTATTTAATATTCCTTGTACTCCATAGTTTCTTATCCAGAGTCCTACCTGTCCAGGTAGAGTTGTGCCTTCTGCTACCTCTAGTATTAATATTCTATTATTCCAAAAGTCTGAAGATGGCCAAAATCTTGTCCCATTAATCATATCCAGAACTTCGATACAACCACCCCATGTTCTTCCTTCTGCGGCTTCTGTTCCCTGTAACCATCTGAGACCTGGATTCACTTTCAAATCATTTACATCACCTACAGTCTCTTCAATTGACCAATCAGGGTAACCATTACTCCATGTTCCAGGTATAGGTAACTCTTTATTAATACTACTGTTCATTAGTGTATCTTTGTAATAACCATTTAGTTCTTTAAAGTTATGAATCTGAGCCCACCCAGCCATCATTGTTGGACCATGGAATGTAACAAGCCCTAAAGTATTTAAATACGTTAATATTGTTGTTGTATCAGAGAATCCCATTATTATTTTAGGATTATTCATTATGACTTCAGTATCTAAATGCTCTAGAATTCTAATAGAATCATCTCCCCCAATAGAGACAAAAATAGCATCAATGGTTTTATCTTTAAATGCTTCATTAATATCTTCAGCTCTAAGTATTGGGTTTTCATATAGTTGCTTAGCATCCATTCTTGATGTTGAAAATTCAATAACTTCAAATTCAAATATATTAATAATATTCTCAACTGCTTTATCAAGGATTTTAGGGAATATAGAAGGTCCTCCCCAACTTGGAGAAATAACCGCTATTTTACTTCCTTTTGATAGTTTTGGTGGTTTAACTATTTTTTCAATCACATTTATATCCTTAATTTTTATATTATATAACTTTTAATTTAAAAAAAAGAATAGCCTTACTATCAACTCGGTATTTACTTTGTAGATTATTGTAGGTAGATTCTTAATAAATAATGCCGGCGATTTATCAGATACAAGTTACTTATGGCTAATATTGCTTAACAAGGAGCACCTGTGAAGAAAATTAAACTCACAACTGATTTATATCAGTATCAATTCCCACCTTTTAATGGAGATTCTTTTGGCTACAATATTCATGTTTTAATTGCTAAAAATGAAGCTTTATTAATAGATACTGGCTTTGAAGAACATACTCTGTTGGTAAAGGCTGATTTAGAACAAAACGGTATTTCTATTACTCATGTTGTATTCTCCCATTTTCACCCTGACCATATATCCGGTTTGTGTGTTTTGGATAATCCTAAATTATTTGGTAGTATACATTTTCAGCAATCGTTAGATAAATTCACTCCAGTAGAGAAACACGTCCTTTTTAACAATCTTACGCCTCTAGCCGGGAAATCGGAGTTGGTTTTTGGTAACTTCAACCTTCAATTTAAACTAGCCCAAGGACATGTTGTTTGTGGAATGTTCACCATAATCAATAAAACCTTCGTGCAGGTTGCAGACGATATAATGACCTCTAATGAAGGAGACGCGATATTACCATCAGTAAAAGCGGCTAATGTACAAAAACATATTAACTCCTTAGAGTTCCTCAAAGGATATTCTGGAAAAACCTTATTGCTTTCCCATGGCAATGCCATTACTGGGGATAAAAGTATTTTAACCGCCATCAAAGATCGACAACAATATTTAAAGGCTATCGCAGAAAACCCTAATCCAATTAGCATTGAGAAGGCAATAACAAACTGCAACTGCGATTTTCTTCATAAAGAGTGGCATAATTTTGTTTATAGCTAAGCTTTGTGCATATAAATAGAAACTACCGGGTTTCCCCTGACTAGTTATTTTTTCTCTTTTACTAATTTATCATAAAGAGGATATAGATCTGATTCTTCTTTATGAATTCTAACTTCAAGTAGTTTTATTATTTTAGTGTAGTCTGAACTATTGTGGATATTATATTCATCTTCTTCACTTTTTTTAAAGAAATTGGAAATTATATTACCTATAGTTTCGAGTCCCGCTGTAAACTCTTTGACTGTATCTAAGGCGTTGTTATTAGCTGTAGATAACTCTTTTAATTTGGGATAAAGGTTTAAATCTTCATATACCAAATGATCAGCTAACAATAATTTAACTGTTGTTAGGTATGCTGATCTTTGATCTAAAGTGAGTTTATTTGACTTACATCTTTTTAATAATGTTAACATTACTATGTGTTCATTTTTTAAGTACTTTATAATTTCAGTCATTAATATTCCTTATTAAAATTATTTTCATTATGTAATTTTAATCAACATGACAACAATACCACTTAGTATAAACAATAAATACTGTATTATATCAAATTCTGTATGTAATTATATTAGTTTTCCACTATTTCATTCCATGCAATTCTATTTGTTTGTGTGATATCATTAAGATTCAAAATTATAATTTCTTACGTAAAGAAGGTATTTTTAACCCTTCTTCAGATGATGCAATTAATATTCCTAGCCTTTTTAATTGTGTTTCTACTCTCTTTGCACTCATTACCCACCATATAGATTCTCTTTTATAAGATGATGCTAAATTAGAAAAGAACAACCAAGATTGTTTGTTAGCTTTTAATTGCTCTTCATACTCACTAGATAAGGGTATATTTCTATGATCAGAAGTATATCCTAGTTTATCAGTTCTCTTATTAAAGAGGTCCAGACCTTCAGGCCTCATTTTACCAAGTTCTATTAGTACAATAACCTTGTTTACGTTTATGGCACTCCATACACTAGTTACCTTTCTTGGAGTGAAACGTATCTTATATCTCTTATCATCAACTGTTTTTCGTATACCATCGATCCAACCAAAACAGAGAGCCACATCTACTGATTCAGACCATGTTAGAGTTGCTTGTCCTGTACTTTTTTTGAAATATCCTACCCAAAGTTCACTATCGTCAGCATGTTCTTCTAACCAACTATTAAACTCGACTTGGTTTTTAAAAAATATTGGGTCTCTCATATTCTATTCTCCATATATAACTTATATTACAGGCTCTTTCACCCTCTGTTCCAGCCAGAGGGGAGTTTAAATTTGGATTTTATTTATCCTGTTTTTTAAGCCACTTTAAAATAGTTTGGTTTGTCTCTTTTTGTACAAATTATTATAGAGAATGTAACATAGTGCTGAGACAGGTGTATGTCAGGTTTGAATCATGATGATATTTTATTTATATTTTTCATACATTGAACTTATTCTAGATTCAACAATTCTACGTACATTTTCAGGTCCTATAACCTCTACGTGTTCACCAAAACTCAATATCAATGAGAAATACCACTCCAGGTCAGGAAATGTTGCAATTACAAGAAGTTCTCCTGTATCTAGAAATTCAATATTATCATTATCAAAAATATCTTCAACTCTAACCCTCACCTTGTGTGTGAATTTTAGTATAATATTTATTAAAGAGATATTCTTATTAGAGGCATCTTCAATTTCCCTATATGTCTTTTTTCTACGGGTGAATCGTTTATTCTCTACCTCAAGGTCAATGATTCTTGAAATCCTGAATGTTCTAAAATCCTCCTTTAATTGACAAAAAGCAAATATGTACCATGTGAAACCTTTAAATACTAAAGACATTGGTTCTACCTGTCTTCTACTTGTTTCATTCGAATAGTTTCTATATGTAATTGTAATCAGCTGTGATTGAAAAATAGCATTCTGAACTGTTTTGATAAGTTGCTTTTGTTTAGTTGTAGATGTCCAGGGTTGCATACCAATAATTATCTGTTCCATATGCAGATTAAGATGATTGGTTTTATCTTTTGGAATAAGATTTTGTAGTTTTTCTATTGATGATTCAAGCTCAACATCTTCGAGGGTTGAGTTTATTCCTTTAAGTGCTGATAGTATTGAACATAAATTGTTTAGTGTTAAAACCTGGTTGTCTAATTTATAATTCTCTATAATACCAAATCCACCATTATTCCCAGGGAATGACAGAACTGGAATACCAGCCATATTAATTGCTTCAATGTCTCTATAAACTGTTCGAACTGAAATTTCGAACTTTTCTGCAATTTCTTTAGCAGATATTCTATTTCTATTAAGTAACATAACAATTATTGTAAGCATACGGTCAATTTTCATGATAATTTCCTCTATATATGTTTAACATCTTTTGTGTTTAAGTTTTCTTTATTAGAATAACATGAGAAGTTATTAATAGATCAAGTTTTGGTAGGTCAAATATAGTTTTAAAGTTATCTAGATCACTTAAATTTACCTATAATGTCTTATATTAAAACTCTTTAATAATCTTCTTAGATCCACATTTATTACACTTGTAAGTATAAAGAACTCTCTCTCTAAAACCTTTAAAGAATGAAATTCTTATTGTTTTTGTGATATTCATGGATATGTCACCTTCAGACTTATACAATCTCATTTTAATTTGACACTTATCACAACTAGGAATACGTTTTCTATAAAATATAATACCCAATATAATGACTAATAATATAACGACCCATGTATAATTCATTTAATATCCTCATAAAATATTTTATATATCGTTCTGTGAATATGCAACGTTTTATTTTTTAAGGTTTCACTGTTTCCCTTTATTGGTCACGATTAAGATTTGTGTGAATCCAACATACTATATCAGTAGTCTTCTCCTGATTTCTATAATTAACTTTTTCTATATAACATGACTTAAAAGCAGCATATCTGGATATAAAATTACTAATGTTAAGTCTATAATAATTCATAACAATTATTAACCAAAAACCACTTGTAAATAATATGGGCACATTAGAAATAAATATATATATCTATTTAAGGATTAAACATGTAAAACAGTTAACATTTACTTACAATTGTACTTAACAAGGGGAATAATATGTCTGAATTAAATGAAAAACTATTAGATAAAAAGTTAGAATCAATAGAGAGTTCTAGAAACTGGGCACCAAGAATTATATCCAAGCTTGAGAAGTTTATTAGAACAGCCAACGATTATGACCTGTATAAAATAAATCCTATTTCCTTTGCTCTAGAGAAACAATTTGAAGAAAAAGAAGTAATAGACCTGTTTCTCTGGTGCACAAAAGAGGGAATATTTACAATTAATTGGGGAATTGTATGTCCAACCTGCGGTGATGACTTTGGAAGCTTCAGGACACTTAAACAGGTATCAAATCACTATTTTTGCAACGTGTGCAGAGTTAAATCATCAATAACTCTGGATAACCATATAATGGTAACTTTTACAATTAATTCAGATATTAGGCGTATTAAATATCATAACCCGGATGAATTATCAGTTAAAGAGTTTGTAAATAAATATCACTACTCAAGGGAAGGTAAAATTCAAGGCGACAATATTACTTTTCCAGCCTTTTTAAAAAAATATATAAAAGAGTGGATAGAGTTGGAGCCAGATATGAAAAGAAGCTACTCTTTTAATTTTCCTGAAGGATATATAGTTGGGTTTGATCTTCAAAATGAAGCAGGTTTTTGTATCCCTATAAAAAAGGGCTGCGGGAATAGGACTGTAAAGCCTTTATTCAAAAAAGATGTGTATGATTATGATATGGATGTATGTGTAGAACCCGGAGATATAGAATTAGAAGTAAGTAATCTTTGCAACATAAAAACTAGAGGGATGATAATGTTTGAACCGCCAATGGATGAGAGTAGAACTCAGCCCAATTTAATTTTTGATCCTTTCCTGTCCGGTAAGATTTTAATAAATAATCATACATTTAATACTCTTTTTAAAAACGAAGTAATTGTAAGCGATGAAGGTATAGATATAAAAGATATGACATTTCTGTTTACAGATTTAAAAGGATCAACAGAGATTTATGAAAGAATTGGTGATATGCAGGCATATTCACTGGTAAACCAGCACTTTCAGCTTTTAGAGGGTGTAGTAACCAGCATGAATGGAAATGTTATAAAAACAATTGGTGATGCAATTATGTCTACATTTATAGAACCAGGTGATGCTTTGAAAGCAGCAATAGAGATGAATAAAAAAATTAAATCCTTTAATAATAATTCTGATAGCCAGGAATTAGTATTAAAGATTGGAATTCATAAAGGACCATCAATAGTAGTATCTCAAAATAAACAGGTTGATTATTTTGGAAGGTCGGTAAATATAGCTTCACGTATCCAGCATATTGCCAAACCAACAGAGATTAATATTACAGAGGAAGTGTATAATTCCGTTGGTATTAATAAACTATTAGAAGAATATAACGTTAGCCCTACTAATACCCTGTTAAAAGGAATAGAGAATGAACTGCAGGTATTCAGTGTTTCTGAATAATTTGTTGACACCAGCATAGATATAAACATAAACTTTTATAATAATTAACCAAAGGAAGAGATATGATTGAATCAAGATGTGGAATTTTATGTAGTGAATGTGAATATAAAACCTCAATGAACTGTGAAGGTTGCATAAAAATATCAAAACCATTTTGGGGGGACAAATGTCCTATAAAAGATTGTTGCGAATCCAAAAACTTAGAAAACTGTGGTACATGTAATAGTTTTCCTTGTGATTTATTAACACAATTTTCATATGATAAAGAGCAAGGAGATAATGGATTAAGAATAAAACAATGTAAACAGTGGAGTTTATAGAAAATATGATTACCACTTAATCTTTTTCCATTAACAGAGTGTTTCCGAGCATAATAATTTGTAATTGAAGGAGATCATATGAGTGAAGAATGTAACGATATTATCCGTATAATTATTGATGGCTACATTAATAAGGCTTGTCGGGATTAGGAACTTTTGGATTGAGCGACGGTTTAATTACATCAGAAGGTAAAGCTCACCGTTGTGGATCGATTATAGTTGAATGTAAATTAGTGCCAAAGTTGCAGTGCCTTGTGAATCAAGAATACCGTAAAATAGTTACCTGTTTTAATCATTCAACCTCTTTATATATTTACTTGGGGTAAAGCCTGTAATTCTTTTAAATGTTCTATTAAATGAAGATATTGAACCAAAGCCCAGAGAATGAGCAATATATGATATAGATGAATCTTTGGTTTTTAATGATCCACAAGCCATTCTTACCCTATATCTATCGATATAAGTTTTAGGTGAACAATTTAACTCTTTTTGAAATATTCGATATAAACCAGAAGGGGTTATATTACACTGTTCTGCTATTCTTTCCACAGTTAAACCGTGAGCTGACTGTTTATAAATTATTTGTATAGCTCTACTTAATAATGGTGAAGTAGTTATATTTTCACCAAGATCTTTGATCGATGTAGTTTTAAGAATTAAATGGTATTCTGATAAAATAATATGTAAGCGACTTTCAATTCTTTTATCATAATGTGGTAAATCTCTGTTTTTATATTCAAGAGTTAACATCTTTACTTCAGAAGTTAATAAATAATGATCTGTCCAATGTAAAACTCCAGGTAATAGATTTTTGTATATTTCTGTTATTTTAGTATGAGGATATAACCAGATCCATGAACTTTCTGTATTGGGTAGACTCATTGCTAGGTGATTAAAACCAGAAGGTATAATCACGACGTCTCCAGGTTCAAATCCTAAGAGGTGATTGTTAATATTGAACACACCATGGCCTTTAAGACAGTATCCAATTTCAAGATAATCGTGATAATGAAGATACGTGATATCTGTTTCTTTTAGAATGTATAAGTCCGAAGCCGACAGTATTTTATTATCTCGAAAACTTATAGATGTATAGTTATTTGATAATTCAGCACTATTTTGCTTATTATTAGCCATATAATAACAACATAACACCATAATCGTGAATATAATAGTTAATATAACTTTATAGGAGTACTAAATGTTAATTTACGGCTGGGAGAATCCATATTCACAAATTGGAGAAGAGATTAGACAAATTCAGTTTGAAGGAAAAATTATACCTACTGATATACTTGAATTATACAATAATTTGGATTCAAAAATTGATCGGCATAATGATAAAGTTTTAGAGCCCATTTTTATAAAGTTAAAAGAGTATAATAATTTTGAAGTTAAAAAAGATTGGAAATATATTCAACCAAATAATCTTGATGAAATAAAAAAAGAAAGACCTAGTAAACCTGAAAATCTAGTTATGGATTTAGATACAACTACTCTATTGGACAGATTACATGGTGCATGGACCGGTAGAGCTTGTGGTTGTGCATTAGGTAAGCCTGTTGAAATAGTTGGAATGCAGGAAAATGGAAGAGCAAATATTAAGGATCATTTACAACGGAGAAATTCCTGGCCATTAGAAAATTATATTGAAGGTACACCTATGAATAGTGATAAAAAAGAACTTATCTGTGAACAATCATGGAGAGAAAACATTTGCTATATGGAACCTGATGACGATATACACTATACGTTAATTGGATTAAAAGTTTTAGAAATTTATGGTAAAGATTTTACTTGGAGAAATGTTGCAGATACATGGAATAATAGCCTGCCCTACCAAGCCATTTGTACGGCAGAGAACCAGGCAATATTAAATTATAATATTAGAACACATTTTCTTGATAGAGATAGTGCTATTATTTCGCCTGATTTTACAAGTACTAATCACAACCCATATAGGGAGTGGATTGGAGCTCAAATTAGAGCTGATGGTTGGGCATACTGCTGTGCAGGGAACCCAGAGCTTGCAGCAGAGTTTGCTTTTAGAGATGCACATTGGACTCATAGGGCAAATGGTATTTATGGTGAGATGTTTTTTGCAGCAGTAATTTCAGCAGCATTTGTAGAAAGTGATCCAATAAAACTGATTAATATTGGTTTATCCCAAATTCCCAAAAACTGTATATTAGCAGAAGATATAAAAGAGTCTCTTATTTGGATGAAATCACAAAAAACATGGGAAGAGTTTATGTTAAAATTAGAAAATAAGTACAGTTCTATGTCATCAGTACATACTATTAATAATGCATTAATCTGCTGTATGTCCATGTATTATTCTAATATGGAGCCTGATCTTGCAATATCAATTGCAGTAATGGCAGGACTGGACACTGACTGTAATGGTGCCACAGTAGGTTCAATAGTTGGTGCATGCCATGGAGTTAAAGGGTTTTCAAAATATGCGGGGGCTCTTAATGATACTATAAAACCACTAGTTTTTGGATTCCAGGAAACTACAATGAAAGAGTTATCTAAAAGGACACATAAGATGTGGCTGGAAGTAAACGATAAGTAATATAGGGAGATTATTATCTGCCAAGTTTTGAAATTATTGATATTGAAGTCTTTTCTATGATTTAGACATTAAATTAGATTTATATTTTTTTCGTTTATTAACTCCATAATATACGCATCCGGTTCTTCCTCGGTAATAATACCATCAATTTCATCAGTGGTTGAAAACCTACATAGTGCATCGTTAGTAAATCTTTTATTCTCAATAATTAGATAACTTTTTTCTGATATATCGATTATTGTCTTTTTTGAATCTACATCTTCTAAATCAGTAGTCATAATTGAATTATCTGAAAGATTGATACCACTACATCCCATAAAGACTTTATTTACCCTGTATGATTTAATATTTTGTATACTTGAAGAACCAACACAACCACCAAGATTGTTATTATATAAGCCGCCAATTACAATAATTTTAATATTAATTGAGTCTGCCAGAATTTTAATAATATCAAGGGTATTTGTAATTATAGTTACTGTTTTTGTACTTTGAGCCAGATATTGAGCTAAAAAAATATTGATACTGGATACGTCCAAAAAAATATTGTCATTTTCTTCAATTATATCAAAAGCCTTTTTTGCAATAATTTTCTTCTTTTCTATATTAATTTTTTTTCTCTCTGACATACCTTCATCTTTAAAATGGTCCCTTTTTAATTCAGCTCCACCATAGACTCGTATAATCTGATCTTGTTTCTCTAGTTTTTGAAGATCTTTTCTAATCTGATCCTCAGAAACACTAAAAGTTTTACTCAGGTTTTTTACAAGAACTTTTCCATTTTTATTTAAAATCTCTAATATCGCATTCATTCTGGCACTTACAATCATATATCAATAATACCACAAACAATAAAAATGATAAACTTAACTACTAATACAAGACAAACAATAGTGACCATATTGACAATACAATGATTTAGGAGTAAAACAATAACTATACGATTACAAATATACTAAACAATAACAAGAACAAGCGAAACAATAATAAAAGGAGCAATAATATGCCGTATAAAATAATAATTTCTGACCTAGATGGTACATTATTAAATTCAGAACATCAGATATCAGAATATTCCCAAGAAGCAATTAATAAAACTACAGAAAAAGGGACAAAATTCTGTATTGCAACTGGACGTCATCATCTGGATGCAATTACTTATTGTAATAATTTAAATGAAAAGATCTATTTAATAACATCCAACGGAGCGAGAATACATAATCCGAGTGGGAAACTTATTTATAAGCAGAATATGGATATGGAAGTAATTATGGAAATATTAAATAGTCAAATTCTTGATAATGGTGTCCATATAAGTTTTTACCATGAAGATGGTTGGATATTATTTAAAGAGAATCCTGATTTAGAATCCACAGTAATTAATAATGGTGTTTATCCAGTAGTAATTGATCAGATTGATTTGAAAGACTATGAGATTATAAAAATAATATTTAGTAGTAAAAACAATAATGCATTAGAAAAAATAGAGGAGTTTGTTGCAGAAAAATTCAGTGACCGAGTAGAGTTTTACTTTTCAGGAAGTGATACTTTTGAAGTTAATGCTTTTACAGTTTCAAAAGGCAATGCAATGGAAATATTGCTTGATAAAGAATCCATAAAATTATCAGAAACAATAGCATTTGGAGATAGTTTAAACGATCTGGATATGCTTAAAAAAGCAGGGAAGTCTTTAATAATGGAGGGTGCCCATATAAGGTTAAAGGAACTTTTGCCCTGTAATGAGATTATTGGAAAATGTGACGATGATTCAGTTGCAAAATATATAAATATGATGGGAGTGTGATTATGTTTATAAATTTAATAGGTTTTGTAGCGGCAATATGTACAACAGTTTCATTTGTACCCCAGGCCTTAAAAACAATTTTAACAAAAGATACAAAAGGTATATCCCTTGGAATGTATATCATGTTTGTAATAGGTGTAATTCTATGGCTTGCTTACGGAATTTTCATACGTGATTTTCCACTTATAATAGCGAATTGTATTACTTTAATGTTATCGATGACGATTTTAATATATAAGTTACGATATAGATAATTTTAAAGCGGTAACCTCTATTTGGATATAAGGATATTAGAACTCTGTAAACTTTAGTTGGGCATGGATAGTTTTTTATCCAAAAATGTTAGTAGTTGATCAATCATATTTTCGTATTTATCTACAACTTCAAAAACCTTAAATCCGTTTTGATTTGAAAAGTTCTTGAATTCCCTGTTCTCAATAATAAACTGCTCTAATGAACGATCTTCTGCATATCCTCGTGATTCTATAATACTTCGATATTTTTTTACATTTGTATCAAAATTCTCACGGCAATATTTTTCATCCATGACAATGCTAATACCAACTATCTCATTTGGGTAATCATTTTTAATCTGACTAATAGAATTAGCTTCAAAGTAACAACCTTCTAATACTAAGTTTTGGTTATTTTCTAGAGCTGTTCTAATAATTCCTTCAAGGATTGGTGCAAGATATTTTGTGATTTTTTCATCGTCATCTGTTGGTGTGAATTTGCAATAAACATCACCTCGGAAAAGACCCATTTTTATGTGATCAACTGAATAGAATGTGAACTTAAACTTTTCAAGTATTTTTTGAGCTATAAATGTCTTTCCTGTACTACTTGCACCTGTTAATAATATTATCACTTTTTTTTACCTATCATTCTTATTTTTTAACTTAATAACTTTTATTACATAAGCTCACCATCTGGAATATATCTGCTTCATGTTATATCTACAAACCCTGTTACTTGATCTAAACATCCCTCTTTTAACTCTTTAACCATACACCATGTCGCATTTTTTTCAGAATCATTCACATGGTATATTTTAAATAGATAGGATGCTTTAAAACCTTTCTTTTCATAATAGTTTGGGTTTCCACACAAGAATACAGAAGAATACCCCATATTTACTGCTAATTTAAAAGCTTCATCCATTAACTTTGTCCCAATTCCTTGTTTAAAATGTTCTGTGTGTACACATATAGGAGATAAAAGCAGAGCTGGTACTAGTTTATTTTTGTCACAAACAATATCTGTTTTAGTTAATACTACCTGGCCTATGATCTTTTTATCTAGCTCTGCAACAAGGCTTAGTTCTGGAATAAAAGAATCTTTCTTCCTTAAACCGTTTAAATAATCTGGTTCTGAGCCATCACTAAAATCTGTTGTAGCAAATGAAGTTTTTACAAGGTTGTAAACCTCATTATAATCGTTGCTAGTTTCTTGTCTTATTACCATGACCTTATTTCTCCCAACTTTTTAATTATTATAGAACTCTGAGAACTCACCATTTTTAAGTCTTATACTACCTTTTCTAGTATAATTCCTTTTATGAAGCACCTTGGTCATTATATAAAAGTGATATCCATGACCTACCAATATGCAATCTACATTATCTTTCTCAATAAGGTTAATTAAACTGTTAATACGTTTATACGTATGGTTTCTGTTTTCTTGTTGAGATTTTAAATTTAAGAACCAATGTAACCGTCCAATTAATAACCACATAGGGGATGGAACATTTATATTAGTATTGGTAAATGGAGAGATCTTAACTTCATCTAATAATTTAGTTATGTGAAGGTCTTTGTTTTTATATCTACTATTTGCGGTTTGGTATGATCTGGTTAAAGTACTGATATATACCTTAGAGGTTGTCTCTTCTTGAATGTCCCTTAAATACACAGGGTTTTCATCGTATTTTTTACATTCTTCTATAAAATCTTTACTGGTACACGTAGGTTTCCACTCATGTTTTACTTTATAATGTCTTAATAGTCTAATTACCAATGTGTGACTCCTGAAGGGCAACCATGTCACATTCTTCATATCTATTGTGACCTGGTAGAGCCTTTTTATACTTCCAACATTTAATAGCATCTTCTCTTTTTCCATTTGCATTGTTTTTGAAAAAGTCTCTAGTATATTGATTGTATTGAAATTGAGATGATATCTCTGTTTTTTTACCTTTCTTTTTATCAGCTATAATTCTATTCCATTCAGTTATTGCATCTTTGTAGGTCTTTCCATTATTAACCTTCATCCAGTTCATAAAGGTCACATTGAACTTAAAATGTTCTCCTATTTCAGATTTAAAGAATTCTCTATGTCTTTCATCATTTTTATAACCTTCAGGAATTATGGCATCTAGATTAAGTGGTGAATTGTTTATTGATATTTTCTTGCTATGATTTACTGGCTTAATAACTTCACCAGTCTTTAAATACTTGTAAATCCTAGAAGTTATGTCATCTTTACTTCCACTACCAGGTAGGCTGTTCATCTTACAAAAGGTAAAAAGTTCCTCTTTTAGCCAATAAAAACTTAAAAATTCTTCTGGATCTATTTTAGTATCTAGTAAAGGTCTCATAAAACCTCAGGGAGTAATTTAATTTTATCTTTATAGATAGGATGAAGTAGTTCAAAGTCTGGGCTATTTATCGATACCCATTTATAGTCTGAATGTTCAGAGGAAATAGTTATATTATAATCTAATGCTGTGCAGGTATAAATAATTCCTGTAATCTGCCAATCACCAAAAAACTTGTTCCAGGTTCCAACTATGTTATGTGGTTGTACTTCTAGGCCTGTCTCTTCAGACATTTCCCTAATTAATGTCTCTTCAGCTGTCTCTCCAAATTCAAGTCGTCCACCCGGCAGTTCCCAAATACCAGCATCACTTCTTTTCATTATTAGTATTTTGTTTTCTTTTGTTATTAAACCTTTTACAGCAAATGATATCTTTTTTTCCATTATCACCCTAATTCCTTTTTTTATATCTGTAAATAATTAAGCACTTGTAAACTATTTTCCTCTACTGTTGATGAACCTTCAATCTTTAAAACAGGACATGTTAACTCTTCTAACCACCTGTTTTGCTGAAACCGACTACGAACTTCCATTCCACCAGTTTCATAACTGTTTGCCCACTCTTTAAACTTCTTAAAATCTTCATACCTTTTCCCATTTGGTAATACTTCATTTCCATATCTATTATACTCTCTACTTTGAAGTCTTTCTAATCTAATTTCATTTGGGACTGAAAGAAATATTACAAGGTCAAACATTGGTATTAAAGGGTTACCCCAATCGATTATTGCCCCAGATAATATCCATGAATCAAGATCTATTAAATCAGACCTTAAATTGTTCAAACGGATATCTCTAGGTTGAGGAGTTGTATACTTATCTTTCCAAAAATAGTTATCTGAATCAAGATGTTTATATTTAAGTTGGCTGCATAGAGATTTTGCTAATGTTGTAGTTCCAGAGCCTGAAGCTCCAAGGATATGAATCTTTTTATATTTAAATTCATTCAATGACATAGGTTATCATATGCCATTCGTCTGCATCATAGTCTGAAAGACTATGAATGATTGAGCTTATTGCACCACCATCATAATCAATATTGAAGAAATCATCGTGATCATCTCCACCCCAACAGTTGAGAATACTTATAAATTCTCCATCTTTCATAATAGAAGATTTAACCCATATATTAATTGTCATTTCTTCTATCACATTTGGTAAAATGGTACTATTAAAATTTATGTTACCTTCATCTCCAGTTGTTATATTTAAACCAGTTCCAGATATTCCTCCAGAGACATAACTAGCTGTAGCCCCCGACTCGATACCATCATCGCTTGAACCAAGGCTACTATTTTCAAGGTTTCCTTCAAACTGATAATAACCAACTAAATCTGACTTATCATCAGGTAAGTCGCCATTTGTTTCATATAATGATGATATTTCATCGGAATCTAACATTCTATGATAAACCAATAGATCATCTACCATATCAGGATTAGTTTCGTCCCCATAGCCATAGGAGAAATTTAAGTCGGATTCAATAGCGACATTGGTTCCATCTATTCTAGGCTCATAATATGTTCCAATCATCTCCCCGTCATAAAACACAGTGATACTACCATCAAGGAAATATGGTTGTATTAATACAAAATTATCACATGAACTAAAAAATATAAATTGTAGTAATATAATTAATTTAACAACTTTTTTTAAAACCATAACTTCACTCCCAATCGAATTGTAATCTCTGGCCAATACCAGGTAATATGTGGAAAAACAGAATTGATATCGGTGTAAAAAGTAAAACCTTCTAAGTGATACTCAAGTCCTGTTGTTATCCCCAACCAAGACTTATCTTGTATATTGGTATCCTCAGTATTTTCAAAATAATTATATCTATAAAATGCTCCATAATAGAAATTAAGAGGTTTATTTGGAAAAATTAGATGATGTGTTAACTCTCCACCGAGTGACCAACCATATGTCTCAATCTCAGTAGAATCATATAAAGTCTCATCATACAGAGTAAATCCATAAAGAATTTTTAAGTCTAATCGCTTATTAAATATACTAACTCCAGCTCCAGCTGAGACAATATTTCCTCCCAAGAACTCAATTGGGGTATAGAAATTAAAAAAATCAATTCCTGCAGAATCAAAATCCTTGATAAATTTTGGTGTAATAATAACCTGTTCACCTTGTAATATTTCAACTTCTTTTATGTATGTTTTATAACCTTCTCTTACTACTGAGACTTCCCAAGAACCAACAGGAATATCAGTTAATTCTAAATTACTTTTATCAGTTTTTTCGCTAATGATTTCAAAACCATCAAGTTTTCTGTTCATTTTAATAACTGAATCTTTAGGATTTAGAATATACAAATCACCTACAAAATTTAATTCAAAAGAAATATTCTGAACACTATTTTTTTCAATGCTTATCTGGCTTTCACCATAAAAACCATTACCTTTAATAACTATATTCCTTGAACCAGGTTTAATAAATTTAATTAGACTACTTGATTGACTTTCAATTTTTTCTCCGTCAATAAAAATATCTGTATCTTTTAACAATGATGTAATATCTGAAATATTAGTTTTTCCATTATTTCCATCAATAGTAGTTAAGTTACTAATAACAACATCACCAGTTGCTTCTTTTAATTTTATTTCGATAGACTGAAATTCTTTTGCTAAAAGAGAGATTTGCTTAGAACCGTATAGATCATCACTTTCAACTTCTATAAATACATTACCTGGATTTATATTCTCAATTAACTTTGGAGTTTCGCCTCTAATAATACCATTTATTTTTATTGTAGCCCCTTCAATAGATGACTCTACAAATATTTTACCACTTGTATCAAAAGCTGTAAGGTCAACATTACCCTTAGAGAAACTTACAGTTAGATCAAAATCTCCACCTAAATGAGGTATTTGAGGTCGACCAAAGATACTTTCAGTTCTTTCTGGTAGTACGGTTCGGATATAAGTATATAAATCTGAAATATTATTAGTAACTGGGGATTGTAAAGCTTCAATTAAGGTATCAGTAAAAAAACCATTAGAACCATCAGCCTTTTCATAAGAAAAGGAGCCGGGTTTAGCAGCATAAAAGATTGCAATGTTTCCGGTATTTATTTCATCTTTTTCCACACCAACAACTTCAATCCCACGAACAATACCAGCAGCTCTCATTGAGCCTATATCGTTCCTACAAGCATCTAAGTATACCATACTTAAGTTTGCTTTTATATCTCGAATCCATGGCATAAGGGTCTGATCTACATTTAACATCCCACTATCAGTGGTTATATCTGTCTCAGGAAAACACAGATAGTTTTCACCTTTAATCTGTAGTCCATGTCCTGCAAAAAATATAACTAGTTCATCAATGTTCTGATCCTGACTTAACATGTTTATATTACTAAGAACCCTTTCTATATTAGCTAGTGAAGGTTTATCAAATTTTGATTCCTGCCTATCAGACATAAGCCAGACTTTAAAACCTAAACCATCATAGTAAGAAGCCATTTTTTCAGCATCATTTACCCCGGCTTGCAGATCGGTTAAGATCTCATAGTCGTTAACCCCAACAATAATTGCATATCTATTTAAAGCCTGTGACATAAATGAAATACTGAACATAAAAAATAAAATGATTAATAAACGAAATTTATTCATATGAAACCTCATAATCAATATATATAAGATAAATCTATTAATAAAGTATAAATTTAATTGGGATTATCCTTTGGGAGATTTAATCTGAAAATATTTATTATATTAGTGTTATTTGCTTTGCAAACTTTGATATCTTTTTTTCTACCTCTTCAGTTTCTAAATCATTTTTAGACCTAATACTCTCCCAAGTTTCAGATAACACATGATCTATCTCTAAATGTCCTAGATAATGGGTGATAGTCGATATAACATCTCTGTTTTCATTTTCTGCGGAACCAGCTCTAATGGCTATAGAGCAGGATTTTTTACCTGATGGAAAGGTTGTTTCACTGTTTATTGTATTACAATAAGGGGTGCTACGATCTATAAATGTTTTTAGTTGCCCTGTAATGTCTCCCCAATATGATGGAGACGCAATACAGATTAAATCTGCTTTTTTAAATGAGTTATAAATTTCATCAACACCGTCAGTTTGAACACAAACTCTTGTCTCTTCACAAACATGACAACCACGGCAAAAGTTTATTTCCTTATCTGAAATATTTATTATTTCTGATGTTATTGCAGTTTCATCTAATGAATTAACAATCTTAGATAATAAGTAGTTAGTATTTCCATCTGCTCTTCCACTTCCATTTAAAAATACAATATTCATAAAATCTCCTTTTTAAATATTTGAACTATTTATCACTTTATTTCTACATATCAGGTCTTGGATACATCTCTTTTAATCATAATAACTTCATCAGCTGAATACAGATCTTTAAGAGTAGCATCAACCTTTACACCTAGTGTTTTCTCATATAGTTTTTGGGCATAATTATCTGCTCTTGTTGTTACTATGATATGTTTTATCTGAGCACCTCTAGTACTTAATTGTCTTTTTACTTCTAATAACGACTGAGTAATTAAAGCTTCACCAATACCCTTCTTTTGATGTCTTGGACTTACAGCTATCTGCTCAAGCTCTAATACTACTTCAGGTCTAAAACCACTCTTTTGAGTCCAGTGGATATAACCTAATATTTCTCCCTGATCTTCAGCAACATAATACTGCATTCTAGGGTAAGCTAAATAATTTCCTTTAATCCATTCAAGGGACATCGTTTGTCTTGAAAAAACTGCTTTATGAATTTCTGAACATGCTATTATATCTAGATCATTCATTTTCTTAATTATCATTTAACTTCTCCTTTTACCTACCAGCTAACTCCACCATCACTACAGAGTAACTGTCCATTAATCCACTCTCCATCTTCTGAACATAAAAATTTAACTAATTTTGCTGTATCTTGAGGGGTCCCAACCCTATTCTGATAAGTTTTTTCTTTTACAACTTCTTTAAACTCTGGACTCATCCACCCTGTATCATTTGCACCAGGGTTAATTACATTTGAATTTATTTTAATATCTTTTAATTCTTCTGCTGCAGCTACAACAATTCGATCTAGAGCTCCTTTTGAAGCTCCATAGGGCATATTAAAAGCTGTGTGATCGCTAGTCATTGCTATTATACGGCCTGGTATAGATTCATATTTAAACCGTTTTCCATGCTCACGGATTAATAACCAGGAAGCTTTTGTATTAATAGAAAAGTGTAAGTCAAAGTCCTCTATCGTACTTGTTAAAATACTTTTATCTACAGAATAACAGTGGGAGAGAATTAATGCTGAAACCATTCCAATTTCTGATTCAACTTTATCAAAGATCGTTGGAGCTGAATCTGCATTAGAAAGATCTGCTTCGATACAATATATATTTGCCCCATTTAATTTTACATGTTCACTGATATATAAAATATCCTCTGGAAGACTTCCCCAGGGCATTGTTTTATCATAAGAGGTCCAGTATGTAAGTGCGATGTCCCATCCGTTTTTTGAAAGTTCAATTGCACAAGCAGCACCTATTCCATTTTTTCTACTAGCTCCAGTTATTAAAGCTATTGGCCTTTTTGACATATTATTCTCCATTAATTACGTTATGAAATTTATTTCTGAAACAGCAACTCTATTACTTCTCGTTCATCCTTTTCTTTAAATGTCCCACCAGGTAATAAATGAAGTAAGATCTCATTATTTTCCCATATTGTACCAATAGGTTCAATTATTTTTATTGCACATGTTTTTAGAATATCAAACTGCCTACTCAGGTCTCCTGAAGAATAAAGCTCTTCTATCTGTTTATATAACTTTGGAGATGTCTCTTTTATATGATTTAAATGAGTTTTAACTTTACCTAATTCAAGACCATGAACCCTAGCATAACATTGGAGATAAAAGTCAAAAGTTGAAAAAATCATATATCTAGAATATAAAGGATCAACTAAAAGTCTATGTTCTAACTTATCCAAGTTATGCCTAAAAACAAATCTGTAAAAATGTATTTCAAAGTCCGATAGCTCTTTTGAAGGTTTCCAGGTAACTTTTATCTGATCTAACAAACTACTAATACGGTCATTTCTATCAAAAAGAATTGTGCAATTTAAGTGTACTAAGAGGAAATCCGTTATTGGAGAATCTACTAAAAATTCATTTATAGATAAGATCATACAATCAACAGGTATACCTGCAATATGAAAATGAACACCGTTTAAATTTGTTGATATTGGTTTATCTAAAATAACTGTTAAATCGTAATCTCCACCAGGGGACATATCATTAGAGGTACGGCCACCATATTCAACGATACCAACGACTTCTGGTCTGCTTTTTAAATGTTCTATATAACTCTCAATATCCTTAAATGAATGACTAAAATCCAACATATAAACTCCCTAATTAATTTAAACTTTAACTAACTCATATACTCCATCACTCTTAGATATTTTAAATTTTTCATTTAAAACATGAGCAGCTTTATTTTCTGATCTCTTGTAAGACAGGTCCCTATTTTTAATATTTTCTTCTGAGGTTGATATTAAATTTTTTATACTTTTTGAATCCTCAATTATTAAATTTGTTAATCCAAGAGATAGAGATAAAACATCTGACAGGCTAGATTTTTGTAAAAGCACATCTTGTAATATTGATTCTGAAGAAATCATAGTATCAAATATATAACCGTTAAACAGAACAGTTTCCATGGAGAACTTTTCTTTATCTGTCAAAAATAACAGATCAATATCTGATCCTTCTTTAAACTTATTATTAGGAAGAGAACCACAGATAAGTATAGCTTCAACATTAACAGTTGTTTTTACCTTATCTATATATATAATGATAGTTTTCCATAAATCTAATGTTATCATTTGGCCTCTTTATTACTTTTTTATTTTTATAATTTAAACTCATATAGTTTATATTCATAATCAAATTCAAATCCAACTTTTTCAGCAATACGAATTGAATGTTTTATGTCAGACATTGCTTCCCATTCAGGTTTTAAACTATTTTTTTGACAATAATATACAAATCTATGTGCTATTGCTGCTCCTATACCTCTGTTTTGATGGTCTTTAACTGTTTCTATGTATATTTCAACTCTAGAATCAACAATGCAAACAGAATAACTCCAGCCACAGATTGTATTGTCTTTTAAAGCAACAAAACCACAACCTTTATCTATGAAACTATCTAGGGAATCCCACCAAGTTAAGATATCATCTGTTAATATTGAAATGTTTTTTATAGGACTATTTTTAAGTAGTTCTGTAGTTATCTCTTTAACTTCATATCCTTCACCTAGCGTGGGTACAGAATTATCTATCTCTTTTAATTTATAACGAAGTACTGAACAGGTATCAAAGTCTCTGTTACTTAATATTACTTTAATGGAACTGTTCCAAGCTGGATTACTTCCAGTTACACTAAAGTACTCTTCATCTTCTTTTATTAATTTAGTTAAAATTAAACTATCAAGGCTATCTTTTACTGATCTGTTAAATTCATCATTTTCGCTATCGCCAACTAAAGTTCCACCTAGCTTTTTCATGTAAACAAATGCACTTGTTGGGTTCTCTGGGTCATCTGCAAATATCCAACCAGGGTTATTACCATCACAAACACAGCTTGGGAAAATCCCATGACTAAAATCCCCTACTAGCTCTTTTACTTTGTAATAATTCTTTTGTTCAATAAGGTGAATCATAACGCTTCCTCAGAAATTATTTATTGTGGTTTTTGAAATATTGCTAAAAATACTGGGAACTCTTTTTCCACCCCATCAACAAGGTTTTTATTAATGTATGGGGATGAAATAGAAATTTTTTTTAGTCTATAAGTGGTTAAGATCTGTTCTATTTTTTGAGTATCAAATCCATTATGAGGAACAACTTCTTCTGGATGAAAGGAGCCATCCTCTGTCTCTAAATCAGAGATACATAAATATCCACCAGGAAGTAGTGATTTACACAGTTTATCTAATACCTTCTGGTAGTTTTCTATATGGTGAAGAGCTTGCAATGAGACGATAAAATCATATTTATCCTCAAGATCATTTTTTGTAATATCTAAAACTAATGTTGATATTTTATTTGTGGGCTGGCTAGTTGTTTTATCTTTAACTTGCTCTATCATTCCTGGAGAAATATCTAAAAATGTAAACTCCTTAGATTTTTCAACAAAGTGTAAACCAAGTAGACCAGTACCACATCCAAAATCTAAACCTATGTAGTCAGTTTTGAGTCTAACTTTTGATTGTATTGTCTTGGCAATTGTTTTTGCTCTAACTACCCTATAGTCTTTTTCATCCCATGTTAGGGACTCTTTATCAAAATAATCCATTAAATCTCCAAGATTTTTAAATACTTTAAACTATATTTATGAATACTACACTTTAAATATTACTATGTCATTCCAAAAAATATGTTTGTATCTGAGCGTATTACACCTTAATACCTGCTAGTAAAAGTATATTAAACTCTACATATTAGCTTTTTTTAATATTAATTTCCTATTAATCAACTATAATTAAATTGGAGTGCGTTAATATGAGAATCTATATTTGTTTAATGTTATTGTTTTTCGTGAATAATATATTTGCAGAGACTATTGTTATAAGTCTAGGTATACCTGAAGGTCATCCTGTATTCCAAGGTCAACTTATCTATTATGAAGACATCGCCTCTAAAATTCCAGGATTGGATATAGAGCTTGTTTCATTACCCCTGGAGCGTTGTAGAATCAATCTAATAAATGGTAAAACAGGTGGCGATTCCGCTAGAACAGATTTTGTCTATGCTGATAATGAATCAATTATAAGGGTGAACGAACCAATTTTTACTTCAGAATATATTGCTTATACAGGAGCTAGAAATAGTAACCTTAAAGGTCCTCTGGATTTAAAAAAGCTTTCAATTGTTGGAATAAGAGGCGATGTTGCCTTAATGAATTATCAAAAAGAAAATAATCTTAAAATACTTTATGTTAATAATTCTGAGCAGGGCTTTAATATGGTAGGTAACGGTAGAGTTGATATTTTTATAGCACCAAGGGCTTACATAGCATATTTATCATTGGATATATACAAAGGTTTTAATATTAACGTTATAGAACCACCTGTATTTTTTACAAATATGTATCTCTTCCTAAATATTAAATATCAAAAATATGCAAAAGACTTTGAGAAAATAATATACGAGATTAATAATCCCTAGTGAATTTGTAGATGATTTAATGGAGCCCATCCCCAGGCATCAGGACTGTTTTCTTTTACAGCCCAAATCCAGCCGTTTAGTTCTCTTTTAGATAATAATATTTCATCTATGAATAAGCAGTGCTCTTTTGCAGTGTACTCTTCCAATGAAATAACGGTGTTTCCTTCAACATTAAGTATTTGTTTAGGAATCCATCCCTCTTTATTATCACCAGTACATAAGATCCAGTTAGGCCAATCTCCATTAGGATCAGATTCCTCTATAAATTCTAAGACTTCACCTTTAATTATTTCAATAGGTTTATCAGGTATATCATTATATTTTTTTATTACTTTGTATTTCATCTATTTTCTGTATCTAATTCTATTTATTTTTTTTACTTCTAATAGCAGATTGGTTCTCTTTGTCTCTAATTTTAACCATTTATCATCTATACCTAAAACAATTCCTCTATCTGGGTTTGTTAGATAGGACATTATTCCACTGTATACATATACTTCTTTACCAATAACTTCATTTAACATTTTAAGATCCTTTTATATTCATTTTCTAATTTTACATTTTTGTTATGATGGAGAGGTATTCTCTAACTGTTTCACCCATCACTTCCTTATCGAAGTATTTTTTAAAATTCATTCCAATCTTCTCTGCGACTTTTTGTGACGGTATATTATTATGATGTGTATAAGAATAAATTGAACTGTAGTTTAAGTTATTAAACCCATAATCGATACATGCTTTTGCAGCCTCAGTTGCATAACCATTGCCACAAAATTCTTTTTTTATATGGTAACCAATTTCTGGTAATAGTTCACCTTCAATTTCCTGCATAGTTATTCCACAATCACCTAAAAAGATATTTCTATCTTTAAGGATAACAGCCCAAAGCCCATGTTTATACTTTTTATAGTTATTGATGCTCCAATCTATCCAGCTCTCAACATTTTTATCATTAAAAGGTTCTGGATAATATTTCATTGAATCTGGATCACATAATATGTGTGATAATTCTTCTTTATCAGCTTTAACCAACTCTCTTAAAATAAGTCGCTTTGTCTCAAGTATAACTTTCAAAAAATACTCCTATATTGATTTATCAACCCAAATTGTTTTTGATAATTCATAACCTAACTTAGTATAAAAGTGCTGTGCTACTTTATTATTTTCCCCTGTCGAACATGCCATATAAACAAGATTATTTGATTTACACCATAGTTCAACATAAGATATAAGTTTATTCCCATAACCACATTTCCTATAATCTTCATCTATAAATAGTTCATTAATCCAGATATAGTCTCCACCTGATTCTAGTCCGGAGTTGATATTACAGAAAACAAAACCTATATTTTTGTCAACTTCTAGTATAAATAAAACAGATCTACTTCTAGGGGATAAAGCATTTTTCAAAGATTTTATAATATCATCTGAACTTTTATTTACACCATAAGATTCAAACTGTTTTTTAATTAACATAGTTATACTTTCTACATTCTCAATTTTACTAAAATCATCTATCGGATATATTTTAAACACTATATGACCTCTTATTTCTTCTCTATTAAATACTAAACTATAAATTAATAGGTGTCAGTTACAAAAAATTGGTTTTAACATAGAAGAAATTAAGATATAAATGACTATTGTTATGTATTAAAAGTATATAATATAGGTAAAAGGAGTACCGTTTTATGAAACCTGTAATAGGATTAACCGCATTTACTGAACCAACACCACAAAAGAAAAGGGTAAATGTTAGTTATCACTATATAGAATCAATAGAGATGGTAGGAGGTATTCCAATTGTTATACCTGAGTGTCGTCATACTGAAATGGCTTATGTATATCTTGATAGAATAGATGCTCTGATCATTTCAGGTGGAGTTGATGTATCTCCATACTTATATGGTGAAAACCCTATTAAAGAAGTTGATTATTTCTCTGTTGAAAGAGACCACTTTGAAATAGCCCTGGTTAAAGGTGCTTTAGAAAAAGGTATTCCAGTATTTGGTATTTGTCGTGGTATTCAGATTATAAATGTTGCTCTTGGTGGTACTTTATATCAAGATATATTTGTACAAACAGAGGCTGCTTTGGGGCATAACCCTATTTCAATGCCTGTGGACAGATTATATCATAATGTTATTGTTGAAGATGGTTCTGCCCTTAGAACTTTATTTAAAAACAAGTCATTTCTTGTAAACTCTTTCCACCATCAAGCTATAAAGGAATTTGGTACAGATGTTATTGCTACTGCATATTCAGAGGATAGAATTGTTGAAGCTATAGAGATTAAAAACAACAAATTTGTTTATGGTGTTCAGTGGCACCCAGAAGATTTAACAATGGTATACCCTGAATTCAAAGCACTATTTCAGCACTTAATAGATCTTGCTCTAGAAAAGAAAGGTCTGCCACCTATGTATTATATTTAATGTTACAGATGACCTATCGTGTATATCTTAATAACAGTGAAGTTCTTGTTTCAAAACCTAACTTTTTATAGAAACCAGTAATGCCCTCAGGACAATATAACTCCATATGTCCAACATCTATTAAACTTTCATGGTTCATTAGCGAATTCATTATCTGTTTCCCAATACCTCTGTTTTGGTAATCTTCATGAACAATGACATCAAAGATGAAAGCTTTATAAATACCATCAGAAATAACCCTGCAGAATCCTATAAGCTGGTCATTTTCAACAAATGCTAAAGTTAGGTATGAGTTTTTAAGCATAATATTTATATCGTTAATGGTTCTATTTGGTGTGAACCATGTCTTAGAATATAATTTTGATAATTGGTTGATAAGATCTTCATTTAATCTCTCTATAATGTTCATTTTAACTCCACTAATATGTATGCTCTTACATTCTTGAGAATATTTTAGAAATTGGAATGTAATATTTATGTTCCATGATATTAAATAATATCAGTACTTATACAACAAGAATCCAATAACTATTTGAATTATCCCAGATGATAATAGGGCGATAATTAAAGGGATTTTTGAACTATAATCATCTTTATTATTAATCACACTTTGCTGATGATCACTAAAGGAAGTAGAGTTTACATGTATAACACTGTTTGTATTCATTGATCCATTTTGGAAAAACCAAAATCCAGATATCGTGCAAACAAATCCAGGAATCATCATAAATTGTATTTTGTATGTAAACCATCCAGCTAATTCATAATCTATAAACCAATAAATTAATGTTATTAACATTGAAATAATAGTTGCAATAACAAAATATTTTAAAAATCTTTTCAATTTTTTCTCCTGATACTTTTAAATTTTATTTTTTTTTGTGTCATCCCAAAATGTTGGAATACTCTCTTCCCCATCATAATAATCAACATTTGTTTCTTGTTTGTATATTTGCCCTTCTCCAGCATTAATTTTATTAGAATCTGGATAAAAACAGATATCAGCATCACTTTTTGAAGCTACACCTAAATACCTCACAGGTCTTGAAGAGTGATTATACAGTTGGTGAGCACCATCTTTAGAATTTTTAATAAAAGCCATATCCCCTTTTAATAAAATACTAGATTCATTGTTTTGTCTCAAAGTTACTTCTCCATCTATAATGATATAGATTTCTTCATCATCAGAATGGTAATGATATGGGTAGGAAAGTTGTCCTGGTTCTAAAACTTTAACATCAAACCCCAATTTATTAGCACCAAATGTTGAAGAATCAACTACAGATGTTTTTATGTTATAATGGGACACTTTACTATTTTTTGATTTAACTTCTAAACTACTTAGATTAAGAATATCCATATTAACTCCTTTGATTGAGTTTAAATCAATATCTATATTGGTACAATTATTTTTTAATATTCATAAACGTTAGATTTTCTCTTTAAGAAACGTTCGTCCTAAAGCTCCAAAGATTATCATACCCGCTCCGATTAAAAATGTTATTCCTGGTCTTTCCTGATATAAAATTATTCCCCAAAACATTGCAAATATTACTTCCAGATATGCAAGCTGAGACGCTACACTGGCAGGAAGATCTTTTAGTCCTTTAAAGTATAAAGTAAACCCAAAAACACCTACAATTAGCCCGTTAATAGATGCAATACCTATACCACTAAGGGTCATTGGAACAAGATCTTCTCCAATATTGAAAAATAGCTTTATGATTATAGCAATAAAAAATATAGGGACACCTACCAAGTTCTGGAAATAAGTGATCTCATAATGGTTTCTATCTTTTCCCTGGGATTTAAATATTACAAATGTTATTGAATATACAAAAGCACTACAAATCATAATGGACATCCCTAATAGGTCGGACATTATTAGATTCTCACTTTTAAGGTTATCAAGATAAATAACTATAATTCCAGAAAATGAAACTAACATTAGAAAGATTTTTACTAATGAAATTTTTTCCCTTCTTAAAATAATATTAATTATCAAGGCAAAGATAGGCCAGATATATACCATTATAATTGCTTTACTTATATCAGTTAAAAGTAATCCCTGAAAGAATAAAAGAATACGTAGTGCATTTAAAAAAGAAGCAATATAAAGACTTTTATTTCCTTTATATGACAAGACTTTTTTATTTTTTTTTACTTTATTCAAAGTCATTAGAAAAATAATTGGTATTAATGATCTGAAGAATGCCAGAACAAAGAGATCCTGACCAGATAATTTTGTCCATATACCTGAAGTTGAAAAAAAGGCTGTAGCAAGAACGATTCCCATAATTGGTATTATTTTATTGTTTTGCATTAGTTATATTTATTTTAATCTGTTCTATTGTCAATAGAACTGTTTAATAATGGAACTTGATGGGTATTATAAACTGAATAGGTTTAACAGAATTATATTTGAATGTAGTAGGGATCTCAAAATAATATAATTGACAACAAAAATGGTATAACATAAAATTAATGTATAGAAAGAAGTTTTAAGGAATAAAAAATGAAAATGAAGAATCTCCTAATATATCTATTAATTACAGTAACAACATTGCCATCCATGGCAATAGAAATTGACTGGCGAAAGGTCAGCACATTACAGGGTCAAAAGTTCTTGGATTATGTCGCAGAGTTAGACCTACATGGTGAAGAGGCATTAGACTTTTGGAAAAAGATTCCAATAAGTAGAGCAAATAGACAGGTTTCTAGTATTTATAGAAAAGAAGCTTTTGATATTTACATTTCAAAATACCCTACTCAAAAAGGTATTACAGAGAGTTTCGAAACTGGTATGGGTACAAACATTACCGGTCCTATGAGTAAACAATCACTAAAACTACCATTTACAGATTTATATCCAATGAATAAAGGGACAATTGGTGATCCTAATAAAACTTATAAGATAGGTTATACAATTCATGGATTTGCACATCCCTGGTTACTGAACAATGCTGATTCAGCTATTTGGGAAGCAAATAGACATTCAAATGTTGAACTAACTATTTTAGATCCTGAATTTGATAATGATAAACAGGTAAAACAGATAGACCAATGGATAAAAGATAAATATGACGGGATTCTTATCTGGCCAATGCAAGAGGCTCCTACAGGACCTCCAGTTAACCGAGCAGTTGCCGCAGGAATTCCTATTGTCTCTGTTGATAGATTAGTTGGAAGCCGAAGTATCAGTGCTCAAGTGACAGGTAATTTCCCAGCAAATGGAACACAACAAGGTATGTATTTAATACATAAACTTCTCCAGGAAACTGGTAAAGTTGAAGCCAATGTTCTACTAATTAGAAAACCTCTTGGTAGCACTGCGGACTCATTAAGAACCGGTCATTTTCTTAAAGTTATTAGTTATTTCCCAGGTATAAATATTGTAGAAAGTTACCACAACAGCAGTAGTAGAGATGATTCCTATAAACAGGTTACAGCCGCACTTGAAAAAAACAGGGATATAGATGTCATTTTCTGTACTGGAGCTGAACAGAGTATGGGAGCTGTAAAGGCAATTGATAATAAAAATATGTGGAAAAGTAGAAAAAATGGTGAAAATATAATCATATTAAATAATGATGATCTATTTGAAGCCTTAAAGGAAGTTAAAGCTGGTAAAATAGCAATGACCTCCCCATATACACCACTACTTGGAGCATTAGGAATAAGAGTTCTATTAAAAATAATAGATGGTGAATCTATTCCAAAAAATATTGTAACAAAAGATATTCCAATGATAACAAAAGAGAAGGAGAACATCTTTGGTATAGAGACAATTAGTGTTGATGAATGGATTCCATACTCATATGGTCGAAACTAAAAAGTGAAAATACCTGCATTTTTTAAAATTAGAACTAAACTAATTTTTATACTTAACATCTCAGGACTAATTCCTTTTATAGTAGTGGGTATTATTGCCTTAAACATATCTAAAACAGCAATGTCTGACCAAGAGTTTTCTAGACTAGAAGGAGTCCGTGATTCTAAAAAAGCTCAAATTGAACGATATTACGAAAACAGTTTTTCAGACATAACAGTTCTTGCCAATGGTTCACATATATTAACAGCCCTGGATGCATTTTCTTCCACCCTCTTAGATAACAAAATTGATACCAGTTCATACGACTATTATGAAAGTTTAGAATATGGTGACTCTTTTAGGAAATTTACTGAAGAGTATGGTTATTACGATATTATGTTAATAACATTAGATGGTGATATCGTATATACCCTAAGAAAAGAGAGTGACCTATCTCAAAATGTTCTTACTGGCCCCTTAAAAGAATCATTGTTAGGGAAGCAGTTTAAAGAGAGCTTTAAAGAAGTTACTATTACTGACTTTGAGCTCTATGATATATCTGGAAATCAACCTATATCTTTTTTAATGGCACCTATTAAATATTTTGATAATACAGAAGGTGTAATCGTTCTTAAACTTACAACTGATGTAATAAATGAAATTATGATGGAACGTTCCGGTATGGCTTTTACAAATGAGGTTTACTTGGTCGGCTCGGATCTTCTTATGCGTTCAGATTCATATTTGGATCCTAGATATCATACTGTACAGGCATCAATGGAATTTCCTGAAACAGGCTATGTAAAGACAAATCCTGTCAAACAGGCATTACTGGGTTATACCGGAAAAGTAAATAGTCTTGATTTTGGGGGGATAAAAGTTTTAACAGCATATGTACCTGTAAAAATACATAATCTAACTTATGCTCTAATTGCTCAAATAGATGAATCCGAAGCTTTTGATGTTATTATTAATTTAAGAAATATCTTGATTGTATTTGGTGGTATAACTGCCGGTTTGATTATTTTTTTATCAATTTATATATCCAATAAATTTACAAAACCGATAACTATGCTGACAAAAGTCTCCACTGAAATATCCACAGGAGAGTTAGATCAGGAGATAAATGTTGATAGCCAAGATGAATTAGGAACATTAGCTCATAGTTTTGGTGTAATGAGGGACTCGATAAAAAGTAAAATAGCAGATCTTGATTCTGAAATTGAACATAGGAGAGGTGCTGAAAACGAACTTAGAGTTCACAGAGATAATTTAGAAAATATTGTTACAGAAAGAACCGCTGAACTTAATACTGCAAAAAAAACTGCAGAAGAGGCTGATAAGGCAAAAAGTGATTTCCTAGCAAATATGAGCCATGAAATTAGAACTCCTATGAACGCTATTATCGGATTGGATCACCTACTATTAAAAACGAGTTTAACTGAAAAACAGCAGGATTATGTAGATAAGATTGGTAGTTCTTCAAAAAACCTATTAGGTATCTTAAATGACATATTAGATTTCTCAAAAATTGAAGCTGGTAAACTTGAGATCGAAGATACAAACTTTATTTTAAATGATGTATTGGAAAACCTTTCGGGAATGATTGGAAATAAAGCCATGAATAAAGGTCTTGAACTGATATTTAGACAGGATATGGATGTGCCTCAAACTTTAATTGGGGATCCATTAAGACTTGGGCAAATTCTATTAAATCTTACTAATAACTCTATTAAATTTACTGATAAAGGTGAGATTGTAGTATCCTTTAAGTTACAAAGTAAGGAAAAGGATAAAATAGTATTACGTTTTGAAGTTACAGATACAGGTATAGGTTTAAAAAGTGAACAGGTAGATAAGCTCTTTAGTTCTTTTTCACAAGCAGACAGTTCAATAACCCGTAAATATGGTGGTACTGGACTTGGACTTTCAATTAGTAAAAAACTCTCTGAAATGATGGGTGGACATATTGGTGTTGAGAGTGAATATGGGAAAGGCTCTACGTTCTATTTTACACTGAAATTAGGCATCTTTGATGAACACAAGACTATAAAGAAAGTTCCTCCTAAAGATATGGTAGGGCTTAAAGTTCTTGTTGTAGATGATAATGAGACATCAAGAGATGTTATATGTTCATATCTTGATGATTATTCATTCCAAGCAACATCAGTTTCATCAGGAGAGTTAGCTCTTCGTGAAATTATACAGGCAAAAGCTTCTACTGATAAAAATTATGATTTAGTACTTATGGATTATCAGATGGAGGGTTTAAATGGGATTGAAACTTCAAAAAAAGTCCGCTTAGAGCTGGAAAATATAGATAGTCCTAAAATAATAATGATTACAGGTATAGATCGGGAAGAGATAATGAATCAAGCTGAAGAGATAGGTCTTCAGGGCTTCCTACTTAAACCAATTAGTCCATCAGTACTTTATGATTCTATTATGCAAGTTTTTGGGATAGGTGGTAATTATAAAAGAAGAAAAAATAAATATATTGAAAGCAAACCAGAAGGTTTTGATAATATACGAGGAGCAAAACTACTTTTAGTTGAAGATAATGAGATAAACCAGCAGGTTGCCCAGGAGATACTTGAGGCTGAAGGGTTTTATGTAGATATTGCCGGAAACGGTAAAATAGGTGTTGATAAACTGGGAAATAACAGATCCTATGATCTTATTTTAATGGATCTACAAATGCCTATAATGGATGGTTATGATGCAACCATAGAAATAAGAAAAACTATTAGTTTTGATCAGTTACCTATCGTTGCCATGACAGCAGATGCAATGACTGGAGTAAGGGATAATGTAATTAATTCAGGAATGAATGATTATGTAACAAAACCGATTAATCCACCGGATCTCTGGGCTGCTCTAGTAAAATGGATAAAACCTTATAAAAGAGAACTTCCTGATAACTTTAATAATAAAAATGAAGAAAGTACTACCAAGACAGTAGTCCCAGATATTGCAGGTATTGATACTGCCACAGGTTTAAGCCGTGTTGGTGGAAATAAAAAACTGTATATTAACCTGCTTTGTCAGATTAGGGACAATTATGGGGATACTGTTAAAGATATCGAAACTGCACTTAAGGATGGGGAGGACGACGTTGCAATAAGAACTGCTCACACAATAAAAGGTGTAGCTGGAAATATTGGAGCAGAAAAACTTCAGGATTATGCTAAAAGAGTTGAAAGTGATATTAGTGGAAATCTTGACCATAAAGAAGCTTTAAAGAACTTGGATGCTGAACTTTCTATGTTAATATCAAATTTGAAAGAAGCACCACTTGAAAACAATCAGAAAAATAAAGATAAAAAGAATATTGAACCGGAACTATTAACAAACAATCTGAAAAACTTAAAAGCCGCATTGGAAAAAAGAAAGGCAAAAATTGCTAAAGATATATTAGAAGAACTGGATACTTATATTCTACCTCAGGATTTAATACCATATCATAAAGATATAAGTGTTAGCACAAAAAAATATGATCTAAAAGGGGCTCTACTAAGTTTAGATAAGTTTATGTTTGAAGCAACTAAATAAAGAGTCTTATTTGCGCAGCCTGATTAATTTTCCATAAAATTCATAATTATTTCATAGTAAAGAAACAATTATTTTAATTATTATGTTTAAAAGAGTGTCATTGGAGTAGGAAGTGTATAAAATAGGTGATTTTTCAAGAATGGGCCAGGTTTCTGTTCGGATGTTACGACATTACGATCAGATAGGATTATTAAAACCTGAAGGTGTAGATGCCTTTTCAGGTTATAGAAATTATTCTATAAAACAACTTCCTACATTAAATAGAATACTATTTTTAAAAGACCTTGGATTCTCCCTTCAACAAATAAGCGAACTATTACTTAAAAACCTACCCTTAGATGAACTTAAATCGATACATAGAGAGAGGCAGGAAAAACTTGAAAAAGAGATGTTTCAAGCAAAATCTCAATTGGCTATGGTTAAACTAAGACTTGAACAGATTGAAAACGAGGGGAAAGAGCCTCTTTATGAGGTAATGGAAAAGAGTGCAGGATCATTTATATTTGCATCTATTAGAAGAATAATTCCAGAAATAAAAGATATGGCATTCTACTGTAAAACTATACATGAAGAATTATATCAAAAACTTAATGAATGTGGAGTTACACCTGGAGCCCCTGAAACAACCCTATATCACAATAAGGAATATAAGGAAGAGAATATAGATGTAGAAATAGGAGTAAAACTTAATAAAGATTATAGAGATCTTACTAAACTACCAAAGGATCTTATTATAAGAAAAGTTGAAAGTGAAACAAGAGTTGCTTCTCTTCTGTATAAGGGACCCTATGAAAATACAATTTCTGGAGTTTTGGAACTATTAAACTGGATAGGGCTAAATAACTGGCATATAACAGGTGCAGTTAGAGAAATACAACTTTCAGGGCCAACTCATGATGAAAATGGAATTGTACAAAGCGATCCTGTATCTGAATTGCAAATTCCAATTAAAAATTAAATGAACTCTATTAAATGACTTTTTATAAAGACATTATCCTTAAATAGTTTTGTTATAAAAAATAGAAGGTATTAAATATGGAACAGTATAAACATGGTGTAATTAAAGTGATTATAACATACATTTTTGTATATTTTATGTGGATAATAGGCGGTAGTTTATTTGACCTTTATTTTGTCTTAAAACTTGTAGAAGTTGATCCTGTATTAACAATGATCGGCTTAGACAGTCCTATCTATATATCGGTTCGTCAGCTTGGTTTTTTACTTCCCAGTTTAATTGTAAACATTTTTTATATTTTTTTTTATATTATTCCTATATTGAAGTTATTAATCAAAAAACAGAATAAAACTCCTAGAAAAATAGTTGCGAAAGTATTGAAGTTACCTCAGATAGCAGGATTAATTGCATTTATGACATGGATGATAATATTCTGTTTTATAACAACCGTTGATCTTATTTTTCTTAACTTTCCAATAAAAGGTCAAAAAACTATATATATAATAACAACATTTGCAGCCATGTTATCTTCAAGTATATTTACTTTTATGGGTATTTTTTTGAGCCTAGAATATATAAACAAAAAAATAATTATTCCAATGTTTTTTCCAAACGGAATGATTTCTATTGAGAATTATGTGAAACCTATGACATTTACTACAAAATTAGTTCTACTTTGGTTGGCAGTTGGGTTTTATCCTTTAGTTGTCTTAGGTTTAGGTTTTTATCCAAGAGGAAATCCTTCAGGTTTAGAAAAATATGCATGGTCGTTTATTGCTATAATTATACCTGTTGGAGCCTTCTTATTAATATCTATGGGAAAAAGTTTTCAGAGACCGATTAAAGGATTATTAAAAGCTACAGAGATGATTGCTTCAGAAGATTTTAATTTGGATATAAAATCAGAACAAAATGATGAACTTGGATATCTAACTGACCGGGTAATAGAAATGGCACATAGTCTAAAGGAAAAACAGCATATAAAGGAAACTTTTGGACGAATGGTAGACCCAAGAGTTAGGGATATGCTTCTTAGTGGTGAAATAAAATTAGGTGGAGAGAGAAAATATGCCGCAGTATTATTTTGTGATATTAGGGGGTTTACCCAATATTCAGAATACCGTGATGAAGCTGATGTTGTAAATTCACTAAATGAACATTTAGCCCAGATGGAGAGGTGTATTGTTGAACAAAACGGAATGATAAATAAATTTCTTGGAGATGGTTTATTAGCACTTTTTGGTCTACCTATAGAAACAGAAAACCCATCTATGGATGCCTTAAAAGCTGCAATGGAAATGATAAAGATAAATAAGATTCTAAATATTTCAAGAATAAAAAATGGTAAAGAAAAATGGCATCTTGGTATTGGAATTCATTATGGACCTGTTTTAGCTGGAAATATTGGTTCACCTACAAGAATGGAATATACAGCAATAGGTAATACTGTTAATACCGCATCTAGGATACAAGAATTCTCCAAAAAGTATCCAGGTGAAATATATTTTACATCTGCTTTGAAAAAAGAACTAATAGGAATGGATTCATATATAAAGTTTCTAGGTCATTCTAAGATTAGAGGTAAAGATGAAAAAGAGGGTATATGGATTATAAAAAATACTTAGATACAAATTGTCTTAATCTATAAACCGATTCTATCTCTTAACTTAAAATTCCCCGTAAAAATAAAAAAAACTATAAATATCTCTTTACCCTCACACAGTGTCAGACCTTACCCTTTAATTAAAGATCAATAATTAAGGAGTAAGGTTATGTCAAAAAATATAATAATAGGAACCGGACCATTAGGATTGGCAGTAATGGATGAGCTTATAAAACAAGGACAAAATGTAACACTTGTAAATAGGAGTGGTAAGGTTAATGAAAAGTTACCAAAGTCTGTTAATTTAATTAAAGCAGACGTTACAAATTCTTCCGATGTTAGACAGATTTGTAAGGATGTCACTGTTGTCTATATTTGTGCACAGCCGCTGTATACTAACTGGGTAGAAGGATTTCCGCCAATAATATCTGGAATCATAAATGGACTAACCGGTAGTGACATCAGAGTTGTTTTTGCAGACAACCTCTATATGTATGGTTCCACAAATGGAGAGCCAATAAAAGAAGATTTACCACACCTTGCTATAAGTAAAAAAGGTAAACTTCGAAGTCAAATAGCAAATAAACTTTTAGAGTCAGATCTTGATGTTAAATTATTAAGAGGGTCAGACTTTTTTGGACCAAGAGTCAGAAATTCAGGTTTTGGAGATGTTGTATTTAAAGCTGTAACAGAGAAAAAACCTGTAAACCTCTTTGGTAAACCAAATCTTTTACATTCTATAACATATATTAGAGACTTTGCTAAAGGATTAGTTCTATTAGGAGAAAGTTTTAAAGTAAAAGAGTCTGTATTCCATCTTCCTAATATACAAAATACAACTCCGAATCAATTTGTAGACCTAATAGGTGCAGAGTTAAATAGAAAACTTAAAGTTATGGCCGCAGGAAAATTAATGGTTTCTATACTTGGACTATTTATCCCTATGGTCAAAGAGGTTAAAGAGATTATGTACCAATGGAATGAACCTTTTATTGTAGACCATTCACTTTTTATAAAAAACTTCAATTTTAGTCCCACACCATATAAAAATTCAATTAAAGAGACATTAGATTGGTTTAAAAACGAATCAGAAAAAGGAAAATTATAATGAATAAAGAAATTAAAACTTTAAAAGTAACAGCAGTAGTATTTATCTCATATTTTGTGATAGGTATGACATGCTATTTTGTATTGGCATCAGTTTTTCAGTTCCCTGATATTTTAAGAGAAGATGGAGAATTAAGATTTAACCTATTCAGACTAAACCAGAAAATAATTGTTCCTACCTATTATTTTTGGGCTTTCACCGGACTGCTACAGATAACAATGGCATCTCTTATTTATGTTATTAACAAAAAAAGTAATGTAATAGATATACTGGCTCTTGTTTTTGGAATCTTATCAGGTACTTTTCAGGTTGTAGGATTCATTAGATGGATAGTTCTTATCCCAATATTAGCAGATGCTTATCATAGTGGAGTTTCCAGTGAACTCATATTTTTTATTGAAAAATTAGCAAATGCTTATCTTGGTAAAACTTTAGGAGAGCATATGGGGAATCTTCTTCTAGCAATCTGGACAATTTTAGTAAGTATAAGGTTCTTATCGTCAAAATTTAATCACCGATCACTTGGTACTATGGGAATTATAACGGGTTCAATCTTTCTTCTGTTTTCATTTGAATCCTTAGGCTCTATATTTTCTGTTTTATCAATTTTAACAGTGCCTGTCTGGGGTCTTTTTTACATATGGCTTATTTTTATGGCAATATCATTTTTTAAAAGCAAACTGGGTCAACAGACCGGGAAATTACACTGGGGTTTCTGGATATGTGGTTTATTATTCTGGCTAAGTAATATTATACCATCATATCTATAAGGGGAGAAAAATGGGAAAAGCTATATTTTTTAGTGTACCTGCTTATGGAGATACTAATCCTCTGCTGGCTACAATCAAAGAGCTGGTGGTACGTGGTGAACATGTAATCTACTATGGAACAAAAGAGTTTAAAGAGTTAGTTGAAGAGACAGGAGCAGAATACCGGATTTACAAAGGGAATATTAACAATATTAATTTTGTTTTAGCAGAGAATGATATGTTAGGATTTTTTAAGTCTATGTTGAAGTTTGGATTTGATAAGTTGAAATATAACCTGGAGGATGTTAAACAGGATAAACCTGACTATATCCTTCATGGAAGTATGTCGTTTTGGGGTAAATATCTAGGTAAAATCCTTGGAATTAGAACCATAAACCTTCTACATTCGGCACCTATGGGAAAAAATGATATTAAACCAAGTTTAAATATGTTGTTAACATTTGTATTTCCCCTACTATATTACATTATAAGTAGTAAATTTAACAAAAATAGCCAGCCATATAAATTCAGAGAGGAATTCAATATCACTCCAGACTTTTTTGATTTAACAACAAACAAAGAGGATTTAAACCTTATATACTCTTCTGAAATAGTGAGCCCAGAATTAGCAAAAAGTGAGTCAGGTTATAAGTTCATTGGCCCGTCTCTTTATTTTAAAGAAGATAAAGAAGATGATTTTCCATATGAAGTCATTTCAGAATATAAAAATATTAAACCACTAATTTATATTTCACTAGGAACTATTCATTCTAATAATCCTGAATTTTATAGACTTTGTTTTGATGCTCTAGGGGACAAAAAATTCCAGGTTATTTTATCTATAGGTAGAGAACTTAAGATATCTGATTTTATGAATGTCCCAGATAACTTTCTAATTAGAAATTCAAATCCACAGCAGACTATTTTAAAGGACATGGATCTATTTATAACCCATGGAGGAATGAATAGTGTAAATGAAGCCCTATGTTTTGGTACTCCAATGATTGTATTACCCCACCATATGGAACAGGCTACAAGTGCAAATAGAGTAGCGAGGCTTGGCTGTGGATTAACAATGGAAATTGATAAAATGAGATCAAAGGACTTATATGATAATGTTACTGAAATTTTAAATAACAATTCATTTAAAAAAAGCTGTATGTTCTATTCAAAAATTATAGGAAAAGAGGAAGAAAGCTCTTATTTAAAAGCAGCAGATTTTATTATGAACCATAAAATTAATTGATAAGAGACTATCCATAGGCTATTTTTGCGCCTGTGGACAGATCCTTTTCAGGGAAAAACTAAAGATAATTTACTTCCATTTTTTACTTCATCTATAATCACAGAACCATTATGTACAAACATTATTTGCCTAACCAAACTAAGACCAAGACCTGAACCATCTGTTTTAGTTGTGTAGAATGGTAAAAATGCCTTTGACATAGACTCTTTTGATAAACCTACTCCATCATCTGAAACAACCACAAAGGTTTCATCACCTTCAAAATATGAGCTGATTTGTATAATGTTAGACTTAGCCTCTACACTGTTTTTTATTAGGTTTATTATAACATTTTCAAATAGCATAGGATCTACATAGAGTTTTAACTGTTCATCATCAATTTTAATATTCAATTTGATGTCATACTCTTTTAGGTATGGAACCATTAAAGTTGAGATTTTATCCAATAGCTCTTTTAAAACTATTAGTTCCTGTTTAGGAGTTGGTATTTGGGATATTGACCGATAATTTTTAACAAATTTTAATAGGTTTCTACTTCTGTTTTCGATAACCTGTAACGCCTCAATAAGGTCTGGATTGCTAGAATCATCAGTCAAAGTCAAAGCAGAATTCGCTAGGGAAGAGATTGGAGTTATAGAGTTCATTATTTCATGGTTTAAGGTCCTAATTAACTCATTCCATGAATCCATTTCCTTGTTATCTAATGCTTGTTTAATATTCTGAAACGATAATATTGTTAACCTTTTTTGATCTAATAAAAATTCACAACTATCACTATGCATTGAAGATGAAATTTCTAGTTTATCTAAGATATTTTTCCCAATACTGTTTAGATAATTCACAGACAATAAACGTCTTGCAGCCTTATTGATTAAAAAGACTTCACCATCATCATAATATACAATAATTCCAATCTTTATCTGATGAAGAATAACATCAAGTAACTCACTGTTTTTCTCTGCTAATATATTAGAGGTTTTAGATTGGGATATAAGATTATCAAAAACCATTTTAAGTTTTGAATAAAATGCACTATTTTTTACTTCAGAATGAACCTCTTCATTCTCAATTAAGGATTCTAAAAAAGATATAATTTTATCCTGGGATCGTCTGTTTTTAAAATGAAGTTCAACTATTTGTAAAAGTAAAACAATACTTAAAACAGATGGGGTAATAATTAAATTTTTCCCAATAAACAGAACTGTGATAATTATGGAGTTTAAAATTATAAATAGGGCTCTACAGATCATATTTCTCTTTCTTTCTATAAAGTGTGGCCCTTGTAATCCCTAGGACCTCAGCAGCTTTTGTAAGGTTCCCGCCCGTACTATTTATAGCTTCTTCTATAGCCTTTTGTTCAATAGATTCTAAATTAAGTGATGAGGTCGAAACTACAGACATTCCACTATTTGGTGGGTCCATCTGTAAAATATTAGTTTTTGACAGAATTACAGCTCTTTCAACATAGTTATTTAGCTCTCGAACATTCCCTGGCCACTCATAATCTATAAGTTTATTAATAGTAGATTTAGAGAAACTTAGGTCTCCTCTTCCATATTTTTTACTATAACTTTCTAAAAAGTGGTTTAGTAGAATAGGAATATCGGTTTTTCTATCCCTTAGAGTTGGTAATTTAATCTCCACAGTATTTATTCTATAAAGTAGATCCTGCCTAAATTTATGTTCTGTCACAAGTAGTTGTAAGTTACTATTGGTTGCACAGATTAACCTTGTATTAAAGCTACGTTTTCCCTCAGAGCCTAAAGGGATAACTTCTCTGGTTTCTAATACCCTTAAAAGTTTTGATTGCATTGCCATTGGAATATTTCCAATCTCATCCAAAAACAGAGTACCACCAGAGGCTGCCTCAATTCGACCTATACGGTTTTTATCAGCTCCGGTAAATGCACCTTTCTGATGTCCAAACATCTCACTTTCAAACAGTGTTTCTGGAATAGATCCCATATCTACACCTAAAAAGATTGAGTTAGAGTTTCTAGACTTTTTATGTATAGCCTTGGCAACCAGATCTTTACCAGTCCCATTCTCTCCAGTTATTAATATATTAGCTTCCGTATCAGAAACTCTGTTGATTAAATCAAAAAGCTCTAACATAACATCTGCTTCACCTATTATTTCTGGGAAAGCACTAGATACAAGCCTATTCTGAACCTCTACAAGTCGCTTATTCCTCTTTTCTAAGTTTAAATCTGCTGCTAAAAATAGAGTAGATAACAGTTTCTGGTTTTCCCAGGGTTTTAAGATAAAATCAGTTGCTCCTAGTTTCATTCCCTGTACAGCAAGTTCTATATCTCCGTAGGCTGTAATAAGTATAACAACAGCCAATGGATCAATATCTAAAATAACCTTTAACCATTTAAATCCCTCCTCTCCATGGGTAGCACCCTCAGAGAAGTTCATATCCAGTAATATAACGTTATATTCATTTTTTCTTAATAACAGAGGTAGTTGTTTTGGATTACATTCAGTTGTAACATTAAAATCCTTAGAGAGTAGTATTCTAATAGCTGTCAAAATATCTTTGTTATCGTCTATTATTAAAATATTAGGTTTCATATCCTTATTTTAAACCATCCTACTCATAACGCAAAGCATTTGAAGGATTTGATGTAGCCGACTTAAATACCATTATAAAAGTGAGTATAATTCCTACTAAAATAATAACTAGCCCAGATAGAATAGATATTTGATACAAGCTATGTATCTTGAATGGATAACCCATCTCTTTTAGACCAAAGCTAATTAAATATGCCCCAAATGGAATTCCAAAGCCAACTCCAATAATGACATACTTTACTAAATCTCCTACAAACTGCTTAACAACAGATATTACATCAGCACCTAATACCTTTCTTATGCCTATCTCCTTATTTTTTTGTTTAACACTATGTAAAATGAGACCAATTAGTCCTAACCCAGATATAAACACGGTTATTATCATTGTTAGATTCATAACTTTTTTTAATGTTACAACAATATCAAGGTTATTTTCTTCTTCGATACTCATAACATGAAGATCTGTTACTTTGTCTGGATAATTTTTATTCCATACCTTCTTTATCTCTTTAAGGTTAGGTTCACCACTGAACTTTATTATCTGAAAATAAAAGTTATCTTCACTAATAATGTGAAATTTAGGGCTCTCTCCTACCAAAGCATGATTTAAAAAATAGTCTTTAATTATTGCTCCAACTGTATAACTGTTTTCTCCAAAACCAATAATGTCTCCAACATTGATATCCCTATAGCTCTTAACACTTTCCATAACAACTACAGTTCCAATTTTTATCACTCCTTCTTTAGGAATAATACCAATTGTATTGAAATAATCAGAATCTACATTTATAGATAATTCTTGGAATAAAACTTCATTGTCATCTTTATATATATTTTCCTCAGTAGGTCCACCACTATATGGAAAAAATGTAGTATAAGTTACATCAACTATTCCAGGTATGTCTTTTATCTCATTTTTAAGGTTTTGTATTTTATCGATAGGTTCAACATCAAAGTTTAAACCAGGGAAAGCATAGATTAAGTTAGTGGAGTTAAATCCAACATCTAACTTTCCTAATAGATTCAATTCATTATTCATAACTAAGCAGCATATCAATATTACTGATGAGATAAAAAACTGACTAATTACTAAGACCTTTTTTGACTTTCCTAGTTTCAATAAACTCTTACCTTTTAGACTCTCAACAACTTTTAGGTTAGAGAGATAAAACGCTGGGTAAAGACCTGTAATGACCCCTATTATTAGCGTTAATAAACAGATATAAACAATGAATATTGGACTGAAATCTAAAGTTAAATCTATAAATACAAGCCTTGAGAATGCCGGTAGAAACAGTTCAGCTATTACTAGGGCTAAAAGTAAGGATATAAAAGTTAATATTACTGATTCTGTTAAAAACTGAAACACTAAATCCTTTTTACTACTGCCCATAACAACTCTAACACCAACTTCTTTAGTCCTATTTATTGAACTAGCAGTTAAAATAGAGACACTATTTATTACAGAAGAGACTAAAAGTGTAAAAGCCAATATAATTAACAGTATTAAAATATACCTAGGGTTAGTAGCGTCATCGGCCAGAGCTTTTGACTTTAAATGTATATCTTCAAAGTCTTCTAGGAAAATCTCTTCAGATAAATACCTATCATCTGTAGGGACTTCTTTTATAATATTGTTTAATTCATGAATAAGAGTATCACTATCATAATCTTGCTCAACACTTATATAAACAATATCTCGATTAGGCTCATCAGCTCTAAACATATTCTCACCTAATTCTTTATATACAAGATCTGCAATAATATTTTCGGAGATAAAAGCTGTAATAAATTCATGTTTAAAATGACTATTTTTTGGAATATCTACAACTCCAGTTATTGTCAAATTATAAACTTGACCCATTTTTATTGTTATATTTTGTCCTAAAGCATCCCCTTTAGGATAATATTTTTCTGCAAACTCTTTATCTAAAACGATATAGTTTTGTTCTGACTGCATAGATTCTCTATTACCGGAAATAACTTCAAATGGAATAACATTAAAGAAGTTATCAGATAAAGAAATGACTTCTTCATTATATAATTCTCCGTTTATAAGTAGAGTTAAATAATTAATTCCAGAGTAAGTAGCAACATCTTTCACAAAATCGATTTTCTCTTTAAAAAGCTTAGCTGTGTAATTATTTACTGACCTACCACCTGAATATGTAACTTCCTGGTATATATCCACTTTTCTGCTGAGAACTCTTTTTATTCCACTATTCTCTGGTAAAAAGCCATCGTAACTTAGCTGATAATCTATATAAACATATAAAATAAGTGATGAAGCGATACCTAAAGCCAGTCCTAAAATAGCGATCAAAGAGGATGTTTTCTGTTTAGAAATAGATCTTAAGGCTATGATTATATAGTTTTTAAACACTTATAGCCTCTTTTACAGACTCTGATATAACTTTTCCATCATATAACCTGATTTTTCTATCAGCATACTCTGCAAATTTAGGGGAGTGAGTAACCATAATAATTGTTGCACCTGCTTTATGTAGTTGGACTAAATGACTCATTACAACTTTACCCCGTTTGGAATCTAAATTACCTGTAGGTTCGTCGGCTAATATTAGTTTTGGATTTGAAATTACTGCCCTTGCAACAGCTACTCTCTGCTGCTGCCCCCCAGATAACTGCTGTGGAAAGTGTTTTTTTCTATTGCTTATACCAAACCTGTCCATAATCTTTTCAACTCTAACTCTTCTCTCTTTTTTATTTACTTTCATATATATCAGAGGAAGCTCAATATTTTCGTAGACTGTTAGTTCTTCTATTAAATTAAAGCTCTGGAATATAAACCCTATAAGCCCCTTTCTTTTTTCAACTCTAGAACCCTCTTTTAAACCTACAACTTCAGCCTCATTTAACTTATAACTTCCAAATGTTGGGCTATCTAATAATCCTATAATGTTTAATAGAGTAGATTTCCCACAACCAGAAGGGCCCATAATAGAGACAAACTCACCTTTTTTAACTTCTAAGTTAAGGTTATTTAGTACTGTGCTCTCTATTTCATCTGTTTTAAATACTTTTGTTAATCCCTCAATTTTAATCATCTTCTACTCCTCTATAAATATAGGGCAAAACATGTGCCAACTGTCTATAAGTAGCTTAGAGGTTACCTAGGAATATTATAGATGTATAAAAACAATACAGTTGTTCTATTATAATACAGTTGTTCTATTATAATACACTTGAATGTTATCTGTTTTTAATAAAGATAGATTGGACATCACCTACAATTTCTAGTCCACCAGCTTTTGTAGTGCCACTAAAAATAAGGATTGATTTTTTATAAAATTTTATATCTATATTTGAGTTAACAGATTCTTTTATTAATCTATTCATTGAGCCTTTAACTGGTGCTTTTAATATACCACTATTAACCTGTTTAGTTTTTATCTTTAACCGATAATCTCTTTTTTTAAACTCTATTTCGAGATATTCACCTACCGATATATCTAAAACTTTACTTCCATTATATGTTGAAAAATAATGAGTTTTATCATCAACGTGTATAAACCCTAGAAACCCAGGGAAATACGAACCTAACCAAGGAATATGAGCTAAACTCATCATTATAGATATTTGCTTCTCTTTAAAGGAATTTCCTTGTAGCCATATCCACTCTTTGGGAAATCCACTGCCATAATCTTTTTCAATATATCCCTTACCATTATTATATGAGGTTACTTTATCTAATATTTTTATTTCACCATCGACCCTACTATTTATTAAACCTACACCATGATAACACTGCATAAAAGGAATGAAAGAGAATGGACCCATTATATTAGGCCAAATCCCATTATACTTTACTTGATTACTAAATTTTATATTACAAGTTATATTAGGTAGATTTAGTATAATATTATCTAGAGAGAACAGGTTATCTTTTATGATTATCTTCAGAGTGGAACCACTAATAAAATTAATATCATCTAGGTCAAATTTATAATACTCAGTAAATCCACAATTATCATTTATCTGTATAAAACTATGTGGATCCTGAATTTCTTTTGATATTCCTGGAATTACTGCAAAGACCTTATCTCCAGATTCATTGGCAACTTTAAAGTACCAACCTTCAAAGTAGTTGTTTTTTCTATTTTTACCTTGGTATAAAATTGGATTATTCATATTACAAATTATACTATATTAAAAAAATAAAAGTAAATTAAATGGATATTTCACTCTTCTAAATTAACTACTTCATACTCACTAAATTTTTTATAGCTAGAAATTATTACCTGATCACCTAATTCTAAACCTGTAAGAACTTCGTTATATTCACTGTTTTTTATACCTAAAGTTATAGGTACTTTAATAGCTTTACTGTTTTCAACTTTATAAATCCAGTTACCACCACTCTCTTTAATAAAGCCACCTGATTCTATTACTTTTTTTATTTCTGGAGTGCTCTGTATTATTTTAATATTAAAACTCTGACCACTTTTAATATTCTCTGGAATCTTATGAACAAAGTTAAACTCTAACTTTACTTTTTTACCAGCAACAACTGGGGATATAAAATTAAGTTTTAATTTTGTATTATTAAATGTAGCTATATCCCCAATATTTAAGCCAGAAATATAAAACTCATCAATATTTGAAGTTAGTTTAAATCCATCCTGTCTATCAATTTCTGCAAGCTTTTGTCTGCTACTTATATTTTGTCCAATGTCAAAGTTTTCAAGATTTAAGATTCCAGAGTATGGAGCTATAATAACTAAACGAGATCGCTGTATATTTAAATTATTTATTCTATTATTAATTGAGTTTATTTCTAAAGTTATATACTGCTCTGTAGATTCCTGGAGTTTAGAGACTCTCTTCCATTTCTCAGTTGTTAATACCTTTTTTTGTAACCAGTAGTTATATTCATTTTTAATATCATCTAATGTCTTTTCTGAGATTCTGCCTGACTTTAATAATAGAGTATTTTTATCAACACTGCTTTCTAAAAGTGCTATTTTATAATCCAGCTCTAATAGAAGTTCAGAATTATCCACATCTTTAGTATCAAACTCATTTTTTGATATTTTTAATTGTTGTTTTTGCTTCTCTAATAATTCTAATAATAGATAATGTTCAATTTCCAACTCTTCGTTTGAAAGTCTTAATATTGGTTTATCTTTTATTATATTGTTACCTGAAATGCCAATTATTTCTGTAACAAGACCACCTATCTTTGATTCTATTAAAACCTTATTAAGTGATTCTACGGTTCCCACAGCCATAATAGATTTAGAGATTTTTTTCTCTGATACAAAACTTGTCATTAGTTCTGATTTTTTTATGTTGTAAGTTGGTTGATAGTTACCTATAAGGAATTTAAGAACAATAAGTAAGATTAATAAAACAGCTGCAGTGACTATGATCTTTTTATTAACTGTTTTTTTAATTATTTTATCCACACGTTTACCCCTATGCAAATATAGTGCAAAGGTCGTGCCAAATAGATATAATTTGGCTCTAGAGTACTTAAAACTATTATAACCGTATAAAAATCATACATATGTACTGTTTTAATACAGTTTGACTTCGATGGTAACCCAAAAGTTTAAATAGTATTTCTCTATTTGAATATCCTCATCAATAGCTGGATATAATCTGAGGTTAGACTATACTTATCAGTATGCTCATTTGTAAATATTGCAATAAAAACATTAGTAGTGGAAGCTATATAAAGGACTTTTGGGGTAACGTATACCATGCAGAACATAAAAAAGTTGTAGCTACTTGCAGTTATTGTGGCCGGTTGGATGGTGGTACAAAACTCTCTGATGGAAATGTTATTTGTAAAACATGTAAAAAAGACTCAATTGATAACCTGGGGCAGGTGGTTAAAGAGTATAAGTGGGTATCTGATATTTTGGCAAATAAAGGTTTTGATATAAAAAAATATAAAACAGAGATTTTTTTATTAGATCGAAAAAACAAGGGTAAAACTACTAGAGAAGAACCTGGATATATTAATTTCTCCATGAAAAAGGTAAATGGTGTAATACAGAATATTAGTTTCAAGATATTTATAGTTAAGGGTTTACCAAGATCCTACTTTATAGAAACTTTAGCCCATGAGATGATACACCAATGGTTAATACTTTTTGCTCAAGATAAGTTACACCCAAAGTTAAACGAAGGGGCTAGTAATTATGGAGCATACCTTGTTTTAAATGTATTAAAAACTCCCTTATCTAGTTTTATCATTACTAGAATGCTTAAAGACCCACACCCTTATTATGGGAAGGGTTTTAGAAAAGTTTTAGATTACTCTAAAAAGTATGGGCATAGTCAATTATTAACATATTTAAAGTCACACAATAAAATATAATATACAAGTTTTTGAGCTTGTATATTATATGTAACCAATAATATCTATCCCTAAAAACTATATTTGAAATTTATACTAAATATATGTTTAACAGGACTAATATCAGTTTCTGTAAAATCATCTTCATTAAAATCCATTAAACCAGAATAGGATAAGTTTAAATTCATATTTTCACTCACGTCAATATCAATACTTGGAGATAACATAAGGTTTGTTGAATCTATACTATAAATAGCCGCTAAACCTAAAGTTGAATTATAATCGTAGAGAGATTGGCTGATATTTAACAATAAGTATTGTTTGGTATAATATCCACTTGTATAAAGTGGTGTTGGGTCACTTTCTAATAATGTTTTATACTCAAGCCTAGCCTCTTTATTTAAACCTTCATCATTATAAAAGTACTCAACTGTTACAAATGTATCTGTTTCAAAAAGATACTCCATTCCAATTAAATAATTAATTTTATAATCTGAATAATCTAAATATATTCCCTCTCCGTATAATCCAATTCCAAACAGATCTTTCTTAACAGCAATACCAACAGAATTCTCTTTCAAATCGTTATCTTCATCCAAATTAATATATCCCGTTCCTAAAAATTCTATTCCTTCCAATATCAGGGAAAGATCAAGACCAAATCCTAAATCATCATAGTCTGCTCCCATCTCAAATAGTTGCTGATTAAGAGCTGTAACTACACGTAGATTCAGTAAATTTTCATAACTCCAAGTTGCAGATATTGAATCAATGCCCAACAATTCAGAATCTGGATTTTCAGGATTTTTTTGAGGGTTAAGGTTATCCACAGGATTCCATCCATAACCAAAGCCCATAAAGTAAGACTTTCTTCCAACTGATAAAGTTAAATTATCCACGGGAGTATAATCTATAAAAAGCCTTAATATATTAAAAGTTGTAATGAATTCTCCTGTTTCAGAAACAAAAGAAACTAAACTAGGATCCATATTGTATAACAGAGATCCTATAGGGTAATTAGAGACCTTAAAAAGGGACTCAAAGTTACTATATTCATCGTAGGATTCAATTTTAAACTGAATAGATGGTAAAAGGCATAAATCATTTATATTCATTACCTGGTTATCTGGGTTTATTAGTGAATCATAATCGTCTATTGGGATTAACCCCATAGCTTTAATTTCCGATGTTCCACTGAAATTTGTCTCTGCATATAAAATTGACACTAAATAAAACATAATTAGAAGTAATATTTTTTTCATATATTTTCCTATTTAACCCTTTTTAGATAGCTCTGTGTAAATAGAGAGTTTTTAACTTTGTCGCTATTAAACTCAACCTGAGTAGTTTTCATTGTAGTAATACTATTTTTTACATTGTTTTTCATGGTCATAATAAATGGGAAATCTACGCTATTTATTACTCTATAATCGGATAAAAATAAGGTTTTTATATTTGCACCGTCTTTAAAGTATTCTATTTTTATATACTTAAAACTCTCTTTATCGATATAAGTTAATAATTTATCATATCCAGAATTTTTCCTGTTTATTGGTGTAAGTTCAATTTGATAACAACTAACCCCATCTATTTTTTTATCGCCAACTAAGTTTAATGTGTAATTTGAAGCCATGCCTTCTCCACCGCTACCCATATCTTCATAAGAAAAATCAGAACCCCCTGATGAGTTTTTTTTAGCTGAAGAAGAGAGCTTTCTAACCCTACCAGTCGATGCAAACTTTACCCACAGATCGTCTCCAACCATTAAATTGGCATTACCTTTCATTTTTTTAGGGCTTTGATAAATACTTAGTGAATAATTTATACCATCTTCTATAGTGGAATAACCTAATACTATTTGTGTTGGTTGCTTTTTCCCATTTCTTTCAATGGTAATCTCTGTTTCACTGTAAAGTCTTTTAAGTTTAAAAGATGCATCTGCTTTAGAAATGATCTCGTTTACATCAATTGCATATGCTCTAACCATTGCTGTTAATATAATTAAAATGAATACTATTTTTTTCATTTTTTACTCCTTTTCTCATTAATAAATATAAGTAGTGATGGGAAAAATAGTATTGAATAGATAAATGCAAAAATAATTGCACATGCAAATACTATTCCAGATTTAGACAAACCAACCATAGGTGATGGTATAAAAGATGCAAAACCAATAACTGTTGTTATTGAAGTTAAAAGTACAGCGGATCCAGCATGTTTAATAACCTTATCCATACTCCCAACACCTTCAAGCAGATATCTATGGCTTATGTGTATAGCATCATCAATTCCAATTCCTATAAGTAGTGGTATTGCTATAAAGTTAATAAAATCAAAATCAATTTTAAAGATTGCCATCACTGCAAATAGACTAATAAAAGATAGTATAAGTGGTGAAATTGTCATTAAAGCCAGTTTAAAGCTTTTAAAATCTATTAGTAGAAGTATAAAAACAATAATTAGCGCAAGGGTTGATGTTTTTACACCATCTATTTTGGTCATATTTGTTAATTCATCAGAGGCTAGAATCATACCAGTAGCTCTATCTGTTACTGACTGTACCTGTTGTTTATATATCTCCCTAAACTCTTCATGCCATGGATTACTAATAGGTGTAATACTTATTAGATAGTCCTTTCCATCAGATGATATAAATGATTTTTGTATATTTTCAGGAAGCATATTAAGTACTACTTTGTCTGTATTACTCATTGTTATTAACTTATTTACAAGCATTTTATCAAAGACAATCTGAAAATTGTTTAAACTGTCTTGTACATAATTTTCATCTTCAATTATCTTAAAAAGTCTATCAAACACCGAAACTTTGAATTTCTCATTATTATCATCAAATCCCGTTACCTCATTTAAAGCATTTGTCATTTTCATCATATTGCCCATATATGACATTTCAGAAAGCTCCATTAAATTTGCTTCTAGTCTATATAACTCATCTAGCAGTAAAGCCATATCTACATTAGGAATAGTTCTTAAACTTAATATCTTTTTAAAATTATTTAGTAGTTTAGTTCGTTCTAAGAATTCACTATCTGTTGGCAGATAATCAGCAATTGATTCTACACTTTTTACTGATGATAACTTTTTAAGCTTATTAGAAAGTTCTTTTGTATCAGTTATAGAGTCACTTATTATCATAAGACCATCTGGAGCCATTTCAAACTCTTCTACCATCTCATCCTGTAGTTCTATTGATCTGAGACCTTTAGCTTCCATCTCCATTAAATTGGTTAATATGCCGATGTCTTTAATATTTATAGAAATTAAAGCCACAAATATAAGTGTTATAACGATAATTTTTTTATTATATTTTGTTACAAAAAGTCCAATCCCCGATGCTATAGACGCTTTAATTTTTGTTTTTAAGACTATTTTTTTAGATCCTCTTTTTTCTCTAAATGATAATAATAGGGGTATTAAAACTAAAGTAGCCAATAACTCACATATAATACCAATACCGGCTATTAATCCTAACTCTTTTAACATTGTTGTATTACTTATTAATAAAGCCAAAAATGCTACTGCAGTTGTTAAAGCACCTGTAATAACACCTCTACAGGTTTCATTATAGGTTATCTCTATTGCTTCTTTGTAGTTTTTTCCACTCTCTTTCTCAATTACATAATTTGTAATTATATGGATAGCATAATCAACTCCAAGGCCTATTAAAGCTATCATATACATAGCTGTAACAATATTTAATCTACCTACTGTAAAACCTGTAACTCCAACGGTCCATATTATTCCTGTAATTAATGGGATCCCAATAATAAATGGGACACTCTTCATTTTAAGAACAACAATTAATACGGTTAAAATTAAAATGATTGCTATAAAAAGTGAAACCACAAATCCATTGGAAGATGTTGTCATCTCGTCTCTACTTACTGTACAAAGTCCAGTTAAATCAGCAGTCAGTCCATTTTTTTCTGCAATCTCTTTTACAAGATTTTCCACATAGTTTACTCCAGGGACTAGAATATTAAGGTCTTCAATTCTAAAACTAGGAAGTACATAGATTGCCGCCTGACTGGTATCTTTGTTAAATAGATATTCCTCTCCATAAAGATAATCTGACAATGTTTCATCAATATTCTGGTCCCCAACAACATTCCCTTTAAGACTTTCTTCTATTAATATTAGAATATTCTCTAGGTTTTTAAACTGAGCACTAACTGCCTGTTCATCTTCTTTAAGGTTATCCTCATTTCCTGAATACTCTTCTTCAAAATCGTTATTCATATTTGTAATAAAGGAAACAACTCCACCATCTCTATATAGGTCAGATATTCTGTTAATATTTTTAGGTTTTGTTAACATTAGCCCGTGGTTTTTAACAAGATCTTGATCAACTTTCCCAAGGACACTGCTTATATAATCCTTGTTTTTATTTAACTCGGTCGTAATCTCATCAACTGTTTTGACTAGAAGTTCCTTAGCAACTATTGGATCTTTTATATTTTTAGCATCCACAACTACAGTCATGTTTGATGCAAAAGGAAAGTCATCCATTATTTTTTTCAGATCTTTAAACTGTTTTGTATGATCAGGTAATATAGAGAAGAAAGACATCTCCATTGTTAACCTTGAGGCTCCTAAAATCATAATTATTGTTAAGAGTAGACTCATTAACAGTACTTTTACCCTGTTTTCTGTAATCCATACAGCAAAACGTCCTAAATTTATTTTCATTTCATCTCCCACATACCTACCGTAGGTATGTTATGTTGTTAAAAAAAATTAAACTTTAATTCTATTCCATAAATCATCAGCAAATGTCTTCATTAATTCATTATCTTTATCTGAATAAAATCCTGTCATTAACATTCCCCCCTCTGCCATAGTAGTTATTTCTAAAGCTAATAATCTTGGGTGTATGTCAGTTTTAATAAAACCTTCTGCTTGTTCTTTTATTATCATACCCTCTAACATGTCTAACATCTGTACATATGACTCTTTAAATTTTACCTGCATATCAGGAAACTTCTTCATCCCAGAATACATAAGACTTGTAAATGTAATTGAATCAAAATGAATCTTTATTCCACAGATTTTTTCTAGCATTTCATCAGCATTTATATAGTTTAAAAAAGTTTTTAACATTGATTCTACATTTGGGTTTTCCGGTAACATTGAGTCAAAAAATGATTCCATGGAAGTATTAATAAAATTAAGACACTCTTCAAATAGTCCATCTTTATTTTTAAAATAGTGATAGATAGCACCCTTAGTGACGTTTAAAGCTTCAGCAATACTATTTAAAGAAGCTCGATCATAGTCATTTTCTGTGAAAAATTTTAGTGCCTGTATTGTAATATTTTTTTTTGTCTCGTTCATAAAACCTTCAACATACCTTGGGTATGTTTTAAGTATATTGGATAATGTAAAACATTGTCAATGATAAATTATTCAATAATTAATGTTAGAAGTATTGTGATTGCTTGCTTCATTTTGTATTTATTCAGAAGTGACTTACACTCAATTATACTATTTAAAACTTCATCTTCTAAAATAAAGTCTTCAAGGTCATCCAGTATTTCTTTTGCTGGTTTAGGTTTACGTCTTTCTAATGAGTCTATAACTATCTTAATTTTTTGATTTAATTCTTCAGAAGAAATAGGCCTTTTTTCAACTTGGGGTTGTACTTCTTTAATAAAAAATCCACTTTTATTTACATTTAAAGCTATGGATTCTAATTCCATACAGATTCTATTTATAATTTTATCTACAGGTATTGAGTTTTTAAGCCCCGATTCTAACTCTTTAGCTTTTTCCTGTATTCCATCAATTCCTAGGTTTCCACTAACTCCTTTTAAAGTATGGGCAACTCTTACAGAGTCCTCTCTGTTTTTTAATGATGGATCTATAATACTTTTAAAGTCTTTATACTCAGTCAAAAACTGTTCTAATAAATTAGTATACACTTTAACATTATTCCCAACTCTAATAACTCCTGTTGATATATCAACACCTTCTATTACAGGAAGATCTTCTTTTTTTATCTCTTTGGAATCTTTAGAATCTCTGGAATATCCCTCAGGCAGATTTCTATCCCTTGGTTTTATCCACTTAGCTAATGTCTGCCAAAGCTCGTGGGTATCTATTGGTTTAGTAATATAGTCATCCATTCCTGACTCAATAACTGCATCCCTTACTCCGGTCATTGCATCCGCTGTCATAGCAACAATAGGTAAATTTTTAAATGATCTATCTTTTCGGATCTCCCGTGTAGCGTCGTAACCACCTAAAATAGGCATCTGTAGGTCCATTAAAATAATGTCGTATTCTTTTGTTTTGTTTTGATCTATGGCAATTTGACCATTATCAGCTATATCTACAAAAAATCCTTCCCCCTCTAATATCTCCATAGCTACTTGCTGATTAATTAAGTTATCTTCAGCTAATAAAATAGATGCTCCCCTAACTTTATCAAAGTTTTCTGGATATTTTTCACTACCACTGTGTTTACCTTTAAGTGTTCTGTAGCCAAATATTTCAATAATAGAATTAAAAAGTTGTGACTGATTTACCGGTTTTAGTATAAATCCATCAAATCCTGCTGGTTCAATCTTCTTAAGTATATTTTCATGACTATCACTTGTAACTAATAAGTATTTTGGTTTTTGTGATTCCTTGAGTATGTTATTTATATTTTCTAATGTTTCAAAACCATTCATTTCAGGCATAACACAATCCATTAAGACTAAATCAAATGGTTTTTCATCATCTTTTTTACTTTCAAATAGTTCAACAGCTTGTTTACCACTTTCAACTGCTACTGACTTAAAAGAAAAATCTTTTACATAAACACTTAAGACTTCCCTACTTGTTTCATTATCATCAATAATTAAAACGTTTAACTCTTTTATATCATCTGGAACAACATTTTTCTCTTGTTCTTCACCAATGTCAAATACTCCTGTAAAAAAGAATGTTGAACCAACACTAGGAATACTATCTACTCCAATATCTCCATTCATCATTTCAGATAGTCGTTTACTAATAGTTAAACCTAAACCTGTTCCACCAAATTTTCTTGTTGTAGATGTATCAGCTTGGCTAAAAGCTTGGAACAGTTTACCTTGCTGTTCTTTTGTTAAACCAATACCAGTATCTCTTACAGAGAATTTAAGAGATACTTTATCCTTTATCTCTTTAAGTAGTTCAACAGATACAGCTATTTCACCTTTATTTGTGAATTTTACAGCATTATTAGTAAGGTTTAATAGGATTTGTCCAAGCCGTAGAGGATCCCCTTCTAGGTTAATTGGAACATCGGTACCAATATTAAATATTAATTCTAGCCCTTTATCCTGGGTTTTATCCCCTATCATACTTCCTAAGTTGTCAAATACTTCGTGGACGTTAAAGGGTATAGTTTCCATAGAAAGCTTTCCCGCTTCTATTTTAGAAAAGTCTAGAATATCATTTATTATTCCTAGAAGACTTTTAGCGGAACTAGATATTTTTCTAATATAATCATCCTGTTTATCAGATAAATTAGTTTTTTTAATAAGGTGTGAAAGTCCAATTATGGCATTCATAGGTGTTCTTATTTCATGACTCATATTAGCTAAAAAGTCACTTTTAGCCTTTGTAGCTGCCTCCGCAGCATCTCTAGCTTCATTTAAAGCTCTTTCTGATTCTTTTTCTTCGGTAATATCTTGGGCCACACCATACATAAACAGAGCTTTTCCATTTTCGTCTCTGATAACATCACCAATGGCACGTATCCAAACAATTTTATTGTCTATTGGACGTTTATATGGATATATAGTGTCATATCTAGCTGTTTGACCTTCTACTGCTTCTCCATACCTTATACCTGTTTCTTCGGCAATTTCCGGATCTGCTTCAATAATTCTGTTTAGCCACTCATCTGTAAGATGGTATGTATAACCTTCTTTATGTACTTCCCCAAAAATATCTGCTGCACGTTCAGAAGAGGTATAATATTCAGGGTTACTATAATCGATAGTCCAAAAACCAGCTTTTGTTAAATCTAAAGCATTATCTGACTTAAAATTTACTTCTTTTATGTTTTCTTCCATTTTCTTCCGATCAGAAATGTCTAAAATGGTACCAACTAAATGTATAATATTACCTTTTTCATCATATTCAGGGTTACCTTTCTCATATACCCACTTTGTTAAACCATCATTACACAATATACGATATTCCATAGACCAATGTTCATTTTTTTCAATAGCCTCAGATGTTGCTTTACTTATAAAATCTTTATCATCTGAATGAACGATACTTTCATATGTTCTATTTTTATTATTTATAAAGTCTGATGCGGGATACCCAGAAAGAGTTTCGATCTCTTCACTTAAATAAACCATAGTCCAGTCTTTATCCATTAGACATCGATAAGCTGTACCAGGGATTGTTGCAACTAAGGTCTGTAATTGCTTTTCACTATTTTGTATTTTAATTTCTGCATCTTTAATATCAGTAATATCCTGAACAACACCATACATTGTTATAGGATTACCTTTATCATCCCTTACAATATCACCGATAGTTCTGACCCAAATAGTCTTCCCATCCGAGGGTCTTTTATAGGGATAACTTGCATCAAATCTTGGTACTCTGCCTTCAAAAGCATCTATGGATGCTCTTTCAGCGTCTTTTGCATATTTTGGGTCGGCATCACTAATATGTTTTTTCCAATCATCAATAATATGAAACCGGAAATCATCTTTTTCAGGTTCACCTAATATCTGGGATGTTCTTCTTGAAGAGATAAAATAATCGGGGTCAGAATAATCAATTGTCCAAAATCCCGCTTTGGTTAAATCTAACGCAGTTCCTGACATGTAATTAATTTTTTTTAATTCTTCTTCACCTTTTTTTATTTCGGTTATATCTATTAATGTTCCAGTCATTAATAAGGCTGTTCCATCAGACTTTCTTTTTGTAACATCTGCCCGAGCTGTTACCCAACTAAGAGTCCCATCTTTTTGTAGTATTGGATATGTGGCTCTATATACATCATATTTTCCAGATACTGTTCCAGAGAATCTTTCCAGAGTTTCATCAACAATATCCTTACATTCACTATTAAATTCAGAAGTTTTTACTAAAGATGTCATCCAATCACTTATACGATAATTATTCCCAGACTCATTTACAGGTATACCGATCATGTTTACAGTTTTGTCTAAACTATGAAAAGTATCCTCCTCTGTAAAATCAACCCAAAAGGCTCCAATATCAGCAGCATCCAAAGACCCATAAACAAGTTGATTTAAAAGTGTTAATTCTTCTTCATTTTCCTTACCTATTGTTATGTCACTTACTGATCCACTAGTTCGTATAGCTAAACCATTTTTATCTCTAGTAGATTTAGCTCTTGCCCTAAACCATCGATATTCACCACCTTTAATTCGCATACGATAATTTATATCATATGGAATATCGCTTTCTAAATGATTATTAAAAGCTTCAATTGAAGTTTCTTTATCGTCAGGATGTATGTGAGCAGCCCAAGTATCGAATGTATGTGAAATTTCGTCTTGTCTATAACCTAAAAGTTCTATATACCTAGGAGAAAACCAATTTACCTTACTCCTAGAATCATATTCCCATAAAGCATCACCAGAACCAGCTAGAGCTAGTTCAAACCGCTCCTGACTCTCTACAAGCAGATTTGTTCGTTCCCTGATTTTGTCTTCTAATTCAACTCTAAGTTTTGTAGATTGTCTTTCACGATATCGTATAAAAAGTATTAATAACCCTAAAAATATAATGACATAACCTAAAATAGCAAAAGGAGATTCCCACCAGTAAGGAAGAATTATCATATTAACAACTAGTTCATTTTCTTCTAATGTTCCTAAAGGATTTAATGTTCTAACCTTGAATTTATACTCACCAAAAGGAACCTTTGCATAGGATGCAAATTGAACATCGTTTAAAGGGCTTATCCAATCCTCATCATACCCTTCTAACATATACTGAAATGAGTTTCGTGATGAATTAAAATAACCTAAAACTGCATACTTTATAGTAAATGTATTTTGTGACTTTTTTAAAATAAAATAGTCTAAATACTGTTTATTTTTATCTATCAGAGGCAAGGACTCTATCTCTTTTCCTGAAAGACCTGTCTTAATTTCAACTAGTTTAATAGGAATATTACTTTCTGCCTTTTTAACTTTTTCTGGATTAATAATTGTCATTGTTGTTGTTGACTTAATAACAATAGAACCATTGTTTTTTAATATTCCTGCTCCATCATTATATGAGAAATCTCCAACACCATTAATTCTATCAAAATTTTGAATACTGTTATTAGTTGGATTAAAATATTTTAATCCATTCCTTGTTCCAAGCCATAAAGAACCTTTTAAGTCAGGTACTATAAAGTGGAATGCATCTGAATCAAAACCAGTAGATATTCCAAAATATTCATATCCTTCTGTTGTTCTTCTGTTTAAGCCGCCATTTGTACCTACCCACTGAGTTCCATTAGAGTCAAAAGCTACAGAATATACTTCACTACTACTTAAACTTCCTTTATCACCACTTCTATAAAAAGTAAATTTACTATTCTTTAGATTAAAACTAACCAATCCTTTAGTCCAACTAGTTAACCAGAGAAGTGATGAATCCGCTGGGTCAATTGTAATGCTTTGAAAGTCATTTATAGTATCTGTTGTTTCTTTATTATCAGGAGAATATATCCTTCCAACCTCTTTATGCAAGTCAAAACTATAGAGACCTAAAGTTGTTAACATCCATAAAAAATTATCTTTTACAACCATACCTTTTAAATTATTATTTTTAGATAAAGTTCCAGTTTCTAATAATGGAAGTTCTAGATATAAGTTTTCGACTTTATCCAATAGGTTTTCTGGAGATGGAAGTTTATCACCTATATTCAGTGATAAAAGAGTCTTAGTACCTAAAACCCAAAGTCTGCCATTTTTATCTTTACTAATAGATTTCCAGATTTGATTTGGGATAGAGCTATCCCCACCACTTAAGTCACTATTTTTATAAAAGAGAACAGACCCATTCTGTAAAATAACATTAATACCTCTGTTTGTTGGGATCCATATTCTTCCATAATTATCTTCAATTGGAGGATATAAAAGGTCTCCCTGAAATCCGGTATCAGATGAGGGACTCTGCTTAAAGTTGTTAAAAGCTGAAGGTTCTATACTAAATCTATCAATACCTTTAAATCGAAGTCCCGCCCATACTAGTCCGTCACTACTTTTTAACAGTGTAAGTGCCAAGTTAGCATTAATACTATAAGGGTTATTTGGGTCATTTTTATAATATTCTACTTTATTACTTTTTATATCATACCGTACAAGACCACCTCGATTTAGGTTTTTAGATGCTATCCATAATACTTCGTCATCATATATTAAAGAGTAGGAAAGATGTCCCGCCTCAAAAAGATGAACGAGTTTAATGGTTTGTAAAATGGGGTCTACAAGAAACAGACCTCTACCAGAAACAGTCCATATTTTGCCCTGGACATCTTTAACCGAACGAAATTGTCCCCAGGGACTCATTTTAGCCGGACCTGTTACAGGAAAATGTTTAAACTCTTCAGTTTTTGGATCAAATCTCTCAAAACCAAAGTTGGATAGATACAACCATAAAAAGCCTTCATCGTCTTCTATAATTGAGTTAACTCTTTTTCCACCTATAGATAGATTATTGTCTGGGTCGTTAATATAATTTGTAAATGTACCATCTTCAGAATTATATTTACTCATTCCCCCAGTAAAATTACCAAACCAAAGTATTCCATCACTACTTTCCCATATACATAGAGAAATAGTATCAGCTATTGTATTAGGATCATCAGGATTGTTTTGAAACCGAGTAAATATTTCAGTTTCTGGGTCAAAACTATTTATACCATTAGAAACTGTACCAACCCATATATACCCTTTAGAGTCTTCATGAATAAAAGTAATTGTATTTCCAGAAATAGAATCTGGATCGTTAGGATTATTGATATATAACTTTAACCTTTTACCATCGTAACGCTGTAATCCACTCCATGATCCAAACCACATAAAACCTCTACTATCTTGGTAAATAGCTCTAACAGAACTATCAGAGAGACCATCTTCCTGGGTTAAATGTTCAGTAAATATAGGTGTAGAAATTGTACTGGGCAAAGATTGGGCATAACAAAAGTATGAGTTTATTAGGAATAACAAAAGTAGGAAAGCTTTCTTTAACGTTAATATCATGATAAAACCTCTGTTGGGATAGCTATAATTTTATATTTTATGTCTTTAATTATATATTTAACAAATGGTTTTAACTATTCTTTTTTTATTATGATAACCACAAGATTTATACTCCAATCACCTTTGATTTTTTAATTTTACGATTTCCAAATTATTTCCCTTGGTATATAGTTTTATTAAAAGGACTCTAAAATGAAACAATTTTGTATAACACCAGCAATGGGTAAAAGACTAATAGGTATGGGAATGGCTCAACTTCCAGAAGTTAAAAAAGTTTTAGAAAAAGGAACTCTTGTAATAATAGCAGGAACAACAAATGGATATGTTGCAGAAGAAATTCTTAAAGTTTTAAAACTAAATTCAAACTTTAATAGAAAAGGGTTCCGTCGTGGTATTACTGTTCCTCCAGGAAAGAAAGCCCCATCCTTTGAGTTTTTAGGTGATTTAATATTTATAAGTGGAGATTTACAAACTGGAAAAACTATATTTGATGTCTCTTCAGATCTAACAAAGCATGATCTGATTTTAAAAGGTGCTAATGCTATTGATGTCTACGACCAAGCTGCTATTCAAATTGGACATCCAGAGGGTGGAACAATCCACGAAGCGTTAAAAGCTGTTTACGGGCGAAGAACAACTATAATATACCCAGTAGGAATGGAAAAAAGGGTTCCTGGAGATTTAAGAGAGATAGCTGAGATGTTAAATGTTTCAGAGGGATCAGGTCCAAGATTATATCCAAGTCCTGGTGCTATCTTTACAGAACTTGATGCTTTAGAGTTATTAACAGGTGCCAACTGTCAAATAGTTGCTGCAGGTGGAATTTATGGTGCCGAGGGATCTACCTGGATTGTAGCAAACGGAACAGAGGAACAAGAAGAAAATGTTAGTGAACTAATCAGGGCTGCTGCAAAAGAAGAAGTCTGTGAAGTTTAAACTTTACTAATTGAACACTATTCAACATCTTCATTTAATATGGCAAAATGAAGATGATCTTCCCATTTCCCATCTATTTTCAAATACTTTTTACTCAATCCTTCTTCAGTAAAGTTTAACTTTTTAATTACCTTAATTGATCTAACATTATCAGGGATTATATTTGCCTCAATTCTATGTAATTTATATTCTTTAAACGCTATATCGATTAGTTTCTTTAAAGCTTCTGTTATCTTACCTTTGTTAATCTCACATTCATCTAATTTATATCCTAAAAAACATGACTGAAATACGCCATAAATTATATTTGTTAAAGATACTTTTCCAATAATTGAGTCTTCACCTTTATTAAAAATATATAGGTTTAAACTATCTTTGTTAATATTTGAACTGATTTCATTATTAATAGTCTCTTCTACCAAGTTATCAGAAAAATAACTTTTTTCCCTTAATGGTTCCCATTTTTTAAGAAAACCGATATTTCTTTCCATGTAATCTAAAAGCAATTTAGATTCTTCAACTTTAAGCATTCTTAGAATAAGCCTATCTGTTTCATAACTTTTCAATATTAACTCCTCTGTAATTATACCCTAACTTTCAAAATTGAATTCTGCTTCCCAATCAAAAGTTCCTAGAAATGCACCGATATAATAAGTGTAGATAATTACTTTATCTTTATCTATGTCCTTTACTTTAATTTCAGTTATACATATTGGATTTAATCATATTCACTTAAAATAAAGCTTTTAATTTCATGATTTTACATAGTGAAAATAGTTAACCTTGCACAATTAAATATAGTGCCTTACTATAATTTATGGCATTTTCTCCTCTAAGTGGTGTGAGAAGGCTGAAAAGCTATATTAAATCTAAAATTGCAATTCAGTACATATTCATCATTACTTTATTTATTTCACTATTTATAGTTCTCTTTTTATCTAGTTTTAACATTATGTTTAATATGCTTACAGAAGAAGTATATAAACAGTTAGGCCAAAAACTTGAAATAGTAAATACTGATATCTCAAATACAATCGATGAAGTAATAGCTGTAAGCCATAGTCTTGCCACAGACACTTTAATTCAAGAGCATTTAAATGGGGTTTATAGTAGTTATACCTCTGACAAAGTTATTATGGACCGTATACAATCCCTATTGTTATTTAGTTCACTAGAACCTTTTCTAGATCTTACTTTTAGAGATACAGAAGGTAAAATTTTCTCAAATTGGAGTCGTAATTTTTATTCATACGATTATCTCTTTGATTCAAAAAATGCTATAGAAGCTGCAAATAATGATGGCTCAATAGTATATGGTGAGTTTGAGATGTCTTTTAATATTGATGATATAAGTGAAAGATCTCTTAGTTTATATAGACATATTTTGGGTCAAAACAGTAAAGATAAAAATAAAAGCCAATTGATTCTGACTATATCAGAAAGAGTTTTTTATAGAATATTTAATACTATACTATCAAATGACTCTGGGGGAATATATCTTACTGATGACAAAGGGGAAGTCTACACAGGACAACAAAATAACTTCATCTCAGCAAATAAAATCTTTAATGTAATTCCATTTAAATCTTTAAACAAACAAGGAAGCTTTACCTGGGATTCAAGAAGATTTATTTATTATAAGTCTCCTGTTAACAATATTCCTGATAGATTAAATAAAAGTCATTGGAATCTATATATTATTCTAGAATATAAAAATGTATCAGATCGTATTGGGCTTTTTACAACTTTAATAGTAGTTGGATATATAATTGCAATTATGTTATTAGTTATTCTCTTTTTTCAAATCAATATTGATATAGTAAAACCTATAAGAGAGCTTAGTTTTATAATGAAAAGTTGGAAAATTAATAAAAAACAGCAACTTCCATATAATAAAAAAAGTAATGAAATTGGTTTGATGTTTGAAACATTTAGCCAGATGGACGAGTCCATTAGATCACTATTTATAAATCTTGAAAAAGAACATAAAATACGTGAACTGTATCAATACAAAGCCCTACGTTCTAGACTAAACCCACACTTTTTATTTAATACATTGAATACTGTTAAAATGTTAGCTGTCATTGATAAAAATGAACCTATAATCTCAATGATCGATTCATTAGGTGGAATTCTAAATTATAGTATGAGGGAAGATGGTGGTTGGGTAACACTAAAAGAAGAACTTGAAAATATAAGAAAATATATAACAATACAAAATACAAGATTTGCTAGTAGAGTAGAGCTAAAAACCACTATAGAAGTAGATGAGAATCTTTATATTATAAAATTTATATTACAACCAATTGTAGAAAACATCTTTGTACATGGCTTTGATCTTAATAAATTGGATAATGCACAGGTCAAGATATCGGCGGTAACATCCCAGGATTTCCTTATACTAAAGGTACAAGATAATGGTATAGGAATTCCTGAAAATATAATTCCTAAACTATTTTTAAACGATGAATCTAATGAAAACAGTAGAGTAAAGAGAGACTCTATAGGGCTTCCTGTAGTATTTGAAATGATAAACACTCTTTGTGGCGATCAATACAATATTGAAGTAGAAAGCATTATGGATGTTGGTACAACAATTATTTTTAAGCTCCCAATTCATAAAATACAGCCTAAAAAATGGAGAAAATAATTAATGAAAAGTGTAATTTTAGTTGATGATGAAATTCTAGTTAGGGTTGGTTTAAAGTCTTTATTAAATTGGGAGGAGATGGGTTTTAACATTGTTGGAGAGTTTGGTGATGCTAACGCTGCAATTCATTTCCTAAAAGATAACCCTGTAAGGTTTATCTTAACTGATTTATATATGAAACCAGGTTCAGGTTTTGAATTAATAGAATGGATAAGAGTAAATTTACCAGAAAGTGGAATAATAGTTTTAAGTTGTCATAATGAATTCGATGATGTACAAAAAGCTATGAGACTAGGTGCAGATGACTATATTTTTAAATTATCCCTAAATCAAAATGAAATCTTAGATGTATTAAAACGTGTAGAATCAAAACGTACCCAATTCAGTTCTCAGCTTCCAATAGAAGTAATAAATAATCAGATAATTAAAAAAGATGAATTAACAAACTATATAAAGTTAAACATTACTGAAAAAACTACCTTTACTAACGTTATGGCACTAACATATTATCAAAATGATTTAATTGAACCACTACGAGCACTTCTTGTGGAAAATGGATTTACTGATCTTCATTTTATCTACGATAATAAATACCTGATCTTCTGTTTTAAAAATTTATCTACTGACATATTAACTACTATTAAACAAATTAAAGAGATTTCTGAAAAATACATATCAGGGTTATTAATATGTGGAATATCTACAGATGAATCTCTAAACAAAGATAATATAGAAACAGCAATAAAAAATGCTATAACTGCTACATCACAATGTTTTTATGACACTACTGAAATTTGCTTTTTTTACAATGATTATATTCTTCGTAAAGATACCTTTTATACTGATCTTGTAAATGAACATTTTTTTGTACGTTATAATGAGCTAAAAGTTTCAATTAACACAAATAATTTTGTAGTTATAGATGACACAATAAAAAATCTTTTTTCTATACTAAAAAAAGTAGCTCCTCCAGTTATAGAGACAACGAGACACTACATAATGGACATTTTAACAACTCTTAGAACAAAGCTTTATACACATAAAATACTTTTATCAAAAATAGAAGAGGATAATGAGAACTCTCTATTAGCAATAATAATGCACGGGCAGACATTAAATATAATAGAAAAAAGATTTTTCATGTTTCTAGAATTATATAAAGAGAAAATTATTAACTCTTGTATAAAAATACGACCAGATATTGAAGCAGCAATGCGTTATATTTATGAAAACTGTACAAAAGGTATATCTTTAAGTGATATTGCAGATAATTCTAATATGAATTCAAGTTATTTCTCCCATATATTCAAAAAAGAGACAGGAACATCAGTAATTGACTATCTTCATGAAGTGCAGATAGAGAAGGCAAAAGAGTATCTGTTATCTGATAAATATATGGTTTATGAAGTAGCTGAATTAATAGGTATGCAAAATGCAAACTATTTCAGTACTTTATTCAAAAAAGTAACTGGAAAAAGTCCTCAAGAATACATAACTGGTAAAAATCTATAAATTTTAAAGATAGATATAAAAATATTGAAGAGTTAAACTAAAATTCCAAAATCATTAAATAACATCACAAAATCCGTTCATATACTTCTGTTATATCTGTGGCATCCTTAAATTAGATATAAATCAAAGGAGATTTGAAATGAAAAAAGTACTACTTATGTTAGTATCTCTTAGTTTAATGGTTGGATTATTTGCGAATGGAAATAATGAAGTTAAAGAGCCTACAGAAAAGAAACCTGTAACACTAATTTTTTGGGGTGGAGTTCCAGCAGAAACAGGACCTGGGCAGGTTGTAGACAGATTTAACAAAGAGTTTGCAGATAAAGGTATTCAAGTAGAATACAACAGATATGTAAACGATGCCCCAGGAAATCTAAAACTAGATGTTAGTTTAATGGGTGGCTCTGATATTGACCTATATATAAGTTATGGATATGAAAAGTATGCAAAACGATCCAGTAATATGGCATTAAACCTTTCTCCTTATTTAACAAAAGACAGTTATAACGTAGAAAAAATGATTGGTCCAGCTGCTGATAAAAAAAGCCAAGTAGATGGTAAATATTTTGGTCTAGCATCTAAGACATATAACAATGGTTTCCTTGTGAATAAAGATATGTTCGATGCTGCAGGTATCGAAATACCTTCAGCATGGACTTGGGATGAGTTTGTTGCTACTGCTAAAAAATTATCTTATGGAGAAGGCCTAGACCACGTTTATGGTGCATATGCAAATACAACATGGAATCCTCAAGCTCCTCTAGAATTTCTTGAAGCAGAACTTGGTGCAGATTATATCTATAATCAAGCTGGAACAAAAGTAGACTTATCAAACCCAAAAATTGCTAGAGCAGTAGAAATGTTTTCAGATATGATGAGCAGTGGAGCAATGCCAAGCCAACAAGATGCAGTAAGTCAAAAGATTTCTGGTACAAGTCTGTTTATTAACAAAAAATTAGCTATGTTACATGGAACTTGGAGTATTAGAGATGTTAAAAACTTAAAAAAATATCCACATGATTTTGTAACTGGTTATATTCCATTTCCTTCAGATGCACCTAAAAACTCACCATATTACATGGTTGGTGGACCAGGTGATATGGTACAAATAAACAAAAATAGTAAAAACAGTGATGCTGCATGGACATTCATGAAATGGTATATCGAAACAGGCCTATTAGAAATGGCTCCATTTGGAAGATTCCCTCTATACACTGGAACTGATATGAAAGAATTGGCAAATACAGTGTTAGCTGGAGTTGAAGAGTATTTTGATAACGAATCTATTGTAAAAGGGTTTTTAACACCTGCAAAAGATTATTCAGTACCTTTTAAAACTGATCCAACTGTAACAAAAATATTAAAAGAGGAATTAGAAGCTGTTTATTACGGTGTAAAAACCGTAGAAGAAGCTCTTTCCGATGCAGAAGAAGCTGCAAATAAAGCTTTAGCAGATAAATAATTGAACAATAAGGGTCCTAAATTACAGGACCCTTTTTCTATGGAGAATTAAATGTTTTCAAATAAGAGTATAAGTCCAATGCAGAAACATCTTGATAAAACCGGATACGCATTTATAATGCCAAATCTAGTTCTGTTTTTTATATTTATAGTAATACCATTCACGGTTTCACTTTATACCAGTTTTATGGATTGGGACTATATGGAAGGTCTAACAGCCATGAAATTTAATGGTGGTAAACACTATATAGATATGTGGACAGATAAATGGTTTACAGATTCACTAAAAAATACTTTTATATATGTAATTGGAACTGTTCCAATCACTATCTTTTTATCAATGATTATAGCAGTTGCAATAGAAGAATACTCATATAATAAAAAATCTATTAGACTTATTATGTTTATTCCATATATATCTAATATTGTTGCAGTTTCTATAGTATGGCAAATGTTGTATTCATCATATGGTCCAATTTCAGAGTTTGTGCGAGCTTTTGGTATAGAACCTCCATACTGGCTTGCAGATTACAACTGGGCACTTCCAGCAATTATGGTTATGTCTGTATGGTTAAGTTTAGGTTATGCCGTAATGATATATACTGCAGGACTTCAGGCTATTCCTAAAGAGTTATACGAGGCTGCAAGAATGGATGGAACAAATTCAGTTCAGCTTCTATTTAAAATAATTTTACCACAATTAACACATACATCTTTTTTCCTCTTTATTACTCTATTCATAGGTGGATTTAAGGTCTTTGGTCAAATATTTGTTATGACCCAAGGGGGGCCAGGAACCAGTACCCATGTTCTTGTTTATTATATTTATACAGCTGCATTTAGTTTCTTTAAAATGGGATATGCATCAGCTATTTCTTGGGTGCTATTTATTATACTTTTTGCAATAACACTATTTCAGTGGAAGTTACAAAAAAGATGGGAGGATTAAAATGAGATCACCAAACGAAAAATCAGTACCAGCAAAGGTAATAGTAACCTTCCTATTATCAATAATGGCTTTAACAATGTTAATTCCACTAATATGGATGATATCAGCTTCATTTAAACTTCCTGCAGAAGTTATTAGTATTCCCATAAAGTGGATTCCAGAAAAATTCCATATTGAAAATTATGGCGTTGTTTGGAATATAGGAGATCTTGCACCAAGGGATTATCACTTTGCTTTAAGTTATTTTAACTCAATAAAAGTTACGCTTATTAATCTTATTGGAGCTTTATTAACTAGTACACTAGCAGGATATGCATTTGCTAAAATAAAGTTTAGAGGTCGAGAAGGTATATTTTTACTCTATTTATCAACAATGATGATTCCTCAACAGGTAACACTAATACCAAAGTTTTTTATGTTTGATACACTGGGAATGATAGGAACTCACTGGCCAATAATATTACCATCCCTTGTGACACCTACTGGAACATTTATGATGAGACAATATTTTATGCAAGTACCTGATTCTTTGAGAGAAGCATCTACAATCGATGGTGCTAGTGAATTTAAAACTTGGTGGAAGATAATGATTCCTCTTGCTAAAACTCCAATATCCTCTTTAGCTATCATAGTATTTATGTGGCACTGGAATAACTTTTTAGAACCTTTAGTATTTTTACGACACTGGAGCGACTATACAATACCTGTTGCATTAACCAGCTTCACTGATGAAAATACAACAGATTATAACCTAGTCATGGCTGCTGCTGTATCAGCAATGGTTCCAATGATAACTATTTTTCTAATAGGACAAAAGAACTTTGTACAAGGGCTTACTGCTGGAGCGGTGAAAGGCTAAACAGTAAATAACGAGGAATTAAATGAAAAATAAGACTGTAAATACAGATTTTTGTATTGTTGGTGGTGGAATGTCTGGCCTATGTGCCGCTATTGCATCTGCTAGAAAAGGAATTAAAACACTATTAGTTCAAGATAGACCGATGTTAGGAGGAAACTCGTCTAGCGAGATTAGAATGTGGATTTGTGGAGCTCATGGTGAGAATAACCACGAAACAGGAATTCTAGAAGAGATTCTCTTAGAAAATGCATATAGACAAACAAATCCTAATTATTCTGTGTGGGACAGTATATTGTGGGAAAAAGCACATTTTCAGGAGAACCTAACATTAATATTAAACTGTAGTATTAACAATTCTGAAATGAATAATACTGGTACTGTAATTAAAAGCTTAACAGGTTGGCAAATGACAACTGAAACATGGATAAAAATAGAAGCAAACATATTCTCTGACTGTTCAGGAGATGGAATTTTAGCACCATTAACAGGTGCAGAGTTTCGAGTCGGCCGGGAAGCAAAAAGTGAATTCAATGAGTCTATTGCACCAGAAAAAGCTGATAAAAAAACGATGGGAATGAGCTGTTTGATCCAAGCAAGAGAAACAGATAAGCCACAAAAGTTTATAGCACCAGAATGGGCACATAAATTTGAAAATGATTCTGATTTTCCAAATAGATCACACTCAATAAAAGGAAATCAAAATTTCTGGTGGTTAGAAGTTGGAGGAATGGATAACTCAATAGATGATACTGAGGAGTGCCGAGACGAATTACTTAAAATAGCATATGGAGTATGGGATCATGTCAAAAATTATGATAAAAATGCAGATCATGATGCCGAAAATTGGACTTTAGATTGGCTTGGATTTTTACCAGGGAAAAGAGAGAGCAGAAGACTAGTAGGAGATTATATTCTTACCCAAAATGATATTGAAAAAGAGGGTAAACATTTTAACGATATAGTTGCATATGGTGGATGGTCAATGGATGATCATTATCCTGAAGGTTTTTATAATAAGATTGGTGGAACTATATTTCACCCTGCTCCATCCCCTTATGGTATACCCCTACGTTCTCTTTATTCAAAAAATATAGAAAATCTTTTTTTTGCAGGTAGAAATATTAGTGCAACACATTCTGCATTAAGTTCCACAAGAGTAATGGCTACATGTTCATTATTAGGCCAAGCAGTTGGTGAAGCTGCTTCAATATGTATCGAAAACAATATTTTACCAAGAGAAGTATATAGATCAAAAATAATTGAATTACAAAACAGATTAAAAGATTCAGATTGTTATCTTCCTTGGCAAAAAAGAGTTATATCTCATAAAACGACTAAAGCAAATATAAAAACATCAAACAACGACTCTGGTGAAGTGTTAAGAAATGGAAACGACAGAGACATTAAAAATCAAGATAATGGTTATACCTTTAAAACAGGTGCATGGGTAGAGTTTAGGTTTTCTGAAGATACAAAAATTGATGATATTAGGTTTGTATTTGATAGTAACTTAAGCAGATCTACACATAACATGGTTTCATATTATAAACTTAATCAGAAAGATTTTAGTGTCCCTGGTTGCTTATTAAAAGAGTTTGTTATTGAAATTGAAGATAAAAATGATATTTGGACAGAAATATATAAAGCCCAAAATAACTACCAGAGACTTGTTTCCATATCACTTTCCATAACAACAAAAGCTATTAGGGTTAAACCTATTAGGACATGGGATGATAGTTCAATAATGAAAATATTTAGTATAGATATAGTTTGATAAAATAATCCTACTAATGTCTTAAGACGGAGTTAAAATGAAAAAATGTATATATGAAGATCCCAGAAAACTTAGAAATATAGATATAGATACAGATGTTGTTGTTGTAGGAGGTGGTCTTGCAGGTGTTTGTACTGCAATCACAGCTGCAAGAACCGGTATAAAAGTTACCCTAATACAAGATAGACCTGTTTTAGGAGGTAATGCTTCAAGCGAAGTTAGACTTTGGGCTCTTGGGGCAACCTCACATATGGGAAATAACAATAGGTGGGCCCGTGAAGGTGGAGTAATTGATGAGATTGCTGTAGAAAATCTTCATAGAAACAAAGAAGGTAATCCTGTTTTATTTGATATGGTACTACTTGATAAAGTATATGCAGAAAAAAATATTACTCTACTTTTAGATTCAGCTGTTTTTCAAGCTGAATTTGAGGAAAATGGTAATATTAAATCTGTTAAGGCTTTTTGTAGTCAAAATGCAATAATGTATAATGTATCTGCTCCATATTTTTGTGACTCATCTGGTGATGGTATCCTAGGTTATTTAGCAGGAGCTCCCTATAGAATAGGTGCTGAGGATAGTTCAGAATTTAATGAACCTATTGCTCCAGACGTTTCATACGGAGAGCTACTTGGCCATAGTATTTATTTTTATACTAAAGATACTGGTTCACCTATAGAGTATGTCGCGCCTGATATTGCACTAAAGGATATTACAAAAGTTCCCAGGTTTAATAAAATAAAAGCATCAGATTCTGGTTGTTCGTTTTGGTGGATTGAATATGGAGGAAGGTTAGATACAATACATGATACCTTAGAAATTAAAAAAGAGTTGTGGAAAGTAGCCTATGGAATATGGGACTATATGAAAAACTCAGGGAGTCTTCCAGAAACAAAAAATCTAACCTTAGAGTGGGTCGGATTAATACCTGGTAAAAGAGAAAGTCGCCGTTTTGAAGGTGATTATATGCTTAATCAGTCCGATGTAGTAAATCAAAACAAATTTGATGATGCTGTATCATATGGAGGTTGGGCTATAGACCTACATCCTGCTGATGGAGTTTATTCTGAAAGACCTCCTTGTAATCAGTACCATGGTAAAGCTGTGTATCAAATTCCTTGGAGATGCCTATATAGTAAATCTATCCCTAATTTATTGCTAAATGGCAGACTTATTAGTTCTTCCCACATAGCCTATGGGTCAACAAGAGTCATGATGACAGCAGCTCATACAGGTCAGGCAGTTGGTATGGGAATCTCATTATGTATAAAAAACAGTAAAACACCACGAGAATTATTAGAAGAGGATTCTATGGTAGAGTTCCAGAAAGAACTTATCCGAATTGGCCAATTTATTCCTGGTTTAGAAATTTCTGATAAAGATGATCTTATTAAAATTGCAAAAATAACATCATTATCAACTGCTAATATTTCAGAATTTACAGAATCAGATAATTGGGAATCTTTCAAAGACCCTAGAGCTGTTCTATTACCATTAAATAAAGGTTTTTTACCAAAAATATCGTTTAAAATTAGAACAAAAGTTGATCAAAAACTAACAATGCAACTTAGAACATCAATAAAAAGAGGTGGCTATTCACCAGAAAAGATTTTAGATGGACAAATAATAAATATAACTAAAAATTCAGAGGAATATTTTATTCAATTTAATACTAATTTAATTGAGGATGAGTATGTATTTATATGTTTTATTCCTCAATCAGATATGAGTATACAGCTATCTAACGATAGGTATCCTGGAATTTTATCAGTATACCATGAATTAAATGAAAAAGTTTCTAAAAGTATGGTACAAAAAGCTCCTGAAGGATCGGGTTTGAACTCTTTTGAATTCTGGTTACCTCACAGAAGACCATTTGGAGAATTACCATCTTTAAAATTTGATCCGCCAATAACCCCATATTCCACTAATTATTTGAAAAATGATCTGGAACGTCCTTACATCAGGTCAAATTCTTGGCTAGGAAATATTAACGAAGATATTTCTTGGGTTAAAGCATCTTGGAAAGAAAAACAGACTGCTAATAAAATAGTACTTTGTTTTGATACAGATTATGACCATGCAATGGAAACTAGTCAGTTTGGACATCCCGAAAATAACATACCTTTTTGTGCAAAACACATAATTCTAAGGGATCAGGATAATAATATTATTGTTGAATTAAAAGACAACTATAAAACTAGGATTATTATTAATTTAGATTCAAATTTTAAGTTTTCTGAGTTAAAACTTGAGATTATAGAAACTAATGGTTATCCAGCTCCATTATATAACATTAGAGTTATTTAATAGACTAAGTGGGATCTATCAATAGATTCCACTTTTTTTTATACTCTAAACATGAAGTATTTTATTCTTTTAATAATAATTCTAATAACTCCTCCTATTTTTTCTTCTAGAAACAGAGAAAACAATATCGTTAAACCAGAAATAACCAAGATTATAATTTGGGGAGGAGTACCATATAATGACGGTCCAAAACAAGTTATTCAATTATTTAACAGTGAGTTTTCCAATCAAGGAATAAAAGCAGAATATAAAAGATATATAAATGATAAACAAGGGAACCTTAAACTTGATGTAACACTACTTGGTGGTGGTGATATTGACCTCTTTTTTAGTTATGGTTATGAACAATATTCTCGTAGATCAGAGAAAATGGCCCTCAATTTAGGCTCACTTATAACTAATGATAATTATGATATTAAAAAATATATTGGTATCTTTGGTAATAAAAAAAGTTTAATAAATGGAGAATATTATGGTCTTGCTAGCAAAACATATAATAATGGATTTCTTGCAAATAAAAATATGTTTGATAGTGCTGGTATAGAAATACCAATAAAATGGAATTGGAATGACTTTTTTAAAACTGTGGGAAAGTTATCCTCAGTTAAGAATGGCGAAAAAATATATGGTGCTTATCTTGGGACATTAAATCTTCAAGAAGTACCATTAGAAATGTTGGATTCAGAACTAGGGGCAGATCACTATTATAGAAATAATGGTAAAAGTGTGGATTTCTCAAATCCAAGATACATAAAAGTATTAAATCAAGTTAAATCACTTATGGGTCAAGGTTTTATGCCTAATCAAGAGTCAGTTATTAATCATAAAATCTCTGGGACTCAACTTTTTACCCAGGGTAAAACAGCAATGATTTATGGAACATGGTTAATAAGAGATATAAAAAATAGAGAAAAGTATCCCCATGATTTTGTAACAGCCTATGTTCCATTTCCATCAAACTCTAATGGTATTTATTATAATTCTGGTGGTCCTGGTGATATGTTACAAATAAATAAAAACTCTAAAAAAATAAAAGAATCTTGGTTATTTATTAAATGGTATCTGGAAAAAGGGGTTATGGAGATGGCTCGTTTTGGGAGGATCCCTTTGCACCCTAATTTTGATATATCTGATGCATCAAAAGGATTATTATCTGGGGATGAGGACCTTTTTCATGTTGAATCTATTAATAATGGATATCTAAAACCATCACAAAATTATTCTATACCTTTTTATTCATCAACAATTGTATTAGAAATATTAAGGGAAGAGTTGGAAAACTTTTATTTTGGAAATATAACGGCAAAAGAGGCTTTATCTAATGCTGAATCTAAGGCTAATACCGCTTTAAATAATTAGTATATTTATCAATAAAAAAAGAGGCCAAATGGCCTCTTTTATCTTAATAAACTGTTTCTAATAATTAGCTAATAAAAACTTCTCAAGTTCACTATATCTGTTTTCAACTACAGTAGAAACTTTCTCTTTATTTACTAATTTTGAAAGTGCTTCCGGTAGTTGTGGATTAACACCAATAGATTCCTGAACAACTTCTACAAACTTACCTGGGTGAGCAGTTGATAGAACTAAAGAGTTATAGTTTTTAGCTTCAGCATTAGCTTTTTGGAATCTCTCAGTAGCTAAAATACCAACAGCAGTATGTGGGTCTAATATTTGACCTCTTTCTAAGTAGTATCTCTGCATTGTTTTTATTGTATCTTCATTAGAGACATAGTCACCTTTAATAACCTTTCTAAAGTTATCAACATCAGAATTGAACATAGTCATAAGTCTTTCAAAGTTGCTAGGTGCACCTACATCCATAGCATTGGATGGAGTTTGAACTGAGGCTCTTGGGTTATAGTTTCCGGTATCTAAGAACTCAGGAACTGCTTTATTATTATTTGTAGCAGCAATATATTGTTTTACTGGCAGACCCCAGTTTTTAGCAAATAGACCAGCTGTTAAGTTTCCAAAGTTACCAGATGGAACAGTAAACATTAAATCTGAATTTGGTTTTAACTGAGAATAAGCGTAGATATAATATAGTGATTGAGGAACTAACCGACCAATGTTAATTGAGTTAGCAGAAGTAATATTTACTTTAGAACATAAATCTTTATTTCCAAAAGCCTCTTTAACCATTTTTTGACAGTCATCAAAAGTTCCTTTAACTTCTAAAGCAGTAATGTTCCCACCTATAGTTGTTAACTGTTTCTCCTGTAATGGGCTAACCATTCCACTAGGATATAAAATTACAACTTCAATGTTATCTTTACCTTCAAAAGCCTTAGCAACGGCGGATCCAGTATCTCCAGAAGTTGCTGCTAAAATTACAGCTTTCTCCTTTCTATCACCTAAAAACTCTTCCATAGAAGCAGCTAAAAACGATGCGCCATAATCTTTAAAAGCACATGTAGGTCCAGTATATAGTTCTAATATACTTATATCTTCGGAAACCCTCATAATTTCAGGTTTAAAGTCAAAGGCATTGTTTATAATTCTTTTGACAGATTCTTTAGACGTTTCATCTTTAATTAATTCATATACAATATGTTCAGCAATTGAGTTAAAAGACATTCCGTGACAGCTTTTAATAAAGTCACTCATATCTGGGAATGATTCAGGAAAATATAGACCACCCTCCGGAGATAATCCCTGAAAAATTGCATCTTTAAAAATACTCTTATGGTTATGATCTCTTGTACTAAACAGTTTCATATATGCTCCTTAACCTAAAAAGGTCTTATGTATTGCATTTAAAGCCTTAGCTTTCTGATTTGATTTAACAACTAAAGATATGTTTTTTTCCGTAGAACCCTGGGCAATTGCCAGAACATTAATTTCATCATTACCTAATGAACTAAAAAGACGACCACTAAAACCTATTCTTCCACGCATATTGTCACCTATTACAGCAATAATCTCAAGATCGTTAATAACCTCTATACTTTGTATTTTCTTCTGGTTTAAAGCCTCTTCTAAATCAAGTTCAAGACCCTTTACTGCAGTTTTAACTTCTGAACTTCTACAAACTATAGATATACTATGTTCACTAGAAGCTTGGGTAATCATTATGATATTAACCCCATAACGTGCTAAAGAATCAAAAATCTTGGAAGCCATTCCAGGCATACCCATCATTCCCCCACCTTCAATATTTAAAATTGAAACATTATCAATAGAAGCAAGACCAGTAATCTCATTTGGATTTTTTTCAACTTTATTAGCTATTAAAGTTCCTGGGGCTGTTGGGTTTAAAGTATTTTTTATATATACAGGTATATTCTTTTCAACTACAGGCAGAAGTGTATATGGGTGAATAACTTCAGCACCAAAATATGACATTTCCATTGCTTCAGATACACTTAACTGTGGTATAACATAAGAATGAGAAACAACTCTAGGGTCAGCTGTTAAAACACCATCAACATCAGTCCATATTTCTACACTCTCAGCATCTAATGCTCCACCTAATATAGAAGCGGTATAATCACTTCCATTTCTTCCTAAAGTTGTAGTTATACACTCCTCTGTTGAGGCTATAAAACCAGTAACTATAGCAATACCCTTTCCTGGATCTATTTTTTTATTTATTAAGTCATATGATAATTTAAGATCAACATTTGCTGAACCAAAGTTATTATCAGTTTTTATAATTTTTCTTGCATCAACATAATAAGATTTTATACCTACAGAGTTTAAATATTCACTTACTAAAGTACAGTTCAATCTCTCACCAAAACTTGATATAAAATCTAAACTTCTTGATGAGCACTCTTTAACAAGTTCTACACCATGGAGAATATCTTTTAATTCATCAATTATTGTAAAGAGTTTTTTTTCTACTTCAGTCATTAAGGTACCAGTAAAAAGTTCTTTTACAGCTACAGTTTGTTTTTCTTTAATACCTTCAAGTGACTCTTTATAAGATTTATTTCCATGCTCAGCATATTCTGCGCCTTCTATAAGTAAATTTGTAATACCTTTCATTGCAGAAAGAACAACAACTTGGACATTATTACTTAAAATAATATCACAAACACCTTTAATTCTCTTTGAATCAGCTAAACTGCTTCCTCCAAATTTGTAAACTTCCATCTTTTTCACCTGTTTATTGATCGTATAATATAAAATAATATATTTATTTTTTTTAATCTATCTATAAATACATATTCAATACAATTGACACTGAGTATTTTGGCATGTAAAGTTTCGTTATGCACAAGTATATAATTGAAGGTAGCTTTCCCATTAGTGGAAAGATCAGAGCCAATGGAAACAAAAACGCAGCACTTCCATGTATTACCGCCGCGTTATTAACAGACGAGCCGGTTATTTTGCGGAATATCCCGGAAATAGAAGATGTATTAGTACTTTTTGATATTCTAAGAGAACTTGGATGTAGCGTAGATAAAATTGGACACCACGCATTTAAAATCCAAACTTTAGATATTAAAACAAGTGAAATACCAGTAGAGATGGCAAAAAAGGTTAGAGCATCAATTCTTTTTGCAGGTCCACTACTAGCAAGAACTGGAAAAGCAATCTTTCCACCTCCAGGTGGTGATGTAATTGGCCGTAGAAGGCTAGATACACACTTTATAGCTTTAACTGCTCTAGGTGCTCAGGTATCTATGGATGGCTTATTTAAGCTAGAAGCAAATAAACTTGTAGGTAAAGATATATTCTTTGATGAACCATCGGTTACTGCAACAGAGAATGCAATTATGGCTGCTACTCTAGCAGAAGGAACAACCATATTTAGAAATGTAGCTTCTGAACCCCATGTTCAAGATCTTTGTAACATGATTAATTTAATGGGTGGGGATATAACAGGTATAGGTTCAAATACACTAACCATTGTTGGTAAAAAGAAACTTAAAGGGTGTGAATTCGAAATTTGTGCAGACTTTATGGAAGTTGGTTCCTTAATTGGACTTGCAGCTGTAACCCACGGCGAATTAGAAATAACACATGCAGACCCTCATAATATGAGAAATGCTAAAATGGCATTTAATAAACTAGGTGTTCACTGGGAACAGGATGAAAATAGTATCTATGTACCATCAAATCAGCCATTAAAAATAATTAGAGATATGGGAAATCAAATACCTATAATATCAAATGGTCCTTGGCCAAACTTCCCACCAGATTTAATGAGTATAATGGTTGTGGTTGCAACTCAAGCTGAAGGAACAGTTCTTATTCATGACAAAATGTTTGATTCTAGAATGTTTTTTGTAGATAAACTTAATGCTATGGGTGCTGGTATAATTTTATGTGATCCACATAGAGCTGTTGTAAATGGGCCTGGAAAACTAAATGCTGCCGATTTAGTATCTCCTGATGTTAGAGCTGGTATGACCATGGTTATTGCAGCATTATGCGCTCAAGGTAAAAGTTCAATTCAGAATGTATACCAAATAGAGAGAGGTTACGAAAATATTGCAGAAAGACTTATGGCCTTAGGTGCTAAAATAGAGCGCGTGAAAGAGTAACTTTTTTAATAAGTATTATTAACCATATAGAAAATATAATTGATACAATAATAATTGATAGGTTTAATCCAGTGAACATAAGGATTAAGCCTATTTTTTTTATAAACCATTTAATTGAAAATAGTAAAAAAGATGTATTAAACAGATAGTTAAGATAATCCCTATTTTTCATTCCTAGTTGTGCCATAAAAAAGATAATTATAATTAATGAATAATTGGTTAATCTAGACAAAATTAATTCTGAAAGTACAATATCTTCAAAATATTTTACATATTTGTTATTAAATACTCTCATATTAAAATGTAAAGAAGATTGTGATAACTTGTAAAACTCTTTGGAATAAAGCTTTAAATCTTCTGGATTCATTATGATATCAGGTTTATCTTTATTAATTACAAAAACTTCATTTTCTTTAAAACCAGATGAAAATAGTTGACCATTTTTATCAATATAAATATATGGGTAATTTTCATTATTAATTTTTAGGTTTTTTATATAATATCCACCATTATTATAAACTATTTTCTCAATATAATATTTTTCAAATTTCCCTTTTGTATTATAAAATTTTATATCTGTATATCCAGGTAATTTTAAGGCAGACTCTACAAGATCTATAGAATAATAATCTTGTAATAAAATGTGGTAACTATTTTTCAATTTTATTATAAAGTCATGATCATATATAACATTGTTTAAATTGTTTAGACTAAAATAATAAGCATCTAAATACCGTTTCTGGTTTATCATATTTTTATATTTTAATGTCTCTATATATTTAACATTATTTTTTTTAATAGATGCACTTTTTAATTTAGACTCAGCATCTTTTTTGATTTTATTTGCTTCAGTAATATTACCTATACCACTTTCCACAACAAAATCAGAGTAAATCCAGGCGCTAGTATACTCTTTTAAATCAAGATAATATTTAGCTCTATCAATATTAGACTGAGGTATTTCTACTATAGACTTCTCATTAGTAGAATTATTTGGTTCTATAACCGATCTGTTTTCAGGTGGATTTAGTATTAGATTATTTATTAAAGATTTTGGATAGAAAACTTCTAATAATAATAGGGTAATACAAATAGCATAGACTGATACAATAACTATACTTATAATATTACTATTATGATTTATATAAAAATATAATGTTGCAAATAATAAATTAAAAATTACAAATGATTTACCTATATAAAAAAGACTTAACGATAATACTCCACCAGCAATAGCTAATAATAATAAAAAATAAAGTGTTATAGTTAATAAATAAAAAATTAGGGGCTTAAAATATTTCAATGTCTCTCCTTTATATTAATTAGAAGAACAAAACTTAATATAATTATTAAAATATTTAGCTGATAATTCCAAATATATAGGTTAAATAAAAATGTTAATATTATAGCTAATACTTTTAAAATGGTATTAAATTTGAATAATCTGTCTAAACTCACTAAAACTGAAAGATTAAAAAGAAATAGTGAAAATGAAGATAAAGCAATATACTCTTTTATATCCCAATTATGTACATGGTTATACATTTCTTTAAATTTTATTGATTCTAAAATAAAAATCCCTTGGGTATATACATCATCACGATCTATATGAAAATCAATTACACTATTTTTTACAAGCGATACATAATCGTAGTCTATAAAGAAAAAATCAAAAATTACAAATATTAAACAGCAAATAGTACTATGTATAACAACATCTTTATTAGTTTTACTATGACCATTTAATATATAAATAAACTGAGAAATAAATAGAACGAGACCCATTAATTCATGATATGTATATCTTAGAGTTAAAAGGTAATTATCGATTGCAAAATTATTATTAAAAAAAAATATTGAAGTGCTTATAATTAAGAAACTAAAAAATATATAAAGAAGACTCTTTATGGCTAAGTTATTCATTATAGAATAACTAACCTAAGAAAACCTGACCAGTCTTATCAATAGCTAAAATTGTCTTACATTCACTACATCTAAATCGACCAGATTTGCTTGCTTTTAATTTTTTTGAACATATAGGACATTTAAATATTTTAGGGAAAATAGACTTTTCAGAACTATTTCCACCAGAACTTGAAAAATGTTCAACAGCTTCATCTAAATTTCTTTTTATATTAAAAAACTTGGAAAAACCTAATAATTGAAAAACTTCAAATACTTTAGGTTGTACATCAATTAGTACTAAATCTCCATTTTTACCTTTAACTAATTTTAAAAATGCTGTGAATGATCCAATACCTGTACTAGATACATAATTTAATCCACCACACTGAAATATAAGTTTATTAAAACCTGCGTTAACTGCTTTAACAACACGCTTCTGAAAAAGATTTGAATTATATGTATCTATGTATCCTGTAAGATAAAGAACTAATGCCTCTTCTCTAACATGAAGATTTATTTTTAAACTGTCATCTTTTTCAAGATCGAAACCCTGAATTATGTCATCATTACCCATAGAACCTCTTATTGTTGCTTTTAATAGTACCATTATATACTTATTAATTAAAATTAATCTATATAAACGTATTTAATACAAGTTGTTAATCATAGCTTTTTGCTAATTATAACACACTCTTTTATAACTTTCAAACAAATCATTTTTTATTTAACCCAATAAAATAAATTTCAAAGGATTCACTTCTAACTGATTTTGGTTTAAAAGTTTTAACTTCATTAAACATAAGTTTCATTCTTTTTAAAATATCATTGGAGTCTTCTCCCTGATAAATTTTATATACTGAATTTCCACCTGGCTTTAATATATTATCGGTAAGTGTTAATATTTCTAAAACTAAATCGTAACTTCTAGTTGTATCTGTTAGTCTATTACCAGTAGTAGATGGAGCAGCATCACTTAATACAACATCAAATGGACCTTTCTCACATAAAAAAGTAATAGTTTCCTCTTTAAATACATCACCTTGCATAAAAAATAAATTTGGATACTCTTTTTTTAAGTTTAACGGTTTTAAATCAGCACCAACAACAAGTCCTTTTCCTTGAGCTATTTTTAATGCATACATTGTCCAACTACCAGGAGATGCACCCACATCTATTATTTTATGTCCAGGTTTCATTATCTTAAATTTTTGTTGAATTTCTTCTAATTTATAAACAGAACGGGCTGGATAACCCTCTTTTTTTGCCTTTAAACTATAATGATCTAATTTATCTCTTCTTCCCATTCTACCAACTCCTGAAGTTTTATAATACAATATAAATATGGATAAAATATATAGTACAACATTAGATAGAATAGAAGAAGAAATTTCTAAAGTATTACCAACTAAAACTGATAAAAACTGGATATATAAAGCTGTTGGAGGCTTATCTTCTGATATAACAACAGAATCTACAGATAATATAAATAGACCAGCCTTAGAGCTTATTTACCGTGGAGGTAAAAGATGGAGACCTCTAGTATTGGTTTTAACTGCTGCATGTTTTAATAATGATCTTGAAATGGCTTTTAAACTTTCTCCATTTGTTGAACTTATACATAATGGAACACTTTTAATAGATGATATTGAAGACAAAGCTATTGAGAGAAGAGGTAAAAAAGCTGTTCATTTAATATTTGGTGAGGATATGGCTATAAATTCTGGTAATCATCTATATTACATTCCAACAACAATAATAGATAACTTAGATTTAACTGATAAAGTAAAATTAAATATATATCAAAGCTATACACATAATATGCGTCGTTTACATTTTGGACAAGGATTAGATATTCAATGGCATAACGATCTTAAAAAAATTCCCTCAGTAACTGAATATATACAGATGTGTAAATTTAAAACTGGTTGCTTAGCATCAATGTCTGGAGAATTAGGTGCTATATGTGCAGGATTAAGCAATGAAGAGATTGAAAATATACGTACTATTTGGGAAGAAATAGGTGTAGGATTTCAAATATTAGACGATATAAAGAATATAACTACTGGAAACCCAGGTAAACATAGAGGTGATGATATTGTTGAAGGTAAAAAAAGTTTACCAGTTATCTTATATTGTAATAAAAATGAACATAGTAAATTATTAAATAATATTAAAATGGCTAAATTAAAAGGTATAATAAAAGGAAAAAAATATGTTGAGAGAGCTATAAAAATTTTAGATAATAGTGGTGCAATAACTGAAGGCTCTAAAATAGCTCTTGAACTTCTAAACAATAATATTGGAAGATTAAATAGTACTTTACCTAATAGTCCATATAAAAAAGTTCTAATTAACATAGTAAATGATTTTATAAAAAAGATGTTATAGAATTAGTTAACAAGTTATCCACAATAGAAAATAAAAATATTAAGAATTTAAACCGTTTTATTAACAAGTTATCCACAATTATAGGATTTTTATAGAATGAATTTAAATTCATCTAAATTTAATTTTAAATTAATATAAATACATTTTTAAGTATATATTCGACAATTAATGAATAAATATACGATATAATAATATATAAGTGAATATATCCACATTTAAACAATTTTTTATAATGAATTTATGCAATATTTGATATTTTTGTACACAAGTTATCCACAATGCAAAAAAAAACCACCCTAAGGTGGCTTCTATACTAGTCTCTAGTACCTTTATATATAACTCTTATACGTTTAAAGGTACCTTCACCCTCACTTTGAGTGATTACATCGTTAATTTCATTTAAGGCAGAATGAACCAATCTTCTCTCAAATGGATTAAGTGGTTCTAATAATCTTGAACTTTTAGTACTACAAACTATATCAGCTGTTTTTAGTGCAGAACGTACAATATTATCTTCTCGCCTTGTTCTATAATTTTCAACATCTAAAATAATTCTTAGTGATGATTCATCTTTATTGATAAACTTACCAGCATATACATTTACTAAAAGCTGTATAGCATCTAAATTTTTACCTCTTTTTCCAATAATAATAGCAGAATCCTCTGTTATTATATCCAACATTAAACGATTTTCAGATCTTTCTAAAATTACAACTTTTCCCTTATATCCCATTTTGGATATAATTTCTTTAGTAAAGTTTAAAATACTCTCTTCAAAATCATTCTCAGCTACAGAATTATTATCATTATTGTAATGGATTCTAATTTTAACAGAAGATTTTTTAAATAAAAAACCTCTATTTTCTGTTTCTAAAATCTCTACATCAAATTCATCCCGTTTAAGACCTAGTTCATTTACAGCTCTTTCAATAGCATCTTTTTCAGTTTTACCTGCAAATTCTCTTATCATAATTTTAACACTCCCGGTTAAAGTAAATTTTAATTGAGTATTACGCTATTATTTTTTGCCTTTTTTCTTTTTTTTCTTCTGAGCTTTTTCCTCTAACACTAAATCATGTTGTTTGTCAGATTTCTTTTTACTTTTAATCTGTTGCGCAGAACTTATTAGATTTTGTGTAATCCAATATAGTAATAAACCAGAACTCTGATTGTACATAATGAAGAAAAACATTATAGGCATACCTAGCGTAAGCATTTTTGTTTGCATAGCAGAAGCGCCAGCACCACCACCAGCTTGTTGGTTTTGTGTAAATTTCATGGATATTAACTGAGTAGCTACATAAATAATAGGTAATAATCTAAGAGCATCCCAACCAACTAAAGGAAGTTGAAATCCAAATTGAAGTACAAATTCTGGCTTAGAAAGGTCAATTATCCAACCAGGAATAAAAGTTGCACCTTTTAAACCTATATATTCATTAAACAGAGAGTAGAATGTAATAAATATTGGCATTTGTAATAACATAGGTAGACAACCACCTAGAGGATTAACACCTTCTTTTTTATATAACTCTGCTGTTGCTGCATTTAATTTTGCTGCATCATCTTTATATTTTGCTTGTAATTTTTTAAGTTCAGGTTGAATAGTCTGCATTTTACCCATCGAGTCAAAACTCTTTTTAGTAAAAGGAAACAGTACTATTTTTAAAAGTATAGTTAATAAAATAATAGATATACCATAGTTATTAACTACAGAATTAATGAACTCTAATATCATCATAAAAAACATTGCTAAAGGTCTCATAGTAAAATGTATTATTCTATCTAACCCTACAACAGCCATATTCCAACCGTTATTTTCAGAATTTGCATAAGTTTTTAATTTTTCATGATCTTTAGGACCTGCATAAATTTTATATGTATCTTCAATAAAAGAACTATTAAGATTGCTTCTACTTAATATAAGTTCACCAGTCTCTTTACCATCAAAAAGTTTATTTGTGTAATATATAGAAGGATTATTATTATCTGGAATTATAGCTAAAGTAAAAAACTTTGCTTCAATAGCTGTCCAATCATAAGATTCATTATAAGTAATTTCTTGTTTTTTTACTTTTAACTCATCCCTTTTACCATCAGTATATATAGATAATTTTCGATAATCTTCTCTTCTATCAAGTTTAACAAACTCTGGACCTATTTGTTTTGTAACATTTAAAGAATATACAGATCCATTACTATTCATAGGTATTAGACTATTATCATTATTCTTTAAAGATATTTTTAATTCAAACATATAGTCATTTGGTAAAAATTTATAAGTTTTAACCAATGTTAAAGGTGAAGAATTACTACCTGAACTGTCTTTTAATCTAAATTTACGACTAAATTGATGAGTATTATTATCTAATTTTTTATATTCAAAAATTTCATTAAATAATTTATCTCCAACAGTCATATTAAAAAGAGCGTTATTATCTATTTCTTGGAGAACCATATCAACTATAGTTTCATCATTAACATCTATCGTATGGTCTAATAACTTTAAACTAGTTATATTTCCACCTTTAGTATTAAAAGTTACATCAAATAACTCAGTAGAATAATTAATACTTTTTTCTATATATGTAGTAGAATCTTCAAGTTCTTCAATTACATTACTATCTTCATTTTTAATAATAGGTTCAGATTCATTTGTAATATTATTTTCTTCAGATTCAATTACCGTATTAATAACTGTATCATCTGTAGGATATAAATAACTATTTAATGCGTTAAAACCTAAAAAAACTACTGTACTAAGCACAATCGCTAGAACTGTTCTTTTTTCCATTTATATAAACTCCACTGAATTTTCAACTTTCAAATTTGCTTTTTGTAACAGGCTAAAAAACTGAGATTCTCTAGATTCGTGACTAAAGTTACCAGGATATAAAATTATGATAATATCCCAACCTGTTAAAATATATTTTTTATTTAATCTGTATAATTCTCTAAAAATTCGTTTAGCTCTGTTTCTTTCGACTGAATTGCCAAATTTTCTCACAAGAGTAATAGCAAAACGACTATAAGATAAGTTGTTCTTTAAATAAACAATTTTTGCACCTGCAGTATTTGATCTACTGCCGGTTGCAAAAACAGTTTTTAAATCAGATTGACTACTTAGTCTCTCTGATTTAGTAAGGGTTGTTCTCATTAGCAACTGATAATTTAGCTCTTCCCTTTCTTCTTCTTCTTGATAACACTGCTCTTCCTGCTTTTGTACTCATTCTAGCTCGGAATCCGTGCTTTCTGTTTCTTTTAACCTTACTTGGCTGATAAGTTCGTTTCATACCTTAGAATAACTCCTATATCTCTAATAACTTCTAAAATTTCAATATGATAAGTGACTGTAATATACTTTTATAATAAATCAAATGTCAACTATATAAGATTACTCTTCAGATCTTTTACTCATTTTTTTAAGTAATTCAGAAAAATTCGCATTATCTATTTCAACTTTATCTCGATTAATATCTGTATTTTTTAAAATATCTTTAGTTTTATCGTTAATTTTATTACTATTTTTGAAATAAAACTTTATTTTCTTAACTGATAACTCTGGAAACTTTTTATTTATTTTTTTTAAAATATACTTCTCTTTTAACAAAATTAGTTGTTTCCAACCAGGGTGATCTATCTGAATTATTAAATTTCCATCAACAATATCTTTTATTTCACTATTATTTCCTATTTTATCTCCAGTTATTTCATTCCAGGAATTATGAAAAGAATTATATTGTTCTCCCTCTTTTTTTTGTACTTCATTAAAATATATATTAACTAAATCTCCAGCTTTCTTCATTCTGTTAAATTTCCTTCAATAATATAAAAAACTTTAGCTTCATGTTTTTTTAATGCAGAACTATCTGGTAAAAAAGTATAAAAAGCTTGTTCATACTCAGGTAAATTATTCATAAAAAGTTCTCTCTTTTCATTATCTAATTCTAATAATACATCGTCTAGTAACAAAATAGGCTTTCTACCAGTTTTATCTGAGAAAAATATTCCTTGAGCTGCTCTTAAAATTAAAGAAACTAATCTTAATTGCCCAGTTGATGCAAATTCATTAAAATCTTTTTTTTCATAAATAAATTTAAAATTATCTCTATGGGGGCCATAGCAGCTAGTTTTCATCTTTAATTCGTAATTAATTTTATTATTTATACTATTAACAATTTCTTCTTTATTATCTGTTTTCCAAGAAGATATATAATCAATGTTTAACTTTCCATTCAAATCAGAAATATTATTGAACATCTCTGAAATAACAATATTAAATTGCTTAATAACATTATTTCTTTTATTTTGTAATAATATTCCATAATCAACAAGTTTCTCTGTATAAATTTTAATTAGTTCAATATCACTAGCTTCTTTTAAAAGTTTATTTCTATTTTTTAGTATATTTTTGTAATTTCTTAATAAAACAATAAAATCACTATCTAATAACGAAAGCGTCTGATCGAAAAAATTTCTTTTTTTATCTGGAGAACCTACTACAAAATCTAAATCACCATGACAAAATACAATACATGGCATATTTAACATAATATCTCTTCTATCAGTAATTATTTTATCATTATAAATTATTTTTTTTTGACCTTTATCAAGCTGAATACTAATTTTATTTAAGCTATTATCATTTTTTTCAAATTTTGCTGCAGCTGCCATCTGATTTTGCTTATGTTTTAAAATTATATTATCGTGTTTAGTTCTAAATGAGGATCCGTAGCATAAAAAATAGAGTGCTTCTAGAATATTAGTTTTACCCTGTCCATTTTTACCTACAAAATAAACCTCAGGATAATCTAAATCAATTCTTAATGATTCAAAATTCCTGAAGTTATATAAGTATAATTCTTTAAATCCCAAATGATGTTAATCAACCTGCATTGGTTGAATCATATGTAAAAAATTACTTTTTGGTGAAGAATACATCATTACTGGTCTGGCTTCATCTGTAAAACAAAATTCAATAGATTCATCTTGAATAGCTTTTAAAGGTTCTAACAAGTACTGATAATTAAGTGCAATAGTTGTCTTAGGTCCAGAATATTCACATTCAAACTCTTCTTTTGCATTACCAATATCACTCTCTTCAGATAAAAGTGTTAATTTTCCTTCTTCTAAAGTAATAAAAATTCTTCTAGATCTACTCTCTGCTAATAAAGAAACCCTTTTAATTGCTGTAACAAATTTATTTTTATCAATTACAGCAGTTTTTTCAGGTGTTTCAGTTGTTATTCTAGAATACTGAGGAAATTGGCCTTCAATCAAAGTTGATGATATTTTTTGATTATCTAATTTGAAATGAATATTTTTATCAATTATTGCAATTGAAATATTTCCTTCACCAGAAGATAATTTTTTTATTAAGCTTAAAATTTTGATAGGAACAATTACTCCGTCAAAATTTTCCATTTCGTATGGAAAGGCACTATCAATATAAGATAATCTTCTACCATCTGTAGCAACCATTAATGCTTTATCACTATTTTTCTCAAAATATACACCATTTAAAAAATATCTTGTTTCATCATCAGATACAGCAAAAATAGTTTGATTAATCATTTGATTATATTCAAATTGTGGTAATTCAAAATAATGTTCATTTGAAATATTAATTATTTCAGGAAAATTATCTGATGGAATGCATCTTAGTTTAAAATCTATATGTTGACCAATTGGTTTAATACTTAAAATATTATCTTCATTTTTTTCAAACTCTATTTCTGATTCTGGTAAATTTCTAAGTACATTTAAAAACTTGTCACAAAATACTGTAGTTTTACCGGATTCAATTACTTGAACTGGAATTTTTGTTTCAAAGTTAACTTTAAGATCTGTAGCTTTTATAGTTAGTCTATTATGTCCTACTTCTAAAAGCACATTTGATAATATAGATAAAGCATTTCTACCGGATATTATTTCTTGTGCAATCATGATCTCTTTTAATAAAACACTTTTATTACAACTGAATTTCATACATTCTCCTTTTAATACTTATTAATTATAAAATAGTAGTAGTAATAGTAGGCTCACTGTATAAGTGTATAACCTACATAACCTCTTTTATAGTATATATTTATTGATGTGAATTCAATGTTAATAAAATAACACTGTTTTCCACATATTAACAAGCATGTAATTTTATCCACAAATTTAACATACTTATTAACTTAGTTTCCACCACTTTCTTTAATAGTTCTTACTATATTATTTATAGTAGGTTCTAATGTAGAATTTGTAATTGTCATATCTTCTATCTTCTGACAAGAGTGCATTACAGTAGTATGATCTCTTCCACCAAATTCTAATCCTATCTCAGTTGTTGAAAAATCTGTAATCTCTCTAATAATATACATTGCTACTTGTCTAGGAAAAGTTACTACTTTAGTTCTTTTTTTACTTTTAAGATCATTAGTAGTAACATTAAAATACTCTGCTACTGCTTTTTGTACTTTATCTATTGTAATATTAAGTTGAAGTGGCTTCTGGAAAACATGTTTTAACTGTGTTTTTGCTACATCCATAGTTATTTTTTTACCAACAAGTTCAGCGTAGGCAATTAATTTTGTTAAAGCTGCTTCTAAATCTCTAATATTTGTAGTTATATTTTTAGACATAAAATTAAGCACTTCATCAGGTATATCTACGTTTTTTTCATTTAATTTATTTCTTAATATAGCTACCCTCGTTTCAAAATCAGGAGGAAGAAGGTCTACATTTAAACCCCTTTCGAATCTACTTTTTAATCTATCAGAAAATTTTTGTAATTCACTAGGGGGTCTATCACATGTAAATACTAACTGTTTGTTTGAATCATAAAGAGCATTAAATGTATGGAAAAGTTCTTCTTGAGTACTATTTTTGTTTTGTAAATCATGAATATCATCAATTAATAATACATCTACCTTTCTATATTTACTTTTAAACTTGCTTTGAGTATTTGTACTTATAGAATTAATAAATTCGTTAATAAAGGTTTCTGCAGGTATATATACTATTTTCATTTCTGGGTGTTTATTATGTATACCATTTCCTATTGCTTGCATTAAATGTGTTTTTCCAAGGCCAACTCCACCATAAATTAAACATGGATTATAATCTTTACCAGGATTATTAACTATTGCTTTTCCAGCATTTGTTGGTAGAGAGTTATTATCTCCAATAACATAGTTTTCAAATGTATAGTTTTCATTTAGCTGATAGTGTTGTGGATTAGAGTTAGTTATATTAACTGTTTTAGTTGTAAATTTATCAGTTTTAATATCAGAATTATTTGTTTTAGCTATATTTGGTCTTATTTTTTCTGTATTAGCTATTTCTTTTTGTATAATTGTAAAATCTAATTTTATAGAAGTTCCAGATAACTCAAATAATTTTTTTTCTAATAATGAGCTATATCTAAGTTTAATTTGATCTTTATAAAATTTTGAAGGTACACTTAAAACTATATTATCTTCGTTGGAAGATGTGTATTTCATGTTGTTAAACCACATACTACACTCTTGTTCGCTTAGAAGATTTTCTTCTTTTAATTGTTTTATAGTTTCGTACCAGAATATATCATATTCAATTGAAGACATTATTCCTCCAAATTGTTAATAATTTATACACAAGCAATATTATATTAATATACTTATATTAAATATAACTTAATTACTTATTATATATAGAATTAAACTAATTGATTAGTTATATACTAAATCAATTTTTTGTCTTTTATTTACTGGTATTATACACAATTTATTAACAGGCGCAAATAATAAGCTAATATTCTTTAGATTATTTTTAGAAATATTGCTTTCTATTTACTTTTTTGATATCTGACGCTATAATATTTTAATCCAATCAAACAATTAGGTAGAAAACATGCAAAATGATAATTACGATGCTCAAAATATTCAAATTTTGAAGGGTCTGGAAGCTGTACGTAAAAGACCAGGTATGTATATAGGATCTACTGACCATACAGGCCTTCATCACTTAGTTTACGAAATTGTAGACAATAGTATTGATGAAGCTTTAGCTGGATTCTGTAATACAATAAAAGTAGAGATATTAGAAGATAATATTATTAGAGTAACCGATGATGGTCGTGGTATTCCTGTAGATTTTCATGAAGAAGAGAACATGAGTGCTTTAGAAGTAGTTATGACAAAACTTCATGCCGGTGGTAAATTTGATAATAGTACTTATAAAGTTTCCGGTGGTTTACATGGTGTAGGTGCAGCAGTCGTTAATGCTTTATCAACTTTTTGTACTGTGGAAGTTCATAAAGATGGAAAAGTTCACTCCCAAACATTTAATAAGGGTATAACTAGAGGTCCTTTAGAGATAATTGGTGAAACTGAATTTAGGGGAACTATTACTACTTTTAAACCTGATGATACTGTTTTTACTGAACTAGAATATAGTTTTGATATTTTAGCTAATAGATTAAGAGAACAGGCTTTCTTAAATAAAGGTATAAATATTGAACTTATAGATACAAGATTAGAAGTTCCAAAACAGTCAAAATTTTATTTTGAAGGTGGAGTTAAATCTTTTGTTGAATATTTAAATAAATCTAAAACTGTAATCAATCCTGAACCTGTTTATGTAGAATTTGAAAAAGATCAGGTAATTTTACAGTTAGCACTGCAATATAACGATGGATATTCAGAAAATATCTATACATTTGTAAATAATATTAATACTAGAGATGGTGGAACACATCTTTCTGGTTTCAAATCTGCTCTTACCAGAACATTAAATGATTTTCTAAAAAAATCTAAAATGGGTAAAAAAATGGAAAGTTCTTTTTCTGGAGATGATACAAGAGAGGGTATAACAGCTGTTATTTCTATTAAAATTCCAAATCCTCAATTTGTTGGTCAAACTAAAGATAAATTAGGTAATGCGGAAGTTAGGGGAATAGTAGATTCTATTGTATTTGAACGTTTAACTTCATATTTTGAAGAGTTTCCAGAAGTTGTAGAAAAAATTATTGATAAAAGTATATTAGCAGCCAAAGCAAGAGCCGCAGCTAAAAGAGCTAGAGAGTTAACAAGAAGAAAAGATGTTTTTGAAACAGGTGGTCTTCCTGGTAAATTAGCTGACTGTGCAAATAGAGACCCAGCACAATGTGAACTTTACATAGTGGAGGGAGATTCAGCTGGTGGTAGTGCAAAAATGGGGAGAGACCGAGAGTTTCAGGCTATTTTAGCACTATTTGGTAAGATGCTTAATGTAGAAAAAACTAGAATTGATAAAGTTTTAGGAAACGAAAAGTTAACACCAATTATGCAAGCTCTTGGTTGTAGTGTTGGTACAAATTTTAACTTAGAAAAGTTAAGATATCATAAAGTTATAATTATGGCCGATGCCGATGTAGATGGATCCCATATTAGAACACTTTTATTAACTTTTTTCTTTAGATATATGACAGCTTTATTAGAAAAAGGCCATGTATATTTAGCAATGCCTCCTTTATATAAAATACAACATGGTAAGACTATTGAGTATGTTTATGATGATAAAGAGAAGGAAAAATACCTTAGAGATAATAATATAGATGAAGATAAAGTAAATATTCAGCGATATAAAGGTCTTGGGGAGATGAATCCAGATCAATTGTGGGAAACTACAATGGATCCTGCAAGACGAAATATTAAACGAATTAAAATGGAAGATGCAATTGCTGCAGATGAAATATTTGTTTGTTTAATGGGTGAAGAAGTTCCACCAAGAAGAAAATTTATTGAAGATAATGCACTATCAGTTGCAAATCTTGACGTATAGATAAGGGAGTTTTTGTGGCAGATCATGTAGGACGAGTAATCCCAATAGCAATAGAAGATGAAGTTAAAGAGTCATATTTAACTTATGCAATGTCTGTAATAGTTAGTAGAGCTTTACCAGATGCTAGAGATGGATTAAAACCAGTACATAGACGTATTTTATATTCAATGAGTGAGATGGGTTTAAGAAATAATACACCTTATAAAAAATGTGGACGTATTGTTGGTGATGTTTTAGGTAAGTATCATCCCCATGGAGATCAATCAATTTATGATGCTTTAGTAAGATTAGCACAGGATTTTTCATTAAGAATGCCAGTAGTTCAAGGTCAAGGTAACTTTGGTTCTGTTGATGGAGATCCACCAGCAGCAATGAGATATACTGAGGCTAGATTAGCAAAAGTTTCAGAAGCTATATTAAGAGATATAAAAAAAGAGACTGTAGATTTTAGACCTAACTATGATGATTCTATGTTTGAACCATCTGTACTTCCTACAGCTTTTCCATTTTTATTAGTAAACGGTTCCAGTGGTATTGCTGTTGGTATGGCAACAAATATGGCTCCTCATAATTTAAGTGAGTGCTGTGATGCTATAAATGCAACAATTGATAATCCTGAACTAACAGCATTAGACTTAACTGAATTTGTTAAAGGTCCAGATTTTCCTACAGGTGGTATTGTTTGTGGTCGTCAGGGTTATATTGATGCAGCAACTACTGGTAGAGGTAAAATAACTGTTAGATCTAAAACAGATCTTGAAGAATTAAGAAATGATAGAGAAGCTATTATTGTTACTGAAATTCCATATATGGTTAATAAGGCAAATTTAGTTCTTAAGATTGCAGAACTTGTAAGAGATAAAAAAATAGATGGTATTTCAGATTTAAGAGATGAATCTGATAGAAATGGTATGAGAGTTGTAATAGTAATTAAAAAAGGATTCTCACCTAAAGTTGTATTAAACCAGTTATATGCACATACATCTCTACAACAAAACTTTAATGTTAATAACTTAGCTATTTTAAATGGTAGACCTATAGCCTGTAACTTAAAAGATTTGGTTAAGATTTTTATTGAACATAGACAAGATGTTATTACAAGAAGAACTATATTTGATTTAAATAAAGCTAAAGATAGGGCTCATATATTAGAAGGTTTACAAATAGCTTTAGAAAATGTTGATGAAGTTGTAGCTATAATTAAAAAATCATCTAGTGTTGTTAACGCTAGAGTAGCTTTAATGGCCCGGTTTGAATTAAGTGAAAAACAAGCACAAGCTATTTTAGATATGCGTTTACAAAAAATTACTAGTCTTGAAACTCAAAAGATAATGGATGAGTTAAAAGAGATTCAAGAGTTAATAGCATATTTACAAGGATTATTAGATAATCCTGGTAGAATATTAGCAGTAATTAAAGAAGAGACATTAGAAATTAAAGAAAAATATGGTACTCCTAGATTTTCAGAACTTACAGTTCAGGAAGTTACAGGGATAACTATTGAAGATTTAATAGAACAAGAGGATATGGTTGTACTAATATCTAATAAAGGTTTTATTAAACGTGTTTCTCTTTCTGAATATAAAGAACAAGGTAGAGGTGGAAAAGGTTCTAACTCTGCTAAGTTAAAAGATGGTGACTTTGTTGAACATATATTTATAGCTAATACCCATGATGTTATTATGTTTGTTACTTCTGTAGGTAAAGCTTATTGGTTAAAAGTTCATGAGATTCCCGAAGCTTCTAGACAAGCTAGAGGTAGTCATTTAAAAACTATTTTTGAGTTTGAAGAAGAAGAAGAAATTACAACTACTGTTTCTTTAAATGGATTTACTGAAGATACTTTCCTATTTATGGCAACAAATAGAGCTACCGTTAAGAGAGTAACAACTCATAACTTTAGAAATGCTAAAACTAGGGGTATAAAAGCTATTAAGTTAGATGAAGGTGAGAAGTTAATCTCAGCAAAATTAACTGATGGAAACCAGGATATTGTTCTTATTTCGCAAAAAGGGAAAGGTTTAAGGTTCCCTGAAACAGCTGTAAGAGTAATGGGTAGAGATACTCATGGTGTTAGGGGTATTAAATTAGCTGTTGACGATAAACTTATAGGTGTTTGTGTAGGTTCTGAACAAGAGCAGATGTTATTACTTTCAGAGAATGGTTTTGGTAAACGTACTCTTATGGGTAATTTATCTTATCATAATAGAGCTACTCAAGGTCAGATAATATATAAAGCTAATAAAAAAACTGGAAAAGTTATTGGTTCAATGACTGTAACTGAAGAGGATCATATCGTTTGTATTACTCAATTAGGGAAAACTTTAAAGGTTAGAACTAGTCTTGTAAGTCTTATTGGTAAAAATGCCTTTGGTGTTAAAATACTAAACATAGATAAAGATGATAACTTGGTTGGTTTGGCTAAGGCAGTTAATACTGATCCAGAACCAGAACAAAAAGACCTTTTAGATATAGCAGCAACTGAAAATGATACAGAAACTATAGAAGATGATGTTCCACGTGAAACATCTGACAACATAGAAACTACAGATGATGATGTTTTAAATGAAACAACTGATAATGTAGAAGAGTAATTTAATTATTACTTATAAAAAAAGGAGAGTCTAATAAACTCTCCTTTTTAATTTATAATGTTCCACGTGAAACATCTATTTAAACTATTAAACTGATTCAACACTCTTTACTTCAGGTATCTCTTTTTTTAAGAAAGCTTCAACACCTTGTTTAAGTGTTACTTGTGCCATAGGACAACCATTACAAGCTCCTTGAAGTTCTACCATAACAGTACCATCTTCTTTTACTTCTACTAGTTTAATATCTCCACCATCAGCTTGTAGAGAAGGTCTTACCTGCTCTATAGCCTTAGCCACTTTTTCTTCTAACATCTTTTCTCCTTGTATTCATATGCTAGTATAATTTTATATACTAACATTGGTTGCATAACTAATCAGTAACATTTGTTACAATTAAGCAATATTGATTGGCGAGCAGGGATTTATCCCGACTAGCCCTTGATAATTAATATATAATAATCTATTTAATGACAAATGAAAATATATTATATATACTCAAATATAACAAAATAAGGAAAATATATGGGAAAAATCATTGTTTTTGCTAATCAGAAGGGTGGTGTAGGTAAAACAACTACAACTGTGAGTCTTGGAGCTTACCTTGCTGAAAAAGGAAAAAAGACACTTTTAGTAGATTTTGATCCACAGGGAAATCTATCAAGTTCTCTGGGTATCGATGGCAAACTAGCTGGTATTTATGAAGTTATAATGGGTCAAGTAGAAATAAAATCGGCTATTAGAACAACTAATGACGATAATTTATTTATTCTTTCATCAAATATTAACTTATCTGGTGCTGCTATTGAGCTTGTTAATGTTGATAAGAGAGAATTTTACTTAAAAAAAGTTCTAGATACTATTAAAAATGATTATGACTATATTTTAATTGATTGTCCTCCATCATTAGGTATAATCACATTAAATGGTTTTGCAGCGGCAGATAAAGTTATAGTCCCATTACAATGTGAATTTTTTGCATTAGAAGGTTTTTTTAAGATGTTATTTGAGACAATAAAAAGAATTCAAAAGACCTTAAATCCATCATTAACAATAGGTGGCATTGTCTTTACTATGTATGATTCAAGAACTAGATTAGGGAATGATGTAATAAACAAAGTTAAATCTGTTTTTATTAAACATCCTGAATTAATATTTGATTCAGTTATTCCAAGAAATGTAAGATTATCTGAAGCTCCTTCACATGGTATAACAATAAATAAATATGCTCCTAAATGTTCGGGAGCTATTAGTTATGAAAAATTAGCAAAGGAGGTTATAGAACGTGTCTAAAATGAGCGCACTAGGGTCTGGTTTAGATTCTTTAATAGTAAATATGGAAAGTGATGAAAGTGGTTTCAATGAGGTTAGTTTATCACTTGTTAAAGCAAATCCTTATCAACCTCGTAAGGAGTTTTCAGAAGAATCTATAGCAGAACTTTCTGAATCCATTAAAAGCTGTGGTGTTATACAACCAATATTAGTTGAAGAGAGTTTAAATGGTGGTTATACCATAATTGCTGGTGAGAGGCGATATAGAGCTTCAAAATTAGCTGGTTTAACAACAATACCTGTTATTGTTAAAAATATTTCGGAAGAAGAAAAATTAGAAATATCTTTAGTAGAAAATATTCAAAGGGAAGACTTAACCGCAATTGAAGAAGCAAAAGCTTATAAAAAACTTATGGATTCCCTTAAATTAAATCAAGAAGAAGTGGCGCATAAAGTTGGAAAAAAAAGATCAACTATAAGTAACTCTATAAGATTATTAAATCTTCCTGATGATTTACAACAATCTGTAAATATAGGTGAACTAAGTGCTGGTCATGCTAGAGCTCTTTTATCTATAGATAAACCAAATATTCAAAGGTCAATTTTCAATAAAATAAAAGAGAATAAACTTTCTGTTAGAGCTACAGAAAAAATGGTTAGTGATTATAGTTCTGAAAAAAAAGAAATTAAGCATATAAATAAAAGAATAGATCCTGATATTCAATATATTGAACAGCTTTTTATTGATGCCTTAGGTACAAAAGTTAAATTAAAAGGAAATATTGAAAAAGGAACTGTAGAAGTTACTTATTTTTCAAAAGATGATTTAAATAGAATAGTTGACCTCTTATCAAAGTAATTTTAGGGTATTTTTAATATAAAGATAATCATTTTTAGTTATCATTATGCCTTTATATGCGTATTCTAATAAGATCTTTAATGTTTTTTCATTGCCTTTTATTTTTTTATTCCATAAAACCCATCCTATATCTTTAGGATGGGGTATTTTTTTTCTTTTGCTTATTTTTATTATTTTTAATAAATATTTATTTTTATTTAATATATATATAAATATTATTACTGTTATTATAACTATAAATAGTGTTAAAAATACTGGGAGATAATTTTTTTTATAATCTACCTTTTCTTCAAGTTTATTATCTTCAGGTTTACTTAAATTATTATTTTTTTTAACTATTCTATTATTTTCTCTATAAAGCGGAGGAGTAACCTCAAAAGTTTCCCATCTACCATCAATAAATACTTCAGGCCATAAATGAGAATTTTTTTCAGTTATGATGTGCTCTGTATTAAACATATAATTATTTTCAATATTTGGAATATCGACTAAATAACCTGATATTTCTCGTGTTAATATATCATTTTCAGTTGCTAATAATATAAATGATCTTGCAAAGTGTATACAAAACCCAGTTTTTGTCTCAAATAAAAACTTTGATATATACTCTCTATCTTCTTGGGTTTCTAAACTATAAACATAATTATTAAAAAGATATTTCCTTATATTGTTAATAGTTTCTCTATCTGTTTTGCCTTTTAATGATTCAGCTAACTTTTGCATTCTATCTGATAGTTCGGGTTTATTAAGAATAAATTCTGTTTCATCTACATAATTTTTACTTATAATTAACTTTATTTTATCAGCTTTTGAAAGTGGTAAACTAAGTTTTAGTGTTTTATCCATATTATTTGGATAGTCAAAGCCAGATATATTAGTTGTTTCTAGGGTCGTAGGAATAATAGGTAAAAAATCTGCCATAACAGTTAATTCTATATATTTTGCATTTTTATTGTCTATTTCTAATTTTTTTGATAGTTCATAATTTTCATATTTATTGTCTATTTTCATTCTAAGATAAAATCTATCCCCAGGATATCCAGTAATCTTTAGAAGAGCACTTGTTGTTAATATTGGAGGTTTTCCACTGTTACTTGCGTAGGGTCTACTTAGACCGGGTATAGATGGCATTAAATTAAAAGATTTAAAGTAAGTATTTAATACCTTTCTTATATTGTAAGAACTGTTATTAACTAATTTTGATTCTTTTTGCGTTGAATTATTAAAAATTAATAGACTGAGATAAAATATAAAAATAATAAAAAGTAATATGGGCAATATTTTTCTAAATTGTTTTGTATAAATTAGTTTAAATACAAGAAATATAGGTAATAGACCTATAATAATTATAAACAAAAAGCCTTTATTAAATAAAAGTGCAGCAAATAGGACTAAAAACATAATTAAAAAGAATATTGATTGAAAGCTGTTTCTTTTATTAAACATACCTAGAAAAAAACCTAATATGAAGCAAATAAGGTATATTAATATAACTGTTATATGACTGTCGGGTATTTTATTTTGAATAAATTGAAACCATGTAATGTAAAATGATAGAGGTATAATAATTAAATTAGCAATAAATATGAATAAAACTATAATTGTTATTATAAATTCAATATATCTATTTTTTATATAAGTATAAAATAAAAAAGATCCCAAAGATATTAGTAAAGAAAATATATATAGGCTACTTATTCTAGAAAAATATACAGCTGTAATTGCTCCAGCTATAGATAAAAGTATTGTTAAAACATATCTAATTATTTTATACATATAATTTCTACTAACTCCGATAGTTTATTTATCATTTTGGACAGTTGTTCTTGCTTTATTGGATCTAAATTTGTTGTAATAATATAAATAGTAAGTTTTTTACTGTTTTTTATATAATCCAAATCAAAGAAAAAGTTAGATTCAAAAGTTGTAATTAAAATTATTCTATCTGACTCTTTATAGTTTTGTGTTTTGTAATTAAGTTCAGTCTCATAAACAGTTTGATCAAATTTAATATTAATTGAATCCTTATATAACTTCTTAAAATCTGTTTCATTTGTTATTGGCAAACTACATATATTAATCTTAGTTTCTCTGTTGTTTTCAATATTTTTACTTATTATTGATAAAGCTGTTTCTATAGATAAGTCATCAGTAGGGCCTAATCTATGGGCAGGAAGAGTAGTACAATCTAAAAAAATATATGTATATTGTCCCTCTTCTGATAGATACTTTCTTATATATGGTTCTCCTCGGGATGCTAAATGTTTCCACGATATTTGTGACATTTTTGAACCAGGAATATATTTATCAATTGAATCAAGATAATCAGTATATTTATTATCCTTAAAAATTGAGTTGTTTTTATTTTCTCCAGAACCATTTTTATCACTATATATATTTTTGTTTATCATAGGATAAACATAAAAAGTTCTAGGCCAAAATGATAATTTAAACTCAAATATATTCAGTATATCTCTACATACTATATTTTTAATACCTACATCATAAATACCTCTATATGGAAGATAAAAATTCGAATAGATATGTTCTGACTCAGTATTTTTAATTTTTGGATTTAAATTATCTAGTTTTATATTATCATTAAATGAAATCTCAATAAAACATGGTGTAATTGGTAAATAATTCTCTATGGTTAATTTATATTCTATATTTTGACCTTTCTGTGGGTGCTCTGTAGAAAATTGCTGATAATAATTTATACTATTTATAGAAGTAATATAGTGTATTAAATTACTTATCAGAATTAGAGTCAAAAATATATAAACAAGCCTAAAATATCCTCCAATATAATTTCCTAATAGAAAAACTAAAGTCCAAAAAAGAGTATAAAATATGAGATTTTGTATTTTAACTGTTAATTTCAATTGATTCCTACAGGAATAGCAATTTTTTTTAGTATTTCAGATATTATAAGATTTATAGATTTATTATTTAATATAGCCTCTGATGTAAGTTGAATCTTATGTGGAAAGACTCTTTTTACACTATATATAACATCTTCTGGAATCAAATAATCTCTATCTGAAAATATTGCTTTGCTTTGGGAAAATTTAATTAAGTGTTTTAATCCCCTTGTACTTAAACCATATTTGACATCTGTATGATTTCTTGTTTTATTTCCAATATTTACTATATATTCAAGAACATCATCACTTATATTTACAGAATGAACATATTTTATCAAACTAGTTATTTCTGAAATATCTGAAACTTTATTAACATTATCTACAGGCTCAATATTTTTAAAATCTAATAAAATCTTTTTCTCATTTTCAATAGATGGATATCCAGGTTTTATTAATATTCCAAATCTATCAATTTGTGATTCTGGCATATCAAAGGTACCTAGATAAAAAGATGGATTTTTTGTAGCAATAACTATGAAAGGATTTGGTAGGGTAAAACTTTTACCATCAATTGATACTGTTTTTTCTTCCATAGCTTCTAAAAGAGCAGATTGTGTCCGTGGTGAGGCTCTATTTATCTCATCAGCTAGAATTAGTTCGCTAAAAATAGCACCTTTTTTAAGATTAAATTGTCTTTGTACAGGATCCCATATAGTCATACCGGTTATATCACCTGGTAAGAGATCAGGTGTAAATTGTATTCGTCCTAGTTCTAATCCCGCAGATTTAGCTAAACATTTAACAAGAGTTGTTTTTCCTACTCCAGAAATATCTTCAATTAAAATATGTAACCCAGCAACAAATGCAAGAACTGCATCTTCTATTACAGTAGAATTACCTATAAATCCCTTTGAAGTCTCAATAATTAGTTTTTCAATAATACTTTTCATAAATATAATTATATACTAATTCCATAACATGTTGACAAAAAATGATGATTTTAGTACATTAACGATGCAATTTAATGGAGAGGTGTCCGAGTGGCCGATGGTGACGGTCTTGAAAACCGTTGTGTGTAATAGCACCGAGGGTTCGAATCCCTCCTTCTCCGATATTTAAATTATTTTTATGGAAAGGTGCGAGAGTGGCTGAACCGGGCTCCCTGCTAAGGAGTTGTACCCGTAAGGGTACCGGGGGTTCGAATCCCCCCCTTTCCGTTTTTTTTTATAACAAACTTTTCGACGAGAAAATGTTTGTCAATAATTGATAAAATTGTCGATATTCTTAATGTTTGTCAATAATTGTAAAAATTGTCGACATTCTTTGTGTTTGTCTACATTTGAAAATATAGAAATTTTGTAAACTTTTCTTATTTTTATACATGGACAGGTGTCCGAGTGGCCGAAGGAGCACGCTTGGAAAGCGTGTGTATCGCAAGGTACCGAGGGTTCGAATCCCTCCTTGTCCGGATCCAAGCCTCTTTAACTACATCCAGGAGCTTTAATAATGACTTTCACCTAACTCCGCCAGGACTGGAAGGTAGCAACGGTAAGTGAAATGTTATTGTTTAAAGTAAGCCTGGGTGTAGCTAAAGAGGTTTTTTTTTAGTAGTATAAATCTATGGCATATGAAGTAACAGCTAATCGAAGACGACCCCAACTATTTAAAGACCTTGCAGGACAAGAATTTGTAGTATCTACCCTTACTAGTGCTATCTCATCAAGTAGAATTGCTCATGCATATCTGTTTTCTGGACCAAGAGGAGTTGGTAAAACATCTTCTGCTAGAATTTTAGCAAAATCTCTTAACTGTAAAGAGGGCCCTACAGCACTTCCTTGTGGTGTTTGTAATAACTGTAAAGAAATTACAATTGGTAGTTCTATGGACGTTATAGAGATAGATGGAGCTTCAAATACTAGTGTTAATGATATCAGAGAAATAAAAGATGAAGTACTTTTTGCTCCTAGTGGATCAAAGTATAAGATTTATATCATAGATGAGGTTCATATGTTATCTAATAGTGCTTTTAATGCACTGTTAAAAACTATAGAGGAACCACCAGCTTATATAATTTTTATTTTTGCTACTACAGAAATTCACAAAGTTCCAGCAACAATTAGAAGTAGATGCCAGCAATTTAATTTTAGACTAATTCCTACAGAAACTTTAAAAGAACTTATTATAGAAGCATGTGATGAAATGCGTATTAAATATAGCGATGATGCAATTTATTGGATTGCAAAGGAAGGGAATGGTTCTTCTAGAGATGCCTATACTCTTTTTGATCAGATTGTATCTTTTTCTGGAGATGAAATTACTTTAGAAAAAATTCGTGAAAAATTGGGACTTGTTGGCTTAGATAATTTAAATGATTTAGTTGACGCAATGGCAGATAGAGATGCTACCACAGTATTAGATAAATGTGACTATATACTAATTTCAGGGGTTGCAGTTGAACAATTTATTGTCGATTTAGCAGAATACTTCAGAAATTTACTATTTTTATCCTATGGAATAACAAAAGAATCGTTATTAGGCTGTTCCAGTGATAGGTTTTCTAAAAAAGCGATCGATAGTTTTACAGTTATTCAGTTAGAACATGGTGTTGAACTAATACTAAAGCTCTACAAAGATATAAGATACTCTGTTAATCCAAGGTTTGAACTTGAACTACTATTAAGCAGACTTTCAACTTTAACAGATTTTATATCAAATAGTGAAATTTTAGATAAGATAAAGATTATTAAAGAATCAATCTCTGGTGGAAACTTTACACAAGAACAAACAGTGATGTATGGTTCAAAAATTGAACCTGAAAAAAAAAAAATTATAAATGAAGTTGTAGTTAAAACGGAACCAGAATCCGATAATCCCGCAGCACAATTTTTTAATAAATTTAAAACATCATCAAGGTCTAAAACAGAACCAACATCAGAGCCAATACCAGTTCCTTTAAATAGTAGTATAACAATTCCTGAGACTTCACCTACTATCAAAGAAGAGACATATTCAGAACCAGATCCATTACCTGTCACTTTTGACAAAGTTTCATCTGGAGTTAGTGTAGAATCTTTAAAAAAGAATATTATAAGGAAACTTAGAGGTAGTTCTATTACATTAGCATCAACTTTAGAAAAAGCAGAAATATGGGATAGAGAAGGTTCAAATATTGTTTTAACTTATAAAAACTCATTTGAAGCTGCTTTAGTAGAAAAAGAAAAAAATAAAATTGTAGAAATTTTACGAGAATTAGATAGTAGTATAATTAGTATAGTAATAAACAGAGGTGTTAAAGATGTTATAGAAGAGAAAGCCTCTATTAAAGATGATCATATTGAAAAAATATTAACAATGTTTCGTGGAGCTATTGTTTAGGAGATTTTATGGATTTTAACCCAGCAGATTTAATGAAAAATATTCAAAGTATGCAAACACAAATGAAAGATGTACAAGGAAAACTTAAAACATTAAATGCAACTGGAACATCAGGTGGTGGTCTGGTCAAAATAGAAATAAATGGAGAAATGGAAGTTACAAATGTAACACTTGATCCAATTGTTGTTGATTCTAGAGATATCGAAATGTTGCAGGATCTTATAATTGCAGCAATGAATAGTGCTCAGTCAAATATAAAAGATATAATACAGAGTGAAATGGCTGATAGTACAGGTATTAATATGCCATTTGACCTAAATGGATTTAAATAATGGACTCATTTAATGATTTAGTTAGTTCATTTTCATCACTTCCATCTATTGGTAAAAAAAGTGCTTCAAGATTAGCTTATTTTATTTTAAAAAGTGATATTAAAATTGCACAAAAACTTGCCCATGATCTTTTAAATATTAAAGAACAGATAAAAAACTGTTTAATTTGTGGAACTTATACAGAGAATGATCCGTGTGAAATTTGTTCAGCATTAAATAGAGATAAAGTTATTTGTGTAGTAGAGCAATCTCAAGATGTTTATATGATCGATTCTACTGGAGAATATAATGGATATTTTCATGTATTAAATGGGGTATTATCGCCATTAAATGGGATAGGTCCAAAAGAGCTTAGATTGGATGCGCTAGTTGAAAGAGTAAAAAATCACAATATGGAAGAAGTTATCATTGCTACAAATCCAACTATAGAGGGTGATACCACTGCTCTATATATTGTTAAACTCATCGAAGAGTATAATGTAAAAGTTACTAGAATTGCTTCAGGGATGCCTGTAGGTGGAGATATGGAATATATTGATAAACAGACATTAAGTCGATCATTAAGAGGCCGTACAGCTCTATAGCTTACTTAAGATGTAGTCTATTTTATTCTCGACATCCGTTTTTGAGTTCCAAAATTGTGGAAATAGTATACCAACACCACCTGCAGAATTAAACTTTTCTATATTTTGAGGATAATCATCTATTAAATATGTATTTTCTTTTGCTAATAATTCTTTATTTGGTGTAATAACATAGTCTTTAAAGTTTTTATTAAATTGACTTTGTAACCATATTAGTTTTCCAGAAAGAGAGAAGGGAGAATGTGATGGAGAAGTTAAAAAATATACCTTACCAACATTAGATAACTTTGTATAGAGATCTTCAAACCATATATAAGGTTCCATTTTAGACCAAAATTCTTCGCCTTGTTTTTCTATATTTTTCCAAAAAACCGAATTGGAAATATCTAACACTTTAGTTGCGTTAAATTCGCCAGCATGATTTTTTTTCCATTTTGGAATTTCAATATTAGGATCAAAATTATTTGCTTTTAAACATTCTTCTATAAAATTTGTGCAAACACCATCCATATCAAGATATATTATTTTCATAATTTTCCTCAAAAAAAAAGAGACCGAAGTCTCAATTTTTATAGTTTGTCAATTAACATAGAACACTTACCAGAAGGTATAGGTAGTGTTTTTTTCTTTTCACCAATAAGGTCAAATGTAAAATAATAAAGTTTTTCAGATTCTAACCTGATCTCCCAACCTCTATTAGTTTTATTGCTTAGTATCGTGATCATATTTCTTTTAAGTGAAAGATTATTTATACCCATTAATTCAAGAGTAGGAACAATCCAATCAACAGTCTTTCTAGGAAGACTTATACAAAGTCCAACTATATTTTCAATCATTAAAGCAATAGTTGTGACACCTGTTGCAGGAATATATAGTGGTTTATATGGTTTGTCATTCCAGACTGCAGGACCTTCTTTTAAAGGTCTATAAGCTTCCCATAAAGATCCTTTTTCACCATTTTCAGGGTGAAACGTATCTAAAATAAAGTATAAATGTTTTATAGCACTTTCACGAGCGAGTTCAAATTTATTATATTTTTCTAAACCTTTAATAACCATAAAAGTAAAATATGGATAAACAGAACCACAGAAACCATTACCGGCTTCATCAAAGTCTGGTTCACTTACAGCTAAAGTTGGAAAAGGATTATCTGTTCCAAACTGATTAGGATCATTTAGATGAGAAATTAAAGCTTCTAATCTTTCTTCATTTGGAAGTTCTGCTAAAAGAGTCCAATAGGTTGCTATTGTTTTAACTTTTATCTGATTTTCACTTTTATCTAAATCGTAATAAAATCCATCATCATCATTCCACATTTTATTTGAAATTCTAGTTTTTAATGAAAAATATCGCTTTTTATATCTAAAACTAATCTCTTTATCGTTTAAAACATCACCTAGAGCTGACATATATAGACAAGATAAAGCTATCTGACTATTAAAATCTACTTGATAGTATGAGTTTTTTCTAGGAGAATTATCCATTGTTGTAGCACTTAATGGTACCGAATAAAGACCATTTTCCATTCTATAATTATCATCCAACCAGGTATAATATAATTCTAAGTAGGGCATTATCTCTTTAATTCGTTTTTTTGCTCCAACCTTATGATATAGATTGTATTCAACCCATGCAAAAATTGGAGGATTAATACCTTCAGGATTGTTTTCTGCAAAAACTGGAGAACCATCTTCAATGCTATAATCAGATCTTATAGCTCCATTACTCTCTTGTTTGCTATAGAAATTATCCAAATAGACAGAAACATCATAATTTTTATTTGAATAGACTAAAAAGAAGGAAGACATACAAGTTTCAAACATATTTATTGTTTTTTGTTCTGGATGAGCGAAATATTCTTTTATTCCGTTAGTACTATTACCCTTTTTTTCAAAATCTACTGACCATGCCCATGTTCTATCGTATATATCTACGAAGTCTTGATCGTAGTAGTTCACACTTGGAAATTCTTCCTTTAATGCCATATTATTCCTCTATAATTGTATTGTTATTTTATTAATAGTTAGCTTACAGTTTAACACAATATGATAAAGAATGTCTATTTAAAAATAAATATATTATTATCTGCTCTTTTATATATCTCATTATCACAATATACAGGGAATTGATATGTCATTCCCCCTTGCTCAAAGGTTACGTTACCAACTTTTTCTCCATATGTAATTGGGGCGTCTATAGATTTAAAGTCGTAATTAAAAGTGACACCTTTTAATAATGTAAATTTTCTTTTAAACGGGATAATTGGTTTAATAAATTTTACTAAACCATTATTTACTTTAACTAAAGGTAGCTTAATCGTATCTAGATTTACGTTTATATAATGATTAAGCCCAGTTTCTAATATTTTAATACTGTCATAAATTCTTTTATACTCAGCTTCAACCTTATTTTTGTCTCTAACTCCTGATAACACAGCAATTACACGTCTGGTAGAGTTTTTGGCTGTTAAAGATATGTTTAGACCAGATTTATCTATAAAGCCTGTTTTAAGACCATCACATCCAGGGAATAACCCGATTATTGGGTTATGATTATACTGGGTAATACCACCTATTGATGTATTACCATTTTTCTTTTTAGGGTAAGTAAAACTCTCTAATGAAAAAAGTTCATCTAAAGCCTCAGGATATTTTTTTAAGAAAATTAGGCAAAATTCTACAAACTGGATTACAGTAATTTGATTGTCATCTGCAAATCCTGAAGAGTCGATAAACTTTAAAGATGATAGACCTAGGTTTGTCATCTCATTATTGACCTCTATTAAATAATCATTAACGGAACCATAAAGGTGTTCTGCAATGGCAATTGCTGCATCATTTCCTGAAGGAATGGCCAACCCTACCATAAGTTCAATCAGTGTTACTTTTTGACCTTTCTCAATGAACATTAAAGATGAATCTCGAGGTAGATTTCTCCAGTCAGCATTTTTAGTAATAGTTACAAGATCAGTTTTATTAACTAAATTGTTATCTATAGCCAAATATGCCATATATAAAGTAACTAGTTTTGTCATAGATGCTGGTGCTATTACTTTATTAATATTCTTATGATAGAGAATTTGTTCGGTATCATAGTCTATTAAAATTGCTGCATCTGACCATATATCAAAATCATCAGCAACAATATTAAATGTAAGCAATATTAAAAATATTAAAGAAATTATTTTTTTCATTACTTATATTATATTATTCTTTATCTTTTTGTATGCAAAGTTACGTAATTTGGTTATAGTTTTTTTATGGCAAATGAATTGATATTGGTTGTTGATGACGACAAAGATTTAAGAGACTTTACTATTTCGTGTTTAGAAGAGGAGGGTTTTAAAATAATATCTGCTGAAAATGGCGAAGATGCTATAATTAAATCTGTAACACCTAAATTAGATTTAGTTCTTTTAGATCTGAATTTACCAGATATGGATGGAGAAGATATTCTTCAGAATATAAAATCAAAAAATAATATGTTGCCTGTTATCGTTTTGTCTGGAAAAAAATCCACCTCATCTAAAGTTCTTACACTTGGTCTTGGAGCAGATGATTATGTGACAAAGCCTTATAGTGAAGATGAGTTAATTGCCAGAATTAAAGCAAATATTAAAAAATATTCAATTTTCAACAAAATTTCAGAGAGTAAAAAGTCTCATTTGATTTCTTTAGGAAATATAACATTGGATCAAAGAAGTTTTATAGTAAAAACTAGTTGTAAAGAAGAAAAATTATCACCACGTCTATTTAGTTTATTACGATTTTTTATGGAAAACCCATCTACTGTTTATAATAAAAAGATGATATATAAAAAAGTTTGGAATGATAATCAGTTTGATGATAATACAGTTACTGTGTTTATTAGAAAATTAAGAAGAATAATCGAAGTCGATCCTAGTAAACCACAGTTTTTATTAACAGTTTGGGGCGAAGGGTATAAGTTTAACTTTTTAGAAAAGTAAGCTTAAATTCACTTCCTTTACCTCTAGTAGAAGTAACTGAAATAGAGCCATTATTTTTAGTAACCATATCTTGTATTATATATAGTCCTAACCCTGTAGAGTTTTCACCTTGAGTTGGTTTATTTGTAAATGGGAAAAATTTAATAAATAAATTGTCAATTTCATCCTGTGTAAAGCCATTACCACAATCATTAAAAGAGAGAATAATATTTTTATTTTCCTCTTTAATCTTAATGTTTATATGACTATTTACAGGAGAAAACTTAATTGCATTGCTTAATAAGTTATCTACGATAGTTGTAAAAGATATTTTATCAATATGTAATAATATCTCTGGGTTGTAATAGTAGAAGTTTACTTTTTGGTTTTTATTGTTTGCCATATCGCTATAAAACTCAATAGATAAGTTTATAATATCACATACATTTAAATCAACAAAATTTAGGATTTTATTTTCAGACCTTGAGTCATTTAATAAGTTATCAATAATTGATAACATTTTATTTGAAGAGTCTAAAATCTTGTTTGTGTTAGCTGATTCTTTACTTCCTGGAGTAATACTTTTGAGATTTCTTGTTGCGTAACCTGAAATTAAGGTTAACGGTGATTTTAAATCATGTGCAGCCATATCAACAATATCAGACTTTAGTTTGTTAATTTTTTTTAATGATGAGTTATCTTCAAACATATTTTTTAATGAGATTGAAGAATTGATTCTTGCTATCAACTCATAGATATTATACGGTTTAGTTATAAAGTCATTAGCTCCAGCTTCAAAACCATCTATTAAATCCTTAATATAGTTTTTTGATGTAACCATGATTACAGGTTTCTGGTAAAGTGTATAACTCTCTCTAATTTTTTTGCAAATAGTAAAACCAGATATATCTGGTAATATTAAATCTAAAAGAACTATATCAATATCTTTTTGCTTTGTTATTAAGTTTAGAGCCTGCTCACCATTTTCTGCAGTTATTACACTATATTTTGCAGCGGTTAATTGTGCCGTAAGTAATTTTCTATTAACAAAATCATCTTCAACTATTAGAATCTTATAATTTTTATTTTTTTCAGTTAAATCATCAATTGAAAATTTATCAGATTTGGTAAAATCTTTTTTTGAAAGCTTACTGTTAATAGCTAAAGGATTAAACTTTTTTTTACCTTTTTTTATAATGAGAATATGAATAATAATCGTTGAAATTGCTATAACTAAAATAGTAAAAGTAATCATCATCTTGCTAATTATATACTATAGAAATTATAAAAATAAGTAATATAAAAAAAAAGTGGGCAAAGGCCCACATTTTTAATTTAAAGCTGTTTTAATTTTATTGATTATTACCTCTGGATTTGATAAATCCAGAGGGAATACAACTTTATTGTCTTTTTTATTTAAAGAACCTAATGTTGTTATATAGTCTTCAGTTAATTGTAAAGCTAAGGCATCTTTTCCTCCAGGAATAGATAGTGCTTCAGCTATTTTAGAGATTCCTATCGCTGTCGCTTTAGAAATTGATAATATTTCAGCAGCTTTACCTTCTGCTTCGTTTATCATTTTTTCTTTTTCTCCCTCACTAATGTTAATAAGTTTCTGGAGTTCACCTTCCGATCTTCTTATTCGTGAAAGCATATCACCTTCAGAATCTAAAATTCTTGCTCTTTTATCACGGTCAGCTTGAACTTGCTTTTCCATAGTTTTTAGCACAGTTTTAGGGAAATCAATATTTTGTATTTCATATCTTGTTACAGATATTCCCCATGGTTTAGTTGCTTGATCTACGTTCTGAATTATTTCAGAATTGATACGTTCTCTCTCTTCGAAAGTTGTATCTAAATCCATTTTTCCGATTACAGATCTCATCATTGTTTGCGCTAATTGAATTGTTGCATACTCATAATCTTGAAGTTTTGGAGTATAAAGCCTTTTTGTTATCCCATAACTAGCTTTAACAGGATCTATTACTTTAAAATATAGAACACCATCAATATCAATTTTAACATTATCTTCTGTAAAACATGGTTGAGGTGGAACTGCTAGAGCCTTTTCTTTAAGATTATGTTTATACTGAACTTTATCAAAGAAAGGTATTAATAAATGTATACCTGCCTCAAAAGTAGAATAGTATTTTCCTAGTCTTTCAACAACAAATGCAGATTGTGCAGGAACAACTCTAATTGATTTAAATAGTATAATTGCAACAATTATAGCTAGAACAAGATATAGATTGTCTAATATTAAGTTAATCATTATTTTTTCCCTCCATTTATTGCTGGTAAAATTGTTTGAAGTATAGAGTTTAGTTCAGCTTCAGGAAGTGGTAATACTGTTGTATCAGATGAACCAAGTATTCCATCTAATTCAACCATATATTGTTGTATTATTCTCATTTTTACTGCTGAATCTCCATTTGCCTGTTTTATCGAAGCACCAACCATTTTTAGACCTTCAGCTCTAGCTTCAGCTATTATTTCAATAGATTTTGCTTTACCTTCGGCTCTATTAACTTTACTTTGTTTTTCACCTAAAGAGTAGTTAATAGACTCTTGTCGTTCACCTTTTGATTGGTTAATATGAGCTGTTTTTATACCATCACTTTCAAGTATATCCGCTCTCTTTTCACGTTCTGCAGTCATCTGTTGTTCCATAGCATCTTGGATAGAAGACGGAGGATCAATATCTTTTATTTCGTATCTAGTTACCTTTATACCCCAAGGATCAGATGCAATATCTACACTCTTAACAACTGCTGCATTAATATCTTCCCGTTCACAGAATGTTTTATCTAAGCTTATTTTCCCTATTTCACTTCTAAGAGTAGTTTGGGCTAATTGAGCTGTAGCAAATCGGTAATTATCAATTCCATATGATGCTTTATTGGGATCCATAACTTTAAGATATAAAATACCATCAATTTTTAGTTGTACATTGTCTTTTGTAATACAAACTTGAGGAGGAACATCTATAACTTCCTCTTTTAACACATGTTTGTATGCAACTTTTTGTAATATTGGTATTACAATGTGAAGTCCAGGACCTAGTGTTTTTCTGTATTTACCAAAATTTTCAATTACCCATGCATGTTCCTGAGGAACAATTACAAAGGTTCTAATAAATGTAATAATTATAATAATTGCTATTATTATGACTATAATGTTCATTATTTCTCCTTATTTATTTAATTTCTTTTATAATAAAAATCATAGGATAATTTTCTTTTTTCCCTACAATTAATACTTTTTTGTTTTTACTAAGTTTACCTTCCATAGTTTCTGCTATCCAAGTAGTTCCATGAAATTTAACTCTTCCGGGTTTATTAACTGATACTGACTCAGTTACAATACATTCCTGGTCTGTATAGTCATCTCTCTCTTTAAAAAGTTCTCCTTTTAGTGCCATTTTAAAACGACGTCTTAAAAATATTAAAGATATAATTGATACAACTGTAAAAATTATAATTTGTACCGCTGTTTGATCTCTTAACGGGGGGATGATTAGTATAATCGCTGACGTTAATATAGCTCCTAGGCCAAAAAAGAAAATTGTAAAACCTGGAATTAAAAACTCAGATAATAATAATAAGACTCCAATAACGAACCAAAATGTTATAATATATTCCATAACTTTAAATCTATATTCATTATAGTAAGTAGTCAAAAGGTTTTTATAAAAAAGGATAATATATGTCATTAGTCCCATTAGGATATTACAAAACAGAGATAGAGATTAAAAAGTCTAAATTCATTGGAATTGGAGTACCAATTTCTAGTCCAGAAGAGGCAAGAGATTTATTAAAAGAAATTAGAGCACAATATTCTGATTCTAGGCATGTCTGCTACTGCTTCGTATGGGGTAAAAGTTCAACCCATATGGGAATGAGTGACGATGGAGAACCTAGTGGTACAGCTGGAAGGCCAATGTTAGAAGTTGTTAAAGGAACAGGATACGAAAATATATTAGTTGCTGCTGTTAGATATTTTGGCGGAATAAAGCTTGGGACTGGTGGGCTCGTTAAAGCTTATACACAGATTACAAAACTTGTTGTCGAAAATATAAAGGTTGAAGAGTTTATCAAGAAAATTGAGGCAGAGTTTATTACGCCCTATGGATTATATGATGTTATAAAAAAAGTAATAGAAGAATTCTCATGTGAAATATTAAACGAAACATTTTTGGTTGATATAAGAATAATAGTAAATATACCAGAGATAAATATAGATGAATTTAAAATTAAAATAATGGATGTATCAAATGGTAAAATAAAACTAATTAGACATTAATTCTCTGTTAATATGGTCAATTTTATTTGATAATACATTTGTAGAAGTTGTTTCAGGCATAAATTGTGTAAGACTTTGTATATAGCTCATCGCATTAGATAGTTCATCAATACTTACTTCTTTTTCTTGAATAGTTGCATCTATGTTTAATAGACCACTTTTACCTTCTAGTTTAGAGATTATAGTTCCAAGCTTTAGATTAACATTCTCTTTTTCCATGTAATTTGTCTGTTTTTCTGGTAAAAATGATGAAAGCACATCAAGATACTTAAGCATATCTGTAACTTCTTCCATTTCAAGGAGCTTATCTTCTTCAACTTCTTCATCTTCTGGATGCATTGAATCTAATGTCTCTTGTGGTTCTTCCTCAGCTTCAGTATCACTGTTTTCTATATCTTCAATTTCATCATCATTAATATCTTCATCTTTGATTTCATTATCTTTGATATCTTCATCAACATCATCAACTAGATCAACTAGATCATCGTTATATAGATCTTCATCCTCTTCATCGATAATGATCTCATCGTCTTCTGCTAAGTCTTCATCAACAATCAAAGAGTCTTCTATATCTTCTCCAACCTCTACTATCTCTGTTATATCTTCATTAACTGATACCCCAGAGTTTACACTTCCATAGTTTAGAATATTGGTGAAGTCATCTTCTTCACTTTCAGCATATTTGGATTCGCTTTGCCTAGATCTTTCATTAACAGTTATTAAGCTTTTAATGTTCTCTTCTATCTGAGTATTTACTTCTAAGTTCTCCATTCTTTTTTCATAGTTTTGTAATGTTTTAAGTAGAGTATCTAAGCTCGCAGGATCCCCACTATTTGATTGAATTTCCATTATTTCATTAGTAATACCCATAGATTCTTCTTCTCGTCCAGTATTCATGTAAACACTTGATAACATTTCTAAATCGTCTGAATTTGTAGGATCCACTTCCAAAATATCTTTTAATATCGTTTCGGCTTCCTCTAGTTTACTTTGTTTATATAGACTTGTGGTAAGGTTTCTTTTTGCAGAAATACTTTCTGGTTCTATATCTATAAGTTTAGTAAAAAGCTTTTCTGCCTGTACATAATTCTTTTTTTCTAGATTTATATCTGCTACCCTTTTTAGAGTTTCACTGTCTGTGGGTTCATTCTCCAGCACTTTATTTAGATATTTTTGTGTCTCAACAATGTTATCTTTTTGAGCGTATATAATAGCCAAATTTTTAGGTATAGATGAGTTATCAACTTCTTCAATTGATTTTAATACCTCTTCAGCGCCACTATAATCTTCTATATTTATATATGCTTCTCCAAGTTCAATTGCTGATTCATAGTCAGTTGGAAATTGTGTTGTGTGCCTTTTTAGTTCTTCAGCTAAAATTGCTGATTCATTTGACTTATCGTATATATCACATAGATTTCTTGAAGACTTATAATGAGCAGGATCATTTTTAAGAGTTTTTTTCAGATAAACTTTTGCTTGTTCTTTATCACCTAATTTTGAGTAGACATATCCTATATTATTTGTAGCTTGAACATTGCTTGAGTCATTAGTAAGTATTTTTTCAAACATCTCAATAGCATCACTGTTTTCACCTTTTTGTTCTTTTATTATTGCAAGGTTATTTAAACAAGGGATCCAATTTGGCTTATATTTTAATATTTCAGTAAACTCTTTTTCTGCTAAATCTACATTTCCATTTTTTTCAAGATATAATCCATAATTAAACCGTAATTTATAGTTGTTTGGGTCGCTTGATAATCCTTTTTCATAGATTTGTTCAAGTTCTTCAAACCTTTCTGATAACTCCAGTGCTGTGGATAAATTTGTATAACTCTGATGAAAATGTGGATCAATTTCTATTGCATTTTTATACTCTATTATAGCTTCATCGTACTCTTGTTCATTTTTTAATAAGTTACCAACATTAAAATGTATATCTGCTCTATCTGGATCGATAGAAAGTGCTTTATTGAATGCTCTAGATGCCTTTCCAAAATTACCCATTTTTCTGTGGATAATTCCAAGATTATTATATGTTTCAGCTGAATCAGGATTTATGTCAATTGCTTTCTCAAAACATTTAATAGATTCATCAGACTTTGATAATTGAGCTTTTATATTTCCTAAAAGAACTAAAAGTTTATCATCACCTTCAGCTGTTGATAAAAAGTCTTCAATTAACTCTTCAGCTTCATTAAATTGGTTTAATCTGTAATAATCTATTGCATTTTTATATTGTTCTGTCACATTTTTACCTTATTTTGGCCTATTGTATTTCTCTTGTGAATAGTCACTTTTTAAATCATCTACATAAGATCTTACTGAAAAGTAATAAATCTTATTAGATTGTAAGTTTTTTATAGTGTATGATGTATTTTTTCCAACATCAATCATTTCTATATAATTATTACTCTTTAACCCTAAATATATTGTATAACCATCTATATTTGAATGTTTCACAGGATTCCATAATAATTTTATGCCGTTTTTCTCTGGTATTGATGTAAGACCTAGAGGTCTTGGTGGCTTAGGAATAGTATCCCAATAAATATTTATATTTTCTAAAAGTGGAGATACAGAGTTACTACCATCACCATACATCTCTCCTTTTATCTGAATATAACGTGCTTTTGTTCCACGCTTTAATGTATCTGGTGAGATCCAACTAATATTTGCATTTGTTTTAAGAAATGGAGTATCAGAAATTCTTAATTTATATTTAATTGTTGTCTCTGGCGCTAAAATTTCTTGGAATTGAATATCGTCTATAATTACCTTGGTTCCATTAATGTCTAAAACAGGTGTTGAAAAAGTTCCAAGAGGTTTATATTTTGAAAGTTGTATATTTTCAATGAATTTTTCTGATATTCTAAATTCATCGATAAACCCATTAAATCTTTCACCAATATAAAGATCCGATTTTGAAAAATTTCCAACAAAAGGTGGGTATACTGTCATATCTTCTTTTTGGGTTTTTGATGTATGTTTTATATCTTCAGGAACTCCATTTATTAGATATTCTAACATTCCACTATCACTTTTATATCGAATTAAATGATGTGACCATCTTTTAGGAATTAGCCGACTTTTACTTTGTAGTTTTATTGAGTATTTACTAAAGTCATCTGGGACAAAAAAGTTTGAAAAATCCCATATTGCTTTTCTGTCTTCAAAATAAAATTTAATTTTTTGTGGAATAAACTCATCGTCTATTTTATTTACTCCCTTCCATGAGAAAATAGTTGTATCTTCAGTAATTAACGTAGGGTAAACCCAAAATTCAATAGTAAAGTCTGATAAAACTCTTCCGGGACTAAATAGAGAGTCTCCAAGTGATGAAAAAATTATTCCTCTATTTTCCAAAAAATATGAGCTTGCATTCCCAAGTTTCTTTTTTACATTAGTAATATTATGATAGTGGGATTTTATTTTATAGTTACCCATTTCTTCTGTAAAAAGATCACTGTTAAAGTGCACTAAAAAGTCAGTTTCGGGAGTCCTTTCGTATTCGTAAGGGCTCATTTCTAAAAATGTTTTACCTCTTTCTCCTTTTACAACTTCTAAGTAATCAAGTGTAAAACCAGTAAAGTTCGTATTATCTCCAATAACTGTGGTAGATTCAGAGAATAGAGAAATTGTAAAAAATAGTAAATTTATCAGTAATGTAAGTTTTTTTTTCATAGCTTCTAAGATATTATCGGAGGTAGATGAAAAATAATAAAGAAATCATTGAAAAACTAAAAGAATTGGTGAAAGATTTTCCATTATCTCCTGGTGTTTATATAATGCGGGATAATAAAAATGATGTTATTTATGTTGGGAAAGCCAAAAAACTAGTAAAAAGAGTCATTTCATATTTTAATAGTGGTAGAGATATAAAAACTACTTTATTAATGAAAAATGTCTTTTCAATTGACTATACAGTTACTGATACTGAATACGAAGCTCTCTTATTAGAAAACAATTTAATAAAAAAATGGAATCCAAAATATAATATAAGCTTAAAAGATGGAAAATCTTATGGGGTAATAGCTATAACTAAAGAAGAATTCCCAAGGGTTTTTAAAACCAGAAATATTGCTAATAAAAACAATTTTTATTATGGACCATTCCCTGATACTAGAGATATTCAACATTATATGGATCTTTTTAAAAAGCTTTACCCACTAAGAACTTGTAAAGGACGGCTTAAACAAAGAGAAAAGCCGTGTTTAATGTTCCATATTAAAAAGTGTGATGGACCTTGTATTAAACTAGAGAGCAAAGAAGATTATAACATAAAAATACAATCTATAAAAAAAATTCTTTCTGGAAATATATCTGAAGTTGTTGCTAATTTAAATAAAGAGATGCAGCAATATTCAGAATCTTTGGAATTCGAAAAAGCAGTCGAAGTTAGAGATTTACTAATTGCTCTTACTAAATTAAAAGACAAACAAAAAATTGTGGATTTTAGTGGAGATGTTAAAGATTTTATAGGGTTTTATACCAGTGGGGATAAATATGTCTTTGTAGTTATGAAAATGAGAGAGGGATTCATGGTAGATAAATCTCATTATTATACAACATTTATAGGCAGTGATAGAGAAGCGTTGTTACAATTTGTAATTCAGTATTATTCTAAAACTTCGATTTACCCTGAAACAGTTTATTTACAAGATGAGTGTGATACTGAATCCCTGGAAATATTTTTCAAAGAGTTGTCTACAAAACGAATATATATTAAGAAACCCGAAAAAGGTAAATATCTAAGTACAATTAATCTTGCAAAAGAAAATGCAAGGATGGAGTTTGAAAAGAGGATAAGAAGGGATGGTGACTTTGATGGATTGTATGCTTTAAAAAAAGCATTGAATCTAAGTGTATTACCACAGCGAATTGAAGGTTTTGATATCGCACAGCTCGATGGACATTTTACTGTTTCGTCTCTTGTTTCATTTTTTAATGGTGTACCAGATAAAAAAAATTATAAAAGATTTAAAATGAAGAGTTTAAACGGTCAAATTGACGACTTTAAAGCTATTAGTGAAGCTGTTGCTCGTAGGTATACAAGGGTTATCAATGATAACTTAGATAAACCTGATTTGATATTAATTGATGGTGGAAAGGGTCAAGTTTCGGCAGCACAATCAATATTGGATACATTAGGTTTAGATATTCCATTAGCCGGTATAGCAAAAAAATTCGAATATGTTTATGTTCCAGGTAATTCAGACCCAATTATATTAGATGAAGGAAGCCCTGGGTTGAGAGTTTTACAATCAATTAGAGATGAGACACATAGATTTGCTACTGATTATAATAAGTTATTAAGAAAGAAAAAATTATCGCTGTCATCACTGGAAAGTGTTCCAGGTATTGGTCCAAAAAGAGCAAAAAAAATGTTACAGACATTTGGTGGATTAGACAGTATAAAGAATTCATCACCTAAAGAGATATCAAATAAAGGATCTATTAATATTGATGTTGCAGAGACGATATATGAGTACTTAAATAAAAAATAACTTATGAAACTTTAACCACGCATTTATATATTAAAATTTCAATTATAACTTTTTGCATTTCTGTTTTTGCATTCCTTAACATAAAGTCGTGTTCACTTAATATAAGTATAATTTTTTGTAACTCATTTATTGTGTAGTTACCTAGTGCCGTTTGATAACTCTGTTGGTTCTTTTTTCCTCTTATTCCTTGTTTTAGCATGGCTTCTTGAAGTTGAACCCTTTGAGAAATCATCGTCTTTAGGTTTAATAAACGTTTAAATTGCCATAAAAGTCCATTTACTATAGCTATTGGTGTATTGTCCGAAGATAGTGATAGTTTTGTATTTATTTCTAATGTCGCTTCTAAATCTTTTGTACACATTTTCTCAAAAAGAGTAAAAACATTTTCTTCTCTACTATGATATAGATAAGTATCAATATCATCTTCTGATATAACTTTCCCTTTATCAAAAAAGAATGACATTTTTTCACATGCAATTTTTAGTTCTTGCGTATTGTTTTCTACCATTTCTAAAAGGTGCTCAATTGCATTAGGTGTAATTTTTTGTTCAAAAGATGTGAAATATGAAGAGATCCAGCTTTTTTTCTGATTTTCAAACATTTCCCAAAAAATTACTTTATTTGATTTAGGTATTACCTTTTCAATTTTTTTATCAATTCCATTGCTTGAAGATCTTAAAATTAATGTATTACCTTTTACTGGCTTTTTACAAATCTCAATTATAAGTTCTACATCAGCCTTTTTTTTAATATCTTCAGCATTATTGATTATTATAAATTTATGATTTGAAAAAAGAGATCCATTTTTCATTAAAGATACAATTTCTGAAACCTTTTTTTCAAAAGGATAAAAGATATGTTTTTCTGGTTGTTCTCCAAGAGTTTTTGTAAGTGATCTCTCTATTTTTTCTATTTCAGATTTTTTTTTACCTTCTTCTGGCCCTAAAAATAGATATACGTTATCAATCATAAGTTCTAACTATAGTCACAAGTTTTCCTAGAATAGATACATTTTGTGTATAAATTGGTGTGTAATTGTCATTTTCTGCTTTTAGTTGAATTCTATTACTTTCTTTGTAAAACCTTTTTAAAGTAACAGAATCATCTATAATTGCTGCTACAATAGTTCCATTATTTACACTGTTTTGCTGTTTGAATACAGCAATGTCCCCGGGAAGAATTCCAGCATTAATCATGCTGTCTCCTGTAACAGTAAGGGCAAAATGGTCTCCAGTTTTAAGAAGATCTTTAGAAATCGTTATATAGCGTTCAAAGTTTTCTTCTACTAATATTGGCCCACCTGCAGCAATTTTGCCTAAAACAGGTATGGAAAGAGAATGTTCTTCTTTATCATTTACTATTCCTATTGATCTAGAAGTATTGTTGTTGCAGGTTATGACACTCTTTTTTTCTAGTGCTTTTATATGATCATATGCACCTTTTACTGAGATATTAAAATGAGTTGCGACTTCTCGAATCGCTGGGGGATATTTATTTTCATTAATGAAGTCTTTTAAATAATCCAAAATTTGTGTTTGACGTGCCGTTAAACCTTTCATTTTTCTATTTCAATCCCATATTTCTTGATTTTATTGTGTAGATTACTCGGGTATATACCAAGTAATCCGGCAGCTTTTGTAATGTTACCATTAGATTCTTTTAGTTTACTATATATTAACTTCTTTTCAAACTCATCTTTGGCTTTAGATAGAGGTAAATTTAAGAATTCCTCCATTATTTTATCCTCTGAGGTAAATTCCGATACAGTATTTATGAAATCTTCCAAATTTATTATATCTGTATCATTAATAATACAGATTCTCTCTATGAAGTTTTTAAGTTCTCTGACATTGCCTGGCCAGTTGTGTTTCTCTAATAAATAAAAAGAGTCTTTTGGTATAATTTTATTACTAGAGTTTTCTTTATTATATTTTTGAAGAAAATGATCTGCTAAAATAGGAATATCACCTTTTCTTTGGTTAAGAGGTGGAATCTCGATTGGAATTACTCCTAATCTAAAATATAAATCCTCTCTAAAAGTTCCATTTTTAATTTCTTCTTTTATATTTTTATTTGTAGCACTGATAATTCTAATATCTACATCGATTATTTTATCACTACCAACTCTATGAAATTTTTGTTCTTGTATTGCTCGTAATACTTTGGCTTGTGCGGTTGGGCTCATATCTGCAATTTCATCTAGAAATAGAGTTCCTCCATTAGCTGTTTCAAACTTACCTTTTCTGGTCTCAATAGCACCTGTAAAAGCTCCTTTCTCATGTCCAAAAAGCTCCGATTCTATTAGGTTTTCAGGTATAGCGGCACAATTTACCTCAATGAAAGGTTTGTCCTTTCTAAGACTGTTTTTATAAATCTCATTAGCGATAACTTCTTTTCCTGTACCATTGTCTCCTAACAGCATAACTCTAGAATCTGAATTCGATATCTGCTTAATAAGTTCTTTTATAGATCTTATTTTTTCACTCTCACCTATTAAGCTACTCCCTGCAACAGATGTTTCTTTTATTAAGTTCTTATCTGTGTTTTTTTTATATTTATTTATGGCTTTTTTTGAAAGAGATAAAATTCTATTTAAATCTAGGGGTTTTTCAATGCAATCAAATGCACCTTCTTTAATAGCTTGAACTGCAATATCCACATTAGCATGACCAGAAATTATGATTACTTCAGGAGAATTTAGTTCCTGCTTTATTTTTTTTAGCAAGTCCATTCCACTAATTTTAGGTAGCCAAAGATCAAGAAATATTAATGAAATCTCATTGTTTTGTAATATTTCGAATCCTTCTTCTCCACTTTCTGAGGTATAAGTGGAATATCCTTCATCCTCTAAAATAGAGGCTAAGATTTCTCTAATTGGTTCCTCATCGTCGATTATTAAAACCTTGTTCATAGTACCTCTTTTGGAAACTCAAAATAAAATGTTGTTCCTATCTCTTCTGCACTTTCAATCCATATTTTACCTTTATGGTCTAATATTATCTTGTTTACAATTGCAAGACCTAAGCCTGACCCATTGTACTTGGTAGTAAAATATGGTTTAAATAAATTTGGTATTATTTCTTTAGGTATTCCGTGGCCATTATCTTTAATACTAATCCTACAAAATTTAATTCCTTTTTTATGAACAGTTTCAGAAGAGTAAATTATTAAACCGTTATCTTCTAAGGCATGTATACTATTAATTGTTAAATTTGATATAACTTGGATCATTTGACTCTTATCAATTTCTACTTCAATGTTCTCAACAGCTTGTAGATCAAATTCTATATTTGGGTAAATTCCCTTATATATATTTAGGCTTTCATTTATTGTGTCTAATATTGATACTCTACTTATTTTTAGATTTGGAAATCGTGCAAAATCTCTAAACTCATTTAAGAGTTTTTCCATTCTAGTTACTTCATTTATAATTGTCTGCATATATTTTGTTAATATTTTATTTGTATTGTCTACATTATTCTCTTTTAAAAGAACCATCTGAGCAGATAACTTTATCGGAGTTAAAGGGTTTCGAATCTCATGAGCTAATCGTGTAGCAATATCTTGCCATGTAGATATTTGTTCTGTATGTTTTAACTTCGATCTTGATCTTTCAACTTCCTTTATCATGTTATTAAAGGAACTTATTAAAATGTTAAACTCATTTTTTTTCTTTGATAATATTCTATATGAGTAATTTCCATGAGCAACTTTCTCAATTGCTTCTTCAATATCAGTTAGAGGTTTAATTATTTCATCAGAAAAAATAAAACATCCTAATATAGCTAATAGAAATAGTGGTATTGAAAAGAATGCATAGTATATTAACATTCCAAAAGAGATCTCTTTTCTTTGCGAACTCTGTTTATTAAGTGAGTTTTTTACTGTAGTAAGTAAAGAACCATTTTTTGAAAAATCTTTTGGTAGTTTATTTGTAATAATAATAACTATTGGTTCATTGTTAATGTCTATTTTGAATTGATATAGTAGAACCTCTCTATTATCTATTAGATATTTGGGATAGAAATAGTTGTCTTTTTTTATTTTTATTAAGTCGTTTAGTGATTTTGTATTACCAATATATTTAATACTATTTCCAGTAATATTAAAAAATTCTACTGAAGATATTAGAGAATTTAAGGAATTCAAATCTTCTATTGAAATTTCATCTTCTATAAATGATTGTTTTAATACTGATAAAAAAAGGTTACTAGTACTTAATTTTTCTATTTCAATTCGTCTTTTATTTTCTATTTCTAAAGCCATATTAAATGCTACATCTATCGATTTTGTGACTTTCTTATTAAGCCAATTATTTGTTGAAGCTTGAATAAAATTCACTGAGATAAATGTTTGTGGGATTATGACTAATGATATTGTTAATATAAAATAATAAATGATATTTTTCTTAAAATTATTACCAGGTTTAAACTTGCTTTTGAATAATTTATAGAACTGAATAGTAATAAGAATAACTAAAGAGCCTGGAATAACAATTGCAAAACTTGATATTACAATTGTTGATAAATCATTAGTATTTTGAAAATCTTTTATAATTGAGTCAGAAAAGAATAAGAATAGACTCATAAGTATTATATCTAATATTACAATACTTATAATGGTTGTTTTGGTATTGTTTGAACCTTTTCTGGCTTTCATCTTACTCTTCGAATTTATTGTCTATTAGATTAATTAATGCCTCTACTGCTTCTTTTTCATCATCTCCATCTGCAATAACTTTAATTTCAGAATTATAAGTTCCACCTAAAGTTAGTATACATAAGATTGACTTAGCATTTATTTTTTCAGTACCTTTTTCTATATATACATTTGATTTAAACTTTGATGCTTCTTTTACAATTAGAGTTGCTGGTCGAGCATGTATACCTGCTCTATTTTTTATAGTTGTAATTTTCTCTATCATCTTATCTTAATTAAACCTATTATCCATATATTTCGTCCGAACATTTTCATGTTCTAACCACTGTATTATGTTCTTGTTAAACTCTCCAGAACTATTATGCCCACTATGCTTAAGCCTCTGATTTAAAGCAGCAGCTTCAATTATCGTAGGAATATTTCTACCTGGTTTAACAGGAATTTCCAATAAAGGAATATGAACTCCTAAAATTTCATATTTCTCATCTCTACCAATTCTATCATAGCTTTTAGAAGAATTCCACTCTTCTAGTTTAACTACTAATTGCACTCTTTTTGTTTTCATTATAGCACGGATTCCAAATAGTTCCTTAATATTAATTATACCTAAACCTCTTATTTCCATATGGTGATTTAAAACTTCTGTTGAACTTCGCCCCATAAGAACATTTCCGTTACTACATGTTATTTCTACGGAGTCATCAACAATTAGTTTATGGCCTTTTTCTATTAGTGCTAGAGCTGTTTCACTTTTTCCAACACCACTTGCACCTAATAAAAGAACCCCTAGCCCTGAAACCTCTACAAATACACCATGAATTATTCTTTGAGGGGAAAACATATCAAGCAAAGCTCTTACTAATCTTGGCATGAAATCAGCTGAGCTTAAAGTTGTTTGCAGTATAGGACAGTTCTGTTTTCTTGCTATCTCTAGAAATGGTTCCGGAGGAATTATTCCGTGGGTAATAACACAACAGGGAATATTATATGAAAAAAAGTTTTGTATATTTTCAACACTGTTTTCGTTGCATAATTTGTTTATATACGCATTTTCACTTTTTCCTAATAATTGAACTCTTTCACCATCAAACTCATCAGTAAAACCGGTAAGAACCAATCCAGGCCTGCTAATATCCGGGGTGACAATTTTTCTACCTAATCCACTTCTGCCTGAGAGACATTTTAGGTTGAGTCTGTTTTGATCTTTTAAGTTTAGATCTAATAGATCTAATATTGTAAACTGTTTCATTTCAGTACCTTTATAAAGAAAAAAAGGAGAGTAGTTAACTCTCCTTAATACTAATTAAATTATATTAGTGAGTTTGAACTTTGTCTTTTTCTTTTGTTGCCTTTACTTCAATTTTATCAAAAAGGTCATCAATTCCTTGATATAAATTATCATCATGTAATTCTACATGTGCAGTTTTTCCCCAATTGAAGTGAATATCAGCTTCAATTTTGTAATCTTTAGAATCCTTCACTATTGTAAAATAGAAATGTACAATATGATCTTTTACGTAATCAAGTCGAGATAATTTTTTCTCGATATTTTCTCTTAATGTGCTACTTATGCTGTAATGAACTCCTCTAATTTGTACTTCCATACAACACCTCCATATATATTTTTTTTATATTAAACTACTTATAGTAGTTTATTGTCTCTCATATGAGGAAAGCATTTTTAATTCCTTCCTGTATTTTGAAACAGTTCTTCGTGCAAGGTCTATACCTTTCTCTTTAAGTATATTAGATATTTTCTGATCTGACAGTTTTTTTTCACTTTTATTTTCAATTATTATTTTTTTTACTATTTCCTTCACACTTTCTTTTGAGTGATCTCTACCTGATTGTGAACTGATAATAGCGTTTGAAAAAAAGTATTTTAGGTTGTAAATTCCCCAATCTGTCTGAATATATTTATCGTTTGTGATCCTTGATATAGTACTTTCTGATAGATCTGTTTCTACTGCAATTGTTTTCCTTGTTAGTGGCTTTATATTTCCTGGACCAAATAAAAAGAATTCTTTTTGGTTTTTGACAATATGATTTATTGTTTTTAAAAGTGTTGAGTTCCTCATTGCAAGTGATTGAATAAAACTATTTGCACTATTAACAGATTTTTTTGCAAATCTTTTAACTTCTTTATCATTGTCCAAAATAAAACTTGTGAAATCTTCATTTATTGAAAGAGATGGAATATTGTCTTCTTTTAAATATACATTTATCTCTTTTCCTTCTTTTTTTACATGAGCTTCAGGAATAATATATTTAGAAAATCCTGTGGAAAAGTCTGAAGTTGGATGGGGATTTAGGGTTTTTAAATATACATAAACGTCATTTAATTCATCATCAGTTAAATTGTGTTTTTCTGCTAATAATTTCTTTTTACCTTTAGTTAATAGTTCAATGCTGTCGGTTAATATCTCTATAGTTTCTTCTGGATAACGTTTTAATATCTGGGTTTGAACAATTAGGGACTCTACTCTATCTTTAACACAAATACCAATAGGGTCCAATTTTTGAATGATACTGATCACATTTGACATCATAGGCCATTGTTCTTCGTTAAAAAGTTCCTGGGGATCAATTATATGAAATCCATAGGAGTCTAAATTGCTTATTAATATCTCTCCTATCGTTATTTCAATTTCAGATAACTTACATAGTCTTAATTGGTTTATTAGGTAATCAATTAAACTTTCAGCTCTTGTTTGAGTTCCTTCAATAAATTCATTTATTGATTTATCAGAATTCTTCTTTTGATAACCTGGGTCAGAACTCTCTTCAATTATATCGATATCTGCTGATGAGTATTCAGCTTCTTCGATATCTTTAACTTCTTGTTCCTTTTCTACTAGTTCTAAAGCTGGATTATTTTCAAGTTCTGCATTAATTTCAGCTTGTAAATCTAAGAGAGGCATGGCCATTAGTTTTACCGTTTGTAACATCTGGGGGCTGAGTTTTTGTGTTTGTGTCTGTATTAATGATGGTCCCTGGTGCAGCAATTATTTCCTCTTTTCTAAATATATTATTACATAGAAAATGATTTTCCTAAATATATATTTCTAGCTAATTCGCTGTTTATCAACTCTTCTTTTGTTCCACTAATAAGAACTTCTCCGACATTCATAATATATGATCGATCAGTAATTTCTAGAGTATCTCTAACATTATGGTCAGTAATTAATATTCCTATGCCTCTTTTTGAAAGATCTTTGATTATTCCTTTTATTTCTTGTACAGCGATAGGATCAATACCTGCAAATGGTTCATCTAAGAGTAAGAACTTAGGATCAATAGCTAACGACCTTGCTATTTCTGTCCTTCTTCTCTCTCCACCAGAAAGTGTATAAGCCTGCTGTTTCCTAACTTTTTTTAAGCCTAAGTCGTTTATTAAAGTTTCTAATATTTCAGTTCTTTTTTCTTTTGTTAGCTCTTTTCGTGTCTGTAATATTCCTAGAATATTGTGTTCTACAGATAGTTTTCTAAATACTGATGCTTCTTGTGGAAGATAAGATACCCCAATACGTGCCCTTTTAAACATTGGCAATTTTGTAATATTCTGATTGTTGATATACACATTTCCACTTGTAGGATGGATGAATCCTGCTATTATATAGAAGCTTGTTGTTTTCCCAGCACCATTAGGACCTAATAACCCTACGATTTCCCCGGATTTCATGGAAAAACTTATATCTCTCACAGCTCGAGTTTTTCCATAGTTTTTTTCAAGCCCTTCAACACTTAAAGTCGCCTCACCATTAAGATGTTCAACTTTTTTTTTGCTTTTCATGTTTTTAAATATTTTAAGGTTCATTTTGACTCTCTTCGGTTATACTTCCCTTTACCTTTCCTTCCATTATTATATCGTTATTATCTAGATTTATAGTAATTTTACTTGCCTTAAAAATATCCTCACCTTTATATACGATTGGATCCCCAGTAAGAATCAGCTGATTTAAGTTACTGTTGTATTCTGCAAATTCACTCCTACATACAAGGTCTTCATTGATAATTCTAACTTTAATTTGAATGATAGTTATTGAAGTCTCTTGGAATGATTTAATATATTCACCTTTAATAATCATGTCATTCTTTTCATCTTTCATCATTGCATTTCCAGTTATTGTTGCTTCTTTCTTCTCATTATCATAAAGCATCTTTTCACTAGTAATAATAAAGTTTTCTTTTGTATTATGGATTCGAACATTATCTATACAATCGGCAAATCTATAATCTTTGCCATATAGTTCAATAATATCTGCATTTATATCCAGAGTATCTGTTTTTATATATGCATTTCCATTTAGAGTACTTCTTTTATTGTGTTCCGCAAATGAAGATTCAGATTGGTCGCTACCAAAGAGTAATCCATCTGAACCATTTATCAGATTTACTGAAAGAAGTATCATTAGTAGAATTATAATTACATTTTTCAGTATGTAGCCCCTTTTACATTATTACTAAATGAATATGTACTTTTTTTTAAATTAGCTGAAAACCCTGCACCTTCAATTGTTGACCCATCATCTTTTATAACAGATATAGTTGAATAGTCATCACTAAATATAGTTTTTTCTTCACTGTTCCATTCCAGGACTTCTCCAATGATTTTTATTTCATCTTTTTTTGAGACGAAGTTTAAATTCCCAGTTAGTTTTGCATTCTCAGTATCATTATAGTATACAATTGTATCAGCTTTCCCAACAGTTAAAACTGTTTGGTTATCTGTATTATATTCTATAAATTTTACGTTAAGTAATGTAGTTCTATTTTTGTCATTATATATTTGTGCTTTTGAGGCTTCAATTTCAGTGTATGGAGTATTTTTCTTCATTTGAATTAATTTGAAATTTATCATTTCTGTATCAGGAATGTCTTCTGATTTTGTTGTAATTTGTGATTGATCATCGTAATTAACAGTACAGCCTGCGATAATGCAGACTGTAATAGCCACTAATAATTTATTTAATTTTTTTTCCATTCCTCAAACTTTCTTCAATGAATTTTTTAAAAAGAGGTCCAGCATTAATAGGTTGCGATGTAAATTCAGGATGAGCTTGCACTCCAACTGCCCATGGATGGTTTGGCCATTCAACAGCTTCAACAAGTTTACCATCAGAAGTTGTTCCACTTATGATTAACCCCGACTTTTCAATTACATCTTTAAATTCATTTGAAACTTCAAGTCTGTGTCTGTGACGTTCAAATATATTTAAAGAACCATAAGCTTCAGCTATTTTAGTATTAGGTTTTAAAACAGATTCACTTAATCCAAGTCTCATCGTACCACCATAATCTGTAATATCGACTTGGTCTTCTAACAGAGCGACTACATTATTTGTTCCCTCTGGTCTGAATTCAGAACTATCAGCTTTTTCCATTTTCAAAATGTTTCTTGCCCATTCTATAACCATAACCTGCATACCTAAACAAATACCAAGACATGGAATTTTGTTTTCTCTAGCATATTTTGCAGTTTGGATCATTCCAAGAACGCCCCTCTCTCCAAAACCACCAGGAATAATCACTCCATCAATACCTTTTAATGCTTCGCCAGGATCTTTTAATGTCTCTATGTATTCTGCATCAATTTTAATAATATTTACTTTGGCTTTGTTTGCAATACCACCGTGAATTAGAGCTTCGTCAACAGATTTATAGGCATCTGCTAACTCTATATATTTACCTACAAAAGCTATGTTTGCTGTAACTTTTGCTCCTTCATAAGAGCTTCTTACTTTTTTCCACTCTTTAAGATTGGGTTTCTTTGGCTCTAATTGAAGCTTTCTACAAACAACTTCATCTAGTCCTTGCTCACTATAAATTTCCGGAATAGCATATAAGGTTGAATCCACATTATGGGCAGATATAACAGCTTCAAAATCCATATTTGTAAATTGAGATATTTTCTTTTTCATATCATCAGGAACTGGCTTATCAGCTCTACAAAGTAGAACATCTGGCTGTATACCAATCTCTCTCATAGATTTTACAGAGTGTTGTGTTGGTTTCGTTTTCGCTTCTCCACCTGAAACAGTTGGAATTAGTGTTAAGTGTACAGATAAGGCGTTATTATGCCCTAGGTCATGGATTAGCTGCCTAACAGCTTCCAGATAAGGTATAGACTCTATGTCTCCTACTGTTCCTCCAATTTCTACGATTGTTACATCAACATCAGCCGAATTTCCAATAGCTCTAATTCTTCTTTTTATTTCATCAGTGATATGTGGAACTACTTGGACACATTTCCCAAGGTATCGTCCCTCTCTCTCTTTTTTTATTACAGCTTCGTAAATTTGCCCTGTAGTAATAGAGTTCTCTTTACCTAGAGGGGAGTGGGTAAATCTAGCGTAATTACCTAAATCAAGATCGGTTTCTGCTCCATCGTCAGTAACATATACTTCCCCATGTTGGTATGGACTCATAGTCCCTGCGTCAACATTAATATAAGGGTCAACTTTAATCATTCTAACTTTGAGATTTCTGCTTTCTAAAATACTTCCTAAGGAAGAAGCAGCTACTCCTTTTCCTAAACTGGAACAAACTCCACCTGTGACAAATATATATTTCTTCATGTAAAAGAATTATTATTTTAATGACTATAATTGTCAATTACATGAGCCATTAAAAGGGCTTATGAGGTGATAATTTTATTAGAATTACCAAAAAATTAACTAGCATTTTATACGTAACTATATAATAGTATAGGATAGGTGGAAAAAATATAGTATGTCAGTATTAACAGATATCGAGTTTGGAAAATTTAAAGAGCTAATATATTCTGCAAGTGGTATTCACTTTACCGAATCAAATAGAACTATTCTTGAAAGCCGGATTAGAGAAAAATTAAGAAAATCTACATTTGAAAATGCTAACGAGTATCTAGAATTAATAAAAAAAGATGAAAGTGAGCTGAAACAATTTTTAGATTCAATTACAACAAACTTAACCCGTTTTTTTAGAAATAATGCTCATTATAATGTTTTTCAAAAGTTTGTAATTCCAGATCTTATTGAACATAAGAGGAAAATAGGAAGTAAAGTTATAAAATGCTGGAGTGCCGGTTGTTCAACTGGTGAGGAACCATATACAAATGCTATGGTTTTAAAAGAATGTCTTCCTGCAGACTTTAAAATAGAAGTTGTTGCTTCGGATTTAAGTCTTAAATCTTTAATGACAGCTCAAGAAGGCTTTTATTCTGATATGAAAGTTAAAGGTATACCAGAAAACTATCTAACTAAATATTTTACTAAGGCAACTGGTGGATATAGAGTAAAAGATGAAATAAAAAAAATGATTACATTTGACTATCATAACTTAAAATTTGATAGTGGGAAAAGAAATCTTGATATAGTTTTTTGTAGAAACGTTTTAATTTACTTTGACGAAGCTGCACAAAAAAATGTAATTGATCGTTTTTGGGACGCCATGAGTAATCATTCTTATCTATTTATTGGTCATTCAGAATCTCTATTTGGTATGAACACTTCATTTGAGTTTCTTAGAACAGAGTGGGCTTGCCTTTACGGTAAGAACTTATAGAGGGGAAAGATTTGGATAAAATATCTGTAATGATAGTAGATGACTCTGTATTGATGAGAAAACTAATAGGTAAAATATTAGAAGATGATCCAGATATAGAAGTTGCTGCAAAAGCAATGAATGGAAAATTCGCATTATCTAAAATGAAATCACATGAACCTGATTTAATAATTTTAGATTTAGAGATGCCAGAAATGGATGGTATCACCTTTTTAAAAGAGAAACATAAATTAAGTAATAATATTCCTGTAATAATTCTTTCTTCTATTGCAACTAAAGGCGCTTCAATAACAATGGAGGCTTTAAGTCTAGGAGCATCAGATTTTATAACAAAGCCTTCAGGATCTGTATCATTAGATATAGCAGAAATAGGTGAGAAGTTAAAATCTCTAGTTAAAGCTTATGGAAGAGATTATAGAAGACGACATAGTTCTCTTTCAAAACCAACAATGACTACATCACAGGTTCCTACTAGACCAGTAACTAGGGTGGAAATTAAACCTGTTAGCCCTAGAAGCCGGGATTGGGAAGAAATAACTCCAATGTGTAAACATGGTAAGTTTGAAATTCTTGCAATTGGTATATCTACTGGAGGTCCAAATGCTTTAAGAAAAGTTTTTGCGATGATACCAGAGAACTTTCCACTTCCAATTGTTGTTGTACAACATATGCCAGCTGGATTTACAAAAGAGTTTGCAAAGGGTCTCGATAGAATATCTCCCTTGAATGTTAAAGAAGCTGAAGAAGGTGATTTACTAAAAGCTGGAAGAGTTTTAATCGCACCTGGTGATAGACACGTTAGTGTTGAGAGAAAATCTTTAGGTGGAATAATTCATTTAGAAAACTCAGCCTTAGTTAGTGGTCATAAACCTTCTGCAGATGTTCTTTTTAAGTCAGTAGCTAAAAATTATGGAAAAAATTCTGTAGCTATTATTATGACTGGAATGGGGAAAGATGGAGCAAAAATGATTGGTGAAGTTTATCGAAATGGTGGCTACACTATGGGGCAAAATCAAGATTCTTGTGTTGTTTATGGTATGCCAAAAGTTGCTCAAGAACATGGTTATTTACATGAGCAGTTTTCACTTATTGATCTACCAAATAGGCTAAATAGCTTAGTTACAAGCGGTACATGATCCACAATCTTTACATTCTTCCTTTAGTTTATTAAGACTCTCTTTACTCATTATTTTAGTGATTGTAGGGAGGGTTTCTTTATAACCCAATTTTTTTATTAGTTTAGTAACTAAAAAACTACCTGCCATCATTACAAGAGATATTAGTGCTGCTACCTTTTCAGATTTTAGACCTAGTGCTATTAGTATTCCATAAGTAACTAAAAATGTTACTAAAGGTAATATCAGAACTATGAATGTTGCTAATATTGTTTTACCTTCAGGGATGAAATACTCTACAGCATCTCCCTCTTCTAAATTATATTCTTCTGGATTAATTACTTTGAAATCAAGCTTCTTAATATTCCAAAACTTACGTTCTGTTTTTTCTTTATCTCCAAAATCAGTAATATGCATAAGATATATTTCATTTTGTTCTATTCTATTTACAATTGCTGTACTATTCATTTTCTTCCTTCTTTATTGGTAATCTTACAGTTTCTATAGATTCAGGTTTGTCTTTATCGTTGAAACTTACAATAACACCTTGTAATTCAAGTTTATTATTATAATCTTTTGATCTTTTAGGGATACCAGTCATTAACTTTTCTATCTCTATCTCTGGTAAAAGACCTCCCGTTGAGTCTGAACTACCAGTTCTCCCTGTATCGGTAATAAAACCAGTTCCTTTTTTTGTTATTTTTGCATCAGCTGTAATCGATCTTGATCCTGAACCTATTAAAACTTCAACTTTTCCATCGATAATATGTAACATTAACTGCTTTTCAGCTGTTGTTTTTGAGTGTAAGTTAATTAATATTATATCACTGTTATCTCTTAAACGTTCAATTAGGCTTTCAACATAAGTAAATGGGTTACTTGGGTGGTTTCGAGTTATCCCAGATGGTCCTAATAGATTGATTACCCCAATTCTTTTGTCTCCACCTTTGTAGATATTCCATCCGCGACCAGGAGTTTTTGGGGTATAATTGGCGGGTCTTAGAACAAAAGAAGATTTAGGTAGGAAGTCTACGAGATCTTTTTTAAAAAAAGTATAATCCCCTCCAGTTAATACATCTATTCCTGAATTCTTAAGTGTTATAGCATGGTTTTTACCTAGACCAAAACCACCTGTAGCACCATTTGCATTTGCAACAACAAAATCAATATTATGACTTTTTTTAATTGCTTTAATGCCTTTTCGAGCAGCATATACACCAAATTTTCCAACAATTTCACCAATAAATAATATTCTATAACTCATTAGATAAAGAATATGTTATTAAATCTTTTTTGAATAGAGGAAATCTCACTATTGATATAATATAGTTATAGTAAGGAGTTTATATGTCTGATAAAAATGATTTTCAATTTGGGAAAATGGTAGAGAATTTTATAGGAACAGCCAAAAATATTACTGAAAACATTGTGCAAAAGGGTGAGGAATTTATAAAAGATTCTGGAATACAGGAATTAAAAGATTATTATCCTTTTTACTCATGGCCTCCATTAAACTTATATGTTAGCGAAGATAGTTGTCTTATTTTTGAGTTTGGTTTATCTGGTTTTATCAGAAGTGATATTACGATAGGTTTTGAAGACGATTATATGGTTATTAATGCCAAACTATCTAATTTATATAGTACAGGCTCAAATGAGCGTACTTTTAAAAACAAATTAAAACTTAAAGATATTGTTAATCAGAAATATTTTGTTCCAGAAGATAAGTTTGATAGAAAAAAGTATTCAGTACATATGAAAAATGGTCTTATGAGGATTGTCTTTTCACCAATTCCTGGGAGCGAACTAGTTTTTAATTAATAAACTTATAACATGGGCCTCTATTGCTCTATTTTCTCCAGTAGCATCAACACCTTCTTTGGTTTTTCCTTTTATGGAAAGTTGTTCTGGAGATATTTGTAATAAAGGGCATAGTGACTGTTTTATAGCATCTATAAATGGTTTAATTTTTGGCTTTTCCAGTATTACTGTGCAGTCCATATTACCAATAATATAACCTTTCTCTGAAATTTTTGAATAACACTTATTGAGAAGTATCATGCTAGATATATTTTTCCATTTGTTATCACTTGGAGGAAAGTGTGTCCCAATATCTCCCAGAGCTAGTGCACCAAAAAGTGAGTCAATAATCGCATGGATAAGAACATCTCCATCAGAGTGAGCCTCTTCCCCTAAATGATAGGGAAGGGTCACACCTCCAATGATTAAATCTCTTCCTTGAATAAGTTTGTGCAGATCGTAACCTAATCCAATTCGCACTACTTCTCCATTGTACTAAAGATAATTTGGTCTGTGTCGTCTTTTGAGAGTTCTAGAGATATTGCAAGTTCATTTCTAAGTAGTGATAGTGCATTATCGTATAGTTTTCTTTCAAGAATAGGTAACTCTTTAAGTTTACTTCTTCTGTATAACATTCTAACGACCTTCGCAATATTTAAAGTATCACCTGTTTTTAATAAATCTATATTTGTCTGATATCTTAATTTCCAATCAGTTATTACAGCTTCATCTTCCTCAGATAATGTTTTTAATGCTTTGTTGGCATTATTCTTAGATATTACTGGTCTAATACCTAGCTCTTCTGCTTTTTCCACAGGAACCATAATTGTCATCTCGGATTCTTCTAAGTAGATTACATAGTATAACATTTCTACACCCTTGAAGGTTCTGTCCTGTAATCTTTCAATTTTTCCTACACCTTGTAAGGGATATACGATGTATTGATTCTCTGTAAATGTGTTTTTAGTCTTTTTAGCCATATTCATTATATTAACTAAAAAATAACCGGTAGTCAAACAAACGTCATGGTATTATACTTCACTTTATGAAGAAATATATATTTTTAGCAATACTGTCCATATTCTTTCTGTCTTGTTCGGAGAATCAGACAGAACCTATTTATGATTATTATAAAAATATTCCTGTTTTAAGGGGGTGGACAAACGATATTTACAAGGTTAATTATATGATAGAAGTTGTTTTAGTTTATCGAGAAGGGAATAATGACCTTCAAACTAAAATAAATCTATTAAAACCAACATTCATTGATGCATTACGAGCTTATTATTCTTCTTTAAAAGAGATCGATTTTGTTATTGAGAATCAATTAACAATTAAAAGCACTTCAGTAAAACTTTTAAATGAACTGATTTTAGATTCTATGATACCTAAGAAAGCTGATATATTACGAAAAATTGACGATCCTTTAGAAAAAGATCTTATTTTAGATGTGAACATAATGCAGTTACAACTTTTTCCTATGGATTAGTTCTTATATTAAGCCAGGAATTACATGTTTATTAGAAACTTTTAAGTATTTATATGGGTGAAGATCTAAAATATTAGGGTGCCAGTTCTCTATATATCTTGTATCTATAACATTTATTCCTGGTGAGTGACTGATTGGTAATACTATTGTGTCATTTAATAATATAGCTTCTGCTTTAGATAATTCTATGTATCTTTTGTCTTGAGTTAGATTCGAAGAGTTTTCAACTAAATTATCATATTCCATATTTGAATAATTACTATCGTTTAATTTGCTATTACTAGTCCACATTTCTAAAAATGTTAATGGATCAGCAAAATCTCCAATCCATGATAAAGTTGATAGTGTAAAAACTTCTGTTCTGTTGATTGTAAAAAAATCGGGATAAGGGGTTTCATTAATTATTACTTTAATAAGACTGTTTTTTTCAACATGTTCTTTAACTAACTCTGAAATATTTTTATCATTATATGTATTTTGTGGTATAGAAATAATTAAATCAGATATACCTTTTCCATCTTTATATCCACTTTCTTCTAAGATTTTAAGAGCTTCTTCTATGTTTTGTTCATCTTTTGTAAAGTTTTTTGGAAAATTTGATAGATTTGGTATTAAAGAATTTGCGGGGATATATTGCTTTTCTCTAATTTTATTCCACGGTATTAAAAGTGAAATCGCTTTTCGTATTTTTGGATCTTTGTACTCTTTATAATTAGGGTTAAAGTAGTAGTAGGTTGTTGCAAAAAGCGGATTTACCTTTAAAGTTTCTATATCTGCTATCTTATTAAGATTTATCGCACCTTCGGTTAACCAATCAATTTTCCCTGCATTATAGTCAGATGTTGCTTTTTCACTCTCATTATATAGTTTTAAGTTTATTCTATCAAAATAAACATTTTCATAATCCCAATATTCTCTGTTCTTGGTTAATATTATTGAATCTCTGTTTTTTGATATATTATATGGTCCCGTTGTTATTGTCTCTTCTATGCTCCAGCTTTTACTTTCTAAAAGCGATGGGTGTATAGGGGTGAAACTATGATGACAAAGTATCTTAGTAAAGTATGGGGCTCTCTTTTTTAATGTAAATATCAGTTTTTTATCACCATCAGTTTTAATACCAACTTTCTCCACATCGGTTATTAGCCCAGTTCTATATTCTCTTGCGTTTTCTATTAAATCTAGAAGGGATGCAAACTCCGCTTGTGTTGTTGGAGATAAAGATTTTAAAAGACTATTTCTATATATTTTAGAAGTTATTTTGTCGCCATTACTAAACTTTATATTATCTTTTAAAATAAAAGTATAAGTTTTTTTGTCTTCTGAAAGTGTCCAGGACTCTGCTAACGCTGATGTTGGTGATAAATCACTAGGACTATAAGAGACTAAACCCTCGTAAATCCCAGATAAATATTGGGCTTCGATTGCTGTATATGTATAAAATGGATTAAGTGTAAGTTCAAGAGATGATACTGCGATATTAAATTCATTACTCTGGGATGTTAAAGAAAAAATGCTTAATAAAGATAATATACATATGATTATTAGTTTATTCATAACTAAAATCATATAGTGAAGATGGTGCTTTATCAATAAGAGTGATTGAAGATATTCTTTTCGCAACTAATTTGGAACGATGCTTCAATAGATAATTGGTCTAATTCTTCTATTTTTTTAGGTGATATTTTGAAATCCTTTAGCTTTGTCAGCTCTTCTATTTGATATCTATTTCTGCAACCAACAATTATTGTATCTATATAATTCTGTGATAATGTCCATTCCAAAATTAGAGTGCTTAGTTCTGTGCTTTTATCTGTAAAAAGTTTTAATTTATCAATATATTGATATACTATTTCAATGTTTTGTGGCGAGAATAGTGACATTTTATATCGTAGATCCTTTTTAATATATGGATTTTCTTTTGTAAATTTCCCGGTTAAAAGACCTTGAGCTAGGGGAGAATATATTTGTGTTACAATTTGATTTTTTTTACAATATGTTAAATATTCAATATCCTCTCTCCAAAAGAAATTAAATCCATTTTGTACAACATCGATAGTTCCCGCTTGTTGGGCTACAACTAATTCTGTCTGATTAAAGTTACTAAGACCTATATTTTTAATTATTCCTAAAGACCTATAATTTTCTAATAACTCTATTATTGGTCTAGAGTCATCTTTAGTTGAAGGCCAATGAATGAAGAAATTATCTATATAGTCGCAATTTAATCTTTTTAGGGATTGTTCTATACTTTTTTTAACACTTGCCACTGGTTTTATAAAACATTTTGTCGATATTTTAATATTTTCTCTATGTTTAGATAGTTGTTGACCTAATAATTGCTCACTTTTGCCTTTGCCGTAAACTGGGGCAGTATCGTATAAAGTGTAACCCTCTCTTAACGCAGCATGAATCATTTTTAAAGAATCACTGTGATTTTGCTGTCCCCAATAACCGGCTCCAAGTGCCCATGTTCCAATTCCTATAGAAGTATTATTTAGTATCATATAGCTTAGATAAGACCTAATATTTTTATTTGTCAAGAAATAATTTAATTATTTTGCATTTTTTGCCTCTGACACTCTTGAAATAAATGTCAAAAATAAAAAGAATGTGATCTATGAAAAATAAACAGTTAGTCATAATTATTAATTTAGTAGCAATTTCAATGTTAATGCTTGGTTGCAAAACAGATCATGCAAAGAAAAAAGATGTTGAGTATCTTTTCTGGAATGCCTCTTTAAAAACAGAAAACAGCTTTATTAAAGAAGCTGTAAAAGAATTAAACGATGTAAAAGGTGAATCCTTAGTTATTGATAGATATAATTCACCGCAAACTAGAGATGAAGTTATTAACTTTTTTACAAAATATACTGGTGATAAAAATATTTCAGAGATTATTCTAAAATATTCTATAAAATATGATGTGCCTCCAACTCTCTCTTTTGCATTAGCGAATACAGAAAGTAATTTTAATCCTAACGCAATAAATAGAAATAGGGCATCAATTGATAGAGGGATTTTCCAATTAAACTCAAATAGCTTTCCGGAATTAAGTATTAATCAGTTTTTTAACGTTGATACGAATTCTGCAAAAGGGATCAAATTTATTAAATGGTGCCTTGATACAGGAAAAAATGAAGTTTCTGCTTTAGCTATGTATAATGCTGGATCTGGAAGGGTATCAGGTAGGGGAACACCAAAAATGACGCTTGACTACATTTCTAAGGTTCTTGCCTATCGAACACAGGTGTTGAGTGAATTTAATTTAGAAATGAGCTCTTTTGCCCGAATAAACCCGCAAAGTGTTAAGTTGGTTAAAGATGTGAGTTTACCACTAGATAGACCTTAATTTTTTTAATACTATGGTTTTATGATTATAGTATTGAAAAGAAACATAAATAGTAAAGATAAAGATGGGATTGTAAATTTCCTTCAGAAGAACAGTTTTAGAGTTAAAGAGATTGTTGGAGAAGAAGAGTCAATTTTAGGTGCTGTTGGTCATAGTGGCATTGATCCTAGAGAGTTAGAACTTATGGCTGGTGTTGCTAAAGTCATTCCTATAACAAAACCATACAAATTAGCCTCTAGGGAATTTAAAAAGAGTGATACTGTTTTTAATATTGGCCCTGTGGTTGTTGGTGGTAATAGAATCTTTACTATTGCTGGACCTTGTGCTGTTGAATCTAGAGAACAAATAATCGAATCTGCCCATGCAGTAAAAAATGCTGGTGCTGTAATGCTCAGAGGTGGAGCCTTTAAGCCTAGAACTTCTCCATATTCATTTCAGGGGTTACAAGAAAAAGGTTGTCAGTATTTAAAAGAGGCAAGTGAAATAACTGGTCTTCCTGTAGTTACAGAAATCGTAGCTCCAGGTGATGCTCTAATGATGAAAGATTATGTTGATGTTTTTCAGGTTGGTGCAAGAAATATGCAAAACTTTGAACTGCTTAAAACTGTTGGTAAAATAGGTAAACCTGTAATATTAAAAAGAGGAATGTCTGCAACTATAGAAGAGTGGTTAATGGCAGCCGAATATATAATGTCTGAAGGCAACGACGAAATAATTTTATGTGAAAGAGGAATTAGAACTTATGAGAATTTCACAAGAAACACTCTTGACCTTTCCGCTGTTCCAATAATTCAACAACTTTCACATCTACCTATAATTGTTGACCCATCCCATGCCACAGGGCTTAGAGATAAAGTTGCCCCTATGGCCCTTGCTGCAATCGCTGCAGGAGCAAATGGATTAATTGTAGAAGTACATCCTAATCCTGAAGTCGCGCTCTCTGATGGCCCACAGTCTCTTTATCCAGAGCAATTTGATAAACTTATGTGTGATATAAAAGAATTAGCCCCAGTAATGAATAAGGAAGTTGCTATCTTTCCAAGAAGTTATACTCCTTTGGAGGTTGTTACAAAATCTGATTCCCATATCGAAGCGGCATTTCAGGGAGTTTCTGGTGCATATAGTGAAATGGCCGTATATGAATATTATGGAAAGGAAGTTGGCTTTCCTGTACCTAAAAAGAGTTTTAAAGATGTTTTTGACTCTGTTTTAGATGGCAGTGTAAGCTCAGGATTAATTCCACTAGAAAACTCTTTAGCAGGTTCAATAAACGAAAACTATGATCTTCTTAAAAGTTACCCTGATCTATTTATTACAGGTGAAGTTAAAGTAAGAATATCACATTCGATAATTGGAACAAAGAATGCAGAATTATCTGATATTAAAGAAGTTTATTCACACCCTCAAGGGCTTGCACAATGCAGTGCATTTATAGAGAAACATGGTCTTAAGCCAGTTTCTCATTATGATACAGCAGGAGCAGTAAAAGATATCTCAGAAAAAGCAGATAAAAGTAAAGCTGCAATAGCTAGTACACTGTCGGCAGAAATTTATGGAATGAAGATTCTTCAGGAGGCTATAGAGACACATCCTGGAAACTATACCCGTTTTGCTGTAATCCAAAAAAAAGAGAAAGAACAAAATAAAGAGTGGGATAAGGCATCAATGGTATTTACAATAAATGATGAGCAAGGAGCATTGGCAAAATATTTAGCTATTTTTAATAAGTATAAATTAAATATGACAAAAATTGAGTCCAGACCTGTTCATGGAAAACCTTGGAGTTATTCATTTTATGTAGACGTTACTGTTGAAGGAAATAAAGAGAACTTTCCTAAGATAGAAGATGAATTAGCTAATCAGGCCGATGACTTTAGGTTGTTAGGTTTATATCAGGCTTGTAAGTAGATTTATCACTTTTTTTATCACTCTTTTGTTTCGTATACTCAAAATAATATGATTGAGATTTATCAATAGCAGATAGAATTACTTTTAATTCTATCTGTATACCTTTTGATACATATAAACTATCTTTAAAAAACTCATCTAATGCAGATAAAATTTTATATGCATATCTACACTTAGAAATAAGTTTGTGAATAAAAGCTTGTATATCTTCTTCCTCTTTTGTTAATAATTCGACTAACTTTACGCTCTCTATGTTTTTATAATTTTCTAATCTTTTATATAATGTTGCTATTGATGCGATAAATTTTTCAAATTCTAGATCCTTATGTTTTGAATCTGCATCTGAATTTGAACTAATTTCAATATCATATATTGTATTTCTTTTATTTGATGATAAAGTATATTTAATGTAATCAATTATTTTTTCTATTATGTTAAATTTTTCTTCTCTATAGAGTTGGCTATTTTCATTTTCTTTGCTTGTAACTGAGTTGAGTTGAGTTGCAATTTTAGATAGTTCTGTTATTGAGTTTGTTAATAGATCTTTAGTTGAAATTTTAGTTTCTTCTTTTTTCTTTCGCTTCCTAATTGATGGAGTCCCATCTTCTAGTTTTTCAAGAATTTTATTCCGAATGGAATCTCCTGAACTAGTAAAATCTTCTTTTAAAACCTCTCCTATTAACTCAATGTATAAAGGTTTACGCATCTCTCTTATTTTTTCAGTTATTTTATCATGTGCTTTTTTAATATTTTGTCCTTCAAGGACTATAGGGAGTTTTAACAAATTCAAAATATCATGACGGATCCAGAATTTATATTTTTCAGCCTTATATAATTTAATATGATCCAGCTCTTTTATAAAATCTTTTGAATATTTAAATAGATCTTTAGTCGCAGATTTAAGAGTCTCAATTGCAAATTTTTGGTCAGTGTCTTTTTGATAATTAAATAACACTTTATTTAAAGCTTCTGTATTAATTTCTATTGGTTGTGGGTCAAATACTCTATCCCAATCCATAAACTTAACTATTTCAGTCATTCTATTTATTTTATTTAATGTTAAACTTTTTAATTCTAGTATATTTTCACCAATAATATGATTTAGTAATGCTTTGAAATGACTTAACCTAATCGCTATTATATAGTTTTCTTCATTGTATTCAGGAGGTGTTTTATCTGGAAGATCCAGTTTTGTATGATCATGTTCTTCTCCATATGGGTCTTCAGTAATAATTTTATTATCACATAGAGTCATATATAATAATCTAAATGTCCCATTAAAATTATTAAACTGGTCATTTACACTTTTTATAACCTTTTTGTTTAAATAATCTCTATTTCCTTCTAAAACATCTTTATACTGTTCTAATTCCTCTTCTGAATATTTCATGTTTTTTAGTATAATTAAGAATTCCATTTAATGATAGAATAAAAAAAAATTGGTTATATATTATATTATGAAGTCTTTATCAATTTTTCTGTTTCTGTTAACTAGTTGTAGCTATTATAACCAAGAAGTATCTGTTTCTGTTGGTGGATTATCTCCTGGTGTTTTATCAATTTCAACTATTGGTTCTTCTGAAACAGTAATTATAACTGATCAAAAAATCTGCCAGTTTACAATATCCAAGGGAGAAGTTTATTTTGTAGAATTACAACCTCTTTTTTATACTTTAAATAGTAGATTCTCTTATGGTGCAATTGTTAGTTCAGAAGATACAGATGTCACTATTTCATCAAAACTTGGAGTTTTATCTCAGGTTGGTACATGGATATATAATGAAGGGTATAGTATTGAAATAGAGAATATATATGAATTAAAAGAAAAGTTAAATAGTGTTATTGACCCATGGATTTATAATGTATTGGATATAAAGTATTACCTTTTAGGTGATATTACCATTGGTTCTATCTCAAAAAAAAGAAAATATGTTATACCGGAACTTGATTTGTATAAAGATTGGGAACCAGAAAATTCTCTATTTTATACATGGTATGAATCGGTCCAGTGTTTCTATAATAGTACAAACAATCAATTTTATAGAGTTGAGATTTATGAAGATGGAAGTTTTTGTGGGTTTGATGAGGTTAAATAATTTCAAATCAAGTCGATACTTATAATATGTTAGATTTAAAAGGTAGTTATACTCCTTATTTTCGAGAACTCGATGATTCTCAAATAAAAGAAATAGAAAAGATATCAACAACATATCAATGTCAAAGTGGGGATATTATTTATCTACAAGGTGAATATTGTCAGAACTGGGTTATTATAAATAGTGGAAATTTTATGACCAGAGAGACTGTGGATGGAGTTGTTATAGAAGAGAAGATATTGCTTGAAGGTCAAAGTTTCGATTTTGAATCAACTATAAAAAACTCCATTACTTCAAGGTCATTAGAAGCTCTTGGGGATAGTTCCATAGTCGTGATTAGCACTTTAGGGCTAAAAAAAATATCGAAAAAAAATCCTATTATTAGTTCGCTAATTAAAAGTAGTTTAGGAGAGTACAAATCTATATGGGAAAACTATATATCAAAGTCTAAAAGTCGTATTGAATCAGTTAGTTATAGAATAAAAAAAAGTTTATTGTCAGTTCTTATTAGTTCAATTCCTCTATTATTAATGTTTTCACTAATAGACTTCGTTATATTTATGGTTTTTCTTAATGGTTTAAATTTTGTTTTTTTTGTTTCACTAATAATAATAGGAGTTTTTATTTTTTTAATTACTCTTGTGAATAGTAGATTAACTTTTATTGAACTTAATAGAGAACAGATTGTAAAAAGAGAATTTTCAGTAAAAAAAATAAGTTCTCAATATGATTCAATTCCTATAGAGAAAATACAAAGTACTTCTGTATTATATAATAATAGGTTTTTTAGGTTATTTAGAATTGGAGAGGTTGTTATAGAATCACCTACAAATAAGATATCTATTGATGGAGTATTCAGACCCGAATCTGTAATTTCTGATATTTCTGATTATACTAAATTTACAGTCTTTATAGATAAGGCGATTGAATTGGCTTCTTTTAAGCTACTATTTAGCAAAGATAAAGGCCTCTTCTACATAGAAAGTAATTTAGAAAGAGATGAAAATTCAATATTTACATTTAGAAAAAGTATTGTTTATCTTTTGGCTAGGTCTCTACCCCCATTTTTAATATTTCTTTTTTCTTCAATTGGATTATATGTTCTTTTCCAGGAACCTAGAATCTTTTATATTAATATTCCGACGTTAATCTTGTTATTATGGAATTATAGAGATTGGGGTAATGATAAATACTCTTTTGAAGGAGATAAGATCATTGATATTGAGAAAAAACCTCTATGGGGTAAAGAGATAAGAATAGAGGCTGATATAACATCTGTAATGAGCATAAAAAAGGAACAAAAGCACTTTCTACAACTGCTGTTTAATTATGGAGATATAGAAGTTGATACATTTGGTGGGAAAATAGTTTACCCATCCATTTATAATCCCGATAAAGTAATAGATAATCTGTATGTTGTAAAAAAATACTTTTACTCTAAAAAAGAAAATAGAGAAAAAATACAACGGCAGGAAGAATTTATAAATTTCACAAAATATTACCAGGAGTTAACAAAAGAATGAAAAGATATATTTTAGGTTTAGCATTTTTAGTATTAACATCACTTATACATGGAGAAAGTAGATACTATAGGAAAATAATTATAGATAAAGATTATAAAATTCAGGGGCGTTTTGAAGTTGATAAAAAAGATTCTGAATCTATAAATTGTTACGAAATTGAGTTTGTTAATAGTCAAGTTGTATCTGTAGAATTTTTGCGAAGTGGTTATTCTATTAGTGATCCTTTTTTTGGTGTAATAAAAATTAATGTCTATTATGAAGATCAGTTTATTAAGTGGGAATTTACCGATGGTAAAGGTGGCCGAGTAAGTAATGATAACTCTATTTTTAGCTACAGAATAAAATATAATGATTTAGGGCAACCATCTTCAGTGTTTTATTATGATCATCTAGGACAGCTTGTTAAAGGTTTAGATAGAATTGCTGCAGTTCATTTTGTTTACTCAAATAATTCAAGACAAGAATTTGCCTTTAACCAAAAAGGTAGTCAGGTCTCCTTTGATGATGGTGTTATGGGTAGAAAGGCTAGTTTTGATGAGGTTGGTAATTTAATGTCTATAGGATTTCTAGATGCCCAGGGTAATAAAACAACTTGTTTAAATGAAGAGTATTCACTTGTTAAGTATAAATATGATGAGTATGGAAATCAGAAAGAAGAATCGTTTTATGATAAATTAGGGAATGCAACCTCAAATAATAGAGGCGTTTCAATAATAAATAAAAAATGGGACAATAATGGAAATCTTATTGAGATTCAGAACAATAATGATAAAAACTTACTAATATCAAATGGAGAAGAAAGCTCTGTTATAAAGTGGGAATATGATCGAAAAGGTAATAAAATAAAACAATCTCACCTCGATGAGAATTTAAAACCAATAATGGATTTAATGAATGTCTCAGTTTATGAATGGACACATTACGAGCAAGGTAATGAGTTAGAACAGAGGAATTATGATCAGTTAGGAAAATTAACTTTAGACGAAGATGGATTTGCTTCCTACCGTTGGATATACGATGATAGAGGTAATATCCTTGAAGCTAAATATTATAATGAGTTAGATAAGTTGAAAGCAAACCCATGGGGGATAGCAAAATATAGATGGACATATGACTTTATAGGAAGGAAGGTTGAAGCCTCTCATTTTGGAAGTTATGATGAAATTATTCCTAATGAGAATGGCGTTTCAATTGTTAGTTATAGCTATGATAATAACGGTAATTTATCTATTAAACAAAATAAAGACAGTGATTCTAGATTAGTTAATGATAAAAATGGAATTTCCCAATATAAGTATAAATATAATAGTGATAATGTATTAACTGAGATTAGCCAATTTGGTAGGTTTGATCAGTTGAAAGCAGATCTTGATTTTGTTGCCATTTATCAGAGAAAGTATGATACAATGGGGAACCTTATTGAAGAACGGTATCTAGGAATAGATGAAAAGTTAGTAGAAAATAGGGAAGGAACAGCTCTTTTACGACAGAAATTTTTAAGAGATGGTTCTCAGATAGAGTTTAAAAAATATAGTAGAAATAGAATTATTATAAGCGAATAGTATTATAATGAATAAGGAAGAGAAATAATGGATAAATGTGAATTTTTTGAAACATGTTTTTTTGCCCAAAATGTAGAAAATACAGAGTTAAAAGAATCTTATTGTAACAACAACCCCTTAAGGTGTGCTAGGTTTATGATCTATCAAGGTTTAGATGAAAGTAGTGTTCCAGGGGATTTAATGCCAGATGAGAAAATGAAGGCATATGAAATATTAGCAAATAACTAACATATTAGGAGACCATTGTGTACAAAAGTTTAATTGATATCCCGAGGGAAATACAAAAAAAATATCCTGAAAGAGTATCTCATCGATATAGATCTGGAAATGTTTTTGAGGATAAAACATATACACAATTTGTTAATGATATTGAATTATTAACTTTGGGTCTTTATGAGTTTGGAATTAAAGACCAGGACCATGTATCTTTTTTTGTAAATAATAGATACGAGTGGGCATTAACAGATTTTGCTTTGCAGAGTTTATCTGCTATTTCTGTCCCACGAGGGTCTGATACTACAGCAGTAGAGGCTGAGTTTATATTTAATCATTCTGATTCTAAATATATCATTTTTGAAACATTAAAACAGGTTGATGAAAATCCAGAAATTGCTAAAAAATCTGAAAAGATATTTGTAGTTGATAGAAGTGACTTTGTATCAAATGAATTTGAAAATAAAATAACTTTCTATGACTCTTTATTTGAAGCTGGTAAAAAAATATTATCTGAAAATAGTACACTTTATAGTGATTTAATAGATAAGGTTAAGTTAGAAAATATTGTATCAATAATTTATACTTCTGGAACTACTGGAAATCCAAAAGGAGTTGTTTTAACCCAGAATAACTTTATTGAAAATGTTTATCAGACAGCTGAAAGGTTGGATATTGACGAAAAAGTAGGTGAGGTTACTGTTACGATACTTCCATCGTGGCATGTATTTGAAAGAACTTTTGAATATAACGGTTTAAGTAGAGGAATATCTTTTGTCTACTCTTCCCTAAGAAATTTCTCTGAAGATATTGTTAGGAAAAAACCACATCTCTTGGCTTCTGTTCCTAGATTATGGGACTCAATATATACGAAGATGAATACGTTTATGAAAACTCAACCTAAACTTAGAAGAGGAATTTTTTATAACTTAGTTAAAGTTAATTCTGCATATAAAGATATGATCTCATATATTCATAAGAGTTATATTTTATATGATAAAGAATTTGCACTTAAAAGGTTTTTTAAGATTATTCTAAAAATGTTTGGTATATGCTTTTTGTTTCCTCTGCATCTTTTTGCTGAACAGCTTTTTAAAGGTGTAAGAGCTAAGGTTGGAGGACGGTTAAGATGTGCCGTTTCTGGTGGAGGATCACTTCCTTTGGCCATTGATCGTTTTTACACATCTGTTGGTATTACTGTATTAAATGCATATGGTATGACTGAGTGTTCACCAGGAATATGTAGCCGGATAGTTAAAAGAAATACATTAGGTTCTGTTGGAGTACCATTTTCTAAAACTGAAATAAAAATATTAGACGATGATAATAATATTGTTAAAAGAGGCGATAAAGGAACTTTATATCTAAGAGGGCCACAAGTTATGACAGGATATTATAAGAATCCTGAAGCTACCTCTGAAATTCTTAGCGACGATGGATGGTTATGCTCCGGGGATTTAGCAAAAGAGACTGTGTTTGGAGACTTTGTTTTAGTTGGTAGGAGTAAAGATACCATTGTTCTTCTTGGCGGGGAAAACATAGACCCTCTATCAATAGAAGATAAAATCCAAGAGAGTGAAATGGTTGATCATGTTATGTTATTAGGGCAGGACAAAAAGGGACTTACTGCTTTTATAGCTTTAAATGAAGATGCTCTAATGGCATTTGCTAAAGATGTTAAAATAAAAATTACAGATATCTTCTCTGGTAATCAAGAAAAAGAATCATCTGATGAATATAAAATTTTAGAAAAAAAGATTAAGGATGAACTTGATAAGAAAATAACTAAAGAGACAGGGTTTAAACCTTTTGAACGTATTACTCAGGTTATCTTAGTAAAGAATACCTTTAAAATTGGAAGAGAACTTACACAAACTCTTAAGATTAAAAGAAAACAGATCGAGAAGACTTATCATTCTATAATATCAAAATTTATGGATGATTCTGGGAAATAGATGTTTGAGACTTGGATAAGGAAGCAAGAAAAAGAAATTCAGTTAGATGTATTTAGTAGAATATCACATCATTTATCAAATACTGAATTAGTTGCTGTTATGAATAGTGTTAGTTCAGGTAGAGATTTAGTAGATATACATATTGAGATGGGGCTACTTGCTAAATATAGAGTAGACCTTTTTAGAATACGACAAGTTGTCACTGAATTTTTTCCTGAAAAGGTTATTGGCTAGTTAGAGTTTTTCATTTTAAAAAACTCTTTCATGGCCTTAGGAATACTTTTTAGTATATCTGAAGATGTGGCTCCAATTGTGCCAATCTCCTCTTCACATATTTTACCCGATAACCCATGTATGTAAACTCCAGCTTTTACAGCGTTTATTAGGTCAGTAAATCCAGTTAACCCTGATATTATTCCACATAATATATCTCCTGACCCTGCTGTTGCTAGAGTTACAGACGAGCAATTATTTATAAATACTTCACCGTTTGGTATCGCTATAACGGTAAATACTCCTTTAAGCACAACTATGCAGTTATATTGTTTAGAAAAATCTGAAGAATATTTAATTCTATTTTTTTCTACTTCATTTATTGTTTTACCTACTAATTTAGCCATCTCCCCAGGATGTGGTGTAATTACAAAAAGGTTAGTCATTCTATTTAATAATCTGATTTCTTTAGATACTAATGTGAGTCCATCTGCATCTAATATTAGATTTGATGGGTTAAAATTCAGAGTTATATCTAATAATTTTTTACCTCTTTCATCTAATCCAACACCTGGACCAAAAATTACAGATGTAGAGTCTGATAAACTTTTTTGTATATCTTCCTCTACTGTGTATATCACTTCAGGGGCAAAAGTTGCACATACTGATGCTATACTATCAGGGGTTATCAACCTTGAGTATCCAGAACCAACTAATAATGAGGATTTTGCTGCAAAATAAGCAGCACCATAGTACTTTTTTGAACCAGCTATGGTTAGATTCTTCCCCTGGGAGCATTTGTGGGCATCGTAGGCCTTCTCTAATAGTTTATTTGGGTTATTTATTATTGGAGTAGTAAACTCATTGATAAACTCCGATGCTACAGAAATAGGAGATACAATAATCTCTCCACAATAAGATGCACCTGGGAATTGGTATTGTCCCAACTTTAATGCTAAAAAAGTAACAGTTATATCAGCGTTTATAGCTTCGATTCCCCATATTTCACCAGTAAGTCCATCTACTCCTGATGGTATATCTACGCTTAATACGGTTGCTTTAGATTTATTAATATTTGTTATTATATCAATAGATTTCTTATCTAAAGTTCTATTGATCCCAATACCAAATAGAGCATCAATAATTAATGTTTTACTATTTAGTATTAAGTCTGAATCTTTAATAACTTTAATATGATTACATGGAGTATATTTAGGGCGGTTATATAGATCTATTATTTTTACATCCCAACCCTCACTGTCTAAAATCCTTGCAAGAACTAGTCCATCTTTACCATTATTACCTGGACCGCAAACAACAATAACTGGGTAGTTTGTGAACCTATGACTAATAACTCTAAACATTGCATGGGCTGCATTTTCCATTAATATATCCTGGGTTAACCCCTGGGTTTTTATAGCTCTTTTTTCAAGTTTTTCTATCTGAGTGGGAGTAAATAATTTTAAAGTTTCCATGCCATACCAAAAGAGTCAAAAAGTTCAGCTGCAGTTTTTTTATATTTGTTATCATATCTCATGTAGTTATTTATTGGCCTTTTTTCATGGGGTCTGTATAAGTTCATTTTTTCTTTTCTTATACTACCTAAATAAGTATTGTTGTGAACATATTCAATGTTACCATCTTTATCCGCCGATACAACTATACCAATATGTGACAGTGGGTTATTTCCCCATGAACCATAAGTATTGTTCCAGAATATCAAATCCCCAGGGTTTGGTACTTTTCTAGTATGAAGGAGGTTTTTTTTACTCATAACTGTATATAGTCGTCTTACACCATTTCCACTTTCAGTTGAAATCTCAGCTAGAAGGTCTATACCTGCGGACCAAAATATACCATAAATTAAACCTGAGCAATCATTACTAAATTTTTTGTCGTGAAATAACAGAGTATCATTATAGTTAAAATTAATAGATTCTAATGCTGCCTCTACTACTTTCTGTTGTTTGCCTTTTAGATTATTAGTAATAACAGGGTTGCTTCTAATCGTATCAGTATTGCTTTCATCGGTATGTGTTGAGCTTTCTTTAATCATTTGAATAGACATACAAGATGCCATTAAAAAGACAAGAACTGTTAGAGATAATAATTTAGTTACTGTATAACTCTTTATATTCATAAACTGCATACCAATCTAATTTTAAGCTTTTTGTTAGAATTCGTCCAATTAATTGGACAAAAGTAGGTAGAATTAAAATAAAACCTATAAAGCTACTAATAATTCCAGGAAATATTATTAAAAAAGAGCAGAAAAATAGTCCAGTAATCTTATAGAACTCATTTTCTGGAAATACACCAATATCATGTTTGTCTTCCAATCTAGAAATCGTTCTTTTCAGCAGTTTAATTACGATCATTACACCGAATAGACTTAATGAAGCTATTACTGCAAGATAAAGATATATACCTACCATTTTTCCTAAAATGAAAAGGGCGAAAAAGTCAAAAATTGTAATTAAAGACAAAAATAAAATAGTGTATATATATCTGGAAATATTATCACGGTTTAATAATTTTAAAAGAAATTCTGTACTTAGCATTTATATAAATTAACAGAATTATCAATAATCAGCAATATCTTTATCTACGTCTCTTTTTTTAATTCCCAATTATTTTTTTCTAACAGTATCATCTGTACAGCTCCTAGAGCAAAAGTTGTAGCTGTTTCAGCTCGTAATATATTACTACCAAGAAGTGTTGGAGAAAAATTATGTCTTTGAAGAAGTTTTACCTCTTTTGTTGATAAGCCACCTTCTGGACCAATAACAAGAATAACTCTGTTTTCTGCCATAAACAGAGAGTTATGTAATGTTTTATTCTCTAATGGAATTTGATGAAAAAATAGTCCTGTAAATTTTGTATCTTCTGTATCTAGTTTTATTAAAGCTTCATCAAAAGTTTGTATTGGTTCAATTTTTGTTATATTTTTTGTACCACTTTGTTGAGTAGCTTCTTTAACTATTTTTTCCCATCGTTCTCTTTTTTTCTTTTTATCTTCAGCTGTTTTAAAGACTGGAATACTGTGCTCTGCCATAATTGGGACAAATGATGTTACACCAATTTCAACTGCTTGTCTTATCATTAAGTCTATTTTTTTACCTTTTGGGATTGATTGAAATAGTATTAATTGGTTAATAACTTTAGCTGAGTCCTCTTTTTTTACTAATTCTAGATTACATTTTTCTGATACTGTTGAGATTATTGTTCCACAATACCTATTTTCATGTTGATCCATTATATCCAAAGAGTAACCAATGCTTTTTCTCTGAACTCTAAGTAGATAGTGGCTATCTTCTTCTGAAAGTGTAAAAAACTTTTCTCCATTGTACTCTTTAGGTAGTATTAGTTGTTTCATGTTAATTTAAAACCTCAAGAGCTTTAATTAGGGGCTGATCATTATTAATGTCGTATATTGGAGGATTCTCTAGGTATCTGTTTGCCCTAACTCTAATTTCATAAATTAAAAAATCCTTAGGAAGAATATATCCCTGTTTTATAATAGAGTCAGCTAATGCTATAATCATCTCTTCAGAAATGTTTTTTTCATTAAGTATGAAGTTTCCAATTATTCTCTCATCTAATAGTTTAATATAATCAAGAACTTCATCTTCTGTTAAACTTGCTAATGTTGTTTCTTGAACCTCTATATCTGGCTCTATACCTTGTTTATCAATAGTTACACCATTTGGAGAGTAGAATCTAGCAACAGTCATTTTAAAACCTCCATCACCAAAGTATCTCATCTGTTGTACAGAACCTTTTCCAAATGATTTTGTTCCAATTACAGTTCCACGTTCTCTATCTTTAATTGCCCCTGTAAGTATTTCAGAAGCTGATGCAGACCCGTTATTAATAAGTATAACCAGAGGTAAATCTTCAGGAATTATAATATCAGGATTTGCAATAAAGTCTTCATTTTCATCTTCAATTCTTGATTTTGTTGAGACAATTATACCTCCTGAGAATATAAAATCAGCAATATCGTTTACTGAATTTAATAAACCTCCAGGATTATTTCTAACATCAAATATAATTCCTTTTATATTTTGTGAGTTGAAATCGTTTAATACATCTTCTATCTGGGTTGCTGAATGGTGAGTGAATTGAGAAATCTTCAGGTATCCAATATCGTCAATAATTGCACTTTTAATAGTTGGAATTTCAATAACTGCTCTAGTTATTGTCACATCAAAATTTATACTTCTATCTCTTAGTATTGAGATTGTTACATCTGTTCCTGGCTTTCCTCTTAATCGATCTAGAACATCGTCAGAAGTTAAATCAATTGTGGATTCTTCTTCTATATGAGTAATGTAGTCTCCTGCTTTTAGTCCTTTTTTATATGCTGGAGTCCCATGAATTGGAGATATAATTTTTACATATGGTAATTCTTGACTTTTTGTCTCAGTATTTAGTCCAACAATCTGTTTTTGAATATGTATTCCTAGTCCACCAAATTCTCCTTCTGTTGTATCAGTAAGGTCCAAAAGTTGAGATTTACTTAAATATGTTGAGTGTGGATCACCTAAACTATTAAATAATCCAGTCATTGCACCTTCAAATAGCTGGTCTGGAGAGACCTCATCGACATAATTAGATAAAATATATTGGAAAACACTTTGAAACATAGCTGCATATTCACTGTTTGTAATTTTAATTTCCTGAATCTTTTCAATAGGCTGTTGTGGTTCTGTGGTATCTATCTCAATTTCATTATTTGTAGTAGATGAGATTGGTGTTGTTATTGTGAATAAAAGAATGATTATAAAGACTTTTATTGTAGGTATATTGTTTCTTTTCTTTTTTAACATGATTTTACTTCCTTATGTATAATAATTGAAATTGAAAGACATCTTGTCAATTACATATTATAAAATATGTATTCTTTTCTTATTTTATATAATGTCATATACTGTAAATCACAATATCTAGGAGGTTTTAATGCATATAATACCCATAGCCAGTGGAAAAGGTGGAGTAGGTAAGTCTTTAGTGGCTGCAAACCTTTCGATTGCATTAGCACAAACAGGTCGAAAAATTGTAATTGTAGACCTTGATCTTGGTGGTTCAAATCTTCATGTGATATTAGGGCAAATGGGTTCATTAAAAGGTATTGGAACCTATATGACTAATCCTGAATTAACTTTCGATGATATTATTTTAGAAACATCATATAAAAATCTTAGCTTTATTGCAGGAGAAGCAGAAGTTCCTGGTATGGCAAACTTAAAAGTCTCACAGAAAAAAAAGATTATATCAAAACTTCTTAAAATTGAAGCTGATTATTTAATTATCGACTTAGGTGCTGGTACTTCATTGGACATTATGGATTTCTTTTTAATGTCAGGGCGAGGGTTAATAGTGACCAGTCCTACTTTAACAGCAAATCTGAACGCTTATTTGTTTTTGAAAAATGTCTCATTTAGAGTTCTTCATAACTGTTTTCCTCCTAAAAGTGCTGGAGGCAAGTATTTAACTCAACTAAAAAAAGATGGTCACTCTATGCAACGGGTTTATATTCCTAAATTAGTAGAGCAGTTAGAAAAGATTGATCCTGAAAATTGTGAAATATATAGAAATAAAATTGTAGGTCTAAGACCTCGATTGATACTAAATATGATGGAAGAACCTAAGGATGCATCAAAAGCTTCAAAGCTTAGACTATCTTCTAGAGAATATTTAGGATTAGATATGGAGCATCTTGGTGTTATATATAGAGATGATGTACAAATAAAAGCTTTAAATTCTAGGCTACCTGTAATAAAATATAAACCAGGGTCAGTTCTTAGTCAGGCAATTTACAGAATTGCCGATAAATTAATTGAAGAAGAGGATTTAGAAGACGATACTATATTTAGTAATGATCTTGATAATAGTTATAAAGAGGCTGAATTAGAGGCTGAAACTGATTTTGAGTCAAGAATGGAGTTTTTAGGTGATCTGCTTTATACAGAAAATTTATCTGTAAGTGATTTGATAGAAACTGTTAAATCACAGCAGTATGAAATTAGTCAGTTAAAAAAAGAAAATAATTTATTAAAGAGTAAATTAGTTAAATTTTTAAAAAATGGAAATGTAATTTAGGAACGTATGAAAGAGAGCATTCGAGGAAGTGTTAAAATAAGGATCTCAGATAATGAAATGACTGCTTATATAGATTATAAGAAGTCTGAAGTAGTATTTGAGTGGAGTGATAGAGCTATTAAAAATCTTTTAAAATCTGCTGGTGTAAAAAAAGGTTTTAAAGTTTTTCAATTTTCTAGAATTCTAAAAAAAATAAACACATCCACTGAAGATTGCACATATGAGATTGCCAGTGGACTAGAGCCTAGTTCAGGAGTAAGAGCCTGCTATCATTTTACAGAAAAAGTTATGCCAAAAACCCTCGAGGAGACTTATAACAACCTGAATGACAGTCTAAGTAAACCAGATGTTTTTACTGTGTTAGAAGGTAAAGTTTTAGGTACAGAACCGGATAAAATCTCTTATGATATTTTAAATAGTTATTACGTAGATAAACATGAAACTATTGCCACTATTGATTTAGAAAGTAAAAATACGCCTGGTTTTACTGTTACTGGAAAAGATTTAGATCCAAAAGAGGATGAATCAGATAAGATCTTTTGTGTAAGTAGAGATATAAAGATAAAAGAAAACAGACTTGTAACATCAGGAAGTGGTTTTTTGCGTATAGGAAAAAACTGGGTAGATATCATACCTTTTAAAGGGCATGTTATAGATATACAACCAAGTGATGATTATGCAGAATACTTTATATCATTTACTCCAGGAAGTGTGGACGCTCCGGCACCTGAGTACGATGATATTCTCAATAATTTTGTAAACATAGATTACCCATTAGACCATCTTTTAGATGAAAAAACGTTAATTCCATTTTTAAAAAAAGCAGTTAAAGCTGAAAAAACTGTAAAGATATCTTTAACAAAAAAGAAGAAAGCAAAAATGGAGATAGAGGTTAATCCAACTAAAACTCAAGCTTCTTTAATTTTGGAGAAAGGTGCAGGTCCTGGACAAAAACTATCATTGAAAGCGATAGGTGCTCTTATTAGAGAGAGTAAAATTAAAGGTATGAACCTCGATCTTTTGAAAAAGAGGATCTTAGAGTTCTATAAAAGTAAAAACTTAAAGTTAGATTACACTATATTGGAAGGAAAACCTGCAACTAGAGGTGAAGCTAGAAGACTCAAATATCAAAAAGAGTTTGTTCCTGTAGATAAGATTGAAGGATTAATTTCAAGAATAAGCCAAGATCAACAGGCATTTTATCCTTCTTTTAAGTCATTTGATAAAGATGATATTACATCTGGAATAATTGTAGCAAAGGGTTTTGAATTTGCTTTATTAACAGAACAAATTCCTGGAGATGATGGTACCGATATTTATGGTAAAAAGATTAAGGGTCTTGTTGGTAATGACCCAATAATTGAGACTTTTGAAAATATATCAATAAAGCAGAATAAATATATTTCAGAGATAGATGGTATATTAGATATTGGAGATGTTGATGGAGTTACATATTTAAGGGTTCGAGAACATAAAGATATGTATGTTGATGTAATCTTATCAGCAGATGCTATGAGTGCATCTTTAACATTTTATAAGTCTGAGGGTTCAGGAGAAGATGCATCAATTGATTTTATAAATGAACAGATTGAAGAATCAGGAGTTGTAAAAGGTATTCATGAAGAAGTTATAAAAGAATCTTTTGAAAATTTTGAAAATGGAGAACTCGTATCTGAAATAGTTTTTGCAAAAGGTCAAATTCCAACTGATAAAAAGAGTAGTCAATTAAAGTACTTTAATGGTAATGGTCAAAATAGGTTTTCCTACGAGATAGAGAAAGGTTCTTCTATAGCCCAGATTTTTCCTTCAAAAGAGAGTGCAGAAGATGGGTATGATGTTTTGGGTACTATAATGGAGTCATCTGGAGTAATTTCATTAGACCTTAAAATAGGAGATTATATATCTGAAGAAAAACAAGAAGATGAATCTATAATACTAAAAGCTGATATAAATGGTGAGTTGAAAGTAGATGATAATTCTGTCGCTATAGTTGATAAGAAGGTATTACCTGGCGATGTTAATGTAAAAACTGGAAGCATTAAAACTTTGTGTTCTTTGGTTGTAAAAGGCAGTGTTTATTCATCACTTTATGTTGTTTCCGGTGGAAATATAAAAATTATGGGAACTGTTCAGGGAGCATTAATTAGTGCGGATAAAAACATCATAATCGCACAAGGTGTAAAAGGTGAAGATAAAGCAGTTCTTAGGGCAAAAGAGAAAATTGATGTTAAATTTATAGAGAAAGCCAATATGATGGCTGTTGATGATATTCATATTAGGAAGGCTGCTCTTCATACAAAGATAATTTGTAATGGTAAAATCTTATTAGATAAAAATGGTTCTAAAATAGTTGGTGGAGAAACATATACTAGAAAAGGACTATCTGTTGATGAAATAGGTTCTCCAGCTTCTGGCAAAACTCTGATTTCTTTTGGACAAGACTATTTGGTTGCGGATAAAATAAAAGTATTTGAAGGTGATATTGATAATATTCAACAAGATCTTCTTAAAATTGATCAGATATTACATAAGCCCACTGGTCACCATAATTCAGACAAAATAAATCATTTAAGAAAGCAGAAAGTTTTTTTAATGAAGAAACTTGAAAAGAAAAATATGAAGCTATTTTTATTAAGAGAAAAATTTGAAGAACACTCCCCTTCTGAAATTACTATTAGAAAAAAAATATACCCTGGTGCAATATTTGAATCTCATGGTAGAAAGCTAGAAATAATAGATGAACAATCAAAATGTAAAATAAAATTTAACCCAAATACTGGGCAGATAGAACAAACATAATTCAAAGGAGAATTAATGACACTATTTTATTATATAAACTATCCTGAGTGGATAACACCCGAGATAATACCAGGGTTTTTTGTACGTTGGTACGCTGTAATGTATCTTGTTGTATTAGTTCTTACTCAAGTATTGTTTTTAAAACTGATAAAAAAAGATAAATATAATATAAGCAAAGAAGTTGCAACTGATTATATCTTTTATTTAATGATTGGTTTAATAGTTGGAGCTCGTATTTTTTCTACACTGTTCTATGAAACAGATGATTATTATAGAAATGCGCCTTGGTTAATCTTTTGGCCATTTAGAAATGGTAGTTTTGTAGGGTTTCAGGGAATGTCATACCATGGAGGTGTTATTGGTGGAATTGTTACAGCAATAATATTTAGTAAAGTAAAAAAAGTAAATTTCCTCGATATGGCAGATTATCTAGTTACTGCAGGACCCTTAGGGTTTACATTTGGTAGAATAGGTAACTTTATAAATGGTGAGCTTTATGGCCGAATAACTCAATCATCTGTGGGGATGGTCTTTAAAACAACTCCTATAAGTCATAGGTTTAAGGCCTCTGAGCAGTGGGTGCAAGATTATGCAGCTAAAATAGGTATGGATATTTCAAATCAAACAATTGTTAATTTACCAAGACACCCTTCTCAGCTTTATGAAGCATTTTTTGAGGGAGTTTTTATTTGGTATATTATGTGGTTTATATTAAGGAAATTAAAAACGTTTAAAGGCTTTTTACTTTCTATGTATTTCATTCTTTTTGGTACATTAAGATTTATTGTTGAATATTTTAGACAACCTGACGATGGCTTAGACTTTCCAATTCATTTAGGTCCACCTTCTGGAAATTATGAATTTAAATCATTATTAAATATTACAGCAGGGCAGATTTTTTCTTTTTATATGGTTATTGCTGGAATTATACTTTTAATTGGATTCAAAATTTATGATAGGAAAGTTACTCAAAGAAGCATAAAATGAAAAGAATAAGCATCACTTCTGTTATTTTATTATTAATTTTATGTGAAATTAATGCAGAAGTTGTTGGCGTTCCAAAGTATGATTATTCTATTAACCCATTAATAGGTTCTGTTTTACAGGACTTTGAAGAGGAATCTACACTTTCATGGTTGTCAGAAGACTATGGGGTTGCTTTATCAATAAAAGCGTGGGAAGGTTCAACATTCTCTGATGTTACTGCAATGTTTAATGAGTTAACAGAAGGTTTTAATGCTGCCGGTGATTGTGTCAAATTCGATTACTTAGATATGCAAGGTGTTATCGGTGAAGTTACTTTCCCTGTTTCTGGGGTAAATAATAAAGGTTGGATAATATTCCTAAATGGTTCAAAATTTGATTATTATCTTATAAGCTTTACGTTAGAAGATAATTATCGTGAGTATTATAGCGAAATTCAGTCAGTTTTAGATAGTTTTTCTTCTAGTTCTGAAGGGGCATTACGCCCTGGACCTGTTAGTGCGTTTTATGATCAATCACCAACAAATGTTAATCAGGATTATACTGTTGATTTTTTTGATAACAAATTAGAAATAAAATCTTCCAAATATAGCTTTACGACTTCTCAAACTGCTATCGAAAGAGAAGCTAACGTTATGCTAAACTATAGTAATAATCCAGAACTTTTTTACAAAGCATGGTCCCGTTATTATAAGTTGATATTTAGAGATAACTATTCAAGACTTGAACCTGTATATCAGGGTTTATATCCCTATTTTGCAAATGATAAGTATACCGATTATGAACTTACAGAACTTTTAATGTTTTGGATACAAGGTTATACTTATGCCCGTAGTTTAGAAAGTGCTTCTGACCTTTTAAATCCAATTGAAGCAGCTTTAACAAAAACTGGAGATTGTGATTCAAGGTCACTCATTTTAGGTATCTTATTACACAAGTTTGGTATAAATAGTATTTTACTGACATCAGAAAAGGTAAAACATGCTTTACTTGCAGTAAATTGTCCTGGAGAAGGCGCAACATATGAATATAATGGAAAAAAGTATCTTACAGTTGAATTAACTGCTAAAATGTTAATTGGAGAAATAAGTGAAAAACATTCTGATCTTAGTTTGTGGACACCTGTAGAGATGGAGTATACAAATGGATATTAAAAAGATTAAAAGAGATATGAATGCAACATTTCGTAGATCACGTTTTATTTTACCTCTGTTAATTGTAACAGTAATTATATGGCTTTTTGGTTTTATTATATTTGTTTTAGAAAGTAGACATGGCAACCCAGCTTTTTCATCACTTTTTGATGGTATTTGGGCAGCGATAATTACACTTAGTTCAACAGGTTATGGTATTAAAGTTGCTGAATCTTTACCGGGGAAAATATTTACATTTGTAATTATATTTTTTGGAATTGGTTTAACCAGTTATTTAGCAGGGGCATTTGCTTCCCTGTTTGTTGATAGAAACTCAAAAGCAAGGAGAGGTTTAATGGAATACCCCAATATGAAAAATCATCTAGTTATTTGTGGGTGGTCTAGAAGAATGAAGGAAATTCTTTCCTATATTATAGAAGAATCAGATGATATTCATTCAAGTGAAATTATCCTACTAAATAATGCAGATCCAGAGCAAATAGAACTTGTTAGAGAGCATAAATTATTGGCTGATATAAAATTTGTAAGAGGGGAGTTTTTTGCTCCTACTCATCTAAATAGGGCAAATATTAAAGATGCTAGGAAAGTTATAGTATTAGCTGATACTTTAATAAAAACTTCATTTGCAGAAATTGATTCAAAAACAATAATGACTGTTATGACAATTAAATCTATTTCTAGAGATACCTATGTTTGTGCAGAATTATTAGATAAAAAATATGAAGCTAACTTAAAACAAGCTTCATGTGATGAAATACTCTTAAGCCGTGAGATGGCAAAAAATATAGTAGCAAATGCTACAATATCTCAGGGGATGTCCCATATAATAAATGATCTATTAAGTGGTGAAGACTCTCTTTTAAAAACCATGGATATTCCTGTAAAATTTATAGGAAAAGAGTATTCAAGCTTTTTAAAAGAAGTAACCAAAAATGGATTAGTTGTTCTAGGTGTATTAGAAAATGCGGTACCTGTAAATATAATGAAAATGGAAGCACTTCGGGAAGCTCAGAAAACTACAGATATCTCAGCATTAGTTCAAAACTTAAAAGATGTAAAAGTCATGAGTGTAAATAATCCCTATTTTGCACCATCTAAGGATTATCTAATAAAAAAATACTCTATGGCTATAGTTTTAGAAAGGGTGGCTCATGATGAAGAATAACGACTCTGAAGTAACAGGAAGACTTGATAAATTAGCGCAGATTCCACTTTTTAGCTCATTTGCAAAAGACCGAGAGTCATTAATTAAACTTAACGATATATGTTCAATGAAAAGATTCGAAGAAGAGTCTATTGTTATAGCCGAAGGTTCTTCTGGTGATGATATGTTTATTGTGTTTGAAGGCATAGTTGAAATACGTAAAAAAACTAGAAGTGGTGATGAATATACAGTAGTTCAGTTAAAAGCTGAGTATAATGTTTTTTTTGGTGAACTTGCTATTGTAAGTGATGGAGAGCGATCAGCGACGGTAATAACAAAATCGAACTGTTCGTTTCTTGTTATTACCAAAAAAGACTTTGAAGATTTTTGTGAACAACACCCAACTATCGGGCTGCACATAACCAGAGAAATTTTGAAAACTGTATCCGCTCGTCTTAGAAAAACAAATGACGATATGCTAACAATTTTTGATGCCTTAGTTAATGAAATTAAGAATTCGTAGTAATTTATGAATTCTAGGTGTATGAATTTTTATACACCTAGAAGCTAAATGTTATTGTTTAAGCAATTTATCTTGGCTCTTATTACTTTTTTAAGTTGGCATAATAATTGCAATAATATTGTTATGAATAAAGATATAAAACTAATTAAAAAAAATTATACCCCAATTCAAAAAGAGCTTGTTAGAAAAACCATTCATATGACAATTGCATTTATTCCACTTTTTATAAATGTAAATAGAGTACTCACAATAATACTATTGATCATGGGTTCTGCATTATACCTATTAAGTGAATATTATAGAGCAAGTGGTAGAGTTGGTTTTAGATTTATTAGTACTATTTCAGCAATTGCTTCTAGAGATAGGGATAGAGGATTAACCTTAGGGCCTGTAACACTAGCAATGGGAACATTATTAGTGTTATTAACATTTAACCCTGTAGCTGCGACTTGTGGTATATATGCTTTAGCTTTTGGTGATGGATTGTCTAGTGTCACTGGTAAACTTTGGGGAACAAAAAAAATTCCTCTTACAGGTGGTAAATCTTTTGTAGGATTCTTTACCTGCTTCACAATGATATTATCAACTACTTATGGTGTTACAGGATCATTATCAAAATCTATTTTTGCAGCAATAGGTGGTTCTCTGATTGAATTAGTACCAATAAAAGATGTTGATAATTTATTGATCCCATTTGTTGTAGCTTTAATTGTTACTATTTAACTAACTCCAGAGTGTTATCGTGTGTATACTTTTTAAATAAACAATAGATCCAAATATTAATAACAAACACATTATAATCCCAGTTAAAATATTAAGTGAAATAAATGAGAGTATTAGAGATAGAGTTAAAACTGTTGAAGATATTCCTATATAAATATATTCTCTGTTTTTTGCATCAAAGGCATTTTTAAAAAACGTAGCGGTTGTAATTACAGACACTGTGAGGGTTAAGATAAATTCTTCTTTATTATAAATAATTTTTGGCAACATATTTTGTTGTATAGTCCCAGTATTAAAATGAATAAATAGAGACAATATTAAAGAAACAAGAAGTGAAATTAATAACCAACTGCCTATCTTTTGTTTTTTAAAGCTAAAAGAGAATAGGGAGGCACCTAAAAGAGACAGTAGTGCAAAATATTTAAAGAATATACAAGTCCTTGCAATTATTAACATGACCATAAACGTCTCAGATCTAAATATAGGTTCAATTATTCTAATGCTTTGTATTGATAGGGATGATAAGAAAACAACAAAAAATATAATTTCTGAAGTTAAACTCTTTTTATAAAATACCTGAATAATTATAGATAATACTAATACTATTAAAGTAATAATTAATATTACTAATTGCTGGGCATTCCATAACACTGGATATATACATATGAGAGTACTTAAAAGAACTAAAACCATGGAATTTATTGCAGTTCCAAAGTTAAGAATTGTATTTTTTGTTTTTAATGTCATAACTAATTAAACAATATATCATAATAAACGTCAAAAAGTTAAAAAATAATTTATTAAATTTACTGTTTTGTTCGATATTCTCTATAAGGAGTTATTATGAAAAAACTTTCTATTTTTCTATTTTTAATATTATTCACATCTTTTGTTTATGCAGGTGATGTTTCAAATTTTGTTAACTTAGGTTTTTCTTCTGATGGGAAATATTTCTTATTTGGAGAGTATGGAATAATTACAGATGTACAAAAAGCATATGCAAACATGTGGTTAGTGGACGTTAAAAAGAATTCTTTTGTAAATGGTGGCACATTTTCAGGAGAATATAAGACCGTTATTGAGCCAGGAGAGTCATCTATAGGTGGTTTATTAAAATTACTCAACAAAGGTTCAAAAAAGGTTGATATGTATAAAATTGATCATCTAGAGCAAGGTCGTCCTTTATATGTAAGAATAAATGATGATGATAATGTAGACATTTTAAATTTTAGAGATTTTATGACTGGCTTAAAGTATAAGTTAGTACTTAATAAAAAAAGTAGAGAATCAGGTGATACAAACTACTCTTCTTTTGGTATAGATCTTGAAACAACTGATCAAAATGGAAAAGTTTCAACTTATAAGTTAGGAAATCCCAGTTTTGAAAGAAAGAATGTTATAGATTATAAAATAGAAAGGATTTTAAATAGTTCAACAGGTAATAATATTGTCGTTGTGATTTCAAAATATATAAAGAATTCAGATAGTATTAATATTCGTTATATGGTTGAAACTATTAGCTTAAAGTAGATTATCACCTTATTATATATATATGAGATACTTTTTAATTATAATTTATATTTTTATATCACTTCATATATGCTTCTCTTTAGATTTAGGAGGAGCTTTTTCTATCGATTATTATAATAATCCAATTGAAGATAGTGCGCCTTCTCCAATTCAGGTAAGACCCATATTATTCTATAATCTTGATATCAGTATTTTTAATCTAAGAACTGGTTTAGGTATTGTTGAGGGAAACTATGAGGTTAGCTCCGACGATTTACCCGTTTTTAATGATATGTATAGTGGTTTTTATACTCTGGAATTTGATATCTTTGCTTACCCAGGCATTTCTTTTAATATTACAGAGTCCATTTCACTAGGTATTGCTGCAGGTGGAGGAGTTAGACTCCCATTGCTTACAAAAGTTGATGACGATTTAGATGATGATGTAAATACTGATGATGCCTTTGATTGGTTCTATTCAGATCTAAATTTCTTGTTTTGGGGTGTTCAGTTATATACTAAAATTAAGCTACCTTTAAGTGAAACTACAAGATTTTTTGGAGCAATTTATTATAAAGATTTTATTACTAGAGATGATCAATGGATAATAGGTGCCACAACTGGAATGTTGTGGCAATTTTGATATTATATACTGTTTTTACCCTGTAATTTTTTATCAGGATCTAACATTACGTTAATTAGTATAATTGTCGCAGAATTAATAATAGTTGATACTGCAGCTAGAACTGGGAAAACCGGTGAAAGTATAATATAACTATCTTCTATATTTCCATAAGCATATAGAGAGCACAATAGATACAGTGAGGCCACACTTGATCCTACAGCTTTTGTAGGTAGACAAAATGATATCAAAAATGAAAATATACTAACCCATAAAACTTGGGATGCTGTAATCTCAAGACTTGAATATGATTTTAAAATAACGATGAATGTAATAACTGAAACTAAAGCAGTACCACTTTTAGAAAATAGTGAAAGAAAAGGAATATTGAAACCTGACACTTCTCTTTTTATCTTAAAATTTAGTTTTTGGGATGCAATTAAAGTTGTTGATGTAAAGAAATAATCTCCAGTGATAACAGCAACAATTAATGTTGGCATTTGTGACAAAATATATTTAAATGAATTTCTTTTACCACATGTATAATAAAATATTATTGGATAAACAATAAATACAATAAAAACAGTTAATGAAATTAGGGTTATAATTAATGGTAAAAATATAACAATATTAAAAATATCTCTAATAAGATTAATATAAGTCGCTGTTAGGATCGTAACCCATATAAAAGATATCTTCAAAAAGTATTCGTTGATTTTAAAGAATATTCTTGATAATGAGTCTACTAGATTAAAAGTAGGTTCAACCTCTTCCCTACTACTTTTAGTTAGAAAAAAACCTAATACTAAAGCCAAGATAAAGAAAGGTACAAATTGGTTTTCCACAGAAGTAAATTCCCCAACAAAAACAGAGAATATATTACTTGGAAATGATTGTTCAATCAATTGTTTGAAACTTGGAACATTTATTTCGTAGATACCGTCAATAACAACTGGTATCGGACCTGAAGGGAATAAGAATGATACTAATATCCCGATAATTACTAATAAAAGTGAAAATGCAGCAACTAAACCTATTGCTTTAGCTGTTGTAACTGCTAATTGTCTGTTTCTTTGTAATTGACACACAGATACTATAAGTGAAAAGAATAATAATGGAAGAACAATATAACGTCCCATTGATAATATCGTTGTTGATATTTGTGTAATTGTAGTCAATATCAGACTGTTTACTGGTAGTAAAAGAGCTATTAGTGCCCCCACAATTAGACCTGCTAATACTTGCAGTAATGTTTTCATTAAATTCTCCTTTTAAAAACATAGATTATCATATTATTTTTTTATTTGATATAGTATATTTTTACTATAAGGGGTCGATATGAAAATTGCAGCAGGACAGATAAACTCTAAAATTGGAGACTTTAAAAACAACGCTTTAAAAATATTACAAGAGTCTAATAGAGCTCTAGAATCAGGTGCGACCCTTGTTGTTTTTCCTGAAATGGCAATCTCTGGATATCCACCTATGGATTTAGTAAATTATGATTCCTTTGTTAATAAGAACCTAGGCGCACTGAAATGGCTAATTACACACTTAGCTAAAGATATTGCTGTATGTGTAGGTTATGTTGACTTCAATAAAAAAAGCCAAGGTAAAAGATTAGTAAACCGAATCTCAGTTATTCTGAATAATGAAATAATATATACACAGGATAAAACCTTATTACCAACATATGATGTTTTTGATGAGGCAAGGTATTTTGAACCAGGTCAAAAGCGTTCCTTTTTTATGTTAAATGGTCTAAAAATTGGTGTTGCTATCTGCGAAGATATCTGGTGGAATCATGGGGAATTTAGCGATAAAGAGTATCCTGAGAATCCAGTAGACGATATTTTATCACATAATCCAGATGTCGTGATTATTCCTTCAGCATCCCCATTTTATTCAGGGAAAACAGCTACAAGGTTAGATATTGTGCAATCAATATGTAAAAAAGGAAATTGCCCAAGTTTATATGTAAATATGGTTGGTGCAAATGATAACCTTATTTTTGATGGGAATTCTTTTGGCGTAAATAAGAGTGGGGATGTTATTGGTGTTGGAACTGGGTTTGAAGAGGATCTGCTATTAATAGATGTTTTTTCAGATAATAAAGTTTCTGAGCCACTTTATAGTAAATATGAAGAGATTGAATGTGCTTTAGCGTTAGGTATAAAAGAGTATATATATAAATGTGGATTATCTAAGGTTATTATTGGATCATCTGGTGGTATTGATTCTGCATTGGTTGCATGTCTTGCTGTTAAAGCTCTTGGAAAAGATAACGTAAAAACATTTGCTATGCCGTCTAGGTACTCTTCTGATGGTAGTAAATCAGATGCAAAACAGTTAGCTATAAACTTAGGAGTTAGCTATGATGAACTAGCGATAGAGCCAGTTTTTGAATCATTTTTAAATACATTAGAACCACATTTTAAGGGTACAGAGATGAATGTCGCTGAAGAGAATCTTCAGGCAAGAATAAGAGGAACGCTTTTAATGGCTTACTCGAATAAGTTTGGCGGTATGGTTTTAACCACAGGTAATAAATCGGAACTTGCAACAGGATATTGCACTCTCTATGGGGACATGGCAGGTGGTCTCTCAGTTATTGGGGACTTGTTTAAAACTGAAGTTTTTGAGCTATGTTATCATATTAATAAAACTGAGGAGATTATACCTCAGAATATATTGGATAAACCTCCAAGTGCCGAGTTACGTCCAGATCAGAAAGATGAAGACTCTCTACCTCCCTATGATATTTTAGATGGTATTTTAGACCTATATGTAGTTCATAACAAATCCGCAGAAGATATTATTCTCCAGGATTATGATCGTGAAACTGTAGAGTTTGTTTTAAAGCTAACTGCAAGAGTAGAATTTAAAAGAAACCAGACTGCACCAGTTTTAAAAGTTTCTAAGAAGGCATTTGGTAATGGAAGACGAATCCCTATTGCTAGATCTCTTACTGAAGTTTAAAAGTCGAAGTCATCTTTTATATTAATAGATGACTTAAACTTTTCTAATTTACTTATTTAGATTTTTTAACAAACTTTGTAAGGATTACAATTTTTTGGCCATTCACTCGGCCTTCAATATGTTCTGCATTATACGGATCTAGAGATATTCTTCTTACAGCAGTTCCTCTTTTCGCAATAAAACTGACACCCTTAACATCTAAATCTTTTATTAGTGTTACAGTATCTCCTGGTTGTAATAGAACTCCATTACAATCCATATGTTTAAGTTCACTCTCAGAGCTTTCTTCAGATAAACCAGATTCTGCCCAAGTTAATATATCATCTTCTAGGTACATCATATCTAACAGGTCTTTTGCCCAACCCTCATTTTCTAGAGCTTTTAACATTCGCCATGAAACTACCTGAACTGAAGATACAGGGCTCCACATTGAGTCGTTTAAACAACGCCAATGGTTAATATCTATACTATTAGAGTCTGTTAATTGTAAGTTACAAGTTTCGCAAGTAACTATTATATTATCTATCGATGTATCGTCTTTTGGAGTAACAATAAAACGTTTTAACTCTTTTTCACTTCCACATAACTCACACTTTGATTCACTTCTAATTAATAATTCCTGTTCCATTTACCTATCCTAAAGTTTGATAATGGAATTTAACATATTAAAATGATGTATACATCTGTTAATTTACTTAATTGAAATAAAAAAAAGTACTTTCTTAATCTTTTTTATGGATATAGCCTATAAAAACAATAATAATAAATTTAGGAGTAAGCCGTGTTATGTAATCAAAGAAGATGTATGTTTTATTTAACAAAGACTCGGTTTGATAAATATGAAAATATCTGAAGATTTACTCTATATAAGAAAAGGTGAAGGTTCTCTTGTATTTCGCTTTTTCCTACAATATTTTCTTATTGGAATTCCCCGGCTTTTTACTTTTACAGGGGCAGGAGCACTATTCCTGCAATATTTTAAATCTGATTATCTTCCAATAGTTCAAATGGCTACTGCTCTAATTCTTCCTTTTATAGGTATATTACTTTTTTTGTTTCAAAAAAGAGGGCAAACAAAACGTCTCTTTTCTATAATGTATTTCCTTCTAATAGTTGCATTAGTTATATTTAGAATAATCTTTCATTATAACAAGGAAAGTCCATACCCATATGCTTTTTTATTAATATGGGCAAATGTTGAATATGCAATAACAGAAATTATTTTTTGGATAAGTGCAAATCGTATGTTTAATATCCGCCAGGCAAAAAGACTGTTTGGGGTTATTGCTGCCGGGGAAGTTCTTTCTATTATTATTATGGGTTCACTTCTCTCTCAGATAGTTAAATTCATAAGTCCACAAAATTTAATTTTATTGTCTGCATTAAGTCTATTTTTTGCATTGTTAAATCATCAAAAGATACACTTTCCAAAACCAATAATAGAGACTCCTAAACGATTTATCAAAAAGACAGAATATCCCAAATACTATATTTTATTACTGTTTTTAATTGTGTTATTGGAAAATAATACACATATTATTGGTGAAAACATCTTTTTTAGAGCTATAGAGGAGAAGTTTGTAAGTACTACATCGATTATAGTTTTTATGGGTGCGTTTATGGCAGTATTAAATATTTTGAAGTTTATATTCCAACTGTTTTTAACAAATCGTTTTAATGAAAAATTTGGAGTTCTTGGTGCACTGTTAAGTCCTATTCTATTTTTGATTCCAGTTTCAATTGGAATTGCCATTTTTTCACTTAATGCACAATATATCCAGGTCGTTATTCTTTTTGCACTGTTATTACGTATTTTTATATCTCTAAGTATTGGTTCATTTTATGGCCCTGTATTTTTTACTCTTTTTCAACCATTAAGGGATAATATCCGGGAGAAAATCCAAAATATAGCTGATTCTGTTATAGGGCAAGGTGCAGGTTTTTTAGGAGGAGGCGCAATACTTTTTCTAGGTAGCATTATAGGCATATCATTTCTAAATTTATCTGTTATTTTAATATTAAATCTATGTTTGTGGTTATTTGTAATCATTATTATATTTAAGGAATTTAATAAACAGCTGGTCTTTCATGTTCTCCCTGTTTATAAGTCGAAAAACAGGATTATTGACTCAAAAACTAATATAGAAACAGATGAATTATTAAGAGAGAAAGAACAAGACATAGAAATATGGATTAATTCTTATATATTGGGAGATGTTGAAAATAATCTTAGAAATCTACTTCAATTATCAGATTTAAAAAAGAAAACCCTAGACATATTAGGGCAATATCTTACTAATGAAATATTATTATGTAATACGTTTGATTTTATATTATCTAAACTTATTCAAAGACCTGAAACCTTTCTTATAGATAATCTTAGAGATGAAAAGGTTATTTCACAAAGAAGGATTTTACTCGTAGTATCAATATTAGAGAAAAATGTAAGAATATTTGATATTAACAGGCAATTGAATTCTGAAAATAGTAAAACAGCATCATTTGCTATAGAGCTTATTGAACAATGGATCACTGGTAAATATAAAAGAAAAATAATTGAGATTGTAGAACCACCATATCAAGGCTTTCAGAATAAACAGCTAATTAAGTTTTTAAGAAGCTGTGAAAATAGGGATGACTTCTCTCATTTATTGTCTTATTTTTCAAGTTTTTACAAAAGTGATGCTGGTAAATGGATGTTATATTGTTTTAAGAACTATTTAATTGACGATAAAGATAAGTTACCATGGGATTTTGAGAAAACAAAAATACTAAAAAAGAATGAAGTTTTTGGTAAAAGTTCCTGTTTTGATCTTTCAAAAGCAGCAGACTATTTTAATGAAGAGTCCTATGTTGCAAAAGAATTAATCATCAAAAAAGGCGAAATTGGTGATACTATGTATATCATCATAGAGGGGACTGTTAAAGTTTTTGTTGGGAATATTGAATATGCATTATTGGCAGAAGGAAGCTTTTTTGGAGAAGGTTCCGCTCTAAGTCCAGAACCTAGATCCGCAAGTATAAGTGCGGTAAGTGATGTAAAACTACTTTCAATTAACAAAAAATATCTATATTCATTATTAGAAGATTATCCACAGATCTTGTTATCTTTAATGCTTGTTTTATGTAGTTGGATTCGTACAAATGTTAAAAAGATAGACTTTAAGGAAGTTGTTAAGGTCAATGATTATAATATTAGTTATTCTGAATATTCACCTTCGGTTTTACTTTCTAAGATGAGATCTATCCCTGAATTAAAAAATATTAAAGATGATTTATTTAAAAGCTTAATATATAATAGTAGCATTCTTAATATTAAATCAGGTCAAAGATTGTACAATAGAGGTGATTCTGAGCAAACTCCCTTTTTTTTAATTGAAGGTGAAATGAAATTTTTTTTAAACACTGAACTTGAAGCAAGATTACAAACAAATGGTTTTTTTGGATTATTATCCACAATAGATAATGGTGAATATATAGAACATGCTGAGGCAGTTAAAGATTGTACTATTTTAGTAATTAAGCCGGAGATCTTTGGTTTTCATCTTTCTAGTAATTATTATTTTGGGCGTTATTGTCTCACTAAAGTTATGAATAAATTACGATTCATTAATACAATCATAAGGAATAAGTGATGAAGAAAATACAAGTTAATCGTTTAGGCATATTGTCTAATCTAAAAAAAATACAGACATTGTGTAAAAATAATGGATGTGAACTTGTTCCTGTTACAAAACTTGTACATTCATATCAAGAGATGTTATCGGAGCTTATAAATGGTGATATAAAAATGATTGCTGAAGTTAACTTGGATTCAATTAAACAGATTGAACTACCTGTAAAAAAGATGTTATTAAAAACATCTCCATCTGCTATTAGAGATATCCTATTAAATTGTGATGTTGCTTTAGTTTCTGAATTAGATGTTCTAAGAGAAATTAACAAATATGCAAAATCAAGATATCTGGATATTATTGTTCCCATAGAACTTGGCGATTTAAGAGAGGGTATTTATCCAAATGAAGTTGTCGATTTTTTTAGAGAAGCTTTAAAGTTAGTTAACCTTAACATAGTTGGCTTTTCAGTTAATTTTGGATGCCTCGCTGGAAAATTACCAGATGATGAGTCTTTACTAGAGATTCAAGAGATTAAAAAGAACTTAATAGAAGAACTAAATTATACTCCTCAAGTTGTTTCTTTAGGTGGAACAGTTATTATTGATATGTTAAAAGAGGGTAAATTAAAAGGTATTGCTAATCAGGTTAGAATCGGAGAAGCCATCTACTTCGGATATAATACTTCTGGTGGAGCCTATATTGAAGGTTTAGAGCAGAATAACTTTATATTTCAGGCAGAAATAATAGAAGTAAAAGAGAAAGAAGTTTTAAATAAAGGTAAAATGGGTCTCAATGCATTTGGGGAATCTTTTAAGTCAAATAAAAGTGGAATTAGGAAAAGAGCAGTTCTCAACTTTGGTTCCTTAACAGTACCTCCATATGGAATAATACCAGTGGATTCTTCAGTTCAACTTGAAGGTATGACCCATGATCTTTCTGTATTCGATATTACCAATTCAACATATCCATATAAACCAGGATCAATAATGGAGTTTCGTTTGAATTATTCTGGGGCGGCTCAAGCATTTTTAAATAAGCATATTGCTATTATAATAAATTAAAAGTAGTAGTTTTATATAAATATAAGCTAAAATAAGTATAATATTCCTTGGGGGTTTAACCATGACAAAGAAGACAGTATTCATGATAGTTGCTATATCATTAGCTCTATTTTCATGCCAGAACAAAACAAAAGAAGATAATATCGAAGAAACACGTGTTTACCATAAAGCTGAAGCTACAGATCTATTAAATAGTGGAGCTGTAGCAGATACTGCAGATTATACTGCTTTCCTTAAATCAAATAAGGAAAAATTTAAAATAGCAGTATTCCAAAGTGGTAAATATTTCTCATATACTGATGTATTTGAAGGTATTCTTCAGGGAATGGTTACTTTAGGGTGGATAAATGATGTACCACCTCTTCTGAAAGACTACTCATACGACTCTTATGAAGACGGTAAAACGATATATAATATAATTCAGGAATTAAACAAAACTGATTATAGTGATTATGTAGAAATTTCTACTGAACTGTTTTTTGATCTAAATTTTACAGATGATAATGTAAATACTCCTGAATTTGAAAAAATGACTGAAGCTGATTCAAATATAGATCTAATTATATGTCTTGGAACCCAGATGAGTAAAATTCTTTCAGATTTTACAAATCTTAAGATTCCTGTTTTAGTTGACTCCATTTCAGATCCTGTAGGTTCTGAAATATTAAATAGTATTGATGATTCAGGGCGAGATTTCTTAACTGGAATTGTTGACCCAGAGCAGGACTTAAGACAACTTAAACTTTTTCATAGTGTTATTCAATTTAAAACTCTTGGTATACTTTACGAAGATACTGATATTGGAAGATCCTATGGTGCTGTTGATGATGTTTATTCAGTTGCTAATGAAAATGGATTTAAAGTTATTGCAAATAATAATGTTCTTCCAGACCCTATAGATGATGATGATGATGATGCATGGGAAGATTGTGAAGCCCAATATATCGTAGCCTTAGAAGAACTTTGCCAAAGTTTATCAGAATATGATCGTAAAGATGTTGGGATCTATTTAGCGGTTCAAAGTGGTCTATCAGAGTATAGTCTTGAAGGTATTGTCGAAGTATTAAATAAATATAAAATTGCATCCTTTGTTATGGAAGGAAAAGGCTTTGTTGAAGAAGGAGTTCTATTAGGAGAATCTGATAGTAACTTATTATCTAAAGGAATCTTTAATAGCAAAAAAATTGTTAATATTTTTAGAGGAACAAAGCCTCGGGAATTAAATCAGAAATATGAACATGTCCCTCATATAGCAATTAACTTAGATACTGCAAATCATATTGGTTATGATGTAACTATTGATATTTTATCTAGTGCCGATCAGATATATAAAAAGGAGCAGTAGTATGAGAAACAATGTAAAACTTTTAGCAACTGTTACTATATCGCTAATAATAATTGCTCAGCTTTTAAATACAGCACTAACACTTTCTGGTTTTGAAGAAACATATACTCAGTCATTTCAAACTAAGTATGAAAACCTATCTCAGACATTTAAATCAAGTGTTGAAAGAGATGTAAACCTTGGTAAAAATATATACCTCTTAAATAATGTGGCACCCACAATTTTTAACGAGATCAAATCAGACGATTTATCTATAAAAAATCTGTACATATTAGATCAAAATAGACTTATTAGTTTTTCTTCAGATACTGAAGCTGTAGAGATGATACTTGGGGATGAAAGTTTTCCTGTTTACAAAGATAATCCTTCAACCTATGATTTATTAAAAACCAATGTTGTAGACTATAAAAAATCAAAGTTCTTTATTAGTCCTGTATATTACAATAATGTATCTTTTCGGGGATATACAGTTATCGAATTTGAGAAAAATATTATAAACCAATATATCTTTCAACTTTTTATAGGAAGTCTACCAGTATCTGGTCTTATTCTTGTTGGCGCTTTAATATTATTAATTATATTCCTTAGTTTAGCACGAAATACTTTTAGAGAAGATTCAACATACAAAAAAAGAACATTTGTAAGCTCTTTAATAATTCTTTCTACTATTTTGATTGTTCAGTTAACATATACTTTTTACAATCAGTCTTATTATAGGACCTCTTATCTAAAAACGTATAACGATACTGTAACAAACCTTGAAAGTTATGTAGAGGATGAGTTTGAATTTGTATTGGGTCTTGGTCTTCCATTAGAAAGCATTAAAGATGCAGAGTTTGAGCTTCAGAGAAATTTTCTATCATATGAGATGGTAGATCAGATGTTAATTACTGATAAAGATGGAAATATCTTTTATTCAGTATACGGTGATATTGCATATTCATCTTTTGTCCATGGAAGTGATCATGAAGGTGCAGGAAATATAAAACTAATATCAGACGAATTTAATAGACTTGTATCTTTAGAGGTAGATGGTGAATTAAAAGGTTATTTACAAATAAAGTTAGATTCCAAAGCAGTAAATAAAGCACTGTTTGATATTCTTTTGGATGCTTTAACTATTTTAGTTGTAATCTTTGTATTTACTTATGAATTGATTAGGTTATTCCTCATTTCAATGCCAGATAAAAAAGATAAAGTTGAGCACAAGGAAGTTACAGAACAGAAAAGTTTACAAGTTATTCGAATATCATCTTTTCTATTTTTCTTTGCAGCTTTAATTCCAATATCATTTTTACCTGATTTTATAAAACAAATATATGCTAATGATTCCATTAATATTTTTAATCTAGGACGGGATACGATTATCAGTTTACCGATTTCTGCATACATGTTAGGTGTCGCTGTATTTATCCCTATAGTTGGTTTTTTATCTACTAAAGTAAAACTTAAGAAAATATTTCAGATTTCAATCACTCTTTTTATTGTTGGAACACTGTTAACAGCATTTTCAAGTAATATTATTATGTTAATAGTCTCAAGGTTTATTGCAGGTGCAGGTTATGGAGGTGTTATCATAAATGCTACATCCCTAGTTATGTCTAGTACTACAAGTAAAAATAGAGCTTTAGGTTTTGGTTTTTGGGCAGCTGGTTTTGCTAGTGCAAGTATAACTGCTATCGCGATTGGTGGAGTTATTGTAAATAAACTTGGATTTGAGGCAGGTTTGTTTCTTTCCATAGCCTTCTCAATAATATTTATTTTAGTTGTTCAGAAAACAGTTAAAGATTCAAAGCAAACTGTTAAAAAAGAATCAACAATGTCTGATCTGGTTATTATATTTAAAAACCCAAGCTTAGTTGCGAACTTATTATTCTCCAGTATTCCTTTTTCTTTAGCATATATTGGTCTGTTTCAATATGTCTTCCCTTTATACATGAGTGATAAAGGTATTTCACACAGTAATATAGGTCGTGTATTAACTGTTTACGGTTTAATAAGCTTATTAACACCATTAATCTCCAAAATTGCTGACAAAACTAAAAAAGAGAAAAACCTAATCATGATTGGTAATACTATAACTGGTTTGGCTCTGATTTCTTTTTATGTTTTAAATAAATATTTTGTAGATCTTCCTGCAATATTAATACTTATTCCAGCATTAATTGGTATGGGTTTTGGTGGTTCTATAATTGATGCAGTTGAGGAAGTTTTTATCACATCGACACCAGAAGCACAGGATATAGGTGAAACAAGGTTATTAAGTCTCTATACTACTTATGACAAAATGATTTCGGTAGTTGTACCAATATTAGCAGGAGTTCTTGTTTCTGTATTTGGTTATTATACCAGTATCGGAATGATTGGACTGTTTACATTTTTAGGTGTATTTGTCTTTGCAATAATGAGCAGAAATTTTAAAAAAAATACCGGAGAAGTTAATGCCTAAAAAAAAGTTATTATATATATGTGGTGGAGATGCTATAGAGCATATTCATTCGGTAAGAGCAATGCTTTTTCTTGCATCAGAAAGTAATACAGAAAAATATGACTTACAGTTCTTATATTTAGATGAAAAGGGAAAAATCTCAGGAAAACACAAAACAAGAGATTATTTTGTAAATCGAATAAATGAGTGGTCTGAGACATGGAATGAAAAACCTAGTGACGATTTCAGACAATTACTTTTTGATGGTACTGAATATTTAGGTGATGATGATGGTATACAAAATCTATCAAATCTATTCCAAGATAATTCTCCTGATGTTGCGTTTCCTATATTTCATGGGCAGCAAGGAGAAGATGGTCTATTCCAGGGGTTACTTGATATATTAAAGATTCCATATATCGGTTCAGGTGTTAGTGGCTCAGTTATTGGTAACGATAAAGACTTTAACTCCAGGCTATGTGCTTCCTATGGCATTAAAGTTCCAGCTTATCGCACTATTACAAAATATGACTGGAATGATGATCAATTAGGTTCTATCAAAAAAATTGAAACAGCAATAACCTATCCAATTTTTGTTAAACCTTGTTGTTTAGGTTCTTCTATGGGTATATCTAAGGTATATAAAAAAGAAGAATTAATAGAAGCTGTAAGTAAAAGTTTTACTTATGGTGATAAACTACTCTTAGAAGAACATCAGGATGGCAGAGAAATTGGAATTGGGATAATAGGACATGATGAGGTTAATTTTAGTGTCCCTGTAGAATTTTTCTCAGTAAATGACTTTTTTGATTATGATGCAAAATATGGAGAAAAAGCTCTTCCTGTAGAAATTCCAGCAAATATTTCTGATGAAATACTAAATAAATTAAAAGAAAATGCACACAAAGTCTATAGAGCATTAGGCTTGTCTGGAATGGCTCGATTAGACTTTTTTCTTCATGATGGGGAGTTAGTTTATAATGAGTGTAATACTGTTCCTGGATTTGGAGTTCAAAGTGTGTTTAATCAAATGTGGAAAGAAACAGGATTAACAACAGCTCAATTCATTGATCAATTAGTTTTGTTTTCAGAAGAAAAACATAATGTACAAATATAAAGTACATATATTAAAAGAGTAACAATATTTAAGGAGTTTGATATGACTAAAAACAGCTTGAAAAGTAGACTTAGAGGGGCCTTTCTTTTAATTACGATACTCTCTATAAGTTTAACTATATTATTTTCTCTTGTTTACTTTTATATTGCAGTTCGAAATGAAACTATAAAAACAATGGAAACTAAGATAAATATCGCTCAGGAGCTTATTTATGAAGGGAAGAAAGAAAATGTAGATTCATTTACTAGAACTCTTTCCTCAAATAACTTATTAAAAGTTACTGTAGATCTAGATATTCGAAATAAAATAAATGAATATTTAATTGATGTAATTAATACTGAAAAAAAATATCATATCACAGTATTTGACTCCGACTTTAATAAAATGGCTGTTGTTGGTCTGGGGGGTAGTGTCCTCGCGGAAAATCCTGAGATCTCTCAGTTAAAATTAAACCCATTTGCAGTTGCAGCCTTAAAGGGTGATTCATTAACATCCACTGAGATGTTATTTACATCAACTGGACAAAGATTATTATCTATTACATCTGCGTATCCTGTTGAAAGAAATGGAGTTGCTGGTGGAATATTGGTTCGTTACATTTTAAACGATAATTATGAAATTGTTGATAAAATAAAAGAAGAATTAGAAGTGGATGCACAAATATTTATAGGCTCCAATTCTATTAGTTCAACCACCGAGTCAGTTAATAGTGATCTGATTCTTACCGGTTTAACTAGGATTGAGAACTTTGAGGATTATGATAACTTTGCAATATCAAAACTCTGGTTTGGAAAACAATTTGGGCAATTTGTAGCATTATCAAACCCTAATGGTCAGTCCATTGGTGTTTTAGGTATTAGTATATCATCTGATAAATATATGAAGACTTTTTTAAACGCACTATTCTTTTATTTTTTGATTTTGATAGCACTTTTTGGTTTTGGGTTGTTATTTATCATTTCTATTTCAAATAGTATTATTCATCCTATAAATGGTTTATTAGATGGAGTAAATAAAATTACCGAAGGTGATTTAAGTCATGAGATAAAAATAAGTTTTATGGAAGAAATAGGGCGGCTATCAAAAGCGTTTAACGAAATGCGTGAAACATTAAAAGAAAAAATTGGTACCATTCAGGATATGAATTCAAGTCTTGAAGGAACTATTAAAAAGAGAACAGAGACTATTGAAACCCTGTTAAATACTATGAGACGTTATCTACCTTCTCAGCTATATAATGCGATGTCAGACAAGGAGTTTAACGGAGATACACGTTTTCATTATCGTAAAAAACTTACAGTATTCTTCTCTGATATTGTTAGCTTCACTTCCACAACAGAAAAACTTGAACCAGAAGACTTATCAGAACTTCTTAATCAATATTTAGATAATATGTCTAAAATTGCTGCGAAGTGGGGAGGTACCATCGATAAGTTTATAGGTGATGCTATAATGGTATTTTTTGGTGATCCTGAATTTACTAATGATCGAGATCATGCCCTAAGAGCTGTTCGAATGAGTATGGAAATGATTGTCTGCATGGATGAATTAAGAGATGTATGGAAAAATTTAGGGGTAGAGAAACCTCTTCATATAAGAATGGGAATTAATACGGGTTATTGTACTGTTGGTAACTTTGGTAGTGAGGATCGAATGGATTATACCATAATTGGTGGAAACGTTAATCTTGCCTCTCGATTTGAAACAGCTGCAGCACCAGATACTATTTTAATAAGCCATGAAACATATGCTTTAATAAAAGATGAAATAAATTGTGAGAAAATTTCAGAATTGACACTAAAAGGTTTTGATCAAGCTATAAAAGCATATAGAGTTCTAGGTGAAAAAACTCAAAAAACAAAAATGAAATTACTTTCCATTAATGAAAATGGGCTGAAGATAAAGAATTTTAATTTTAATCAAAAAGAACTTGAACAAGATGATCGAGTAGAACTAATTCGAAATCTTAATCTAGCTCTTAATTATGCTAAAGGAGAAATCTCTAGTGTATATGATGAGAATAACGATGTGTGGAAATTTGTAAGAAATACTAAATAGAACTAATCCTTAATATTAGAGTCTAATATTGCTATTAAAAAGCATATAAACTTGACGTAAATATTAAGTTCTCTTATCATTTAGTTACTCTAGAGTTAACTGTATAAAGGAATTTAATGGATACTACTAAACAAAACAGACTGTTTGCTAATATAGGAAAGTTAATTACATCCTCTTTAGATTCTACGTCCATTTTAGAAAGGATCATGAGCGAGGTTCAACTCTATTTTAATCCTCTACATTGGAGCCTTTTTAAGTTTGATCGGACTTCTAACTTATTATACTTTGCTATTTTTGAAGGTGCAGATGTTGAACAGGTGAAACATGTTAAACTTAAACCTGGAGAGGGTATTGCAGGAACAGTAGTAAGCAGTGGAAAATCAATATTTGTTAAAGATGCAGCTAAAGATTCTAGATTCTCAAATAAAGTAGACCTTTTAACAGGTTTTCAAACAGAATCAATTATTGCTGTACCTATTAAAATAAACAATGAAGTTTATGGTGTTATTGAAATTATTAACCATGAAAATCATGACCTGTTTAGCGATGAAGATCATTTTATATTACAGAGCATTGCAGATTTTGCAGCAATTGCTTTTAAAAATAATTCAAGGTATGTGGAAGCAATAAAGAGAAGTGAGATTGATGCACTTACTGGCCTGTTTAATAAGAGTAAACTTACGGACTTAATTGAACATCATACTAAGAAAGAATATCCAACAAGGCGAGACCATGATAATGATGCTGAAATTATTATCGTATTTATTGACCTAGATGAATTTAAGAGTATTAACGATACCTATGGGCATAGTGAGGGAGATGAAGTTTTAATGAACTTAGCAATGAGACTTCGCTCTGTATTCAGAAGTGATGATCTTATTTTCAGAGTTGGCGGTGATGAGTTTCTAGTATATATTGAGATTGAGGACGCTAATGAAGCAGATTTAATAATAAACCGAATCTCAAATTTACTCTCAACCCTAACGATCTCCTCTTTAACAAAAGAATACTCTGTTAGCCTATCATTTGGCATAAAATCAGGACAGGTTAGAAATATTGATAAAATTATTGATGATGCAGATCTGAAAATGTATGACTCTAAAAGAGGTCACGATAAAATTTAGCCGCTGATATTAATAAGTGCAGTCCTAAGACTGCACCTATAACTATTATACTTTTAAAGGAAATCCGGCTTTTTCTAAAGTAGCTAAAAGTTTATCTTCAGCCTCTTTAATAAAATCACCAGTTAATGTTTTATCTTTATCGTGGAATACGGCTCTAATTGTTACACCTTTTTGTTCACTATCTTTTGGATAAAAAACATCTACAACTTTAACTGATTCCATCTCTTTTAACTTTAGCTTTCTAGTTGCATTAATAACATCTACAACATTCGTTTTATTATCTGTGGAAACTGTACAGTCAAAAGTTGATGATGGGAACTTTGATAAAGCTGTATATTTAGTTTTATCTTTAGCTGGTTTTGACTCTACATCAGTTATATCTAAAACAGCTAATACTAAATTACCTTTTATTTTGAAATTTCTTAAAACAATTGGATGAACTGTAAATATTGTACCAGCAACTCTGCCCATAACTCTAATATCTAACTGCTCATTAGGGTGTAAACCTCTCCAGTTCTTTGGAAGTAGAGGAGTTGGGAACTTACTGTTAGGAAGATCAATCTGATAAGGTATTTTAGTAATATTCATCATATTTTCAAATACATTTCTAGCTTCTAAAAACCTTGATTCTTTTTTATCAAAATAAGCTAATATTACCTGAGTTCTTTCGTTTGAAAAGTTTTTGCTATCTTCTAAGTAACTTCTACCATGTTCAAACATCCCAAACTTACTAAAGCTTTTTTGGTTTAAAGCTACAGATTCTAAAATACTAGGAACAAGAGAAGGCCTCATTAACTCCCTGTCTGTACTCATTGGATTAGCAAGAGTTAAATTCTCATTTAGTCTGTCCCACTCAGCTTTCTCTAGAAGTTTTCTACCAATAAGTGGACTTGTCATTATTTCTAAAGACTTACCCTGTAGCACAAGAATATCCTGAATTTTTCTTTGCATAACTTTTGCACTAGAAAGTCTAACAGCTGAAGTTTCATTTAGTGGAGAAATAGGAACTATGTTATCGTAACCGATTATTCTACCAATCTCTTCAATAATATCGCACTCTAGTTCAACATCTTTATTTGATCTGTATGATGGAACAGTTACATGTAGTTTCTCTCCAACACCCTTCACTTTAAAGTCTAGGCTTTCTAAGATTGAAGTAATTCTATCAGAGCTTAACTCTTCTCCAAGAACATTGTTAATATGTGATACAGCAATATCAATTATTAACGTATCTTTTACTTGTACTCCATCAGATACTAATCCACCAACTACTTTAGCACCTGGACATATTTGTAATACTAGTTCTAATATTCTTAACGTAGTTCTTTCTGTCATTGAAGTATCAAGACATTTTTCATATCTTTGGGAAGAATCTGTTCTTAAACCAAGTCTAGTTGCTGTTTTTCTTACTTCAGCATCTTGCCAGTTAGCAGATTCAATAAAAATATTAGTAGTCTGCTCTGTTACTCCACTCTCTATACCACCCATTATTCCGGCAATTACTAAAGGTTTTTGGCTGTCACAAACAACAGTGTCATTAGCTATTAAATCCCTTTCGACATCATCTAGTGTTGTAAACGACTGGTCTGTACCAACAGTTCTAATAATGATCTCACCATCAGTGATTTTATCTCTATCAAAAATGTGGTTTGGCATACCTAGTTCTAACATAACGTAGTTTGAGATATCTACAATATTGTTAATTGATCTTAAATCACACTCTTGTAGTCTCTGTTGTAACCATAGTGGACTATCACCAACAGTTACACCCTCAACAGATATTCCCTGGTAACCAAGGCAATATGTGTTTTCTTCTACTTTCACTGTTACAGGCAATGTGCATACATCTGGATTTAAGTCAGAGGTGAATTTAGATTTCATCTCTTCAACCCAGTGTGGACCAAAACTATCTTTTAATGGATTACCAAAAACAGCAGCAAATTCCCTAGCCATTCCATAGTGACCCCATAGGTCTGGTCTATGTGTAATTGATTTATTATCGATATCTAAAATAAGGTTCTGTTTAACATTTAGAAAGTCACCCATTTTAACACCAATAGGTGCATCTGTTGGTAAAATCATTAAACCACTATCATCAGTTCCTAATGAAAGTTCAGTTTCAGAACATAACATTCCTTCACTTACTACTCCTCTAATTTTTTTTGGCTCTAATGTAAAACCACCTGGAAATGATGTTCCAATTGGTGCAAATGGTACTTTAATTCCCACTTCTACATTAGGGGCACCACATACTACCTGCTTTACATCAGTAACATTTATTTTAAACGTAACTAAGTTTAAGTGATCAGAGTCTGGGTGAGGCTCTTTTCCTACAACTTCAACTATTGAAACTGCATTTAAAAGCTCGCCTGTTTTTTCAACACCTTCTACTTCACAAGTAGCTAATGTGAACTTTTCAGATAACTCTTTATCTGATATATCTGGTAAATTTACAAAGTCTTTAATCCAATCTATTGATACTTTCATCTGTTAGCTCCTTAATACTCTTTAAACTGCTGGCTGAATCTTAAATCGCCACTATGAATGTGTCTAACATCGTCTATCATATACTTCATCATCACTAATCTGTCCAGTCCTAAACCAAATGCAAATCCGTTGTATTTATCTGTATCAATTCCACCGGCTTTTAAAACGTTAGGATGTACCATTCCACATGGAAGTAGTTCTACCCAACCAACTTGTTTACAAACTGAGCAACCTTTACCTTTACAGATAACACACTCTATATCTAGTTCAAATCCAGGCTCAACAAATGGGAAAAACCCAGGTCGTAAACGAACATTTGTTTCCCGTTTAAATATCTCTGAAAGTAGTTTTTTCATAAAAAATATAAGGTTTGCAGTAGAGATATTCTCTCCTACCATCATTCCTTCTAATTGGTGGAATACCATTTCGTGGGATGCATCCATTTTTTCACATCTGAATACTTTCCCAGGACCTACAAACTTAAAAGGAGGTTTTTTACTCTCCATTCCTCTAACCTGAATAGGTGAAGTATGAGTTCGTAGTAGGTGTTCCATATCTTTAAACCAGAATGTATCCTGCATATCTCTAGCAGGGTGGTTTTTAGGTATATTTAGAGCTTCGAAGTTGTGGAATTCATCTTCGATATGGGGACCATCTAAGATATCAAATCCCATAGAGATAAATATATCCTCTATTTCTCTTTGAATAAGTGTTACAGGGTGGTACCCAGCTGCATTTAGACCATTCTCTTTAATAATGTCGTTAAGAGTAATGTCTTGCCAGTTTTTAGCCAACTTTTGGTTTATCTCTTCTATATCGAGGTTTTTATCCATCTCTTCTATAGCTTTTAAGATCTCTTCTTTCATTAAATTTGATTTTGCACCAATAGTTTTTCTCTCTTCCGGTGTTGCATCTTTTAATGATTTTAAAATGGAACTTACTTTCCCTTTTTTTCCTACAAAATCCGACTTAAGATTACCCAGTTCTGGCTTAGTCTTAACTTCGGAAAGTGCTTTTTGGAATCCGGACATTAAACCGTCTAGTTCTTCTAACATTACATTCCCCATAAATTACTTAATATAAGGTTAAATTCATACCTTTTATAGGGGATTTATGCAAGGATGTTGTTCTATAAATAGGCGCAAGCAGAGTGTTTGTTGTGTTTTTCCGGTAAGTGTGTCTCATATCTTTTCTCACACATAAAATTAGCTTTCTCGTAAGGTAGATTGACCATTTTTACCCATCAACTACCCTTTAGTAGCTTTTGGAGTGGAAATTCATCACTTATTTCATCTATAAGTACTTCAATAGGTATTTCCCTTCCAAAATTTTTCTAGGATAATTATTCATCCAATTTGGAATATATTATGATCGTTTATTAATACTTCGTTCCGCATCATTTAACCTAGAGTGCTTTCTAGGGTGGATTTTTAACATTTATTATTTTTAGGCGAACCCTTCATCATACCGCGCGCATTATTATAATTATATCCTAATCTAATTAATGACAGGTTCTCTTAATTAGTAGTTAATTTAAGTCCTATTACACCAAATAATATTAAGCTAATAAACACTATTTTTTGAATTGTAATTTGCTCCTTAAAAAATAAATATCCAATTATCGTTACCAATACTATTCCAACCCCTGACCATATAGCATATGAAATACCCATTCCAAGGTATTTAAGCGTCATTGTTAATAATGCTAGTGCACCCAAGTAAAAAACAAATGATAAAATTGATGGTATTAATTTTGTATAACCCTCTGATAATTTCATCATTGTTGTTCCAGTTACTTCACTAACAATTGTTAACCCTAAAAATAACCAACCCATTATATTTTCTCCTATAAAAATTAATATAAACCCTTCCTTAAAAAAGTTATATTGTGCTGTTCTACACAGCAAGTGAAGCATCTAATGCATGCCTCATGCATTTCTCTCTATTTACTATTGTGAGCCAATTTCTGAGGATCAAATGGTTCTCTAGTATTTAATATGGTATAAACTATGGTACTCATCTTTCTATATCACCAGTAAATACTCTTATTGTTGATACTTTTATTAATCCAATATCTTTATCTTCTTTAATCATTCCTCCTTTATATTATCTAAATAAGTCATTGTTTGTCGTCCCATAGGCATTATTACGTATTTTTTAAATACCTTGGGAAAAAGATATTTTAATTTTGTAGAAATGAATGAATTGAATAATCCACCTTGAATAGTTACTGATTTAGAAGACTCTATAGCGCGTAAAATATCTTGAGAAACTTTCTCTTTTGAAGTAATTTTTATCCCTTGCTTTTTCCACAACTTATGATATGGACGTTCTGCATCTGTATCTGCAGGTTGAGGACAAAAATATTGAACCTGTATCTTTCTATTATCTATTTCAAGGTTTATTGATTCAATAAAAGAATAAATTCCAGATCTTGTTGCGATATCAACTGTGTAATACGGCATTGCCCAACTACCATCAGCAAATCCACCAATATGTAAAATTTGTCCTTTCCCTTTTTTAGTAAAAGTTTTCAATACTGTTTTTGTTAGATTAATAGCACCAAAAAGATTTAGATCTAATTGAGATTTTATATCTGTTAAGCTCTGATTCCTTATTGGTTTTCTTACATCAATGCCTGTTGCATTTATTATAATATCGACGTCTTCAAATATTGATGGGTCTATATCTTCTGTAATTGAAAATACCTTTATTTCCCCATCAATCCCATTCTTTTCTTTAATTTGCATTAGTTTTTCATAGTTTCTACCACTGATAACAACATCATAGCCTTTATTGTAGAACTTATTAATTATTGAATTTCCTAAACCACCTGATGCTCCATAAACTAGAACTTTTTTATTACTCATTAAAACTCCTTGTATTGAAGTAGTTTAAAGTGTCGTAATAGTTAAGTAATTAACAAATGTTAATTAGAGGTTGTTTTTTATTCTACTGAGTGATACTGGTGAAATTCCAAGGTAAGATGCTATATGTAACTGTGAAATATTTGAAACAATATCAATATTTTTTTCTAAAAATTTAAGGTATTTTTCTCTACCATCAAGTGAAAGAAGTTCTATTTCTCTTTGAGATTTAACAGTAAGACACGATTCCATCATTTTAAATATTATTATTTGTAATTTACTATTGTTTGATATTAAAACTTCTAGTTGTGAATTGTCTATCGAAACTAAGGTTGTGTCTATTATGGCTTGAATCCAATACGGTGAAGGAATATCTCCATTTGTTGTAGATAAGATATCACCACTTCTACAAAAGTCTAGAGTCCGATCATCACCTTTTTCAGAAATAATATAGCTTCTTAGTAATCCATTTAATTGGAAAGCAAATTCATTTTTATATTCTGTTGGTTTGTAGTAAAAAGATTCAGATTTAATATGTATAATTTTGAAATGGGTCAACAAAACCTTAACATCATCTTGTGTTATGTTTCCATACTTGGATAGTTTTTTATATACTAATTTATATATTTCCATAGTATAACATTACTACAATACAAGTTATTTATGAAGAGTTAATCAATTGTACTCTTGCCATTACCCATTGTAGATAAGATTTCAAATCTTTTAGATTCATCCAATATCTTATGGTATACCCACTTATCTTCAAATCTTTGTTGATATACCATGAATGTATAGTCTTCACTAGGCTATAAACCCTAAAAAATATCTATAGAACTATTTAAGGTTTTTACCCATAAAAACACAAGCTGGATCACCTTCAGCGTAGTATTGCATTTTGAGTTCTTTAAAACCTAGTTTTTTATAGAATTTTATGGCATGTTCTTTAGACTCCATTACACCTAAGTGTATTCCTTTAACATTGTTTTTGATTAGGTTTTTTTCCATAACATTCATTAATTTTACGCCGATACCTTTGCCTTGGCATTTTGATGTTAGATTTATATGCAGGTGGGCAGGATAATCTTTTAAGTATTCGCCTAATTCATCTTGGCATTTAAAAAACTCTTTTGGTTTTATTTTATCTATGTAACTTTTTTCCATTGCTATTGTGTCTGGAGCTGATGCTATGTAGCCTATAACTTCTCCATCATCCTCTGCAACAAAGCAGTAGTTCCTATATTCATGTAAGTAAAAAATTATCCAGCGTTGTGAGAAATTCTTTTTTTCTTCAAAGTTATTAAATGTTTGACCACTTGTTTCGGCACAAATCTCTATAAGGTTATTTTCATCAGATAACATTGCATTTCTAATAATCATGACTCTATTATATAATTAAAGATATAAATATGTTAACGATTTTTTTAATGGTATTTATATTCTTCAATTTCTTTGTATATTAGAAAAACCTCTACCTGTGTTTTAAAAAAACCTGAATTGATAAAAACTCTTGGGTTTTCTTTTAATAGTATTTGTCCCTGGATGCTTCTAGGTTTACCCTTGCCTCTAGATTGGAATTCCCTTTTAACTGAGTCTTTTATTGCTTCTTTTAGAGATAGAGATTTAGCTTCACGAATATGAATAGAGTATTCTCCCTCACCGTATGAAGTTGGAACAACAGTTGTATTCCAGTTTTTAATTCTATTTTGTTGGAATTTATCAAGCTGATAAACAATGTTTTGGTACATAATATAGTCTTTTACCCAGTTATCCCTAAAATGCATATTTGGATCCCCAAGTTTAATCATAGCAACTGGATCAAGGGTATAAATCTCTTTTATATCTCTTTTAATATCCGATGGAACGTAGGAGAACGTCCACCCATAAATCATTCCAGATACTACCTCTATAATATCGTTTATAAACTCCTCTACTACAGGAAATTCGTCATTATTTGCTTCCATGTCCATGTCAAAGTAATTGCTAACCGGATTAATAAAAACACCAGCAATAAAGTTATCAGATGAATATATTAAAAAAGATAGTGATAATATAAATATTAGAATCCATTTCTTTTTTAACATTATTTAAACCTTTTGTAGTTTTTGAAAATAAAAATAGGATCAATTTTATATATTGTTTTAAAGTATAAATAGGCAAATAAAAATCCAGAAAGGTGAGTTATATGAGCTACGTTGGATTCTCTAAATAGACCAGAGTAAATATCAAAAGCTGCATACATAGCTATTAATATTGGTGGACTTATAGGAATGATTCCAAAAAAATAGAGTTTTCTATTTGGGTAAAAAACAGCATAGGCAAAAAGAACTGCATATATTGCTCCAGATGCACCAAGTAAAAAAACATTAACAGAAAGTATATAATACATTATTAGACTAAAAACTCCTGCTAAGGCTCCAGTTATTAGATAAAAAGAGATAAACCCCACAGAGCCCATTCTCTCTTCTATGGCATGTCCAAACATAAATAAAGCAAACATGTTAAAAAACAGATGACTAATATTGGAATGGGCAAACATGTAAGAAATTGGAGTCCAAAAATGTTTGTATTGTATAAATAGAGTAGGATTTAAAATCATATACAGATCTAATCTAATAATTTCAAATTTACGTAGGAGGTACGTTAATAAAAACACTATAATATTTATTATTATTAAAGCAAAACTTAGGTTATAGTTTTTCTTTTTAGGTAAAATCAATCTGTTTCTCCAAGGTATATTTTATTATTACCACCATCAAAATGGTCAATAATCTCTTTCCTAATTGAGAGCGGGTATAACTGGTAATCCATTAGATCCTTTATTGGTACCCACTCGACACCAATCTGATTTGGGTCTGGTTGTTGTGGTTCTACAAAATTTTCATTAACCAAACTACACTGAAAAATTATATTTACTTGGTGGTAGCCAACTCTATTTGGTGATGGGTTATGATGATCAGCAATATACTCTCTAACAAAAAGTACCTCTTCTACGTTTACAGTAGCACCCATTTCTTCTAGGCACTCTCTCTCAAGGTTCGACTTTAAGTCTTCGTTGTGGTCCTGACCGCCACCTGGAAAAGTATACCAGTTTTTATCTTTATTTAGGTATTTATTAAGTAGAATCTTTCCATCTTGGATAATAATAGCTTTTGTAGCCGTTCTAATTGGGTATTTATTCATAAAATAAATATAGTGTTTATTGTGTCAAATGACAAGAACGAGACTTTTTTTAATATCTATAGAAAAGGTTTTCTATAGCTCTTGTATTAAATGAAAAGAAGGCTTATTCTTAATTAAATATTGAAGAAGGAGAAAACTAAATGACAGTATTAGTTACAGGTGGTGCGGGGTATATTGGAAGCCACACTATAGTTCAGTTATTAGAAGCAGGAAAAAAGGTTATTGTTATAGATAATCTATGTAATAGCTCTAAAGAGTCTTTAAAGAGAGTTGAGAAAATAACGGGTAAGAGTGTTACTTTTTATGAAGGTGATTTATTAGATAAGTCATTTATAGAAAAGGTTTTCCATGATAATGAAATTGACTCAGTTATACACTTTGCAGGATTAAAAGCCGTAGGTGAATCTGTTGCAAAACCTCTCTATTATTATCACAATAATATTACAGGAACTCTTATGTTATGCGAAGTAATGAAGAAGTTTGAAGTAAAAAATATAGTGTTTAGCTCAAGTGCTACTGTTTATGGTGACCCTGAAATTATTCCAATAACTGAAAGTTCAAAGTTAAGTGCAACAAACCCTTACGGTAGAACTAAACTAATGTTAGAAGAGATATTACAAGACTTAAATGTTGCAGATAGTAGTTTTAATGTAGCAATACTAAGATACTTTAATCCAATTGGAGCACACGAAAGTGGAACTATAGGTGAAAATCCTAACGGTATTCCTAATAACTTGATTCCTTTTATTGCTCAAGTTGCAGTTGGACAAAGAGAAGAGCTAGCTGTATTTGGTGATGATTACGATACGACCGACGGTACAGGTGTTAGAGATTATATTCATGTTGTAGATTTAGCTGCTGGACATTTAAAAGCATTAGAAAAACTTGAAACAAAACCTGGAGTTGTTATTTACAATTTAGGTACTGGAAATGGTTATAGTGTTTTAGATGTTGTTAAAGCATTTGAAAAAGCTTCGGGAGTTAAAATCCCATATTCAGTAAAACCTAGAAGACCAGGAGATATAGCCACATGTTATGCAGAGCCTAGTTTTGCATTTAAAGAACTAGGTTGGAAAGCTACTAAAAATATCGATGATATGTGTAACGATACATGGAGATGGCAAAAAAATAATCCAAACGGTTATTCAGATTAAAATTATATAGGATCACCAATAGTTATTTGATCACCAAGGAATTTCGGTTCCTTGTCTAGGATGTATAGATCTATTAACATTTTTACTTTAGCAAAGATCTCTCTGATCTCTGTTTTGTAACCAAATTTTAGGTCTATACTTCCAACATTAAAAGCATCAACTTTTATATTACGATGATTACCAATAAATACACCTCTCTGGTTATGAAAGTTCTGAGAGATAAATGTTACATCTTTTAGTTGGAAAACTTCCCTTGCTCTTACAATTGTATCTAAAGTTCTAAATCCCGCATAATCTGAATATATTTTATCATTTGGAATTCCTGCTTCTACTAATGAGTTTCTCATCTCTCTAGGTTCGTCGTAACTAGCGTGGGCATTATCTCCACTTACCAATATGTAATCTATTTTACCCTGGTTAAAGAGTTTCACACCTGCATTGATTCTCTGGATGTAGTATCTGTTAAGAACTCCAGTAGAAATATATTTGTTACATCCAGGAATTAATCCTACACGATTATAAGGAAGTTCTGAGATATTGGAATAGATATTTTTTTTTGTAGAAATATAGATCCATGATAAACTTGATAATATTGATAGTATTAAAATTACAATAATAAGAATTAAAATTTTAAAACGTTTTTTAAGTGCCATTGTTAATAGAATATCATTCTTTATATCTAATATCCAGAGGCTTTAATTGACCTTGTCACTATATTTTATTATCTTGATAGTAACACTTATTATTAGGAGGCTCAGTTATGGGCGAAGTACAACACTTAGATAAAGATAACTTTAAAAAAGAAATAAGCAGTGGAGTTGTTTTATTAGACTTCTGGGCACCTTGGTGTGGTCCATGTAGAGCTATAGCTCCAACACTAGAAAAATTAGCAGTAGAATTTGATGATAAAGCATTGATAGCAAAAGTAAATACAGATGATTTCCCTGAGTTAGCTCAAGAATTTGAAGTAATGGGAATTCCTGCTCTTTTTGTATTAAAAGATGGAGAGATCGTAGAAAGATTTACTGGTGTTCAACCAATAGATGTTTTAAAAGGCGCAGTTAGTAAGAACCTTTAATATTTCGACGCTCTTTTTTGAGGCTAAGACGTTTTTTAGCCTCAACTCTTCTTTTCTGAGAAGATCTGGTTGGTTTAGTAGGTTTTCGTCTTTTTTTTACTAATAAAGACTTCTCTATTAATAATACAGTTTTATATATTAATTTGGATCTGTTTTTTGACTGACTTCTCTCTTCTTCACATGATATTATAAGATGACCTTTATTGTTGATTCTATTAGAAAGTCCGACTTTTATTCTGTCTAATTCCCTCTCTGTTAAGAAATTAAGGCTGTTTATATCTAAATGAAGAGTAACCTTAGTATTTACCTTGTTTACATTTTGACCTCCAGCACCGCTGGATCTTGAGAAAGTAAAATTACCATTGTCTTCTAACCATTGTTTCATTATAATTGTATACATAGGGGCATTGTAGATCATCTCTTTGTAAAAATCACTCTATCTATTGATTTTTTGTACCTCATAGAGTTAAAATCCCTATCGTTACTAATATATAGAAGGGGAATGTTATGAAAAGTACTGATATGGCAAGAAAAGATCGAGATCTTAGAAAGTCTAGAAAAAAAGAAGAAGTGCTAGCAAGAAAAATGGAGAAAGGGTCAAAAACTGTTGGCGATTATATCAACGAACTAAATGACTTGTTTTTTCATGACGGAACCAAAATTTACAATATTGATCAGAGCGATGAAATTCTTGAACTTTTAGAAGAGTTAAAGATTGATCTAGAAGAGAAAAACTGGTTAAACGTCTTAAAAAAAGCTGTTAAGAAAAGTGGTGTTAAAGAGAAAGATAGCGCAATTCAGCAGTTGAAAGAGATGGGTGATATAGAGTAAATATTTATGAAAATAGGAATAATTGGTACTGGAAAAATTGCAGGAACACTGGCGATTGCTATAAACAGTGTAGAGGGTGTAGAACTATTTGCTGTCTCTTCTAGGATTTTAAGTAAGTCTAGGGCATTCGCAGAAAAATATAATGCAACACTGTGGTATGAAGGTACTAAGGAATTCTATGAGAATAAAGAGATAGATTTAGTTTACATAGCAACTCCGAATTCAAGACATTTAGAAGATACAAAAGAAGCTTTAAACAATAACAAAGCCGTTTTATGTGAAAAACCTTTTGCTCTGAATAAAAATGAAGCTCTAGAGATGATTAAATTAGCTAAAGATAAAAATCTACTTTTAGTAGAAGCTATGTGGACTAAATACTTTCCTGGGATTCATAAGGTTAAAGAAGTATTAGAAAGTGGAGCTCTAGGTGATATTGTTTCAATTCATGGGGACTTAAGTTATCTATTAGATAAAGATATAAAAAGACTATATGAAAAAAAAATGGGTGGTGGTGCTCTATTAGATTTAGGAGTTTACCCAATTTCTTTAACTCACTATTTTTTAGGTTATCCAGATAAAATTCAGTCTTCAGGACACTTTTCAAATTCTGGCATAGATTTAACCACTTCCATAATTTTTAATTATAAAAATGGTGCTACAGCACTATTATCATGTTCTATTATTGCATCTTCCACTAGTGAATTTATTATATCGTGTACAAATGGATGGATTCGTATAAATGGAAGTTTTCATCATCCTACTTCAATTAGCTGTTTTGTAAATGGAAAAGGTGAGGAACATCAAGAATTCCCTCGAACAGGATATGGTTACGAGTATCAGATTCAAGGACTATGTGATGATTTCAACAAAGGTTTAAAAGAGAGTTCAACAGTTAAACTCCAGGATACTGTAGAAATTATGCAGATAATGGATACCATCAGAGATCAGATAGGATTGGATTTTAATGAATAATATTGGTGAACAGCTTTTAAAAAGAGGAAATTTTCCTAAAGAGAGTAAATTAAAAGATTACCTAGGTCAAATTAAAAGTGGTAATTTAAAAATGTCTTTGTCTTCTTTTGAAGAGATTTATAACATGACTCCAAAAGGTATACCTTTTCCCATTGGTTGTATTAACTTTGATGATAGAAAAAATAGGTTTGTAATATCCTGGGTTGAAGATTTCTCAAAAATTAACTTAAAAGAGATTGAAGAGTATACAATTAAAATTCGTAATTATCCTACAGAAAAATATCCTGTTTTATCACTTCTTATTGGTATTCATAATGGAAAAATAGATCCGGATACAAAAGAGGATTTATGGTATTATACAGAGACTCATTTAGATCTTTCTATGCAGCTTACAAGAATAAAATTGTATCAGTTATTAAATTCCGAGGAAGTTCTTTTTTGTCTATTTGATGTTGAGGCAGAAAATTTAGACTCTTTTGGTTTCTCTTTAAATAAAAAAGAACTTAAAATGATGATGGATGAGATAAAATCATCACTTGCAATATTAGAAAAAATGAATTTATTAACCCATATCCGAGATTTTTCAGAAGCCTCTAGTATTGTATCAAAAAGTTTTTTAGCTAATGGTCTTCCAAAAACTAAAGAGGCATTAAATATATATTTAAAAAGAAAAGAGTTAGAGCCAAAACCTAACAAACATAACTGGGATCAGTATTTAACTATCTAAATAGTTCATTTACCCATTCTGGAGGGGCGCTGGACTCAAGTTCAGAGCTTTTATATAAAATACCCTGTTCTGAACGTCTATTATTTTCAAATATTCCCTCGAACCTATTTCCATTTTCCCATATGTAGCATCCTCGGCCATGCATCTTTCCACCTTGGAACTCCCCAACATAGAAGTCACCATTTTCCCACTTACATGCACCTGGACCTTCTAATACATTATTTACAAATGTACCTTCATAAACTTTTCCATTTATATATGTAAGCTTTCCTTTGCCTTCCATAATATTATTCTTAAAAGATCCTTTATATCGTGTCCCAGTATTAAAGATAAAATCTCCGGTACCATGCATATCATCATCTACTACTTCACCTTTGTAGATTCCGTTATCAAACTCTAATTCTTGATAATTTTCTGGATGTTCTTTCTTTATTTCTTTTGGCTGGAAATCTTCTTTTTTAGTAGGGATGTCGTAAAATTTAAAATCTCTGTATTGAACTTCTGCAGCCATTTTTTTCTTGTTATGGGCATCTAAGGTATATTTCACTCTTTTAAGCCAGTTATTCTTATAAATTGTAGGGTACTCAAATCTAAAATGGGAAACAATTAAATTAGATGCTGAAAAAATAATTTCTTCAGATATATAGCCGTGACTTTCCCTTTTGTACTCTATTTTTCTACCTAAAATTTCATCACCAGAATAATGAGCTACTTCAATTAAAAGTCCACCTTCATATACATATTTAATTATCTGATTTATATGTTGATCAGAGTGCCACCTTTCTTCTATAAGCAGATCGTCTTGATATATATATTCATAAGTAATAGATTTTGATTTTTTTTCTATTAGTTGATTAAAAGAATTATAACGATATGTTTCTGTATCATCTATATGCCCATGTTCATTTACCCTTGTTTTTTTAACTAATAGAGAATTTTCATAAAAATGATCTTGTTTGTATAATGGAGTTTTATCTAATTTAGCAACATGTAGGCAGATCATTTCGCCATCATAATAAACATGATTTTCGATTTTATCATGGTAATTTATGACTTGTAGTTCACCTGCTGTGGAGTAATTAGCTTCTAATATAAAGCTTTTTTTACCCTCTTTATCAGAGAAAGTTCCCTTTTGAATTTGTGCTCTTTCAACAATTATTTTCTGAACATTCCCAGAAAAGCTAAGTAAATCATCCATAAAGTCATTATATAAAAAAAATCAATTACTGCAATCAAAATATTGTACTATAATTAAAACTGATGAGCGAAAAGTGTAACAAACTAAGAATGCCAACTATTGTTCTTCCATTTATGCCTTCTAGTGGCTCCGAAGAAGAAAAAGATCTCTTTATATATCTAAGACCAGAAACTAATGGTGTGAAGGTAGAGAGTCTGATGTTTGGAGTAATACATAATGACCCTTTATACAGGGACGGAATTTCATTAGCTTATCTTGGTAATCTACCTGGCGATTTTGTTTCTAGACAAAATATTATTCAAAGACATTATGCTTTAAAGTGTGAAGTTGTGGACAAAGGACGTTCTTGTTTTACAAAGTTTATGATAAAGCAGTTTGAGAAATACTTTTGCGTAAAATGGGATGAGGTTAAAGTTGTTTCATCATTTAAGGCGTTAGAAATTCTAAATATTAAAAGCGATGAATTATTTAATTTGTGGGTTAAGGATAGTGACTTCTTTTACATACATGGACAGAGTATTAAAAAGGTTGGTGACCTCTATATAATTAATCATGATATACCTGAATTATTACATAAAAATAACAGTGAAACTGATATTGCAGTAATGGTTTTACGAACAAAGTTAAGTAATAAAGACCTTACAACTCTTATAACTAAAATGGAGATAGCTTTAAAAGAGGGTGGAGCAATATCATCTAAAACACCTCCAAGCAGATGTTTCCATTATAGTAGAAGTCCATTAGATGAAATATTAGATGGATTAGGATACTTATATAACTCAAAAGGGGAAGCTTTACCTGTAGAATCTATATCTTTTGTCTCTTATTTATTAAAACGTGGTATTTCGTTAGAATGTATCATGACATTGGTTAATTCTCCTATCGGATTTATAGAAGAAGGGGCTATTGAAAAAGAAGTATATTTATACGATTATTTAATAGGTGATTCATATAATGAAGCCTATAAAAAGATTATAAAAATAGAGATGGTGAAAGAGGCAATGGCATGAAGAAAATTTTAATTATTGATGAAGCAGAAGCTTTTAGAAACTTAGCTAAAAAATTATGTGATCAGAATAATTTAGAACCTATTCTTGCTATAAATGGTTTAGATGGAAACAGTAAAATGCTTAGCGTTGTTCCTGATTTAATCATAATGGATAAAGATCTTACTAGAATGGAAAGCCTCGTTATATTAGCAACAAAAAAGAGAAATCCAAATACATCAAATATTCCTGTTATTTTTGTATCCAAAGATGACCCTGATAAAAATTTCTTAATTAAAGTTATTCCTATGGGAGTTAAAAAGTTTTTAAAAAAACCAATGGGTAGGGAAGTTTTATTAGCTGCTATTTCTGAAATATTACATATTAATACCGATGTAGATAAAACTCCCTGTATTTTAGAAGTTCGATTAAATGAAAACATTGTATTTGTAGAAGTTGCAATGGGTCTAAATAGTAACCGATTAGAAGTTGTTAAGTATAGAATTGCTGAGTTAATTAAACTACATAAAGTTAAAAACCCTCTAGTCCTTGTTATGTTAACAGATATTATGTTTGGAATACCAGATAGGCAAAAGCTTACAAGTTTAATACATTTTTGCATGGAAGGTGCCAATATAAATGATACAAAAATTAGGGTTTTAACCCCATCTAAAATAATCAAGAAATATCTTAATGGTCACATGGAATTATGTGATATTTTGGTAGAAAATAGTTTGGATAAAGTTATGCATGGATTTGTGCAAAAGACAAAAAATGATCTACTTTTTTCACAAAATGAATCCCATGAAGATGAAGCTATAAATGCTAGTTATAGATCTATAGATCAATCTAATTCAATTGATTTAGATGCGTATAATAATGAGGCTAATAAGAAGTTTAAAATTGCGGTTGTAGATGATGATAAAGTTGTTCATGCAATAATAAAATCTGTATTTAAACCATTTGATTGGGAATTGTGTTATTACATGAGTGGTTCTGAGTTTCTGCAAGAGCCTCAGATAAATGAGTTTGACTTAGTGATTCTAGACCTTCTCATGCCAGAGGTTGATGGTTTTGAAGTAATTGAGAGTGTAGATAAATCATTGTTCCCAAAAATTGTAGTATTAACATCATCTACCCAGAGAAATGATGTTATGAAGGTTTTATCTTTTGGTATTAAAAACTATTCGGTAAAACCAATTAATGGTGAGAGTATTAAGGCAAAAGCTCTAGAGATCCTAAAAGGTCAGAGGATATAGTTATCAAATTTAATTATTCAATGGAGTTATTTAATAGCAGCTCAACAGGCCAATTTATACTGGATAATCGTGGCACTGTTTTAAGAGCAAATAGTTCTTTTAATTCAATGATTAAACAGAGTGATATTAAGGCTGTTGTAGGTACAAAATTAGTTGATATTATAAATTCTGATGATAGAGATAAATGGTTAAATACCTTTAAATCTTTTTATACAGAAGGTAATACTAATAGCAGTATTAATATTAGATATAACTCTGAAGATGATATTAGTTGGTGGAAGTTATCCTTAGATAAAGTCACGATAGGCAATAAAAGTTTAATACTATGTGTCGCTGTAGATATTAAAGAAGAAATAGAGTCTCAGGGAGACTTATTAGAAGCTAAAAAAGCGGCGGAAAAGTCAGAAGCATCAAAAAGTATATTTCTAGCAAATATGAGCCATGAAATTAGAACTCCTATACATACTGTTACAGGTCTAGCTGAACTTTTAGGTGACACAGAATTAGATGGAGAGCAGTCTGAATATGTGTCGCAAATCGACTTTGCTGCAAAAGTTCTATTAACATTAATTAATGATATTTTAGACTTTTCCAAAATAGAGGCTGGAAAATTAACATTCGAGAATATTGAGTATAATTTATATGAAACCATTATAAATTCTGTTGACTTATCAGCATTAGAGGCACATCGGAAAGGTGTAGATGTTGCTATTTCAATGGATGCTGATATGCCTACAAATATTATTGGTGATCAGGTTAGATTAAGACAAGTCATTGTTAATTTAATGAGTAATGCAGTAAAGTTTACAAAACAGGGTGAAATTATTTTAGATATATCAACTAAAATAGTGGATAAAGATAATGTTGTATTACGGATCTCAGTTACGGATTCAGGAATAGGAATATCTAAAGATAAACAATCAAGACTTTTTAAAGCATTTTCTCAAGCAGATGCTTCAACTACAAGGCAATTTGGTGGTACAGGCCTTGGACTCTCTATTTCATCTAGTTTAGTTCAGATGATGGGTGGAACTATGGCTGTAGAGAGTGAAGATGGAGAAGGTTCGTCATTCTTTTTTGAGATACCTGTAAAAACAGGTATAGAACTTCCTAAACGTTACAAAAAACCACCAATTGCAGAGTTAAAAGTATTAGTTGTAGACGATAATATAAAAGTAAATAAAATCTTCTCTGATATTCTAAGATCTTGGAACTATAATGTAGTTGAAGTTTACTCAAGTCTTGATGCTTTAGATGAATTAAACAAAAAAGCAACAATAGGTGAACCCTACGATTTATGTTTTATAGATCAAATACTTCCAGGTATGGATGGTTGGCAGTTGGCAAGTGAAATCCACTCAAGTAGCCTTATAAAAACAACTAAAACACTACTTATGTCTCTTAAAGGTAAAGGTATAGAAGAATCAAAAATGAAACTTTTAGGCTGGTTTCAAGGTTATTTAACAAAACCAGTTACAATAGAGGATCTGTATAAAGCTCTTGATGAACTATATTCTCGGACACAAGAGGTCAACTTGGGAGATAGTTTAGAAGATGATGAAATTGAAGAGCTAGAATCCTTAGGGGATGAGGATTTAGACGAAGAGTACATGGAGCCATTAAAGTTTTCTGATTCTATAATGGATGAGTTAGAGGAGTTGATCCCTCTAGAAGAAGATGCCTATGATATAAAAAAGAAGTTTTCGAAAAAACCAAAGAAAGTTGAAAATATTGTAAAGAACATTTTAGTTGTTGAAGATCATTTAGTTAATCAGAAACTTTTTAGAATCATATTAGAGAAAGCAGGTCATAACGTATATGTCGCTGCCGATGGATTAGAAGCTCTTGAAATTGTTGAAAGTACAACATTAGATCTAGTTTTTATGGATTGTCAAATGCCAGTAATGAATGGGTATGACTCTTCTGAATTAATGAGAGCTAAAGGTTATACTCTACCTATAGTTGCCGTTACAGCTAGTGCTGTTAAAGGTGAATATGAAAAGTGTATAAATTCAGGGATGAGTGATGTAATGACGAAACCCTTTAAAAAGGAGGATGTTATGGCATCTTTAGAAAAATGGTTAGACCAAGGTAACAATCGCGATCGTAAAATGTTTGATTACGAGAATGCATTGGAAAGATTTATGGGTGAGAAAGAAATACTACTTGAGGTTCTTTTACCTTACATAGAAAATTTAGATAAATGTTTAAATGAACTAAAAACATTAGATGGAACTCAGTGTACAAGAATTAGAGAACTTGCCCATAGTATAAAGGGTAGTAGTCTAAACCTAGATATCCTACCATTAGGAGAGGAAGCAGAATCTTTAGAAGATTTAGCATATAACAATGTTACTGCTGGTATGGATCAAAAAATTAGTAATTTATTAGAAATTGCAGCTCTGACTGAGTCAGAACTGCGAAAATATTTAGATTAGGTTTTAAACTTATTTGTCTCTGTTGTAAGTAGATCTGCATTAGCAGATACTTCTGCAGCTAGGTCATTAATACTTTTTACTGTACTGGTTATGTGGTTTGTACCATGTGTAATTCCAGACATACTCTCTTTTACATGGGTCGAAATATCAGCAGCAGCTCTTGTAGACTCAGTCACTAACGAAATAGTATCACTCATCTCTTCCGCGCTTTGTCTTACTTGAATGGATACATGGGATAACTCAGCATTAGCACTAATAATTAATGCTCCACCCTGGGTTAGTTCTTGTGTTGAAACATTAATATCCTCTAAAGCGGTTATTGTAGATTGAGTCCCTTCTCTTAATTTTTGAAAAGTATTTTCACTCTCTCGGGATATTTTATATGCAATATCTACTTTGTTCAGTATATTTGTTATAGTTTCTTGGATTTCACTTGAACTATCTTGAGCGACCTCAGCAAGTTTTCTTATTTCATCAGCTACTACAGCAAAACCTTTACCTGCATCTCCTGCATGGGCAGCTTCTATTGCTGCATTCATTGATAATAAGTTGGTTTGGGATGCGATACTACTTATTACTTCTGACATGTCTGAAACTTTTCCAGCTAGTTCTACAACCTCTTCGTTAGCCGCCGTAGCATCTGAAATCTGCTTACCACTTTCATTTATTACGTGGGTTAACTTCTCAGCTTCACTTTTTTTCTCATTTATTATTTTAGCTACTGATTCAAGTTGTGCAACCATCTCTTCTATAGATGAACTAGCTTCATCTACTGCTTTAGTTTGTGTATTTGTATTTTCAAAAAGACTGGTAACAGATGCCGCAATTTGATCCATAGCAGAAGATACTGATTGTAGTTGACCATTTAAGTCTTCTATTTGTCCATTTACTGTTACTACATTTGTACTTATCTCAGTAGATGCTTCAGCTGTCTCTTTTGTTACTGAAGTAACATTATTTTGTTTCTCATCTATTGAGCTAGTTGCATCTTTAACTGTTACCATCATTAAACGGATTTTTTCTGTAAAGCTATTAAAGTTTCTTGCCAATAACCCTAATTCATCATTCGTTTTTCTATCAACTCTTACTGTTAAATCACCTTCTCCATGGGATATGTCATAAAATTTATCCGATAGATCTTCCATAGGTTTGAAAATAAATATTTTGGATATAATAAATCCAAATATAAGTACTGAAATAAATACTATTGTGGATATTAGAAACAGATAAAATGTTGTTGATAAGTTTTTGGCTAATAATTCACGTTTTGTAAATGCAGCAGCAATTAACCAGGGAGTTCCATCAACTTTAAAAAGAGAAACAACTCTATGAGCATCAAACTTTTCAGGTTTTCCAGATGTAGAAACTCTGCTAAACATCTCAAGGAAGTCTTTTTGCATTGCTTCTGTATATCCTAGAGGCTCAAAAAGGTCTGAAACAAATACATTGTCTTCAAAACTTGTTGATTGATTATATAAAACTTGCTGGTTTTCACCATTAAATAGAGTTATAGATAGTTCAGGATGTAATTTTTGTACATTATCTATCTCATCGGTTACACCTTGGATTGACATATCCATTGCAATTACACCTTCGAATTTACCATTTTCCATAATTGGGTAAGACATTGTTGTTGTTAATTTATTACCTACAGCAGCATCTGCGGTTATATATGGTTCTGTTATAAATATATCTTTTAATTCTTGGGCTCCTTTATACCAACCCCTCTGCCTTGCATCATAATCAGGTGGTATATTTGCCCAATTTTGAGACACAAGTATAGGACTGTTTTTTGAAGTGAAATAAATGATATCTATTAAATTATTATTTTTTGTTAATTCTTTTAAATTTTTGACAGCACTATTGTAATCTGGTAATAAATTTAACTCTTCTTCAATATGATCTTGAGGCATTATCATCATCATATTTTTGAAGCTTTCGATGTTACTACCAATTTTTAATATTGTAGCAAAATGATTTAGGGTTGCTTTTATGTCGCTAGATGCAGCATGAAGAACTGCAACTTGGGTTTTTGATACATCATCAATTTTGTAAGATGCTATCTGCATAAAAGTAAAGATCATTACACCAATAAATATAATTAACGGTGCAATTAGGTTTGTAATAAATGATTTCTTCCATAGTTTCATGAATCAATTGTAATATACTTTCTTTTGAAATAAAATAATTTATGATAAAAATTATAAGTTGGAATGTAAATGGAATAAGAGCCGCAGAAGGTAAAGGGCTGTATAAATGGATGAGAGAAGAACAACCTGATATCTTATGCCTACAGGAGACCAAGGCGTACCCAGAAGTTCTTACAAAAAAGTTTCTTGAACCAGTGGGTTATTATGGCTATTTTGCTAGTGCAGTAAAAAAAGGTTATAGCGGTGTTGTTACCTATTGTAAAACTGAACCCTTAAGAGTTGGTTTTTTAGGGATTGAGGAATTTGACTCTGAAGGTCGATACATTGAGACAGAGTTTGAAGATTTTATATTAATAAATACCTACTTCCCAAATAGTCAAAAAGAGGGGAAAAGATTAGATTATAAGTTACGATTTAACAATGCTGTATTAGAACGTATGAATCTATTAAAAGAGCAAAATAAAAGACTTATTTTATGTGGAGATTATAATGTTGCACATAAAGAGATTGACTTAACAAACCCTAAAACAAATACAAAAAATCCAGGCTTCCTACCTGAAGAGCGTGCCTGGATGGATGATTTTGTAGCAGCTGGTTATATTGATATTTTTAGATTTTTTGATCCTAGTCCTGGGAACTATACATGGTGGTCTTATAGGTTTAGTGCCCGAGAGAGAAATATTGGTTGGCGTATCGATTATTTCACTATTACAGAAGATCTCTTAGACTATGCACAGAACTGTGAGATCTTAGATCAAGTAATGGGTAGTGATCACTGTCCTATATTGTTGGAGCTAGAATTATAATGAAGACTGTAGCATTTATCTCCGATATTCACTCTAATTTACCAGCACTAAAATCTACTATAAAAGATATTAGAGACAGGGGTATAAATACAATATACTGCCTTGGAGATATTATAGGATATCACTCATTTACTAATGAAGTTATAGATCTATTACAACAAGAAGATGTTATTTCAATAAAAGGTAATCATGATATTGCAATTACTGGGGAATATTTTAATAGAGATAATGATGGTGATTTTGTATTATATTGGAATTTTGACGCCCTAACTTCAGAAAATAGAGAATACCTAAACAATCTACCAAGTACTCTGGAGTTTATTATAGAAGGAATTACTTTAAAACTAGTACATGGAAGTCCTAAATCTGCTGATCAGTATATTAGGGAAGAAAGTGATGAAGCAGATCTATATTTGAAAGAAATGAAAACAGATATACTAATTTGTGCCCATACACATATACCATATATTAGGTCGCTAAAAGGAAAACATCTATTAAATACTGGGAGTATTGGCAAACCTAAATTTGGTAAACCACTGTGTTCATATCTTTTACTAAATATTGATGGTAATAATATTAATCCAGAAATTATTACTCTTTCTTATCCTGTTAAGGTAATGACAGAGCATTTAAAAAAGAATAAGTTTCCAGAGAAGCTAATTACTGCCCTGGAAACTGGTAACCCTTAATGTTTTTTGATTTCTCCGGACTTTGTTAAAGCCATTTTAGTTAATATAGGGCCTATTATTTCAAAAAATATGGAAGTTGCAGTAACTGTTGTTATTACTGTTGCTCCAATATAGGCTCCGTGTTCTCCAAACTGTGTAAACTCAGATTTAACTATTAGAGCTAAACCAATTGCCACACCGGCTTGGGATAAAATACCTAAACCTAGATATTTTTTTATGTTCTCAGGTAGTTTTCCTAAGTATGATCCTATTTTTGCTCCACCAATAAGTCCACCACTTCTTCCTAATATGTAAACTAATCCGATTATTCCTAATGATGGTATTGCAGAGATATGTAAATTTGCTCCAGCTAATGTAAAAAACATAACAAATAGTAGTGGCATTATTTTTGTAAGTTCACTGTGGATATTTTCAACTAGTTTAAACTTTTGAGTATTAACAATTACCATTCCAAATATCATATTTGTTAAAATTAGAGATAAGTGTAGTGTATGGCAAAGACCAGAAGATATTAATACAAAAGCAAAGAGTAAGATAAAGATATCTCTTCCACTTTTTAGTTTTCTAGCTAATACAGAAAACAGAACAGCTATGGCTCCACCTATTACAATACTTAATCCAACCTCTTTTAAAGGTACACCAATTAGTTCAATAAAACTTCCCGCATCCATACCCATCTCTTGACCTAATAATGATTTTGCAAATGCAGCAGCAAAACCAAATATAATAATTCCTAAACCATCATCAAAGCCAACAACGGAGTATAGAGCACTCGTTAATGGTCCCTTCGCTTTGTACTCTTGAATTATTGCAACTGTTCCTGCAGGGGCACTCGCAGGGGCTATAGAGCCAAATATAAGTGCCATGGGTAGATCTTTAGTTATTAAATATATTAAACCTGTAACTAGAACAAATGCAGCAATCGATTCTGTAAATATTACAGTAATAATTCCTGCACCTTGTTTTTTTAGACTTTGAAAACTCAGTTCAAGTCCAATACTTAGGGCAACAAAACCAAGGGCTATATCTGTGATAAAGCTTAGTTTCTCTTGAAATTCTTCGTTGATTAAATCTAATAACGATGGGCCTAAAATAACTCCAATAATCATAAATCCAATTATTGAAGGTAGTTTTATCCATTTCATACTCTTTCCAAAATAAAAAGACAGACCTGTCATGACTCCTATAATTAGGAGTGGTTCTAAGTGTAAATTATGTAGCATTTTATTCTCCTAATACTCTAGTGATCCATCAAAATACAGAAGTTCATTTACTGTTACTAATAGGCCTTGGTTTTTATCGGCTTTTATCATATTTATTCTTCTAATAGTTTCATTCATTAAAGGTTTATCTATGATAGCAATAATTATTTTACTGAAACTATCTGATATATCGTTCCAGAATGATGAAAATAGAGGTAGTTTATGAAGATGGTAACCTGCAGTTTGTGCATCGATAACTGATACCGCACCTTCTACATCAGAGGCTAAAAGTTCTAATACGTCCTGAAATAATTTTTCATCTTGAACATGTATTACAAACTGGCATTTAATACCTTTTTCATTATTGTCATAACTATCTCTATGTAATAGTTTAAAAACTTGTTCAGATTTTTCAGCACTTAATACCTGCTCTAATAGTTCATTGTCTTTTGCAATTTTAGATATTGAAGTTAAAGTTGTTATATGCTGATTTTGCTGATCTTTTGGTCCAACACTAAAAAATATAATTTTTGTTGGTTCTTCATCTAAAGAGTCAAAATCTATACCATCTTTTACTATAATGGCTCCAACATGGAATTCAGAAATATTCTCAAATGCACAATGTGGTATTGCTATCCCTCCGGTTAATCCTGTAGAGCTTAACTTCTCTCTTTTAACTAGGGCTTTATATATATCCTTCTGGCTTAAATTGTCACAGCTTTTATTAACTAAACCAGCAATTTCCTGTAATAATTCATCTTTTGTTGAACTTGTAGTTCCAACTTGAATTAGTTCTTTTTTTAATGTCTTAATCATTAATAATCTCCTTGGTTGCATACCCGAGCAGTCACTTGTGACGACCAGGGTTGGTTGCATACCCGAGCAGTCACTTGTGACGACCAGGGTTGGTTGCATACCCGAGCAGTCACTTGTGACGACCAGGCAATGTGCATACATCTGACATTCCGACCCGTAAAGCATGCCTTTACATATAAAAGGTAGGCAGGGTTTATCTCCCCAGTCTTGATAATTGTATCTCTTGTTCTTTTCTAATAAAAAATTGTATAAACTCTTCAGGTTTATTTAGATTCTTAATTTCATCTATCACGTTATTAAGAGATAAAATTTGTGTTAGTTTTGATAAAATTCTAAGGTGTACAACTTCACTATCTGATAATAATAGAAAGAATAAAGTTGTTTTCTCTCCATCTAAAGAGGCAAAATCGATTCCATTTTTTGATATTCCAATTACTATTTTGGGTTTTGTTACTATTGTTCCACATGGTTTTCTTAAATGAGGTAAAGCTATACCTTGTCCAATAGATGTAGATGTTAACTTTTCTCTTTCTAATAACTTTTGAATAAACTTATCCTTGTCTACTACAAAGTCTTTTTTATATGCTTGTTCTGCCAATTCTCGAACAACTTCATCGCTATTCGTTCCTTTTAAATTAGTGATTATTGAGTCTTGGTCAATCAATCTCGAAAGAGGTATATAGTCAAACTCTGATTCAACAAGTCTTGAGAAATCATTTTGAGGAATAACGCTCATCTGTGCTGTAATCCAATCATTTAGCATAGCTTTGGAGAATCTCCACTGATTAGCAATTTTAGCACAGGGTATTTCATTGTTCTTAACCATTTTTAAAATTGTTTTATCTGAGAGTTGTAATAACTCTGCTACTTCTTGTAATGTTAAAATATCACCCATGACGGCCTCCATTTACTCTTATATTCCTTTATATTCCATTATAAGTCAAATATGTGCAATATACTGAAGCTGATATAATGTTAAAAACATAACTTATCTTGCTAAAAGTCGATAATAGACTTTCTTTACTGTTTTTTTATGCAAAAACTGTGTAAAATTAAAGTAATGGAGGATAATATGAAAAAATTACTAGTTGTAATATTATTAGCACTAACTCTATCTCTATTTGCAGAGAATGGTCATATAACAGTTCTGTCTGTAACTGGTAGGGTCAAAGTTCAGTCGACAACAGGAACATGGGAAGTTGTCACAGAGGATACTGTTTTATCATTAGAAAGTTTTATTAGTACAGGACTCAATTCATCTATTATTTTAAGCTTTGGAGAAGATGAAATTTACGAAATAAATGCTATACAAAAAGGGAGCATTGCAGACCTTACAAGCTCAATGAGTGCAGGTGGAACCGGTCTTAAGATAAAAGGAACATTAACAAAAAGTGATGTTAATGCAGATGATATACAAGAAAGAACTAATATATCAACAGCCTCAACTAGGGCAGATGCAGTTACTGACGATGAGTTAGAATGGGCAGAAGACGAATAGAATAAATTGTCTTATTTTTCTGTTAAGTTAAATACACCATCCCATTCTTTATCCGGTGGGTTAGTTATAAACTGTTTGCATCTTGTTATATAAAGTTCTAATAATTTATCTGTTTGGTGTTCATTTGCTAGCATTTCTAAAATATCTTTAGCCTTTTCAAACTTTTGTTCTTCGTAGAGTGTAAGAGCTGTATTCCAGTATTCTATTTGTTTTAAATCTTCTTGTGTTGCATCTTTTTTAAGCTTAATAAGTTCATACAACCTTAGAGGTGTATTTACACCAACTACACGAACCATATCTAACTTTCTTAATAAGAATTCATCTCCAATTTGACTTCTGGTGTGCTCACTAATTAGTATCCCATTTGTATTGTATTGTTTATTTATACCTTCTAATCTTGCGGCTAAGTTAACAGAGTTTCCCATGATTGTGTAGTCCATTTTATTGGGAGTTCCCATATTTCCTACAATCATATCTCCTGTATTAATTCCAATTCTAGTGAATATAGGAAATGGTGCAAGATTTTCTGATAGAACATACTTATTGAGTTCTATTTCAGCTTCTTTCATAAGTATTGCAGTTTTACATGCTAATATTGCGTGCTCCTTCATCGAAATAGGGGCACCAAAAAAGGCTATAATAGCATCACCTTCATATTTATCTATCGTTCCTCTATTATCCATAACAATATTACTCATTTTTGTTAGATACATATTCAGAAGTTTGACTAATTCTCCTGGTTCTAAAATTTCAGATATTGTGGAAAACCCTTTGATATCTGTAAAGAACGCTGTCATCTCTCTTTTTTCACCACCAAGATTTAGTTTTGATGGGTCAGCAATAATTTCACTTATAACTTCAGGGGAAAGGTATCTTGAGAACGCAGTCCTTAGGAAAGATTTTTCTTTAGATGTAGTAAGAAAGTTTATTATTGACAGTGTCAAGAATGTTACAGTTAACGATGCTAAAGGAACAATTAAACCAATATATCTTTTGGTTATAACAAAAACTATCATTGTAATTAGGGATGTTGCAATTATAGTTGAGAAACCTGCTATCATAGCATTTTTAGTGCTTTGTTTCATAATAAAAATACTTAGGATAACTGAAAGGATAAGAGCTATTATAATTGATATATATCCTGGAGCATCGTCTAAAAATTCCTCAGCAATGATCATATTTGCAACAGCAGAGTAGATCCCCACATTTGGAAAAAGTTCTTGAAATGTAGTTTGTCCTACATCAGTCATAGAAGTTGCATCAAAACCTATAATGGAGAGTGTTCCGTCCATTTTATCATGGGCTCTGGATCTTATCTTTAATAGATCCTGCAGTTCTTTTCTTGCGATATTAAATGCATCTTTAACAACATCTTCACTACTCTCATGAATTTTACTCAGTAACTTTTCTTCATAGGATCCATTTAAAAGATCATCAGCTAATGTTATAAACTCTTCCCTAATAATTTTATATTCATCTATCTCCGCATCAGTAACCTCTGATGGTTTATTCATAAGAGTGTTTTTTAATTTATCTGCAACATTATATCTTTTAATAGGATTATTTTGTGGATTAAGAGATATGAAAAATCCGAGAGAGTCCATCTTTTTTAGTGATTTTATAAAGGTGTTCTCAACATTTGAGTTGTTGATTAGATACCAGGCAGAAAATTGATTATAATCCTTAAACTCTTTTTTTGGCCATTTTATTAATACGGAACCATCTTCAGTTCTTGGTATAACAATATCTTTTATTAGACTATTAATTTTAGCATCTTTTAGTGTTATTGTTTTATCTGTAACTATGATTTTTGGGTTCCCAAACTTAACTAGAAGTGGAACAAGAGCTAATTGTCCGTAGTATTTTCCATTAAATTTCATGACAAGATGAACTCGTCGTCTAAATCCATCATTATCCGGGGCGGCATTAACAAAGCCAGCACTTTTCGCTCTCTTTACAAGTTTTGGGATACTAGGGACAATCCCAATAACTTCAGGAGTTTTTGAATCATAAGTATAATTTATATTTTTTAGTGCTATATGGGTGCTTAAAAAATCGATGCTGTCCTTTGGCATATTAAAGGTTTTGCTATCACCTGTAATATTTTCAGATGATACCATTGTGAGAGTTAGATATGAATCTCCAAAGTAGTTAAGGGTATTTCCAAAGTATGCATCTACATCCCTTGTTACATTAGACAAAGACTTATTTACCTGTTCTTCTATATATTTATTAGATTCTAATATATCTTCTTTGTATTCTAGTGCATCTTCAGCAAAAAGGTATTCAGAGGCAAATGCATCCATTATTTGTGTTACAGAAGAATTTATTTCAGCAAAGCTGCTGTCTATAATTTCTGGTAGGTTATTTTCTAAATAATTAAGGTTAACAGAAACAGGGCTATTATCTAGGTAGCTAAGGTCGAATGCTACAGCTTCTGAGCCCATTTCTCGCATAAAGATAATTGCATCTGCCATTATGTCTCTAGGCCATGGGAATATTCCTACATTTTCAATAGATGGGTCGTCTATTTTGACAACAACAACTGATGGATCCTCAGTCAATGATGGTATAGTTCTAAGAAAAATATCATATATTTTATTATCTAGAGATCCTATTAATAAAAATGAACTAATTAAAACGGCAAATAAAGGGATAATAATATATATATTTTTTTTCATACTTATTTATATCTCCATGTAAGTATTTTATCAAACAAATTTTTATGGGTCAGTAGTAAAACTACTTTCAGTTGAAACGTCACTTAAGTTTCCAGAACTATCTTCTGCAGTCATATAGTAGTAGTAGGTTGTAGCTTCTGTTAGACCTGTAATATCAATTCTTCCTTCTGAATCGGCAGTTACACTATCACTACCATCAAATATACCTAAACTTGCATCTCGTATATCAGTATTAGTTGGAGTACTTGATGATGCAGTAATAATGCAATAGATAGTACCATCTTCGTCTGATGTTCCCTTTATTCTTGCAGATGTTTTTGTAAAGTTTGATGCTGTTTCTCCTGAAAGTATTGGGGCTGTTACATCTAAAGTTGTAAAGTTCAACTCAGCTGAAACGTCACTTAGGTTTCCAGCCGAATCTGCTGCAGTCATATAGAAGAAATATTGTGTAGTTTCAAGTAATCCTGTAATGTCAAAAACTTCTTCTGTATCAGTAGTTACACTACTATTAGCATATATACCTGAACTTGCATCTCGTATATCAGTAGCAGTTGGTGAACTTGATGATGTAGTAATTATGTAGTAGATAGTTCCAACTTCGTCTGATATTCCCTTAATCTTTGCAGTTACTCCTGCAACATCAGATGATGTTACTCCTGAAAGAGTTGGGGCTGTTACATCTAAAGTTGTAAAGTTCAACTCAGCTGAAACGTCACTTAGGTTTCCAGCCGAATCTGCTGCAGTCATATAGAAGAAATATTGTGTAGTTTCAAGTAGTCCTGTAATGTCAAAAACTTCTTCTGTATCAGCAGTTACACTACCATTAGCATATATACCTGAACTTGCATCTCGTATATCAGTCGCTGTTGGTGAACTTGATGATGTAGTAATTATATAGTAAATAGTTCCAACTTCGTCTGATGTTCCCTTAATCTTTGCAGTTACTCCTGCAACATCAGATGATGTTACTGCTGAAAGAGTTGGGGCTGTTACATCTAAAGTTGTAAAGTTCAACTCATTTGAAACGTCACTTAGATTTCCAGCCGAATCCGCTGCAGTCATATAGAAGAAATATTGTGTAGTTTCAAGTAGTCCTGTAATGTCAAAAACTTTTTCTGTATCAGCAGTTACACTACTATTAGCATATATACCTGAACTTGCATCTCGTATAGCTGTAGCAGTTGGTGAACTTGATGATGTAGTAATTATGTAGTAGATAGTTCCAGATTCGTCCGATGTTCCCTTAATCTTTGCAGTTACTCCTGCAACATCAGATGATGTTACTGCTGAAAGAGTTGGGGCTGTTACATCTAAAGTTGTAAAGTTCAACTCATTTGAAACGTCACTTAGGTTTCCAGCCGAATCCGCTGCAGTCATATAGAAGAAATATTGTGTAGTTTCAAGTAGTCCTGTAATGTTAAAAACTTTTTCTGTATCAGCAGTTACACTACTATTAGCATATATACCTGAACTTGCATCTCGTATAGCTGTAGCAGTTGGTGTGCTTGATGATGTAGTGATTATGTAGTAGATAATTCCAGCTTCGTCTGATGTTCCCTTAATCTTTGCAGTTACTCCTGCAATATTAGATGATGTTACTCCCGAAAGTATTGGAGGTGTCTCATCTAAAGTTGTAAAACTAGCAGAACTATATACAGAACTTGTATTTCCTGAGCCATCTACTGCAGTCATATGGAAGTAATATGTTGTATCATCATCTAGTCCTGAGATGTCAAATACTTTATCTGTATTCGCAGTTACACTATCATTGCCAAATATACCTGAACTTGCAGATTTTATTGCTGTCGCTGTTGGTGAACTTGAGGATTCATTAACAATATAATATAGAGTACCATTTTCGTTTGATTGACCTTTAATTTTTGCAGTAGTACCAGTAACATCTGATGATGCTAGTCCTGAAAGTGTTGGTGGTGTCTCATCTAAAGTTGTAAAACTAGCAGAAGTATATACAGAACTTGTATTTCCAGAGCCATCTACTGCAGTCATATGGAAGTAATAGGTTGTAGTTTCATCTAGTCCTGTAATGTCAAACTCTTCTTCTGTAGCAGCAGTTACACTACTATAACCATGTATCCCTGAATTAGCATTTTTTATAGATGCTGCACTTGGTGAGCTTGAGGATTCAGTAATAATGTAATATAGGGTTCCATCTTCGTTTGATGTTCCTTTAATTTTTGCAGTAGTTCCTGCTACATTTGACGAGCTTAAAGCTGAAATAGTTGGTTCAGCAGTATCTAGATCAATTGTATCACTCCAGTCTGCAGGATTACCTGCAGCATCTTCAACTCTAAAGTATACTGTTTTTGTCCCATCTCCTGAACCTAGATCCCATGATGTTGAAGGTGTTGACCCAATCTGCCAGCTATTTACTAAAGAATTAGATATAGAGTAACGATAAATATCAGAACCAGTACCACTAAGCCCAGTAATTGTAAGAGTAGTAATGCTATCATTGGTAGAATCACTGTCTGATAGAATGCTGAAATCTGTAATAGTTGGTATTGTATTATCAACAGTATATGAGTTTCTTCCTGAGTCCCATTCCGTATCGTTTTCTGCTAAATCTTGAGCAGAGATAGAAATAGCGGCTGTACCATCACCTTGTGGAGTCCATGTATATGACCAAGTTCTATCTGAACCAGACATAACAGAGCTTACAGCTGTTACTCCTGTACCATCAATTGAAATAGTAGGTGTACCAACAATATCTTCGTCAAATGTTGCTGTAAGTATAACCGAGTTACTATTTCTAACTATTCCATCTGTAGCAGATCCATCTTCAATTTCTGTTAATGTATATTTAGGAGTTATTTGGTCTAGAATAACTGTTTCAGATGAATATGTTGTATTTCCTGCCTTATCTTTCACATGTAAAAATAGAGTATTAACCCCAGAAGTTAATGCAACTTCAGTAGGTTTTACTGTCCATGTTGATGGGGTAGTGCTACTTGTCGTAATTGCATAAGCATCTGTATCTAAACCTGAACCTGCGTCTGATGCCGTTATAGTTAATGCTACAGGATCAGCATTTGAATGTGAATTTCCACTACCTAAAATAAATTCTGTAATTGTAGGGACAGTGTTGTCTAAGTATACGTATTTTGTATTAAGTGAACTATCAGAGGCATCAGGAATTATATCCTCAACATCATCAGTAGACCAGTTGTTACTTTTATCTGCAACATTTATACGTACTTTTACCCAACCGTCACTAATTTGATTAAGTGATGTTGTTGAAAAGTTATATTCTGTGTCGTAATCAATTATACCACTATCAAATACAGTTCGGCCTACGCCATCTAAAGATCCCCCTGAATTGTCTGCAGTCCAAGGTGTGGCAATAACTTGCATTCTATTTATTTCAGTTGGACCACTATTATCAGATACTTCGATTTCTAACCCTAAGTTCTGAGAATAGGCTGGAGATATTTCTATATTATTTATTATAAAAGATGATATCCATGGAGGATCTTCATCTTTTCCGTTTCCTGTTTCAAAAAACCAAGGGAAGTCACTTGTCATAGCGTTTCCATTAAGATCTGCAATAGTGGAGGAAAGTAATACTGTTATTGTACTAAACTTATCGTGATAATTATCTGCTTTTAAAGAAATTATTAATGTCTTATTTGTTATATTATAATTAAATCTTGTTTCAACATGGGTCGGTTCATCAGTTGAGGAAGTTTTCTTTGTAGTAATTTCAATGGCTTCTCCCTCTCCTAACGAGACTGTAGATTCGTCTACAAGCTCATCGAATGTTACTGTTATGGATTTATTTATTAACGTATTTGAACTTCCAGAGAATGGAACCCATGAAGAAACTGATGGCCTTTTATCAAATATAGGTACAATGGTTAATCCAGTTTTATTTTCATTAACAGTAGCCATTGTTACAGTACTTAAAGAATCATCGAAGGTTACATCACCATCTTCTCCTCCTGTAAATGACCAATTTAAAAAAGCATAATCTAGAGATACAGTGGTTGTTATATCAAAGGGAACACCTACTTTTGTGGAATAAGCTCCTAGGGGACTTGTAATTCCCATCTTATCCTCATCAGCTCTAATATTTACTGAAATAGTTGGTGCAGTCGCTTCATCTACTTCAGTTTCAACAGCATCGATAAAATCGTCACCATTTGACATAAAATTATCACATGAAAATGTAAGAAATGTCAGTGCAATGGCTATAATCTTTAGATACTTCATTTATCTTTCCCTCTTGTATTTGAGGTTCGGAGTTTTATTTTTCTGATCCCCTGTACTAATCCTAACCCAGTTATCGTTGAAATGATAGTTCCAATAAGTATCAAGAGCTTTTTTGGTAATGTAATTTTATTTTTATCAGTAAAATCGTCTTGTTTTATTGGTGCAACTATAATCTCAGGTTCAACTGTATTCTCAGGTTCAACTGTAATCTCATGTTCAACTATAATCTCAGGTTCAACTGTAATCTCATGTTCAACTGTAATCTCAGGTTCAACTATAATCTCAGGTTCAATTGTAATCTCAGGTGCAACTGTAATCTCAGGTTCAATTGTAATCTCAGGTGCAACTGTAATCTCAGGTTCAACTGTAATCTCAGGTTCAACAGTAATCTCAGGTTCAACAGTAATCTCAGGTTCAACAGCAATCTCAGGTTCAACAGCAATCTCAGATACAATTAGAATCTCATGTTCAACTATAATCTCAGGTTCAACTATAATCTCAGGTTCAACTATAATCTCAGTTTCAACTATAATCTCAGGTTCAACTATAATCTCAGGTTCAACTATAATCTCAGGTTCAATTGGAATCACATGTACAACTGTAATTACAGGTGCAACAGGAATAACAGGTTCAACTGGAATAACAGGTTCAACTGGAATAACAGGTTCAACTGGAATAACAGGTTCAACTGGAATAACAGGTTCAACTGGAATCGCAGGTTCAACTGGAATCGCAGGTTCAACTGGAATCGCAGGTTCAACTGGAATCGCAGGTTCAACTGGAATCGCAGGTTCAACTGGAATCGCAGGTTCAACTGTAATAACAGGTTCAACTGTAATAACAGGTTCAACTGGAATAACAGGTTCAACTGGAATAACAGGTTCAACTGGAATAACAGGTTCAACTGGAATAACAGGTACAACTGGAATAACAGGTACAACTGGAATAACAGGTACAACTGGAATAACAGGTTCAACTGGAATAACAGGTACAAAAATATTTTCTAAATTTGGTTTTGCAGCTATAATTGGTTCATATTCAATTACATCTTCATCATTCTCGCCATCAATTGATAACATTGCGAATAACCCAGCAATTGGTCTATTAATTTCTGGTTCAATTACTGGCTCAACTACTGGCTCAACTACTGGCTCAACTACTG